>NZ_AP042406.1:0-1402993 GCF_055398255.1 Sulfophobococcus zilligii | reverse complement strand
ATGGTGACAGAGTTTTCGAGTAGTCCGAGTGGAGATCCTATTGCTAAGACTATTTCACCAACCTCTACTCTATCCGAGTCTCCTAGTTTTATTGGTACTCCATGCTCAATTGTTCTTAGAAGCGCTAGGTCTCTACTTGGATCTATTGCTAACACCTCGGCTTCACTAATAAATCCATCACTAAATACTACTCTAACCTCTGCCGCTCTCGCTACAACATGCGCGTTTGTAACAATGTAGCCTGGTGCTATAACAAATCCCGAGCCATACCCCTTCACTGGTTCATATCCAAAGAAAAGTGAGGGATGCGGTATCTCTGTTGAAATAGTGACAATAGATGGTTTTACTTGTTTAACAATTTGAGCTATTTCTCTACTTAGTTCTCTTATATTCATAATTGAAACCTCCAACATGATATATGGTGATCCTGGATTTAATATACCTATAGTTGATTTATGTTTAAAAATACTCTACTTAGAGTGCGATACAGCTGGAATTAACGATTCAAAATCTATTATTTTTCTATGTGCTTCTAGTTTCACTGGTTTATCCCCTATCAGTGCGTATAACTCGTTTCTACCTAGATTTAAACTCATTAATACACTCACTTGTTTAACAATTGCTTCTAGGTAGTTTTCTCTATAACCCATTAACCCCGCGATTTCTACTATTAGATCTTTTTTGGCTAATACACCATAGTATGCACCTTTCGCCTCTACTCTCTGGTCTCTCGCTGGGAAGATAAATCTAAGCCAACTAGGAGTCTTAGGTGTTTTTTGAACTACTTCCCATGCTCTCTCTACTTCTCTACTTATTTCGTTAATTGCTGTTGTAATACATTTTTCCACGTCTCCCTTGTCGCAAGGTGTTGTCGAGTCTAGTTTTCTATATTCTCCCCTGCTGGTATACTTTAACTCGTCTATTGTAAATGGGCTTTTAAACGATAATAGTATTCTCAAGTCCGGTTTGTCAGAGTATTCACTACGAGAATACTTGTATAGAGTGCAATCAAAGAAATATATTGTTTTCTCTCCAACAGGATTTACTGATGCAACATCAATCCAGAAGCACAAGGTGTTTTTACCACAATACTTAGTAGTAAGAGACTCTTCATACCAGATATAAGTCAATTTCAACACCCATTCTTGAATTTTAGGAGTAGGTTTAGGGTTAATTAAAAACTATTTTTTCAATAAGTGGACTGGTTCTCCTAGAATGTATTCTGTAAAATCACGTAGTGATTCTGATACTGTTAAGTGTGGATAGGGTGTTAGAGATGCTTTTTTGAAGTCTAGTTTACCAAGGTAGAGTGGTAGATAGGCTGATATAACCTCTGATGCATTTGGTGCGACAATGTGCACTCCTAGAACACTGTTTTTCTCTTGGTCTACTAGTATTTTTGCAAAGGCGTTTTTACCTCCCTTGATCTTTACTGCTGAGAGATAGTATAGTGGAATCCTATACTTCGAGTATTTAACACCCATACTCGTCAGTTCTTTCTCAGTATAGCCAATAGAGGCTACTTCAAGCCCCGAGAAAATAGTTATTGGTACAGCTTTGTAATCGAGTCTCGGTGTTTCCTCGCCGAGTATTGAACGAGCGGCAATAATGCTTTCTAGAATAGCTTTATGTGCTAGTAATGGTCCTCCCACCACGTCTCCTGTTGCATATATACCCGGTATACTAGTCTCCATTTTCTCGTTGACTTTAATAAAGCCCTTTTGATCTAGTTCAACGCCAATAGATTCAAGGGCTAAGCCCCTAGTGTTTGGTCTACGGCCTACAGCTACGAGTACTCTGTCTACTTCTAGTTTAACACTGTTTGATAATTCAACAATGTATTTAGAACCAATCCTCTCTACTCTACTCGCACTTGTCTTCTCGTATACTTCTACTCCTTTTTGTACTAGGTGTGTTTTAACTGCGAGGGCGATGTCTCGATCTGTAAATGGGAGTATGTGGTCTAATAGTTCAACAATATATACTTTTACACCTAGAGAAGACATTATATTAGCCATTTCTACGCCTATTACTCCACCACCGATAATCAACATGGAATCTGGTTTTTCATCGAGGTATAATGCCTCACGGTTACTGATAATACCTGACCCGTCGAATCTAGCAACAGGTATATCGGCTGGATCTGTACCTGTAGCCAGTATTATTTTTCCAGCTTCAACTTCCAGTGTGTTTGAATCGCTTTGTATACTGAGCTTCCGCGTGTCTTTAAATACTGCTTTTCCATGTATTACCTCGACTCCTTTTGATTCAAGTAGGTCTTGGAGACCTCTACGCGATTCAGATACAATGTTTTTAACCCAGTCTATTAGAGACGACCAATTGTATACCGCCGAGCCACCTATTTTCTCAATGTTTCTAACAGCTTCTGCAAACTGGTATAGTGCTTTACTTGGTACACATCCGTAGTTTGTACACTCTCCCCCTAGTAGGTGCTTCTCTACTACAGCTACTTTTAATCCTCTACCTGCGAGAAGAGAAGCTGCTGGATACCCGCCTACTCCAGATCCAACTACTACTACATCATATTTCACTGTATTTCACCACGCATTTTCTTAATATAGACTCTCCATGTGGGTGCTACATACTTGGGGTGGTTGGCTTTTGGCACGTTAATTCTGCCTACAGAGGTGTTCAACGGCCATTCTTTGGGTTTAGATGGGTCTTGATAGGCTATACTACTAATCTCCTTTAATCTCTCAGCGTATTTCTCAATGTTTTCAAGTGTCTCAGTCTCTGTAAACTCCGTCATTAATGCTTCTTTAACTATTAGTGGGAAGTATATTGTTGGAGCGTAGAGTCCAGCGTCTAGCAATCCTTTTGCAACGTCTTCAGCTGTAACACCTACTTCCTCGGCCATTGGCCTAGCACTCAATACTACTTCGTGTTTTCTAAATCTCCCCCTACCATATGGTATTTCATATCCACGTACTCCCTCCATGAGCTTGGCGAAGTAGTTTGTTATTAATACTGCGTGTTCTGTTACTTTTCTAAGTCCCTGTGGGCCCATCATCAATATATACGTATAAGCCCATAGGAGTGGAATAGTATTAGCGAAGAAGGATTTTAGTAGCCCCACGCTTACTGGTCCAGGCCCTTTCAATCTATACATTCCCTTTTCTTCATCGTATACAACTATGTATCCGGGTAGTAGGTCTCCTAGTTTTATATTTCGCTCCGGGTCTACAATTCTGTTTTTAACACAGACGGGGCCGGCGCCTGGCCCTCCACCACCGTGTGGCGAGCTAAATGTCTTGTGTATGTTTATGTGTGCAATGTCGAATCCCATATCTCCTGGTCTTGCATAACCCATTATACCATTTAGGTTTGCACCGTCATAGTATAGTAGTGCATCGTATTCGTGGAGTAGTTTTGCTATTTCAAGTATTCTCTCTTCGAATAGTCCAAGGGTGCTTGGATTAGTAATCATTAATCCAGCAGTTGACTCTCCCACAACCGACTTCAAGGCCTCTATATCTACGTTTCCATCTTCCCCTGATGGAACTTCTACGACTTTAAACCCGGCCATTGCCGCGCTAGCTGGGTTTGTACCGTGAGCACTATCTGGCACTATGATCTCTGTTTTCTTGTCGAGCTGGCCTTTTAACTCATGGTATCTCCTTATAACTAGTACGCCGGCTAGTTCTCCATGCGCTCCTCCTGCTGGGTGTAGAGTACAAACATCCATTCCAACTATGTTTGCCAGCCATTTTTGTAGTTCATACATTAACTCGAGTAGTCCCTGCACTGTTCTCTCATCTTGTAGTGGGTGTAGCTGGTCTACTCCACTATTGAATGCTATATCCCACGCTATTCTCGGATTATACTTCATTGTACATGATCCGAGTGGGACAGGCCCGTTGTCTACTCCATAAGCCATCTGGGTTAGATTTGTAAAGTGTCTTACTACTTCTACCTCGCTTAGCTCGGGGAGGTTTGGTGGACTAGTCCTCTTTATAGACTCTGGTATTTTTACCTCTCCGACAACCCTCTTTTCCTCTTCGACGTCTGGTAGACTAATACCTATTCTACCCGGTGCTCCAAGCTCGAATATTAATGGTTCACTCCACTTTGCCTGTCTAAACGTGGACACATAGATCACCTCTTGGAAAGTATTTCTGAGAGTGTGTTTACGAGTAGATCAATGTCTTCTTTAAAGTGTAGTTCTGTAAACGCGTAGAGAGCTGTCTCTCCTAGTTCTGGATAGTAGTTTCCAATGTATAGTCCTCCATGAATATCTCTCTTCAATAACTCTTCATGGACGAGACTATACTTTACTCCGTGTTTATTGAATGAAACAGGGAATTCATTGAAGAAATCGTATTTAAACAATTCCACTTCTAATCCAATACTTTTCATTCTACTCCAAGCATAGTGTGCTCTGTAATAGTTTATCTCTGCTAGTTTAACAAGGCCGTTTTTACCAAGCATGGATAAGTAGACGGCAGCCGCTATTGCCATGAGTGCTTCATTTGTACATATATTGGAGGTTGCCTTCTCCCTCCTAATGTGTTGTTCTCTTGTCTGCAAGACCATGGCGAAGCCTCTTTCCCCTCTATAGGACTCGGCTAATCCGATTATTCTACCAGGCATTTGTCTAATTAGATTCATATCGTATCGTGTAGCGAATATTCCGAGGTAGGGGCCGCCATAGTTTAATCCTAGTCCTAGTGGTTGACCCTCTCCAACAGCTATGTCTGCACCTAGCTCTCCTGGTGATTTGAGTAGGCCTAGTGCTACCGGGTATACTCCCGTTATAAACAATGCTCCTTTCTCATGTGCTATTTCACCAATTGCTTTTGCATCTGCTTCTACTACTCCAAAGAAGTTGGGGTATTGTAGGTAGACGGCCGCTGTTTCTCCATCTACTAGTTTTTTGAGTTCTTCTAGGTCTACTCCACCTGTCTCTCTATTGTACGGCGTTGTTACTAGTTTTACTCCGTGTGGATACGTGTAGGCTTCTACTACTTGCTTGTGTAGTGGATTCATGTTTTCTGGGAGAATAATCTTCTTTCTCCCTTTGTTTACACGTACAGCCATTAATACTGCTTCAGCTGTAGCAGACCCCCAGTCATACATAGAGGCGTTTACAACATCCATTTCGAGTAGCTCGGCCATTAAACTCTGGTATTCAAACAATGCCTGCATTAATCCCTGGCTTATTTCAGCCTGGTATGGAGTGTATGCTGTTAGAAATTCCCCTCTAGATATAATGTATTTAACTAGTGGTGGAACATAGTGTGGGTAAACACCACCACCCATAAAAGGCGGCGTCTTCAACTTCTTGTTCCTTGATAGTTTTTCACTAATAATTCTCTTAGCTTCTACTTCCGATACTGGTCTCTTTAAACCTATATCTAGACTCTCCCATTGCTCGCATGAAAGCTTAATACTGGATGGTATGTCGCTGAACAAATCCTCTATTTTCTCTACACCTATAACTCTAAGCATTTTCTCTACTTGCTCCCGTGTAAGTGAGGGTATCCATGGATGTTGCTCCACGTAAAAACACCTTAATTGTATAAACAGTGTAGAGATATAAATACGATTTATATTTCAATAGTTTCATTGATTAATTCACGGTGAAGTCTAGTTGCCCAAGATACCCCTATATGAGTATTACATCGAGAAGTTGGGAGCAGAACCCGGTGTATTTGGAGACTGGGAAGTACCAATGAGGTTTTCAACGGCGATAGAAGAACACATGGCTGTTAGAACAAACGTCGCCTTCTTCGACGTATCACATATGGGTAGAGCGCTATTAAAGGGCCCGGATGTAATACCATTAATACAATACATATATACTAAAGACTTGTCAAAAGTTAAACCAGGATTTATGAGCGGCCCCACTCTTGCTTTAAACGAGTGGGCTAGAGTTAAAGACGATGAAATGCTCTACAAAATAAACGATGAAGAATGGCTCTTTGTTCCAAACGCTCTTGCAAGAGAGAAGATGTTGAATTACATTAGAAATACAGCTATTGCAAAAGGATTTAGAGTCGAAGTAGTAGATTTAACAAACACTTACTCAATGATCGCGCTTCAAGGACCAAGAGCAGTCGAAGTAATGGAGTCTCTCGGTGCAAAATGGGCCGGAGACCTCAAACCACTCGAATTCAGATTAAACGAGGAGTTCAATGGCATAAAGACGTTTCTAGTGAGTAGAAGTGGCTGGACTGGTGAAGACGGCTTTGAAATATGGGGAGAACACGGAGAAATAAGAAAACTAGTCGAGGCACTAGTAGCTAGAGGTGTTAAACCAGCTGGTTTGATTGCAAGAGACACTCTTAGAATAGAAATGGGGTTTGTACTAGGAGACCATGAATACGGAGAAGACCCCGTTAAATACCCATGTGCACTGGCATTAAGGTATGGAATGGGAGCAATAACATGGAGTAAAAAAGGCTTTGTAGGCGAAGAAGCACTGAGAGCTTGTAGAAGAGAGGGATTGAGATGGATTAGAATAGGGTTAAAAATGGGTAAAGAAGCTGGTAGACTCTTCCCAAGACAAGGTAGCAGTGTCTACGTCGACGATGTCTGGATTGGATGGGTCACTAGTGGATGCTATTCACCAGTATTAAATAGAGGTATTGCAATGGCATATCTAGATACACGTTACGCTATACTAGGCGAAGAAGTAGAAGTAGAAATACATGGTAAAAAACTACCAGCTAAAATAGTCGACTTTCCATTTATAGAGAAATAAACTATATATACGAATATAATGTTTTTTAAATCGTTTCTCATAAGGCTAATTAGGGGATAAAATTGAGCGAGTATGGTGAATCACCAGGTCTAGACGCTTTAATACAGCTGTATCCAGACCTTAAAGAAGTAGTCGAGTTAACAATCCAGCATACTCTATGGAGGAAGAAACACTGTATAAACCTAATCGCCAGTGAAAACGTTATGTCTCCACTGGCAATGCTAATGTATATGAATGATGCAATGCATAGATATGCAGAGGGCAAGCCGTACAAGAGGTTCTACCAGGGCTTAAAATACATAGACCCACTCGAAGTCAAAGTACAGAAATTAATGGGTGAACTATTAGAAACAGAATACGTTGATCCAAGGCCAATAAGCGGTACAACAGCAAACGCCTCTGTTTTTAGAACATTTACAAAACCAGGAGATAAGGCACTAGTAGCTCCAGTCCAAGCCGGAGCACACGTTAGTCACACCAGGTATGGTACTCTTGGAGCACTTGGAATAGAGCAAATAGAGCTACCAGTAGACCTGGAGAACTGGAATATAGATGTAGATAAAGCTAGAAAAATGATCGAAGAGATAAAGCCTAAGATCGTCACTCTTGGAGGATCACTCTATCTATTCCCACATCCAACCAAGGAAATAGCTGAGGCCGCGCACGCTGTTGGAGCAAAAGTAATGCATGACGTTGCACACGTATTGGGATTAATAGTTGGCAAAGTATGGGAAAACCCGTTAAAACTAGGAGCTGACGTTATAACATCATCTACACACAAGACCTTCCCAGGCCCACAGGGCGGAATAATTGCTACAAGGCTCGAAGAAGACTATAAAGAAATAGGCAAAGTAGTATTTCCAATGTTTGTCTCAAACCACCACTTACATAGACTCAGCAGCTACTGGTGTAACAGCAGTAGAAATGAAGATTTGGGGTAGAGACTACGCACAACAAATAGTGAGAAACGCTAAAGCACTAGCAGAGGCTCTCGCAGCCGAGGGCTTTAAAGTAGCACTAGAACACCTTGGCTATACATCCAGCCACCAAGTAGTACTAGACGTTGCACAACTTGGAAGAGGAACAAAATGCGCTGTTCTACTAGAACAAGCAAACATCATAGTAAACAAAAACATGCTTCCATACGACCGTCCAGAAGACGTTAAAGACCCAAGTGGACTAAGACTCGGTACACAAGAAATGACTAGATGGGGTATGAGAGAAAGCGAAATGAAGGAAATAGCTAGATTTATACGTATGGTGTTAATCGACAAGAAAGACCCAGAAGAAGTAAAGAAGAAGGTAATTGAGTTTAGAAAAGACTTCATGGAAGTACACTATGGATTTAGAATAACAAGAGAAGACGAGGTCAAACTACTCAAATTAATGCTCCACGCTGAAGAATAACACTGGTTTTTTACTCTGACGGGTATACATACACAGGGTGGTTTACATGAGTGACATAGTTGTTAAAGTGAGAGGCAAGGAGTATATTGTTAAAACAGATAGAAGATATACTGAAACAGATGAGTGGGCTAAACTAGAAGGCAAGATCGTCGTCTGTGGAGTAACTGATTATGCACAAAAAGAATTAAAAGACATTGTTGCAGTTGAACTACCACAAATTGGTAGAGTAGTAAAGAAGGGCGAAGAAATAGGAATGATTGACTCTGTAAAAGCAACATCTACTTATTACGCCCCAGTCTCTGGTAGAATCATAGAAGTAAACAAGGAACTAGAGTCAAAACCAGAACTATTAAACCAAGACCCATATGGTAAAGGATGGATTTTCAAAGTTGAAATAACAGAGCCAAGTGAATACGAATCACTCCTCACTCCAGAAGCCTACGCCGAGAAAATCCAAAAAGGCAAGCACTAAATACCCTACTATTTTTACTCTTTCCATCCTCTCTACGGTAATTAATATAGGTTGAAACAAGTATACTGTTTAATGGTGTTGATATTGAATGGAGTATTTGATTTAAAGCTTAAACCAAGCGAGCTGGCCCGTCTAATAGATCACACGTTGTTAAAACCAGACGCGAACTACAAGCTCCTAGAGAAGTATGTTGAAGACACGAAGAAGTATGGTTTTAAACTACTAATGATCCCCTTATCACTCGTAGAGAAGACGCGCGAAATAGCTGGAAACACTATCGAGATAGGAGTAGTAATTGGTTTTCCACTTGGAAACACCTCTACTAGAAGCAAAGTAAACGAGGTATTAGAAGCAGCCGAGCTAGGAGTATCAGAAGTAGACATGGTTATGAATATAAACGCGTTTAAATCAGGAGACTATGAATTCGTAGAGAGAGATATCAGGGCGGTTGTAGAAGCCGCTAGAAACAATGGGGTGAAAATAGTAAAAGTAATAATAGAGACCGGGTTGTTGACAGACGAAGAGAAAATCAAAGCGACAGAGTTGATTGCCAAGGCTGGAGCAGACTATGTAAAAACATGTACGGGCTTTCTCGGCGGGGGAGCAACTGTACACGACGTCTACTTATTGAAGAATGCTAGTCGTGGCAGAGTAAAAGTAAAGGCTTCTGGTGGAATTAGAAGGGGTTTAGATGCACTCGCACTAATCACGGCTGGAGCAGACAGGATTGGAACGAGTAGTGGAGATAAAATAATGGAGGATTACCTGAAAATAGTAGAGTATAGGGGTTGAAGCATGGAGGAAGGACTTATAATAGTAGAACCAGCAGGTAAACACATGAAGTTAATCTTTAGAGTTAAAAAGATAATAGCCTTAGAGAAAACACCATATCAAGAAGCCGTATTTGCTGAAATTGAGGGTTTTGGTAAATCATTACTACTAGATAACTACATCCAAGTATCCGAGAGAGACGAGTATTTCTACCACGAACTACTAGTACACCCAGCTATGACTATGCATCCCAACCCAGAGAGAGTATTAATACTTGGAGGTGGAGACGGCTGTGCTCTTAGAGAAGTATTAAAACACAACACGGTACGCGAAGCTGTATTAGTCGACATAGACCCTGTTGTAGTAGAATTCTCAAAGAAATACCTTGAACCACTACACAAGGGTAGCTTCAACGACCCACGTGTAAAAGTAGTAATTATGGATGGATTGAAATACGTAAAAGAATCACCAAGCAACCAATTCGACGTAGTAATAATGGATTTAACAGACCCGTACGCTGCAGACATAGCTAAACCACTATACAGTCCAGAATTCCTAAGCGAAGTAAAGAGAGTATTAAAACCAAACGGTGTAGTAGTAACACAAGCTGGAAGTAGCTACTTCTACCTCAATGAATACAATTATGTATTAGAGAGCGTAAAGAAAAACTTTAAGAACACCGCGGAATACTGGTTCTGGATGCCGAGTTTCGGGTTAAACGTGAACTTCATTGTGGGATCAGAAGTCTACAATCTATGGGAGACTGTTAAATCAATGGATGAAATCCTAGAGAAAAGAGGAGTTACAACAAGATTTGTAAAAGCCCGTGTAGTAGAGGGATTGTTAAAACTAGGCGTTATATACCCATAAACTATTTTTTCTTGAGGACTACTAAAACTCCGTCTTCTCTCATTTCTACAACTACTACTTCTTCGCCGGGTGATATGTATTCACTCGACACTGCTCTCCAATACTCTCCCTCTATTTTTACATAGCCTATGATGCCAGGACCCATTGGATCAGTGGCTACACCTTTCTTGCCAATAGGAGTATATGATAACGGCTTCTTCCTCTTCACTTGTACCACCTTGAATAATACAATACCGAAAAAGCCTCCAAACACCACTGATACTCCAATAATAAATACTCTAAGCATTAATACATAGCTTTCACTTGGAGCTATACCAGTCGGTGTATACATTGGTAGTAGTGCAAAACCAAGTAGTAGTAGAATTATACCAGTAATTCCAACTATTCCAAACCCTGGTATTACAAAGAGCTCTACTGCTAGTAAAACACCTCCTACTAGAATAAAGAATAGAGAGATTAAATTGGGGTTTATACCGGTAGCCATTAATCCAAGTAGTATAAATGCTATTGCTAGTGGTAAAACAACTATTTTACCAGAGACTAGTGCGAAAATACTTGCTAGTACACCTATCGTGAGGAGGATATTGGCTAAATAGGTATTTGACAAGATAGATATAAACCTAGACCTTACACTACAAGAGTATCCTTCAACACTCTTAATTCTCAACTCGTAGACTACCCCGCCCCTCTCAATTTTCAACCCATTCAACACAGAGAGGAATTCATCAAAATCTGATACCTCGACGTCGCCAACACCCCATTCAACCGCTTCCCTAGAAGAAACCACTTTTGCATTAACTATGAATTCGTTTACTAGTGATAGATTTCTATTTCTTTTCTCAGCGTAGACTTTTGCCTTGCCAATTATTGGCTCTAGTATCTTCGATTCATTTACAAATGTGACTTGTCCTGTTACAGGGTCTATGATCACTGGTTTCATTGCACCAATTATTGAACCCGTCTTTAAGCCAATATAGTCTGCCGGTAGTATTATTAGTGTACCAGCACTTAGAGCTTTGTTTTCAATATATGCTACTACCGGTGTTTTAGAGTAGTATATAGCATCTCCAATACTGAAAGCCGAGTCTAGGTATCCGCCATAAGAATTAACTCTCATTATTAAAACAATGTTGTTTTCTTCAGCGTATCTAACTGCTTCTACAATACACTCTGCTACTCCATTATCTATAGTGTCCCATGGTGGATAGATATCTACTACAATGGCTTTTTCAATAGTGTATACCAGGCTACTCTCTGAACTAGTAGTTACGAGTAGGATGGAGGATAAGACGAGTAAAAATAAAATAATGGTTTTTACAGGGCTAGACATGAATACTAACCCTTCTTTTCTTGTTCTCTGAGGGCTTTGTGAGCAGCAATTAACTTACCCAGCGATTCAGTACCGGTTTCTGTTACTACTACTAGTGATTTCTCGCGTGCAATCTCGATTAGTGTTTGTAGTTCACGGAGTCTAAGTGCAATTGGGTGTTCTTCGTATAGCATCAGCCGCTTCTGCTAGTATGGCTGAAGCTTGCTTCTCTCCTTCAGCCTCGATAATTCTAGCTCTCCTCCAGCGCTCTGCTTCTGCTTGTTTAGCCATTGCTCTCTTCATCTCCTCGGGTAGCTCGACTGTCTTAATAGTTACAGCTACTATTTTCACACCCCATGGCAGTGTCATCTCGTCTAGTATTCCCGAGATCTTCTTATTCAACTCCTCTCTCCTCTGTAGTAGATCGTCTAGTTCTGATTGTCCAAGTACATCTCTGAGAACGGTTTGCGCTAGTAGACTAACAGCATAGTGGTAGTTGGAAACCCTTGTTACAGCTGCTACTGGGTCAATAACTCTATAATAGACAACCGCGTCAACAGTTACACTAACATTGTCTTTTGTAAGTATTTCTTGTCTTGGAACATCAATAGTGACAACTCTTAAATCAACTCTTTGAACAGTGTCTACAAATGGAATAACGAGGACAAGGCCTGGTCCAATAGCCCCCCTCAGCCTTCCAAGTCTAAATACTACTACCCGCTCGTATTCTCTAACTATTTTAATAGCATTAGCTAGAAGTGGTATAACAATTAGTAGTATAAAGACTAGAGTTAAAATAAATTCAAACAAAACCTTTCCACCTCTAAGTAATGTATTGGAATAAAACAATATATACTTTACGAAACCATAAAGAAATCAACTCTTTTTCTATCAAGATAACGAGTCTAAACTCAACATGTAAACAATGAGAGTTTTGATTGTAGAGTGTATCTTGTATCTAAATAGTTAGATGTTATTTGTTTGTAAAAATAGAGTTGAAGATATCTAGTTGAACCGGGCTTTCTTGGATAGTATTTGTGCATTAATGCCTAACCCTATTAATGATATCTACTGGTGTAACTATAATTATTTACTATGTCTACTGGGAAAGCAGGCAACTCGCAGAGTCAATTCTTTGCCGCAACGAGTAGAAAAACTAGTATATATTTTGATTTTGAATTGCTTTTTCTTCGCTCTCCTCTAAATACTCTCATTGTTAAAAATATTTAATTTAAATAGGAATATTGTGGTATTGTGGTCTGTATGAGTGAGAAGCATAGGATTTGGATTCTCATTGATCCTTTAAAGTGTACTGGTTGTAGACTATGTGAAGTAGCGTGTAGTCTAAAACACCATGGTTTAATCTGGCCCTCGGCTTCTAGAATACAGGTGTTCGAGCCGTATCCTGGAGCACCAATTCCACTCGTATGTATTCAATGCCATGACTATCCCTGTGTAAACTCATGTCCATTTAGTGCACTAGGTGTAGACGAGAAAACCGGTGCGGTAATAGTCTACGAAGATAAATGTACACTTTGTGGAACATGTGTCCAGGCCTGCCCAGTCAACATCCCTAGAGTAGTCCCTGGATTAAGGAGTATACAAATATGTGATCTATGTGGAGGAGAGCCGGAGTGCGTGAAGACATGTGAGAGTGTTGGATACTATGCTTTGAAAATAGTGTCTAAACCAGAGGGTGGAGTGGAGAAAACCTTCCTGGTAGACCCCTATTCCAAGTCTAGAGAGATCTATGAGAGAATTGTTCTAGGTGGTAGGTAGTGAACGGGTTGCATGGTAGAATACTCGAAGTAGACCTATCTACAAGTAGACACCGTGTTGTAGAAGTAGACGAGAAAATATACAGGTTGTTTATGGGTGGACGTGGACTAGCAACATATATTCTAGTGAGAGAATACGGTGAGAAATGGAGGTCTCTAAGCCCAGTGTCACCCGAAAACCCGTTGATCATTGCTACAGGTCCACTCACAGGATACTACCCCGGGATAAAACTAGTAGTATCTGGTAAATCACCACAGACAAACGGCGTGGTAGGCTCAGCTATCTCTAGTGAGCTAGCAGTAGAGTTGAAAGCAGCTGGATACGACGCAATAGTCGTTAAAGGAGCAAGCGAGAAACCAGTATACCTCTACATTGAAGACAATAGAGTAGAAATAAGGGACGCCGGGGAATTATGGGGTCTCCGCGGTAGAGAACTACTAGAGAGACTAGCCGAGATAGCTAGGCGGGAACACGGACTCGACAGGCCACCAGGACACTTGTACATAGGGCCGGCCGGTGAAAACCTGGTTAGAACAGCCGTTGTAATGGCCAAGCTAGTACATGCTTCTGGATATGGAGGATACGGTGCTGTAATGGGTAGTAAGAGGTTAAAGGCTATACTAGTCAAGGGGAACAACCCCCTACCAAGAGTGTATAATCTAGAGAAGTACATGGAGTTGAGGCGACAAGCAATTAAAATGCTAGTTGAGAGACTCGCCAGGTTTAGACAGTGGGGTACTGTTTCTGGTACATGGTATCATGGATACCACACTAGTAGTATACCAGTAAAGAACTGGCGGGAGGAATACCATGACAACAAAGAGTTTTCTCCTGGAGGCTTTGAATCCAGGACATGGGTTAAGAATCCATGGGCTGACTATGGATGTCCAACAGCATGTATGAAACTCAGTAGGGCTATAGCACATGGAAACAAATATGTAACTGACGGGCCAGACTATGAAATGGCGGCTTATCTCGGTGCGAATCTAGGTGTCTTTAAACCTGAAGACGCAGTGAGACTCTCCGCCCTTGCCGACGATCTGGGATTGTGTGGTATTCAGACTGGAAACGTTGTTGGATTCGCTATTGAATTATACGAGAAGGGCTTGTTGACTAGAGAAGACGTGGGATACGAGTTAAAATGGGGCGATGTAGAAGCCATTGAGAAGCTCTTGTATGATATAGCGTATAGAAGAGGTATTGGTGGAATACTAGCGGAGGGAGTATACCGGGCCGCACTAGAATTATCCAGGATGAAAAACACTGATCTACTAAAATACACTGTTCAAGTCAAGGGTATAGCTATTGGTGCCCATGGAATAAGGAGTGGACTAGACTATCCACAACCAATAGCCTATGCCTGCTCGGTACAGGGAGGAGACCACACTAGTGTAGCCGGATTACCAGTAAAGTCAACAGAGTCGGAGGCGTGGGCTGCAATAATGGATAGTGCAGTAGTATGCATGTTTAATGATCTAGGAGACAGCTTCATCTTGGAATACCTAAACGCTGTAACCGGTTGGAACTACACATTAGACGACTTATACAATACGGGTAGACGAATACTAACACTCCAGAGAATACTATTACTACTCGGAGGCCCAGATGTAACCTGGAATCCACTAGAACACGATGACAACCCACCAAGATTCTACGAACCACTACCCACGGGCCCCTACAAGGGAAGAGCAACAGATAAAAGCAAAGTACTAGAATTAAAAGCAAAGTACTATGCTGAATTAGGCTGGGATGAAAAAGGAGTTCCCAGAGAAGAGACAATGGATAAACTCGGACTAGGAGAATTCAAAAACCTACTGAAGCAACTAGTACAAGGATAAAGAGTATGCAGTCTAAAACAAGGATTTGCCTGAAGCTCGCTGGGTCGGAGTGTACACTATGTATTGAATCCAGCAACTGTATTAGCATAGCCTATGCTCTAGATAAATACATGGAGGAGTGTGGAAGAGTCGACTTAGAACACATTGTAGCAGTAGAAGGCGGTAGAATACTTGGATTAAACGAAGTATTATGTGGAGAAAAAGAGATAACTGTGGTTAGACTGGTTAGAGGAGGCTGACTTCTATAATTAAAACCAGTTTACACAAACTCCCTATTAGTTAAACAATTAATCTCTACTTTCCTCTACCAAGATACTTCGCTATTATTTCTATGAGTGGCGAGAGAGACCTCGTCTGAATATATAGTCTACCAGGCCCTTCTACTTCAATTACAAATCCCTCTCCACCAAATAGAAACGATTTTAATCCTCCGAACTTTCTAATCTCCCATTTCAATCCATCATCCATTGCAACAAAGTGGAAGTTGTCGACTAGTACTCTCTCCCCTGGTTTTAATTCGACCTCTTCTATGGCACCATAGCTCGAAATCCAAACACCACCCCTACCCTCTGCTTTAAGCCATACGAGCTCTCCCTCTGCTATCAATCCTTTTAGTCCACGCCACGCTGTTGTTAAGTCAGTATCTCCATGGTGTGCAATATAGCTGGTATCCTGGATTACTAGTCCTCTATCGCCTTTTAACTCTACGTAGCTAATATCACCCGGTAGAGAGGGTGCAAACCATACTTCGCCTTGTTCTCTAGCATAATACGTATTTATAAAGAAGCTCTCCCCAGCAAGTGCTGTACGTAATAGGCTCTTAATTAATCCACCCTGAGCTCTAGTCTCAACTTGAATTCCACTACTCATATAGACCATGGCGCCTGGCTCGGCATAGACACGTTCTCCAGTATTCAACTTGATTTTAAAATTGAATATGCTGGTCTATATTCAACTTTCCACTCCATGTATAGATTCACCTCTCAATCAATACATAGTAATTTAATATTCACTGCTTTAAACATGATACAAATAGAAATAATTGTTAAAAAAGAGAAAGAGGGGAGATTGTTTTTACATTAGCTTTTACGTATAGCTCTACTCTTCATTGCTTCGTCAATTAATACTAGTATTCCGTTTATTATAAGATAAATGGCTATTAATATCGCTAGTAGATCTGGCTTTACAAAGATTAGTATACCAAAGATCAACATTATGATACCAATGAGTATTCTTGGTACACTTATACCTAAATACTTTTTGATTAGTTCGTCTACTCGCTTCTCCACATTCTCAACCTTCAAACAGTCTATCAAAATAAATATATTATGTTTTTACATATATATTTTTACATGTCCTTAGCTTTCAAAACATGATCTGGTCACAGGTTTTTGAATTATTTATATCTACATATATAGTTTGTTAAACTGGTGTCGGAGACTTATCAAGGGAGCAGTAGTATGAAGAAGTCTGTATTAAACAGAGAATTTACTGGTGTTTTAAAGACTAGTCTTCCACTTGTAGTAGTAGAGCTTGTTTCTAGTCTCTATTCTCTCACAGATACGTATTTTGTTAGTGGTTTGGGAGAGGAGGCTGTTGCCGCTGTTGGGATATCAATGTATCTCTTGATGTTTATACAGGCTTTTACTGCTTTGTTTACTACTCCGGCTATAGTGTATACTTCTCAGGGTGTTGGTGCAGGTAGATACATCGAGGCTCGTAGAGCTACTGGTGAGGCATTGTTTTATGGATTATTGTTTATACTTGGCTTGTCCATACTATTCTATTACTATTCACCACTACTCGTAATTGTACAGTCTGGTGTTAGAGGAATTACTTTTGAATATGCTGTTGCTTACCTTGGTGTGAGGGTTCTCGGCTTCCCCGTTCTACTATCTACAATGTTTATGGATTCAATGATTATTGCTTCTGGTAGAACAGTATACTCTATGATTGCAAACACTATTGGATTGTTGTTAAATATTGTATTAGACCCTCTCTTGATCTATGGACTATTCGGCCTCCCAAAACTAGGAGTTGTTGGTGCAGCATTAGCTACTGTAGTATCTAATGCAACTACTTTTCCAATTCAACTGTATTATCTTAGTAAAATAGGCTTGGTCCCCCTACTCAGCCCTCGAAACGGGTATTTAAAGAAAACACTGGAGTTGGGTTTACCAGCGCTGAGCGAGAGACTTGTTTTCTCGCTTGGAAACAACGTATATGCTGGCGTTGTAGCGAGACTTGGTAGTACAGTTATGGCTGCACACAATATTGGTCTTAGAATAGAGAGCTTGATCTACATGCCTGGCTTCGCGTTTTCGATGACTGCTGCATCAATGGTTGGTAGGAAAATAGGTAGTGGTAGTATCGAAGACGCGAAGAAAACAGGTTTAAACATTATTCTACTAGGCACTCTAGTGATGACTATACTTGGATTTATTATCGGTGTAGCTGGATACTATATTGCCGCGCCATTTTCTCCAAACGAAGAAGTTAGAAAACTAGCTTCTATATACCTCTTATACGCTGGGTTCAGCGAGCTGGGTTTGGGACTAGCAATGATTACAAGTGGTGCTCTACGGGGTGGCGGAAACACCCGCATACCAATGATTGTTAATATAGCTTCACTAATCTTAGTGAGAATTACACTATCACTACTACTCGCACCTAGCATTGGCCCGCATGGACCATGGCTGGCAATGTTTCTAGACGTATATACTAGGGGCTTTGCACTGATCACTATATACAAGTTCTATTTTGAAAAAATTACTCGTAGAGTTATCTAGGTTGTTTTTAATTATTCTTCAGTAAATCTATAAAATAACCAGTAAATCCATAGTTTTAGAGTGATATGGTAGAAAAGAGGTGTTTCAGGTGAAGTGGAAGGATTCAGCAAGTATTCTACTATTATTGTCTATTATTGGATTAGCTTCATACATAGCTTTAACAATGCAATCAGCCTATTGCAGTGCTTGTACTAGTGGCGTGGAATTCTATATGTATGGCAGAACCACTTGCCCTCATTGTCAGTCTCTAAAATCATTCTTCCAGCAATTCTTCCCAGACAACTACTATTTCTGTCCAATAGACCAATCACAAGAATGCTACAAAGTGTTTCTAGAATTTGCTGAAAAAGAATTAGTAGAAAAAGCCAATATGTCTCTTAATCAAATAGGCGTGCCGATAACACTCGTAGTAAGAACAAATAGTAGTGGCAAGTACATATTGGGTATTGTTATTGGTGCAGTAAAAATAACTGATTTCTGGAACACTCTATCCTGTAGTGAGCCAAGTGAAAATATATCAATATACTATGGAATAGAGAAAAAATACGAGCTACCAGTTGGCTCAGTAAACCACACTGTACTAGTAGATAGCTACATTATACACCTTGAGTCAAACAAGCAACAAGACAACTCCTGGATTCTAGCAGTTGGCTTAATAGGTGTTGTAGTAGTCGGTGTGATAATATACTTCTTTCTATCTAGAGCCCTTTAGTAATATACATCAACGTGGTTTTAGTCTATAAGATTTTTAAACCAAGGCCCTATATAAATGTATAATTGCAGAGTGGGGGAAATGAGTGGGCAGGACTCTATCGGTGCAGCTCTTGGCAGAGTAATAGTATATGCCATAATACTGGCAATAATACTGGGTGTAGTACACTGGTTTTTCACTCAGGGATTGGATTTAATAGTAGAAGCTACAAAACTCGAGGGATTATTAATACTGAGAGATTACGAGGCATATGTAGTTATAATAATAACTCTCGCACTGGGTTGGATGATCGTAAACGCTGTTGCAGGAGTATTCTACGCGATGCTAAAACCAAAATACGGTGCTTCAACAGCAGCCGCTGTTAGAAGCATGGTTAAAATACTTGGTCTCGGCGCTCTACTAGCAGGTATTGCTGGTGGAGTAGCTGGCGGCGCAGCTGGAGTAGCGCTAGGTGGATTTATAGGTTTAGTTGTAGGCTTCGCCACTCAGCAAGTACTTGGACAAGCAGTGGCAGGATTATTCATTTTACTGGCAAGACCATTCAAAATCGGAGACTTGGTTGACATTGCTGGTGAAAGCGAAGTAAGAGTAAAAGATATTTCAACAATGTTCACAATAGTGCAGAGAAAAGATGGTACAGAGGTATTAATACCAAGTAATATGATTGTTGGTGCAAAAATAGTTATTAGAGAGAGGAGTAAAGAATAGCTTTTTTCAGCATCTACTTCTCGCATTTTTAAACCTATTAAATCCTCTTTACTAGAATTATTATGTGATGATGAACCCAGGCGGAAATGAGTTTAATGATAGAATCAGCCTTAACCGAACTAATCTATTCAACATATACCACTTTATAACTAGTATATCCTTATAACTAGGTGGTTGGGGGTTAGATATTGATTATAATACACACTAGTGACTTACACCTCGTACCAAGCAATCTACACAATACAGTACTCGAAGAAGCCTACTACGAGGTATTAAATGAAATAAAAAACATAATATTAAACCAGGACTCTAAATACCTAGTTATACCAGGAGACTTCTTTGACGACGACAGTGTACACTATGATATATTAATTAAAACAGCGAGAATACTCAGAGAGCTCAGAGAGAAAGGAGTTAGAGTTGTTGTTTCACATGGCAACCACGACATTGCAAGAGGAGGTAGTGGAGTACTAGACCTACTCGCCAGCGTTGGATTAATACATTTAACACGCTTTGATGAAGCAATGAACTGGTTAATACTCCATCCACTAGTCTTTGAAGACGATAAAATAGTCTTTTACGGAGTACCCGGCTTCAGAGGTAGTAGTAACAAGGAGGTCGAATACTTTAAACAGGGTACTACAAAATTCAATGAAGCATCTAAGTATAGGGATTACATTGTAGTGGTTTTAGCACATATTCAAACAAAATTCTATGGATACGATCCATCAAGGTATTCTTGGAGATATGGTTCACTATACCTAGAATACGACGACTTCCTCAGGAGAACACCTGAAAATACAAAGTATATAGCACTAGGACACCTACACCTACCAATACCACAAGAAGAAGAATTCAAATCTAAAGCAGCATATCCTGGTGCACCAATAGGAATAGATGTAAATGATTTCCGAGAAACATACGAGTTGCTCAAGAAGAAAGCATATAGGAGAGTATTAATGGCTGATTTATCAAGCGACATACCCGTAATTAAAGCCATTAAACTAGAAAACACCCCTATAGTACACTACTACTCAACATATTCTAAATCAATTGAAGAACTCAGAAACCAGATTAAACAACAGCTCCTAGATATTGAACTAGGTAAATACACAATTCTACTTGTAGATGTAGAAAGCGATAAACTCACAAGTCAAGACATTGCAAAATTAAACCATGAGTTAAATAGAGAAGTAAAAGAGAAAAAAGTCTACATTAGAATAGGATTGAAAAACATTGAGAAAACACTTGAGGACAATATTAGAGTCGACGTAGAAGGATCACAGGATTTCTCTATCGATGAAATCGAATTCAAAGTAATACAGGAGTATGTATCCAAGAAAAAAATCAATATTCCAGCCGAGAAGATACAGTGGGTTATAAACTACCTCGGCAAAGACCTGGGACAACTCTCTGAAAAACACATTCAAGACTTGATACGTGAACTCCTAGGTGGTAGTGAATGAGCTATCTTGGTTTAGACGAGGCATCCTGGAAGCTGAAAGAGAAAATTAGAAAACTCGTTAAAGCCATGCATGAAGACTACATGAAAGCACATGAATCAAGTCTTGTTGAATTGAGAGAAAAAGTATTTAGAGAATACTATAGTATCTCTCCTATACCTTTAATTGAACAATCAAAAAACATTATATTTGTAGATGCCGGCTTCCACAGTGTTAAAACAAGCGTGCTACATTTCTTCACGGTGTGTTTTGGAAGCGTGGTTAGAACTCCAGGGAAAGAACTCAAATATACGGGTCAACTAGGAGAATACGACTTCCCCGAGATAGTCTTCATGTATGGTAGATGGGGCGAGAAAGATGGAAAACCATGGTTTACAATTAGAATAATTCCACTCACAGATTCAAACCTGTTGTTTACGAGTGAAAGAGCTGAACGCATATCAACTCGTTTAACAAATCACGTAAACCAGAGGCTTGAAGTTGTTGCCGGTGAAAAAAGCCTTAGAAAACTATATGATTTATTCTCGGATGCAATGGAGTATTTAGAGGGACTGCTAGAAATAGCTTATGGACTAGCCACACTGAAAATCACCGGGGACTCTATACTAGTAGTTGATGGAGCGCTTTCAAGGTGGTTTACAATTAAAAGCAATATTAAAATACTTGGATTCGACATACTCGACGTATTATCTATTGTTTTAGATGGCTTGTATACAAGCGATAGTATTCAAAGTGAACTAGAGAGGAGGGTTTATGGATTAATAAAGAGACCTAAATTAACAGCATTGGCGAGAGCTTATAGTTTATTTAGAGGGTACGGTGACAGTCAGCTGGGATTATTTGGCTATCCAACAAGAGAATCGGTTGAAAAAGCAGTTGAAGTAATAAATAGAGAAGTTAAACCTAGATATAGCAAATCTCTTCTCAAAGAAACCATTTTATTATTCAATAGAAACGCGTCTCCAAGTAGAGATTTATGGATAACAAGATTTCCATTGACAACGGATGGTGATACTATACTATTCCTTGAAGCATATACTAGAAAACCAGTTATTGAATACAATTCAAAACAAAATAAAATAACAGCTAATGGAGATGCAGCCGAAGAAGTCAGCAGTAGAGTTAAAGTAGATATTGGTGAAATAATGGCTTATCGGAGTAGAATACGGGGCCTTCCACCATACGGATTCATGGAAATAGATGAAAAAGTACGTATTGATACACAAATAGCACACATGATAGAAGACATGATAGTAGAAGTAATCCGTGAAGAAATAGGCAGAGAGGGGCATCCACTAGAACAGCTGTTTGGATTGACTAGAAAAATGCGTCTTGGATACCAGTTTTAAACGGTTTTTAAACAAGTAGCTTTATCGAGGGGGTTTGATTGAGTGAAATAGGCTCTGTAGCTGGATGGGAAAACGAGAAGGTAGTCGTAGCTATTAGTAAAGAGTATTATCCCTCATTTGGAGATCTACTATATACACACATTGTCGGCCCAGATGGGTCAAAGAGGACTATTGTAATGGAAGTAGTTGGAATGAGTGGTTCAGGCCCTAGCCACATATCAAAACTAGCTCCTACCTCGTTATCAACATTACTAGAGTCTAGTTCATATGCTAAGGCAAGGCTCTTTCTAGAAATAAAATACATTAGTAATGGAGAAGTAGAAGTTACAAAGGCCTCACGACCACCTAAAATAGGGCTACCAGTATACCTAGTGAAAAGTGGAGATAGATACTCGGAAGATATAATTGGATATATCAGTAAGTACAGTGCTAGACCAGATAGCAAAAACCCCGTTGGATTATTCGTTTTAAGGTCTGGTATAGCACACAGTAGATCTGACGAGCAAGAAAGACACTTTATAAATGCCGTCTTCAAAGTAGACTTGGATAGAATGCTAGCTAAACATGTTTTGATAACTGGACAGACTGGTTCTGGTAAGACAACTGGTTTAAAGGGGTGGCTGATAAAGTATGCATTGGAATCAAATAGTAGAATTGGCTGGCTAGTAATAGATAGACACGGCGAGTACATGCCACCCGAGGGATACGTTAAAAACGAGTTCTCTGGCCTCTTAGTAGACGCTGTTAAAACTAATCCATTACTTAACAGCTCAACGATCCGCTCATATAAATTCACTATTAAAACACTAAGGAGTACCAATTCAGCAAACATCCCCGGACTACTCGACACATACCAGGGAGCAATAGCAGCTAGAAGTATATCATTCGCCGACTTCGCAGCTCTCGAAGAAGTAGGAGATAAAGTAGGAGTAGCCGAGGAATTCATAAACACTATAATTGAATTACTAAAGGCATTAGAAGAACCAGTAGAGAATAAACACGGCCAGATAACAAAGAAAGAACAAGTAAAAATAGAAAATATCGACGAGTTAATTACAGGAGAGAATGCCGAGGAAGCAACTGGAAACATGCTTGCCTTAATACCCCTCCTCGTAGAGAACTTGGTAAAATACGAGGGTGTTGGATTACCAAGAGATAAGAAGTCTGGACTACACAAACTCCTACTTGATAGGGGTGTAGATGCTAAAACCGCTAGAATGCTTAGAAGACTAGTATTGAATGTAATGAACTGGACCACTAGGCTGAAAACTGTTAATGGAAGACGAATAGTTGTACTTGATGATTCAATGAGCGTGATCAAGGTATCTCCAACACTCAAAAACCCCGAGCAGTTAGCATGTCTACTCGAAGCTATTATAGGGGCAATTGAGCAAACTCATGGTAGTCCATCACAAGCAAAATATCCATGGAGGGGTATATGCCAAGAGAAAACAATTAGTCTAGAGGTAGAAGACGGTATTGAATTATCTGAAATAGTTGATAGTGTTGACCGTGGCGATATTGTAATACTAGATGTATCGCAACTGCCCCCGGCACAAGCAGATCTGGTTTCACTAACTGTGACTCGTAGACTGTTTGAAAAGAGACTTAGTAGTGGAGTAGAAGAATCACAGAGTAAACCAGTTGTAGCTATTGTATCAGAAGAAGCACCACTATATCTAAGTCCCGAGAGAGTTAATTCTCCGTTTAATCCATTCGCTAGGGTTGCAAGAGAGGGTAGAAAGTTTAGAATTGGCCTGGTTGCAATAACACAACTAGCTACAATGATCGAGAAGCAGCTACTAGCAAACTTTAACACTCTAGTAGTATTGAGGACGAGGAGTAGTTCTGACCTAGCTTTCTTCAACGATATAGGGATACCAGTAGAAACACTTCCATACCTGGGTGATAGAGAATGCTTTATCTACTCGCCAGACCTCCCGATAAAAGAACCGATTCCAGCATATATACCGGGATGGTTTGACCTCGTAAAACAAGTCTACGAGAAAGTTGAAAATGAAAATAGAGGTTTTAAAGTTCCAAGAGAACTCATAGAAGACGGAGAAGAGTAGAGGGCGTCTACGTGAAAATACTGGGAGTATACTTAGAAAACATTAGAAGCTACAAGAAAACAGTAGTAGTTTTCCCGCCAAGAGGAATTACAGTAATACACGGTGAAATAGGCAGTGGAAAAACTAGTTTACTAATGGCAATTGAATTCGCACTACTTGGTCTCAGTGGAACCGGTTCAAGTGGTGTTTTCGACGCTTATAAACAGCCTAAAGGAGCAGATCTTTTAAGAGTTGATAGTAGCTGGGGGCGTGTAAAACTCCTAGTTCAAATAGGTAGAGATAAACTATACATTATTGAGAGGAGAATAGAAAAGAAGGGCAATAGCTACGATGCTACTGTTGGCGTGGTAGAAGAAGCTGTAATTGAAAACGATGTGGTTAAACCAGTCGGCAAGAAGCTATTTACATCTCGTAGTGAACTAGATGACTACATACTGAGCATTCTTGGAATAAGAGAGAAAAAGAAAGCGCGTGCTACACCACTAGTTTTCACTACGGCAATCTATATACCGCAATTCAACGTCCAAGAAGTACTAACACTAGATAAAGACAGGAGAATAGAGATAATAGAGAGGGCGCTTGGACTAGATAAATACAAGTTATTTAAAACAAATACCAGTACACTCCTCGATAAACTCAGAAGAGAAAAAATACAGGGATTAGAGAGAGAACTTGAAAGCATGCGTAGAATACTACGAGGTAGAAACAAAGAACAGTTATTGAGAGATAGAGAAGAAAAACAAAAAGTCCTCGACGAATTGAAGAGAGAAAGAGATAGAATAGAACAAGGATTAAAAACAATAGAGAAGAAGCGCGAAGAAGTAATCAATCAAATAAGACTAGTCGAGAAAAGGAAAAACGAGTTATCAACTGTGAAGAAGACGTACGAAGAGAAAAACAGCGAACTAGTAAAAACCGAGAAAGAACTCCAACTACTACTAAACGAGTATGAAACACAAGCCAGCCTCGAAGAATTAATCAACCAGTTAAACACCAGACTACAGCAACTAGAAGAGAAAAAGAAAGAGTTGAACAATAAACTACTCGAAGTAGAGAAAAAAGAAGAGGAAATAGTAAAGAAAATAGAAGAGAAAAACAATCAATTATCTGAAATCCTAGTTAGAAAAACAAAAATTGAAGAAGGAGTAAATGCAAAGAAGAAAGAAAGAGATAAACTCTTAAACGAGAGAAACCGAGTAAACAAGTTGATCGAAGAGGGTATATGTCCTGTTTGTGGACAGAGAATTCCACATGAACATGGAAGAAAACTCCTAGAAGAAATAGAGAGAAATATAGAGAGTATAAACAACGAAATAGAAGAAATGGAGAAGCAAATAAGAGAAATACAAAGCACTCTATTGATTGTTAAAGAAGAAGCAAGAAAACTACTAGGAGAGAGAGAACAAGTTGTACGTGAAAGACAAAACATAATGAGAGAAATAAGTAGAATAGACGAAGAAGCCAGAATACTAACAAGCAAACAGACGCGTATAGACCTACTATTAAAACAGAGAAACCGAATCCTCGAAGAACTATTAAAAATAAATATTAAGCAGGTCGAGGAAGAAATACACAGCCTCGAAGAACAAATCAAGAAGTATGAAGAAGAACGGGTCAACCTAGAATCCACAATTAAACAATTGTATTCAAAACTCAGAGATATAGATAGAGAAATAGGAAGCGTGGAGCAAGCTATTAAAAACATTGAGAAAGAAATAAATGAAATCGAGAGAATTAACCGTGAAATCCAAGAACTAGAAAGAGAAAAGAAGAAATACGAGGAGTTAAAAGGAAAACTCGAAGCAATTCAGAGTATTGTAGACGACGTCGAGAAAACAGTTATGAAAATACTTGTAGACGAGTTTAGAACATACTTCTACAACTTCCTCTCGAAACTCGTTGGAGACCAGCCAGTTGAAGTAGTAGTAACAGATGATTTTGGAGTTCAACCAAAAATAAGGATTGGCGGTACAACATACAGTGTTTCATCGCTAAGTGGAGGACAGAGTATTGCCGTCAGCCTCGCATATAGACTCGCATTGAACATGATTGTCAGAACGTATTCTCAATCACTTAGAAGAGCTGTATTAATACTAGACGAGCCAACAACTGGTTTTAGTAGGGAAATCGTAAATAGATTGAGAAGTGTTTTGAAAGAAGCTAGTGGAAGAAATGGACAAGTACTCGTTGTTACACACGACAGAGAATTAATAGATGCAGGAGATTGTAGATTAAAACTCTCACTTGACCCAATAGAACACAAAACAATTATTGAATACAGAGATGGAGAGTGCACTCATACAAGTCAGGCTTATAGGGAATTCGTTGAAAAAGCATTGTTGAGTGGTTTTATAAAGCCTACTACACTACCCTTTTAAAAACTAGTTTTCAGAGTTGTTTTTCCAATTGAAACGGGTTTGGTAGGAGTTCTCTGAGGTTTTTAACAACGTATTTCCCTGTTTTCACACTATACATTATTATTGTTGCCTCAGGGTTGAATTCAGCTATTACTTGTCTACATGCTCCACAGGGTGGTATGGGTTCCTCGAGATCTGTAACCACCGCGACTGTTATGGGTTTACGGTCTCCACCAGTAATCATTGCCGTAATAGCTGTTCTCTCAGCGCATATTGTTAATCCATAACTAGCGTTTTCAACGTTTACTCCCAGATACACTCTACCTGTATCTGTTAGTACTGCTGATGCAACATGAATGTTACTATATGGTGCATAACTATTCTTTAATACTTTTGATGCTTCTTCAACTAGTTTAAAAAGTGTTTCTTTATTTAACTCCTGCATTCTTATCCCTATTCTACTTGTTTAATTCCAATAATGTATATTTCGTCGTCTATATCCCATTCTTCAACTAGTCCATCGAAGTCTTTGATTTCATCTCTACTACTTGTAACTAGTAGTTCTACTGATCGTGTTTCATTTGCTATGTATTCTTTCTTTAATAGTATTAGTTCTTGTTTGTCTTGTGGTGTAACTATCACGGTTTTTATTTTTTCTGTTAGCGGGAGATCTAGTTTCTTCCTCATAACTTGTACTCGTCTAATTATATCTCTAGCTAGTCCCTCTGCTTGTTCTTCTATTGTTAACCTTGTATCTAGTGCTACAACACCATATTTGAAGTCTTCTACGAGGAAGCCCTCTACATAATAAGGAGTGATTTCAACGTCTTCGTTTACTAATACTACTTCTACACCGTCAATTACTGTCTTGTATTCGCCTTTACTCATAATGTCTCGTGCAATAGTGTCAGAGTTCTCCTCAATGTATACTACTAGTTTTTTAACTATAGACTTGTATTTGGGTCCCAATACCTTGTATTTTGGTTTTACATTGTACTTTGTGATTTCTGCTAGTTCACGGGCTTCTAATACCTCAATGTATTTAGCGTTACAAGAGAATTTTAATACATCTACGAGTTTACTAATAGCTTCTTTTACCTCGGGGTTGTCAGTGTAGACTATTAGTCTTCTAACTGGCTGTCTTAGTTTGAGGCCGGCTTTCATTCTTGCACTTGAAGCTGCTTTAAAGATGTCTCTGGCGATCTCCATGTATTCTTCTAGTTTTTCATCAATGTATTCTCTTTCTACACTTGGGTAGTCGAGGAGGTGTATTGATTCAACTCCATAGTAGTTTCTAAGTAGTGCTTGGTAAATGTATTCTGTTATAAATGGCGTTATTGGTGCTAGTAGTCTCAGTATTCTATCTAGTATGTAGAATAGTGTTGCATAAGCTGTTATTTTCTCTGGAGTGTTTTCCTCGATCCATACTCTGGGTCTTATTAGCCTGATGTACCAGTGGCTTAGGTCTTCAATTATAAACTCTCTTATCATTCTCGTCGCTGTTGGAATATCGTATTTCTCCATTGCTTCATCTACTTTTCTAACTAGGTTGTTTACTCTACTCAATATCCACTTGTCTTCTATTTTCAATTGATCTCTGTATTTCTTTAAGGGGTCTAATCGTGGATTGTATGCATCTAGATCCATGTATGTCTTAGCGAATACTGAGATATTCCAGAGTATTGAGAGGTCTCTTCTAGCTTCTTCTAGCTCCCTCCATGAAAACTTTACATCCTCCCATATAGTGTTTCCTAGTAGCCAGAATCTAAGTGGGTCTCTTCCAATTCTACTTATTGCTTCATCTGTTCCAACGTAGTTACCTAGACTTTTATGCATTTCTCTACCTTGCTCGTCTAGCATAAATCCGTGAACTAATACTGTTTTATAGGGGGTTGAACCAAATGCTAGTACTCCTGATCTGAGTAGTGAGAAGAACCACCCTCTGATCTGGTCGTGTCCTTCTACTATGAAGTCTGTTGGAGTAAAACCACCCTTCTTTTCTGGGTGTCCTATAGAGGCGTAGAAAGACACACCACTATCCATCCACACATCTGCTACATCTGGTACACGGCGCATTTCCAGACCGCAGACAGGGCATTTAAATGTAATATTGTCTATCCATGGTCTATGTAAATCTACTGGTATTACTCCGGAATACTTGTATAGTTCTTCTATGCTTCCAACAACTACTCTGTGTCCATTGGGACACAGCCATATTGGTAGAGGTGTACCCCAATACCTCTGTCTCGAGATAACCCAGTCTTGTATGTTATCTAGTATATTCATGAGTCTTGTAAGAGCCCATTCTGGAATCCAGTTGACTTTGGAAGCTTCTTTCTTTAATTCATCTTTGATTTTTGAAACTTTTATTATCCATTGCCTGGTAGCTCGTAGTATAACTGGTGTTTTACACCTCCAGCAAACGGGGTATCTGTGTGTAATACTTGAAGAGTGTATTAATGCACCTCGCTCCTCTAGGTCTTTAATTATATACTTGTTTGCTTCTCTAACGTATAACCCCTTGTATACACCAGCTTCTTCTGTAAACCTGCCTTCATCATCTACTGGTGAAACAACTGTTTCTACCAGGTTATTCTTTAATGCTACATCGTAGTCTTCAAATCCATGGCCGGGTGCAGCGTGGACGAGCCCTGTACCCTCGTTCATTGATACGTATTCACTCGTTGTTATTACTCGGTGATATTTGCTTACTTTTTCTTGTAGTGGTATTAAATCTGTGAGTGGATGGATATAAGTATACTTTGTGAGATCCGAGCCCTTCAATCTCTCTACAACCGTGTACTCTGAAATTCCTACTTCCTTTGTAAAGGCTTCTAGTCTCTTCTCGGCTAGAATCCAGTAATCACTGCCTACTTTGATTTTTACATAGTATTCGTCGGGATGGGCCATTACAAATACGTTTGCTGGTAGAGTCCACGGAGTTGTAGTCCAGATTACTAGGTATGTGTTTTCTTCTTCTCTCACTGGGAATTTAACGTATATGCTTGGATCAGATAATTCCTTATACTCTACTTCGTATTCTGCAAGAGTAGTTGAGCATCGAGGACACCAGTATACAACACGATACTCCGACTCTAAAAGACCTTTCTCATCGGCCTTTTTTACAAGCCACCATTCTGCCTCGATATACTCGTTTTTGAATGTAAGGTATGGGTTGTCCCAGTCCATGAATACTCCTAGTTCCTTGAACCACTTTGTCATAGCTGTTAGATTGTTTAGTGCAAATCTCTTGCATTCCTCGATGAATTTGTCAACTCCGATTTTCTCTTCTATTTCCTTTTTTACTTTTACACCTAGTTTCTGCTCTACTTTGACTTCTATTGGTAATCCATGACAATCGTATCCAGGTGTATCGTTTACATTAAAGCCCTTCATTCTCTTATATCGTAGAACAGCGTCTTTGAGTGATTTATTCCATGCTGTTCCAATATGTGGAATATCACCTGATGGATAGGGTGGGCCGTCAATGAAGTTGAATAGTCTGGGGCTACTCTCGGCTTTCTTCTTGACTAATTTATATATATGTGCCTCCTCCCAGTATTTTTTAACTGCGTCTTCTACTCTATGCGGGTCGTAGTTACCAGTCAGCTTCCAGTCAGTGTTCAAGATCACACCCTACTCCTAGAGCTAAACTAGAATTAAAATAAAAAGCATAGGCTTATTATACTATACTAGCTAAAGAGTATAAAGTATATTATTGCTAGTAATACAATGATCACTACTATACTATATACTAGAAAGTATTTAAATCCGAGTTTTACAAGTAGTTTTGCATACGAGAATATTTGTTTAGAACCTAGTTTAGAAGTACCCCTCTCTCTACCTCTAAATGTAAATGGTACTTCACATATTCTCCTGGGTTTTGTAGAGGCTATTATTTCAACGAGTGCTTTATAACCTCTTGGTTCAATAGGCTTCCACTTCTCAATTATTTCTCTACGAAGAGCAAAAAAACCGCTGACAGGATCTTTTACTCTTCTACACTCTGGAATGAGGAGTCTTGCTCCCAATATTGCACCTTTAGATATGATTTCTCTAGTTAAACTCCAATTTTCTATTTTACCGCCTTTTACGTATCTAGAAGCTACTACTAAATCACATTCTTTTAATTTTGCGAGGAGTTCTGGAACTAGTTCTGGAGGATGTTGAAAGTCGGCGTCCATTACCACTAGGTATTCTCCACTAGCAGTTTTAAAACCATCATATATAGCTGAAGTCAACCCCAGCCTACCTGGCCTCTTTACTACTTTAACTGGGTAGGTCTTGCTGAGTGCTTCTGCTACATGAGCTGTTCCATCCGGGGAGTTGTCGTCTACTACTATTATTTCATAATCGTATCCAGCTTCGCTCAGTATAGCTCCTAGTTTCCAAATAATTTTATCTATGTTTTCCCTCTCATTGTATGTGGGGAGGATTACTGATACCTTCACCATGGAGTAAAACCTCGATTAAAAACTATTTTCCTGGAATTAATGATAGGTAGGTGAGGGTTTTCTCTCTTCCAAGTAGTGATAGTAGTGGTGCTGCTCTTGGACCACTTGGCTTGCCAACGAAGACCAGGTAGAAGTACTCGTATAGCTTCTTTACTTCTTCTTTTGAGAGTTTTGATGTAACAGTCATTAAGGCGTTTTTAATTGCTTCTTCACTCCACTCTGGTAGAGAAGATAGGTTTTCATATATTTCTCTCAGTAGACTGGCTACTTCAACTGGTACTTCACTAGCATATTTCATTGCTTCTTCAATAGTGTTTAATTTAAACTTTATGTCTGGTGTTCCATGTTTTAATACCCAGTTGTATGCTTTGGGAATTGTTTCTAGTATTCTTTGAACACCGTATTCTGTTGGGTTTTCGGGTAGGTGTCTACTCGCTTTTAACCTGGTTATTGCCTCTTCAAACCACTTCTCTCTTGGAATTATTTGTGCTAGTATAGCTAGGTGTAGGTATGGTACTTGTTCGGGTGGTTCTTTTGGAGGTGTTCCACGTGGATAGCTTAACTCGTAGCTTCTAGACAATAATACTTGTTCTTCCTCGTTTAGTGCTTTTTCCAGTCCATAATAGATCCGCTCTGCTCTGAAGTACTGGTTGTAGTATTGCGGTACTTCGTGAAGCCCAACAGTGATTTTCTTCATTGGCGGTGTCTTTAATACTATAAATCTAAATATGTGTGGATGGGCTACTTCAAGCCATTCACGAGGCGAGAAGCCCAGGAAGTCGCTACTACCCATATCCATTACTCTTCCATCTGGTGTTCTCAATTCAACCCATTCGTAGGGGAGGCCTTCTGGAGGCGTTAATTTATAGACGTTTACTGCGAGGTCTACACAGCTATCTCTACTTCCACCTGGCATTGCGTGATCCTTGCCAAATGGCTCGAAGTCTACTCCTAGAACCCACCATACTCCAACCCACTCGATTCTCCACATTAGTTTTCCATTGTCGATGGTGGTTATGCCTCTATGTCCACAGTGTTCACACATGTATTCAACGTGTTCTTCATCTACTACTCTTATCGTCTCGGTTGTATCTATTCTACCACACTTCTCGCATACTGGCTCAAAGGGTATCCAGTTTTCAGGGTATGGCTTTCTACCCCTGTATTTATTGACGATTTTTCTGACATCGTCTTTTTTCTCAATAGTTAACTTGACGAATTCTTTGAATTTACCTCTATACATTTCTGTTGTAGTTACTACTTCTATTTCACCATCGGTAAACTCTTTTATGAATGGGCCGAAATCGGACCAGTAGTGTTCAACCCAGTTTGAATGGCATTTCTTCGGGTCTGGTACTCTTATCAGTGGCCAGCCCTTATACTTTTCTCCCTCGGTTTTTTCCCCGAAAGCTAGTACTTGTGCTTCTTTGCCCTTCCACGCGTCTTGTGTGTATAGTGTGAGGTATTGTTTTATTTTGAGTCCTCTTGCTGTGAGTAGTTTGCGTAGTGTTTCAGCGATAATGATTTCTCCTCTCAATCTACCAACGTGTTGAAGTCCTGAAACCGATAATCCACCGTTAAATACGTATACTTCTTTACCTCTCTTTTTGAGTTTTTCGTATAATTCATCTGCGAGTTCATCAATCCAGTGTCTTGTCATTGGCGCACCTCTGCTATTTATACACGTGAACGTATTATAAGACTGGTTAAAATACAAATACTTTTAAGTATGTATCATTAATTCAGTGAATTGTAGTTATTGGTGAGTCCATGCAGCGAAAACAAGAGTTTCTAGAATGGCTTCGAAGTATAGAGAAGAAGTGGCAAGAGGTTTGGAGAGAGAAAAAGGTGTTTGAAGCTAATCCAAGAGAAGACACACCTAAATTCTTTATTACAGTACCCTACCCCTATGCAAACGGCCCTCTACACATCGGGCACGGTAGAACATATACTATTGGAGACATTATAGCCAGATATAAGAGGCTACGTGGATTCAATGTATTATACCCCATGGCTTTCCACATTACTGGAACCCCCATTATTGCTTACTCCGAGATGATTTCAAGAGGAGACCCTAAAACAGTAGACCTCTACAGGTCTTATATATCACTCTACGTGGAAGACAGAAAAGAAGTAGAAAAAATACTCGAATCATTTAAAGACCCATTAAATCTAGCAGAATTCTTTGCTAGTAGAATACAAAGCGACTTCGAAGAACTGGGATATAGTATAGATTGGAGGAGGAAGTTCCATACTGGCGAGCCACCATACAATAAATTCGTGACATGGCAGTACTATAAACTCCAAGAAAAAGGCCTTATAACACAGGGAGACCACATTGTCACATACTGTCTCCTCCACAAGCAACCAGAAGGCGAAGACGATATTCAAGACGCCGATGTAAACCCAGTAGAGATAATGGAGTATACAGCTGTAAAGTTTACAATGCCTAGTAGGGGGTGGACACTCCTCGCGGCTACTCTTAGACCAGAAACGCTGTTTGGAGTTACAAATGTCTGGGTTCACCCCGAAGGAGACTATGTTCTATTCGAGTGGAATAACGAGAAAATACTAGTTAGCGAAAAGGCCTTTATTAAACTACAACACCAGTATCCAGAAGAAGAATTCAGTGTTCTCGCCAGGGTTAAGGGTAGAGAAATCATTGGGGAAGAAGTAGTATCACCATTTGGAGACAAGGTGTTAGTACTCCCCGCGTGGTTTGTAGACGTTGAAAACGCTACTGGAGTAGTCTACTCAGAACCCAGTGATGCTCCATACGACTATGTAGCACTCATGGAAATCAAGAGTAGACCTGAACTACTAGGAGAGTATGGTTTAAACCCAGAACTCGTTGCTAGAATAGAACCAAGAAAAATAATCGATGTCCCCGGTGTTACAGGCCACCACGCTGAAATAGCTGTTAAAAACGCGGGTATAACTAGTCAAAGCGATCCAAGATTAGAAGATGTGACAAGAGAGGTTTACAAAGAACAATTCTACAATGGAGTATTAATCATCGACCACCCTGAATTCAAGGGTTTAAGTGTTAGAGAGGCTAGGGAAAAGGTTAGAGAATACCTCTATAGAGAGGGCAAGGCAATACCATTCTATGAGTTAAACAGGAAGGCTAAGTGTAGAGGAGGCGGCGAAATCATCGTTGCCAAGATTAAGGGCCAGTGGTTTATAAACTATAATCTAGAATGGCTCAAAGAGAAGACTAGGAAAATGCTTGAAAACGATGAAATAAAGATTATACCGTCGAAGTATAAAAAGGCCTTTCTAGACACCATCGACTGGCTCGACAAGAGGCCCTGTGCTAGAAAGAGAGGTATTGGTACAAGGCTTCCATGGGATCCAGAGTGGATTATTGAAAGCCTGAGCGACTCTACAATATACATGGCATTCTACACTATTGCACACTTAATTAGAGAACACAGTATTCCACCAGAATCACTAATACCCGATGTATTCGACTATGTATTTCTAGGCAAAGAGTCACCCGAAGAAGTATCCAAGAAGAGCGGTATACCCGTAGAACTCCTAAAAGAAATGAGAAAAGAGTTTACATATTGGTATCCAGTAGACCATAGACACACTGGTGTACCACACATATCCAACCACTTATCATTCTACATACTCCACCACATCGCTATATTTGGAGAGAAATACGCGCCGAAAACAATCTCACTAAATGAAACCGTTATTAGAGAAGGAGCAAAAATGTCTAAGAGTAAAGGCAATGTAATTCCACTAAGACACATTGTAACACTGTACTCAGCCGACTTGTTTAGACTATACATATCCTGGGCTGCAAGCCTAGACAGCGTACTTGATTGGAGAGAAGCAGAAGTAGATAAAGTCGTTAGTAGCCTCGTGAAATTCGTAAATATAGCTAAATCAGCTTCTACCACCGAGTGTAGGCTCGGAGAAAACGTTTACACAGACTGGTTTATCAATAAATTCTATGGATTAATAGCTAAGGCAACAAACCACATGGAGAAACTAGAAATCAGAGAATACGTGCAAACAGTCTTCTTCGACGCATTATCACTAATAGATAAATACCGCGACATGATGGGAGACGAATACGTATGTGGAGTGAGGAAAATACTGAAAGACTGGATAACAGTGTTAAACCCTGTAATTCCACATATAACAGAAGAAATAAACACGTGGCTCGGATATACAGATCTACTATCCACTTCTAAATGGCCAACACCTCCAACAATAGACGAAGAAATAATTATACTAGTAGACTCGGTTGAATCAACAATAGAGGATATTAAAGAACTAGCAGGCCTAATTAGAAAAGAATCCTTCAAAGTATACGTAATTATTGCTCCAGAATGGAAGAGAGAAATAGCTAAAATGGCAATTGAAAACACATCATTAAAAACCATTATTGAACATATGCGTTCAACCTACGGTCTGAGAGGGAGAGAGGCCGAGATTGCTGAAGCATACAATACATACAAGAGGGTGGATCGCGAGGTATTACTGAGAATTGCAAAGACTACAAGTAGACGCGAACGCGAAGTATACACTGCGCTATCAAACTACATTAAGAGTAAAATACCCGGTATTCAAGAAGTAATTGTTCTATGGGAAGATGAAGCGAGAAACAAGGGTATTCCAAAAGCTGAGAGAGCACTGCCTTTAAAGCCAGCACTCTACATTGAATAAGGTGGTTGAATTGATCGAATTAGTATATGTATTTATAGCGTACTTCACCCAGTTACTAGCTATTATGAACCCCTTTTCAGTAATACCTACTTTTATAGCTCTCACAGAGGGGTTAAAAGATAGAGAAATAGAGTCAATAGTTAAAAAAGCTACTTTTGCAGGATTATTTATTGTAGTATTATTTGCCACTCTCGGCCGGTATATACTAGAAGCTTTTAATATCTCAATAGCCGGTCTAAGAGTAGGTGGTGGAATAATTCTATTGACAATAGCTCTAGATATGTTGGGTGAAGAAGTTAGAACTAAAAAAGTACATCCAGGAGACATTGCCGTTGTACCAATAGCTACTCCTCTAATAATAGGTCCTGGTACAATGACTACAATACTACTACTCGTTTCATCTAAACCAGGCGATATAGTAAATCAAGCTCTTGTGTTAATAGCTGCTATTGTAGCTTGTCTAATCTCCTTCTGGATATTGAGACTCAGCAGGGTATTAGTTAGAATATTGAAAATGTCAACTGTGAGAGCACTGGGTAGATTTATGGCATTGATTATTGCTGGAGTAGCCGTTGAAATGATTGTTTATGGTATAAGAACATACTATATTGAACTATTTCTACCATTAACGAGTAAATAGCTATTATAGAACTATAATAAACTCGAATAGAAATTGTTTTTATAGTGATGAAGAACCTAGGGAAAGACCCTTTAAACGGGTGTGATGACGCCCCGCATATCTGATTACATACAAGAGTTAAAAACCACCCCTCTCATTACTAATCTCGGTGAATACAAATGGCCAAATACAGAGTTAAAATAGAACCAAGAGAAAACTGCATAAGCGACATGGTCTGTGTATCAATATGTCCAGACGTCTTTGAAATGAACCCAGACGACAACAAAAGCCAAATAACCCCCAAGTACCGTGAGGGCGGAAACATAGCTGTTGGAATAGTAGGAGAAGACCTACTATCCTGTGTACAAGACGCCGCCAATGCCTGCCCCGTCCAAATAATCCACGTAGAGAAAGTAGAGTAGACTCACTAGTTTTTTATATTTTTCTCGTCTCCTATTTTTACATGGTGTATCCATTTGGATATAAGTGAACTAAGAAATATCTCTCTTAAAATCCTCTCTGAAAGCATTAAGTATAAAACCGTTCTGGGAGAGCAGTACGAGGAAATAATTGATTACTATAGAGACGTATTATCACAGTATGGAGTTCACGTAACAATACATAGAGTGCCAAATGAATACGTTGAAAAACACTTGCCAAAAGAATACAATCCAAGTAAACCGAGATATATATTGATCGCGAGAGTTGGATATGGAGACAAAGTACTACAGTTTAATGGACACTACGATGTTGTACCACCGGGTAGTGGCTGGTCTAGCGACCCCTTCACTCCCAGGATCATTGATAATAAACTATATGGTAGAGGAGCTACAGATATGAAGGGAGGTATAGCGGCGTTTCTGAGCAGCTCTGATCTACTATGCAGAGAGAGAACCAGATATAATAGTTGAAGGAGTGCTTGTTCCAGACGAGGAAATCGGCGGTGTAACCGGGACGGGTTATTTAGTAAGAGAGCTTGGTAGTAGACCAAACTGGGTGGTTATAGCAGAACCATCAGGTCTTGGAAGAATATATAATGGTCACAGAGGGAATGTCTGGTTTTTAATTAATGTTCGTGGCAGACAAGCTCACGGATCAGCACCATGGCTTGGAGAAAACGCATTCGAGAAAATGATTGTATACGCCAAGAAATTCATCGATGAATACCGTGCAATACTTGAAAACAAGAAGAGTATTCTTAAATACGAAGATCCACGCGCTTCAAAACCAACAATTAATCCAGGCGGACTACTAGTTTCTCCGGGGGCAGTAAACATTGTTCCGGGTTTCTCGGGTTTCAGTATAGATAGGAGGTTGATTGTTGAAGAAAGAGTTGAAGATGTAATAGAAGAAATAAGACAGCTAGCTAGTAGGATTACTAGTGAAACAGGTATTCAAGCAGACTTAGAAATACTGGATTCGTCAAACCCTGCTTATACACCCGAAAACTCAAAAATAATTAGTGCAATTAGGAAAGCAACTGGTACCACTATAGGAATAGAACCAGAAGCCGTAATATGCACTGGTGGATTAGATTTAAAATACTACTCGGAGAAGGGAATAGAAGCAGTAGCCTATGGTCCAGGAGCTATTGGAGTAGCCCATCAAGCAAACGAGTTCATAGAGCTAGATGATTTATATAGAGCTATTGAAGTATACATTAAACTCGTAGAAATACTGCGAGAAGACGCTGTTTAGCCACCTCTATTCTACACATTTATTTTTATTAGAGTATAGGATTTATGGTATTATAGAGTGCTTTACACTAGCGTAGTATCTACTATCGGTGTATGAAATGACTATAAAGGTGCTTATAGCAACCGGTGGAGAAATAGCTATTAGAATAGCAAGAACGATTAAAGACAATGGATTAATCCCCATTGGAGTCTACACTCCTAGCGATAAAGAAGCCCTCCACAGGAGATTTATGGTTGACGACATTGAAATATCGAGTTATGAAGATATAAATGAAATAATATATGCTACCCAGGAACTAGGCGCTGACGCCGTTCATCCTGGTTATGGAATACTAGCAATGGAAAACGAATATGCTAGTTTAATGAAGAGGAAAAACATAGCATTTATTGCTCCTCCACCAAGCGTCTACACTATTACAAGAGATAAAATAGTAGCTAAAACCTATGCTGAAAAACTAGGTATACCCACACCTCCATGGAGAGAAGTTAAATCACCTAATGATGTATTAGAGTTCGCCCGTGAACATGGTTATCCATTGATTATAAAACCAAGTGCTGGAAAATGGGGTATTGGTGTTAGAATTATACGGAGTGAGAGCGAAGTCGAGTCAATAATTAAATCATCTCGTTCTATAGCTGAAAAGACATTTAGAGATCCAAGGCTCTACGTCGAGCCATTTATAGAAAACAGTAAACACATCGAGGTTCAAGTTCTCGGAGATAGAGAAAACATTATACACTTGTATGATAGAGAGTGTTTTATTGGAAGAAACTTCCGTAGATTAATTGTTGAAGCGCCGTCACCATCACTAGATCAAGAGACGAGAATGAAAATAATTGAAATGGCTTTAACAATTGCGAGGAGTATCAGACTGGAGAACCTAGCTACAATAGAGTTTATTTACAATCCAGAAACTAAACAAGTATTCTTTATAGAAGTAAACCCTGGATTGACACCAGAACACGCTGTTACAGAGTTTATTATTAGAAGAGACCTCGTTAAAAAACAATTAGAGGTATCACTATACGGTGCCCACGGAGTAAAACAAGAAGAGTTAATCCTCGACGGGCATGCAATAGGTGTAAACATATATGCTGAAAACCCATTAACCAATGAGAAAACAACTGGTATAATAACAAACTACATTGAACCCGGCGGGGCGGGTATAAGAGTAGATTCTGAACTCTCAAAGGGCATTCAAATAGAAAACCGTGATTTGATAACTAGAATAATAGCGTGGGGTACAGAGAGAAAAACAGCTATTTCAAGGTTAAATAGAGCTCTAACAGAACTGACTATTGAGGGCCTAGTAACAAACCACATATACTTGAAATACCTTATTGAACACCCAGTATTCCAGAGTGCTAACTACACAATTAGCAAGCTCGCAGAAGTAGACAACAGTATTGCTAAGAGAATAGTGGATACAATAACAACTCACAGTATTGTATTAGCAACACTAGTAGAATTTGATGATGAAGGAGTAAAGAACTATGTAAAGAAACCCAGTGTACTGACAAGTATTCTACACAGCGAGAAGGCAATGTCTATAAAGAGAAGTGCATGGTACTACTATGCTAGTATGAAAGCAGCACTAGAAAGACACTATTTATCTAGACGTAGACATAGTAGTGGTAGAGAAGGCAGGAAGTAGGAGACAAGTGGGATAAATAATATATCTCTTATTTACCATTATATAAACAAATTTATAAGCCCTCACGATTATCCAGTTTCTCGGAATAGGTGATTCAAACCTTGAGTAGTAAGGAAACCAGGTTTTGTATTTGGCTAGAAGAACTGAGAAAAGAAGATGTACCCCTAGTTGGAGGTAAAAACGCAAACCTCGGAGAAATGCTAGCAGCTGGAATACCAGTACCACCAGGATTTGCTGTAACAGCCTATGCATTCAAATACTTCCTCGAGAAAACCGGGCTTGGACCAAAAATATATGAAATGCTGAGAAAACTAGATGTAGATAACACCAAGGAACTAGAAGAAACTACAAAGAAGATTAGAGAAATGATTCTCAACGAGCCAATGCCGCCAGAAGTAGAAAACGAAATTAAAACTTACTATATAGAGCTAGCCAAGAGATTAAACATGGATCCACAAACACTAAGAGTAGCAGTTAGAAGCAGTGCAACAGCAGAAGACCTACCAGAAGCAAGCTTCGCTGGACAACAAGACACCTATCTAAACGTATATACACCCGAGAAAGTAGTAGAGCATGTAAAAAGGTGCTGGGCAAGTCTATTCACAGCTAGAGCAACATTTTATAGGGCTAAACAGGGGATTCCACACGAGAGAACACTAATGAGTGTAACAGTACAGAAAATGGTTAACAGCAAATCAGCTGGTGTAATGTTCACTCTACACCCAGTCACCGGAGATGAAAACGTTATTGTCATAGAGGGTAGTTGGGGACTAGGAGAATCAGTAGTTGGTGGAAAAGTTAATCCAGACCACTACGTTGTAGAGAGAGGTACTTATAGAATTATTGAGAAGGTTATAAACAAAAAGACATTTATGATAACCTTTGACCCAGCCTATGGAAAGAACCTACACTTGAAATGGGACGATGAAAAAGGTACTTGGGTAGCTGAAGAGGGAGTTGAGCCAACAGCTCCACTAGTCAAAATCGCTAGGCCAGATATTCCAGCAATGAGTGAAGAAGAGGTAAGGAGACTAGCCGAACTCGCAGAGTTGATCTATAAACACTATGGTAAACACATGGACATTGAGTGGGCAATAGACCTAGACATACCATTCCCACAAAACGTCTTTATTGTACAGGCAAGGCCAGAAACAGTATGGAGTGCTAAGAAGGCCAAAGAAGCCGCTAAACCAGAAGCTGTAAAAGTAACTGGTAAGAAGATTGTAAAGCTATCAGAGGCAAAAGTCCTCGTTAGAGGTCTACCAGCAAGTCCAGGTGTAGCTGCCGGTGTAGCAAGAGTAATATTTGACCCCAAGAGCCCAGAAGCCATGGAGTTCAAAGAGGGAGACATCTTAGTAACAAAAATGACTGATCCAGACTGGGTACCATTAATGAAGAAAGCAGCCGCGATTATAACAGATGAAGGTGGAATGACAAGCCACGCTGCAATTGTTAGTAGAGAGCTTGGTACTCCATGTATTGTTGGAACAGGCAATGCAACTAAAGTCATTCAGACCGGTATGGAGGTAACAGTAGACGCCAGCAGAGGAATAGTATACGAGGGCATCGTTGAAGACCTAGTTAAACCCAAAGCAGAGGCCGCTGCACCAGCAACTGGTGTAGTAGCTGCTGTTGGCATTAGCCCAGAACAACTACTACCACTATACCCAGTTACCTCGACAAAGATATACATGAACCTAGGCGAACCAGACGCCATTGAGAAATACAAAGACCTACCATTCGACGGTATTGGATTAATGAGAATAGAATTCATTATCACTGACTGGGTACAATACCACCCGATGTACCTAATTGAAACCGGTCAACAAGAACTATTCGTCAACAAACTAGCAGAGGGTATTGCAAAAGTAGCCCAGGCAATATATCCAAGACCAGTAGTAGTTAGATTCAGCGACTTCAAGACCAACGAGTATAGAGGACTAAAAGGCGGCGAGAAATACGAGCCAGACGAGCGCAACCCAATGATTGGATGGAGAGGTGTATCCAGATACATCCACCCAGGATACGCACCAGGATTTAGACTAGAAGTAAGAGCAATTAGAAAAGTAAGAGAAGAATATGGATTAACCAATGTATGGGTAATGCTACCATTCGTTAGAACACTCTGGGAGGTCAAAGAAGTACTTAGAATAATGGAGGAAGAGGGATTAAAGAGAAGCAAAGACTTCAAAGTATGGATTATGGCTGAAGTACCAAGCGTTGCACTACTCGCAGAGGAATTCGCAGAGCTCGTTGACGGATTTAGCATTGGAAGCAACGACCTAACCCAGCTAGTTCTAGGTGCAGACAGAGACAGCAATATCCTAGCAGAAATGGGATACTTCGACGAGAGAGACCCAGCAGTACTAAAAGCAATTAGAATGATAATTAGAGGAGCTCACAAGAAGGGTAAGACAGTCAGTATCTGTGGACAAGCACCAAGCGTATACCCAGAAATCGTAGAGTTCTTAGTAAGAGAAGGCATTGACAGCATAAGCGTCAACCCAGACGCTGTAATAGCAACAAGGAGGCTAGTAGCCTCTGTTGAAAGAAAGATCATGTTGGAGAGACTAGAGAAAATACTTGAAAAACTAGAAAACCTCTAGCCCCTCTCCAGAAATAAACCATTTATTTTTCTTTTCACAACTAATCTAATTCTTCACTTCTAATCCCGACAAAGAATAAACTCTCATGTTTCCTTTTCCATTGAAGTAGATTATAGCAGTTGTCTCTCTGATTATGGAAAATATATAATTATAAAGCCTGTATATACATATACATACAGGGTGTTATTTTCATGCCGAGAAAAATAGTTATTATAGGTGCAAGTGGAAGAGACTACCACAACTTCAACCTGGTTTTTCGAAACAACCCAGAATACAGAGTAGTAGCATTTCTACAGACACAAATACCTGGAACAGCTGGTAGAAGATACCCGCCATCTCTAGCCGGCCCTCTATATCCTGATGGAATACCCATTATTGGAATAGATATGCTTGAAGAAGTAGCTAGAAAATACGGCGTAGAAGAGGCTGTATTATCCTACAGCGACCTAACATATGAAGAACTCGGCCACGTAATATCTAGAGTAATGGCGGCTGGAATGACATTTAAACTCCTCGGCCCAGCAGAGACAACTCTAGAATCATCTAAACCAGTGATTGCTGTACTAGGTGTGAAAACAGGTGCTGGTAAAAGCACTGTTTCACGCGAAGTAGCAATTGAATTAAAGAATAGAGGCTACCGTGTAGGCATCGTGAGACATCCCATGCCATATGGAGACCTGGAAAAAGCAGCTGTTGAAGTATTCCACTCCATGGAAGACCTAGATAAATACGAGTGTACTATAGAAGAACGCGAAGAATACGAGCAATACTTGAAAATGGGGTTCTACGTGTATGCAGGAGTAGACTATGGCAGACTACTCCAAATACTAGAAAAAGAAAACAACGTGATACTATGGGATGGTGGAAACAACGACTGGTCTTTCTATAGACCAGACTTCTCCATAGTAGTAGCCGACGCCATGAGACCAGGCATAGAGATCAACGCATACCCGGGCGAAATAAACCTCAGAATGGCTGACGCAGTAATAATTAATAAAGCAGACCAAGCCAAACCAGAAGCAATAGAAATAATCAAAAAGAACATCAGAGAGAGAAATCCAAAAGCCCACATCACAGTAGCCGCAAGCGAGGTAGAAGTAGATAGACCAGAAATCATTTCCGGCAAGCGCGTACTAGTAATAGAAGACTCTCCAACAGTAACACATGGTGGTCTTCCATATGCAGCAGGTTATGTTGCAGCAAAGAAGTATGGTGCAGAAATAATTGATCCAAGACCATTTGCCACCGAGTTCTTCAAGAAGATCTATGCAGAATACCCACACATGGGCCCAGTACTACCAAGTACAGGTTATACACCAGAACAACTAAGAGAACTGGAAGAAACAATAAAGAGAGCTCCAGTAGACGCTGTCCTGCTTGGAACACCATCAGATATCACTAGGTTAATTAAAATAGATAAACCAGTAGCGAGAGTTACATATAGATTAAAAGTACTAGAAGGCCCAACAATAAGAGAATACATTGATATGTTCCTCGAGAAATCAAAATACAAACTCTTCTAATCTTTTTCCCATTAAACCTCTAAAACAAGACCTAATTAACTCTAAATATAAGAGATTAATTTGTTATTTACAATCTAGGGTATAGATCAAAATGTATGGATTTAAAATAGCTGGTGAATCAACATATATTCCAGACTTCTCCGCGATTATTGAAGGAGCTGTGAGTAGATTTATTGAAAGCGAGGGTTTAACAGGTAGAATTATTGTACACAGAGCAATAATACAACTACTAGAGCTATTTGCACTACGCGGTAGAGGAATAGCTTACGCTGGACTCAAAGAATTAAAGAAGCTTGGTGAACTACATGAAAAAGGAGTTATTACACTTGAATACTCTGGCGAGAGACTTAGAATTAGAGGAGATGAACCAGAAGAAGTCATGATCAACGAAGTAGATAGTAGTATTAGAGAACTCGCAATGAGTGTTGGAGGCGTGGTATTAACCGGCGACCCGGTGATCTACGATATATGCAGATCTCTGGGAATACAGACCATATACGTTGGCAAGAAAAAAGAAGGCAAACTACTATTTGAAGAGTTCTTCGACTCTGAAACAATGAGTCTACACTTAAAAGAGGGTTCCTATCCAGTAGCAAAAAAGGGTAGACCGGGTAACTGGCGCTATGTAAAACTATCTGAGGAGAGATTAACAAGAGAATATGTTGAGAGAGTAGCAAGTGAAATTATTGAAGAAGCAAAGAGGAGAACAGATGCTTTTATAGAAATAGATAGAATGGGATCTACAATTGTTCAATTAGGACAATATAGAATAGTTATTGTAAGACCGCCTCTAAGTGACGGATGGGAAATTACAATTGTCAAACCAGTTAAAAGACTACGCCTAGAAGACTACAATCTACCACCAGAACTCATCAAGAGACTACATGAAAGAGCAGAGGGCATACTCATAGCCGGAGCACCCGGCATGGGTAAAACAACATTTGCACAAGCACTTGCCGAGTACTATATGAAAATGGGTAAAATAGTAAAGACTATAGAGTCTCCGAGAGACATGATCCTCCCAGACGAGATAACACAATATAGTAAACACTATTCTTCAATAGGAGAACTCCACGACATACTATTACTGTCGAGACCAGACTACACAGTATTCGATGAAATGAGAACCGATGAAGACTTCAAATTATACTCTGATCTAAGGCTGGCTGGAATAGGAATGATAGGCGTAGTTCACGCTACATCCCCTATAGACGCTATTCAAAGATTTATTGGAAGAGTAGAACTTGGAATGATACCATCAATAGTCGATACAGTAATATTCATTAAAAACGGCAATGTAGAAAAAGTATACGAGTTAAAAATGACTGTGAAACTACCAACCGGTCTACGCGAAGCAGAATTGTCAAGACCAGTAATTGAAGTAAGAGATTTCTTGACAGGTGAACTCGAATATGAGATATATACATTTGGCGAGCAGACAGTAGTAGTGCCGGTTAAAAAACTACGAGAAAAAGGAGGTAAATGGTATGAACTAGTAGAGAGAATTAAATCAATAATGCCCGATGTAAACGTTAAAACCAATGAAGACGGTGTCGTTGTAGAATTAAATAAAGAGCAATTAAAGAAATATAGACGTAAATTATCGAGAGTTAAAAAACTCTGTGAAAAAGAAGGTGCACAGTTTAGAATAGTGTTTAAGGAGGAGTAATATCTCTACTGGTAAACTCAGTTAGTTTTCTTACACCTTTAACTAATGAGACAAGTCCTTCTAGTTTCAAACCCGTATTTAGCAACTCTATATTTAATTTATACTTTCCACTCTCTGTTTTTACGAGTTTATCTATGGGTATAAAAATCCATTCACCACTACCGATAATTTTAACAGCTATATAGGCTTCACCACCAGCTCTCTTTGAAAACTCGACTAGTTTCTCGTATTGATCGCCATCAATATATATACTTCTAGGTTCTCTCACAGTTTTTACTTCTACAGCGATAACTCTACCCTTGTATATCGCTACAATATCTGGATATAGCACTCTCTTAGCTTTACTACCACTAGCTGGAGCTCTCATAACAGCAAATCCATGGGACCAGAACTTCAATACCAAGTCTCTCTCGTGTGCAAAACCACGTCTTCTATTAGACACAGATGTATACCCTTTCTACTTCCTATCTATAAGTATTTATTTCACAATAACCTATAATCCTTGTCAAGAAGGTGTTAAAAAAATGAGTGGTAAACAGACACTTTTAACAATATTGGTTTTCATATTTGTAACTATTACTGTAATCTATCCATCAATACAAATACTCAACATACAGGCTAGCGATGCATCAATTATTCCAGCATATAAAGACTTTGCAGTCACTCTACCAACTAGAAACATTGGCCCCGGAGCTCCCTTGGTACTGTATCCAGGTGGGTGTGGAGTAGTTGAACTAGTAGAAAACACTAATGTAATCAATGCATCTATCTATAAATATGAGAGTAGACAAGCAGGAATTGAAACTCACCCACTACAAATCAGGAAACTAGGAGACTCCACTATAGAAATATGTACTACGACCAATACTAAACCAGGTTTATACGACCTCGTACTAGAAACAGGTGGTAGCGGCAAACTCGTTGTGCCGAGATCTATATGGGTTCTAGGAGAACTACCTGAAACTATTAGAATACTTGCTATGTCAGACCTGCACTTTGGTACTGGGCCACGCTCGGTCTATGAGGGAGACGTCAATAGAGTATCAGCATTCATGCTAGCCAATGCATTAAAACCAGATTTAATTCTATGGAGTGGAGATATACAAGAAATAGACGATGAAACAACAGCTAGAATAGCCCAGGTATATAGATATCTATTCCTGTATAACTATCCCGTTTTAAGTGTACCAGGAAACCATGACTACCCAGCTAAAAGCTACACTAGGTACATTGGACCTACTAGGTGGGTTAGAGTAATAGGTGATAAACTACTAGTTATTGGAGTCTACACTGTTCCATACCGCTCGGAATCAGAAGTTATAACATGGGATGAAATAGTATTCCTTGAAGAAGCATTATCCAACTACTCGCATATACCATACAAGATAATAGTAACACACTACCCAATGTTCTATTATCAAGGAGAACTAGCAACGAGATATGATGATGAAGAAGTTTTAAAACCATATACACAAGAAACCCCTGATACACCTGTAAGTGGTTATTGGAGCGGTAATATGACTGCTTTTAGATACGTGTTAAAACTCGTAGAAGACTACAATGTCACAATTGTTTTATCTGGCCACATTCACAGAGATCAATTCGTTAAATACACTAGTACCAGAACAAATACAACAACGTACTTTATCACTATAACAACAACTGCTCACGGTACAGCAATGTATCAAGGAATACTAGTATTCGAGTTAAACACAAAAACCGGCGAGTTATCATTCCCAGTAAAACCATCTACTTTTATAGGCTTCAAGAACAATACAGGAAAAATAGCATATAACACAATACCTGTTTCTCTATACCAGAGTAAATTGATAAAAACAAACACAACATACTACCTCACCATATCCAATAGAGCTGAATGGCTACCATCAGAGTTTACAACGACACTTGCACTTCCAGGTACTATAAACCTAGGTAGCTTCATCGAGAAGAAAACACATGGTAATTCATCTATAGATGTAAATAGTGTATACTATGATGGAAAATGGAGTTACACCGAGATTTCAGTATATGTAGCAGTCAATAGTAGAATAGAACTATTAATAAGCTTATTCAAAGACGAGAAACCACCAGAAGTAAAACTATCCTATAAGGGCACTCCATATCTAAACAAAACCTTTACATTATATGTAGATATCAGCGACGATGTAAGCGGAATAGATCCACTCAACGTGAAGTTTACATATAATGGTTCAGCCATCGATGCATCTGTTTTCACTCCAGCAACTATAACTAGTGATTTGAATAGAGTGATTTACACATTGAAATTAACAATGAAAGCAAGCGAGAAAACGACAACGCTATTAACTATTGAAGCCGTCGATAACACGGGTAAATCAATTACAAAGAAATACCTAGTAGTATTCTACCCCAGTGGTGCATCACCGAGTGAAGAACCCGTAATAGAGCTAGTAGAGACACCTTCAACTACTACAATTACTACAATACTAGAAACCACTACGACAACAACAAGTCCAACTACAACTACAACATATACTCCAACAACTACGACTATAACAACCCCCCAAAACACTACTACACCAGCCAGTACAACTACTACGAGCGAGCAGTCAACGACAACAACTCCGATGACAACAGAACAAAAAGGAGAATTTAACACCCTCATAATGGCTATTGCAGTAATTCTAGTAGTTATAGCAGTGGGACTATACGCTTTTATAAAACATAGATAAATCAGAGTTATTATAGTATAAATCACAATCTTTTTAAGTTCTAGTTCGTTATTATTTTTATTGTAAGGGGTGTCCCTGAGTGAAGTCTAAACTATATATAATACTAGTACTAGCCCTATTCGTAATACCCATATTCTCAGCTATAATACACCCTGTAAAAGCAGAGTCAACTACTATTACAATAGCTGTTGACCTAGCCCACGGCGAGAGAGACAAGTACCTGGACTACATTATAGGTAATATTACACAGGTATCGATTGATGGAAAGACGTATACTATCAACTGGATTAAAATACAAAGTGGAGAAACAATAACAAGCCAGCTCCTCTCAAACGTTGACATATTATTGATCGGCCAACCCACTACATCCTTTACACCAGAGGAAATGGAGGCTATTCTCAACTGGTTGAAGACTGGTAACAAGGCGTTATATGTAGCTGGTGACAGCGATTATGGTGGTGGACCAGCAAGTATTGATGCAGTAAACACACTCCTCGAGTACATAGGTGCAAAACTCAGATTAGAACACGGTGCAGTATATAGTGATCGAAACAAAACATATACGTACAAGGGTGTAGAATACCCAACTGTTGCCGCTGCATACTATAGAATGCTAGCCTTTGTAGAACCGGACAATATACCAGAATTATACACTAGTATATTAGATGAAGGTATAACAAAGCCTATATTAATGCATGGCCCCACAGTGGTAATCTGGATAGATGAAACCGGCAAGTATCGTGATCCAGTAAGAGAGACCTTCCCTGGTTTAATAAGGATAGCATGGTATCATAAATCCTACATAGCCGACAATACTCCACCAAGTCCATATCTCTATGATCCACTCGATTATGGACAGGGAACAGGCGACTGGGACTTCATAGCATATGCTGCAGAATACTGGAAAGACTATAATGTAGTAATAACCGTTGCCGGTGAATCACTATACGGCGACTATGAGCCAGCCTGGGCATCAACATACTACGGAGTAGAACTAGACGGACCAAAATTCGTAACAAACCTAGTAAAATGGTGGATAAAAATAATCACTACACCGCCAGCACCGCCTCCACTGCCTAGAACTCTAGTGTTGAGCTTTAGTGATCCAGAAGGAGATGACAACGGTACTGGTGAACTCAAATATCCAACTAATGCTGTATTCCAACCCGGCGTATTCGACCTACTTAAATTCGAAGTATACACTGACGAAGTCAACGTTTACTTCAAGGCTTACTTCAAGAACCTCGGCGACAACCCACGGGGTGGACCCAACGGGTTCTGTCTACAACACCTACAAGTCTACGTATATACTACAATGCGAGCAACACCCAATACAACAGCTCCAGGCTTAAACGTTGAAATCTATCCAGGATGGCACTACTTGATAGTTGGTGTTCCCGGCTGGGGAGACACACCATGGCCAGATGGAGAGGTATCAGCAATATATAATGCAATGGGTGAACTACTAGCTAAAGAAGGTGATTTATTCGACGTATATGCTATTCCAGAAGAAAACGCTATTGAAGTAAAGATATCCAAGTCTCTACTACTAGATGTCGAGAATATTGAAAACTGGGCATTTGTAGTAGCAGTTGCAAGCTATGATGGCTATGGAAGCTACAAAGTCAGAGGTGTCGTGCCAGGCGACCCACAAGAATGGAGTTTTGGCGGTGCAGACCCACTCGCAGCAATGGCCGGTGTACACCCAACAATTGTAGATCTATTAGCACCAACAAAACAAGACCAATACAATATGTTGAAGAGCTATGATGCAACAACAAAGAAGCTAGCTACTGTATACGCACTATCCAAGACTGGATTAATAACATCTCCACCAACAACTACACCTATTACAACTCCAACAATTACACAAGTACAGACAGTAGTAGAGACAACCACAGAAACCAAGACTGAAACAGTGACACAGCCAGATATGACAACAACTGGTATTGTCGGCGTAATAGCAATTATAATTGGATTCATTATAGGCTATATTATAAAGAAGAAATAGTTTTTCTCATCTTTCAATATTTTTTTCATCGTCTTTCTCTTCTATTTCTAAAAATTATTAATGCATTTTGTATATTTCTCTCTACGGGTGTTGAAAACATGGCGAGAAAAATCATTGTATTATTAATACTAGCCTTCTTAATTATATCCAACACTATAGTGCTCGCTGAATACCCCTGGAGCACACCAAGTAGTGAGAAGTATCCGTGGCTGGATTATCTTGCCAGTCTTACTAGTGAGAGAAATGTCGAGTTAGTCATATTAACGAGGCATGAAGCATCAATTCAGAGCTTGACTAGAACAATGTTTCTCCAGAGCGAAGTAGCCAAAAAGCTGGGCATAACTAACATTAGATTTCTATATGTAGCAGCAGAGTCATGGCCCGACTACCTCGAAAAAGCAAAACAAAGAGGAACTTCAATAGATGTAGCGTGGGGTGGTGGTCCAACACTATTTAACTACATCGACGATCTCGGCTATTTAATGCCCATTAACCCAGCCAGGAATCCAGAACACTACGCAATAATGTACGAGCTAAGTAAAATACCCGAACAGATAGCTGGTAGTGAAACATACAAGAAAGACTCCGAGGGCAATATCAGGTGGATTGGAGCGAGTATAAGTAGTTTTGGATTCACGGTTAACCACGACGTATTAAACAGATATGGAGTTCCAAAACCAGTGAAATGGGAGGATTTGTCAAGCCCTGAATACGCTAGATACCTACCTGGAACTCCACTCATAGCAACAGCTGATCCAACTATGAGTACTTCAAATGCCAGAATATTCGAAATAATTCTACAAGCAAAGGGCTGGGAAGAGGGTTGGAGAATACTTACACTTCTAGCCGCTAATGCAATAATATACTCTGGTAGTGGTGATGCACGTGATGCTGCAATACGTGGAGATGTAGCTATTGCAACTACAATAGACTTCTATGGATATATGGCAATGAACGTCAACCCCAACTGTGAATACATTGCTCCCGAAGGAGAGACAATAGTCAATGCAGACCCAATAGCTATTCTAACAACTACAAAGCACCCAGTTCATGCGGCTGCATTTGTAGCATGGGTTTTAAGCGAGTTTGGAGGACAACAAATATGGCTAGACAAAGGAATCAATAGAATTCCAATAAACCCATATACATTTAATACACCAGAAGGACAAAAAAGGCCAGATTTGAAACAAGCATTTAATAAAATCCTTGAAACACGTGGTATATTGTTTAATGAGACATTGTCTGCTCTATGGATTGACGCTGTAATCAACTACTTTAAAGCAACACTCGTAGACGTCCATGATGATTTACAATACACTTGGGCTGAAATAGCAAAAGCCTACCTTGATGGAAAGATTACCCGTGAACAATTTGAATATTTAACTAGAGAGCTAGCTAAACCATTAACCTTCACTGATCCACTAACAGGAAACCGGGTTTCATTCACTCTCGAATACGCTGTGACTATTGGAAAATACATGTCGAATAAATCAATAGCAGACCCCTTAAAGAACTCGTGGATAAATGGTGCAAGAGAACGCTATCAATACGTACGACAATTACTACAACAAATGCTTACTGCAACTACGTCAACACCACAAGAAACCACTACTCAAACCACCGAGGCACCTAGTGGATTTTCACCACTACTCATAGGATTGGTAGTATTAGTGGTTATTGTAATTGGAGTATTATTTGTTTTTACAAGGAGGAAATAAATAATCTAAATATTTTTACCTCCTTTCCTATTACCTTTACTTTAGCCGTGACAAGGAAGAATACGTATAAGGGGTAGTTTCATGGAGAAAACCGGTTTTACAGCCAATATGTTGAAAATGATATTAATTAGTACTATACTCGCAGTTATTTCACTAATTGGATTTACGTTTCTAGCTGAGTCTGAAGCATTAATACTTGCATATTTCATTCTATTTATCTCGTTTCTAACGGGTTATTTCTTGTTGAAGTGGGGTTTTGACTACTATAGAATAAAGTATAGTTTCTCACTTACATTTCTCGTCGTGGCTGTCTTTCTATATGATCTAATAATACTCTTAACAGGTGCAACAGGTTTACTTTTTGCAATCTCAGTATTTATAACTCCTTATCTAGGAGTCTACGTTTTCGGCTCAATAATTGAGAGTAGAAAAGCTAGAATTCGTTTTCAAAGAGAAGCAAAACATGCTCTTCCTCTATGGAGGCGTCTACGTGCGACATTCTACCAATTAGATGGTACTATGTGGTTTTTCATGATTTTCGCGTTTGGATATTTAATACTATTTATGTTGACACCCATAATGCTTGTATTAAAAGAAGCTTTTACACCACCGGTTGGTGGTGATTGGCTAACTAATTTCAAGACTGTTTTGAGAACTGAAAAATACGTTAATTTCAATCCACTGGTTAAAGACCCCGTTCAAGTAGTTAGACTGCCCGATGGTACATGTATCATAAGAGCTGTTGGCGTGAGTTATGGTCCTGTATTGAATAGTTTAATTATTGCATCAATTGTTACAATAGTAGCTACTCTTCTTGGTATTATTGTTGCATATGTACTAGCTAGATATACTTTTCCAGGGCATACCCTGCTGAGGATAATGGGTCTTATACCATTATTTAACACTCCATTTATTAATGCATATGTCGTTAAATTGATTTGGAGCGAGGCCGGTCCAATCTCCCACGTCTTTCACTGGTTAACTGGGTGCTACCTTGCTGTTGAAGGTTTAATTGGTGTAGCTGTAGCCCAGATCTTTACTTTCTTCCCCATAGTCTATTTAAATGCCTATACGGCCTTCCTCAATGTTGATCCATCAACAGAAGAACAAGCTGAAAACCTAGGAGCTAAAGGGTTTAGATTATTTAGAACTGTAACCTTTCCACTTGCACTTCCAGGTATTATTGCCGGCTCTACACTAGTCTTTGTATTTAGTCTTGAAGACCTTGGAGCACCCATAGTATTCAATGAGAAGAGATTGATAAGCTATGAGATCTATAGTAATCTACAAAACCCCAGAGGAATGATCTCTCCAACTACAGCCGCTCTCGGAGTAGTTCTCTTAATACTATCTCTAACAGCTTTCCTAGCTATTAGAAACTATGTAAGTATGCGATCATACGCTATGATTAGTAGAGGTGGAAGGTGGAAGCCTAGAACCAGAAGACCTGGACTGCTTGGTCTATTAGCAATTTATCTAGGAGTATTCCCCCTCGTAGTATTTGCCATGCTACCACAAACACTAGTTATATTAATGGCTCTCGGCGTGTTTAGCCCATATAAGAGCGGATTTAACCTCGTATTTACTATACCTTCTAATCCACTTCAATACATAGAGACTTTGCTAGTAGATCCATTGATATCTAGATATATTGTAAACACTATTCTATACGCAGGCGTATCAATAGTTATTGCAGTTTTCCTCGCTATTTCTGTTGGATATAGTGTTAGTAGATTAAAGATTAAGAGAATTCCAGCGATACTAGATGCTCTAGCAACATCACCACTCGCAATTCCAGGACTCGTTATGGCTCTTGGATACTTCTACTTCTTTATTGGATTATCAGAACTACTACCAAGTAGTATAGCGTCAATTATAAGCCCTGTTAGCACAGCTTTCGAGGCATGGATTGTATTCATTATAGCTTTTAGTGTGAGAAGACTACCCTACGTTGTGAGATCTGTATTTGCCGGGTTCCAACAAGTCCACGAAGCACTCGAAGAATCAGCAATGAACCTTGGTGCATCACGCTACAAAGTAGTGTTTGGTGTTATACTTCCATTCATTATAGGCTATGTCTTGAGTGGTGCACTACTAGGATTTATCTATATGGCAACAGAGGTTTCAACAAGCGTGACTTTTGGTGGTATTAGACAAGACCAAGCACCTCTGACATTCTACATGAAAGACGCTATTACCGGTGCAGCCGGTATTGGACCATACCTTGTAGCCGCCATGGGTACACTGTTAATCATTGTTCAACTAGTAATAGTGGTAATTATCGTATTTGTCTTTAAACAGAGATATGCATTTATAGGTGTTTAGAGGTGAAACCCGGTGACTAGGATAAAACTAGAGGGTATATCTAAATACTATGGAAACGTAGTAGCCGTAGACGATGTAAACTTAGAGATAAATAAAGGAGAATTCTTTACGCTACTTGGACCTAGCGGTTGTGGTAAAACAACAACTCTTAGAATAATTGCTGGTTTTGAAATACCCGATAAAGGACACGTATACTTTGACGATGAAGACGTTACATTTCTAAAACCATATAAGAGAAATACAGCAATGGTATTTCAAAACTATGCATTATGGCCACACATGACAGTTTTTGAAAACGTAGCTTATGGATTGAAAATAAGAAAGAAAGAACTTGGATTAACAGATGAAGAGATTAAAAAGAGGGTTCAATGGGCTCTCGAACTAGTCAAACTAAGTGGATTTGAAAACAGATATCCACTACAATTAAGTGGCGGACAACAACAGAGAGTAGCTCTCGCGAGAGCTCTCGTCGTACAACCAAGAGTACTACTACTAGACGAGCCTTTGAGCAATCTAGACGCTAAACTTAGAATTGAAATGAGAGAAGAATTGAAGCGCATTCAAAAAGCTCTTGGTATAACAACTATTTATGTAACACACGATCAATTGGAAGCTATGAGCATGTCTGATAGAATAGCTGTTATGAATAAAGGCAGAGTAGTACAGATAGGCACCCCGAGAGAACTATACTTATACCCCAAATCCCTCTTTGTAGCCGACTTTCTAGGACGGAGCAGTATATATCCAGGTAGACTAGTAGAACAACGTGGAAAAGAAGTAGTAGTAGAACTCGAAGATGCTAATATAGTATTAAAAGGCGTTACACCACTCGAAAAACTACCAGAGAAAGTAGCAGTAGTAATTAGACCCGAAATAGTAAAACTCGGAAGAGAAAATGCACAGGAGGGAGATGCTGTTCTCAAGGGAGAATTAGAATTCGCAATGTTTACTGGCGAGAAAATTGAAGCCCGTGTTAAAATAGGTGGTATAAAACTACTAGTCTATATTCCAAGCTATCTAGATGTAACTATAGGGTCTACACTCGAAATAACAATTCCATGGAGGAATACTGTAGTATTACCTCTCGAAGAATAAATCTATTTTAAAATCCATGTATACTCGTGTAGCTCTGCATGGTTTATAGTAGTTTTTAATTCTCCTCTCTCTAGTCTTATTGTTTTTACTAGTATTTTGTATTCTTCAACTTCTAGTTCTATGAGAGATGGAGTGTAGGAACCACCGCCCCCACCCCATACACCGGTTAGAGAGCCTGGGTTTAATAATAGTGTTTTTCCACCTGTTCCTATTTTAACAAAGTCTCTGTGTGTATGCCCCGTCATGAATACCTGTACTCCTAGTTCCTGGGCTTGTCGAGATAGCTTAACAATATCTCCTCGTGGATAGACTCCATCGCCATGTGTAATTCCAAATACAATGTCTCCTATATTGAATATACTGTGTTTAGGTAGTGGTAGATAATCCATGTTGCCTCTAACAACATATACTTGTCTACCGAGAGACCTAGTCCACTCTAATATCTCCTCGCTGGTTAAATCACCTGTAAATCCAACTATATCCCATGGTTTTAAATTCTCAATGTATTCTAGTAGAGGTCTTGGTATTGCTTCTGCCCGGTCAGGTATGTGGGTGTCGCCTATTAGTAAAACACGTATCATACATGATCAGCCGGGTAAGTTGTCTTCACTGATCGAGCCGGAGGTAATTCATCACCAATAATGGATATTCTTGTAGACCATTATAACTATTACGCTGAGGAGACATAGCGCTACTTAGAGTTTTTAAACTCGCTGATAACTCTATGGTATGTAATATTCAATGGAAACGGAATTAGTATATATGCTAGTAGTTTGAATTCGCTTGTGGAAAGAGCTTTTATTACTTCACCTGCTTCTCTAAATTCATTTAGATAGCTAGATAGTATGGTTTTTACTACTTCGCCATATCTATTTGTAGTGATAGATTCAATATATCCATCTATAGACAGTGTTGAAATCAACACAAGGAGATCCCACGCCGCGAATTCATGATTATACTTGTCTATTGCTTGTTCAGCATCAATTATATAAACCTCTCCATCTCCAACTATAAAATTCGATATTTTAGTATCTCCGAGCACCCAGCCTGCTTCATGACACGCTCCAAGTTCTCGTGCAACAAGCGAGTGTATATTTAATGGTGCATTAAATCCATAAACTACTCCATTAATAAAACTCCGCACTATTTTAACTTCTTTATAGTCTACAATATATATTTCTGGTTTACTAAAGCAGTCTGCTCTCCTCATAAAAGATACTTCTCTCTCCATTCTTTTAACTGGGTCGTGTACAAATGGAAATTTTTGAATTGGTATATTACCCAGTGCTACTAAATACCATTTAAGTATTCCGTGTTCGGAGGCATATGATTTTACAACGTATTTTGAGTTATTTAATTCAATTATCTTTGACTGTTTGGATAAATAGTCGAGAAGACCAATAAATCCACTTATACCCATGTATTCTCCTCCCTTACACTACAATCCCTCAATAGTTATTATACTGTAATAGTAGGAATGGCCCAGGAGAGAGCCTTTGCTCATTCTCCCCCGTTCTAGGGGGCGTTGCAAAGGCCTTCATTTTACTATATACTCTGAGTGGTTTTAAAATGTCATGTTGATATTTTTACCTAAGATCTTTTTGTATTTTGTAAAAAATATATATGTTTCAAATAAATTTTCATTAGTTTTTGTATAAAACCTGTTCATTATCCCAGTTTTAAGTACTGAGTTCTTTAACTCAAAATTGGTGGAAAATCGGTGAATGCTGTTATCAGCTATCCCAGCAATTCAGCGATGCGTGGAATTATAATTGAATTGCCATTAAAGCAGAGAAAGAAGACTATATCCCTCAGGTTGGATGAAGATGTCCTCGCCGTTCTCGATAGGTTTGCGACACTGAATGCTGAGGTCTCTCGTACTCTATTGATAACAAAAATTGTTGAAGCACTTGCTAAAGGTATAAAGGAATCTAATTATAATGCGTATAAACTAGAGCTTAAATTCTATGTTGAAAACCCGGAAACTGGGGGAGAAGAAGCTATTAGTGTTGTAATTCCCTTGAAGTCAAAGAAAGAATAGTTTATTGTTGTGTCTGCTTACTACTTGTTTTCATCATTTCAATGATCATTTTTACAATGTCTGCTGGCATACCAATCATGTGTGCTAGCTGTTCTGGTGTAATACTTTCTCCATATAAGCTATAGTATTGTTGTACTGCATATATTGGCTCTAGATAATAGGTCTTTCTACCTTCTTTAACTCTCGCAATAATACCTAGTTTATTTAATTTCGCTAGATATCTAGATTCAATAGTTCTAGCTCTACCAGTATACTTTGCGACGTCGTCGGCTGTAGCGCGTTTCAATGTTATAACTGCATCTAGTGTTTTCAATGTAGGTGGTGTTATAATAATACCTCTTTTAACTAGAAATCTTATATCGTATATTCCACATATGTCTTGATACTCCATTTCAAACACCATTACTTTATTTGTAAAAACATCTTATATATTATCAATCTTATATATCTTACATTAACAATAACCTGCAAATTATAAGTTTGTATTTTAAATGTGTATTCCAAACGAATATAAGAGACCCAGGATACTAGATAAAATTGCAAGGGGTTAATAATGAAAACTATTGGGGGAAAGCTTCTCGAAGAATTACTTAACAATATATCTCTCCACATAAAACTAGCTGTTAGAGCCGTTGAAATATTAAATGATATTGTCTCGCAATACAACTCTATAGATTTAAACACTTTGAGTGCAAAATACGAAGAAGTCAATACTATAGAGCACGAAGCAGACGAGTTAAAGAAAACACTATTTAACTTAATAAGAATTAGTAGACTACACCCAGAAGATAAAGAAGACTACATGAAGTTTGTTTTAAGCGTTGAAGACATTACAGGTCTAGCTAAAGCAATCGCCAAGAAATTCCTGATATTTAAACACATAAACCTTGTCATTCCAGAAAACATACACAGCCTCCTAAAAGAAATGACAAGTCTATCTGTTAAATCAGCTGGACAACTCCTCCAACTAGTTAAACCACACGAATCCACCAGTATAGACGAGCAAGAAATTGTTTCAATAACAGAGAAGATTGAAAAAGAAGTAGATGAATTACGATTAAAAACACTAGAAGAAGTATACAAATACTGCATGACTAGTTATAACGTAGTATGTATTGCACTACCAATAGTAGTAGACGACATTGAAGAAATAAGCGATAAATGCGAGTCTATTGCAGATTTATATAGACTCCACTTTATCACACGAATATAACTCTAAAACAACACAGTTTAAAACTCGAAACTTACTGGTGTTTTATATTGATTATAGCTATTATTACAGCTGCTGGAGAGAGCAAGAGATTTCCCGGTAACAAACTCCTGTATAAATATCGTGAGAAACCATTAATTATACAAACAATTGAAAACATCATTGAATGTAATTGTATCGACCATGTAATAGTAGTTACTGGGCATATGCATGAAGAAATAAGTAGTGTAATCAGAGAACACGGGTTAAACGTAGAAATCACTTACAACCCAGACTACACTGTAGGTATGAGTACCTCAATTAAACACGGTGTAAAATATGTTTTAAAACATTATAATGGGTTTAAAGGAGTAATGATCAATCCAGGCGATTGCGCGTGGATCCATCCGGGAATATACTCTCTCCTTACAGTGCGTTTTTATGAATTCCTTGAATCAAAAGATATAGTTGTAGCATCTTACATGGGTCGGCGGGGACACCCAATAATATTCTCATATAGATTAATTCCATCACTACTAGAAATAAGCGAGGAGAGAAAGGGCTTAAAAGAAGTTACTTTGAAATACCTCGATAGGACACTTGTTGTTGAAACTAATTACCCAGGAGTAGTATTAGATCTAGACACTATTCTAGATGTATTAAGAGTAAAAAACACATTGTTTATCTAGGTGTATAGTTCTTCGTGTCTTACTAGTTCAATACTTATCTCGCCGTTTTTCTCTCTAATAATGACTTCGGGTGCTCCATATATTAAATTGTGTTTCATTGCTAGTGGGTCTTGATATGCACCTGTATCTAGAAAGACTACGTAGTAGTTTTCATGTTTACTTGGTAGGTGTAATGGTACACCCCGTATTTTTATCTTGTATCCTGGTATACCAATGAGCTTTCCATCTAGGAGAGTAAATATTGGTGAATCCAATTGTAGTTTTCTTCCACCACTAATAAACAACTTTATTTCTCCCATACTATCACATGTTAAATCACTAAGAGATGCTAGTACATGTGGTGGCTCGTTGAGTCTTTGTGCTGGTAGTGGTTGGAAGTACTGGTCTACGAGGACAGCGTCTGGTATATCAGCGAATATAGACATATTCAATACAAATCTCTTTGTTGGAGACGTTATTAACCTAAATATTTTCTGGTCTTTAACTAAATCTTCGATTTTAATTCTCCCTGTTTTAACAAGTTCCATTACTCTAGAGGGTAAGTCTTCGCGTAGCATAGCTACGAGTTCTTCGTATAACTCTCTACGGCCGTTTTCTAGTTGCGGCGCAGATCTTATATCGTGGATTAACTTCTCTATTTTATCGAGAAACAATTTTACCTCTTCTAGATTGTTAAATTCTTTTACATCTGCTACTTGTTCGCGGAGGGCGTGTACTGCTGAATATGTTCTTACATCAACTACTTTAGTTGCAACTATTCTATGTGATGAAACAATAAATCTACCTCCTTCAAAAACCAGTATTGGATTTGGTGTAATAGATATCATAGTGTTTAATAGTTCTTTGAAGTAGTCTGTAACAGTATAATCTGGTGATTCTTCTTCGCCGTCACGTGCATCAATGTATGGATACGCCATTCCTCCTCCAGGGTCAACTATTTGAATGTTTTCAAATCCAAGTTGTTTTAATTCATTATAGACTTGTCTAACTTCTACAAAGTAGTTTTTAAGGTCTTGTATTTTGTAGAGCTGAGAGCCGGGATGCATGTGTAATAAACTTGCTCTCTCAGTTATGAATTTATAGTCTGTTTTCAGTTTCACCAGGGCGTTAGTTGTCACTCCAAACTTACTTCCAAGACCAACCGAGCCAGACCACTTTCCATGGAGTTTAACAATTGGTTTTACTCTAATTCCTATTTCTAACTGTGGATACTTAGATAGTACTTCAAGGTCGTTTTCACTTTCAATATCTACAAATATCCTCCAGCCAAGTCTATATAGCTTGAGTAGTTCCTGGACAACGTTTTCTGTAACTACACCGTCGTATATCAGTATTCTAGGCTGGTATTTCTCGGCTAGTTTTATCAATGTGCGTACTTCGCCAATTGACCCTGTATTAAATCCCCATTTATACTTTTCTCCATATTCAAATATGGCTTCTATTACTATTGGTGTTGGATTAACCTTCATGGGGAAAACTGGCTGGAATCCTCCCGTGTAGCCCAGTCCTTCAGCTATAGTTTTAAATGCTGTGTAAACCATATCCATTGTTTTACCGATTGCTGGTAGTATTCTTATATAGGCAATGTCGAGTTTTAAATTGTCCATTAATTCTTTTACTCTGATTTTCTTATTGTTTACATTAATATATAGATAACCTTCTTCATCTACATTTATATAAGATTCTCTCACATAGTTTTCTAATCCATAAATTTTTCTTGCTATGTTTATATTCCAATTGCTGTCCATTTCTATATTTGCCCTTGTCTAAACTCTACTTCAACCATGATATTATAGGGGTTTAAATCAATTACTGTGGGTAGAACAACTCGTTTAAAACATCTTCTTTTAGTTTTTCAAGTAGACTTTTCAGTTTTGTTTTTGACTCGTCATCTAGGTTGCTCTGGTCTACTTCGACTTGGAGATTAATTATTTCTTCTATTAACTCGAGGGCTTGATTTAACATTATAGCTTCGTAATTGCTTGCTTTAGCTATTATTCTATTGAAATCAACGCTCAATTAGACCCCGATAAATGTATTCATAGTAGTAAACTAATAAACCACGGGTCGGGCGGTCCGTGAACCACTCATCCCTCGTTCAGGAGGACTTTCCTCATCCCTAGAAAAAATAAGTATGTTTAGTCTTTATATTTCCATCTATTTAGATTTTCTTGCTTTTGCAGCTGCTTTCTTTATTACTTCTACCATTTCTTCGTTTGGCATATAGCCGGGTATTACTTCTAGTGGTTTAGCACCGTAGACGTGGTAGTCTTCAATTCTTGTTATTGCTACAAATGGTACGTATTGTACTCCATACCTGTCGGCTTCAATTGGGTTTTCAAAGGCCTCTATTGTCTCGACTATAATGTTTTTATTGAGTACTCCTACTTGATTCATAAAGTCGACTACTAGTGGACAATAGGGGCATTCTGGTGTTACAAATACCTTTACGTGTAGTGGAGTATCAATAGCTTCAATTTCCTCTACTAGTTCTTCTGATAGTTTTACGCCTTCTGATATATATTCGTGTATGAATATAAATGGAGCGAATTCTTGCCCGCTGGGTATTCCATAGTATCTTACATTTCTACCTGGTGTGTCATATATAAATGCTGGTAGATAGCGTGGATTATAGATTTTACCGGTTTTAACATCGTGTACTTCAAAACTTAGTTTTCCACCGCTTATTCTAGTTAATTCGTCAGCTAGTAGTTTTGCTTCTCCACATGTATGACAGTGTACGATTAAACCGTATTTTTCTATTTCTTCTTCGTAGTCGTGGTGGTGATGGTGTTCTCCAGTAATACCTGGATTCTCTAGTGAGTCTATTATTAAAACGTCTTTCATGTTCTTTCTTAGTCCACTAAATATTTTTTTCAATTCATTTACTGTCTCTTCGTCGAATAAAGCACTCATTATGTTTACACCTATAACTCGGTTATAACTAAAGAGAAAAAAACCTTTAAAAACTTAATTTATAGTGGAGGTAGAATTGAAGAAAACACTTCAACACAGAGTACTAGAAACTCTAAGAGACAATCCTGGATTATCACCAAAAGACCTAGCTAGTATACTCGAAGTCGACATAAACAAAATCAAAGTAATTCTATATAAGTTGAAAACAGCCGGCTATATTGAAAAAGCCGGCAAGGGATTTCTACTTACTCAGCGTGGTATGAAATTCCTCGAATACCTAGAAAAAGGGGTTAGTGAGGCAGGCGAGAAGAAAACCAGTGAAATAAGAGAAACACAACCTCCAACACCACAAGAAGAACAAGCAATTCAACTAACTGAAATACAGAGTGCTACTAGTACCGTAAACAGAGAAACCAGTATTGAATACAGAGAATTAATAAATGAAATACTGAATAGAATAAGTCTACTAGAAAAGAAAGTAGCTAGCTTAGAAAACCAAGTAAGAAACATTGAACTAGCACTTCAAAGTAGAAGAGAAAAAAGAGAAAATGGTTTAACTATTGATCCGCCAGTTCAACCCTATAACGAAGCATATACTAAATACGGTAGTATAATAGATAGATTAATTAATGAAAACAAACTCGTGAGAATAGGGTCGCTGGTAGTTGACTCTACATTCTACCATGAATTTAAATCTAGATTTCCACTAAAAGTATCAGACATAGACAAACTCACTACTTATGAAAAACTCCTCTTAGAAGAAATGAGGAGAGAAGCTCTTGTAATCCTCCACGCGGGTAAAGAATATAGATTAGTCTCCTAGCCTTCTTCCATTTCCTCGTATTCCTCTGTCAATGCAGGTGCATATTTCTCTGGGTGTTCTACACCGTCTGGACAGCCCTTACCATGTCTTATGGGCTTATCTAATCTACTCAGTAATACAATACGACTTGGTATTGACTCGCTGAGCACTTTGTAACCAGTTAACTCGCTTAGTTTCTGTGCTACACTCCTAATTTCACTATGTGATGGCATATTATCTCTTGTCAATCTCGCACGGCTTCCACCTATAAACATATAGGCTTTTACTTCTACATAGTGTGGATTACCTCTCTCAATGAATTTAGCAAATGCTCTAAGTGCTTCTTCATTATCGTTAAATCCTTTTACAATAGTTATTCTATAAACAACGGGGGACCTGAAGGATCTAACATAATCTATAGTTTCCTGGAAGAGCTCCCAAGCTCTTGGAACAGATGGTCTATTGAAGTACTCATAGGTCTCTTTACTCCAAGCCTCCATGCTTATATATAATTGAGAAGGCTCTTTTTCCAGGTTTTTCAATACATCTGGTCTTGTACCATGAGTTACAAGAAACGTTGTTATACCACGTTTATGGTATTCCTCTATGAGCTCGCCTAGTCTTGGATATAATAGTGGTTCTCCAGCGAGACTTATCGCCGCGTGTTTTGGATTCATTGCTTCTTCAACCATTTTCTGATCTGCTTTAGGATTACCCTTGTAGCCAGCCATTATTTGTCTATGAGTCATAATGCTCTCTTCAACTAATACTTCTGGATCGTCTATTACTGGTGGTCTAGTGTCATCCCAGTGCATTCCAATATCTTCGAATTGTATTCTCCAACAATGTAGACATCTATTCCAACACCATGCTACGACAGGAGTCATTTGTATACAACGGTGGCTTTCAATACCATACCATAAACACTTATAGCAAAATCTATGTCTTAGCACCGCTTCTTTTGTCCAGTGACATCTTTTAACTGCTCCTATTGTACCAATTAAATGATATCCTTGCTTGACTAATCTATCATATATAGCCTTGTATACCGGGTTACTAGTCCAAAATTCCTCGCGTTTTTGCTTAATAGCTTTAAAGTCTATAGTCAACCCAGCCACCTCTACTATAACATCGTTATATAGTGCCTAATATAGAAACTCATATATGAATGCTTAATAATCACATAGCGTATTAATACAGTTGAGTGATGAGCGAACCCGCGACTGATTGATGAAGAAGGTTGGCGTTACTGAGGTGGAAGTTAATTGCCAAAGATATACAAGTTGAAAACAATTACCGGTGAACAAATAGAACTCGAACTACAAGAGAAATCTAAGAGAAGCCTTGTCTTTAAAGATGTAAAATCAGGTGTTTTATACAGAGTAGTTGTAGAGAAAGCAGATAATGGAAAATACGTTTTAAACGTCAACGGAGAAAAACACATTGTCCGCTCTAGTAAATCGGGTGTTTTTGTAGACTATATACCACCACTGGTATTTGATGTGAAATACGAGGTGGTTGAAGAAGAGAAGAAAAGGCAAAAAGAAACCATGGCAATCCAAGTACTCGAACAAAACGTATTGACATCTCCAATTACTGGTAGGGTCGTGGAAGTAAAAGTTAAACAAGGAGATCTCGTTAAACAAGGAGATACTGTTGCTTTATTGGAGTCTATGAAAATGATTATTGAAATAAAAGCACACATGGCTGGTACAGTAGAAGAAGTATATGTTGAACAAGGTAAAACAGTGAATAAAGGAGATAAAATAATTAAAATCCGGCCTTCTACGTCATAACGGTATATTAGTGTGTTTTTTGAAGGGTGGTAGTTCAGCTCTCTTAGTTGACAGTAATACTAGTGCATCATATATCTTCTTTCTAGTATCAGCTACATCTATAACTTCGTCAACGTATCCTAGTTCAGCTGCTCTAAACGGGTTTGCAAATACTTCTCTATACTCTTTCAGTTTTTCTCTATAGAATGCTTCTGGGTCTGGTGCTTTCTCTATTTCTCTTCTATAGAGTATTCTAACTGCTCCTTCGGGGCCCATTACAGCTATTTCTGCTGTTGGCCACGCGTAGTTGATATCACTGCCCAGTGAGAGACTACCCATTGCTATGTATGCACCACCGTAAGCTTTTCTCATAATTACTGTTATTTTGGGTACTGTTGCTTCAGCGTATGCGTGGAGTACTTTTGCACCGTGTTTAATTATACCGCCGTGTTCTTGGTCTACTCCGGGCATAAAGCCGGGCGTATCAACTAGTGTTACTATTGGTATATTGAATGCATCACAAAATCTTACAAATCTCGCTATTTTATTGCTTGCATCTATATCTATTACACCAGCATTAACGGCTGGTTGATTAGCTACTATTCCAACTGTATACCCGCCTATTCTACCAAAACCTACAACAGCTGATTTAGCGTAGTTTGCGTGGACTTCTAGGAAGTCGCCGTTGTCTACTATAGATCTAATAACTTGTTTTACATCAAATGGTTTTGCTGAATCAGTTGGAACTACTTCGTATAGTTCTTCTAGTCGTCTATCAACGGGGTCGTCGGATGGAACAAATGGTGGTTCTTCCGCGCTGTTGTTTGGAAGATATGATAGTAGTTTCTTGACGATTTCAAATGCGTGTTCTTCGTTTTCCGCTATAAAGTGTGCTACACCACTTATTGATCCGTGGACATCTGCTCCACCTAGTTGTTCAAATGTAACTGATACACCAGTAGCTGCTTTAACTACTTCGGGGCCTGTGATAAACATATATGATCCTTTGACAATTATTACAAAGTCCATTAGTGCTGGACTATATGCCGCTGCACCTGCACATGGACCCATAATTACAGCTATCTGGGGAATTACGCCACTAGCTTTGACGTTTGCATGAAATATTCTTCCACAACCATGTAGTGAAGCAACACCCTCCTGAATTCTGGCTCCTCCAGAATCGTAAAGTCCAATTACTGGTACTCCGACTTGTATTGCTTGTTCTATTGTTCTCGCGATTTTCTCTCCATGTACTTCTCCAATACTTCCTCCTAGCACTGTAAAGTCTTGCGCATAGACAAATACTAGTCTCCCATTTATCCTACCATAACCAGTAACTACGCCGTCTCCATAGAATTTCTGCTTGTCGAGGCCGAAGTAGCTTGATCTATGTATTCTCATCCATTGTAATTCAACAAATGAACCTGGATCTAGGAGTTTATCAAGTCTCTCGCGTACCCATAACTTGCCTTTTTCTTTTTGTTGCTGTATTTTGTCTTTTCCTCCTCCCTGGATAGATAGTTCGCGGTATTCTCTTACTTTTTTCAATAGCTCTTCATGACTACTCATTACTTTACCCTCTTTAGAATTGAAACAGCTGCAATTGTACTTATTCCACCAATATTGTGTGTCATAGCTACCGCTGGATCACTTGCTTTGTAGCCCGGGAAGTCTCCTCTTAACTGCATCAGCGGCTTCTGCAACCTGGTATATACCTGTAGCTCCAACAGGGTGTCCTCTGGCTTTGAGTCCTCCACTAAAGTTTACTTCTGGTTTATCTCCCTTTTGGAATCTTCCTTCTTTGAATAATTTAGCGGCGAGTCCTTTTGGCGCGAATCCAAGGTCTTCTAGTGCTACAAATCCAGTTACGTGGAATGCATCGTGAAGTTCAACGTAGTCTACTTGTTTCAACTCTATGTTTGCTTTTTGTAGTGCTTCACGAGCTGCTTTAACAGTAGAGTCCATTGTTAACAAGTCGTTTCTAGTTGTTAAATCAACGCTATCTGTAGCTAGTGCCACGCTTGCTACTTCTATGAGTGTGTCTCTACCTATTTTTCTAGCTATTTCTCTAGCTCTCTCCTCTCCTCTTACTAGTAGTACAACTGCTGCTCCATCACCTAGTGGAGCTGCATGGAATAGTCTTATTGGATCTGCTATTAACGGGCTCTCCATTACTTCTTCAAGTGTTGTTTTTCTAGGTAGCTGTGCATAGGGGTTGTAGCTGGCATACTCGTGCATTTTAACAGGCCAGTGAGATAGGTCTTCATCAGTGTAGCCGAAGAGTGATTTATACAGTCTTGCAACCATTGCGTTTAATCCAGTAAATGTGGCACCATAAAATACCTCGTAGTCGGCATCTGCAGCCTGAGCGAGAGCACGTGTTACAAACTCTGTATTTGCTTCTGTTAGTTTTTCTACTCCTCCAGCAGCTACGACGTCTACCATACCTGATTTAACAAGGGCGTAAGCAGCATATAGCGCGGCTCCACCACTGCCACAAGCTGCTTCTACTTTAAATGCTGGTAGACCCCTGAAACCAGCGTAGTCAGCCATCATTGCACCAAGACTATCCTGCCCCATTAACACGCTTGAAGTCATATTTCCAACAACTATTGCTTGTGGTTTTACTCCACCAGCGTCTTCTATAGCCTTCCACAATGCCTCAGCAAACAATTCTTTTGCATGCTTCTCGTAGAATCTACCTATTTTTGTCATTCCAACTCCAATAATAAATACTCGTTCCAAACCATACACCCTTGATAACCCATATTAAGGTATTACACGTGAGGTATAAAAACAAGACGTGTAGAAATAGGTGTAGTTAATGAATACCAGTCTTGAATCACTTAGAGAACTAGCCCGTCAAATAAACAACGTAGAACTACAAAAACTAGTATTAGACATTATAGACAACCCAGTACTAGCATTCACCGATATAAAACCACTAATAAAAATCGAGGAATCACCAGCAGCACCTAGAAAACACCACTTCTACACTGGTGGATTAATAATACACACGTATTCAGTAACACTCCTCGCACTGAAGATTGTAGATGTTTTCGAAGAAGTATATGGATTGAAAGTAGATAGAGACCTAGTTATAGCAACAGCCATACTCCACGATATCTTCAAATACTACCAGTACACTATAGACCCCGTTGGAGGAGGATATAAAGCACGCGAAGACTGGTATCTCTCACACGACTATAGCATCATAGCGGAATTAGCAAAGAGAAACGCACCCGATAAACTAATTAGAGCTATAAGCGAAGTACACGGTCAAGTACCGTTTTCAACAATAGAGGGGTTTATAGTACACTTAGCAGACAGTATAGATGCTCGAATCGGAGAATTCACACAAAACATACTCTTAAATAGAGTTAAAGAACTAGAAAAAACATGTAGTGTATTTAAAGCCGTAGACTACGCCGTGAAGACAATAGGGTTGAAACAAGTAATCTCAACAGCTATATCATCCAGCCAAGAATATAAGTCTTTAATAGATAAATTATGCCAGGAATTAGAGAGCAAACCCACTACTAACTAAACCTCAATGAAGGATTAATCATTTTGTTTAAAAAAGAAGTTATTTAGAATTGTTGATAATGGAAGATTATTTACAAGTCTTTAATGAATAGTGTTTAACAGCATCAATGTAGAAGTATAGTGCTGAAAACACCGATATCAACTCTGGTATTGCAGCTCCTGGAGGTATTCTAGAAGCAAAGTGGAAATACCATACAATAATGTTTACAACGATAACTAATACCGCTATTGGAACTATTTTCTTTTTTCCACTACGAATAGGGTAAATTAATACAGTGAGCAATAGAAGAATGAAGAATAATGCTGAAACCTGGAAGTGGAGCTCTCTGTAGACTTTGTCAAATGTTCCAACCAAGATTAATGCATAACCCATAAACAAGATTAAACCGCCTACTAATCTATCAGCGTCTACAATGTATTTTACACTGGTAGCAATTATTAGCGCCCCACCAAGGGTTAATCCCAAATTAAATATCCATGCCACATTGCTTTTTACTGCATGTCCTAGATCACTGAGGGCATTTTCATATATATTAAACCAGCCTGATAGTGTGGCAGCCATTGCAATAAATATTAGTGGGACAGCAATAGATAATGTAGCGAAGACTATGGGTATCCTAGAACATTTATAACCGGGTGTAGACACGACTACACCCCTATTAGAAACTACACTACTAAAGTTTATATCTACAAATATGATCAATAAAACTTATGTTTTAACTAAGTATATTCTTGCTGGTAAACCACCATGCATAACAAACCTAGTAGATTTAATCTCTACATTTGTAGCTAGTACTGCGTTTTCAAACTGCTTGGTTGAAGCTGTTATAACTACTGCTTTAATTCCTGGATACCTGTCTCTCCATGTTTTCAATAGGTCTTTGTAAAACCCTTCTATTTTCTTTAAATTGTGACTCCTTATTCCATATGGTGGATTAGTAACTATTAACTCTGCTTCTACACCAGTATACGATTCAATTCTCGCAGCATCCCCGATTTTAAATTTAATAGTGTCTAATACAAGTGCTGACTCGGCATTTCTACGTGCTCCCTCAATGGATTTAACACTTATATCCATACATGTTATTTCATAGAGGTCTCTATTCATCTCACTTAATAGTTTCTTTTTAACTAGGTCTTCTAGTAAGGAATCATGTATTTTCAGCTTTGAAAACAAGTATTCTTTTCTAAATAAGAAAATAGGGGTTTTCCTGGATTTATGAGCCGCCTCTATTACAATAGTACCTCCTCCACACAGCGGGTCTAGTAATGGTTCGCCATTGTAGCCAGCTATTCTAAGCATAGCGGCTGCAAGAGTTGTTTTTAACGCTGCGGGGTGATCGAATACTCTATACTTTCTCTTGTGGAGTGCTTCACCAGTCGTGTTTACACCAATCAAGAAGTCGTTATCTCTAATGAATACGTGTATTTCAACATCGGGTGTTTCAAGGTTTACTTTTAGTCTTCTCCCAGTTGCCTCGTAGTAGGAGTCTATTACTGCCTGTCCCACGACGCGGGCGACGTCGAGACTAGTGAATTCGTGGCTTCCAGCCCGCTCACATCTAACTGCAAATGTTGATTCTGCTGGTATTATTGTAGTGTAATCTATGGATTTAGCTTCATGATAGATATCCCTTAGATCATTGAATACCCCTCTCGCCAGTGACAAGTAGACTCTATTTATTGTTCTAGCATAATAGTTCAATAAGTACATTGCGTCGAGAGGCCCCTCAAAGAATATCTTACCCATTTCAATAGTTGTAGAGCAACCAGTGATCTCGTTTATTTCTTGTGCACCAATATCTTCTATTCCAATAGGTGTTGATGCAAACCACTTGTATTTTTCAGTCATGTCGACACCAGTATTAGAGCTGGCATTACTGGTTTCTAGTATCTAGATTTAACCAAGAAGGATTTAGTTTTATTATCGTGTGAAAAAGATAGAATTACTTGGTGTGATGAAGTGGTCCTCGAGTGATTGGTGAGCGCATCGCCCCAGCTGACTACAATTCTCCCTCTTCCTCTTCTTCTTCTACCTCGATAAAACCAATTAACTTGTCGTGTAGAGCCATTGCTATAATATCTAGTGCAGCGATCAAAGCGAGTTCTTCAATAAAACTTCTATTTTCCTTCTCTAGTAGTTGTTTTGTTACTGTAATAAACTGGTTTACTAATTCCCTGTTTTCTTCTGGTTTTAAAATAGCTTCAATGTACTTAGATGAATATTCATTGTACAATGTATCTACTACGTCATATAGTTCTTCTGCTTCTTCTTCACTTAATTCTAGTAGTCTACTTATCTTTTCAACTAGTGTTTTATTATCCATTCAACCCACCATGCTTCTATAATTCAATTAAAGCATATTATATACTGGTGTTTCATAGGGAGGATTCTTTACTATATGGTATTTTATGGTATTTTCAAGTAAATACGATATAAATCAATAGATAGTTTAAAAACTCATCCACATAATATGTAGTTTGGGGGTATTCTTGGCTAAAGGATGGGTTAGAGAATACTATGCATCTAGACTCAAAGAAATGTATGAAAGAGGCGAGTTCTGGGAGATCAAAAGGGTTATGAGTCCTGCAGGCCCCCGTGCAATAGTTGAGGGGAGGGAAGTAGTAGTTCTTGCATCTAATAACTACTTGAATCTAGCTAATGATCCTAGGTTAAAACAAGCCGCTATAGGGGCAATGGAGAAGTATGGATGGGGTCCTGGAGCAGTTTGGGCAATAGCTGGATACCATGAAATCCTAGCTGAACTTGAAAAGAAGATAGCTGAGTTTAAGAGAACAGAAGCCGGCTTGTTCTTCCCCACTGGTTTCGCTACAAATCAGGGTACTATTCCAACACTAGTTGAAGAAGGAGATTTAATAATATCTGATCAACTCAACCACGGCAGTATAATCGATGGAATAAGGCTTTCTAGAGCGGAAAAAATGATCTACAACCACTGTGATGTTGGAGATTTAGAAGACAAGCTGAGAAAGAATAGAGATAAATACAAAAAAGTCTTGATTGTTACAGATGGAGTATTCTCAATGGATGGAGATATAGCTCCACTCAGAGACATAGCCAAACTGGCCGAGGAGTACAATGCAATTCTCTACGTAGACGACGCCCACGGCGATGGAGTACTCGGCGAGGGACATGGTACACCGGCACACTTTGGAGTAGAAGAAAAAGTAGACATCCACATGGGAACATTTTCTAAAGCACTCGGCTCGAGCGGTGGAATGGTAGGATCAGACAAAGAGATAATAGAGTATATTAGAAACAGAGCGAGAAGCTGGCTACTAAGCACTGGCCCACCAGTTCCAGTTATAGCAGCAAATATTAAGGCCATAGAGATCGTAATGAGCCCTGAAGGCAAGGAGAGAATAAGAAAACTACATGAAAACGCCAACTACTTTAGAAAAGAACTACAGTCAATGGGCTTTAACACTGGTAGAAGCCAAACACCCATAATCCCAGTTATAATTGGAGACACTAAGAAAACACGCGAACTAGCAAAATCGCTCTTCGAAGAAGGAGTGTTTGTAGTACCAATAGTCTACCCAATGGTAGCACGCGGAACAGAGAGAATTAGAAACCAGGTTAGTGCAGGACACACTAGAGAAGACCTTGACAGAGCACTAGCACTATATGAAAAGTATGGTAGGAAACTAGGTATTATATAGGTGAAGATTATTGACAAGAGCACTAGTTATCGGCGCTACTGGACAAGTCGGAACAGAGCTAGTTCCATACCTACGTAAACTATATGGTAACGACAATGTAATAGCTGGATACCACCACCGTAAACCCGAACACCCCAAACTCCTAGAAGGCCCCGTGGAAAAAGTCGACGTTACAAGTAGAGAGTCCATTGAAACAGTCATTAAGAAATACGATGTCGACGAAGTATATAATTTAGCCGCAATACTCTCAGCTGCAGGTGAGAAAAACCCGCAACTAGCATGGCAAGTAAACATGATTGGACACTACAATGTACTCGAACTAGCCAGGGAATACAGGTTTAGAGTATTCTGGCCTAGTACAATAGCCATATTCGGCCCAACAACACCAAAAATAAAAACTCCACAATCAACAATAATAGAGCCGATAACCATGTATGGAATAACAAAATATGCTGGTGAACTCCTAGCACGATACTACGTCTACAAATACGACTTGGATATCAGAGGTGTTAGATGGCCTGGTATAATTAGTAGTGAAGCACTACCCGGTGGTGGAACGACAGACTATGCCGTGGAAATGTTCTACTATGCAGTCGAGGGAAAGCCATACACTTGCTATCTACGCGAAGACACAGAGCTACCAATGATGTATATGCCAGACGCTATTAAATCAATAGTTGACTTAATGAAGGCAGATAAATCAAAATTGAAGTTATTCGTGGGATACAATGTAACAGCATTTAGTTTTACACCTAAACAACTAGCAGACGAGATTAGAAAGTACATACCAGACTTCAAAGTAGAATACAAACCAGACTTTCGTCAGAAAATAGCTGATTCATGGCCTAGAAGCCTAGATGACAGTGTTGCTAGAGAAGAGTGGGGTTGGAAGCCAGACTGGACTTTTGAAGCTATGGTTAAAGATATGTTGATTAAAATAGCGGGAAAACTCGGTAAAAAACTTGAAATTAAAGAATAGACTATACTATTTCCACGTATATTTTCCTTGTTTTTTCAGCTGAATTCATCCAATTAAACTCTTCTGCTCTCATAATACAATTTCTCCTAATATGGCCTATCTTCTCCTCTCCACTCAAACCCGGCTCTAGGAGTTTTACAAGCTCTATTATTGAATTACTCATTTCACCGAGCTCTCCAACGCCAAACAACACTCCATTACCACGCTCCCAGTTAACACGGTAGTCTACTACAATATCGGTTAAACCACCTGTTTTAGAAGCAGCGACAGGTGTACCAGCCGCCATGGATTCCAGTGCAACTAATCCAAATGGCTCTATTCGACTAGGCATAACAGTAGCATTTGACGCATAGTACATTAGAATAGTGTCTCTCTTTGAAATCGATCCCGGCAATATTCTTAGATGGTCTGGATATGAGAGTAGTGCTTCAATCCACGGTATTAACTCGTTTAATTCACGGCTTAGTGGGACAAGAGCTAGAATTATTTTAATTCTAGGTATCTCTAGGGTTAATTTATCAAGTATTTTCAATAAGTAGTCAAACCCTTTCTGCCCTGCAAGCCTGCCAATACCAAAGAGTAGAGGTCCATCACTACTGAAGTTTCTATTGTATACCACTCCATATCTATCCAGTATACTTGAAAGTATTTTTGACTGCTCCGGGTCTACTAGAGATATTTTTATTTCTTCGAGCTTCTTGCGAAGTAGTTGTTCACGGAAAGACAGGCGTGTTTTAAGTAGTTGTGGGTTTTCAACGCCGTTTTCTCTAAGTGTTTTCTCTACTTCACCCCAAGTAAATGGTGATGCATTAAATACATAGTCTATTTTCCCCGCTGTATTTACACCAATATACCTAGTGAGCTGTTTTGAAAATCCTTTACTAACCGTTAATACTTTGTCAACTATTAACGCTCCAATTCTCTCTATTAATCCATTTCCAAGTTGATAATAGTGTTGAAACTCTACTACTCCGAGATCCCCCTTTATAGGTGTGTGCTCGCATATACGTGTTATTCTACATAAATCGTGTAGTTCAATTTTATTCTTTGTAGATAGGTGGAAGTGAAGTACTAAACCCGTTTTAAGCCCTCTATCTATACTGAGCGAGTTTACTGTTAAAAGTGCTGGAATAGAGTGCCAGTCGTGGCCGTGAAACACTATTTTCTCGTTTATACCATGTATTTTTTCATCCAAGTATTCTCTTACAATTCTCGCAAATACTAGTGATTTGTAAATCAGTGTTTGTGGAGAGTATACTACGGGATCGTCTAGTACACCACCTCCTATCAAGTAGTGTACTGGTTTAACACCTTCTAGTTTTTTCACGCAGTATGTTGTTCCATCAATCCAAAAAGAGTATTCTGGGTTTTCACATGTATCTATAAATCCATGATTTGGAAGGTAGAGTTCTGTTGGTATACCAATCTCGCTTAGTGCTTGTGCTAGACGTGGTGGTACCTCGGCTAATCCACCTACTTTTTTAACTAGTGTTGACTCGAAAGTAAACATTATTGACTTCAATTCTACACCCCTTACTAGCCTTCAATTCTGTGTTCTACTTCTAGCTCGAATGTTCCGTTTTTATCTAGTTCAACGTATTCAACAAACATTACTGCGAGGCCTTGAGGCATCTCCATTAATCCCTTTTCTGTTCTAGCATAACTTACTAGTCTAGCTATCCATGTCTCTACATCTCTATTGGTTTTCAACGTGATTGATGGATATACACCAGAGTGTAGTGTTATATTGTTTGCTCTACCGGTATACCAGTAGGTTATATCATATCCCTTTCCATTTACTGTATACCATGGAGACCTATTGCTCTCTCTATCAATCTTCCATGCGAGGTGGTATTCTATTCCTATTTTGCCTTTCAATACAGCGCCTCCAAGGTTTTTCACAGTGTATTTAACTCTATATCCATTGACATCTACATTTAATTCTTTTTCGACAAAGAGATTGGAGGCTTTTGAGCCATGATAGTATACTCCACCAGTTGTTCTCAAATAGAGTTTTCTTGGTTCTTCAGTGAAAGCTACGCTATACCTCTTTAATGCTAGATCACTCATATCTCTAAATGGAGTATTAAACATCCAGTCATGTATACTTGTCTCAGGGCCCCATATATGGATTCTCCAGCTCACTCTCCTATACCAATCAGGATTTACATTATATCCCTCTAGATATGGCTCTCTATACCTCGTCATTGTATCTTGTATATTGTGTTCCAAGCCGGGTTTCTTGTAGTCGAATTCAAATAGTGTTCCTCCATCTGCAAGGTCAATGTATAAATTGAGACTAGGTGATTCTAAGAGCAGTTCTTCTACACCGTCATAGTCGAAGTCTGCAAGTATTCTCTTAAATCCTATTCCATTTGTACTATAGTAGTTTATTGCTTCTTCTGCTGTCCTCTCAGCTCTAATCATGTGTTCATATAGTGCTTGTCGTAGATGGGCTAGGTAGACGCCACCAAATAATCCGTGCCAGTAGGCGTCGTTACAAAATGCCATGTAGTAGTCTAGTGGTATTTCACCGAGTTTATCTCTTGCTTTATCTATTTTCCTCTTTACCCATAACACCTTTTTGTGCATATTATTGCTCTCTGCGTATTTCACGAGGAAGTTTCTAAAGAAGCCTCCACTCCACTCTAGCATTTTATCGTAGCTACCGGTATCAAGGTAAATATATCCTTTTACACCGTGTTCTCTCAGATACTCCGAGGGGTGTACCATTACAACTCTTTTTTCACTCCTCATTTTACCTAGGAATTCACGTAGCCATGCTCTACTGGCTTCTCTATCCCACCACTCACCGAATTTCTCGGCGTCACTACCCCACAACAACATTGCATCTGGGTCTCCGGAATATGAAGCCATGTAGTTTATAACGTTGTCTGGACTACTCCATGGGAGGATATATCTTAGTTTTTCATCTATGAATAAAACCTTTGTAATATAACCACTCTCTTCTGTAATCCACGCGTATTTAGTCTTCTCAGTAGACCACCCTGTTTTTCTCAGTGTAGCATCGTCTATAACTACGTATTCTAAACCAGCTTTTGCTAGAACTTCTGGTAGCCAGGGCTCCCAAACCCTCTCGGGGAGCCAGAACCCTCTTGGTGTAAAACCAGCTAGTTTCTCGAATACCTCGATGTATTTTCTTATTTGCCCAACGCGTAGGTCGCTTGGAACAAGGGGTAGTACAGACTCGCTTATTGTTCCAGCCATAAACTCTATTGTTCCAATCTCGCCTAGTTTAAACATTTCCTCGAGCCAGTCTGGGTGATTGTCTTTAAGATATAGTAGTAGTGGTCCACTAATGTGAACTGTAAACTTTAGATCACTGAATTCCCTGAATATATCCAGGAGGAGTTTATAGCTGTTTTCAAAAATCCTCTCGTTTACATAGCGTAGCTGTCCCGTTGGCTGGTGGAAGTGAAGTATAAAGATGAAGTTCGACGGCATAATTAATCTACCCTTCAATCCAGTCTCTTATAACCTTCTTTAATTTAACTACTTTCTCCATAATATCTAGTGGTTCTTTTCTAATTTCTTCTATTGCTAATGCTAGTTCATCTAGGAAGAATACGTTTCTAATCCATGCTTCAATATCTCCTCTATTCAAGTGGAATAATATTGACTCTAATGGTGCTTTATCTAGTGTATTTAGAAACTCTATTATTGACCTAGCTGATAAACCAGTGTATTCCCCTGTTGATAGATTGAAGTGGAAGGCTTTGTTTTCTGGTACTACTAGTCTAGCTAGGATTTCACGTGGTTTCTCCTTGATCTTCTCGGCTATTTTAACTATTAATGCACTAAGAGCCTCCATGAATAATCCATGAGCTATTGCAGCGTTTTTATATGGTGAGAAATACGCGTGGACTTCTCCAATACTTCCAAATTTTGTCGCCATATAGTAGAAGTGGTCGCTTATCGTTAATAGCTTCCATAGTTTTGTTATCTCTGGATCATTTAGTGCTTTTACAAAGGGTCTGAGCTCGGTTAGTGCTTTAAAGGCCTCCCACTGCAACTCGTTGCCAAGCCATGCCGAGATATCTCTTTCATCCGCCCAGCTAATAGTAGCCCATGGAGGTACATCATATACGTCTCTTGGAGGATATTTCTCGACTACTTCACGTGGCGTTGAAAACTCTAGGTTTTGGTGTTTTCTTATCTCGCCTGGTAGCCACTTGAGAAACTCGTAAATACCTGTTTCAGGCCAGTGGTGTTCACCAAAGGTTTCATAGTCTATAGCTATAAATACTACATCTCCTGGTGTTGCAGAAAGCCATGAAGCATATTTATCGGCTGTTAACGGGTATTGATCCCACTTTCTATCACTAAATCTAAATCCAACATCATCACTCAATCTATAGTTTCTCGTTAAAACCCTTATGTCGCAGTCTCGTGTTTTATACACGTAGTTCGGGCTTCTCCAGCCTAAAACCCAGTCAACACCCTCTGTTAACATTACTTTATAACCCATGTTGTTAAAGAAACATGCTATATCGTTGTTATATGTGAACTCGGTGTTTTCTATTGAAACAGGGTTGTAGTTGAATAATTCCTGTATTATTTTTCTATGCTCTAATACTTGCTCTCTGAGCTCGTCAAATCCATAACCAGGCATGAATGCAGCTATACTATGATAGTATGTTTGCTCGGCTAGTTCAACCATACCTGTATCTACTGCTCTCTGAAATACTTCTACTACATCTCTCCTCCACTTTAACGCCTGTTCGAGGAGAACGCCACTAATACTAAATGTTACTTTAAAGGGTTTTTCTGTGTTTTTATATCTCTCGATATTCTCTGTTATTATCTTTGTAGCAGGTATATAGCATCGATCTGCTACTCTATTTAAAACATACTTGTTTAATTCCTCGTCGAATATAGCTTCTTCAACGTCTTTAACTTCCAATCTACCCTTTAACGCTTTTTCAACTAGTTTAACATGAATGTTTTTTCTAAGTCTATATGGCTGGTGAACCTCAAAGAAAAATACAAGACTGGGCATTTACTCACCAAGTTGCTTCACGTATAAAATTAGAAGACTTTTCTAAAAATACTTTATTGTTAAATCTTCAATTTAGTATAGATTTTTGCTTCATACAGCCCAGTAATGGGTATTGAAGACCATAGAGGTCTGTATAGGGATTCATAATAGAATTCATAGACAGCTCTTTCAACAATCCACGGGTAGAGGTAGAACCATATTGTTTTAGGAGATGAGGCTTCCTGGGGCATTAATATTGTTTTTAAGACTCTGGCATAGTAGCTATAAGTCATTGCTTTAACGTGTCTTATTCTCCATTCAAGTGAAGGATCGTTTTCCATCATTAAAAGAGATGTTTTATGTCTAGTGAGTGATAGTGCATTCATTATTCCAGCATGTGATAAATAGTGGAAACTCCTAATCATTGAAGCAATATCTCTTAAAACGGGTTCTTTTTCCAATCTCTCCTCGTTTGTTCTGCCCGGCTCGCCCTCGAAATCTGTAATTACAAAGTCTACTTCTCCATCTCCAGTATATATCATTTGACCTAGGTGTAAGTCTTGGTGGATACGTGCTTTCACCGCGTCTTTGTATAGTTTGGATAGTAAGTCTAATGCTTCTTCCACTATGGGCCTAGCCTCTTCTGCTTTTCTACGCCAGTATTCTAGTTCTTCTCTCTCTGTTTCTCCTAGAGATGCTTCAACTTCATCTAGTCTTTTTAGACCATTACTATACATTTTCTCTATTCTAGCCTCCCAATTAGATAGGTCTCTGCCAGTAGTGTTTTCTACTCCAAAAAATGAATCCTCGCTCTCTCTATTTAAATACAAGTGGAGCTCTCCGATAATCACTCCTAGCTTTGAGGCTAATCCTATTTCACCAGCATTTCTATTTCTCTCTAAGTATTCGAGTAGAGAATAATAGAATGGCGTTCCACCATCCCCCCTACCAGCCACATAGTCCATTATAATACTCGTTGCACGTCCTTCATAGAACAATAGGCCGTGGATCCTGGGAATGTATCTGTAGCGTAGTCGACCAAGATGCTCTAGTATTTTAACCTCGATGTTTACACCTGGTAGCAACCTATAACTCTTAAGTACTAGTTTACCATAATTGGATTCATAGACTGCAATTGTATTCGTAGATTCTAGTGTTAAAGGTTTTGAATTGTAAACACTGATTTTCTCTATTGGAGTCGTTATCTCTCTATAACTCGTCTTAGATAGTTTTCTAATTAAATCGAGGAATATAGTTGTATACTCGGCTTCTACATAGCATTTTCCACTAGTACAAAAACCCCTATTCTCCAAGCTGGATGGCACATTGTCTACTTCCACTAGTGGGAGTTGAAAGACTAATCCATTGCTTTCTATTAACAGGTAGTGCAATCTATCGACGTGGTCGTAAACCAATATGTTTACTTCTTGCCTCGTGTTTTTCCAGGGCCACCATCGAGCTCTAAGAAGATATTCTTCTAATTCATTTTTGAATTCTAAAGTTGATTCCAATTCAATCTCCATATTCTACTATTTTTCACTAGCTAATAGTATTTTCTCTCTGTCGAGGAGTTTAAGCGAGATATATAGTATGGCGATTGATACCAGTGTCAATACTAGTATACACTGTGCTGTTAAAGCGTAGTCTCTATATACATAGCTTTGAATAGCTAGAATACTGTGTGTATATGGTGAAACATACAGTATAGTTAGAATATTTGGCGGGAGTTTGTAGAAGTCTACTATCCAACCCGACACGAAGAAGGCCAAGCTGATTATTGAAATCAAGCTGGCGATACTCCCAGCTGATTTAATGCTCTTAGCACGGGTTACAAATGGTAGAGAAATAGAGACTGTTACCAGTATTGATAGAAATGCCGTGAGCGCGTGGAGTACAATGAGTATAACATCTAGTGCTCCACTAAACCACCCGCCAAGAACTACTACTAGTAGACCATAATATACTAGTAAACCAGCAATGTCTGATATAGACGCAATTAACCCTATAATCGAAGAAGCAATGATTTTAGAAATAACTGCATCTCTAATTCCAGCGGGTGAAGAGAGTAGCATTTCAATGGTTTTTCTCTCTCTTTCACCAACAATACCATCTACAATATATGTTGCTGCTGGTGTAACAATAAATGTAAATGTTAAAATTAAAAGTCTAGCTATAAAAGGCCTTAAAATATCTTCTGGTTTAGCTGGTTCACCAGTAGGTGCTATGTATATAGGTATTTTAATTTGAATAGGATCTCTTATAGCATTTGGATCTATTTCCTCCATACCAGCTCTAGAAGCCAACTCTTTAATTCTCTCAAGTGATAACACAGTAGATAACCATGATATAATGCTTCTAACATCTCCTTCAGCTCTAGAAACCCTTTCTTCTGACACGCCAGCTCTCTTAACGATTTCTACATACATAACTCTATAATTCGTATAGTTCTCTGTAAATCCACGTGGTACAATAACTATTAAGTCGAAAGATAGGTTTCTCGCCACTAGTTCATAATTGCTTGTCTCATATACAATATATCCTTTTTCTACAAGTGATTTCCCCAGGGCTTCAATAAACCAGTTTGACACATCTCTATTATCCATATCTACTAGTGCAATATTTACTGGTTGATAAGAGAGTAGTATAGCAGTTAGAAATGCAATTGCTGTTAGAGACAGTATTGGTGATAGTATAGTTGTTGCTAGTAGTTTTCTATCTCTAGTTATCTCTTTAAACTCCTTCCATAAAACAGCATTTAACGTCTTCTTCATACATATCCACTCGTTGCTTTCTCAAAGACCTCTTCTAGGTTTTCAGCACTATATTTTTCTAGTAGTTCTCCAACTGTTCCCTCTGCAACTATTCTACCATTGAAGATCAAGCCAACTCTATCACATAAATACTCTATTTCCAGCATATTGTGGCTACTAACAATTACAGATGCTCTGGTTTCCTCAACGTACTTCTTTATCACTCTTCTAACATTGAGACTGGCATGGACATCTAATCCAGCTGTTGGCTCGTCGAGGAGTGCCAGTCTCGGTTTTCTCATTAATACAAGTGCTAGTAAGAGCCTCCTCTTCATTCCCTTACTATAACTCCTTGTGTAATCTCTAAGTCTCTCTCCCAGTCCAGATAGTTCAATACCATACTCAATACTCTCTTTTTCCAATCCATATAGTTTTGAATAGAAGTAAAAGTGTTCATAACCAGTTAGAAAATCATATGTTCCAGCTTCCTCGGGGAGATAACCGATAATTCTTCGTGTTTCACTGAAGTTTACATAGGGGTCTAGTCCAGCTACCCTGACTGTTCCACTAGTTGGTTTTACCAGTCCAGCTACAATTCTAAGAAGAGTTGTTTTACCAGCTCCATTAGGGCCTACAAGACCATAGATTTCTCCTTCTCTAACTCTAAGTGTAATACCTTTAAGTGCTTCTAGACGCCCATATACTTTTCGAACACCTACGACTTCAACAATAAAACTCATACTATCAACCACTATGTAAAAAAATATTTAACTGTAATACCCTTATACTTAAACTCCGGGTGTACTATTGCCACTAGTAAACCCTAGCGAAGCGCTACGATTATTCATTGAGAAATATGGTGAAAAAGCCCTCTTTATTTTAAGGGCGATGTATGAACTCTCACAAGACCCTACTATAGACCACAGACTTGGAGACTTCAGCTATAAACACTTGGTTTTAAAACTTGGATCCATGGGTTTAGTCTATAATCCAATAAACATGCTTAGACTCCTCGAGAAAGAATTAGGGATAATCGAGAAATCCTATGTTTCAAGTAATCAAACATGGTGGAGAATAGTAGATTTAGAAGCGGTTAGAAGCGTTCTCGGAGAATACTTTGGAGTAGAGGTTGAAGACCCCCGTGTAAAAGCACTACTCATCAAATATCGTAGCCTGGAACCTAGAAGCATACTCGAGTCTTTGAGACGAATGGCACTTAAAGAAAACCTTTCGAGACATGAGAGAGAGGAATTCAAGAAATTTGTCTTTAACACACTCGACAAAATCATTGAACTACTAAGTGAAATGGAGAACTATGAAGAAGTATTTACAGCTGAAATCACCGTGTTAAAGGAAATCCTTGGATTAGCTGACATTGTATCTAGTAAAATAGATAAACCAAGAAGTAGAATAATAATGAAGAAGACCGGTGAAACTCTAGATGCTGATACACGAATTAATACAGTCGAAAATCCTACCAGCACTGAGAGGGATTATAGCGCATAGACTAAACGAACACGGTATAAGCCAGCGTAGAATAGCCCGCTATCTAGAAATAACGCAACCCATGATTAGCAGGCTATTAAAGACTAGTATAGACGAGTACTATAGAATACTATTGGAGTTAGGGATACCACGAAGCATTCTAGACCACTATGTAAACATACTCGTTGATTTAATAGTAAACGACCAATATGAGAGATATATTACAACATCATTTACAATAATAAATCAGTTGGCAATGAAGGCAGCGTGTATAAACTATAAAGAGTTAACTAGTATCTGTCTAGAAGGCGATTTAAGAGACCCAGATATAGAGTACTATAGAAGTATACTTTATAGAGTTCTCTCAATACCAAACCTTGCATCTTTAATTCCCGAGGTAGGGAGTAATCTAGCATATGCTCCACGCCCACCTAGAAGTCTAAGTGATATAATTGGATTAACCGGTAGAATAGTAAAATCAGGGGGTGGAGTATCATTCTATGGCTTCCCCATGTATGGTGGAAGTAGACACGTCGGACGCATTCTCTTATTGGTTTCAAAATACAAGTCAAACACGAAATTCTGTATTAATATAAAGTATGATAGGAGAATACTGGGCAAACTAGAATCACTTGGATTAAAACTAGTTAAAACAGGGCCTCATCAAAACGAAGATGAGTATTGGACTGCTATTGAAAACAGTAGCGTGGAAAAACCAGATGTAATATGTGATGCCGGCGGGCTGGGACTTGAACCAATGATCTACATTATAACAGAAACACCCAGCCAGCTAATTGAATTACTCGAAAAGATAAGGGTGGAGGTAGTTGAATAGCGAGATATGTATTATTGGTGGAGGAGCTGTTGGAGGTGTATTAGCTTATTACTTATACAAGAGCGGAGTAGACTACATACCCGTCTACTACTCTAATATCGACTCGGTAAAAGAAGTATCTAGAAATAAAGGCATTAATGTAGTAGATAGAGTGCATGGTTTCGAAGTAGTGGTTCCCATAACACCAAGATGGATTCAAAACCCCATAGACAAATGCAGGTTTATATTCAATGCTGTTAAAGCATACCAAGTTCCAAGCACTCTAGCCTCAATGAAGAAACTCTTAGAACCAGGTGGAGTAGTATTAATGCTTCAAAATGGATTTGATAGTTTGGAGTTAGTAGAAGAACAAGTAGTACATGGTAAAGTAGCTGGTGGAGTAGTATACTATGGAGCAGAAAGAATTTCACCGACAACTATCGCATATACTGGTGGAAACACTATTATAGCTGGCTGTAGAAAAACAATATGCCCCGAGATAATAGAACTCAGCAGATTACTGAGACTTGGTGGATTAGACTTCAGATATACAAATGACATAGACTACTATAGATGGCTTAAACTAGCATTAAACTCCGTTGTAAACTCAATAACAGCTATTACAAGCTCTAAAAACAAAATAGTCCTGGAAGTAGAAGCACAAGAACTAGCTAGACAAATACTAATAGAGTTTATTGAAGCAGCCAGGTTGAAAGGCTACAACTTCGAACTAGACAAACTACTAGAATACATTAATCGAAATGTTAGAATAGTTGCTGAAAACACTTCGAGCATGCTACAGGATTTAACCCGTGGTAGTAAAACAGAAATAGACTATCTCAATGGATACATTGTATCTCTTCTAGGAGAAAAAGCACCCGTTAATAAAGCCATTACACTCCTAGTTAAACTACTGGAAAAAACACGGCAGAGTAGGCACTAACATATACTTCTGATAATAATTATTACTTTTATTATTCAATACTAAAACCTGGGATTAAAAATGAAAAATAAGATTACGGTAAGAGACATTTTAAAAATGAAGGGCGTTGAAAAAATAGCGATGATCACTGCTTACGACTATACAATGGCTAAACTCGTCGACGCTGCAGGTGTAGATATAATCCTCGTAGGAGACAGTGCTGGAATGGTTGTCCACGGTTTTGAATCAACACACCCAGTTACAATGGAAATAATGCTTTTTCATGTTTCAAGTGTAGCGAGAGCTAGGCCGAGGGCACTAGTAGTAGGCGATATGCCATTTCTAAGCTATGAAACCAGTATCGAAGAAGCCGTGAAAAACGCTGGTTTATTTATTAGAGCTGGAGCAGACGCCGTTAAACTCGAGGGTGGATTAGAATACGTGGACGTGGTTAAAGCACTTGTTAGAGCTGGTATACCAGTAATGGGGCATATTGGTTTAAACCCGCAGAGAGCACTACTCATTGGAGGCTATAGAAAAAGAGGCGTTAGCGACGTCGAAAGAGAAAAGATAATAGAAGATGCAAAAGCACTAGAAAAAGCAGGAGTATTCTCTATTGTAATAGAGTATACAGCCGCAGATGTCGCCGAAGAAGTAACAAGAGAAGTCAGTGTTCCCACAATATGTATTGGTAGTGGACCATACTGCGACGGCCAAGTATTAGTTTTACACGATGTTCTAGGATTAACCGAGAATCCACCACCATTCGCGAAGAAATACGTTGATTTATCACAAATCATTAAATCTAGTATTGAAAAATACGTAGAAGAAGTAAAGAAGGGAGTGTTTCCAAGTAGAGAACACTACTTCTATTCATATGAGAAAAAACAAAAACAATAAATCTACGGTGCTTCCCGCCTCCCAATTTTTATTTTTACACCGAGTATCACTATATCTCTATTAAATATCATTATGGCTACAATAACTAGCAAAACAGTAATTAATACATTTAACGCTACTGGAATCAATAGATTGATAATAGAGCCTGTAATTAACGAGACTAAATATATTGCTGGTAGAATTAGAGGGACGAAGCCGGCCAGTATACTCGTATAGATATTTACTTCTAGACCAATATACATCGTTATCATGGCAATAGCGATATATACAAGAGTAATAGGCGTAGAGAGCACACTAGCCGTTCTCTCATCTTGAGATAGAGAGCCGAGAATTATACCCATCGCACCCGACTGGAAGAGCCCCAATAAGAGTGGAATTATAAATGAAACAGCTAGGTGTAGACCCACATCAAATCCTAGTTCTCTACTCATATCCTCGAAGACCGATCCTATTTCAACGCCTTGTTCTTGCTGTATAGGCATTGAACTATAGATCATTCCAAATATTCCTCCGAAATACACGAGTCCAAATATAATAGTGGCTACAGAGGCCCCAATAATCTTGGCAGCCACTATTCTACTCCTCTTAATTGGCTGTGCCAAGAGCATTTCAAATGCTTTTTCTACTTTTTCATATGCAACTAGTTGTGACGCGTAACCAGCGTTTAAACCCATAACTAGTCCTAGAATAAACGGTATAAAAGAGCCGAGTACAAATAATCCAAACAATATTTGTTGACTCACTTCTCTCCCGTAAAATAGGACTCTATTGTATCTAGTAGCAACTTTGATTTGTAGGGGTTGCTCCACTCCATATAATTGAGCAGTTACTATTGGTATTAACGATTCAAATGCTTTAACTACTCCATCTACTAGGGCTGCTTTAGCTTGTATACTACTCTGTGAGAAAGAGTCTACTTTAAACATAGCATCTAGAAATACTATTGGTTGCCCCGTAGTAGAGTTCTCTGTAAAGCCCCTTGGTATTGAGATCCCGATTCCATATTTTTCCACTGCTTCAACTAGACTACTACATTGTTTAATCCTCCCGTTAAAAGACTGATTTAAGTAGAGTATAAGGGTCTTTGTAAACTCTGTTTCTTCCTCTAAAACAACTCCAACTTCACTTGTTAAAACGAGTTTTTGTGTTTGTTCTATACTAGTCCTAGTCACCGAGCCTATAAATACAAACATTACTAGTAAGAGAACTATTGAGATTATAAAAGCAGGGTTTTTGAGAAAAGCCTTTATTTCTCTTTTAACGAGTTTAATAAAGACCATTAATCACTACCTTTCTGTATTGTATCTCTCTAGTGATAGTTTTATTCTCAATGGGTCTAAATATATTTCACTAGCATTTATTTCTCTGAGAATAGTAAAAGCGTTTTCAACAATGTTTTCTCCTCTCATTTTTGCTAGACTATATAGTGTTTCACTAAAAGACCATGGATAAAATATCCAAACCCATCTATCTAGTTTCTCCACGTAGTAGTCTGGTTTAAACGCACTTGTAGATTTATAGTGGAGAACAGCTGTTTTAACCTCTACAGCTCCATAATCATAGAGTATTCTTACTATTTTACTCATAGTTGAACCTGTATCAACTACCTCGTCGACAACGAGTATTTTCTTGTCTTTAAATCCATGGCTTTTAAACGACTCTACGACTGGCTCATTATGTATTCTTCCCCCTATCCCCCAAAACCTTGATCTTACAACGACTAGTTCATCGACTCCTAGAATATCACTTACTATTCTAGCTGGAATTAATCCACCTCTAGATATAGCAACTATGACTTCGGGTGATTCACCAGCATCCAAGAGAAGAGAGGCTAGTTTATAACAGTATTCTATTGCTTTACTCCAAGAAATATAATGTATCTCCATGATCCCCCCGGAAGCATTGATTAAAGTAATCATAAGGTAGCCGCTATACTACGAGCGGCAATAATGCCTGTTGCCGCTGCTCCATTTATTCCACGTGATAGCCCTGCTCCATCTCCAGCCACGTATAATCCCTCAATATTGGTCTCCATATCTCTATTTACTTCTACAGCCACACTATAGTATTTGATCTCGGGAGCGTAGATTAGTGTTTGTGGTGAGGCTATTCCAGGGTAGATAATGTCCAATCTACTAATTGCTTCTAAGATATTTGCCAATACTCTATGTGGCATAACAAGGCTTATGTCACCAGGTGTTGCATCTCGCAGTGTTGGTGTAATAGTGCTTCTAGCTATTCTCTCCCATGTACTCCTCCTACCTTTTTCTAGGTCGCCTAGTCTCTGTATTATTGGTTTTCCAACTCCTACTCGAGTAGCCATTCTAGCAATAGATTTACCTAGTTCCAATACATCTGTATATGGATCTGTAAGTCTGAGCCTAACGAGTAGTGCGAAATTAGTGTTTTTTGTCTTTATCTCTCTATAGCTCTCGCCGTTTACTCCGACTGTTCCATCAGCATAGTATTCTTTTATTACAAATCCCTGTGGATTAGTACAGAATGTTCTAACCATGTCGTCGTATGTTTTAGTATACATTATTATCTTGGGGTCGTAGTTTATACTTGTAACGTGTTCTGTAATATAGTGTGGAACCTCTACTCTCACACCAGCATCTAGAACTCCTGGCTTAATGTCAACACCTAGTTTCTCAGCTATTTTCCTCAACCAGTCTGCTCCACCCCTACCCGGCGCGATCAATAATTTCCTAGCGTGGAATTCACCCCTATTCGTTTTTAGTTTAAAACCGCCTTCTCCGCGTTCAACGTCTTCCACGCTTGTAAAACTATATATTTTAACGCCTTTGTCTTCGAGGTAGCTGGTTATATTGTCAACGATTTTAATTACGACTTCTGTTCCAAGTATTCGTTGAGGTGTTGGAATATATTTTGCTCCAGCTTTAGCGGCTAGTTTTTCTATATGTTTCGCCCTCTTGGGGTCTGGTGTAAAGAGGCTGTCTTGTGGTGCACCGAACTCCAAGAAGAATTCGTCTACTCGTTTAATGACTTCTTCAGCGGCCTCCCAACTACCCAGTAGTTTATCTAGGTCTCCACCTACGTCTGGTCTTAGATTAATTATTCCACTACTAAATGTACCAGCTCCTCCAATACCGTGGAGTACATGGCATATACCACACGTTTTACAATTGACTACGTTTGCCGGCGATCTCCACCAATCTGGTGATTTAATTGCAATTGGACACTTTCTCTCAGTTACCCTTCCACCCTTTTCAAATAAAGCTATTTTCAAGTCGTTTCTCAATTTTGTTAATTCAATTGCTGCAAATAGTCCAGCTGGGCCTCCACCAATAATTGCAACATCATAATCTCTCATAATTCCACACCTAGATCACGCGTTCTATCAACGACATCTTCTAAAAACTCACCTGTACCAATTAAAACCACTGGTTTCTTCAAAACCGACTCCACTTCTTCAATCCATTTCTTGGCTTCTCCTGGTAGTTTATCCCAGCTTCTAACATGGCTCGCCTCGGGGAATAAAGCGTCGAGTTTAGTAATCGCTATACATGTAGCAGAATTCAACATCACCGCTCTCTCAGCTAGTTTAAAGTTAAATGGAGCCGCTCTCCTTAATCTACCGGTTACAGATGCTTTTTCAACCCACCCTCTCTTCTCCGCCTCTTCGGGTTTTAACTCGCCCTCCAAAGGACCCTCACCAACTCTCGTTACATATGCTTTAAAAACAACTACTATGTTGTCTACGCGTTTTGGTCCAATACCGATCTCTGAGAGTATACCTGAAGCAGTTGTATCTCTACTCGTTACATATGGATATGTTCCATGATAGAGAGATAGATATGTTCCCTGTGTACCCTCAACCAATATTTTTTCTCCATTATCTAAAGCCGTATTCAATAATAACGCTGTATCAACAAGGAATTCTCTCAGCTCTACAAAGTCTCTTGCTAGTTTTAATCTACGTGCTACTCTATCCATCATTGCTGCTCCAACTCCTTGGAGAGTAGAACCAATACTCTTTAAAACAGCGTCTTCTCGCTCTCTTACCACGTGCTGTTCTTCTATTACACCTGTTTGATAATCAATAAACACTCTGTTTCTCGTATTTGTCTCTTCTATTTCTTTAGAGAACACGTCGAGCCGTATGAGTGCTCCTGGTGGTATTACTAGCTTAGTTGATGGATTAATAAAACTAGTTGGAATACACCTTAACTTATAGGTTTTTCCATTATAGACAATTGTGTGTCCAGCGTTAATAGCTCCTGTTCTAACAGCGTAATTATAGTTCTTGGCTAATCCAATATACCCAGCTATCTTGCCCTTTCCTTCATCACCAAAGAATCCTCCAACTACAACCGTGAGCACTTCCACCACCTCTTTAACATGGTTCTATTGTACTAGGTGGTTTAGTCGTCACAGCATATGTAACCATTGTAACTTCATCTATTTCCCTGGTAATTCTACTCGAGATCTCGTCTAGTACATAGTATGGTATTTTCGAGTAGTCTGCAGTCATGGCGTCAGTGCTTTCAACTATTCTTATTGTGACAATGTAGCCGATTCTCCTCGAGTCTCCTTTAACTCCAATCCACTTGTCATCTCCAACCACGGCGAAGGCCTGCCATACCTTGTCATATAACCCGTGTTTTCTGAGAGCTTCTTCAACTATGTATGTGGCTATCCTACAAATCTCTAGCTTCTTCCTGTTGAACTCGCCAATAACTCTCACTGCTAGTCCTGGGCCTGGAAACGGGTGTCTCTTTACAAAGTAGTCTGGTAGTCCGAGCATTCTCGCTATTTCCCTTATTTCATCTTTATAGAGGTATTTCAATGGCTCGACTACAACATACTTTTCTCTAAACCAACCGGGTAAACCAGCAACATTGTGGTGGCTTTTAATCTTGTCTGCTACACCAGTCATTCCACTCTCTACGATATCTGGGTACGTAGTTCCCTGAATAAACAACTCTGCGTTTTCCTCCTCCATTATTTCATCAAATATTTTTGCGAATTCCTCGCCTATAATCCTCCTCCTCTCTTCACAGTCTCTAACACCCTCTAGTCGACTGAGAAAGCTCTCGGAGGCATCTACTACCATTGGATTTAATCCAATTCTACTCAGCATTTCAACTACTTCTTCTGGTTCATTATACCTGAATAACCCGTGATTTACAAATACTGGTATTACTCTATCACCCAGTACTCTTCTAGCTATATAGGTGGCTATTGTTGAATCTATTCCACCACTAATAGCCGATATCACTGGGCCGTCGACAGACTTGTATTTTTCTAGTTCACTCACTACTGTGTTAAAGTAGTAGTCTCGTGTCCACTCTCTCTTTAAACCAGCTATATCAATAAAGTTGTTTAGTAAATCTAGTCCTTTAACAGTGTGAGAGACCTCGGGGTGGAATTGAACAGTGTAGACTGGTCTATTGTTTACAGTGTATTTAACGGCTGCAATATAGTTGTTTTCAGAATAAGCCAATACCACTCCATTGTCTGGAACTTCTTCTACACAATCTCCATGACTCATCCAAACATATTCACTTCTACTCCAATTTCTAAATAATGCGTCATCTACAACTATTTTTACTAGTACTCTTCCATACTCTCTACAACCACTTTTAACTCGTCCACCAAGTATTTTGGCAATTAACTGGTGTCCAAAGCAAATCCCTAGAACAGGTGTGTTTGTGTCGAAGAGTATTTTTCTAGCTACTTCTTCGACTAGTGGATCGCCTTGTAAGCTACTTCTGTGACTACCCGATAATATAATAGCTGAATACTTCGAGAGATCAGTGTTGAATATGTTTGTATATGGTTCTATAAAGGATAAAACGCCCAGTTCTCTTAGTCTCCTCGCTATTAAATGAGTGTATTGCCCTCCGTAATCAACTATTAGCGCAGTTCCTCCTTTTATATAAATTGTGTTGTGTTTCATATGTAGGTTAATGTGGGGTGGGGTTAAAATAATTATTGTGGTGGAACGAATTTCCCACTATATAAAACAAATAGAATGAATTATATGTTACTCCAAAATCTATATTTTTAAACATTACTTTGTTTCTGCAGTGGATTTTAGCTTTATGAATACTTCTTCGAGGTTTTGTGATCGTGTTTTTTCTTTTAGTTCTCCTGGTGTTCCCTCGCCTATGATTTTCCCCTTGTATATTATGCCTACTCTGTGTGCCAGGTATTCTACTTCTAGCATGTTGTGGCTACTTAAAAGTACTGTGATACCGTATTCCCTATTGTACTTCTTGATTAATTCTCTTATGTAAACAGATTTCTCTACGTCTAATCCAGCTGTTGGCTCGTCGAGTATTAGTAGTTTTGGCTTGCTTGCTAATACCACGCTTAGTGCTAGTATTCTCTTCATACCCTTACTATATGTTCTCACAGGCCTCTTCAAGTCTCTACCGAGCCCGCTTATCTCGACTGCTTCACTAATTGTTTTTTCTAATTCTCTTCCTTTAAACCTCGTTGACAACATGAATTCTATAAAGTCTTCGCCCGTGAGGTCTCTGTATGCACCCGCCTCCTCGGGGAGATAATTTATTAACTCTCTGACCTTCAATGGTTCTTTTACAACGTCATAGCCGAATACAAGTGCTTTACCACTTGATGGTTTTATCAGTGTTGCTAGTATGCGTAGAGTAGTTGTTTTGCCAGAGCCATTAGGCCCTATCAACGCATATATTTCTCCTTGTTTAACACTAAATGAAAGACCATTCAATGCAATAGTTGATTTAGCATAGACCTTGTAGAGGTTTTCAACATACACGGCCAGTGTATCCAACTATACCCCCATTAACCACTATAGAATACTATAATACTTAGACTATATATAACTCTAGAGTAGTTTGAATTCAAAGGAGAGGTGTATTTAGAGTGAAGTATAAACTAGTATATCTCGTAATAGATGGTGCTCCAGACAGCCTCAACGACCCTGCAACAACACTAGAACTAGCTGTAAAACCAGGACTAGATGAAATAGCTCGTAGAGGAATATGTGGAGCAATGTATACAGTGGGTAAGGGTATAGCCCCTGAAAGCGATGAAGCTGTAATCTCGATACTAGGCTATGACCCACATGAAGTCTACACGGGGAGAGGCCCTCTTGAAGCACTTGGTGCTGGATTAGAGTTTAGAGAAGAATACGAGGTCGCGTTTAGAGCCAACTTTGCAACAATAGACCCTGAAACAATGAAGATTATTGATAGACGTGTTGGTAGAAATCTCTCTACACAAGAAGCACGAGAACTAGCCAAAGCCCTTGATGGATTAGAACTCGGAGTATACGATGGATATGCAAGAGTAGTAGCCACTATTGGTCATAGAGCAGTAGTTGTAATCGGTAGTAGGAGTAGAAAGCTATCCCCTATGGTTAGCAACAACGATCCCGCATACGAGAGAAAAGGCCTCGCGAGTATTGCAGTTCCAAATCCAAAACCATATGTTGAACCAATAAAGCCATTGGAAAACACTGAAGAAGCTAGAATAACAGCTGAACTAGCAAACGCGTTCTTTAAAAAAGCAGTTGAAATACTTGTAAACCACCCAGTAAACATTGATAGAACAAGAAAGAACATGCTACCAGCTAATGCACTGCTCCTCAGAGATGCTGGTGGAAAACTACCACACGCTACACCACTAGGAGAAAAATACAAGTGTAAATTCGCTGTTCTAGCTGAAATGCCAGTAGAAGTAGGTATTGGTAGAGCTTTTGGAGCACACGTAATACCACTAGAACCACCCACTGGAGACCCCAGAAAAGACTATGAAAAGAGACTAGAAGCAACACTAAAAGCACTTGGAAACTACGACATAGTATACGTCCACTTAAAGGGGCCAGATGAACCGGGACACGATGGAAATGTAGAGTTGAAAAAGAAGAAAATAGAAGATATAGATGCATACTATGTACAGCCACTACTAGACTACTTAAATAAATATGCTATACTAGTAACATCAGACCATGCTACACCACCCAGTAGAAAATCACACACCGACGACCCAGTACCACTAGCCTTCTACGCGCCGGGTATACAGGGCGATAGTGTATCGAGATTCACTGAGAGAGAGTGTTTAAAGGGATCAATAGGGCTATTAGAGCATGGATGGCAATTACTACCAATGCTAGTAGAGAAATACCTGTCTTAACCACTACACGTAATTAAATCTTAAATTGATGGTTTTTATGAAGATACTTACACCACTACATGTCTCTGGTGTTTGGATACCTAGATATACCAGCAACCCCCTTGAAACGGGGAGTATTGGTGTAGGATTAAACCTAGCATTATACTCTATTGGCGAGTCTAGACCTGGGCCTTGTAGAATAGTATTCAATGAGAAGAGCGTACTAGATAAACAAGCAGAAATTATTTGTAGAGAAGCAGGGAGAGCCGTAGAAACCAGAATAGTCTCCCCAGTAGACCTGGGAGAGGGGTTTGGAGTATCTGCAAACATATTAATTACACATACACTAGGCTCATATCTACAAGCTGGTAAACCATCACTCAAAGCACTACAACTAGCCCACACATTAGAAGTAGAGTATAAAACAGGCCTGGGCGACGTAATTGCAGAGTATACTGGTGGAGTAGCAGTTAGAGTAGAACCTGGAGCTCCAGGCGTTGGGAGGGCTTATAGATTAATACCTAGAGAATACGTGAATCTACTAGTTGTAAGAACTGGTCTTAGAGAAGATACTGGTAGAATGCTTAGTAGAATGAATAAAGAACTATTGGATTACGGGGTATTCTTGTTAAACCGTTTTATTGAAACAGAAGATCTACGTGTATTCTTTGAATCAGCCCGTCTCTTTACTAGTAGATTGTTTGATTACTCATTGATCCAGGATGTAGTAGAGTCTTTGAAGGGAGTTGTAGACTACTACATGAAGAAATCAGCGTTGATAATTTGGATTGAGAGAGAATACATAGATGAAGCAGTATCAATACTGGAAAAGAGAGGGTATAAACCCCTCTCTACAACTATATCGCATATTGGTGTTACATGTGTTTATTCCACCAAACCACCCGAGAAGAACGAGTCTATTAATACGTGAAAAACTAGTAGAAGGATTTAAGAAAGGGCTAGTTGCCCCTGAAGGATTAATTGCACATGGTAGAGGAGAGTGTTTTGACTACTTAATCGGCGAGTCTACACAGCCCTTTGCAGTAAAAGCTATTGAAGCAGCTGTAGCAGGACTACTACTAGCCAAACACCCGGTTATATCAGTCAATGGAAACACCGCTGCACTAGTACCAGGAGAAATAGTTGAGCTAGCCAGAGAGTTAAATGCAAAAATAGAAGTCAACTTGTTCTATAGAACGAGAGAGCGAGAAGAAGCAATTGCAAAATGGCTTCGTGAGCACGGTGCACAAGAAGTGCTTGGTGTAGGAGAAGACGCCTCAGCAACTATTCCAGAGCTCTTCAGTGAGAGGCGTAGAGTAAGCCCTCGTGGAATACTAATAGCAGACGTTGTACTAGTCCCACTAGAAGACGGCGATAGAACTGAAGCACTTAGAAAAATGGGTAAAACAGTCATAGCAATAGACTTAAATCCACTGTCAAGAACAGCTAGAGCAGCAAGTATAACAATTGTAGATAATGTAGTAAGAGCAATACCACTAATGATCGAGAAAACCCGAGAATTCAAATTAAAACCCAAGAGCTACCTTGAAGAAATACTAAGGAACTATGATAACAATAAGATTCTACAAGAAGCATTAACACACATAAATGAGAGATTAAAACAATTATCAAATTCCAACCTAGTAATTCAATTCTAGCTCTGTCTCTACACTAATTCTAAACCATTACCATTATATAATTCAGCTATCCCACTAAAATCCCATCAAAATATATACTGTATTACTAGATATATATTCAAGTATAAAAGGGGTTGTTGAAGATATTTACTTAAGGGTATGGATATGAATCCATACATATTGATCTACATGATGTATGTAGGGATTGTGAATTCACGAGAATACCAGGAAAAATACTGTATATCTCAAGGTAAAGCGTTTAGTGAGTGTTTAGCTGAGTTGATGAGAGACTAGTTTACTCGAATTAATTCACTTTTTTTATTTTTTATTCCTCTCTGAATTAATCATTATAGGGCTTGCTTTGAATGGATTGGAAATACTAGATGTATGTATTGAAGTATACCATAGGGATTTTAATACACTATATAGTGCTTTTACAACTGATTTTGCTAGACGCTATCTTCCACGACTAAGCTCTACTTCTAATTGTAGTTCACCAGTAGCTACTATATACTGGCTTGAGGGTAAGGGGTTTGAAGTATTATCTACTAGCTTCTCCTCTGATAGAAACGATTTATATATTGTACAAGGAGAACCTCCATCTCCCTATATAAATGAATCTCCTGTTTTCTTTCTACTCCAAGTACTAGCTAGAGGACTTGCAAAGAAAGGATATGTTATGATCACTGATTCAATCTCTATTGGATTACCAGGTAGAAATATATTAATTCTTGGATACCCACACACTGGAAAGAGCACTATTACAACACTAGCAGTTGCAAAAGGATTTAAAGTATACTCAACTGAAAACACTATTCTCGGCGTCGATGAGGGCTCACTGAGAATACTTGGAGGTTCACGCGTACTCGTCTACGACCCTAAAGTCAAAGAGTTATTTAATATACATCTCGAGCCGACGAGTAGAACGAAACACGGATATGAAGTAGTAGACCTCGAAGAAAAAGTCATTATAGACCTAGATGAAAATATAGTAGACGAAATATACATTGTATACTCATCATTTAGTTCAAGGGGTTTCTCAGGCCAGCAGGTTAAAGGTAGAAAGGTAGAGAAGACACTATGGGTGTTTGCAACTAGTTTGCTGAAGGGATTGGACTACTATGCTCCAAGACCCCTAGATACACCACTAGATCAAACTGTAACTAAAACACTTGAAAAATTCATAGAAGTAGTTAAATCAAAGTATAATGGTAGATTCTACGAGGTATTTGGCTCGCCAGTTGAAATCCTCGAGGGAATAGTAGAAAACAAACTAGAATGTAGTAGCTAGTCAATGTGTGAAGTTGAATCCAAGTGGAATGGGAAAACGATAGCTACGTGTCTAGTTTCCTATGTTTTATAGTTGATACAGCTTTATCTAGTATTAATCTCGCAATTTCGTATTTTGCTAGTAGTCCGCGTGTTATTACACCAGTTTTATCTAGTATTACTGCATCTAGAAAGTCCTTGCCGAAGCCAGCGTGTTCTGATAGAATATTGTTTCCTACTATGAGGTCTGAGCTGTAGTCGTTCATTTTCTCCTGGATTTTTGCTAGTAGTTGGTCGCCGCCTACTGTTTCAGCTGCAAATGCAACAATATATCTCGGCTTGTTTACAATGTTCTTTATTACTTTTGGTGTTTGTTCTAATTCAACTACTAGTTTTGGGTGTTCTCTAGTACTAATCTTTGTTGTTTTTGTAGATACTGGTTTATAGTCTGCGGGAGCGGCTGCAAATACCGCTATATCGAATACATGGTTTGTAGTAATTTCTCTTACAGCTCTAGCCATGTCTTCTGTCGACTCTATTCTAATTGTTTTAACCATGTATGGTGGTTCAACCGACATATTACCATGTATTAAGACTACATCTGCCCCGCGACAAGCCGCTTCACGTGCAACTAGTACGCCCATTAAACCAGAACTTGGATTAGTAATTACTCTGACCGGATCTATATGTTCCACTGTTGCTCCAGCTGTTACTAGTACTTTCAAGCCCTCTAGATCTCTACCACGATTAACTACTGCATCAATACAGTGTGAGAGGTCTTCGAGGGGTGGGTATTTCGCCTTGTCTTCTTCGATTTTGGGTGGTATGACTACAACTCCCTCTTCGCGGAGTATATCTAGTGCTTTTTTGTATTGTGGTGAATTCATTAATCTAGTATTCATTGCTGGAACAACTATAACTCTCTTTCCATCTCCAAGCATTGTTACAGCTGTGAGTGTTAAAAGCTCATCGAGTATTCCATATGCTATTTTACTCATAGTGTTTAGTGTTGCAGGAGCAATAACCATCGCGTCGGCCCACTTAGTTAAATCAATGTGTTCTGTTTCACCAGTCATTTCCACAAATGGTTTTTGACCGGTTGCCCAGTAGAAAAGGTCTGGTGATATAAACTTTGTTGCAAACCTAGTCATAACTACTCTTACAATACCACCCATACGAATAAGTCTACGTGCTAAATCAATCGATTTATATATAGATGAAGAGCCAGTTACACCTAAAAGTATTTTCTTGTCTCTAAGCGGCTGTGTTGCTAGAAGACCTAGTTCTTCAACGGTGGGCGTACGTGATAATACCATAAATTATCCCTCTACCATATATTCAGAGTTGAGGGGGTATTTATGGAGGCTTTACACGTATACAACATCTTCGAGGAGGCTCAGAGAAAACTGCGCGAGAAAGCTCCTGGATACACTATTAGAAATGCTACTCGAGAAGACTTAGACAGCGTTATCAAGATCAACGAGGTATCACTCCCAGAACACTACCCCAGAATATTCTATGAGGAACTACTAGAAGACTGGGGCAAGGCCTTCTATGTCGCAGTGGCTCCAACCGGTGAAATTGTCGGCTATATCATGAATAGAATAGAGACAAAACCAGGCTTTTTCAAGCACTGGCTAGTAAAATCAGGCCACGTTGTAAGTATAGCTGTTTTAGAAGCACACAGAGGTAAAGGCCTGGGTTACGCACTAATGGCCTACGCGATGAAGACAATGTATGATGAATACAAGTGTAGTGAAACATACCTCGAAGTAAGAGTATCAAATAAACCAGCTATAACACTCTACGAAAAACTAGGTTATAAAGTAGTAAAAGTAGAAAAAGGCTACTACCTAGATGGAGAAGACGCATATGTAATGGCTAGAAAACTACCATAGTAACCCTTATATTGAAATCACGCCACTCATTAATCAAAATAGTGTTTTTACACTTAATAGAGAATTAGAGACATGCATTACTGTTCTCTCAAAGAACACCACTCACAGTATTCAATCACCAGCAAAAAACAGCTCTCTCAGAGCTAGAAATAAAGCAAGCTCTGCAATTTAAACATTTCTCAATCATCAACATTATTAAGTGGCCGCTTTTAAAAAACCATTGTGATTCAAAATGCCCATCTACCCTGTTAAACACGTTTCGTGGAGTGAAGTAGAAGACTGGAGTATGCGGCTAGCAGAGAAAATAGCATCTTCGGGTTTTAAACCAGATGTAGTTGTAGCTGTAGGCAGAGGTGGATATATCGTTTCAAGGTTGCTGTGTGATTATATAGACGTAGATAAACTCATAGCTGTTCCAATAAAATGGAGTGAAAAAGAAAAAAGAGAGGGAGAGAACTATCTAGCTGACTTAATAAGGTGTTTTATGACTAGAGAAGTAGATTCCTGTATAGCCAACGTCGTTAGAAACCTCTCAATTACGATCCCAGTAGAAATACAAGCAGACTTGAAAAACATGAAAAGTTTAGCAGTAGAAGAAGTCACTGCCACGGGTTTACATCTTGCAAAAGTTAAACAAATACTATTGGAGTGGGGGTCGTCAGAAGTAAAAACAGCTACACTAGTATGGAAAGCACAAACATCAACGCTAAAACCAGACTATACGTTTATAGAGCCAAAGCGATTTGTCTGGTTTCAATTCCCATGGTCGAGGATATCTGATTATCAACAATTCGTAAAAATACTCGTAGACGAATACAAGAAACAAGAAATACGATCAGTAGACATAGATAAACTAGTACATGATATTAAAAACTTCTATGGTTTTGAACCAAGCACAATACATCTCAAAAAAGCATTAAGAAACCTCGAGAAACACGGCATTATAAAAGTATTGGATAACAAAATACTGTTAATGAAAGGGTGTAATTAACAATTTAGAGTTTTAGCGTAAACCCTCATCTACTTACAGCTGGTTCGTTTTTCATTCCACTATGTTTCCATATAAATCGAGAGAAAACCCATCTATGTAGACTCCGCTAACAAGTAATATTTCAAAACACCGGGTCTACTTTAATCCTTAATAACGGCTTCTCTTTTAAGAGTATTTGAAGCTAGTAGTGGGGATAATGGGTGGAGTTTAAACCTATTAGTGATTTATTTAGAGATGAAGTGGTTGATCAGAGGGTCTGTATACGGGGCTGGATTTATAGGAGGAGTGTAGTTGGTAAAAAAGCGTTTGTTCGTGTAAGAGACTCATCTGGTGTAATACAGGTAGTAGTTGAAGCAAGCAAACTTGGAGAGGAGTTAGTAGATGAATTAAAGAATATTGGGCTAGAAGCAAGCGTTGTAGCGTGTGGGGTCGTCAAGAAATCCGAGAAAGCGCCTGGTGGATACGAAGTAGAAGCGGATTTATTCAGTATTGTAGGTTATAGTAGAGACTTTCCAATCAAGGGAGGAGAGGGTATAGACTACCTCTTAGACAATAGACACCTAGCTATTAGAAGCCCCAAATACTCCAAGCTATTCAAAATAAAACACAGTGTTCTCAAAGCTGGAAGAGAATACTTTATTAAACAAGGCTACTGGGAGGTAACACCACCAATAATTACAGCCAGTGCCTGCGAGGGAGGAGCTACACTATTCCCAGTTGACTACTTTGGAAGCAAAGCATATCTAAGTCAGAGCGCCCAGTTATACCTAGAAGCATTAATCTACGTGTTAGAAAAAGTATTTAGTTTAACACCGAGTTTTAGAGCTGAAAAATCCAGGACAAGAAGACACCTCGCTGAATACTGGCATTTAGAACCAGAAGCAGCATGGTATCACATGGACGACATGATGAAAGAAGCTGAGGGGCTAGTATCATATATTGTTGAAAGAGTACTAGAAGAGAGAAAAAGCGAACTAGTAGACCTTGGAAGAAACATAGAAGTATTAAAGAAAGCATTAAACACACCATATCCACGTGTAAAATACGATGAAGCAATAGAAATACTACAAAAGAAGGGAGTAAACATCAAGTGGGGTGATGACCTCGGCGCCGACGAAGAAAGAATTCTAACAATGGAGTTCGATACTCCTATATTCCTAACACACTTCCCAAAGGAAATCAAGAGCTTCTATATGAAGATAGATAGGTCTAGACCAGAAGTAGTCTTGGGATTCGACCTACTAGCACCAGAAGGATATGGCGAGATAATTGGTGGTGGTGAAAGAGAAGACGACTATGAAACACTATACAAGAGACTAGTAGAACAGGGATTAAACCCAGACGACTACAAGTGGTATCTCGACCTTAGAAGATACGGGTCGGTTCCACACAGTGGCTTCGGACTTGGAATAGAGAGAGCTGTAATGTGGATTGCGGGACTAGACCACATTAGAGAAACAATGCCATTTCCAAGATTTAGAGAGAGGGTTTATCCATAGAGTACTCGAAAAACAATATAATTCAATTATGAAGAAATCATGTTTTTCCGCTCTTCTTCCATGTAGGTAAAGAGCGTGATATGAATCGTGGATGATAGGTTCATTGGTGATATTATATATGAGAGACTTGTAAACACATATAGTATTGATTTAGAAGACTTCGTAGCACCTAGACTACGACATACAAATCTCTTTGAGTTTACTGTAGCCGTTATTCTAAGTCAAAACACTAGTGATGTAAACGCGTGGAGAGCATATAGTAGACTCCTAGAAGTAGCAGGCGAGATAACTCCAAGTAAAATTTTAAACACGAGTATTGATCAAATAGCAGAAGCAATTAAACCAAGCGGTATGCAATACCAGCGAGCAAGAAAAATCAAAGAACTGGCAGGGGCCTTCATAGAACGAGACATTGTAGGCGAAGTAGAGAAGACACTTAGAGAGAAGGGTGTAGAAGAAGCCAGGAGAAAACTATTAGAACTCCCGGGTATAGGTCCTAAAACAGCTGATGTAGTATTACTCATGTGGTTTAATGCCCCTTCATTCCCCGTAGACACTCATATTACAAGAATAACACTTAGACTGGGATATGTAGCTAGAAGAAACTATGAAGAAATAAGGCGTTTCTGGATGGAAAACACCAATCCACAACTATACCTACCACTACACCTACTCCTCATTACACATGGTAGGAAAACATGTAAAGCTAGAAAACCAGATTGTATAAATTGTGTAATTAGAAACCACTGCTCCTACGGTGCTAGCAGTAAATGACTAGAGGAGAACTACTCAAACAAATAGCTAGAGAAGTTATGGGGGAAGAATACGCTGAAAAACTCTGGCGTAGAATTGAATTCATAGGAGATATTGCATTAATAAGAACGCCCCTAGGCCTAGACCCTCTCGAATTAAAACCAGTTGCAGAAGAGATATTGAAGAGAATACCATATGTTAAAACAGTGTGGGCGGCAATACCAGGAGTTGAAGGCGAGTATAGACTGAGAAAAAACGTGTGGCTAGCTGGCGAGCAGAGGAGTGAAACTATATACCGCGAACACGGGTGTTTATTCAAAGTCGACATTAACAAAGTCTATATTTCTCCCAGTCTCAACTATGAACACATTAGAATAGCTAGACTTGTAAAACCAGGAGAAGTAGTAGTAAACATGTTTGCCGGTGCAGGATTGTTCAGTATAATAATAGCAAAACATTCAAAACCGAGTAGAGTATACAGTATTGACATAAACCCCTACGCCTATGAATACATGGTTGAAAACATTAAACTAAACAATGTAGAAGACGTAGTCATCCCCCTTCTGGGAGATGCAAAACAAGTAGTAGAAGAAAAACTCGTTGGAGTGGCAGATAGAGTATTAATGCCATACCCGGAGAAGGCACTAGAATATCTTTCAACAGCATTAAAAGCACTAAAGCAAGGCAGAGGTTGGATCCACGTATACCTCCATGTTTTCACCGAGAAAGGAGAACACTGGAAATCCAAAGCAGAAAAAATACTTGTAGACAAACTACGAGAATTAAAGGTAGATGATTACAAAATACACCAGGTAAGGAAAATAAGGAATGTAGGTCCGAGAACACACCAAGTAGTTTTAGATGTAGAAGTATAGAGTTGTTTTTAGATAAAACCACGTAGTTTCTTCTATATAAGTTAATTATCCTCTATGCTATAGTGGATAATATTGAATCAACGTGGTGTTATTCCATGAATACCAAATACATATTGTTTACAATGGTACTGTTAGTAGTCTTTACACCTCTATCTACTATTCAATCAATTCAAGTAGTCGAGAAATTACCCGAATGCCACTCATTCTACTTCCTTAATGGAATAATAATTACGAATTCCACTATAAATGAAACACTCTATCTTGAAACACCTCGAAATACTAGTTTAACTGGAGGATTTATTCAGAGTGTTACTCCTATACTAGCATATAATACTGTATTAAACGAGTCGAGTGGAGTATATGTATTTAACGTGTCTCAGAGCGAAGAATATGAAGGATTCTTTATAGTACGCGTAGAAATATGCTATAAAAACTCTACTCAATCACTAGCCCATTTAATTCAAGCACTTGAAGACCCCAGATACGACCCGTTTAATGAAACCTATATACCTGAATACCTAGTAAAACAATACATAAGAGAGCCTTATAGCAGAGTAGTAGAAGTAATTGTACCAGCATACGAGGATTGGATTAATAAGAATTACAATATCAGCATATCATCTATGAGCAAACTCGGATTGCTTTCAACAAGTGCTTTCTTTGTCTACAACTACATAGAATATAATGCAAGCGCTCTCCCAAGAACCCTTGATGAAGTAATAAAAGATAGGAAAGGCGATTGTGACGACATATCTAGAATACTCGTCAACCTTCTACACTATTATGGAATACCAGCTGTAATAGTTTCTGGATATGTATTTATAAATGGATTTGAAATATCCATACCCCTCGAGAACGTTACATATGTATTCAATAATAACGGCCCTCACGCTTATGTTATGGCTTATCTACCTGGATATGGCTGGATATCTCTCGACTATCTGGCAGGGTCTATGCTCATGTATCCATTTATTATAGATGGGTATACAATTGACACTAGTGTTCAACAAGAAGCAGTAGAAGAAGTTGTAGAATTCCACAGGAAGATCAATGGTACACAAGTAATAGCTGTCTATACTGAAAACGAATTTAGAAAAATATTTGGCGAGCAAGCCACAGTTAACAAGACACTAGAGTACCTGTATGTAAAAGCAGGAATAAAAAAACAAGTTGGAGGGCAATCAAACACTACAACACCCACCATTATACCCACCACTACTCCAACACCCACGACGAAGCCTACTACTAGTACAACACCAACAAGCACCACGCATTATACTCCGAGTCAAACAACACAACTCCAAACAACCGAGAAAAATGAAACAACACCTACAACTACAATGATTAAAGAAACAAATACTATTACAACGCCATCTACAACAGTAACTAATAGAGAAACTAGTATACTAGACACGGGTCTAATACTACTAATAGCTATTATAGTGGCGGCTTTGATTTCAATACTTGTCATTTTAATAAAACGCTAGTATAAACCCGGTTCCACGGTGCACATCAATGTCTCTTAAACTACTCACCCCTGTAGACATAGTTATTGATAGTAGAGAAGACGCTAAACACCCAGAGTTTAGACAGTTATTTATGAGAGAGGGTTTAAGAGTAGCTGTTCAAGCACTTACAGCTGGAGACTTCTTACTACTCGCCCCGCCCGGGAAACAATCTCTTTTAATAGAGAGAAAAACCGTCGATGATTTCGCCAATAGTATTAGAGATAATAGGATATGGGAGCAGTCTAAACTACTACAGAAGTCAGCCGAGGTTGATGGCCACAGACCCCTTATTATAATTGAGGGTTCTCTAGCAGTACTTGAAAAATACAGGAATTGGAAAATCCAGAGTATTCTTAGAGTTATAGATACACTACTACTAGAATACAATATACCAGTACTTCACACACCACACAAAGAAGCCACTATTGCATGGCTTGTAGCTAAGGCTAAAAGCCTAGGTAAAACCGAAGAGAAAAAAGTATTGAGAATGCGCGTTGAAAAGAAACCTATGAATATACAAGAGCGAATACTCTACGTTGCAGAGGGATTGGTTGGCCCAGTACTCGCCAGGAGGCTTCTAGAGAAATTCAAAACACTTAGAAATATAGCTAATGCATCAGTATATGAATTAATGAGTGTAGAAGGTATTGGTGAAAAACGTGCTCAGGAAATATATGCTATATTCAACACAGAGTGGAGGGGTGAAGTAGAAAATGCTTGATCTAATAGTACCGTTAGTTGTTTCAAGTATAATAGTCAAGTTGTTTATGGATTGGTGGATTAATACAGCGTCGAAACTAGGTTTTAAAGGTAGAGATATGAATAAACCTGGAGAAGTATACGCTGTAGAAGCTAGTGGCGTATGGGTTATTCTATCAATAGTTTTCGGTATAATGTCTTATATCGCTATTGAGAGATATGGTGATGCTAGAACAGATGTTATTCCAATACTCTCTATTACATCCACGCTACTATTAGCGGGTCTACTAGGGTTTTTCGATGATATACTGGGGTGGAAGAAGGGTATTAGCCCACTGAAAAGAGTAGTCTTTACAATTCCTGTTTCACTCCCCTTAGTCGTTGTAAAAGCTGGTAGTAGTACAATAGAACTACCCTTTATTGGCGTTTTAGATCTAGGTTTAATCTATCCACTCGTAATTATACCAATTGGTGTTTTGGGTGCTGCAAATGCTTTTAATATGATTGCTGGCTATAATGGACTAGAGGCGTCTCAATCAATAATACTATTTCTCTATATGTCTATTTTATCATATTTAACCGGTAGATTCGACGCGATATATATTACTGTCCCAACAATAGCGGCAATTACAGTCTTTTTACTACTGTACAATAAATACCCGGCTAAAGCATTCCCTGGAAACTCTTTTACATATGGTATTGGAGCACTATATGCAACAATAGCGATATATTGGAACTTAGAGAAGTACGCTGTTTTATCTTTTACACTTTACTTTATCGAGCTACTATTATTCCTTAGAGGTTTGAAAAACGGTGTTTACAAAGAGAATTTTGGAATACCACAAGAAGATGGCTCGTTAAAACCACCCTATGATAAATCATATAGTTTAACACACATAGCAATAAGAGTAGTTACGAGAATTAAGGGTAAATGCTATGAAAAAGACGTTGTATTGTTCATTGCACTATTCCAAACACTAGTATGTTCTATTTCCCTCTTACTCGTCTACTCGAGAATACTATAACATACAAGTAGAAAGTACTAGCTAAACCCATTAAACCCGAGACAATAAACGAGTCTGAAGGACCTAGATAGGTGTATAGTAATCCAGCAATTTGCGCGCTTATTGATGCACCTAGATTATCTAGTACTCTCTGTATACCTACTGCTCTACCTCTGAGTTCTACTGGTAAAATCCTTGTTTGTAGTGCTGAAAGCCCTGCTCCCATTATATTAGATGCTATATTCGACAGTGATGCTACTAGGAGTATAATGACTAGTATTAGTAGCTTGTTCTCTATGTGTGATGGAAGCGAGTAGAGCATAATACACGTTGAAACCACAATTGAAGACCCGATGATGGCTTTTTCAATATTTAACTGTCTTCCAAGGAGGTAGAGTGATGATATAATAGTGCTTAACGTAGAAACTCCCGAGATTAAACCCCATGTGGGTTTTGATAATTCTAGTTCTTCTATTACATATAGCGCCATATACGTGTTTACTACTCCAAGTGCTATCTGCCATAAAATAGATGTAAAGATATATAGCTTAATTGCTTTCGTTAATACTCCTCTATAGCCAGCTAGTTCAAGAATAATTCTACTCAGCTCTCTATCTCTTGGTTTAAAGGTTTCTCTTAGAGATCTAACTCTCAAAATCAATACTACTAGAGAAACCATTCCCTGCGCGAGGAAACCATATCTAATTCCACTTGTTCCAATTACATCGTAGAGAATACCACCAATAATAGGCATGAATAGTCCTGGTAGAGCTGTAACAATGTTTAGTGCTAGAAAGCCCTTGAATTCACGTCCTTTTCCCAGGGAATCCATTACTATGGCTGTTAATGCTGGTTGATAGAAGTGTGCAGCGTTGTCTAGTATATAGACTATTGTGAGCGTCTTCCAGTCTGGTGCCAGTGCATATAGGAATTGAGCTAGTGTTATTAATCCTGTACCTATCAGTATTATTTTTACTCGTCCAAAGAGATCAGTTATAATGCCCCCTGGTAGAATTGATAGTGCTAGTGCTAGTGTACCTAGACTTCTCATAGTAGCTATATCGTAATCGCTTGCACCAAGGTCTTTAGCGTATTTTGGAAAAAAGGGATTTATTAATGAACCAGTGAGAGAAAATAGAAACCATGAAATAGCCATTACACCAACGTTTCCACGAAAAACTTCTTTTAGCTCTTTAAAACTCTCTTTTAATGCCGTGTATGTTGAAGTCTCACTCCTCATAGAGGGTTCCGTAGAGTGTTTTCTATATTGGTTCTCCACGTAATGCTTTTTCTACTAGTTCTTTGGCATAGTCGAATCTTATTCTACCATCTTTGATCATTCTCTCTGCTACTTTATCAATGAGCTCGCCTGTTGCACCCGCCATTACTGCTAGGTTTCTAGCGTGTAGTCTCATGTGTCCTTTTTGAATACCCTCTGTTACAAGTGCTCTTAGAGCTGCTAGGTTTTGTGCTAGTCCAACAGCTGCCATTACCTCGGCTAGTTCTTTAGCTGTGTTTACACCTAGGATTTTAAGTGCTATTTTTGCTATGGGGTGTACTCTTGTAGCACCGCCTACTATGCCTATTTGTAATGGTAGTTCGAGGTATCCATTGAGGAAGCCTTCTTCATCTACCTCCCATGTGCTTAGTGGTTTATACACTCCTGTTCTCGCGGCGTATGCGTGCGCTCCGGCTTCTATTGCTCTATGGTCTTGAGCTGTTGCAAGAGCAACTGCTATAATGCCATTCATTATACCCTTATTGTGTGTTACTGCTCTATATGGGTCTGCTTCGGCTAGAATACTTGCTTCTTCTATTCTCTTAGCTATTTCTAATCCACCAATGTTTTCTGCTGGTGTTCTAGCCCATGCTCTAACTATTCTCCTAGTTGCATAATTCGAAATTATTCTTAGTCTAGCCTGTCCACCAGTTAGCTTTTCTAGTATTGGTGCTATTGCCTCGGCCATGGTGTTTACAGCGTTAGCACCCATAGCGTCTCTCACGTCGACTATTAAGTGTACTATTATAGCTGGGCCTTTTCTAGTATCTACAACTCTGACTTCTAGGTCTCTTGGTCCCCCACCATATTTGACTAGAACCGGGTCTTGTTGAGCAGCGTGTTCAAGTATTTCTTGTTTGTGTTCGAGTATTCTAGCTGCTTTAGCCTGTGGAGCTGTTACATTGACTATGTGTATTTGTCCAATCATTTCCTGGGGACCGGCCTCGGCCACTATCCCCTTTTCATATCTAAGCATTCTAGCTGCATTACTAGCTGCTGCTACAACACTTGCTTCTTCAATCACCATGGGGACCAAGTAGTCTCTACCATTAATTAAGAAGTTTACTGCTACCGCGAATGGATAAGACATTGCTCCAACAACGTTTTCAATCATTCGCTCGCCAATATCACGTGGGAGATTACCGAAGTTTAAGAGTAATGCTACTTCTTCGTCTGTTAACCCGGCCCAGTCTTTAACAATTTTAATTTTTTCTTCAAGGGGGAGTTTGTAAAACCCCTCTATTCTACTAGTTTTCTGTTGCCCAGTCAAACCTTACACCAGGTTTATTTTTACAATAAACGATAATTTAAACACGGTGTTTAAGTAATGGTTCACGAATGGGCTCTTGCAGAGTCAATACTCTTATATATTGAAAACCAGGGAGTTAGAAGGGCGAGGAGGGTTGTTGTCAAAATAGGTGTTCTTCAATCAATAGATAGAGAAATACTTGAATTCGCACTACGAGAAATTAGTAGAGAGCGTGGATTAGAAATAAACGAGTTTACTATTCTCGAAGAAGAACCCTTGTTAAAATGTAATCGTTGTGGATTCCAGTGGAGTATAGATCCCTCCAAGATAAGCGAAGATATTAGAGAAGCAATACACTTCCTCCCAGAATCAATATATGCCTACTTCAGATGCCCCAACTGTGGAAGTATAGACTTTGAAATAGTTAAGGGTAGAGGACTCGGAGAAATAAAGGTTGAAAACTATGAGTAGAGACCCCCGTGTCCTCAAAGCAATAAAAAATCTAAGTGAAATCCAAAGAGTATACTTGGTTATTAGTAGTAAGGGAGGCGTAGGTAAGACAACAATCTCAACTCTTCTAGCACTGTATGAAGCAAGTATGAATAGAAAAACAGGGCTACTAGACCTAGACTTTGTAAATCCATCTACACACATAGTTCTAGGTTTAAAACCCGAAGAACTCGAATACGAAGAGGAAAAAGGAGTTAAACCCTATACTGTAAAGAATAATCTATTCTATTTCTCAATAGTATCATATACCAGGGATAAACCAATAGCGCTAAGAGGAAGAGAAGCCGTTAATGCTCTATGGGAAATACTAGCTATTGTAAACTGGGGACCTCTACACTCGTTATTCATTGACACTCCACCAGGTATAGGTGACGAACACGTTGAACTACTATATACATTGAAAGACAAGACAAAACCAATAGTCGTATCAACGCCGAGTAAGCTATCATTGAATTCAATAGAGAAACTAATCCAAATACTCAAAGAAGCTGGATTTAGAGAAATATATCTACTAGAAAACATGGGAGATGGTAGTTTGCAGAACTATGCAGAAGAAAACAAACTAGTTTATCTAGGCTATATTCCAAAATCTAGTAGACTAGAGGAATCCATAGGGGACACGGAGAAACTTCTCGAACTCGACGTAGCCACCTATATCTACAACATACTGTCTAAACTCAGCTAGTGTTAACACAGGTGTCTCGAGTGCTACGATTACCCAGGAGAATAAAAATACTGATAGCAGTATTAACCACTCTCATATTGATCTATGCTACCCCAATACCAAGAGTTGGTATTCCAGTAGAAGAATTAGAATTGGGAGAAGGGGGATTTATCGAAGTAGATGGATTAAAAGTATACTACGTGGAAAAAGGAAGCGGTAATATAACGTTTCTACTCCTACATGGTTTTGGTGCAAGTACATTCTCATGGAGGTATGTAGTAAACGAGTTTTCAAAGTATGGAAGAGTAGTAGCATTTGATAGACCTGGATTTGGGTTAACCGAGAGAAAACCACCGGGATCTATGGGGATAAACCCGTATAGCGTAGAGGGAAGTATATACATTACTTGTAAACTAGCAGAGATATTAAATATTACAAGAGTAGTTATCATAGGCCATTCAATGGGTGGTGGTCTAGCCCTACTGATTGCAGATAAATGTAATTTCCAAGTAGAAGGTGTAGTACTAGTAGCACCAGCTTGGAAGCAACAACATAAAGGCATTACTACCTACTTCCTACTCCACGCGCCATTATCAAATAAGCTGGGACCACTATTAATTAGAGGACTTGTTGGACAATTAGAACAAGTCCTATATAATGCATGGTATAATAAATCCAAGTTGACAAATGAGGTCTTAGAAGGCTATAAATACCCATTAAACGCACTAGACTGGGATAAGGGACTATATTGGATTATAAAATACTATGAATTCCCAGGTATAGATGGAGTAGTCTCTAGAATAAAATATCCTGTATTAATAATACATGGACGTCAAGATGAAATAGTACCCCTAGACAGCAGTATAGAATTAACAAATAAACTATCTAGATATACGAAGACCGAGTTGAAGATGATTGAAGAGTGTGGACACCTGCCCCACGAGGAAAAACCAGAAGAATTTAACAAGTTACTTTTAGAATTCATTAATTCATACATACTTACTACCCACTAGTACTCTTTATTATATGCCTCTAAAGATCGTGTTTCTACAAGTCGGGGGAGTTGAAGACGCCTTGAAATAGTTATCAATAGGATTATCACAATAGAATTAGAGTATTCAATGAAAGAGTTAGATAAGTGTGAATAGAAGCATTACTATAGCTTTAAAAATAGAAACACTAGATACTCTCTTGAAATCTCTCGAGTAAATATACATTGATTAATTAATACTCTCTATTAAAAGATGGTTTTATAATGGTAGGAGAGACAAGAATGTTATTAGGGGTTTGAGATGGTTGAACTCGTTAGATTAGATAGTCTTAAATGCAACGATGTAAGTTTTGAAGTCTTTTTAAAGACATCTGCTGAGTTATTGAGAAATGGCTTTGTCTCTAGTGCTATAGTAGTTGATGAATCCGGCAGAGTGGTCGGTAATAACGAGCTGTGTGCTGTCTTGAAGAAGTTAGGATGTGTTAAAGCTCCAGTTGTTTACCATGGCGAGGTGAATCAACCATTAAGGATATCCCTGGAAGAGCTGGGTTTCTACGAGGAGATCAATCCAGCGCCAATGAGGGTTTTCAAAGACACACTGGAATTACTTTACCGTAATTTTCCAACTCCACTCGTTAGACTTAAACACTCTTCTACGGAGTCTATTAGCATATGGGGGAAGTTGGAGTGGTATAATCCCTATAGTTGTAGTATCAAGGATAGAACAGTATGGTATATATTAAAGAATACTATTGACAAACTAGGAAGAGTCAGACTTATCTACGAAGCAACATCTACTAATACGGGTCTTGCTCTAGCATCTCTTTCCAACATCCTGGGATTTAAAACCCGTATATATCTACCATTAACAACACAGCAATGCATAGAATACATCTTCAAGTTAATGGGAGCTGATGTCGTGAGGAAAAAAGCTTTACTTACCGTGGAATTACTCAAAGATGTTGAAAATGATGCATTGAGAGATGGAGCACTCTTCCTTAATCAATTCGGAAACGATTTAAATTTCGAAGCACACTTGAGGTATACTGCAAAAGAACTGGATTTACAAGTTAAGAGTGCAGGGTTAAAGTTATCGGCTATTGTTGGAGGACTAGGTACATCAGGTCATTTATCGGCTCTATCACACTACTTTAAAAACAAGTATGGAGAACACATAAAGATAATAGGTGTACAACCAGCACGTGGAGAGATAATTCCTGGTCTCAGAAGAGTAGAAACAGGCATGAAGTGGGTATACATGGTTAAAATAGACAAGATATACGAAGTGGATCTCAAAGAAGCCCTCGAAGAGGTTATAATCACAGCTAGAAACAATGGAATACTTGTAGGTTTGAGTAGCGGGGCTGTTCTAAGAGCTGTTTCAAAAGCAATCAAAGATAGAGTAATAGATGAAGGTGATGTAGTAGCCATACTACCAGATCATGGTTTAAAATACGTTGAGCTAATAGAGAAATGCATAGACTATCAAAACTTCTAGTAATCCACGACTAAAAGTCACATTCTTTAATAGAGGAATAGTCTTAAAATTAAATAAAGATAAGATAATCAATACTACAATAGTAACCACTACTATAAATATATCTGAAACCATGGAATTGATTACGTGGAGACAAGCAAATAAAAACACTAAAACAAAAAAGAAGGGCTAGAAATATTATAGATAGAAATCGAGACTAGTCATTTGAAGGGAAGGCATGCACCTACCAGGTTTACAGAATACCTGGAGAAAAACACGTATACTTCTGCAAATATAATGGTTTCTCAATATAGAGGATACTACTTGAAAAACTTTAATTATTTTTTACTACCGACAACTTTGCTGTAGTCTACATAGTCTATTCCTAGTAGCCAGGCTACCGCTTTAAGTTCTCTTCTAATATCTCCTGGTACTAGTACGTGGTGGTTTGCTGGGAGATATAATGGTAGTTCTTCTACATCGTAGTCTAGTTCTACAATAGCCTGTGTTCTACACATTGTATTATAGAGTAGTCCACTAGTCGTTATTTTTCCCAGTCCTCCCATTATAATCGAGTAGTCTCTACTAATTGATGCCAGTGTATATGTTGATGGTACTAGTCTACCACTCAGTGCATAGGGATATCCCGATTCAAAGTGCGTTACGATCTTTCCACTTAGAATCATGTTTGTAGCTATTGTGCAATGAGAGAAGTATATTTTATTTCCACGGAACACAGAGGCGTTTGCTATCCAGCCGGTGAGCCCGGTTAACTCTTTATAAATCATCATTAGTAATAGTGATCCAAGGTCGCCCTCGCAAGCTACAACAACACCTTCTGCATTTAATACTGCGAGTGCTAAACAAGGTGTTACTCTATATTTAACTAGGTATGGAAAACAATCTACTGCTATACCTTTATATCCATTATTTACCGCCATGGATTTTACAATAGCGTAAAATCTAGCAACATATTCCAAGCTGTCTTTGGGTATAGTGAACTCGTATATCTCGAGTGATTTGTAAAAGCTCTCTATTAGAGCTGTATCCGCCTCGCCTAGTTTTGAAGCTATCGTATCCATTGAAACAACATCTACTACTCCTCCTAGAAGAGCTTCTAATTCTTCTGCTTCATCGGGTTTCTCCTCTCTTTCAGCTATTAATAGTATCTTTGAACCTAGTAGTGAAGAAACTGTTTTTGCAATAATCAATGTTTTTTCTACTATTGAACCACACTCAGGGCTCTCGGGTCTCTTACAGTGTTCAATCCAAGTATATACTCCATCAGAGTCTAGTCTAGACCTCGCTGAAATAGTTGATGGAAGACTGTTATGGTCTCCGTGTCCAATCAATAATACTCTTGGAGAACCAGTTGCTTTTGCAAATTCATACATTAGCTTACTAGTTCCACCCGTGAGCGATATTAATACTGGGAAATACTCTCTATATTTTTCTCCAAGCGATCTCGCTTCCTCGACACTTGTTATTGGTTGAGTAGCTTCTACTACAATACCTGTTTTTGAAACGTGTTTTTTAAAGATCTCGTAGAGGTTGTTATAGTAGGATTCACCGTGTAGTTTGGTTGCAAAATAAGCTATAACGATTCTAGTCAATACTTACACCAATTGACATTATTGATTTATTGGTATTAATAAATTTCTATTAAACGAATCATTGAATAACATATTATGAACTACTACAGTTTCTAATTGCCTCTTCAGCGTATTTCATTGTTCTCTCTATTAATTCATTGATGTTACCTAGGTATTTCTCTGGGTCTACTGCTTCTTCGATTTCACTCTGCGATAGGTATTTGGATACTACTTCATTTCTCAATAGTGCTTCTTTCAGTGTTTCGCCTGGCTTCATATTCCTCGTTATATCAATTAATAGTTTATGGGCTTCATGCCTCGCCATACCCTTTAATACAAGTCTCACCATGACGCTTTCGGCCATAATAGCTCCGCGTGTTAACTCGAGGTTTTTCTTTATTGCTTCTCTATCAATGTATATAGTATTCAATAGCTTCAATGTATCTTCTAGCATTTGGTCTACTACGAGGAATACGTGTGGTATTAATACTCTTTCACTACTGCTATTCGTTAAATCTCTTTCATGCATTAGTGGAATGTTTTCTAGTGCGGCCACAACCAGCGACCTAGCAATTTTAGCCAAACCACATATTCTCTCAGCTGTAACAGGGTTTCTCTTGTGTGGCATAGTACTACTACCAACTCTTTTTGTTGCTTCGTAGATTTCGTTTATTTCTGGTCTTGAAAGCTCTCTTACTTCGAGGGCTAATCGGTCTAGTTGGGAAGCTAGTATTGCTAGTGTTGAAACCAGTTCGGCAAAACCGTCTCTTGGTGCTATTTGAGTAGATATTTCGTGTGGTGGTAGACCTAGATGCTCGCATACTCCTCTTTCGACTATTAATCCTTTTCCAAGCCATCCAGCCATTGTTCCAACGGCTCCAGACATTTTCGCTTTGATTAATCTTTTCTTTAAATCACATATTCTCTCATAACTACGTGTAAATTCATACACGTAGTTAGCGAATTTAAATCCAACTGTTATGGGGACAGCGTGTTGTGCATGTGTTCTACCAACCATTACTAAATCCCTGTATTCTACTGTCAACTCTTTTAATCTATTAATAACTCGGAGTAGCTTCTCGGATACCAGTCCAAGAGCTTCTCGAAATACAAGGGCCCATGCAGTGTCGACGATGTCGTAGCTAGTTGCTCCTAAGTGGGCGTATCTCCCGCATTCACCACACTTCTCTCCGAGTAGGTATGCTAGACCAGCTATATCATGGCCTATTTCGGCTTCTTTAGTATAAACCTCTCCCGGTGTAACCGTTTCAGAGCACTTTTCAAATACTTCTATACAGTGGCTGGGTGCTATTCCAGCTTTAGCCAGACCATATATTAAGGCTTTTTCGACGAGTATGTATTTCTCGATAAGGGAATTCACGGAGAAGATTCTTTTCATTTCGCTTGATCCATACCTCCATTCAAACGGACATATTGAGGATATATGTGGCTGGCTACTCATACACACACCCCGATCTAAACTAGGTTATAACTTCTTCTAAGCACTTGAATTCCAAGCATTCTTTTACCTCGATAGCTATTCTTCTACCCATACTTATTGGTTTACCAAAGTATAGCTTGCTATACTGACTTCCAATACCCATGTATGCATTTGTTCCTCCACCAATTCTTGGAGATACATCGTATACTACTATCTCTAGGTCTTTTGTTACAAGTAGTTGGAGTGTGAATGGACCAATAATGCCTGGTGGTTCAATCTTCTTAGTAGCTTCTACGAACTTCTCGCCTGCAATAAATAGTTTTTCAAGCAGACTCTCTCTTATAGTGACTGGTACGTGTCCAACTTCTATCATTTCTACATCTACGTAGTCTTTTAACTCCAATTGAATATCAGCTGTCAGCCTTAGAAAGCCGTCTAGATTACTCTGTATTCTCCTATCAATACTGAGTATTTCTAGTCTTCTACGTGCAATAGAGTTAAAGTAGTTTACATTGAAGTGGGCTCCAATAACTAGTTCTTCTATTGAGGCTTTAGATAAATCCTCATATCTTATTACTCCTCTATCCGCTAGTAATCTAGCTTTTTTAAATAATTGATCTCTATCAATAGCGATAAAAAAACCTCGTTCTACGCGTTTTTTAGCGTGAGGGAGTTTTACTATTACTGGTCTATCTACTTCTTCAATACTAGTGAAGGTTTTTGGTCTTTTAATCCCTGCTTCGTCAAGTAGTTTATAGTAGTTTTTATCTCCTGTTCTCTCTTCATATCTCAATAGATATCTATTTCCAAATATTGGAATATTGAATTTTGATTCTATAGCATCATATCCAACGTATACGGCAAAGCTTCTATTTGGTATGAAAATAGTGTTTCTACTCCTTAAATCTGAGATTATATTGGGTTCTACGACTTCAGAGAATTTATTTAGTATTATAGTGTAGTCTATTACTCGATCAAATCTTAGATACGTCTTTTCTCTCCCCTTTTCACAAACTGCTATGGTTTTAAACCCCTCGTCTTTCGCACCGTCGAATACGTCTAGTGCTGAATGACTAGCTATTGCAGAGATAGATATTGACTGTAGATTATATCCTTTCAACAACTCGCGGGGTTCAAATCTGGATTTTAACTCCATATTCCTCCACCTCTAAGTGGATTAATCCACTACCAGGAACAACCCGCCCTAAAACATGAGGGTTAAAACCCATTTGATGTATGAGTTGTACGAGGTGTTCTAGGTTTTCTGGGCGAGTAGTTAAAATCAATCCAATCCCCATATTGAAAACCCTATACATTTCATCAATGGATACTCCTCCAATACTCGATAAAAACTCGAATATTCTGGGTGGACGTGGAGGCTTGAGAACCATATCTAGGTTTTCTCCAAGCGCCCTCTTGGCCTTGCTCCAGCCCCCTCCAGTTACGTGTGTAGCAGATGATATTAATCCACGTTTACCAGCTTCTAACACGAGGTCGTGGTATATGGCTGTTGGTTTTGTGAGTTCTCTAGCCAAGTCTAGTCCATCTATTACTGCATCATACCGCCCTATTTTCTCCTCAATGATCTTTCTCACCAAGCTAAATCCATTGGCGTGAAGCCCCCAGCTCTCTACACCAACTACTACATCTCCCTCGCCGGCAACTCCGGGTATTTGTGCATGTTTCACACCTATTGCAAAGCAGACCACGTCCACTCCATTCAATAGTCCTGGTAGAATGGCTGTTTCACCCGAGATAATTGGAGCTTTAACGTAGAGGGCGGCTTTAGCTAAACCCTTCATTACTTGTTCAAATAGTATGGGATTAGATTCCCCTATTGCTATATAGTCTGATATTGCAATGGTTTTAAAGCCCCCGCATGCTAAGTCGTTGACGTTCATTGCTATACAATCCCATCCAGCGACTTCTAGGGCCCCGAGTTTTTGTAGAATAATGGTTTTAGTACCAACACCGTCTACGTGGAGTGCTAGTTCACTACCTCCTAGTAAAACGTGGGGTGCAAATCCACTTATTCCTCCCAGTTTGGCTCCCAGTTTTTCGGCTACTTCTTCTATGGTCTTCAATGCTATTTTATGCATTTCTCTGTGTTTAGACAAGTCTACTCCCGCTTTTGCATAGTTTACAGACATAGAATCTCACCTTCTAACCATTTCTTCGAGTTCTTCCATGGTCACACCGTTGAATGGATAAGAACATGAAAAACAAGCGTGGCAAACCCGGGAAAGTCCAACTGCTTTCACTAGTCCATCTAGGGTATTATAGTTCAATGAGTCAGCGCCTATTTCTCTACGAATATCATCGATACCCCTCGCCCTCCAAACAGCTAGTTCTAAACGCGAAGCAACGTCTATACCCATAAAACACGGGCATTTAAAGGGAGGGCTTGATATACGGACGTGGATTTTACGTGCACCACTCTTTCTAATCTTGGATATTAAATACTTCATTGTAGTTCCACGAACAATAGAGTCATCTATTAACACAACTCTCTTGCCCGCTACTATATCTTGTACTACTCCATATTTTAATACAGCGAGTTTTAACCGTGTAATTGGAGGGTTGATAAATACTCTTCCGATGTATTTATTGGCGATTAAAGCCTCTGCTATTGGAATACCCGTTGCTCTACTATAACCGAGAGCAGCAATACGCGCACTGTCTGGTACGGGCACTACAATGTCTCCTTCAACTGGAAATTCTCTTCCAAGGATCTCTCCCATTCTATACCTCGCATTGTATACACTTATACCATTAAACACCGAATCGGGCCTGCTAAAGTATACATATTCGAAAATACATGGTGCGGGCTCTCTTTTCACGGGGAAACTAGTTCTTTCAATTGACTTACCATCATATGAAATAATCTCTCCTGGTTCAACCTCCCTCCAATTCGTAATTCCAAGTGTTGTAAGGGCACCGGTCTCCGATGCAATGTATAATTCGTCTCCTTCAAGAGCGTATGCTAGTGGCCTGAAGCCCCATGGATCACGAGCAATTATAATTCTCGGCTCTGATGTAGCCACTAAGACACTATATCCTCCAATAATGTATCTCGACAGCTCCTTCAACCCCTCTACAACGTCTTTTTTAAATTCTCTAGCTACATGGTAAAGAGAGAGTGCGAGTGATTCTGTATCTGATTTTACATTTTTTCCATGGCATTCAATACCGCACACTTGCTCCATTACTCTTTTATGATTTGGAATAGTTCCATTAAATGCTAGAGCTACTTTGAAGTCGTCATCTCCAACTATAATGGGTTGTACAACACTATCCCAGTATCCACCAGTAGTTGAATACCTGACATGTCCTAATACGGCGAATACTTCTTCGCTCTTTTCCCTTATTACATCGGTTTTAAATAGTAGGTTTGAAACCAGGCTTCTTGCATGTAATTGTCTAAATTCTCCGTTTTTTGTAAGTAGTACTATTCCAGTGGCCTCTTGTCCTCTATGTTGTAATTCTACTAGTAGTGATAGAAGAACATCTATTGCACTCGTTAAATCAACGTGATTACCGCTAGCATAACCAGCTATTCCACACATACATTATCCCAGTTGCTCTTCAAATGCATTGTAGTATAGTTGGGAGAGTTTGTCTAACGGTACTTCAATGAGGGATTGATGTGCTCTGAATCTAACTACGGGTTCTTTAATGGTATAACCTATTATTCTTGCATCAATATCCATTTTCTCGGCGAGCTTCAAAGCGATCTGTGCTTTATCTGGTTTTAATTCAACTATATATCTAGCCTGGGTTTCTGAGAATAATATTTCATCTTCTCTTTCACACCCTCTACATAGAACACTATTTAAATCTACTTCTACTCCAATACCTCCAAGAACACTCATCTCTGCTAGTGCGACTCCTAGTCCTCCTATACTAATATCGTGTGCTGAGAGGATAAGATCTCTCTTTACTAGTTCTATTAGATATTTTGCATTACGGATCTCCGAAGAGGGCCTTGGTCTCGGTATTTCACCAGTTTCTAAACCAAAAACTCTGTAAAGGTATTCTGAACCGCCTATTTCAGTGTATGTTACTCCAATAACCATTACTGGTGAACCGTAGTGTTTAAACTCCATTGTTAAAGCTTTAGAGACATCTTCTACTACGCCGACACCAATAATTGTTGTAGTTGGCTTTACTTGTCTACCCATGTGGTCCTCGTTGTAGAAACTGACTTTTCCACCCACAACCGGTATTCCCAGCTCGTCTGCCATCCATGCAATTCCCTTTAACATCATTTCGAAATACCAGTAGTGTTCGGGTTTCTCTGGGTTTCCTGCATTCAATTCGTCTACAATAGCTATTGGCTGTGCTCCTACTGCAATGATATTTCTATAGCATTCCGCTACGCTATTTGCTGCTCCATTAAATGGATCTAGACTAGTATATCTTGGATTAGCATCTCCCTTTACAGCTATACCTCTTGGATCAGTAGCGTCAATTTTGAGTACTGCAGCGTCTCCAAATCCTGGTTTAATCACGGTTCTTGCTCCGACTTCATGGTCGTATTGTTCGTAAATCCACTTTTTAGATGCGACATTGGGTGAAGAAATCAATTTTAACAATGCATCTACAGGGTCTACTCTCGGTAGATCATTTATCGGCGTTAAACCTCTAAGTGCTTCTAGTGGTGGTTTAGACGGCCTTCTCATACTTCTTGGTTTGGCTAGTTCTCTAGCTGGAACATCTGCAACTACTCGTCCTTTAAATCTCGCAGTAATTCTACCAGTAGTATTAAACGCTCCAATTACACTATATGGTAATTCATACTTAGCAAGTATTTTCTCAACTTCGCCGAGGTTTCTTGGATCTATAATTAACATCATTCGCTCCTGGCTCTCGGAGACAAGTATTTCAAGTGGTGTTAAATCTAGTCGTAGGTGTAGCTTGTCGAGTTCTAGTTCTACACCGAGATTGAATTCTGCTGCTACTTCACTAATAGCGGTTGTTAAACCACCACCTCCAAGGTCTTTAATGTAGTTTACTAGTTTACTCTTCACTAATTCACCAATAACATCTATTAGCAACTTTTCTGTTAGTGGATCTGCTATTTGCACAGCACCTATATCACTATCTGTATCTTCAGCCAATGGTTTAGATGCAAAACTACTTCCTAGTAATCCATCACGACCCGTTGGATTCCCTATTATAACTACGAGGTCGCCTGGTTTTACAACACCCTCAAGTAATTCACTACTTCGTGCTAATCCAATACAGCCTACGTTGACTAGTGGTTGTTTAGTAAATGATTTATCAAACCAGACGTCTCCCGCGACTGTTGGAATTCCTATTCTATTACCATAGTCGCTAATACCCTTGACAACACCGCGAATTATCCATGATGAATGGGGTTCTCCAGGCTCGCCGAAGTATAAGAGGTCTAGTAGAGCAATTGGTTTTGCACCAAGTGTCAATATGTCTCTTACAACGCCACCTATTCCAGTGGCTGCTCCATTATATGGATCTACAGCTGATGGGTGATTATGACTCTCTATTTTTGGAACAACTAGTATACCTGGAAATGCTTCAACAGCTGGTGCATCACGCCCGGGTCCAATAACTACTCGTTTACTTGTTGTGGGTAGTAGTTTCAATAATCGCTTGCTACTCTTATACGAGCAGTGCTCACTCCATTGTGCTTCAAACATTGCTAGTTCTTCGAGTGTAGGCTCTCTCTTAAGGATTTCTCTTATCTCCTGTATCTCCTCGGGGGTAAGAGGCATTCTACCACCCCTTCTTCAACGAGAACTCAATACTCCTAAAGACTACTTCTCCACCGGGATTGAAGCCTCGTGGTACGAGTTCACGCCCCACTGCTCTCTCTGGGTGAGGCATTAATCCAAAAACCAATCCATCACGAGATGTTATTCCAGCGACATCATAGATGCTTCCATTCGGGTTATATCCTTTCATATACCTCAATATAGAGCTCTCTTTTTCAAGTAAACTATATGATTCATAGTCAATATAGAATCTTCCTTCTCCATGTGCAACCGGCATATCTAATTCTTCACCGCTACTAGCTAGTGTTAACCAGGGGCCTTTTGGATTTTCAATAACTGTTCTGGTCCATCTACATACAAACTTGCCGTGTTCATTAGGCAATAGAGCACCTGGTAGTAAACCGGCCTCGACAAGGATTTGAAAACCATTACAAATACCTAGTACCGGGATACCTTTTTCGACGCTTCTTCTAATTTTCTCCATTGTGTGGGTTCTCACCGCTATAGCTCCCGCTCTCAACCAGTCACCGTAGCTGAAGCCGCCGGGAATTATAATCGCATCCCAATCTTTTTCATTGAATTCCTTATACCACACTACTTTAGCTTCTACGCTAGATCCAATTCTCTTAAATGCATTTACAACATCTTCGTCGCAGTTTGTACCTGGGAATTTAATTACTGCTATCCTCGGCAATATTAACAACCTCTAGGACGTGAACTATGGGATTGAAGATCCTGAGTTTACTACACATTTCTTTAATGTATGAAAGTGCTTCTTCGGGAGAGTTAGTATTAACGTAGAATTCAAAATATTTACCGGTTCTCACACTGGCTACTCGATCATATCCCGTCTTCAACAATAGATCTCTTCTAATCGTTTCTCCTTCCGGGTCTCTTAACTCTCTTTTATATGTAACAACCACCCCTACTTTAAACAAAGGCATTTAATTCACCTCTTTCTCTAGGCATAAACCGAGAATTCTTATAGCGAGATAGGCAGCGTTTTCCGGATTATCTATTCCTACTGTCGCTACTGGAACACCCTTTGGCATTTGAACAATACTCAGTAAAGAGTCAAGTCCACCTAGTGCTACGTTTAAAGGTACTCCTATAACTGGTTTATTTGTTCGAGATGCAATAAATCCTGGTAGGTGTGCGGCGAGTCCAGCCATTCCAATGAATATGTCTGCATCGCTTGATTCAATGTATTTTTCTAGTTCTTTGGGATTTCTATGTGCACTTAGAACCATTATTTCGTATTTTATTCTGTGTTCTTCGAGTATTTTCAGCAGCTCTCTCCGCGTATGATAGGTCTCTTTGACTGCCCACGATTATACTTACTTTTCCCTTGCAGGCCATGCTACTCACCTCGGAGGAGTGATCGTGATCGTGATTAACTTAGCAACTCTACGTAGTTTTTCTAGTGCTTCATCAACGCTATTACCCCTTGCCAAGAGAACGGCCATTCTTCTACCGCTGTAGGTTGATGGTTTACCAAATATTCTAATATCTACTCCCTGTGTCGCAAGGATTTTGGATAATCCACATATTCTAGGAGACCACGTGTTTTCTCGTTCTGTATATATAGCTAGACTAGCACCTGGGGATATAATTCTTGGTTTTGGAACTGGTAGACCAAGAACTGCTCTTACATGAATATCGAATTCACTTAATTCCTGTGTAACCATTGTCACCATTCCAGTATCGTGTGGTCTAGGAGCGACCTCACTAAACAATATTCTACCATCTCTGGTGAGAAAGACTTCAACTCCTAATATACCGAGTCCACCCAGCCCGTTTGCTACTCGTATAGCTATTTCAGAGGCCTGTGATAATATATTAGAGCTTCTATTTGATGGTTGCCACGATTCTATGTAGTGGTATTGTCCATATCTCCAATGCTCGATTGGATCACAGTATTCCACTCTAACCTCTCCTTCATCTAGGTATCTATATGCTAAAACCGTGAACTCTGCTTCTAGATCAACAAATTCTTCGACAATAACTCTTCTACTCTTACCCCTAGAGTGTTTAATTGCATATTCGTAGGCTTCAATTACTCTCTGTCTAGATGGCTCTAAGACCTTTACGTGTCCATGTCCACTACTACTCATTTCGGGCTTTATTAGACATGGATATCCAATTTTTTCACATGCTAGTACTGCTTCCTCCGGGTTTTCAGCGAACTCGTATTTTGTTGTTGGTAGTCCTAACTCTCTAGATGCATATTTCCTCAATTCTATTCTATTCATTGCTATTTTAACTGCTCTAGCATTGGGTGCTATTACAAATCCTTCTTCTTCTAGTTCTAATAGTGCATCGACAGCTATTGCTTCGATTTCTGGAATTACAGCGTCGGGTTTTTCTCTTCTAACAATGGCTTTAACTGCTTCTGGATTCATTAAGTCTACTACGTATCTTCTATGTGCTACATGCATTGCCGGTGCCCAGTCGTATCGATCAACTGCTACTACTTCAATACCGAGTCTCTGTGCCGCTATGGCTACTTCTTTTCCTAGTTCTCCACTACCCAGTAAGAGGATTTTTGTAGAGGATTCAAATAGAGGTGTACCTATACAATCCCTTTGTTTCATTCAAACCCACCTCGAGAACTAGTTAGAGTAGAAAAAAGCATGTTTTCTACTACTCCTTTACCTGGAATCCAGACAATACTCTCGTTGACCAGGCCTCTGCTAGCTCTATATGTATATGTTTGTCTTGCTTTCTCAGCTAGTTTTATCCTCTCGTTTATTTGTTCTGGTGAACCTATATCTCTCCTATAGAAGAGAGGCCAGCCATCTAGTGATTCAATATGGGTTAGCGCGATAAGTGAGCGTTTATATACCTCGTTATAGTTTTCTCCATAACAAACTATCTCGAAAACCCTTGACCCCTTTGTGTAGAGTACACTGCCTACTTCTTCTACGCTTGCATATAATACGATGCATTTTAGTTCGTTTATTGCTTTTTCATTAATGCTTACTGGGTGACCTAGAGCTTCTTTTCTACTACTTGGATATCCTACGGGTGCTACGGCTTTTACAATACTTACTACATTGTCTTTAACTTCTAGTTTTGCACCAGCTAGTCTACCACTAACTGTTCTCTCTATTATTTCTAGAAAGTCGCTTTCTATTCGTGGTATTAAACAACCTATTTCTGGATCTCCAAATCTACTATAGAATTCTATTACTGTTGGACCCTGGATAGGAGTCAGCATCATTTGTCCAGCTATTACACCCGTGTATTTCTCGCCCACTTCTACTTCCAGCGCTCTAAGTACTTTTTGAATAATGTCAATTGTGGTATTGAATTCATCGCTTGTTATAAAGGGTAGGAGGAATCCCGGCCCTGAAATACCACCCATACCGCCTGTTTCAGGCCCTAGATCTCCTTCAAATGCGTGTGGATTGTCTTGTACTAGTGGTAGTGGTAGAATACTCGATCCATCTGTTATAACTTGAGCAGTATATTCAACTCCTTCAACTCTTTGTTCTATAATGATCTTGTATTCTATGTCTTGATACCTAGATAATTCATCGAATATTTTTGATGCAGCTTGTATTTTTACATCTGTTTTATCACTGGTTAAATAGGCACGTGTATCTCTTATTACTCTAACTCCTTTACCACCAGCTTGTCTAGCTGGTTTTAATACAACATCTCCAGCGTGTTTTAGGTATTCATAGGCTTCTTCGAGGTTTTTAAATGCTTTAAAGTATAGCCTACCTGGAATACTATGCTTCCACATTAGAGTTCTAGCAAACACCTTGCTACGTTCTATCATTGAAGTCTTGGATAGAGCACCAAATACTGAATATCCTTTTTCTCTTAGTAAATCTACTACTCCAGTAAATTGTGGTTCTTCGGGTCCTACAACTATTATATCTGGTGAAACCAAATCAGCTATTCTAGCCACTTCTAACGGGTTTACTGTATCGCCAGTATAGAGTTTTCCACCACTAGCTTCAGCTTCTCTCTTCAATCCGGGGTTGACGTAGTCTGCTAATACGAATAATCTTGGTTTCAACGCACTGTTGAAAAGTAGTTTTGCTAATGCATGTTCTCTTCCACCTGAGCCAACAAGGAGTATTTTCATTGGTCTACACCTAGAACTTCTCTTCCAAAGCACGAGCCACATAGTTTACAATTATACATTCTAGCTACATCGTTGAGCGACTCTAAATCCAACCAGTTTACACTGTCTACTTCTAGGTATTTTCTAAGTAATTCATCATCCAAGTTCGCTGAAATTAAGCAGTCTTTGTTAAACTCGAAAATCCTATATGGGCATTCTTTTATTATTTTGGGACTGGCGATAAATAAGTGGAGTTCTCTAACACCAACTCTATTTCTAAGTATTTGCGATACAGATTTTAGTGTGGCACCTGTTACCATGCTGTCGTCGACAACGGCTACTCTTTTGCCTTCAAGCACTGATTTAACTGGGTTTAGTTTTAGATGTATTGCTATGAGTCTCTCTAGAGGATTATTTTTAAGCATGGATCTACTCCTAACGGGTGTGGGGATAAAGGCTTGTTCAAATGGTTTACCACTGGCTTGTGCTAATCCAATAGCGTAGGGAATAGCTGTCTCTGGAACACCGAGAACTATATCAATGTTTTCACTTTGTAGTTGCCTAGACAGTCTTGCTCCAAGTGTTTTTCTAAATTCATAAACTCCTATACCATCAATAAGTGAGTCGTGTCTTGAAGTGTAGAGTAGTTCAAATGCACAGATCTTCCAGATTCGAGACCGTTCTACTTGGAAAAACCTTAGATAATTTCTTGAAACAACTACTCCTTCGCCTGGTTTTAAATATCGTCTTACATCTGCATCTAATACTTCTATCGTTGAAGACTCTGAAGAGGCAATCAACAAGTCGAATCCATACCCGCCTATTGAAAGCGGTGTTAATCCAAGAGGTGATCTATAAATTACTTCATCTCCATTCTTCGTTATAGCTATAAAACTAGGTATTTCTTTACCATTGAAATCACTCAGTACTTTTTCAATGCTTCTCCACAATGCGTCTTCACTAATTAGTTTCTCTATAGAATCCGCTAATTCACTGATTTCCTTGAATCTTCTATCGGTTATTACAGCTAGTTTATCATTCCAGTATATGTAGCCATCTAGGTCTACGCTATTGAAAACCCCAGCTATAAAACCATTGCTTATATTCTTTGTTGAAGACCACTCGTAGAGATCTCTACATTCGACTCCACTATTTGCATTCATACACAAGATCTTTTTCTCTTCTCCTCTATTCTGTAGAGTAAGCAATCCATATTTTGCATAAACATATAGTGGCCATCCAGGCTCAAATGAAAAAACAGAGAGGAGGCCCGGCATAAAATCACCTCTCTATCCTAGTATGCCGAGTCTAAGGGCTAGTTCACTATAGGCTTTCAATAATTCATCGACGCTTTTAGACCTCCTGAAAACTTCTTTATCTAAATGTCTCGATTGATCATCTATTACTCTAATAGTGTCTCCACTTATTTCATCAGCTAGATATATTTCTCCATTGTAGAATCCAAATTCGAATTTTGCATCTACTAGTGTTAGTTTCTTGGACGAGAAGAGCTTTGATAATTCACTATTTACTTTCATAGTCATATCAACGATTAGATCTAGTTGTTCACGTGTAACTATATTTGTTCTCAAAATATCATCTACGAGTATTAACGGGTCGTGGAGAGCATCGTCTTTATAGTGGAATTCTATGAGTGGTGGGTCTAAGGGTTGTAGTTGTTTATACATGGGCATTCTCTTTAATAGCGATCCATACGCATAGTTTCTCACTATTACCTCTATTGGAATAATTTTTAATCTTCTAACTACTAGTCGTCTATCACCATCATAGCCTAGTAAGTGGGTTTTAACTCCTTTCTCTTCTAGATATTTAAATAAAAATACAGATGTAGCTGCACAGAGTTTTCCCTTGCCAGGAGCACTTGCACGGATAGCGCCATCGCCCGCTGTTACTTCATCTTTAAACTCCATTATTAACTCGTTATCGTTTTTTATGTAAATACGCTTGCTTTTCCCCTCATAATAGATTTGAGAATTCATTGCTCCCACGTTAATTTGTAAAAAGGATTGAATTTATATATTTACTATTTAAATCCCACCCAACTATATATTAAAAGTTTGGGCGTGTTGAGATGATTGGCCATGTTTATAGATGATCTACTTTTAAAATACGATTCTGACAAAATATCTATCGGTACTCTTGCGAGCCACAGCTCGCTTCAAATAGTACATGGTGCTAAACAAGAAGGATTTAAAACAATTCTGGTTGTTTTAAAGAATAGATTGTGGTTTTACAAGCAATTTAATCACATAATAGATAAGTACATTGTTGTCGACCACTGGAGAGAACTGTGTAGTGAGAAAGTTGTAAACGAGCTACAAAGTGAAAACACTGTTTTCATCCCACATGGAAGCTACGTGGAGTATGTTGGATTAGATTGTGCTTTAAATCTACCCATACCCATATTTGGACTGAGAAGCCTCCTCCAGGTTGAAGCTAGTCAGCAAGCCAAAATGAATTTGTTAAAAGAAGCCGGCATACCAATACCGAGAAGTTACGAATTAGGCGAGGAATTCGATAAACTAGTAATTGTTAAACTACCTGGTGCAAAAGGTGGAAAAGACTATTTCATCGCGAAAAAACCGAGTGAAGTAATAGAGAAACTAAATAAACTAGTATCTCAAGGTGTTATTAGAGACCCGAGAGAGGCAATTATACAAGAATACATTATTGGTGTAACAGCATACTACCACTACTTCTATAGTCCAATACTCAACAGACTTGAAATACTCGGTGCCGACATTAGATACGAATCTGATATAGATGGATTAAAGAGAATTCCACAGAACTTCACCGTAGAACTCGGATTAGAACCAACATTTACAGTTGTTGGTAACATCCCACTCGTATTGAGAGAAAGCCTCCTCCCGGCAATACTAGATATGGGTTTAAAATTCGTAAAAACCACGCAGGAGAAACTACCACCTGGAATTATAGGTCCATTCTGTCTAGAAAGCATAATTGACAGAAATATGAATATAAAGGTATTCGAATTCTCTGGTAGAATAGTGGCTGGAACAAACCTATACTTGAATGGAAGCCCATACTCATACCTATACTGGAATGAACCAATGAGTACAGGTAGGAGAATAGCGAGAGAAGTAAAATTAGCAGTGGAGCGGGGAGAATTAAATAAAATTGTAACGTAGTTTATCTCTCTTTCAAACCATGCATTTCTTATCCTTTATAATACACGTATTACATACAATAAATTTCTAGCAAACACAGTGCAGTGGAAACGAGAAGACTAATGGTGTAAGTACTATGAAGAAATTTCTAGTAATGGTGCTTGGTTTAAGTATGCTTGAAGTAGTGTATGGTATGTACTATACTATATCACGCCCATACTTTGGTGTCGACTTATATGGAGCTTGGATGGTGGTTTACCTAATTGGCGCGGAGTATACTCCTTCCTTGTTTTCATTTATGCTGGGTGCTTTAGGAGACTCTATTGGTAGAAGGGTATTAATGGCTATTGGAGGTCTTGGCGTAATACCTCTTTTCCATATATTTACACTTACTGATTGGCGTCAAGTAGTGGTTTCCGTGGGCTTATTCAATTTGTTTTCATGGCTGGTTTTTACATTCGCGATGAGCAGTATTATTGAAGATAGAGCTAGAATAGGCTCAAAGTACTCTGTAGCGGGATTAGGCATGGGATTGGGTTGGGGGATAGGTGCACTTATAGCATGGCCTTTATTTAACTATCTTGGAAACTACTTGTTTTCAACTACTCTGAGTACTATCTATGCATTGAGCTCACTACTAGTCATTATTGGTTATAGTGGAAAGGAAAGAGAGAATACTACTCCAATCTCAGCTCTAAAAACAGTATTTAGTGAATTACACTGGTTTGCACCAATTATACTCTTTTCATCTATTGGTTTGTCGATAGCTTCAAGTATGACTTCTATTCTACTAGATTATAAAATACGAGAGCTACCCATATTAAACAAGAGTTTTGATTCAAGGCTGTTTTACGGTTTATTTTATGGAACTATACCAGTACTCGCTGGTACACCAGCGAGAATTATAGCGGGTAGACTGGTTGATAATAGAAAAGAAGAAAAATTGTTGTTGACTGCTCTCTCCTCCTATCTAGTATTATTTCTAGTTCTCCCATTTACCCCTCCAATACTATACATCCTTCTATGGTTGATTCCAATATATCCATTCTACGATACGAGTATATATGCTATATTATCGAGAAATACAAATAAATACGAGGCAACAGCAACTGGTTTTCTAGCATCTATTAATAGTTTAGCCGGAGTTCTCATAATAATATTAAATACAATTAAACCACTTGAAAACACCATTGATTACCTAGTTAGAATATCGTTCTTTCTCGGATTCTCCCTTATATTCACAATCTATAGAAACCTGAGATATCGAAAAGAACATGAATAAACCCTCGATCTATAATTACACAGTGTGTTAGTTAAAGCACTCCAAATACTACAAACTCGTGTAAAAACTATTATTAATGATCCACTATTGAGTTACACGTGAAGTTCTAATCGAAATAAGAATAAGGTATATTGTAAACAATACTATCAGTATTGTTATTCCCCAAATAAGCGGCATTAAAAGCATTGGTAGAACACCCACACCGAGCCCACTTTGTTCGACGGCGTATGTTACTACGGCTATATAGAGGGTTATTCTAATATACTCGGCCATGGGGTAGAGGATTTGCATTTCTGCTTTTAACTCTGTACTCTTATATATGTATCCAACAAATACATCTATTAGTGTAAAACCAATTAACACTATTAAGAGTAGTTTTAATCCACCAGCTATGTACACGTATATTACTGTTTCAGCAATATCTATTATGAATTTTACTTCTAGTTTTACACCTGCAATATATAGACCTAGAAATGCAAATAACAAGTATATGATCCATGCAGTTAAAATTCCGAAGAATTCATGCCCCATTAACCCAGTTCTTCTTATAGCTCTACCTAAACCCGTTCTCTTTACAAACTCGTCTACTCCTAGTTTTCCAAGTATATTAGTAATAATGTATTTAGAGGCGTGTCCAAGAAGATATCCTAGTACCCATATTACAAAAGTGTATCCAATAGCCTCGAGTATTTTAATGAAGTATGCTATGATCTCGTTCAAACCACTCAGCCCATATATAATACCGTAATAGTGTTTTATAAACTAGGACAGTGAGAGCAATGCTCATTAACTACCCTGTTAGATTTGAAGCTTATGGTGCAGTAGAAATATATGAACTGTCGAGAGTCCAATCCCTCTTCTCAATAAGTAGTAGTGGAAGGCCGGGCGGCTATAATATCTCCAGTTTTAGAGAACTAGAAGACGTGGCGAGCTCGACTGTATTTATAGTTCCAGTTAAAAACGAGGATCTATTAGCATTAGAGGGTGTTTTAAGGGCTATACCATACTATTCACCAATCATTGTGGTTTCAAACTCTGCAATCGCTCCTTTCAACCTATATAAACTAGAATTAGACGTTGCAAAAACAATTTATAGAAGTACTGGTCGAGAAATCATAGTAGTACACCAGAAAGACAAGTGTATAGCAGATAAACTAAGAGACCGTTATTCATCTCTAATTGACGATAATTCCCTAGTACGAGATGGAAAAGGCGAGGGTATGCTTATAGGAGTTTTATTAGCTGATGGACTAGGAGCTAAAAACATTGCATTTGTAGATGCCGACAACTATATTCCAAGTGTTGTATTAGAGTATTCTTTAATCTATTATACAATGCTTTCCATGAGCGAGTCTAAATACAAAATGGTTAGAATCTACTGGGGTTATAAAGCATGGATGGCCTCTCAGGAATTCTACTATAGAAGACAGGGAAGAGCATCGAGCACGGTTAACGAAGTATTTAATAAAGTACTATCGTTAAAGAGGAGGATCGAAACCGATATAATTAAAACGTCGAATAGTGGAGAACACGCTATGAGCATTGATCTAGCGAGGGAATTAGTATATGGAAGTGGTTTTTCTATTGAAACACAGGAATTAGTTAGTATACTTGAAAAATGCTATGTTAATGTAGATAGAGGTTTGTGTCCATCGCTCCCCGGACATGTTGAAATATACCAAGTTGAATCTCTAAGTCCACATATACATGCAGAGAAAGGTGAAGCACATGTTCTAGAAATGATCCTTGAAAGTATTTCTTCAATATATCACTCACAAATACCTGATGACAGAGGGAGAGAATTCATTTTGAAAACTCTTAGAGAATTAGGGTATTTCGATGAACCACAACCAACAAGGAAATACGAGTATCCAAAAATAAACCCGAAGGAGCTACTAGACTCCATTCTAACAGAGAGTAATTTAAGTATTGCACTCGGGCTTTAACACTTGTTTTCAACTCCTCTAAGACGCTGTTGAAAAACACTTGGGAGAATCAATAATACTGTCAATACTTATATATCTCTTCTATCTTTCTACATGGTGAATTATACCCAGCAGTGTCTTTAAGAAATATTTCCATTAATCAAAAATAAGGTAGCCCTTATTCAAATTTTAACAGCATAGGTGTGTTTTTTGCAGCAAAACACCATTAACATTTGCGATAAACTACGAGGCTTTGACGCGGGAAGATACTATTTTATAGTAGAGGGTAATAGATTAATCCATATTTCACGGTATACCAGTATAAGAGAGAAAAGGGGAAATGAATACTGCTACACTGTCAGCACGGATTTAGTTAAATCGAAGCAAATACTTGAATTTCAGTAGACTCCGACAATTATATGATAGGGCCAAGAGACTCCTCCGTCGAGAACCAGGAGACCTCAAAGTAGACTTGGTCTTTACACATGCTGGTACATGTGAGGATTTACCCACTGATCCAAGTATTAAACTAATGATAATAACTAATACACAGGACTATAATACATGGGCTAAAGACGTAAAGAAAATACTATTAGTTAAAGATATACTACAACCAGAACAATCAATAATAGCATCATTGAAAAGCATACCAGGACATATTAAAACCTGGTTAAAAAGCCAAGGAGTTATTGTAGTAGACAATGTCTACCCTGGATCACCCGGGGACAGCGAACTAGCTACTTTGGTGAAATCAATACTAGTTAAATAATATTTAAATCACATGATTTACGAGCATTTAAACAACGTATATTATTTAGCCTCGAATTAAAACCTACAAGTGCTTCTCTATTAGCTAGTAGTTTATAGTTGCTACCATGTAATACATGTAAAGGATTAAACACTATGCATAGCATGCAAATCCCACATATTTCCCGTCAGCGTGGAAGTAATAATTGGATAATAAGCGAATCTTTTTTATTTACAATATATATTTATTTATATATTTATTTAAGAGGCCTATAATACAATAAAACTAGGGTGCTTACTGGTGATGTATCTTGTCGACCAGAAGTGAAAGAGGAGTCACCAAAGGCCAGGGTAGAAGCGAAGCCGCCCACTACACCTCCCCCGCCGCCGAGCGTTGAAGCAAAACCAGCACCACCTAAGCCACCAACTCCACCTAAACTAACTGTTTCACCCGAGGAGGCATTAGACCTTGTAAATCTAGCGATGACTTTGCTTAAAGCACCACTAGTAGCATCACTAGATTTAAAACCAACGTGGACTATTGAAGATCTACTCTCCTTCTTTGTAGTGTCCTCGAGTAAATTCAGAGATTATAACTATGTAATAGCTACACTTAGAAGTAATGGAGATCTAGACGTTTCAATACTATTGGATCAAGACGGAGGAATAGTGGCGTGGCGTGGATTTGTCGGTGGAAGAGAATACGATATCTCTGAGAGAATAAAGCTAATAACACTACTTCCAGCATTTTACGGCAAATAAGTAAAAGTAAGGATTTGGGGAGTTAAAAAGTAAAATTCCATTTTTACTACTGCTCATCTGCTAGCTACTAGTCTAAGAGTTAGACATATATTCTTTATTAGACTAGAGATCCATGGTGTTATACTTGTCTAATTGTATTGTATTAGCACATGGAGATGGAGATGGCGTTTGCTCGGCCTCACTCCTCCTCACGTATTTAAGAGATAAGTGTAATACAAGGGTCTTCTTTACACATCCAGTGGGATTAATAGGAGATCTCAGGGAGACAACTAAACCCGGAGACAATGTATTCATAGTAGATATTGCAATTGATGAAATAATGGCAAACGAGTTGGTAAAAACCCTCGAGGAATATAGTCGCCAAGGACTCGTCGTATACATAGACCACCACCCACTACCAGAAGGCTTTGAGCCCCCCAGAGGCATTGAGTGGGTTCACAACACGTGTTGTTCGGCATCCGAGCTGACATATCGATATCTCTATGAAAAAGGCCTTTCAAACGAGTATGGACGTGTTGGCTTGTATGGAGCTATTTCAGACTATCTCGATGAAACGCCATGGGTTAAAGAGGAATTGTGGAGATGGGATAAAAGAATGATCTATCTCGAAGCAGGTGTTTTATCCCAGGGGCTTGAAGGCTCTAGAAGAGACCATGAATTCAAGAGAACAGTAGTAGAATACTTGTCGAAGAACGCTCTACCAAGTCAATACCAAGAACTAGTCGCTAGAAGTATTAAACAAGCAGAAATAGATGAAAACATGCGGATATGGGTTAAAAACAATCTTAAAATCCACGGTAAAATCGCATATGTTATAAACCCACCTGGCAGTATAGGGCGAGCTGCAAACTACGCCCGGATCTATGGAGGAGTAGAAGTGGGGCTAGCAATAGAAGAGAGAAGAGATCTATATGTAATAAGCCTACGTGGGAGTGGAAAACACGATTTAAACACTATACTGAGAAAACTAAGTAGAAAACTAGGTATTCATGGTGGAGGACATCCGTTTGCCGCTGGCGCTAGACTTCCACGTAGTTTATTTTATTTATTCCTGGTGGAGTTAAATAAAATGCTTGGAGAGGATTAAATGGTGTATTGAATTTGATTAGAGCTTTTATAAATGGACGTATATATATATCTTTTAAACCATTGAGAATAACAGATGGCATGGTTGTAAGCAATAATAGAGTGCTCTATGTTGGCAGTTCTAATAGAGCACTTGAACTAGTAAAAACACTTGGTGGAGAAGTAGTAGATTTAAAGAATAGAGTTGTACTACCTGGATTTATAGATTCACACTTACACATAGACACACTTGGACTAGCAATTTCCACCCTTGATCTAAGGGGAGTGAAAAGCATAGCAGAAATCAAAGAGAAGCTACGTGAATATGCTTCAAAAACAAGATTTAAATGGATTCTAGGACACGGCTGGGACCACGAATTACTAGAAGAAAAAAGATGGCCAACCCGGCGAGACCTAGATGAAGTAGTAGAAGACAGACCAGTATTGCTAACAAGGGTCTGTCTACATGCTGGTGTAGTAAACACCAAGGGGTTAATAGAATCAGGCATTATAGATAAACAAGTTGAGGGAATAGATAGAGACGAGAATGGAGAGCCTACTGGAGTATTATTTGAAAACGCACTGAGATATGTAAGAGAAAAAATAAAAAACGACCTAAGCGAGGAAGACTATCTACACCTCGTTAAAACAGCACAAGAACACTTGTTGCAACACGGTGTGACCAGTATTGGAGTAGCAGGATGCAACCTCCGAGTGTTGAAAGCAATAGTGAAACTATGGTCTCTTGGAGAACTCAAAATCCGTGTTAGACTCTACCTATACCACCGCGACGGCGAGGAAAACACACTCGATTTATTGAAGAATCTAGGTGTTAAATCTGGATTTGGAGATGAATACTTGAAGATAATGGGTATAAAATTATTTGCAGATGGATCGCTTGGATCTAGAACAGCGTGGCTTAGTGAGCCATATAGTGATGATCCATCCAATAGTGGAGGGCCTGCATTAGACCCAGAGGAATTAACTAGGATAGTAGTAGACGCAAGTAGACATGGACTACAAGTAGCAGTCCACGCAATCGGTGATAGAGCACTCGACACCGTACTACAAGCATTTAGAGAAGCTGGTTCAAGTAGAGTAAAACATAGAATAGAACACGCATCTCTCATAAGAGACGACCAGTTAGAAGTACTAAGAGAACTAAAACCCATGATATCCGTTCAACCACACTTCATAATCACGGATTGGTGGGCTAAAAACAGACTTGGTGAAAAAAGAGTAAAGTGGCTGTATAGATTTAAAACATTAATTGAAAACGGTTTAACAATTGGATTTTCAACAGACGCCCCTGTTGAACCCGTAAATCCATGGGAGACAATATACGCCGCTGTAACTCGGGGTAGATATGAAAATATTCCATACTATGAAGACACAAGGGATCAAGCGTTATCAATAATAGATGCCCTCCACGCATATACTCAGGGTTCAGCTGAAATTGTAGGAAGCGGCCACTCTATTGGTACACTGGAACCGGGTAAACTAGCCGACTTTATAATAGTAGATAGAGATCCCTTGGATACACCTGATAGAGAATTAAGGTGTATAAATGTATTAGAAACCTATGTAGGTGGAATAAGAGTGTTTTAGATAAAAAGATTCTAGCTAGTCTTCTTTTTCCCTGCTACTAGTATACCTAATATAATTAATGCTACAGCTACTATTACTAATCCAGTGGTTAATACTATGTCTATATCTGTTTTCTTCTCGCGTGTAAATTGTTGTACTGGTTGTTGAGTAGTATTTGTTTGGTTTCCAAGAGCTTTTATTAAGGTATTAAATACTACTCTGGGTGCAAGTTTAAGCATTGGCCCTGGTCTCGATAATATATCTATTTCTGTTTCATTTAATTGCACTACTGGTTTTTCAAGGTCGTAGAGGCCGGCTGATCTAATAGTGTCTTCTGGATATGAACACGCGATAATTATTAGATCTGGATTCCACCTGTACACTGTTTCAATGTTTACACTTCCCCATCCATATAGATCAGCTGCATTTATCAATCCAAGTTTTGAGAGTAAATCGTCTATATATGTTCCCCTACCAGCCACCCATATACCCTGCCATAAATCAATTACTACCAAAACTCTCTTCTCTCGGTATGGTTCTAGCAGTGTTCTACTACTCTCTAAAACTTCACTTATTTCATTTATTAATTCTAGTGCTCTTTCTGTTCTATTGAAAAGTAGTCCAATAGTGTATATGTCATTGTAAACATCGTTTATGCTTGTAGCAGAACCACCATGTAAGTATATGGTTTTCAATCCATATGACTCAAGGGTTTCTAGTAGTGGTCGATGTGCACCTTTATCAGCTAGAACTACATCAGGGTTTAATTTTAATATTTCTTCTACTTTAATAGTACTCCACCAATAACCACCCACTACTGAAACATTTTGGTTTATTAGAATTCTACTTATATTCAAATACCAGTCATTGTATGAATACGTATCTGCACCGATAATAGCATCGAGAACGCCGAGTTCACTCATTATCTCTGTTATTGATGGTGAAAGAGTAACTACGCGGCTGGGTGGTTTATTAAACTCTATTGTTCTACCAAGTGTATCAGTTAATATTATGGAATTCTGAGTTTGAATTATCCAACTAGTTAAAATACTCGCAGAGAGCAATATCAAGATATACACTACAATTATTTTTTGTATGCGCTTGGACATTTTGTCCAACACCAAAATCCAAATAAACAACTAGAGGATTTTTAAATTTTAAATTATTGAATAAACTAAACTAGTTGTAGGTGTAAAACAGAGTGCTAGAAAACAATGCTTTCTGCATGAAGTGTTCTAGGTGTTGTTATAACACTGAAATGATACTTACACGTCAAGATATTGAGAGAATAGAGAAGAGAGGATATAAAGGGTTTTATAAAAAGAGTGGTGGATTTTACCGGCTAGTTAATATAAATGGAAGATGTATTTTCCTCGGAGAAGATGGCAAGTGCACTATTTACAATGATAAGCCATTAGGGTGTGGAGTATATCCATTAATATACAATGAAGAAAAAGGAGTAATTATTGATGATTACTGTCCACTATCACGAGAGATAGACTGTTTAGAACTAATTAGAGGGATTAGCGAACTGCGCAGTGTATTGAAAGAACTTGAAAACACCTACAATTACCGTGTAGATTGGAGATTGTTTGAAAAATCATCTATTAAATTAATAGAAAGGTGTTTTAAAAAATAAATAAGCTATTTAATCTCCCACTTTTACGCCATGAAAATATTTATAAATTCATACAACAAATAGTTATTTTACGCAGATGTATATTTTTATGTGTGATTTGTTTTTTAATTTGTTGACGGTATATAATATTTAAGTGGTAAACGGGGGTATTGTTGTCTAGTGAAATACGCTCATACGTAGTGAGCTACGCGCTTCCAGATGTGACAAAAAAACTCGTCTACTACATTAGCTACTTCGTTGAGAGTACAGCTGATTTTGAAGTTATTGAGAGACAAAAAGATTTCCTTAGAATTAGATGGACTGTTTCAAAATCAGCTTTTCGAAGAGTTTACGAGTTTATAACTCTTCCAATTACGGGTAAATGTATTGATGAAAACAAAATTGTAGTTACAGGTAGTTCTACTTCTTTCAACTTCGAAATAACACTTGATATACGTCCCAACCACGAAGTAATAATAGCTGTTAGTGGAAAATGCAGTGGCGACCTGGATAAATGTAGAAGATTTGTTGAAACATATATAAATGCACTATCAGCATACGTTAAGAATCCTCCACTTACAGCTATTAATACAGTATTCAATCTACCCCTTCCCAAACCAGAAAAGCCCACAACACCAACTCCTCCCACTACGCCTCCTAAACCCCCACCTACACCACCAACACCTGCAAAACCAGAAGTAAAAGAAACACCAAAACCGCCCACTCCACCTACACCGAGCAGGCTGTCAACCCCACCACCCACAACAACTCCCACTCAAGTAAAACCCGAAGAAAAGCCAACAACACCTACGGGCATTGCACCCGCAAAACCGCCTGTTTCACCCGAGGAGGCATTAGATCTTGTAAACCTGGCAATGGTATTACTCAAAGCACCACTAGTAGCAACACTAGATTTAAAGCCTGGTTGGAGTGTCGAGGACTTAATAGCGTTCTTTGTGGGAGAGTCAGATAAATACAAGAAATACACGTATGTTATTGCAACGCTGAGAAGTCCTGTGGGAATAGATATCTCAGTTCTCCTAGACTATGAAGGACGCATTGTTGCCTGGCGTGGACTAGTTGGAAATACAGAATACGATATATCCGAGCCTCAAAAACTCCTAGTTGTTCTCTCCAACTATACGAATAGTCATTTAGTAGTAAGAATTTGGGGTATTACAAAGTAAACCAGCTTGTCTTCTAATACATTTGATTTATTTTAGTATTTTAAATTCGTTTATATTGGTGGTTGTATTGGTTATTGTAAATACTAAGCTACTAGATGAAGTTCTAGGTGAAAACATACTGCTACGAAGAGCATACAATCTCCTTGAAAACGATATTGAGGTCCAATCACTCTGGTATATGGCTAATGTAATGGCTGTTAATAGATTGAAATACAACGACCATGGACCAGTTCACGCGAAAATAGCTGCAGGTGCAGCTGTATACATATACAAGTTGCTAAGACAAAACGGTGTTGAATCCACATTGATTAAAGATGGTGTAGTAGATAGAGAAGAATACGCTATGCTAGTACCACTCATTGGCGGACTACTACACGACATAGGAAACAGTGTTCACAGAGATCTACACGAGAAAATAGGTGCTATCCTGGCAAAACCCATTATTGAGAGAGTACTAGAGAAAATAGTAGAAGACCCATACACCAGGTTTAAACTAAGACAGGAAATAATGCATTCAATACACTGTACAAGCTACGATGTAGAATGCCTCACTATTGAAGCAGGATGCGTCAAAGTAGGTGATGGACTAGACATGGCTGAAGGACGCGCAAGAGTACCCTATAAACTCGGCGGTATATCAATACACAGTATATCAGCACTAAGTATTAAAATGGTGGAGATTACAACCTCTGATAAAAGACCAGTAAGAATAAACGTCTATATGAGTGAGAAAGCAGGATTATTCCAAGTAGACAATGTATTAATGCCTAAACTAAATTCAACACCATTAAAAAACTATGTTGAAGTATATGCAATAGTGGACAATACATATCTTAAATCATACCCGTAAAAACTATAATTGCTCAAGAAGCACCTTTCATGCCTTATAAAAAATAGATAGATACTATCTAGTTAATGCTTAACCGCCCAGATTCTATACTACTTATAGATTACGAGTGTAAATTATTGAAATATTGGTGTTGAAAATGGATATAGTTGTTACTGGTTTTGGCTATTACGGAGGATATTGGAACAACCCTAGTGGTGAAATTGCAAGACTACTAGATGGTGTGTTAATCAATAACTTCAGAGTAAGAGGCTTTGTACTCCCTGTTTCATTTAATAAAGCACGTGTAATACTCCGTGAAATACTTGAATCATTCAAGCCAAAACTAGTTCTCGGTCTTGGATTAAATCCTTCAACCCGCATGGTTGACTTGGAATTAGCTAGTGTAAATAAAGCGTTTTTTACACAACCAGATGTAGATGGTTTTACAGCTAAATACATAGATGTTGAAGGGGGAGGTCCTAGTATTCTATATACAACACTGCCAGTAGAGAAAATACTAGTAGAGTGTAGAGAAAAGAGACTTCTTCCATTGAGGCCCAGTTTATCTACTGGTCTATTCCTCTGCAACACTATTGCATATATAATTATGAAGTATGGAGTAGAAAGAAATGTACCAGCTGGATTCCTCCACATACCTCCCTCAACAATAAACCAGTTGAGAAGAGAAACAGGGTTTGGACTGCCTCTTCAAGACATATTAGATACTGTAAGATGTGTATTAGAGGTTTCTACGAGTGGATTGAATTGATTATTAAAGGAGTACACTATGGACTAACACTCCTCTACTCCTACATTCTACCAGTAATCAATTTAGATGAGTGTGCAGGGGGATTTATATTCAGTATTGAATACGGAGAGTTAAAGGGTTTGGAGTGCCGGTTTAACGAGTCTACACTAGAAACAACTTGTAGGGTAAGTCACCAGAGTGTTTCAAGTCTAGATAGAATACTCGGACTGGAAAAACACTGGTTGTTTAGAGAAGTATGTAGTAGATTAAATATAGAGAAGTGTATTGCAAACCAGGTAACACTAGTCTATGAACCACTATACAAGAAGATAGTAGCGTATTCTATCTACCTCTCGAGAAACACTGATTACTACGTTAATACATTGAAGTGGGTTCGAGAGGCAGTATTAAAGAAATATATTGATTCGCAATCCTATATTCCAAGAGAATTCAATGCTGTAAGAGACCAAATAGACAATGTAGTTACAAATGGGAAAACCCCTCTAGAAGAAGTACTTGGTTTAATGAAAATACCTGGATTTGGTGTAAAATCAGCAAATGCATATCTACTACATGTTTATGGATTAACAGAGTATGCTCCAATAGATAGACACTACGCTAAACTACTAGGGAAAATAACTCTAATCTCTAAGTCTGCGTGTCTACGTAATGGTAGACTATACTGTAAGCAATGCAGTATTAACTGTCCATACCGCCATGCACAATCCAGATTTGGTGTGTTAAATGGAGTAATACAATCACTCATATACGTATATGGTAGACTGAAAAACCCGAGAAAAACCAGTATTGAGGAAATACTAGTTGGTAGTAGAGAATACTACATAGACGAATTCGAAGAGTTAATTACAAAAGTTAAAAACGTATACCAGGTTTAATCGAGATACTGGCTTCTACTGATACATAATAAGAAGTATTGAATACTTAACCATGAAGTACGAGTCGATTACAGCTGGTTTACATGCCTGGATTAGACCCGTTTAAACTCACAGGAATAGTTGAAAAACAAGTTACCAGGTGGAGAAATGGAGTTTTAGAGAGGAGGTATTATAGGTTTCGTGGGGGTAGATGGTATGGTGGCATAGCAACGGGAGATGTTGTTGGCTGTAATCTCCGCTGTAAATTTTGTTGGAGCTGGAGGTATAGTTACTATGGAGATAAAGGCTGGTTTGAAACTCCTGAATCAGCATTTAATAAACTCGTTTCAATAGCCTCTAAATACAAATACCGCTATCTAAGACTTAGTGGTGGAGAGCCAACTATAGGACTAGATCACCTAGTCAAACTACTAGAATACATTGAAGAAACAAACTACTACTTTATACTTGAAACCAATGGATTACTCCTGGGTAAAAATATAGATTACACAAAAACACTCTCTCGATTTCATAGATTAATAATTAGAGTGAGCTTTAAAGGGTGTACACCAAGAGAATTCGAGTTACTTACAGGTGCTGATGCATCCTTCTATGAATACCAGTTTAAAGCACTAGAAAACCTTTACTCTCAGGGGTTAAAACCATGCGAAGACTTCTATCCCGCTGTAATGCTTAGTTTTTCAAACGAGGAAACCTATGCATTGTTTAAAAAGAGATTAGCTAGTATACACCCTGCTCTATCAGAATGCATCGACGAAGAATATGTAATACTATATCCACACGTCAAAGACCTACTACGTAGAAATAAACTAGTTCCTAGAATAGCATACGATCCCAGTGGAATACCAGACTTTATGATATAAATTTAAACTTTAAATATAAATATAAATAAGTATTTACAGATATATACACTACTCTTTTTCAACACTACAACCTGTATCAAAAGGTGGTTGATTGAAATGAATAACAATAGAGATTTAATAGTAATAGCGTTTGGTGGAAATGCATTCCAGTCAAAAGGCGATAGAGGAACCGTTGAAGACTACTGGAAAAACGCGTATATCGCGGCTGAAACAATAGTTAGACTCATAGAAGAAGGATATAGAGTAGTAGTAACCCATGGTAATGGTCCACAAGCCGGTATACTGGCAGAACTAATGATGCTTGGATTAAAATACAAGAATATACCACCAATGACACTCGACATTATTGGAGCAATGACTCAGGGATGGCTAGGTTATATCCTGCAACAAGCAATACTCAATAAACTCAGAGAAAAAGGCCTACTAGGGTCGAGGGTTAAAGGCGTAGTAACAGTAGTTACTCAAACACTAGTTAGAAAAGACGATCCAGACTTCAAAGACCCGACTAAATACGTGGGTCCATGGTATGAAAAAGAAGAAGCAGAAAAACTAGCAAGAGAATTCGGTTGGATATTTAAACCAGACCCCAGGGGAGGCTATAGAAGAGTAGTACCATCACCAGACCCAATAATACAAGTTGAAATAGATGCTATTAAAACACTCGCAGAAAACGGCTTTATAGTAATAGCTGATGGTGGTGGAGGAGTACCAGTAGTAGATGAAAATGGAAAACTAGTTGGTGTTGAAGGAGTAATAGATAAAGACCTTGGAGCAGAGAGAATGGCTTCTGCATTAAAAGCCAGTATCCTCTTAATTCTAACAGATGTCGACACTGCATACATTAACTATGGCAAGCCAGATGCAAAACCAATAAGAGAAATCACGGCGAGCGAGGCCCTCAAACTATACAATGAAGGACACTTTAAACCGGGAAGTATGGGTCCAAAAATACTAGCAGGTATTAGATTTGTCCAGAATGGTGGAAAACTAGCAATAATAGCTCACTTAAAGAACGCCGCTGAAGCACTACGTGGAGAAGCAGGTACTAGAATTATACCGGGGTAGGGTTTTTGAGGATAAGTAAATTGAAAATACTGGGTTTTTTCTCGCTAGTTATGACTACTTTTTTATGGGGTACTAGCTTCGCGTTTATTAAGCTGTCAGTTGGTTTGATAAGCCCATTTACATATACGTTTACGAGAACACTAATAGCATCTCTAGTACTACTACCCCTCATTCTATTCAAATTACTCAATAGAAAACTATATTATAAAAGCCTCCGGAATGGTTTTATTGTAGGTTTAACTTATTCAACAGGCCTTGTCCTCCAAGGAGCTGGAACAGTCTACATAGAGCCTTCTATGAGCGCGTTTATTACCGGGTTAGCAACAATACACGTCCACTTATACTCGGCGTTTATTAAGAAAAAGTATTCGTGGCTGGATCTAGTAGCACTGGTTTCAGCTATTACCGGCCTCTATGTTTTAACATCGCCAACCGGCGGGCTCGGTATTGGAGGACTACTGGTTTTTGCTGGGACTATAATGTGGGCTCTTCAAATAATCTTGATTTCTAAATACGGGTTTTCAAGTATGTTGGAATTCCTATTTGGAATGTTTATAGCTGGCTCACTATATGGGCCACCAGCATTTCTAACAGGGCTTGATTTAACCATTGAAGCATGGTTGTATATTATATACTTAGCTATAGCCTGCTCTATAGGAGCAACATTTTTCCAAGTACTTGGACAGAGATATATATCGGAAACCACTGCTGCAATAGTATTTCTCTTAGAACCAGTTTTTGCCACTATATTCTCAGTGTTAATGGGCCTTGAATACATTACAATCTACAAGATAGTAGGTGGAGGATTAATTACACTATCTCTCTTTATAAGCACTATAGCCGAGTTGAAACTACACTCTTAGTATTACTGGAATGGGCCCGCGGGGATTCGAACCCCGGACCTCCGCCGTGTGAGGGCGGCGTCCTAACCAGGCTAGACGACGGGCCCTCCTTTCACTCTATTAGAATTCTTTGATCTGGATTAAAATATTTTCTATGAAGACCTAGTTGTTTTCGAAAGTGCTATTATGTATGTAGATAACAAAATGACATCTATTATTAGAGTTATTATCCACGAGTAGTAGGTGTAGCTTCGTGACTGCTCATATAAAACTCTACATTCTCCGTGTACTCTTCCTTTAAACGACTCTGCACGTATATCGCTTTCATCAAATGGTTGAATAAGTATTTTTTGCTCTGTTTTAATTACTTCTCTCCCCTGGAAATACCCCTTGAGAACACTGTATTCAATATCGCATTCTTTACTAACATAGTACAGCGTGGTATTCTGGTAGTTTCTCCATGTATACCCTATTGAGTAGACTAGCAAAACAGAGAGTAGTACAATAGCTAGAGCTGTAAACACTAAGCCTATTCGTCTAAACACTAAATATTCTACTTTCTTCTTCAACCGAGTAGCACCTATGACGTATCCCACCGGGCCACTAATCAATAAGCCCACTGGGGCGTAGTCGAATTTACTTGTTGTATACATGGTTGAAAGTATTAGTCGGACTACTAAGTAGAGTATAAATAGTAGAAGTGTGCGCTGAATAGTAATATATCTTTGTTTTCTTACACTAATAATTAAGTATTTAGTATTTAACTCGAGGTAGACTGCAAGAAATCCAAGTGCAAGTATTCCACCACTACTCGCTCCCAGTATGATTTTCTTCACACTGTTTACGCTAATTAAGAAAAGCGACTCTGAAAATAAGAGTATTAATGAGCCGGCAAGATATACCCCAATTATGGTTTTCAAACTCAAACTAGTATTTTTCACTAGTAGTGTTAAAAACAAATATGCAAATACAGCGTCTACTACCAGTACTACTATCGACGAATAAGTCACTATAGATGTAAACGGCTCTAATATACAATTCCATGAAAATAGACAATATGGTGTATAGAGAATTGAATAATAATAGCCTGTATTAACAGCTACAAATAATATGAATCCACTTATTAAGTAAATTGTTAGAAATAGTATTGGAATCAATTCGCGGCGTTCAGTATTCAATTCAAAACCCCTTGTCTATATTCTCAAATAGATATATATCCTCTCACAAGCTCTACAATACATTATTGAGTATTTGCACTAGTAGTGTTTTGCATAGAAGAGTATTGCGTAGTGAACAGTCTTCTAAGATGTAGTCGTATTGTTTACTTAGTTCTTCATAGTCTTCTCTATTGAGCCTTCTATTGGTAATTAAAACAAGAATGTTGGCATAACGCCTGTATTTCACTGCTTGTTTAATTGCTTTTGAAACCCATGTTTTAGGTGCTCCTTGTTTACACTCTACTACTACTTGTTTATCACTAGTAGACAATAATACATCTGGTTTTGACGCACCAATCATTCTCTCGAGAAAAACCATTATTCTCCTATCACCAGTTTTATATAGTGTGCTAAACCCCTTCCAATCAACACTACTACATGATTTAACAAGTCTACATATTCTTTCAACTTCTTCAAAGCCGCTTTCTAGATGATAGCCCTTCTCTATTAGAAGAGAATGTACTAGTGAATATATGTATCCAAGATACTCTATGGAATACTCAATCCAGGCTTCTTTAATCCTCCGGAACAACCCGTAATTCAAGCCTATTTTTGCTTTTAAAAACACTTCGTATAATAATACGTGTTCGTCGACTCCTCCACACAGAGTACTACTCCATGCTCGTCTATATGCAGCTATTTCTTCAACAATATCGTCTACTCTGGTAAAACCAGATGAAACTCTTATTCCACGTGGTTCAATACTGTATTCCACTATATTGTTTTTATATACACGGTATACTCTAACACTAGGCCCGTTGTAGCCAGTAGAGAAAACATATACTTCCAATGGTTGCTTCAATTTATTCATGTCTAGAGTATATACTACTCCACCGTTTTCAAATATTGTTTCTATTAATCTATGATTTCTAAACGATGATACATGTAGTGGTGGTTTATCTTCACCTGTTTTTATAAATACTCTACACTTGTATTTCTCGCTGTCTACTTCTCTAATGTATAAGTAGCCTCCATGTAGGTCTATGGTATTCATTACTACACCATTAATACTCCGCTTGTTGTCTGTCTTCTAATGTCTCTTTACTTCTTTAATGGTTAATATTCAAAAATCCATTGAATCCTTATTTCTTTTCAATAATGTATGACAGGTTTATTAGGGCTTATCTATATACCATTAGTTAGGAACCAAGAGTTTATAACCCTAGGTGTTGAAAACGGGAGTAAGTAGAACCAAGAGGAAAAAGAGTGTAGTCCTTGGTAAATACAAGCCATTAACAATGTGGAAAATAAATGAAAGAGATGTTTTGAAAAAGAAGTTGCTAGAGTATATTGAGAAATTAATAAACGAGTCTCCAGAGTAATTTTCACACTGTATAAATCCTTGTATACTTTATTTACATGTTAGTTAGTAGAGGGTAGCTTCATGGATGTAGACGACGTGATATCAGTACTTGCCAATGTATTATACCATGTTAAAACAAGAAAGATATCTGTCCGTAAAGCATTTACAGAAGTATGTAGAACCCATAAGTGTAGTAGTAGAGAATACACGCGCGAAGAATTATACCAGCTTTCAAGACTATTTATTTCAAAATACTATACACTCAAATACCTCTGTGAAAAACACGGTAGACTAGAGCCAACACATAGAGTGCTAGCTAGATTATTTCTCTACCTATATCTCACGGAGAAGGGGGTTAAACCACCATCAAAACTAAAAAAGACTGTTTTACGAGATCTGCCAGGATTGAAAGAGGGCCTTGAAGAAGTAGAAGCATATATAAAATACTCGTTTCCAAAATGGATGTACTATGAGTTCCTAGACCTGCTCGGCTCTGTTGAAGTAGAAGAATTATTTTCAGCACTGAATAAGAGAGTATTGTGGTTGAGAGTAAATACCTTGAAAATAGATGTTGATAAAGCAGTGAGAGAACTCGACGAAACCGGTGTTAGAGTAGAAGTAGACCGTGATATACCATACTTACTCAGAGTAGTAGAATCAAAGAAACCTATTAGGACTCATAGATTATTTAGAGAAGGCGCCATTATACCCCAAGACAAGGCCAGCGTACTAGTAGTAGAAGCATTGAAACCGGAACCAGGCTCTCTAGTATATGATTTTGCAGCTGCACCAGGAGTAAAATCATCTCTTGTAATGCAGTTAACTGAAAACAAAGCGAGAATTATTGCTATTGATGCTTCTCCACGTAGACTAGAAGCAATGAAAAAACTGTTGAAGCTATATGGAGTAGATGATTCAAGAGTTAAACTAGTACTTGGCGACGGCCGCTATATCACTCTGAGAGAGTATGGAGATTATGGACTCGTTGACGCGCCTTGTAGTAGTAGTGGTGCTATATCAAAAGATCCTGCAATAAAGATCTTTCTCGAAGAAGACAAAATAGTGTTTGAAATGAAAAAACTACAAATAGGTATATTGAGTAACGCCCTCAAACACGCTGAGAGAGTAGTATATGCTACTTGCTCGCTAATGCCTGAGGAGGGAGAAGAAGTAGTATTAGAAACACTGAGTCAAAGTATAAACCATGAACTGAGAGAGCCGAGAGTACAGGGTAGTCATGGCTATAGAAAATACCCTATACACGAGAAAGTAAAGAGGTTATTTCCACACCTACATGCAACTGAAGGCTTCTTTATAGCTAGATTGGAAAAATAGGAATTGTAGACGCTAAAACTCTATGTAGTAATCGATAGACTACTTTCTCCTCCGAGTGGTTTATTTAGAGACTTTAATTTCTCGAGTACTAAGTCGTGTAGTCTCGCGAGAAGCCTCCTCATATCCTCCATTAATACTACATCTGTATAGCCATGTACTACTATACTATGCGCGAATGGCGTTGGAACATCTAGTGGTCCAATAATCTCTACTTTTATCTCGCCCCGCTGTACAGCTTCGAGAACTCTTATTGCTTCATCAATATGCATATAGTCCATTAAGATCTCTCTATATGCTTCTTTTAAGACAGGAAAGTCTTTTATTTCCTCGACTGCTTTCAATAATTCTTCAGCGTTTAATTGTAGTTTATGTATTGATTTCTCTGTGTCGCCATATCTTCTTAGTAGCATAAAGCTTCTAACAGCTACATGTCTAAATCTCCTCTTCAACAAGTCTGTTTTTCTAACGACTTTTGAAAGAATATCCCATGCTTTATCTACTGGTATACTCTTGAATAATTCAACGTAGTCGGCGTCTAGGTGTCCAGGTATTGTGAGCATGAAACCATTATCTGTTACAGTTATCTTCACGTTTACTCCTAGCTTCGAGCCGATCATGTATGCATAGAGTCTAGCTAGTGCATCATTTGCTCTTCTCCCGAATAGAGAGTGGACTATTATATTTCTCCTTGATTCTTCATCATAGATTTCAATTAGTATGAGTTTATCTGAGGGAACGAGGTTTCCAGTGTATAATTTTTGCTCCATTATATACTCGCATATTGATCTAGCTGCTTCTCTCTGCAGTCTATACTCTTTTACAAGGTATTCTATTGTCTTTTCAAACCCGTGTTTATCAAGCATTTCAGAGATTGTTCTTCTAAACCTCCCTACTTCAATAGCTGAATCAAATGATAATGGTAGCATTTCACTAAACCATGATGGAACAGTTGGTCTCTGTCCATCTGCTCTACGCACAATTGCCGTGAATCCCCTAGATTGAAGGAATTCATAGACTCTCCCGCCTAGCACGAATAAATCTCCTGGTGTGAGGTATTCTACAAATCCCTCTTCGAGGTCTCCCACGTATTTTCCATCGGTTGTAAATACTTTTACTTTGCTTTCATCTGGTATTACACCAATGTTTAAATAATAAATCATTCTAGTCTTCTTTTTTCTACCAAAAACGCCTTTTTCCTCGTCTAGCCATATCTTTGAGTATACTCTCTGGTATTCGTAGAAGTCTCCTAGTTTACCAGCTAGATAGTACACTACGTTTTTAAAGTCCTCGTAGTTCAACTCGTGGAATGGATAGCTCCTCTTTACCAATCTATATGCATCTTCTAGTTTCCAGTCTCCTTCAAGTGCTAGTCCAACAATGTGTTGTGCGAGAACGTCGAGTGGGTTTCGGGGTATTCTAATATTGTCTATTTTTCTCTCCATTGCGAGTTTAGCTAGTACAGTACACTCTACTAGGTCGTCTCTGTCGACAACTATTATTCTACCCTTGCTTACTTCTCTAATGTGGTGTCCAGACCTCCCTACTCTCTGTAGTAGTCTAGTAGCGCTTTTAGGGCTACTTAATAGTATTACTAGGTCTATGTATCCAATATCTATTCCGAGTTCTAGTGATGTAGAACTAACTACTACTCTCAACTCTCCTTTTTTTAATTTCTCTTCTACATTTAACCTCACATCTCTACTGAGACTACTGTGGTGTGCTTCTATATCGTCTATGTCGAGTATTTTCTCTTTCTCCATTATCTTGCGTAGTTTGAATACTACTCTCTCAGTTGCACTCCTTGTATTAGTGAATATTAGTGTTGTTCTATGCCTTTTGACATAGTCTATTATTTTCTTGTATATTGCTTCATTAACGATCTCGGCTGGTGTGTGAACCAGGTCTTCAACCGGCGAGACAACTCTAATATCAACTTTTTTATCAAATCTAGCATCTACGATATAACAGTCTCTTGGTTCACCATCATCTCTAAATCCAACGAGGAATTTTGCTACTTCTTCAAGCGGTGATATAGTTGCACTTAAACCAATCCGCTGGATTGGAGTATCCACTAGGTTTTCAAGTCTCTCAATACTAACAGCTAAGTGGCTACCTCTCTTGCTCGATGCTAAATCATGTATTTCATCAACTACTATTATCCTAGTATTTCTGAGTAGCTCTCTAAATCTCGGTGCATTCAATGAGAGAGCTAGGCTTTCAGGCGTTGTTATTAAAATATGGGGTGGGTCGCGTAGCATTTTTTGTTTCTCGTATGGACTAGTATCGCTTGTTCTAACAGCGATTTTTATTTCTGGTAGTTGAATCCCCATTTCCCTGGCTACTTCAACTATTTCTCTAACTGGTTCGTATAGATTCCTCTTCATATCGTTGTTTAATGCTCTTAGAGGGCTTACATAGACTACGTGTACACCATCGGGTAGCTTGTTGTTTCTCTCGTAGTAGTCGTACATGTTGTCTATTATTCCGAGAAATACAGCAAGGGTTTTACCAGTACCCGTTGGACTAGAAACAAGGACATTGACGCCTTGTTTAACGAGTGGTAGGGTTTTTCTCTGAACTGGTGTAAACTCTCCATATTTCTTTTTAAACCATTCTGCTACATATGGCCTTAGCATTCCATATAATTCACTCGTGGAAGGATCAATGTCGCTGTATTTAATCACTATAAGCACCTCTCCTTGAATAAAACTAGAGAATAGAGAGTTAAAAGACTTCTCTACTCGTAGAAGACATCACGTGGAAACCTGTAAACTACGTATAGGTAGCCCAGTGAATACGTGGTTAACCACAAGCCAATGAGCATGCCACCAGTTAGCATAGACTTCAATCCCGCTGTAAAGAAGAATACTCCAAATATTAACTCCCATGGAATCCTCTTTTTCAACACAGTAGTTTGAAATACTCCTTTTGGTGTTCTCTTAAACCCCTCTTTAACCCTCAATACTGCTTTTACTGTCTTGTAAAATGCAATATATGAAATAGCTACTGTTAACGCCGACAATCTACCTATTTGCACAATGTACTTCTCGGTATTATTACTCGCAGTGTACTTCTTCATTACAAGAGAATACATAGCGAGAAAAACCAGCCACACTATAAATAAATACCTGGTTAATAATGGTTCTCTTACACCCAGTAAAACCAGTAGTGAGGCTAGAAATGCCCCTAGAAATACAATAGCTTGAGGTATGTATTGAAGAAGGTGGAAGAATGCATCTAGTTTAACAATCGGTTTAACTGGTGCTTTAACAATGTGTTTAAACCTTGATATTGCTGTATCTACTGCTCCATAAATCCACCTAGACTGCTGTATTCTAAAACTCTTATAGGTATCTGGGTTTTCCACGTATACTGCACACTCATTTAAATAAACAAGTTTGAAACCAGAAGACAATATCCTCCCCCCTAATTCCAAGTCGTCTGATACTCTATTTTCATCCCATCCCTTGAAGACTTCTTTTAAAACCCTCGATTTGTATAGTGTACCTGTTCCCAGTGGATATGTAAACAAGTTCTTCTTCCACTTGCCTTCATATAGAATTCTAGTATAGAATCTCAATGCTACTGCAAGTGCTTCACTAACACGAGAACTCTGGTTTCTCGGCTCCCATCTACCTATAACACCAATTACTCCGGGTTCTCTCTCGAGTATTCCAATTGCTTTTTCAAAAAAGCACTTCTCAGGCCTGCTATCCACGTCAACTATGTATATATAGTCTCCACGAGACGCGTATAAACCAGTGTTTAAAGCACCTGATTTAAACCCTCTTGGCTCACTCCGCCAGATAAACCACGCGTTTACTCCGTCTTTCTTGAGGTTGATGTAGAGGTCAAGAAGCTTTGATTTACTATCTACCGGGTCATCTGACACTATTATTAATTCATAGTCTTCTATGCCGAGAGAGTGGATATATCTAGCTGCTTCTTCAATGTATTCCAATGGTTCTTTTCTAACTGGGAGTATAAATGAAACTCCTCGTGGTTTTACAGGGTTTACATCGATTACTTGGCTTCTACTCCTATTCGTTGGTGTGAGGAGTAGCATGTGGTATAAGTAGACTAGTATTTGAGGTATAAATATCAATAGTCCTGCCAAAGCCATTGCTATATCGACATTCATTTCTCTAGCCCTCAGTCTTCTTTAAATATATTTACTCGTCTAACACTAGAATAATATACGGGTGTGTAAATAATGTTGGTTTCCTGGCATGGACATGCATGTGTTTCACTCCAAGTAAACGGGTATACTATTGTATTCGACCCCCATGACGGCGCCAGTATTGGATTGAAAAAACCAGTTGTTAGAGGAGACATGGTGCTTGTAACACACGACCACTTCGACCACAACGCTGTAAACACTGTATCCAAAGAGAAAACCCGTGTATTCAAGTTATTCTATGGTGAGTCAATAATAGACAATGTAAAAATCACTGGGTTGAAAACATATCATGACAAGCAAAAAGGTAAGAGGAGGGGTGAAAACGCCGTCTATATTGTCGAGGTTAAAGGAGTTAGAGTGGCCCACTTAGGAGATCTCGGGGAAATACCAGACCAGCAAGTACTAGATAGATTGAAAGGAGTAAACCTACTAATAATACCTGTTGGAGGAACATTCACTATTGAACCAGGAGAAGCATGGAAAATAATAGAAAAAACCAAACCAGTAAACATTCTCCCAATACACTATTGGATACCAGGTATAACACTACCTCTCAAACCAGTAGACGAGTTTTTAAAACACGTAAAAGAATACGAAGTAGTAAAACTAGAAACAAATAGTTTTGAACTCGAAAAATACACTGGTAAAGTAATAGTAGCGAAGCCACCATAGAGTATAAAACCAGTGGTGTAAAACTTGAAGTATACATTGAATGGAGTTGTAGTAGTAGTAGAACTAGGAGACATAACAGAGTTTAGTGGAGATGCAATAGTAAACCCAGCCAATACATTAATGATAATGAGTGGTGGAGTAGCAGGAGCAATAAAGAGGAAAGGCGGTTCTACAATAGAGGAAGAAGCGAGAAAACACGCCCCTGTCCCGATCGGTGAAGCTATTGCTACAACTGCTGGTAGATTAAAAACAAAATACGTTATTCACGCTCCCACAGTCGAGTATCCTGCATCCCCTTCAACACGTGAATATGTATATAAAGCAAGTAGAGCTGCACTAATAACAGCTAGAAAACTCGGTGTTAAATCTATTGCTTTTCCACTAATGGGTGCTGGTGTTGGTGGTTTAACACCCGAGGAATCCATAGAAGAAATACTAAAAGCTGTACTAGAAGAGGGAAAAGGTATTGAAGTACACGTTGTAATAAGAGATCAGTCAACATATGAAACCGTATTGAAACGCATTGAAAAACTCGGCTGGAGTAGAATTGAATAGAAAATAATTTTTAATAATCCATTATTTCTTGTTAAACACAGTGATGAGATTTTAGGCCTCTGACTTGGTGAAGAGGGATCAACCGGCTGATAAATCATGGCTTATACATGGGAGCCTAAATGGGAACTTATAGAAGTAGACGTCGACGGCATGAAAATAAAGACTTGTAGAGATAGAATAACTGGTTTAATAGCTTGCCCTATTTGCATACATGCTGCTTCAAAGTGTATGGATGAACCAGCACCAGCAAACTACGAGTATGAAAACGTGTTTTTCTACAGTGTTGACGATTTAATCAATCACCTGCTATACTATCATGCAAGAGGTTTGAAAAAGAAATTTGAGAAAATACAGAGTAAACTAAGTAGTGAGGAAGAAGAATGAATTTTTGTATTTATGGTAATCCAACAATAGATATTATTGAATACAGTGATGGATCAACTACTATAGCGTATGGTGGTGGAGTATACTATTCTTCACTACCACTACTTACAAGAGGCTTCAATATAGAAGTCTACGCTGTTAGAAACCCGTTAATAATAAACCACCCAGTATACAAGTACATTACCGGGAGCCAGTACTCTACAGATGTAAACATTTTTCTCTTAAAGTATAGCAATCACGAGAGAAAACTACAACTATATAGAAGAGCACCACCAATACATGAATCAAACACTCACAACGGACTATGTAGTGTAATAGTCAATCCTGTAGCAGGCGAGATCACTCCAAACCTTCTTAAAACACTGCGAGTAAAATCTAGTATACTAGCACTAGACATACAAGGCTTTATAAGAGAAGTCGTAAACAATGAAGTATTGTTAAAACCAAAACCAGAAGCCTACATAGCAATACAGCAAGCAGATATTATACACATGGATTTAAACGAGCTCCAAGTACTCGTCAATACATCCAATCCTGTTCAAGGAGCTAGCTCACTAACCAAGTATACAAGGGGGATAATAGTAGTTACAAATAGACCGAATAGATTTATAATTGGATTCAACGGAGTAGTTAGAGAACTAGTCGTCAACGAAGAATACACTACAAGCGATAAAACAGGTGCTGGAGACTACTACCTCGCATCATATACAGTCCACTACATGGAAACACTAGACCCAGTGGAATCAGTATATAGAGCACACGAAGATACAAGTAGGTGGTTGAAGTCTAGAAGCACTAGTAGAAGCCTCATCGCACCTCCACCACTCAGTTCAAGCCGCGTATACGCGGCATCACGCTAAAAACCACGCTTCCTATACACTACTGTATACTCGTAATGCTGGATAATCGTAATCTTACTGTATGGCATACACGCCACATGGAAATACTATGAATCAATTGATTTACTCGTTTACTGAGTGGTGGGAGTGCTCGGCCATTAATATATTTGTTTATACTCCCTTATATACTTTTATATACCGTATATTCTGCTATTGATTTTAATTCTAATTATTTGGGTTTGATCTACATTATAAGAGAAGCTTCTGGTGTACCCCCGTCAAAATTGACTTTGGCAAATACATTGCTGGATACTTCGGCTGGTTTTGGTGGTAGACCAGCATACTCTAATATTGCTTGTTTTAATTCTTTTTTAGATGGTGTTCTACCTACAAATCTCAATTTACCATTTATGAATATCTTGGGGAAGTCTGACATTTCTGCTTGAACCGGGTCTACAAACCAGATGTGTGTGGGTATTATTTCAACCCATATATTGTGTTTATCTAGTAGTTCTTCTGCTACTGCAAAGAGTGTTCTAAGAGCTTCATCGCTTTCTTCACTGAAGTCTAATTGTACTTCAACAATTACTTTTGTTACCTCCATTGTCGCCCCTATTCAATACTGGGTTAAAACTTTGCTTATAAAGTAGAGGACTAGTAATACCATGTACACTACTAATTGGAGTAAAAAGAAAAGAGTCTACTTTGAAACACGTTCTTTTTTAACGGGGTGTATGTAGTCTCTTGGTGCTTTATTGAATACTTCTAGGTATTTTCTGAGTGCTTTTGGTATTGTTACTGTTCCATCTTCGTTTTGATGGTTTTCAAGTATAGATGTTATAGTCCTCGTACTGGCTATGGCAGTACTGTTTAATGTGTGAACGTATTCTTTAATCATTCCCTTTCTTCTCACTAGTTTAATTTTTAATCTATAGCTCTGCCAGTCCGTGGTATTACTACAACTAACCATTTCACGGTAGAGGCCCTGGGCAGGCATCCATGTTTCTAAATCATACTTCTTTGCTGCTGGCGCGCCGAGGTCTCCACTTGCAATATTGACTACACGGTATGGTAGTTCAAGTCCCTTGAATAATTCTTCGGCGTTAGCTATTAACTCCTCCATTATATCCCAGCTCTCTTCTGGTTTAGCATAGACGTATTGCTCGACTTTGTGGAATTGGTGTACTCTAAATATGCCTTTCAAATCTCTTGATCCAGCGCCGGCTTCTTTTCTAAAACACGGTGATACTCCAACGTATTTTAATGGTAGTTCTTCTTCGGGTATCTCCTCACCGGCGTGTAGTGCTGCTAGTGAGTGTTCTGCTGTTGCTATTAAGTATAAGTCTTCGCCTTCAATCTTGTATATTGCATCCTCGAATGATTTGAAGTCTATAACGCCCATCATAATACTACGTCTCAACATGTATGGTGGCAGGACTAGTCTATAGCCTTTACTAGTTAAGTAGTCAATAGCATACATTAATAGAGCCATGTCTAAGAATACAAGGTCGTCAAATAAATAGTAGAATCTACTTCCAGCAACCTCGCCTGCTTTAATAGTGTTTCCAAGTCCAAGAACGTTTTCTAACATATCGGCGTGTCCGATGGGCTTCCACTCTATTACCTCGTAGTCTACTTTGAAGCCATATTTCTCTGTTTGCTGTTTAAACTGTTCTACATAGCCAACCCATACTTTTGGCTTTCCATAAAACCTAATGGGGACGTTGTATGTGTCGTCTGGCCCTATTGGCACACTGTCGTGAACTATATTTGGTAGTTCGAGTAGTGCTTTTTCTCTCTCTTCTTCGATGATTTTTAAACGTTCTTCTAGGGCTTGTAGTTCTTCCAGTAGTTTCTTGGCTTCTTCTATTTTACGCTGCCTCTCTGGCTCCGGGGTCTTTGAGATTTCACGGCTTAAAACATTGTGTTTATGTCTTACTTCTTGAACTTGTGTGAGTAGTCTACGCCACTCTAAGTCTAAATTATATGCTTTATCAACAATACTTGGATCCATAAACCTCTTTTTTACGTGTTCACGTAGTTTCTCCGGGTTTTCTCTTAAAAGCGTTAATATACTCCAGCTCATACAAGCCAACCCTATTCCTGCTTCTGAGTTTGTATATACATTTCCACTATATCATATCCAAACCTCTCTTTAAACATTGCTCTTCCTTTTTCAGTCATTCTGAGGGGTGTCCACGGAGGGTCATATACAATATCTATATCTGCATCTATTCCCAGTTTTTCTTTCAATTGATCTATAATTGTTAATGGTATAACAGTGGCTAGTGGACAGAATGCAGTAGTTAAACCCATATCTATTTTAACGTGTTTTTCATCAAGGATTTTTATATCGTAGATCAATCCGAGATTGTATACATCTATACCTATTTCGGGGTCAATCACTGTTTCAAGAACATCAATAATCTTCTTTTTCAACTCTTCAAAGTTTGTAGACATTTACTACACCAATTAGTTTTATTCAATAACACACTTATTAATAAAAAGAATCGTTGAAAACTACGAGGGTATATAGTCTCTACCGTAGATAGCCCACAGCTCTCCTGGTCGCTTAGAAGAAATCCTTACTGCAATATTATATAGTACTACTACTTCTTCGTCTGTTGCATAATCCAACGGCTTTCCCTGATAATTGTTTTCCTCCCATTTCTTGTTAACACGCTCTAGAATTGATTGTACTTCTGGTTGCGAGTAAAAAGCTATTTTATAGACTACTTCATTGTTTTCGTCAATTAATCTAATAATCTCTTCTTTCATTTCGCCTGGTGTTAATTTACGTTTAGATCGGAAGAGATGCATATAAAACCTACTCTAGTATTTTCTCCAGGTTTTCTAGTATGTTTTCAGAATACTTTATACTTTCCAACGTCCACCCTAATTTGTCAATAAGTATTAGTATTGCGGCTTGCGGTGGTAGAACACCATACTCGGTGATAATAGCGTCTATGTATTCAGGTGGAGTTACATCGAATACAGGATTTAATATTCTTACTCCTGGGTGTTTTTCAATCCATTCACGTGGAACTACTTCCTCTGGGTCTCTATACTCTATTTTTACTAGTTCACCTATTAGAGTCAATGGTGAAAACTTATATGATTCTGCTGCAACATATACTCTAACTCTTGCTTCTTTAGCTACTAGTGCTACTTGACTAGTACCTATTTTGTTTACTACTGCTCCATTACTAGTAACAGTGTCAGCACCTACTACAACATAGTCTACTTCGTGCATAACATATCTCACTGCACTGTCAGGTATTTGAACTACTGGTACACCATAACTCTTTAAATGACTAAATGTAATTCTACCCTGGAAGAACGGTCTTGTCTCTGTATTGTAGACTTTTACAACCCTCCCCTCTCTATAAGCTCTTGCTATTACTTCAACAGCTGTAGAACTATGACAGTGGGTTAGTACAACCGAGTTCTCTTTGATTCTCTTAGCTCCAAACTCGCTTATTCTCTTCACGGCGTTTAATGAATTCTCTACGAATGAATCAGCTGTTTTTACAATACTCTCTCTTGCTTCACTATACGATGAAGCGTTTCTCAGTGCTTTTAACACGTATATAACAGCGTTTGGTAGACTTACAGCTGTAGGCCTTGTTGATATTAGTAGTCTAGCTGTTTCAACCATGTATTTTCTAAACGAGTCTAAATCGTGTTCGCCAGGGTATTCAAGAGCTGCTTTTTTCATTGCTTCAGCTGCTGATCTAGCTATTTTACCAGCACCTCTAATCTTCATGGTTTTAATATCGTTGGCTATTTGCAAGACGCTCTCGGGGAACTTCATCGAATCCTCACCCCGTATTTAGAAGCTAGTAATTCAACGAGCTGGCTAAGTGTAGGTATTTCTGGGGGGTAGGAGCCATAAATGTTTCTCAGTAATAGTGGTACTGCTTGCGGAGCGATTAATCCATATTCTGTAGCTATTCCATCAATGTATTCTGGCGGTATTACTTCGTATAGAGGTACTTTAGCAACAAAGCCTTCCGGAGGCTCTCCCTCTCTCCCCGGTTCAATAATCAAATCTGCCCCACCCTCTGGTAGTTTGAGTAGCTCGCCATATATTGTTTCATAGTTAAACTTCAGTGTTGGCGCTACAATGAATACTCTCCTACGTGCTTCGTGTGCAACAAGAGCTATTAATCCACTACCAATTTTTGACACTACTGCTCCATTAGCAGCTATTGCTTCCGCACCAATAAAGACTTTGGAGACTTCTTTAATGAAAAACCTTGTTGCAGAGTCTACTATGAGGTTTACTTTGAAACCTAGTTGCTCAGCGTATTCAGCAATTAATAGTCCTTCTTTTCCAGGCCTTGACTCTGTAACATAGAGTTCTATTTTTCTACCCTGGTTTCTAATGGTTTCTAGTAGTCTTCTAATAGCGAGGCTATTACTATTTGTCAAGACAACATCTTCATCAACAATTCTCCTTGAAGCTATTTCTGCCGCCTTCCACAAAGCTCTATCATAGCTTGTTTTCAACTCAGAGATGTAATCGGCGAGGCCATCAGTACCTTTTTCCAACAACCTCGTTGAAACCATTCTCAATAGATTAAAAGAAGCTGTTGATGCTGGACGCTCAGTGTTTAATGTTCTATAATACTCGATTATTCTAGTAGCGAGTAGTTTTTCATCTCCTCTCAGAGAAATCTCTGCTAGCTCACTTGCTATTTTAAAGAATAACTCTGAGCCCGTGTACCTAGTAAACTCGGTCAATTCAAACCCCTAGTTTGAACCGGGCATTGTTAGAGTTTATTTACTCATGCATCCTTATATAGATTGAACTCGTTGAACGGTGGTAGTGTATGAAAATACTAGTTAAACCAGGTGTATTATTAATTGCACTAATTACACTTTGGATTATAAGTACTGGAGTAGCTACTAGTGCACAACAGGGCTATAGAAACATTATTGTCTTCTTTATACCCGGTGGTGGAGTAGAAGAATTAAAAAGTGTTTTAGACAACACGACACAGTTGAAATACCAGGTTTTCCCATTAGAAAACCCATATAATGCTCCACTAGACTACTACGTATACTGGTTGCTATCAGCTTCAAAACCAAGTAGGACAAGTATTCAACTCACTAGTGAAAGCATTAATCAATCAAGAATTGTATACTACTGGGGAAATGCTACACTAGTTGATATACCATCAGTAGATCCAAGTATTCATCCATCAGCAATCAACCCACTAGTAAACCTCTCAAGCTACTCAATACCACCAGCAATACTTAGAATACCAATTAATGGATCAATCTATTGGGAAACACTTAAAACAGAAGTTAAAAGCACACTAGAAGGAAACACGTTGAAAATAACACTAGTTGCATACAATACAAGTGGAAGCACTACGAGCCCCACTAGTGGTAAAACAATTGGCCCAATAGCTATAAACACTACAGAAACAACTGGGAAGAAGGGCTCGTATAGACTATTATTCTACATAGTAGAAACAACCAGCAATGAAGTCACATTGTTCTTCCCAGGAGCACTTGCAACTACGGGTTATGCTTCCAATGGGTTTACAGAATTCAACGATGTATTCATCTATTGGTTCTTCCTCCAAGAATACAAAGACCTAATAAGCAAACTAGACTCTAATACAATGGAGTGGTGGTTTGCACAGACAGCTGGTTCATCTATTAGATTCGTGAGAAAAGCCCTCTCAGAATCAAACAACAATGTGATCTACGCATATCTACCACACCTAGCTCTAATCCAAGAATTACTTGGAGAAGAATGGTATAATAAAACAGCTGTAAACTTCTATAAAGTAGTAGTTAACGAACTAACTGGTTTTGCAAATACTCTTAAACCAGGTTACCTCGCTGTAATAGTCTTGTCTAGTAGAAACGGCGACTACGTTGTATATACTAGTCCACAATTGAAAAACGAAGAACTACTTGCACCAACAAGCTATCCAGAATTAATTGCTATTCTATCTACCTACAGCAGTAGATCGGTATTTAATAATTATGGTTCACTAAGAGATAGTAGTGAACTAGTAGACATTAAAAACCAGTTAAACGAATGCCAGCAGAATATAACCCAGTTAAACCAGACAATATCGGGTCTACAAGACAGGTATTCAACTTGTGAAGCGGAGAAAGAACTATATCGTATCAGAGTAGAAGACGTTGATAAAACACTCCAACAGGCTAGAGAACTAGAGAAAACAGCTAGACAATACCTATTGATTGGCCTAGTAGTACCAATAGCTATATCAATACTACTAGGTTTTATTGCTATTAGAATTGCAAAAATGAAGCATAGTGAATAACCTGGTCTCTGAGTAGATATACAAGTATAGCAATTGAAACAATAATAAAGAACAGGTTACATAAAAATCCATTACTCCTACATTTTTTCAATCCATAATACCTATTAGAAAACGGGTAGAATAAAGCCACTCCTCTAACTGTAAATGAATCGAGGAAAATATGACTAAGCCAGCCTAGAACTAGTGCTTGTGGTATATAGGGTATTCCAAAGTCAATATAGCGTGTTAAATATTCGAGTAGAAGGTATACAAGGACTACTATGAATAAATTGTGGAGTAGTCTTCTATGATATTTTCCAAGATCTAGATCTGGTATTACCCCTCCCAGCCCCGAGATTAATGCGAGAAATGGGCCTCCATTTACACTCCACAAGCCCATTAATCCACTAATAGCAACTGCGAATAAAACATGTGTTGTTCTCTTCATACTCTATCACTTAGTATATACTCTTGCACCGCCTGGATAGCCAACTACAACCACGTCTACTAGTTCAACAGCTGGAAATATACCTGTTTCTACAACTCCATGAATAGATTTTAGTAATTTATGCGTGTTTAACGGGTCTTCTATTGGTTTTAATGGTTTGAGGTCTAATATGTAGTTGTTATTATCTGTTACAACAGGGCCGTCTTTACCACCACCTACTCTTAGAGCTGGTTCAAACAATCCTGTTTTTGCAATGTTTTTTACAACGTAGTTTAACGTGAATGGTACTATTTCTACTGGTATAGATTTTGAATAGAGATAACTTCTACCAGTGTATTTCGTATAGTCTACAACATATATTCTCTTAGAAGACAAGTATGCAAGTGTTTTCTCTCTTAGTAGAGCACCACCACGCCCTTTTACCAAGTCTAGATTTATACTTACTTCATCTGCACCATCAATATATACATCTATATGGTTTACCATTAATGGGTCGAGTGCTGTTAAACCCTTGATTTTAGAGTACAGTAGTGTGTCTTGTGATGAAGCAATAATATACTTGTTTTTCAAGTAGTCGAGACAAACATCTATAAACTTCTTTACTGTAGAACCAGTTCCAAGGCCTACTAGTTTAACTCCTTGTATACCATGTAGTATACTACATGCTTCTATAGCCGCTGTTTTCTTGGCTTCTTCAATTTCAATAGTATTCATTTACACCGCCGTTAACTACATATCTTATCTATTCTATGTTAAATTAAAGTTATAACCGCGTTGAAAACTATTTTAAACTGGTGATGTATTTGAAGGCATTTATATCTGTAGACCTAGAGGGTCTTCCAGGAGTTGCATCTATAACTATGACTACACCTTGGAGTAGTCAGTTTGCAATAGCGTCTAAAGTAATGACGCGCCTAGTTAACGCTGTAGTAGACGAGTTGTATAAAGCTGGATTTAGCGAGATACTAGTTGCCGATAGCCATGGCTACATGACTAATATCAACTATCTCGAACTAGATAGTAGAGCAGGTATAATTCAGGGTTTTCCACGCCCCTTCAGCATGGTTTCAGGTTTGGAAAAGGGGTTTAATGCAGTCTTCTTTATTGGATATCATGCAGCTGCTGGTACAATGCATGGAATATTAGACCATACATATAGTGGCAGAGTATTCGCTGAAATCAGAGTAAATGGTGAGAAAGCAAGCGAGTACTTGATAAATACCCTCTACGCCTCAGAACTAGGTGTACCAGTTGCACTACTAGCTGGAGATGAATACTTGAAAGAAGAAGTTGAAAAATACACTCCATGGGTTGTCTTCACTCCATTAAAGAAGGGAGTATCAAGATATGCAGCATACTATCCAAGCCTCGACGAAGTAGAAAAGAGATTAAGGTCTAGTGTGAGAGAAGCAGCTGGTAAAACGAGAAGAGGTGAATTAAAACTACTAGAACTGGAGAAACCATATATTGTAGACTTGGTGTTTAGAGAGTCTTTGATAGCTGATGCAGTGGAAGTACTAGACTTTATAGAGAGAGTAAATGCATATACAGTGAGGTTTAAAGCAGACTCGGCAAGGAAAATACTTGGAGTTATAGAAGTAATGGCACTAGTTGGATCAGCAGTACTCAACATGGCTGCAAATATAAAGTAGGTCAGACCAGGCCAGCTTCTTCACCAATCCGTCGAGGTGCATTACATCATCAAAAAATATTTTTTATAGGAGGCTTAATATCCTAGAATGTCATCCCAGAGATCTCTTTCAACTTGTTTAACAACTGGTACTTTTATTCTAGACTTGAAGAATTCCTGTGCTACATCTGGGAATAGACAATACGTTAATACATCTTCTTCTTTGCTATAGAATCCTTTTTCTAATACTTCTTTTCTACACTTCTCGTACATCGGCTCTAATAGGTCTGCTGGCCGGACGGTTATTGGTTTATCTCCCTTTAAAACCATTTCTACTACTTCTGGTTTTATTGGTGCTGGTGGTCTACCATATAATCCCTTGACATAGTTTACTGTCTCTTTGGCTACTACTTGGTATCTACCATACAATACGTTTAATACTGCTTGTGCACCCACTATTTGTGATGCTGGTGTTACTAGTGGCGGCCATCCAAGGTCTTCTCTTACTCTCCTTACTTCTTCTAGTACTTCTTTCAACTTGTCTTCTGCTCCTATTTGTTTGAGTTGTGCTATGAAATTCGAGATCATACCGCCTGGGATTTGGTGTTCTAGGACGTTTGGATCAGGCATGAAGACTCTTATATCAAGTAGCTCCTTGTATTTCGCAAACAATACTTTGCCTAGGTATTCACTTATTTCTCTAATGGCCTCCATGTCTAGGTTTGGTCTGTGTTCTGGGGGTAGTGCATAGTATATTGTCTGAACGCCGGGGTGGCTTGTTCCAAATGCTAATGGACTAATAGCTGTGTCAATAAAGTCTGCTCCTGCCTCTACTACTTTAATATATGTTGCTACTGCGAGGCCTCCTGTAAAGTGGCTATGTACATCTACTGGTATTTTGAAGTGTTCTTTTAGTGCTTTTACTAGATTGTAGCCTGTATAGGGGTCTAGTATACCAGACATGTCTTTTATTGTTATATGGTCTACTTCTAGTGCAACTAGTTCCTCGGCTACTTTCAAGTAGTGTTCTATTGTGTGAACAGGACTAATAGTGTAGACTAGTGTACCCTGTACAATAGCTCCCAGACTCTTTGCTTTCTTGATAGATGTCTTCATATTTCTAACGTCGTTTAATGCATCGAAGACTCTAAATATATCTATTCCATTATTATATGCTGCTTCAACGAATTTCTCTACTACGTCGTCTGGGTAGTGACGATATCCAACGAGGTTTTGTCCTCGTAGAAGCATCATGAGTTTTGGTTTTCTAACTCTCTCCCTAATAATCCTCAATCTCTCCCACGGGTCTTCCTTCAAATACCTTATCATAACGTCGAATGTAGCTCCTCCCCACATTTCAATAGCGTAAAATCCAGCCCGGTCAATCTTGTCTAGTATTGGAATCATATCTTCTGTTTTAAATCTAGTAGCTATGAGTGATTGGTGTGCATCACGTAGTGTTAAATCAACAATTTGTACCAATATTACACCTCTATTACTAGCTTATAACACATTTATTAAGTAGAGGGGTAATATAGCTACCATGATATTATCAGTAGAAGGGTATTGTGGCTTGACTATTGAAGTAGAACACGTCTCAAAATCTTTTGGACGTATACAAGCCTTACGAGACGTTTCTTTTACTGTTAGAAATAGTAGTGTAGTAGGATATGTTGGATTGAATGGAGCGGGTAAAACAACAACTATTAGAATAGCAGTAGGCGTTCTACCACCAGACACTGGCGATGTCTTAATTGATGGATACTCTATAGTAAGAGAAAAGAAGAAGGCGTCTGAGAGAATTGGCTGGGTACCAGAACTACCAATTTTTGAATCTGATTTCAAAGCACTAGACTACTTCGTCTACCTGGCTGGCTACTATGGATACTCTCATAGCGAAGCCAGGCAAATGGGGATCGAATTACTTAGTAAACTAGGACTTGGAGAAGCTTTGAATAGAAAACTAGCTACTTTCTCGCAGGGAATGAAGAAGAGGTTTGCACTAGCAGTATCACTCATCAACGACCCTCCCAACTTTATATTCGACGAGGTATTAAATGGACTAGACCCGCAAGGCATAGTGTTCTTTAGAGAACTTGCACTGGAATTTAAAAAGAAGTGCAAAGCAGTATTATTCTCCTCACACATACTCAGCGAAGTTGAGGGAATAGCAGACGAAGTAGTATTTATACACAAGGGTAGAATAATAGGAGTATACTCAATGGAAGCTATTAAATCAATGGTTAAACCAGCAATTGAAATAACACTATCTAGACTAGACAACGAGGTCGTAAAACTACTTGAAAAATACGGTGAGCCAGTAGTGGTAGACGAGAAAAAGATTATTCTACGAAATCCTAGCTCCGACCCAAGCAGTGTAATAGCTGAATTAGTAGGCATGGGAGTAAACGTAATGGAGTTCAAGAGAGAAGAGAAGAGCTTGGAAGACTTCTTCTTTGAATTAATTAAGAAAGCAGAGGGCGGTGTGTAATGGTTAATCCTGTATTCTATGATTTTAAAAGAGGTATTTTGAGGCTATCGGTATTACTAACACTACTATTATTTATAAGTATAGGAGTAGGTCTAGCTTATCTAGTTACTTCACTACTTGCAACCACTCCACTACCGCAATACTTCATCTATTCTTCTACTATTGATTCCTCAACGGGAGTATTCAACCTCGAAGTATTGTTAATGTCTCCAGAGATGTGGAGTGTAGATGGTGAAATATCCTATAAATTAGGGTGTTCAAAACTACTGGGAGAAGACCCCAAAACAGGCTCTGCATTTTGGGATTTTGTCATAGTAGATGAAGGCGTTGCTAAGAGTAGTAACGGGAGAATCTACCTTGAAAAATCTATTTTCAAACAAGAAACCCAGTTTGATAAAAATGGAAGACCAATTGATAAAACAATTCTAGAAACATATACATGTAGTCTCTACTTAAACGTGACAACTCCACTTGGTACACAAACTACAATGGTGCATCCAACGGGTGGTTTTCCATATACCCCACTGGTATTCGAAAATAAAACCATTCAAGTACTAGTCGGCTCTAATCCAGTTTCAAATAGAAACAACGTTTACTTCTCAACTAGTGAAACCCTAGTACTACACCCGTCAAATACAGATGTTATAGGCGTAGCTTCTACATCTATATACTATAATAGACAAGCCGGCAGGGCATATCTACTACTATCTTTGTATACTCCAATAGACATTGAATTCGAAGTATACATTGAAAAACCCGGTTTACAAAACACTCAAATCATACTCGGAAAGCAGGGTATACTTGAATTAAACCTGAGTGAAATAGAAGAATACTTCAATAAAATAGACGTAAAGGTCAAGAGGGGGATTAGTATAGTCGAATTGGATACTAGTTTATTCAATAATACTCTTGGGAGAATGCCATCGTACACTGTCCTTGTATTATCACGGAGCAACCGTATTGCATATAGTTTCATACCGACACCGAGCAATAGTATACTTAGAGGTCAAACAGCGAGAATAATTTATGGTCAGCTACTAGGGTCTACTGGAATAGGTTTATTTGCCTCTTTCTTCCCGGTTGTAGTTCTCTACCTTGTCTACGTATATATAGCTAAACCAAGGTCTCAAGGAGCACTGGAATTCGTTTTAGCTAGGCCTATTACAAGGTTTGAGCTTTTTACTACGAGGTATGTAGCGGGTGTTCTAGTGGTTTTCACTGCTAGTTTACTCTTCTATATTGGTTTAATGGTATCTATTTACTTTTTGACTGGTGTTTCAACGAGTATTCAAGGAGCAATACTCTTGTTTACGGGTTTAACGCTATCTCTAGTAGCGTTTTACTCTCTATGCTATTTGCTAGCATCTCTCACTAGTGGAACAAGGTACATTGTTGTATCTGTCTTTACATATATATTGTTTACAATGCTGTGGAGTCTTATATCCCTGGGTGTAACACTGGTTGTTACCGGTGGATTTACAACACGCTTCTATGATGAGCTTGTAAGAATACAGTATATCTCCTATTACTTTAACCCATTGAGAATAATGGATTTCATGCAATACTACTTCATGACCGTTGAATTCGAAGAATTCATTTTACAACCTAGAGTAGAGGAAATTCTAAGAGAGGTTGTTAATCCGTGGTTTGTAGCGTTGAGTACAATAGCGTGGATTACTATACCAGTTGTTCTAGGCTGGTTAAAGTTCAAAAAAGCTAGTTTATCCACGTAGTTTTTTACTCAATGCTCTGTTTATTGACTCCTCACTGTGGATAGTTGATTGTATAAAAAGTGTTTATATGGGTTGCCTATAATACTTTGTTTTCTTCGAGGAATTCTCTGAGTAGTTTAAATCCTTCTACTAGTTCTTCTTCTTTCATTGTTACAAATGTTATTCTCAAGTGGTTTCTTCCAGCTTCTCCAAATATTGATCCTGGTAGCATTACTACGCCTTTAGACTCTGCTAGTTTCAATGTGAATTCTACGTCGCTTACTCCCATTTTTGATATGTATGGTGTCATATCTGGGAATAGATACATACTAGCTGTTGGCTTGTGTAGTTTAGCTCCCGGTATTAGCTCTTTGAAGCCTTGGTATGCAGCGTCTCGTCTACTCTTGTATACTGGTAGTACTTGTGCAAGGTATTTCTCTTTGAAGCCGTTTACGAGGTAGTAGTATGCAAGCCACTGCATTGGAACTGGTGCTACAATACCGAGTATTCCCTTTAACTTTACTAGTTCTGGCATTATATCGCTTGGCCCGTAAATGTATCCAAGTCTACCTCCAGGTATCGCGATGTCTTTACTGAATGATCCAACAACTACTGTCTGCTCTAGAGCAGGATCTAGCTTCTCGAGCCAGATGTGCTCTCCCTCGTATACTAGGTGTTTGTATGCTACGTCGTAGATAACCCATGCTTTCTTTTCGTGTGCAACCTCCATTATGGTTTTTGCTACTTCTTCGCTGATTACTCTAGATGTAGGGTTGTCTGGACTTGCAAACAATACTGCTTTAGCTTTTGAACCGAGTTTCTCTTTGATGCACTCTGGGTCTGGATTGAAGCCTGTTTCATGGGTTTGCCTGCAGGTTTCTACTTTGAGTTTTAGATATCTTGCTAGGTCCCAGTAGACACTGTATGATGGGTCGAATAGTAATACACTATCTCCCTCGTCGAGTAGTGTTGCTAGTGTTAGATATAGTGCTTCGGCTCCACCAGTAGTAATCAATATCTGGTTTGCTGGTACATCTATTCCACCATACTTCTTAAGGTCTTGTGATATTGCTTCTCTTAATTCTGGAAGTCCCTGGGTTGGCATGTAGCGGAAGTGTTTAAATGGGTCTTTTCTAACTTGTTCTATAAAGTATTCTAGTGCTTCCTGGCATGGTGGGAGGCCTGGCTGGCCCGCTGTGTAATCATATACTTTTACACCGCGTCGTCTCAACTCGTGTGCTTTGTTAATAAGCACTCTATGAGGGTTTTGTGGTATTGATTTTACTCGTATAGATGCTCTAGACATATATATACACCAATATACATGTATTTAAGAGAATATAAAAAGCCTTTTTACGAGAGTTTAACAATAAATTCTTCTATTTCAACTCCATTGAAACTTGTTTTTTCTCTTCCAATTCTCTCTATTGGCTTCATTAAGTGTTTAAACGCGCTTGGAGGCGGCTGGTAGATGCCCGGTTTTATTTTTCTTGGTTTAATAATTGGTGTTTTAACAGCCCTTGGATCTCTATAACCACACTTTCTACATCTATACCCTTTACCCCTCCCCATACTCTCCATTGTTGATCTGCAAACCGGGCATTTTGGATTAACGTATTCTACTAGCTCTACTAGTTCCACTATTCTAATTTTCTCTAGGTTGAGTGTTAATCCATGCTTGCTACTCGGCGGCCTTGAACAACCCATAACTTCTACTCTATCTCCAACTACCAGCTCTTCAACAACATCTCTCAATTTCTTAGTTGGCTCGTAGACAGCTACATCTATACAGCACTCGCCACTACATAGTTTGAATACTACGTGTCCACCTGGAATTCTAGTTGGCTTTGAGGAGACAACACCCTCTACTACTACACACATGTAAGGTCTTAGATTGCAGAGCGAGTCTACTCTGTGTAAGTGTGCATCGGTGTGTTGGTTTGTACGGTATATTGCAATGTACTCTACTGGTTCATGTATAACTATTTTTCTAAATGCTTCTAGTAGTATGTGTGGGTTTTCACCGCGCAGTCCTAGTAGTACGGGGTCTGGACCCCTCGGTGTTATAAGGGGTCTCTGCGCGTCGTAGTCGTAGTTTAATATTAGTTCTCCATGGTAGAGTCTATCTACTTCTATAATGCTCATTTCATCTACTTGTCTCTCACGGCCCCAGTACTCTTGTTTTCTATATGCGAGTAGCTCGTATGTATAGTCTGTGTTTTGCATTGTATAGCCAATAGCTGATAGTGCACCAATCAAACCCCTCTTTCTACTATTGTATACTCTTGTCTCTGGGTGTTTCATGAGTACTCTCTGAGCTAGGTCTAATGGTATAATATCATATAGTGCTTTCTCAGCAAGCCACTTGTATTCCCATGGAATATCCCCGGTGTGTAATATTAGTCCTGGCTGTTTCTTGGGGTCTTGGAATAAACCAGTGTATTCTTCAAGTGTGTTTCTAGCTAGTTCCCATATATCTAAAACATCTGATTCTGAGGGTACACTTAATCTAAGTGCTACTGCTCCATTACCCCTTGTCTTCCATGGAACAGCCGGGTTGAGCCTTACGAGGTTGGGATAGTCTGTAAACAAGTATCCACGTCTACGTAGCTCCCAAGCTAGTAAAACAGCGTAGTGTGTAGTACAACCACCATTAATAGAGTCTACGTCGTCTATTCCAATATGTATATTAATCAATTACTTCTTCACCAGTTGACACATAGCACCTACAACTATTAAGGGTAGTGCGATCGTGGCGTCAGCGTATACAACTATGTTTTTAGCACTTGGTTTTATTTTACCCCAACTAACAGCTTCTCGTGGGTGTGCACCACTAAGACTACCATCATATTCAACAGCAGTTGTAATGTATATTGCGTAGTCTAATCCTTCTTTGAGCTGTGCCCACCATATAGTGTGGTGTTTACTAATTCCCCCGCCAATTATTAATCCACCCAGTCTCTCAGCTGAGACAACTAGCTCGATAATTTTTCTCTCGTCACTAATTAAATCTAGTTCCAACCCCAGTGAGTGGTAGTTAAATACCACCTGGGAGCCAAATGCACCATCGTAAATACCGGGTACAAATACCGGAACATTACGCTCGTAAGCAGCTCTAAGAATACTGTTTTTATCACTTATCTTCCTACCTGCTTCTCTCAGTACATCGCTTACACTCCACTTCTTTTTCTCTCTAACTAGTTCTTCGAAGAGTCTACGTGCAAACTTCTCGACTACTAATCCATAGTCTTCAACGGGGATCAAAACATTGCCCAATCTATGTACTCCAATAGCTCGTAGCATTGAATCGTCATATCCCCAATCACCCTTGTAGTATTTTCCACCAGTAGACCTTGCTATATCGTGGTCTATTGCACCACAAGTTGTTATAACCGCGTGAAACCATCCTTCACGGATCATTTGTGCAAGCACTCCTCTTAAACCAGTTGAAACAATATTTCCTGTAAATGCCAGTATCCTGGTTGCACCCGGATCAGAGGTCATTTCGGCCAGTATTCTACTAGCTCTATACACGTGTCCAGCCATAAATCCATGAGAATCACCGAGTTTCTCTACTAACTCGCATACAGTCATACTTGGTGATACTTCATAGTCTTTAACTACCTCGCCAAGTAGTTCCTTCTTTACGTCTTCAACAATATCACTCAATTCAACCACCGTAATTAAACATATTGTTGAAGTGTAATAATCTATTAATCAATAAAGTGTATTTAATAGAGACAATGGCATTAAATGGTTTAAACTATGAAGACAGAGACCAAGGTATTAATGACTGCTTTAAAATACAGGAGGATTTTCATCGAGGAACTAGCTTCTCTAACAAGTCTACCAGTAGAGATCGTTGAACAAGTAGTCCGGGAAAACCAGGATTTACTAGTTGTAAAAAACAACGAGGTATTAGTAAGAGAGCCGGTTGAAGCAGCGTTAAAACTGGTTTCAAACGGTGTTTCAATAGATGGAATTAGTAGTCTACTCAACTGGAGGGATTTCGAGTATTTTACTATGAGAATACTGTTTGAAGCCGGCTACGAGGTAGAACATGGTTTAATGATAACGAGCCCGGTTAGATTTGAAATAGATGTATTCGCCGTGGAACCAGCAACTGGTTTTACACTAGTAGTTGACTGTAAGCACTGGTCGTATACTTCAACTAGTAGACTAATAGAAGCGGGTGAAACACACATTAAGAGAATAGAAAAACTCATCAAGTATTATTCATATGTAAAGCAAAAATACAGAATTGCATCTAAAGCAAGAGAGTTAACACCTCTAATAATAACCCTGCTAACACCACCAATAAGAATCCATGCAAATACACTATTTCTCTCAATAAGAGAACTACCCGTATTCCTATCAAATAGACATTACATATTAGACTACTACGAAGTAAAACCAATTAAAATACCACTATAACGAATTTAAACCACATCGATCAACCCAAGAACTTTAAACCCTTACAACAGTGATTTCTATAATGGTGGTAGAAATGCCTTGTAAGAAAAAGAAGAAAGAAGAAGTTAAAAAGAAAGAAAATGAAAAAACTAGTTAGATTATAATGTTGTTGTTTAATAATCAATAACAAAAAACTATAAAATTTATAAACCAAGATCAAAAAGTAGTACTACGCAACCAGTGCTTACACTATGTTAATTATCTTTGGTGATAAAATGATTATTTCCGAGAATAAAGGATCAAGCATGTATACATTTAAACTAGTTAAACCTCTAGTCAACTTGATATCCCATAACCCTGGGTTAAAACACGAGTGGACTATTCAAAGTCCTTTGCCACTACAAGCTACCAGGAAAATTCTATGCTATCCTTGCCTACCCCTCTATTATTCTAGTAAGTTTAATAAAACATATCTCACGAACAATTTATGTACTACAGAGTGGTGCATATCTAGGAGGCTTCAAGGTCTATTTAAAAAGACGTGTTTAGAAATTACAATACCCAGGTATTCAATTGAACAAAATGAAAAACTCGTTGTTTATGGTGTAAGTCGGTTTTTTACTCTTAAGTTATTTTTCGAATTTAACGAGTCGCCAACTAGTGAAACAATAATTACTGCAAAAGCTAGTTGTAATGGCGATGAAGAAATATGTCTGTCATTCACTAAAGACTACGTCCAAGCCATCCAAGAACTACTCGTTGATACACCTCTCTTTATTTTACGTGAATTATTTAAAATAGAAACTCCCCCAGTAGTTGTAAATAAACCTTCTAACGGAGGAATATAAGTCTTAGATTTATTGCTAAGTATTGAATCTATTATTCATGTTGTAAAAAGAGCTTCTAAATTTAGTGCTTTAGAGCTACGGTCTGGATGGGATATCAGTGATTTAATTGATTTAATTAAGAGTGAGATAGAAAAAAGTAGAACTCGTGTTCACGTACACTTATTAATTCACTTATTAATTCCCGGTTTAGTCAACTTGTGGATTCTCATGGATAGAAATCTCCACGTTATTGCTTGGAGAGGAGTTATAAAAGGCGTTGAATACCCTGTTACACTGGGTAACAGTGTTTTTAATATACTTCAATCATTTAAAGACAAAGATGTTGAAGTAAAGTTGTGGATTACAGAGAGTAAGGAGTAAATGTCTACATTAAAACACCTTGAATTTTTATTTTAAATCTGTAATCCAATAACTAATACTGGTGTTGACAGTGACTCGTATTGTATTACCTGAAGCCAAGTTGTTTAAAGAAGTTATTGATGCAATCGGCAATATAGCAGATGAAGTAGCACTATTATTAACACTTGACGGATTAAACATTAAAGCACTCGATGCAGACCAGTCTTCACTTATAGACGTATCTCTACCCAAAGACATGTTTCTAGAATACGATGTAGGAGAAGAAGTAAGTATTGGTGTATCTATAAACAACTTGAAAAAAGTATTGAAGCACTTGAAGAAAGGTGAAAACCTCGCTATTGAACTAGAAGGAGACTTCGTGAAATTCACTATTGGAGCGGGTGGAGTAGTAAGCCGTGTATTCAAGTTTAGAAATCTAGATGTACCAACACCAGAAATACCAGAATTCAACTTGGAATTCAAAGCCTCAGCTAAGTTAATGGCTCAAGCAGTTAAAAAAGTAATAGAGGATATAGAAGCAGTTGGCGGTAGCACTCAGATAAAAGCCACACCAGAAGCAATAGTATTCAAATCCATCGGTGCAGGTAAAGTAGAAGTAAGATTCGCACAGGGTTCACTAGCACTTATTTCACTAGACGTACAAGAGCCCTCCGAGTCAGTCTACGACACTACAAAACTAGTAAATGTCCTCGGAATAGCAAAAGTATCAGATATAGTGACACTAGAATTCTCGAGTAAAAACCCGTTAAAAGCAGAATTCTCTATTGGAACAGGTAGAGTAGTATACCTACTAGCACCATTCGAAGTATAACCACGCTCTTTTTAACAATTTTATATATAGATGCCCTCCCCGCCGAGGTTTAATAGGGAACACATTATTATTTGATTTAATTATGGATAACACAATTACATCCCTCCGGGGTGTTTACCAATGACCACCGAAAACCTGTTTTCAAAACTACAAGCACAATCACCAGGACAAGAAGAAATAATTAAAGCACTAGCAGACAGAAAAGTAGAGATAATAGGATTGTTTGGGCCAACAGGCTGTGGCAAGAGCTTGTTTAGTATAATCTATGGATTAGACGCTGTATTGAATGGTAAATACAAGAGGTTTATTATTACAAGACCACTAGTCGACGTAGTAACAGGCAAAGAGCTGACAGCGGCGGAACTCGGAGATATGTATTATAAAATGGTTTTCTCCTATGTTGAAGACGTTGCATCACCATATATTGAAACAAGTAAGTTAAACGAGTTGATCAATAAGGGCGTAGTAGTATTCGCAGACTCTCACTACTTGAAGGGTAGGACATTCGACGACTCAATAGTATTTATAGATGACGCCCAAAACCTACCAGTAGAATCAGCTATCGAGGTAATTACTAGAATGGGTAGAAACAGCAGGTTGATCGTCGCTGGAGACCCAGTATTCCAGAGGAGTATTGGTAGTAAAGACTCGGCTTCAATGCTTAGAGAGCTACTACTAGGCGAGGAGAACGCTAGAGTAGTAGACCTTGGATTAAAAGACATTGTGAGGCCGGGAGCTAGGAGAGGTATTAAACTACTACTAGAGTCAAAAATGAGAAACCGTCCACTAGACGAGACAGAGAAACAAGTGTTGGCAACAGCTAGAATACACGCTCCAGACGCAGATATAGTTACAGTATTAAACCTCGTAGAATTAAAGAAAACATATAATATAACTACTGATAGAGTACCAGACGCCCTAATAGTATCCAAAGAAGGATATCAGGGTAGATTGATCGGTAGGGGAGGAGAGAGAATAAACAACATGGAGAAAGACCTTGGAATGAAGCTGAGAGCAGTAGAATTATCACTAGACTTCAAACCATTCATCCACGCAATACACCCAGTAAGCTGGATCTACAAACACATAGTAGACGTAGACTTCGCCGGGCCAAACCTAGCCGTGAAAATAGAGAGCGAAGCATACGCACCATTCGTAGGGCAAAAAGGAGCACACGTTAGATTCATAGACCACGCATTTAGAAAACTATTAGATGTTGGTGTAAGAGTATACGAAGTAGAGACAACAGAGGAGAAACAGAAAAAGAAGAGAAAAGAGTAGATATAGGGATTTTTTAATTCAAACCAGGAGTCCTACGTGGCAACCAGTGTTTTAAACGGTATTACTCCTAGAAGTGTAAGTATAAACGATGTAAAGTGCACTATTACCAAGGCTGTTACAATCCACTTAAACCTAGATGGTGCAACCTGGTAGACTAGTACAACTAGTGTTGTATAGAGAAATGGGAGTGTATTGACATAGTACCAGTCTAGAGTCCCGGCAACAACGTTTAACAGTGAAAGCCACGATAGAAATACCGTGTCGCCTAGTCTACTACTGGCTTTTCTAGTCAATACCAAGTATGTAGCGTAGAGTAGACTCGGGAAGAGAATATGCCAGAGTGGTGAGCCACCCCCAGCATAGAATACAATATACCACTTGTTGAGAGGTGTAAACTTAGTGTTTACTACTTCTAAGAATCCATTACTAGTTGAAACGAGAAACGTATATTCTCCAATATACCTCCACGCTTCAATGCGGAAAAAGAGCTTTGTAAAACCAAGTATTGCTATAACTGGTGAAAACCCGTGTCTCCAAGACATATAGGTATACATCTCCACGTGGTGTCTTAGAATAGCATCTAAACCCAGCCTTAAATCAACGAGGTAAGTAGATAAATAAGTAGCAAAAGCAAGCAACAAGTATAATATTGAATTCTTAAACCCCCGCTCTCTGATTACTAGTGTCAGCCACAACCCTGCGACAACGGGTACAACACTAAACTTAGAAGCCACTGCTAATCCAGCTGTAATAGCAGATATGTATTTACGCCCAGAGTAAAACAAGCAAGTAGAAAGCAAAACCAAGAAGACTGCAACGGGATCTAAAAGCAAGTACCTATGAGTATTAAACACAATAGTATCAAATAGGAAGAGAGTAGAAACCACCAAGCCAGCAATCCAATACCCAGTAAAACCAGAAACAAGGAGATAAAGCAGAAAACCGGATACAACAGCCAATAACATGAATACATAGCGAGCAATACCCAGCACACTAAAAAACCCAATAAAATACTTGGCGAATGGAGGATGCTCAAAATTACACATTAATGGAGGAGTCAAATTAGAAACATAGAAAACACCACACTCAATATAGTACTGTTCATCACGATAATACGACCAACCAGGAGTAAACACGTAAACAAGAAATGGAAAGACTATGAGAAGAGAAAAAACAATCCATTTAATGAATTGGTTAATCCCCTTACACCTTTGCTTGTACAGTTACTGTGTAGACGTTGCCTGCCTTTGTATAAATTTTCACGGCGTAGTTAGTACCGGGAACAACATTTTTGCTAAGTGGCACTTGTAAGGTGTCTTCAACTCCAGGAGATATTGTACCATCTGTTATCGTTTTACCATCAAATCTTGATGTGTCGGTTAGTTCTTCGACTCCTACAACTTCTATTTTGTATATTACTGCTGCTGCTGAACCAATGTTCTTTACGTGTATGTATAGCGTAGTATTACCCCCAACACCTATATAGCTGTCTGGGTAGAATTGTAGGTTTTCTGTTGCTCCCATTGTTCCCCACCATCCCATTATCCAGCCTATTACTCCGATTGCTATTACTAGTGTTACTGCTACTAGTATTACTACTGCTATTATTGGTTCTATTCCACGCATGATTTTCATGTTTTATACCCCTTTTACACTCTTAATTTTGTAGGGGTGGATATTTATATTTGTTATAGTCTTTTTACCTGCGGTGTTTATTGTCTATTTGTTTTAGTTTCTCTATGTTTTCTCTCTCGGTTGGGTCTGGTTGTTTCATTGAGAGCCATGCATCTATTATTTCACGTGCTAGTATGTTTGTTACTAGTCTCCCGCTCATTGCCAATATATTTGCATCATTCCATAGTCTTGCTCCACGAGCTGTCTCTGGGTCGTTGCATAGTGCCGCTCTCACCCCGGGTAGTTTATTTGCTACTATTGAGACGCCTGTCCCTGTGTAGCATACTAGTACTCCGAATTCTACTTCTCCCCTTGATACTGCTTGAGCCACTTCGTATGCTACGTCTGGCCATGGCTCTGGCTTCCCGGTCTTCAATGCCCCTGTTACTATTACCTCGTATCCCTTTTTCTTGAGGTATTCTACTGCTTCTAGTGCACATGCGTATAAATCATCTGATCCAACTATTACCTTGGGCATGAGGGTTACACCAGTAGTATAGTATTTCAAGGGAGGTTTATTTACCGAGTTGTAGGCCCTCTACTTGTAATCTTTAACTACTGGTTGACTCTATTGTTTTATCTTGGTGATGAAGACCTTTGGAGCCGTAGTGGTGTGGAGACGGTGGGTTTCTGATCTACTTCTATTCTTTTCTTTACTACTCCTTTAACCCAGTTTCCACGTAGAATCCAGGGTATAATCATTAACCCGGCTACTAGGTTGCTTAGACTCATAGTCATCCATATACCGAGTGTTCCCAGCCCTAGCCCCAAGGCAACCAGGTATCCAAGGCCTATTCTTATACCCCACAGCCTTATAATACCAACTATTGTCGGGTATAGTGTGTGGCCTGATCCACGCCCCACAGACATACCAATAAAGAAGATTGCGAAGCCAGCTAGTGTTGGAGCAAACCACTGTACAAACAAGTCTGCTTCTCTATATATTTCTGGTACGTCGGTAAACAAGTCTATGAAGAAAGACCTGGTGAAATATACTATTATCGAGCCAGTAAACGATGCTAATCCAATATATATCATTGCTTTTACAGCAACACTTCTAGCTCTCTTCTCTAAGCCAGCGCCAATAGCCTGCCCAACCATCGTTGCAACAGAAGCAGTGAAACCCCATAGTGCAGCATCCGCGAGATCCATTAATAGAAATCCTATTGCAGCCGCTGCTGCAACATATGCCCCATAAGTATTTATCAATCTGTTTTGAAACATAAAGGCGAGGCTATTACTCATCATCATGAGTGCTACTGGAATACCTATCTTCAAGCTCTTTACAATCCAATCCCTCTCTATTCTAAGCGATGGTTTTACAATGAGGAATGGATACTTCTTCTGCAATATCAATAATACTACTATGAATCCGGCAAACCTCGATATTACTGTCGCCCATGCAGCGCCAGCTACACCCATTTCAGGTATTATAGTGGCTCCATTGAGTCTAACACCAAATATGAATAGTGGGTCTAATACAACGTTTGTTAGTGATGATACTATTCCAGCTCTCGAGGGTGTTCTTGTATCACCAATCGCCTGGAATATAGTGCTATATCCAATGTATAATCCTGATAGTAGTAGGTCTAACGAGATTATTCTAGCATATGTTACAACATACTCGTATAGGTCTTCTGGAACACCCATTACATACTTGAATACAAAGGGGCCTAGTAGTAGAAATAACAATGCGACACCAGTGTTTAAAGCTAAGAGTATTGATACATAGTATGAAACCACTCTCCTAGCGTAGTCATAGTCTTTTCCACCAATAGCCTGACTAATCAATGCTAGATTAGCCGAGCTAAGCGCTTGTGTTACTGCATTTAGAAACATGAAGAAAGGCCATATTTGCCTCGGGGCAGCATATGCTATTTTACTATACATACTCAACCAGTAGGTATCAGCGAAGTTATAAGATATATTTACTATTTGAACTATCATTAAGGGTAGTCCAAGCCATAACAGTGTCTTACCCACTGGTCCATTAACTACTCTCTCTCTATAAGCATCGATCGATGCACTCATAGTCTGTGTTTTCATTTCTACTACACGCTCGCATTCAGTGATTAGTCTATAGGAGATACGTGTTTTAAATAATTTACCCTTTTTCATTAAAGAGCGAGAAACAGCTTTGCAAGTACATCTATACCCAGGTATGCTACTAGCAGTACTATTACCGAGGCTATTAACACTCCTATTTCTATTGCCAATATACTCTTCTTTCTGTCAAAACCAAGTACATATGCCACTAGTGTACCAGTCCATGCACCCGTCACTGGTAGTGGAATTCCAACAAATAGAGATAGTGCAATATAGCTTGTTCTACGCAGTCCAAGACTCCTCTTTCTACCCAGTTGTAAAAGCCAATTATAGAAGTTTTTAATGAAGCTAGGAGTGAACCGGGATTTTACGAGGTGGTCTAGTAGGTCTAGTATTGGATATGCTATAAATGGCACGAGTAGATTAGCGAGTATTGAGAGAGTTATACCTATTATCCTCGCGTTGAATCCATCCATGACTATTAAAACATATGGTATTGCACCTCTAACTTCACTAATGGGTAGTAGTCCCAGTATTACGCCTACTAGTAGATCAGTGGTGTTCAATACCCTATCACCAATTAAACCAATTATTTCCTAATTGGGTTAATAACGAGTATTCTAGCTGGTTTCAGGTGCTTCTCTCCTCCTACCCTTAATAGAGTTTTCAATTATTATTCTCGACAGTGATATTACTTCTTCTAGGTCTCTACCACTCAGCTCTCTGTATTTAACACGGTTGATGTATAGGGAGATTAATACTTCTGATTTCAAACCGTATTCACGTGCAAACTCGTTGAATGACATGTAGTATTTATCTACTACTTCACCGTCTTTCACATCTACTACGAGGATTTTACTGGCTACTTCTTCTCCAGCTGATGGAAACACGTCTATTTTGTCTATTAATACATAAATATCGTTTTCACTTACTCCCTTATGTGATAGTTTACCTGCTACTTCTCGTTTAATCTTGTCGAGTATTGCTTTTCTCACAGCGTCTCCTATTTCACCAAACAATACTTTTGCTTCTTCTAAGTCATATGTAAATCTCTTTACTAGTTTCCAAATAGGCTTTCTATGGTAGAATAGGCTCTCCAAGGCCATTTTTGTAAACGTTTTATCTTCACACTCGTATTCAGATGGGTTTTTCAATAGTAGCTCTTGGAGTTTCGAGTACAGGGAGTGGTCTGTTAATGCAATGTATTCTTCGAGGCGGCCCTCAATCATTTTCTCGAGGCGGCTGGCAATATCTGTTTTTATACACTCTAGGATCATGCCGATTGTTTCAATAAACGCTACGTTTACTGGGTGTAGATATACGTATTTATACATTAATTTCCTCGCGTCGAATAATCTAGCTACTTCATCTAGTGCTTTAGATGAAACACCCAGTGTGGGGCCCGTGTCGTCTCCTACAATATATGAATTCCTCATTATCCAATCATCGTTTATTTCGCCGACTGGGACACCAGTGTAGTAGCTGTCTCTCTTTAAGTAATCCATTATGTCGCTGGTGTAGATGTAGTCTCTAACAATCATTCTTACAACTCTGTCTAAACCCCCACTCCTACCATCATAAAACTCGTTTTCTCCCAGTAACCCCTTAGCAACCAAGTCGGTAAAGCCCTTCATGCCACTTGGTGGTTTTAAACCAGAATCTAAGAGTCCGAGGAGGTAGTCTACATCCATGCCTAGTGCTTTCTTGTTTTCAAGTAGTGATTTCTCAATTAAATCTCTCAAGTAGTCTCGGTACAACAAGTAGCTTACTACTTCATGGTTTCCTACACGGTAGGGTAGAAAACTCCTTGTTTTATACACGTATTTATCAAATGCATGGCTGAAGGGGCCGTGTCCAATATCGTGTAGTAATCCAAGTATTCTAGCTGCTGTTACTAGTTCTCGATAGTGGGTTTTTACTTCTCGGGAGACTTCGTCTTGACTGCTCTGTGATAGACCTGTCCTCAAGACGAAAGAAGCGTATTTGTGAGATGAATACATTACACCAATAGAGTGTGAGAATCTAGTGTGTGTTGCACCAGGATAGACAAAGTGTGCTGTCTGCAACTGGTATATGTAGCGGAGGCGCTGCAATACCCAGGAGTCCATTACTACTCCTTCAAGTTCCTTGACGAAGTCTATATATCCATAAATAGGGTCTCTTACCTGTCCATTAAAAGGCATAACCATAGATAACACTGCTTCACCCTGGCCTTGAAGTCCCTGTTCACTAGTCACTTTAATCACTTCAATCATTATATTTCACACTAGATCGAATTATGAATATATTGCTTAAAAATTCTTTACATTGAGCAATTCTATTGTAAATTAAATACTTATCTTCTCTAAGTAAGTATTTCTAGTTATTGGTTTATTTTTCTAAACAATGTATTTTAGAAAAAACTGTCACCGGTAAATATTTATAAACCCCCTGTTATATTTAGTTAAAAACGAGGTGAATTAAATGCCGGGCACAGTACCCCTAATAGGAGAAAAATTCCCTGAAATGACTGTTGAAACAACACATGGTGTAAAGAAACTACCAGACGACTACAAGGGAAAATGGCTGGTGTTATTTAGCCACCCAGCAGACTTTACACCAGTATGTACAACTGAATTCATAGCTTTTGCATTGAGATACAATGAATTCAAAGAGTTGAACACTGAGCTACTAGGCCACAGTGTCGACAGTGTATTCTCACATATTAAATGGGTTGAGTGGATTAAAGAAAAATTCGGTATTGAAATACCATTCCCAATTATCGCAGACCCCAACGGCGAGGTAGCAAAGAAACTAGGATTCCTCCACGCGCAGAGCTCCACTCACAGTGTTAGAGCAGTTATAATTGTAGACCCTGAGGGAGTAGTTAGAGCAATACTATACTATCCACAAGAAGCAGGTAGAAACATGGATGAAATACTCAGACTACTAGTAGCACTACAAGTAAACACCCAGTACAAGAGAGCACTACCAGCCAACTGGCCAAACAACGAGTTAATTGGATGCTCAGTAATAGTACCACCAGCAAGAACCATAAAAGACGCGGCAGAGAGATTAAAGCAATTCAAGTGCTTCGACTGGTGGTTCTGCTACGAAGAAGGAAAAGTACCAGCAGAACTAGTTGAAAAAGCAAGAAGATTCCTACAGAGAGTAGCAACACCATTCTCTGGTCTAAAGAAGTAGTTTTTACACAATCATCCCTATTCTTTTATTTTTTTAAATACACATACAGACAGTGCTCTTGGTATTACACACAGCCCTTTCTTTTTATAGTTAGCATTGAGGAATATCTCTGTGGAGGATTAAACTTCATACTTGTCCATGGTGGAGGAGTTGTCTCAATCTATGTATTCAAATAGAGAGGGGTTTAAAGCAGTAGAGCTACTCGATAAATACGCTGAGATGCAGAGAGTAGTAGATGAAACACTAGAAAAATACATGCCTAGATTTATCAAGCTACTACTAGAAAAAGTAGATGATCCAGTAAAAATAGAAGCATGGATGGAAGAATTAAAGAGATGTAGAAACGAAGAAATCTCATTGGAAATCAGATATGTTATTGCTAAAGCCATTCAAAGAAAAACCATGGAACTAGAAAAAACATAGTTTTTACAAATTCCACTCCTCACATCACTTATTTTTACAACTCTCTATTAACTACCTCTCTGTAATTACTCATGAGAGATAATATCGTTTCAAAACGAGTTCTTTGACGATCGGTATACGCAAATAGAATAAAGCGTCCATTATAAAAATCAATGGTGTTGTTTAGATTTTTTAAGAGGTGTCTTGTAATTCTAGATGGATAGGTATGACTAGTTGTATGGGTGTATGAGTGTGTTTCCACCCGCTATACTCGTCTTTGTAATTCTCGCAGTGGTTATTATCCTCGTTGTTATAAACCTCGTATTGATCTGCAAAGATAAATTTAGAGTGAGTGTTCGTATTAGTGATAGAGAGGTAGTAGTTAAAGGACTGCTTCGTGAGTAGAGGTATACAAAGCCTAGTTTTCTCTCACTGGATAATTACGAGTCTATTGCTAGTTATGCTTCTACTACAGCGTCAAATATATAATCTCGTCCCTGTATAGCAGTCAGCGTTGAACGCGTTGGTATACGGGAATACAATGTGCTAGTAGAGTGTAGATATACATATGGCAGAGTGTGGCGAGCGGTATCATTTATAGTCACACTCATTATTCTCCTAGTGGCATTGTACGTAGTATACTTAGTAATGTCTACTGTAATATTCTATCCATTTATATAGTGTTTTAATCCACAAGTAGTTTTGATTAAATCTTGAGCAAAGTACGCCCTGAATACTGCTTCGCCTCTTGTAGATAGTGGTTCATTACCAGATAGACTAGATCTTTGGTGGAACTTTATATCTTGTTTTGTCAATTAATCCCGCTTCTCTAAATGCTCTTGCAGAAGTACAATCTAGGTAGTTGAAATCCCTCAACTCGGTGTTGTATACAGTATCGTCTAATTGTGTACCGTATACAACGAATGTTTTTACACCTGTTGATTCTCTAATAGTGCAATGCATAAACCGACGTGATTGCGGGTATAACAATGTTTCTGATTGGTACAACAATACTTGGAGCATAGTTTTCACTTACTTCAACGTTTTCATCTGTTAACTACGTCCTCTCCACAATTCATGCACAAAGATTATATCTACAATCTTGTGCTCTAGAATTCTAGTTTGAGTATGTGGGGCCCTGCTTCATTGCATCCCGTTCGGGAGCCTCTGCGGGCGTCGCGGGTTTCAATTTAATTGTATAAGTTTAGAGTTTTATATCTATTAGTCAACTGTAAATAGTTCTCTATCTTGTTCGTATTCTTTACCTAGAGACAACGCTATTTTTGCTTTTGCTAGTTCATATCCCAGGTAGAAGTAGTGTTTTGGGTCTGATGCCAGTTCACGATCTATGATTGTATTTAGAATAGCGTATGGGTCGCGAGACTCTATTTCTAATACTGGTTTATTCTCTCCATATTTATAGTATTGTACTATTATTGTTTTATTAGAGTGATCGACGAATATCTTGAAGAAGCCTTTGGGGTCTGGTTTCCATGGACTCTTCTCTACAGCAACTACTCTATTCTCTGCTCTCACAGGTATACTTGTCTTCAACTTCTTGTCTTTTAATACTAAGAGGTTTAATGTGAGGTCTTTTGGTGGTTTACCGAGCTTCTTTGCAATAACAGCCATTTCTAGTGCTTTCTTTAATTCTAGTGTTGCATTACGTGTTTTTACACTGGCTTCTGCTGTAAGATATAATTCAACTCCTAGTTCAACACCAATAAACGCTAATAGCGCGTTTAACCCTATACTATCAGCGTCAACTAGTTCTGTAATGTTTCCAACCCCCATTAAAACAGGAAACTCGGATTGCATGTTTTTAACTTCAATATATGCTGTTAGAGATTCTATTAAACCCTGGAGTGGTGGCTGCAACACGGGGTCCAATATGATTTTTTCCAACCCGTGTTCTCTGAGATACCGGGCAGTTGAAACTAGTTTTTTGGGTTCTACTCCCCGACCTCCTACTAGTATAATGGGTTTTTCCCTGATAGCATGGATCATACTGGTTAATACATCAATGTTTTCAATGGATACTCCATTAATGAAATCTACTTGACGAGACAGTTCGTTGATAATGTCCATGTCTCCTGTATCTATACCTACTGGTTTATTGAATAGTGTTTTTGCTTCTTCAATAATTCTCTGTGTTTTAGATAAGTCGAATCCTATTGGTACACCTATAGAGATTAAATCAGCATGACTAGCTGCTACGCGGTATTTCTCTAAGTCGCGTGGTGTATCAGCATATACTTCGAGTACTACAAGTGGGTAGTGTTTACTAACTGGTATTCCATTGATATCAAAGTATTTGTCTACACTGGCTTTCTCCCGGGCTTCTCTAAGTACTTCCACTTCAATTTTCTCTTTTTCAGCTTCTAGAATACTATCAGCTGGCTCGATTGTTGAGAATTCAACTCCTTTGAGAATGTATTTTACCATTTGTGGGAGGTCGTAGATGTATCGAGGCCCCTTAATAATTCTCAATCCGAGTTCACGAGAAACAAGTGAGACGTCGCCACGTGTATATCCCGGTACGATTACGTAGTCCTTGTCTCTCAGGGAATCTATGTGTCTTGGCAGTTCTCTCAATAAGTATTCACTTGTCATCATTGCTGCTACGGGTATTGGAAGCTGGATTACAGTGATTTCAACTCCGGGGTTTTCACGCATTATTTTCTCAGCTACTTCTCGAACCATTTCATACGCTATTCTACCAGTTACAAGGGCTATTTTCACTGCTTTACACCTAGTTCTACGAGTATTTCGCGGGGATCTCTTATTACTCTAACACCTGGTATCAACTCGAGTTTTCTAATTATATCTAGGTAGAATGGTACGGGTTTAACGACGAGTTCAACATCAAATGATATAGCATTAAAGGGGCATGTTTTTAAACACATATAACACCTATTACACTTCTCTAAGTAGACGTCTACTTTGTAATACGGGTCTTCTACGAGAGCACCTGTTGGACAAGACATAGCAGCATAGCATTTTTCGCATTCAATACATTTCTCTCTATCTACTACTATGGGTATGTAGCTCCTAGTTTCAAACGCGTCAACGGGGATTATGTAGATTGGTTTTTGTGTTTTAATAGCGTGCATTACGAGGTTTGATACTAGTGTATCTGCTATTCCACTAACTATTTTTCCAATAGTATTCATTGTTGCCGGTGATACAACTACTATTTTATACACGCCTAGATATAGCCTACCCGTTGATGGAAATCCAGGCGGCTCTCTACTCTCATAGATAATGCCTGTTGGATACTCTCCTTTAACAGTGGATTCTAGTATTTTGCGGAGTCCATACATATTGACTACTTGCTCGCCAGCCCTGGAAATAAATACTGTAACTCTATAACCCGCTTTAACGAGTTGACTGATTACCTCTACACTCTCTCTAAGCAGTGCACCGGCTCCAGTAATACCCCAAGCTATTGCCTGTCTGCTCAATTCTAATCCTCTTGTATGTCTTCTATGTATCCTAGATTATAGTCTAATTCGGGTATGTATCTAAGCCTCGCTGTAACTCTACACCTACCATATTTAATAATTATTCGTGCATCTATATTTCTCGTTTTAATCGTAGTGTAGGCGTATGGAGAGTTTGACTGTGGGAGTTCTATGTTTAATTCTACTTTAACTTCTTCACGGAATGGCTGGGCTAGTAAAGACCTCTCAATGGCTTTTTTAATTATTTCCAGGTCTTCGAGGCTTCTAACTGGTATACCAGTGAATTGGTGGACAAGAGTGCCTATTGCTATTCCAGCCTCGAATACAGCTCTATCTCTCTCTGTTGTTTTAGGCGAGAAGTATTTAGAAGCAGGGTCATTCATGCAATTCACCAATGTGTTTAAACACTACTCCTTTTTCTTCTAGGTATTTCATTATTAATCTAGCTATTTCAAGCTTCTTTATTTTTGATTTTAAATCAATTCTTGTTTTACCAGGACACACCCCCGGCTCTTCTAAGTCGAAGCCTGCCAAGTATACTTCTCTCACTCCGAGATGGTATAGTATAAATAGTGCTCTATCTCCATCTGTAAATCCACCATAATTGTATACATAGGGTCTTGGCTCAACCTGGGTAGACCCAGAGACAAACCCCTCAATTAGTGGAACGTGTTTTTCAAGTAGGTCAATGTTGTCTCCATGTGCATGTATTATAGTTATAGAGCCCATTCTAGATGCTTTTCTAATAGCTTCTATATCACCATCTAAATCAGTAACAATAAGGTCTGGTACAACACCGTTTTCTAGTAATACTCTAGTTGCTCCATCAGCGGCTACTATTAAAAAACGAGTTTTATCTATAGTCTTTAGAAAACCAGTTTCTCTGAGTAGGCTTCCACCACATCCAACAACAATTCCACTCACACTACTCTTTATTTTTGATTTAATATCCTCGAATAACACTGCGCGGGGGTGATTAACGAGTATATGGCTTAGTAAATCAGTTGCCTCTTGGTCTCTTTGAAAACTAAGCCAGGGAATTCTCTCTACTATTAAACCATATATTTTCAGCCACTCCTCTCTACTTATAAGCCACGCCATGAATACACCGGTATTAATTCAAATTCTAGTTTACAAGTATGTTTAAACGTGTTTTTAATGGTTGGATCACGAGTAAAATTTAAAAATGTTTTAATGTAGAAATACCCTTTATGACTGCAGAGTGAATCTATATAGTCTAAATAGGTGTCTATACTTGTATATCGTGGTATTGCTAGTAGCGGTTGCTATCTCGCTGGGTATTGCAATGATTAACGGTGCACAAAATATCGGCAAAATAATTGGTGTTTCAACTCGTAGAGTTAAGAGGAGATCTAGACTAGTTTATACTGCAAACGCTGTATTTATGGGTATTGGTGCCTTCACGCTTGGTAGTAGGATATCTAAGACTATAGCGAAGGGAATTATTGACTTCTCACTCCTACCGGGTGAAACCAGTCAGTTACTTGCATCTTCTTCTATTGTATTTTCAACTATTATAGTAGCATCTATTTCCCTCCACTATAAAATACCACTTAGTATAAGCCAGCTTGTTGTTGGAAGTGCTATTGGAACGGGATTGGCTCTATGTGGATTAGAGTGTTTAAACACTGAGAGAATAGCTCTAATTGTCTCCTCGTGGATTACTACTCCACTAATTGCTGGTTTAACCTCTACTGTACTCTACAAACTAGATGAATATGTTTCAAGTAGGGGCAATCCCAGGATTGAAGTTGCACTGTATACCTTTTACTTCTCGTTTTCTATGTTTATTGTTCAATACCTCTTATTATCCGAGTTTACTGGTCCAGAAATATCTTTTGTATACGCATTATTCTTCGCTATAAATATCGCACTAGCACTCATAATATACTCTTATACGCTTGAATACCCGTGGGAGGAGGAGCTAGATATACTTAAATTCTATACACAGTCAATAATCGTCCTCCTACTAGGACTTAGTTATGGAGCACACGACATTGGAAACGCTGCCGGCCCTCTATCCCTAATATTCTCCTATATGTATCCATCAATAGATCATCTCCATACAGCAATAACACTGACTTCTCTCGCGTTTTTTGTAGGTGCTGCTATTTGGGGTTATAGAATTGCTGGAACTATTGGTGGTGGAATTACTCCTTTAACACCTACAACAGGGTTTATTGTACAAGTATCTACGGCATTTACGTTATTCCTTGTTGTTTCAATGGGTATTCCAAGCTCTATTACACTAACACTACTTGGTTCAATTGCTGGTGTAGGATATGCTAGAGGATTAAACTATGTAAATACAAAAATGTTGATTAAAATAAACCTCTTCTGGATTGTGGGTGTTGCATCTACTATTGTTGCATCTTATTTGTTTACTATGTTGTTTAAAATAATACTTTAAAGAATAATGTGAGTAGCGGTTTATCTCCGAGTATCAAAAATAGTATAAATCCTGCAAAGAAGTATACTATGAAGGGTAGTCCGGGACTAACCCATATATATCCTTCTGGATCAATGAATTTCTCTTCAACTAGTTGTTTTAGAGTGGATCGTATATCATAATCTATTCCTGTTAAAACTCTGTATTTCACCACGAGGTTTCCTCCTACTAGTTCAAATGATTGTAGGGGAATGTAGTGTTTATACTTCCCCTGGATGTAGTCAGAAATCTTTACTGGTTTACCAAAGAGTGGAAGTAGTATTCTATATACTCCTGGTAAATCTTGGACGAATTTATAGCTGGTTAAAACCACGTATATGGAGTTGACGATAATTAGTAGTATTGCTCCAAGTGTTGAATACAATATAATCATGATGGGCGGTGGTAGAATACCTCTAGAAGCAAGAGTAGCAGAGTAAGTAGTGGGATATGTATACATTAAACCAAGAGAAACAGCAACAAATACATCTCCATCACCAATTAATCCAAGTCTATACAATGTGTAGAATACTATTCCAACTACTCCAATCGAGAAAAACACATAGAAGAGTTTCAATGTTAATACTAGATCGCTGAATACACTAGTCAATACAAACATCACTATTGAAACAACAAGATAAATGTAAACCAAGCGCGCATCCAATTCTCTACTCTTATAATCCTGTATACTGAGAACTAAGAGTATTGGAAACGTTACAAGTAGCTTTACATACTCGATAAATTCAATACTCACTGTTAATTCCAATCCAAGCCACCAATTCCAATACTAGTTTTTACTCCTACCTGTCAATTATAGAGATTTAGGATATATTAGCCACTACAATTATACACTTAGTTGAGAGGCCTCGGGGACAGCCGCGTGTCCCGCGGCAGTGTGATCCGGGGTGGGTCCCCCCGGTTCTTCGTACACACATTTCATAGTGGAAAAAGAGGGTTAGAGTGCTCTACGAGCTATTTCTAGTAGAGTTGATTTATCGATGTTTAAGGGTAGGTTGACACTATATCTTTCTCTTATTGTCTTCTCGACGAAGTCTACTACTTTTTCAAGATCGACTTCTCTAATTCCATAATCGCTTAGTCTCTGCTCGAATCCGTGTTTTCTCTGGAATTCCTGTATTATTTTTACTGCTTTCTCAGCGTCTTCGCTTACTGGTTTGATTGAGGGGTCTAGTATTCTAAGTATTCTAGCTGATTCTTCCGGTACTGCTTTATGTATATAGTAAGCTGCATAGGGACCTACAATAGCTAGTCCAGCACCGTGTGGTAGGTCTGGGTTTAAACCACTAAATCCATGTTCTAATGCGTGAACTAGGTGTGTTCCACTGGTATCAATACACATTCCAGCTAGCATTGATGCATATAATAGGTTTGTTCTTGCTTCTAGATTTCTCGGTTCACTGAGTGTTTTTTCTAGGTAGCTCGTTACTTTTTCAACTGCTTCTTCTGCTAGTGTTAAAACAAATATATTGTTTCTCTTTGAAGTAGCTGCTTCATATGCGTGGTAGAAAGCATCTAGTGTAGTATATAGTGTTTGCTCTCGGCTTAGTGTTAGAGTGTAGTAGGAGTCGTCGAAGCTGATATCGGGGTATCTTGTAATAAATCCCCGTTTTTCAATGGTTCCCGAAACCGTGAGAACAGCAAATCTATCTACCTCAGATCCAGTTCCATGTGTTAAATTTACAGCAATTAGTTTTAATTTACTTCCCTGTGGTCTCTTACCATAGACATATTCTTCTGCTTTAACCCCCGTATATGGTAGTATTGATGCTACTTTAGCAGTATCTATAACACTACCTCCACCAATAGCAATAATTGTATCGGCATTATACCCCTCTATTAATTCAACTAGTTCATTAACTATTCCTGTTGTTGGATTAGGAGTTACTTTATTGAAAACAGTGTATTCAATATCAAGAGTATTTAGAACTGATACAATATCGTCGAATGCACCAGATATTTTTGCAGCTGATTTCGACGATACAATTACTGCTTTCTTAGAGCCCTGCAAAGCTTGTTTGCTGTTGTCTCGTAAAACACCTGGGCCGAAGTATAATTCTACTTCGCCAAATCTTATTTTAAACTGTCTACTCCACATCTCTGTAAACCCTAGTTTTTATCAATAACCACATATCCATTTACATTAATAAAACCATAGACTCTAGATGATGCTTCAATAATACCAAAGAATGGTAGGAGGAAGACTAGATATGGTTTTTTAGACTTGTATATACCATAACTATAAGTTGTAACATAGTATAATCCACTAGGTACAATAAACCATAAATAACCAACATAGTATGCTATGGGGAAGAGGAGGAGTAGTAGAAAGAACCCAATACTAAATGTAAAACTACGAAGTAATACAACAATTTTCATGCCAAGAGGAGCTCTTTTAATTCCATATACAATACCCTTAAACCACCTACCCCTCTGAAGCATCAAGTCTTTCAAGTTGTTGGGGCTTTTAATTGATACTCTTGTAGCTGACTGCCATGTTTTATATCCACGTTTTATTAATTCAGATGCAAATTCAAAGTCTTCTGTTAGAGTCCTACGGTTAAACCCTATTTCCTTGAGTACTCTACCCTTAACTATTAAGAGGTCTCCGTGTAGTCCAATAAGGGGTTTTCCAAGGAGGCCCGTGAAAAATCTATAGATGAGTATATCGTCCATAAATCTAATCCAATCCATAACAAAAGCAATAGTACTTGAACCCGGCCTTGGGACGAGGATACCGTTCAGCAGCTACATATCCCTCTTTATCGTAGACGGGTATTTCATAAAGGAATGAATCGTCTAGTATTAAGTTGTCATCGTCTATGAATACATACCATTTGTCAGGGTTTACACAGCAATCTACAAAGTATTGTAGTGCTCTACCCTTCCCAACGAGGTCTCTTCTATACTTAGATGGAACAATTACTAATTCAACGCCTTTGATTTTTCTTATCATGTCTATTAATGGTGCTCCTTCATCTACAACTACTATTATTCTACCGTATTTTTTAACATGGTAGCGTATTGACTCTAGGAGACTGTTTTTAACTCTATGGTCTGCTTTTGAAACAATAACTATTTCAACTTCTTCAGCTCTCCTACTTCCCTTTTTCGGTTTATAGATAATATAACTAACTAACCCCATTGATATCAATAGTGAATATGCTACAACACTAAATAACGCAATAGTTAATACGCTGTTTACCAGTGCTTCTTGCTCCAATAATGAACACCATTACTATACATGTTTACAATAACGTATATGAGCTAAAAAATAGTCTCAGCGTTATCCTTGACTAGATAACCTATCATATATTATCTTAAAGAGCTTCTCGCTTGCAAAAACTATTTCTACTGTTTCATTGTATACTTTGACTACTACTCCTTCAAGTGGGTTTTTAGGCGGGTCTGGTAGCTCGGGAAGCGGCTTGTTTTTACCAATATAAATCCACTTGATTTTACCACCTGGTTCTTTTTCAATTTTATACCAGTATCTCCCATAGTAGTAGTATTTAACAATGCCTTTATCCTGTAGTTTTCTGACAACTACGTGGACTGGTTTTAAATAAAATCCTTTTTGCTTAACGATATTATTGTATTCGTAGAATACGGGGAGTATTTCTCCCATTATTAAATTAAACTTGGCTAGTATACTGGGTGATTCTTTTATCGAGATTTTTCCTTTTTTTGTAGACCCTGGAAGCATATTATCAGTCCATGGGAGTTTTCTCATTGATTTCTCAAAGACCGCTATTTTCATCATCTATTATATTATTCTAGTTAAACCGGTTTATTTAAATAGTTGTTACGCCCTGGTAGTCTGGTTCTACAATGTAGTATTCGTATTTCTTTGCTGTTAGCCCCGATTTTATTTTTTCAAGGTTTTCTCTACGTGTTAATCCAATAATTATTCCGCCGCGGCCTGCACCGCTTATTTTTGCCCCTATAGCTCCTAGTCTTATTAGTTCATACACTGTTTTATCGCATTCTTCTGATGAAGCACCCATTGCCCAGAGTAGGCCGTGGTTTACTAGCATTAGTTCTCCGAGTTTATCAATGTCGTTGTTTTCTATTGCTTTAATTCCATTTTCAACTATTTCGCCTGCTGCACGATATATATACTCGCCTATTCTACCCAGTCTCTCATATCTCTCTAGTACTTCGCGGACTACTACACCTGTCTGTCTAGGTATTCCCGTGTTGACAACTACTATTGCTAGATTTGCAGGTAGTTTTAAATCCAGTCTTTTAAACACTCCTTGTTTATAGTAGAGAAAGCCTCCATGTGTAGCTAGTGTTGTATCTACACCACTCGGTCTATAGTGTACTGTTTTCTCTGCTTCATGAGCTATTTCCTGGACTTCTCTCTTTGTAAACTCTACATTGATAAATGAGAGGAGCGCGTGTGTTAGTGAAACAGCTGTTGCCGCTGAAGAACCCATTCCCGAGGAGATTGGTATTTCAGAGTCTACTACTACGTCTACCCTGGGTATTTCTCCAAATCTTGCTTCAACACTATTAAATACGGCTTCAAAGAGCGGCCAGTGCTGGCTACTAGGTTTAATTAATCCCAGTTGCTTCGAGTATATTTTCCCCTCTCCTCTCTCAATACATGTTTTTACATAGAGTGAAACAGCTAGTCCAAGAGCAGGCTCTCCCTTTACGACAAAGTGTTCTCCAAACAATAATATCTTGCCGGGTGCTCTACTACACAGCATTTGATTCAACCCATTATTGATTTAATAAACACGTTATTGATATCTATACTCAAGCCTTGATAAAAAGGTGTATAGGTATTGAGTCAAACCCCGGAGAAAAGAGTACGGTTCCAACCAGTATTTGGATTACTCAACGATGCTAAAAACAAATTGAATAGCTTTAAATACAAAATACTAGTAATGAGTGGAAAAGGAGGTGTTGGTAAATCCTTTATATCATCAATGCTAGCTCTTGGATTAGCAATGAAGGGTAGAAAAGTCACTGTATTCGACGCTGATGTCTACGGCTCATCTATACCACTACTACTCGGAGTACAGGGAGAAAGACACATGGCTAATGAAAACGGTGAGATACTACCCGTTGAAGGCCCCCTCGGAGTACAAGTAGTAGCTGTAAACCTAATGCTTGACTCTCCAGATGTACCAGTAGTTTGGAGAGGCCCCCTAGTTGGTAGAGCAATAACCGAGCTGGCAGCAAAAGTAGCTTGGAGTGGAGGAGACTATTTAATAGTAGACCTGCCACCAGGAACGGGTGATGCGGCATTAACAGTTGCACAAGTAATACCCAATATAACCGGTGCTATACTAGTTACAGCTCCAAACGCTCTAAGCGAAGTTATCGTGGCAAAAGCAGCTAACTTCGCGAGCTCTATGCACATTAGACTATTGGGGATCATAGAGAATATGAGTTACTTTAAGTGTCCACATTGTGGTAGAATAACCAATATAATGGGGAGGTATAGTGGAGAATACCTTGCATCTAAATATGGAACCATTATACTTGGAAAACTACCCCTAGATCCAAGCGTAAACGAAGCTGTAGACGAGGGCGTACCATACCTCCTAGCAAAACCAGATGGAGAAACATCAAAAATCATACTTGAAATAGTAGATAAAGTAATAAACCTTGTTGAAAATAATGGAAAACAAGACACACCTCTTTCAACCTAGGTAAAAAGGGTTGGTTTTTGTGAGTAGTGAGGAACTGGGTAAAAAACCCAATTGGTTGCTGTTGAAAGAGGCGGCTGAATCCCTATATAGAAGTGGAAAAATATACTTTACGAGAAAAGAACTAATTAATGAGGTTAAAAAAAGAGACCCCAGTAGAAGCGACGAAAGCCTAGAGCTCGAAATAGACCTTGTCACAGTAAATAGTAATAGTAAAGACAAGTATAGAGACCCAGAGAAACTATTTCTGTATAGAATAGAGAGGGGCAAGTATACTCTATACAATCCAGAGGAACATGGAGAACTCGAAAAATACATTGGTACACAGAAACTAATAGCTACGAGGAAGAAACTCGTTGAAGAAGTTATTAAAGCACTTGAAGGACTTGGATTTGACGTGTCACCTACAAGGTCTAGTAAACCACTTGAACCAGACCTCATAGCTGAAAAGGGAGATGAAGAACAAGTTATAGGAGTATGGATTATAGACCCATCTGCACCTCTCTCCACTCAATACAGATATCTAGCATACATTATTGGCTCTACACTACTGAATAGAAACTACTCTACCTATATAGTCATGGTTCCCGGTGAGCTATATAAGAGAATACCACAAGAGATAATAGAATTACTTTCAAAGTATAATGTAAAGATCGCGATTATAAAGGAGGAGAGGAGATATACTGTTCAGCTCTAGCTAGCTGGTTCTAATTTTTCTTTTAAAGCTACTTTTGCTTCTTCAAGTATTGCCTTGACCTCGCTATTAGTGGGTGGATTATAGTCTACTACTGGTAGATCAGTATAGTCCATGTCTGATAATTCTCTAATATTCTCTTCTAGATCAGCGAATAATACACCGAGATCCGGTATTTTAGTTTCTGGTAATTTACCAACTTCTCTTATTAGACTAGATAACTCCGTTGCAAGTGTATTGAATTCATAGCGTACAATAGCATGTTGTACTGCAAGGTCTACTTTGTCTAGTATAAACATGAGAACTGCAAGCCTCTTTGACAAGTTCTTTAAATTCGCTATTTCCTCGGCGTACCGTCTAGATAGGTAGTTATCACCCTTCATTTGTAGTTCTACTAGTTTCTTAGTCAACTCCTCTGCTCTCTCATCAATTCTAGTTTGTATTCTACTTAGTTTATCCTTTAACAATCTAACATCACGTAATATCTCAAATCCCTTTCTCAATGGATCCTTCTTTTTTCTCAGCAAAGAAGCCCCTAGAATTAATCCATTAATCATGGTTTTTAAAGGATGGGTTTGAATCAATGGTTATTGGTGTTTACATGAGAGTTGCCGGTATAGACCCTGGAACACGCACATTCGACATTGTTTTATTAGAAAATGGTAGAGTTGTAGAAGAAGAAAGCTTTGAAACAAAACTCGTAGCTGAAAATCCACGAGTATTAATAGATTCTCTTGGAGAATTAAACCCCGACTACATTGTTGCGCCTTCTGGATATGGTATACCACTAGATAATGGAGGAAATGTACGTAATCCCCGAAAACTAGCAGTTGAAGTATTATTATTGAGTACAGAAGAAGCGATTAGAAAAGGCGTTGAAGCTGGAGAGATAGGTATATGGGTTTACGATGCCCTCGCTAAAACAGTTGTTGAACTAGTAGAGGGGTTTAGAGAAAGAGTTATATTTATTCCAGGAGTAGTGCACTTACCCACTGTTCCAATCTACAGGAAGATAAATAGAGTAGATATGGGTACAGCTGACAAACTAGCCTCCGCATTTCTAGCAGTATATGAGTATTCTAGTAGACATGGAATACCATATAATTCCATTAATTTCATTCTATTAGAGGCTGGATTCGGATATTACGGGGTAATAGGTGTTAAATCGGGTAGAATAGTTGACGGTATAGGTGGAACAATAGCCTCTAGTGGAACACTAACAAGTGGTTTAATGGACCTAGAAATAGTTGCCGGGGCAGAAACATGGGAGAGATGGGATGTATTTCATGGCGGTATACTCGACTACACTGGTCTCTACGACTTCGAGGATTTCATCGCAAGAGCTAGTAGTGGGGAGGAACCATTTGCAACTCTTCTAGATCACTTTGTAGACGGTATAGTAAAAGATGTTATGAGAGTATATTCTTCCACACCCAATTCTTCATCAATAGTGGTAACTGGAAGACTGGGTAAAATAAGACAATTCGTAGATATACTAGTCGAGAAACTGCGTGGATTTACAATTGAATCGCTCAGCGGACTACCAGGGGCAAAAATATCAAAAGAGGCTGCACAAGGCTATACAGCTATTGGTGCTGGAGTAGTTGGCGACCGTGAATTCCAAGAGTTGCTAGTTTACATGAAGATAAATGAGTCGTGTGGAACAAGTGTAGACTACATTATCCACCCGAGAGCAAGAAACTATAAAGAAAGAGTTAAAAAAGCATACTTGGAAAGCGTTTTCAAAGCAAAGACATGTATTGAAGTAGAAAAACTGGGTTTCTAAGAAATATTTAATTCATAGAACACTATTACGCTGTATACTACACCCTCATAGTTTCTATCAGCAATTGTATAGCCGAATTTTAATGGCTCTCCTGTTCTCGGATCTATAAATGGCTCTACAACTACTTTGAACGGTTTGATATAAGCGTCGTTAGCTAGTGGTCTCTCAGTAATCCACTTTAAGTCTTGAACATTTATGCTCTTTGTTATATTGAGTTTTAATTGTGTCTTAAAGTAGTCTATTGTAGCGTAGTCTAGGAATTCCTCTGTTCCAGTGAACCACATAAACTGTCCAGCTTTACCTTTTTCTTCTCTAGCCCACCATAACATCGCGTCTACTAGCATCTTGTATATTAATGGAGTGTTTTCTGTGTCGTCGAGTTTTGGCGCGATTACACCGCCGAATACATTGTATACTCTAAAGAATTTCTCTGTGTCAACGTAGCTGGCATTTATTCCCATAGAGTTCAATATTGGTACTCTTCCATTTCCAATTCTAATCATCCACAGGCTCTTAGGCCAGTCTACGAGTCCTGGGAGGCCTCTACCAATAAATAATGGCATTATTGTTACTGTATCGTTTGTTTCACCTATAATTACGCCTTCAATGATCATTAAGTAGGTTTTGTTTACCGGGGCATTTAGTAATTTTGCAAGTTGAACTGCTTGTTCTCCACTCTTAGAAGTTAGTATTAATCCAATAATACCTATTTGTGTCTCGTTTATTGTTGAACCATCAGCTGCTGATGCTCTTCCACCAGCTACTGTTATACCATATCCGTAGTCCCACCAAGATATTACTAGTCCATCGCTTGGTATTTCATTTCTCATAGTTTCAACTGCTTTATACCAGCTATTTGAGTAGAAGCCCAGGTCTGAAACACCAGCTTTTAACGTATAGACTATTCTAGAATTTAATGTGTGCTCAGCATATGCTGTGTAACCCGTGTTTACTATTATGAGTATAAAGAACAGTGTCGCGATAAATCTAGTTATTGGACTAATCCTCTTTACTACCACGCCTGCTTTCTTCTTATCTCTCTTAGACTCTAAGCTATAGGGGAATACGTATTCGAGTATAAAGGGTATTATTGAAGACGCTGTTAAAACACCGAAATATGATGCTATTCCAATCATGTAAACAGCGTTCAAGTAAGAATAGAATGCTAGTGCAAAACCTATTGCTAAATACGTCTTTTCTGGTTCGCCTTTGTATAGTAAGTAGAAGACAGCAAGTATTGACAGCATTAGTGGTGATGCAAAGAATAATGCTTCAATAGTTGCACCCCAAGAGTGGAGCATTCTCATTAAAGTATACTGGTTTATAAGTGGAGATTGATGCTCAGCAATACTCTCAACTAGGGGCGTAACTTGTACAAATCGCAGTCCAAGTGCCCATGCCAGTCTTCCACCAATCGGTAGTAAACCCATTGAAGTTAATGCTATACCGCCAATCAATAGTAGTATTAAAACACCTAGATATCTCGCCTGGTTTAGTAATGGTTTTCTAAGACCCAGATTTCTATATCCCTGTGATAGATAATAGTAGATTAAAGGTAGTAGTGTTGCTGAGAGTAGTGGCCAAGCTAGCCCCTTAATAGAGAACGGATATATACCTAGGCTCATAGAGTTTGTTGGCGAGGGTATTTCAAATATCATTGCAGAGATTACTAGTAATAGGTTTGTTAATGCCAGTTCTCTCGTGAAATACTTTCCAGTAATCAAAGGAGATAACACAGCGAATGCTACAACTGTTCCCAGTACGAAAATATATCCTCCCCACAACCATCCAATAAGAGCCATTGATAGACCAGCTAGAATAGTGTATTTAATCCAATTAGTCTTTGTTGTCCTAATGTTCCTCAATGCTTTTACATAGAAGTATATAAATAGGAATACAAACACTGATGCTGCTCCTTCTTTTTCAACGTATCCAATAACTGTTCTCTCAACAGCTGATGGAAGTACAGCGAATAGAAACGATGCTGTTATACCAGCTATTCTACTCCCAGTTAATTCTTTTGCGGCGAAATAAGCTAGTATTGTTGCCACTGAAGCGAAAATAATTGGTTGTAGTGCAGCCCATTGTTCAAATGTTAATCCAAAGTTTTTGACTAAGTGGTATGTTGTACCTATCCATAGCGGGAAGAAGGGGTAGCTAGTATAGATAAAGTCTCTCCCCCATGGATACCAGAATACATGTGTATCTGGATTACTCCTTGTAAGTGTATACCATGCTAGAGGGCCGTTTTCATACACGTATTTTGCCTGCCAGTACTCGATATAACTGTCAAACTCAAAGAATTCAAATCCATTTAGTCCAAATGGCGCTGTTCTAATAAGTAAGCCGAGAACTACTGCGAATGCAACTAGTAGACCTGTTATTATAGCGGTTAGTGTTTTACTAGAAGAGACTTTAAATACTAGTTCTGCAATTGAGTAGTCTATTTTCCTCGCTGTATTTCTCAGTACGAGCATTTAATGCCACCTACTCCACTATTGAACCGTAAAAATATAGGATAGATAAGAATAAAAAACTTACTTTGAACAATTTAGGGGATTATAAGAGCTAAGAGTCCTTTTTGAGCGTGTTTTCTATTCTCGGCTTGATCCCATACAACACTCCATCTGCCATCTATTACCTCATCTACTACTTCTTCTCCTCGTTTTGCTGGTAGACAGTGCATGAATATAGCGTCTTTCTTGGCGTGTTTCATTAAGTCGACTGTTACACGGTATGGTGTTAAGTCTTTTACTCTCTTCTCTCTTTCTTTTTCCTGGCCCATGCTTACCCATACATCTGTATAGACTACATCTGCGTTTTCTACTGCTTTATATGGGTCTCTCTCTATTTCATAGCTTCCAGACGCGTATTCCTCGAATAATTTAACTACACTTGGATGTGGTTCGTATCCTGGTGGAGACGCTATTGTTACTTTTCCACCTAGTATTCCAACAGCTAGCATTAAACTGTGTAGGACATTGTCTCCACCGTCTCCTACAAATACTATTTTTAGTTTTGTGATATCTCTACCTTTTTTCTCCATGATTGTCATAACGTCTGCTAGTGCTTGACATGGATGGTGTAGGTCGCTCAGTGCATTTATAACTGGTACACGGCTGTATTGTGCTAGTTTTTCTAGTTTCCAGTGCTCGTATACTCTAGCTGTTATTCCATCAACATATCTAGATAATACTCTAGCTGTGTCTTCTATTGTTTCTCCACGTGCTAATTGTAGTTCACTAGCACTTAGATATAATGGATTACCTCCAAGCTCTCTCATTGCTGTTTCAAAACTTATTCTTGTCCTCGTGCTTGGTTTTTCAAATATCATAGCTAGATGTCTACCTGGGAGTAGAGGTATTATCTTCTCGCCAGCTAGATATCTCTGTTTTAAACTAAACGCTGTATCTAGAATGAATAGTAATTCCTCTTTTGTAAACTCTGTTAGAGTTAGACAATGCCTTCCCTTTAAACTCGTGACCATATCTCTCTACCCTGTATAAATATAGAGGCTAAATTTAAAATCATTCATCTCCAACTATTCCATATATAATTTTAAACGCGTTCACCACGTATTTAAATCAATAGTGGTGTAGGTTGATAAATTGATAACTTGTAGAATTCTACACAAAGCATTAAACACTATTAAATCACTAGATTTAGATGAGAAGACAACTTACACTGTTTTATTTATGCGTAGAACAGGATATGGAAGAATAGCTATTACAAAGTATACAGGTCTCCAAGAGAGAAGTGTAAGGAGGATTATTGAAACTATTGAAAACTCGCCGTTTACAAACCACATTATACAAGTAGTTGATTCACTAGATGTAGTAGAATTTAAAACCAGTAGTAAACACTACCATCCTGTTCTCTACTCAGGGCTGGAACAATCTATACTAGACACTATAAGAAAAAACATTGTTTTATTTAGAGACTACATTGTTATTTCAACAGGCGACCCATGGAAACTAGAGGTTATAGGAGTAGTATATGTCAATACACGTGATTTTCCAGGTCTCCCAGAGAATTTGCGTAGAGTATACCTTAATGAAATAGATTTTGTAGAGAACAAGAATGGTGTATTAATCTATTGGAGGAAATACAAGAGGTATATTGACGATGCAGTTGTTTTAACAGCTATTACCAACCTTTGCAATGCGCTTCATATTGATGAAAATACAGGCAATTAATTTATACACTGTATAATGGTACAAGAATTTGCGAGTTGTTTACTTCAACTATACTATATTCTACGCCATAGGCTTTTTCAATAATTGATTTATTTTTATAGAGTTCGTGTTTCCACCCATCGAATAGTAATTCACCATTCTTCAAGACGAGAAAGTATTCACATGTATTCGAAGCAAATATTGTGTCGTGTGTAGACATTATGATACTATAGGTTTTAGATAGTTCTTTGAGATAGCGTGAAAGCCACGTCTTCCACTTGACATCTAAGTGGCTGTCTGGCTCGTCGAGTAGTAGTATTTTTGGTTTTCTTACTAGTGCAGCTGTTAATACTATTCTCTGTATTTCGCCCGCGCTGAGTTCTCTGAGACTCCGGTTTAAGAGGTTTACTACACCTGTTTCTCTTGCTATTTCTAACACTTCTTTTAAATCTCTTTTTGAATCATAGAATGAATTTGATAGTGGATATCGAGATGTAATTAATAAGTCTATTACACGTGCACCCAGATATCCACTTGTAGAATCAAGTATTGAAACATATGCTAGAATTCTTTTCAGTTCTCTACTCATTTTCCTAGTGTTTACACCGTTAATGTATACTTCTCCATTGTACTCAATTAAACCAGCTATGGATTTCAATAGTGTTGTTTTACCAGACGCGTTTGGCCCTATTATACATACAATGGTGTTTAATGGTATCTCGGTATTAATGTTTTTCAGTGCCTCTATGTTTCCTGGTCTATAAATAACTGTTAAACCACGTGTTTCTATCACTTAGACCACCTTGCAAACCTTGAAATCAATAGAAGTAGGAAGAATGGTGCTCCAATCAATGATATTATCGATCCAGCTGGTATTTCACTTGATACAATGGTGGTTATTGAACGTGAAGTGGTGTCGGCTAGAGCTAGTATTATCATTCCAATAGTGCCTGATAATGGAATTATTAATCTATTATCGCTTGTTTTAAGTAGGAGTCTTGCAATATGTGGTGTTATCAACCCGAGAAATCCAATAATACCGAATAAAGATACAATAATACTCGAGGAGATGCCTGCTACTAGTACTCCTAGAAGTCTTGTTTTACTAGGATCTACTCCTAACTGCTTAGCGAAATCGTCTCCAAATATCACTGTATTTAATTTCTTTGCAAGAGTGAAGTAGGTACCTAGAATAATTAGTAGTGGGATGTGAACATATACTAGTTTACTACTATCTACTACCGAGAAACTACCAGTAGTCATTAGAGAGGCATATGGGTATTTAACAATAATAAAAAACAATATAAATGAAGAAGCACCAGAAAATAGTGTTGCTACTCCAACCCCTGACAATACATATGCAATATCACTACCCGACAACTTATCAGCAATTAAAATAGTTAATCCAAGAGCAGTTAAACCCCCAATTACACCCGCTAAAACAACGAGGAGGGGGTGATATGTATAAAAGTAAACTGCCATGTAAACTGCAAACAATGCACCACTACCAATACCAATTACGTAGTGATCCACTAGTGGATTACGGAGAACAGACTGCAATATACTCCCAGAAGCTCCAAGGACGAAACCTGAGAGGAGAACATAGTATATCCTCAACAATCTATACAATTTTATAGAGGCTGGCTCATTGAGAACACTATAGTAAGTTGAGAAATAAAGAAATGAGAATACTAGTATTGGTAGTACATTAAACAAAAAGATTCTACTACGACTAGCAATCAAAATATATGTGTTATCCGAACTAGCTGAATCAACTATTCTACGCCTACTCATTTCAACCACTAGTTATTAGAGTATTTTCCAATTGGACAAAGTGACCAATAATACTTTACTTCTATACTGGAATAAAAACCCAACAAGAGAAAACATTTATATGAGATTAAATACACGTGGACTGAATGCATAGCTTTCCATTTGCTTAGACTATAGATCTATAAAAATAACTTTATATACCAATCCCGGTAATAATCCACAAGGGGAGAGATATGTCTCTAGTTATCAGAGAATTTACCAGTGTCTCAGAGTTGATAAAGAGTATTGACGATGCAATAGCTGATTTGAGAAAAATACTTGGAGAGTATTTGAGAAAAGTAGAAGAATTAAGAGTTAAAGCAGAACAAGAAAACAAGTTAAAGAATATACTCTCTAAACTAGGTGTTGCTGCTACAGCTCCAGCTAACGAGTTAAATCTTAAAACTGTAAAAGTATATATAAATCCCACCTCAGAGCAGGAACTGGCATCCCTCGAAGCTGCACTAGAAAACATCAATGCTAAGTTAACACAGTTAATAGCTATGAGAAAAGACCTAGATGCTCTTGCTCCACTAAGCGATTTAAATGTAAAAATAACTGTTGTCTATGTTGATGGATTACCAAAAACAATCCTATTAAAGTTCGCCTAGTAGAAAAATAAACTATAAAATAATGTTTTTAGAATACTTCTTCAATTCCCAGTCTTTCCACTATTGCTTTTCTAACTCTCAAGAGTACAATCGCTATTACCGCTACTGCGATTAACAACCCTATAATTGGTGAAAACCTGGTGAGTAGTGTTGTTATTGTTGGTGATAGGGAGACAGATACCGGGATATTGTCTTTATCTACAGCTACTACTATATTTATTTCTTGGTATTGTGGATGTTTAACTATAATACTGTATACTCCATATAGAAGCGTCGTATCGGCCACTCCATCTTCATTGGTTGTAAGTATGTTTCTCAATGTATTTGTATGTACATCATATATTTCTATCCAGGCGTTCTTTATCGGTACACCACTCTCTGAAACCATTATTCTTACTCTATACGATTTTCTCATTAAAGTAACTAGTATATTTGTGTCTTCGGTGACGGTTATTGTTTTCTCCCAGCTCTCATATTTATTAGTGTCTTCGGGTTTGGGAACTACTTTAACAACATGTGTTCCGTATGGTATTTTCAAAGAGACTCTATCTCTTACATTGTCTGCATATTTTACTCCATCTACATATACTTCGAATGTTCCTACTACTCCATAAACATCAACGAGAGATAGATTGACGATATACTCATAGTATTTTACAGTAATTATAATGGATGAATCTACTGCTTGTACTGTCATATTTGTTGATTCTATAATGTTTACTCTAGAGGCTCTGTCTACAGTGAATTTAAATGAACCATTATATATGTGTTTTGTTGGAGAAATAAATTCTACAGTGTATGTTTCACCTGGTATTATATTTGTTAATCTTATTAATCCAGTCGTAATATCTCGTTCAATTACACCTTCAGGTGTTTCAACTATTAACTTACCACCCAGAATATCTGGTAAGTTAGTCGTTGCAAAGCGTATATCTATTGTTTTACTCATTATGTCGTTTAGAGTTGTTATTATATCCTGCTTAGCTAGTATATCAGCATTTTTGACTATTGTTAAACCCTGACCATCGATAAACACTATTAATTTAAGGTCGCTGGTTGCATCACCATAAATATAGCCTAGTGATGTAAGCATTAGTGACCACTGTGCTCTAAACAAGGGGATTGGATATGGTTCTACATTCATTACCTGTATACCACTAGTAGTAAAAGCTATATAGGTATATTTGGTTGATCCGGGTACTGCTAATAAATTGACTAAGCTTACTCCTAGTTGATATATATACTTCAATCTATATACATCGCCACTTCTAGTATAGAGTCTCACTCTTCCATCACTTAGTCCGATTATAAAGTAACTCCCATCTTTATTTGTAATACCTGTGACGATCTTCGCTCCAGGACCTACATAATCATCTATTGGAGGTTTCAGCGACAGATTTGGTTGAAGTTTTCCCTCTACAATGCTAACAAAACCTTCGGGTTTAGTAAATATTATTTTAACATTGGATTCGTCGGATCCTCGAATCGCTAATAGGTCACTTATTCTTTCTGGAATTTCTGTTTCTTCAATAGACTTAAGCGAGCAATCACTAGGTGTATTTGTGAGATCATATGTAGCCAACATAACTACTGGTATTTCTTCTTCGGTTTCATTAGTTACTACTTGCTTCATTACTCGGAGAGCTACTATGGCGTTAGAAGCATCATAGTAGTAACCTGTATTATCATGTATTACGAGAACTGTGAAATCAAGTATTGTTGAGTTTACAGGTATTGGACAAGTTACTGTTGCGTTTCCTGGAATGGGGCTAATTTTAAGTATACCGTTTGCATATTCGTCTAGTACATATATGTGTTTAATGCCTGCGGAGTCTTGTAGAAGAGTTGCAACTATATAGTTATCTGTTGTTGTTCTAGCTAGAAACATTTTTGTAATAGTGAAATCTGCTCCTAAAACAATGTATACGTATTTCGTTATTCTCCCTCTCTGTACATTTAAAATTAGTATTTCTCCTTTATCTGTCCCCACAGCAATTCTAGAAAGGGGATATCCATTAATAGCTACTTGTATGGGTGCTCCTGTAAGTGGATATATATCTTCTATTTGTAGACCTGGTTTTTCAATGTTTAATACTGCAACACCGTATACTCCACCAACCGACCCAATCAACAATATTCTATTATGGTCTAATACTCTAACCTGCCATGGTTGAATTCCAAGTTGACCTAGATCTTCTCTATAAGCATATACTCTAGTCGTTTGAGTATTCATTATAGGTGAGAATGCAATGATATAGGTGAGAATGCAATGAATTATCAATATACTCAATAATGGTCTAACTCTAATTGTATTTCGAAGCGTCATTTATTTACACCAAAATAGTATTTATTCACTCCACCATATTATTCTTGAAGAAAATATAGGTAAATAAAATATATAGCTTTTTATCCTTAAATAACACTTAGTATTTTGAGGGGTAGTGCTCATTGAAAAGACAGTTTAAAATTAATGTTGGTCCTCTAAAGAAGCTACTGAGAGAGCGTGGAAAAAAGAAAGAAGAAGAAAGAGTAGTTGAAGAAGAAACCCAGGTGCAAGCTCCAGTCAAAAAGTATACACACAAACTATACAGCGCTCTACCAGAACACACAATTATTGAAACATACCCCGTTTACGAGCCATTTGCATATATAAATATTGTAGAAGACCCTGAGGGAAAGATAATATACGAAGTTCAAGAAATCTCGTTAACACCCGAGGAGGAAAGATTGTATAATGAGATAAAAGAACACTTAATATGGGAACTTAAACCAATCTCTAGACTCGACATAGATATTGCAAATGTTATAAGGAAAACCGCGAGGAAAATAATTACTGAATTCCAGATTAAAATGACTAGAACTCCCGGTTTAACATGGAGTAAAATAATGTACTATATTGAAAGAGATGTTATTGGCTATGGAGTACTAGACCCCATTTTCAGAGACCCCTACATTGAAGACATTTCATGTAATGGTGTTGGTAGACCAGTATACGTGTGGCACAGGAGATACGAGTCTATTCCAACAAATATCGTGTTTACAACCGAGGAAGAACTAGACGAATACGTTGTAAAACTAGCACACATGGCTGGAAAACACATTTCAGTAGCCTATCCAATACTAGACGCCATTCTACCCGGTGGTCACAGATTAGCATGTACATTTAAGAGAGAGACTTCAACCTCTGGATCTACATTTACAATTAGAAAATTCAGTGAAACACCCTTGACAATAATAGACCTTGTTAGTTTTGGAAACCTCTCACCAGAAATGGCTGCATATTACTGGCTTGCAATGGATTACAAATTAACAACATTGATTATGGGTGTAACGGGTGCTGGTAAAACAACAATGCTTAACGCTCTAGCAACACTACTGAGGCCAACATATAAAATCGTGACGATCGAAGACACACCAGAGCTCAGGCTACCTCACGAGAACTGGGTCCAGCTGGTTTCACGTCCATCATTTGTCGGGAGTGGTATTGGCGAGATATCACTATTCCACCTTGTGAAGCTATCACTGAGATATCGTCCAGACGTCATTATCGTCGGTGAGGTTAGAGGTGAAGAAGCATATGTGTTGTTCCAGGCGATAGCAACCGGCCACAGTGGTATGACTACACTACACGCTGAGCACATAGACGCCGCTGTTAAGAGGCTAACTTCTCCACCCATGAATATACCGCAATCTTATATCCCACTAATTAACATTGCACTAGTTGTCAAGAGAGTACAGAAGAGAGACGAGAAAGGAAGGATAAGGCCTGTTAGAAGAGTAACCAATGTCTGGGAGGTATGGGACTACAATGATTATAGAGAGGTATTTACATGGAATCCACTTGAAGATAAACACGAAGTAAACGGAGACCTTAGAAACTCGCTCGTTGTAAGAAAAGTAAGAGAGCTGACTGGTTGGAGCGAAGACGAGATACTAGCCGAAATAGAACGTAGAAAAAAAGTTATAGAGTGGATGAGAGAAAAGAAGATAACAGCATATAGAGACGTATCATTAATCATCCACAACTACTACAAAAACCCCAAATCTGTTCTCGAGAAAATAGGGGTGACTGGAATTGCCCAATAAACTATCCAAGTTGTTCTCCCTTTCTAAAAGGAATAAGAAAAGAGAGGATAAAGAAAGAAAAGCAGAGAAAGTTGTAAGAAAGTATGTAAATATTAGATTCACAGATATTTTCATAGCATTTGCAATGACGCTTTTTGATAAACCAGGTAGAAGTCTAGCTAAAACATTTGAATTTCACCATTTATTTGCAAAGGCAGGTTTGAATATACATCCAAATAAATTTGGAGCTATTGTAATGGCTTTAACTACTGTATCAGCTATTGCTAGCATATTGTCATTTATATTGCTTACACTTCTAGTAAAACTAGATCTAGTTTCACTGGTTTTAGGAATAGTAATAGTTGTATTAATCCCCATTATTACGCTTACTAGTACTCTCGCCACACCCTATCTAGCTTCATCTTCGAGGAGAGTACAAACAGAAAACGAGCTTCCGTTCTTCATGGTTTACATTGCAACAATGTCTAAGGGTGGATATAGTCTAGAAAAGACAATTGAGAGAGTAGCACAACTCAGAATCTTCAAGGGGATTAGAAAAGAAGCACAGAGAGTAATAACTAGAATGAGAACTCTTGGAGAAGACCCTGTAACAGCACTAGAACAAGTAGCATTAAACCATCCATATCCAAGATTTAGAGATATAATGCTTGGTTATACAACGACACTGAAGAGTGGTGGAGATGTAGTTCACTACTTAGAGACACGTGCTAGAGAAATCCTAGAGGTACGTGCAGAAGAAGTTAAAAACATTATTGCAAGACTAACAACTTATCTTGAATTATACACTGTGTTTGGAGTAGTATTATCAGTTACATTATTTGTTTTCTTTGCAGTTCAAGCAGCTCTAACAGCTGCACAAGCGTCAGCACAACCTGGAGGTGGTATGGGTGTTCAAATAGATGTAACTTTTCCCGCTATTTATAACTTTATAGCGCTTCCAATGATTGGTTTTGGAGTATTGTTTGCTACACATATGAGTGCCCCTAGAACACCAGTTAGCTATAGAGAAGTATATACTGTACTATTGGAGGGGATTCCAATATCGCTAATTGTAGCTGTAGTGGTAATTCTGGCTACTGGTGGAGCACCGTTATTCCAGGGCAAACTAGAACTACAATACTTAAAACCACTATTATATGGTGTAGCGGCTGGAGTTGCCACAGCCTCACTACCACCAGCTTTGAAATACAGGTCTATAGTTAAGAGACAAAAAGGACTTGTAAGATCCACCGCTGACTTTTTAAGAGACCTCGCTGAGCTGAGAAAGACTGGTTTAAGCCCCGAGAAATGTATAGTTATGGTTTCAAGTAGAGACTATAGAAACCTTACACCTATTGTTGAGAGAGCCTCGTCAGCTATTTCAATAGGTATTAACTTAGAAGAATCACTTAGAAAAGCATTAAAGGGTATTAAAGACTGGTTTGTAATAGCGTCTTTTAGATTCCTTGTAGACTCTATTATCGTGGGTGGTGGTTCACCAGAAATCATAGAAACACTCGCTAGGTTTACACAGTCTCTAAGCGAGCTCGAAGAGGAAACAAGGAGGAAAATGAGGAGCCAGTTAATACTACCATATTTCGGTGCAATAATGCTCGCATCAATGCCCATTATCATACTCTACATGTTGCTCTCACTAGCAAAACTCCCACTTGCAACCGTTGCTCCAATGGTCTACGTGTTGGCAGAGGGCAGTATTATCAATGCATATATCATGGGTATAGTAGCCGGCAAGGCATCACAAACAACAATAGCAGCCGGCTTCCTCCACGCAACAATACTAACAATGATATCTATAGCCGTACTACTCGCAACACTCTCATTTATAGGTGTATAGTTTTGGAGAGGTTTTTTGCATTAATCATACTACTCGGAGTAGCAATAACCATGACAACAATAGGCATTGTGTGGATAAAAACAACAATAGAGTCAATGCGTTGGAAGCCGGAAATACTGAAAATACGAGATGCAACAATGTATTACAATCAAACAAGCAATTCATGGTTTCTAAACCTCACAGTAGAAAACATAGGAGAAGGAGTAGCAGAGATATACAAAATAGAAGTACACGGCATCGAACAATTAGCCTTCAACCAACCACTCACAGTAGAACCAGGAGAATGCAAGACACTTAATATACAACTAAGTAGAGAATACACCCATGGAACAAAATACACTATTAGACTATACCTCAGATCGGGCACAATATACCCAGTAATGGAATATGTAATACAAGTATAACAAGGGATTCAAGAATACCATAAAATAAAAAGATTTATGAGAATGTAGACTAAGGTAGTGGAAGCCAGAGAATATCAGCACCTGTAATAGCAATATATTCTAGTCTTACCGATTTTACTCCGGTACTTCCCGCTGAAGCATCGATTTTTAAAGTTATTTCTATGTTATAATTACCGTCTACAAAGTAGTAGAAATACCGTGGAAATACAACATAGCCTGTTACTACCACGACATCTTGACTACTACTACTAACTGAGACACTTCCTGGGGCTGAATATACAACACCACTCTGATTTGCTAAAATTAGGGAAATGTAGGGTGAAAACGCGATCTGATGAGGTTTACCACCTCCACTTGTTTGAATCACGAACTTATAGAATATAGTAACAGCATCCGTGGCATTCCTTATTCTTATTATGTTGTAAAATGAAAGTATTAGAGTTAAATTGGGTTTACTCTTTGATTCTCCTACCTCCAATAATTTGACCACGTCACTACCCTGTTTTTTATCTGTTTTGTTTATTGCTACTATGACTTCATTAATTCTACTCCTATCTAAATCCGGAGCAATATTGATTTCTGATTGAGAGGGGATTAGTACTACTTTCCAACCATATGTTGATGGATCGTTAGGATTACATCTATGATATATCCATTGTGTATCATTTTTGTAAATTAAAACAACATCCTCCTCTTTCGCTATGCCTTCTACAGTGTATTCTATACATGATTGATTGCTTGTAAGTCTATATGTACCTATTATGTTTTGAGAGGATATAAATCCAGTTGCATTGCCATATATTACCTCTATTATGGTTCTACCATATGCTTGTCTCTCACACTCCGGTTTTACCTCGAATACGTTTCCACGACTAGTAACTATTGCTACTGGTGCATCTTCGAGTTTGTAGTTGGTGATAACGTCTCCTCTACGTATAATTGCTGGAAAGCCTATTTCAACGGGATCTCTGAACTCTATGTCTGAAATCCACACTCTAACAACTCGTATGTCTACGCCTCCCGTATTGTTGATTATACATTTGTTGTTCGATGGGTCGTGTCTAACAGTTAGTTTTTCTAGTGTCCTCTCTGATTCAAAAGCTATTCTCTTAGCGTAGGCGTCAGATGTAGATTGTTGCAGGCGTATAATTGAGTAGAACATAGCGGTTATTGCTAGAAGCATTACTCCAGTTGCTATTACAGCTCCTATTATTTCCGCCTGTCCCCTTCTAGGCTTTTTGACTTGTGACATACCAACCCCTCACCTCGTAGAGCTCGTTGTTAACAAATGAAAAAACCATGAAGTATCCATTTGTTTCAAGAATGGTTTTATCTATGCATATTAATAGTGGTTTTTGTTTGAGAATGTATTCTCTAACCCCTTGATCTGTTAGTAAATACACGTTTATCCTTCCCTTTATTGGAATAGAATAGTATTCGCCTTGATATAGCCGGTAGACTCTATTCGAGTCAGTGCTTTCCAACCTGAAGACGCCTGGTATGGGTGTGATAATTGCACTTGACAAGTCTTGCTTTAAATCCTCCGATAGTAATCCAAAACCATATAGTCTATAATCTGGAAGAGTCCTCAAGAGACCTAGGCACACATGGGTTTGATTCTCTCGCTCTACATATAATACAAGAGTAGACTGGTCTTCCATGAGAATAGTTTTTACCTGGTTAATACTAGTAAAACTCAATACATTAGTTAACGTTACACTAGCAAATGTTACACCTATAACTAAAACAGCACCTATTAATATTATTACTCCAATTAAATCAGATTGTCCAATTACTCTTTTTACCGAGTGATACTTGTGCAAAACACACACCTTGTAAGTTAAGTATTAGTTATTAAAAGCACTCTTACCATTTAAGAATATTTAACGCCCCCTTAATATACTTCTATTACACTCATTAAACGCGTAGTTGGAGATAAGTAGACTTAGAAAACAGTGTCTTTACAACTGAAAGCCTCGCTCTTCAGGGCGGGGAGGAGGTCAGACCTAGTTGGATATTAGTATAGCCGTTTGTCCCTAGAGGGTCATTCTTTATTGTTTTTGGGTTTTTCGGGGGTTGCCTTTAGGGACTTCCACCTCGCCCACAGGGCTTTAGTTATCTCTATGGAGTCATGGGTGGCGGTCGAGCCCAACGGCACGGGGCTCCCATCTACGTTTATCCCCGCAGGGCTTGGAGCAATGCCCCCATCACCCCACAGTCTCCAATACTACACAACTTCCCCCACAACACCCCAACCAACAATAAACCCCCCATACAACCCCAAAACTTTTCAGCCCGGATTCTCTAGTTAACAAGAGATATTATACTGTTTGCATTAATTACTCCTAGTAGAGGTAGTAGGAGATAACATGGCAAGCCAAGATATATATATTGTACTCGACTCTCCAGTCTATTCTACCGGCGAGCTAGCAGAAGTATACATTGTCTCTCATGCCAGTGTCGAAGAGGAATTAGAAGTAGAGTTTAGAGATTACAAGGGTATCTTCTCCAAGGCTAGTATTAAACTAGAACCAGGTGTAAACGTTGTATATACACTCGAATACCAGACGCCCCGGATACCCGGTCGATATGAAATCAAATTAGTGAGTGGCTCGCGACTACTAGATAGTGTTAAATACATAGTGTATGGTGATACACTAGAATCTATTGATAGATACGTAGTGTTAACCTGGCACCACCACCAAGCACCAGGCTATCTCCCAAATGGGAGATACCGGTATACCTGGGCGTTTAAACATGTTGTAGATGAAGAGCTAGCACCATATGGTAGGGGCCCATATCACTACCACGCAGTTATACTCGAGAAATACAGGGATTACAAGTGTACATATAATCTCAGCCCTAGTCTTCTAGCTCAATGGCATCAATTAATTACACGTGGAGTTCAATTAGAGAATGGTGAGTGGATTCCATCGAATTCTAAAACAGCTGAATTAGTCTTGGAAACACTTGAATTATATAGAAAGAGCGTTGAGAGAGGGCAGATCGATGTTTTAACAAGTATTTATGCTCATACAATAGGTGGATTTCTCGTCGACTACTTGGGGATGAATGATATTGTAAGAGATGAAGTAGCTTTTGGAATAGAAGTAACAAGAAGCATTATTGGAGTCGAGCCGAGAGGCATTTGGACTCCTGAAATGGCATTCTCCATGAAAATGATTGACATATACAGCGAGTTAGGGTTAGAGTATACAGTTCTCGATGAGAAATGCCATTTTACTGGTTCACAAGGAGATAAATCAGGACACTTAGAACCATATATTGCTAGAGGAGGCCACGGCGAGATAATAGTGTTCTTTAGAGATACTGATTTAAGCAACCACTTAAGCTTTAAAAACAACTTTAAAAACGAAGCACAAGCGTGGAGAGCAGCATATGAACTAGCATATTTAATCGCGGAGAAAACTAGAATGGGCGGTGTATTAACAATAGCTCTTGATGGAGAAAACTGGATGATATTCGCGAAGAATTCACCACTAACAGCATTCTACTACGATAAACTAGTAGAATACCTGGTTAAAATACAGTCAAAGAAATACTTTGAAACAAGCAACCACAGAGAAGTAGTAAACAAGTATCCAGCTAGAAGAACACTCACACACATACCAACAACAACATGGCTATGTGGTTTTACAAAGTGGAATGGAGAAGTAAATAGACAACCATACTACTGGGAGAAAGCCAGGAAAGCATATCAAGAACTGAGAAACTACGAGGAAAAACATGGTAGAGATGAATACTCGCAGAGAGCGAGATGGGCCCTTTGGCATGCACTAGACAGCGACTACTGGTGGGCGGAATTCTGGGACCCAGCATACATTGATACATGGTTGTGTGAAGTTCAAAGACACCTCTTAGAGGGCGAACGTGTAAAAAAGAATCTCTCCAAACCAACCCAGTTAACAATAGAAGAATGCCTTGAACAAGCAATTACAGGAGAATAAGTATAAATCACTCGTAAATCAAAGGTTAAACAAGGAAAAGGTGGTTTTTTGAAGTTGAAATGCCCTTATTGTGGGTTTGAAGGAGACTCAGCCGAGTTTGACTACCTATATGAAACAACACTCTACGTAGTTGACTCGAAAATAGAGAGAGAAGAAAGAGAAAGACCAATTCTAGTTGTATGTCCAAAGTGTAGACAAGGATTTTTCCTAGAAGATCCATATAGAAAATTCCATGGAGAGTAATCATCAAATACAAATTAGACTATACAAATTCCCATAGAGTTGTTGAAGTAGTTTTATTTAGGTATAATCAACTCGGATTTTAGAGGTGTAGAGTGAGTTGAAGGAAAATCTATGTAGTGATACCAATACTGCCCGCCTATTTAGGAGTGTGTTGCTGAGTAGACTACTACTTCTACAACGATTACTCGGCGCTAAATACACTTCTATCCGCGTTAGATTCGCGGGTAGAAAACTCGAGTTTACTATTCCACTGGATTATGCTGACTGGGCCTTGAAAAACCTAGAACACGTATTAATAGACTGCGACTACTATGGCATACCATGGGCTATACCGAAGAGCGGACACCGTGTCCTCGACGTCGGGGCCTTTCTGGGTTTCTATACTGTATCATCATCTATTCTTACTGGTTTGAGTGGTGTTGTCTACGCGGTAGAACCCAATAAAAGAATACTTTCAGTTCTACATAGTAATATTGTTGTAAATAGTGCTTCAAACACTATTCTAATTCCTTACGCTGTATGCCCAAGTAATGGTTTTGTAAAACTATATATTGGTGAATACCCTGCTGTATCATCGACGATTCGCGAACACGTTGAATACTATACTAGTGTAATAGAGTCCATAGAGGTGAAATGTGTAAAAATGAGTAGTTTACTACGTAGTATTGGATATCTCGATATTGTAAAACTAGATTTAGAAGGACTAGAGAAAGACATATTATTGGAAAGTATTGACGAATTGAAACGTGTTGAAACTATTGTAGTAGAAGTTCACTTAGACCAAGTTGATACTTTTGAAGTCGAAGAAGTTTTATATAGAGCTGGTTTCAACGAGATCGTAGAATACACGTCGAGTGAAATGCCCGACCAAATAATAGTTTACGCGTCAAAAAGTAATAAGAGAGCTGAGTAAAAAAGAATTATTTACTTTCTAAACCCGGGAAATAATGGTCCTCTAAAACCCTGTTCTCTCAGCTTCTCTTCTATTGCAGATATAACTTTTCTAGCTAGTTCTAGACCTCTATACCCCTTTCCCCAGTATTCACCAATTATTTTTTCAATTTCCTGGTCTGGAATATTGACTCGTGGATTGCTTCTCCTTAGTTCTCTTATTTTACTCATTACTACTTCTTTTAATTGTTGTTTTTCTTTTTCATGTATTCGTTCTCTTATTTCACGTGCTTCTTCTTTGTATTTCTCTACTAGTTCTCTCATGGATTTTACTTCACCCATCTGTATTTTTGCTTTGATCGCTTCTCTCACTCTGGCTGGTAGAGCCTCTATGGCTTTTCTAACTACTTCTTCGCGGGGCTCTACTAGGTTTTCATATGTTGTCTTTACGAATTGAGTAAATACTGATTTTACAAGTATAGTGTATGCTCTTACATATCCTCTATAAGCCCAGACTGCCAGTCTAAATGCGAGTGTTGTATTTCCACCCTCTAGTGTAGTAGTGGCGTTTTCTAGTTTCTCGTCCGCCCACTCAATTACTTTTACTACAAGAGTAGTATTGTATCCCTTGCTAGACGCGTAGTCTACAGCGTTTAATACTATATTCTTTAATTCACTTGATACATTGATTACTGCTTTTACTGTTTCTTCTGTTATAGTCTCGTTTTCTCCTAGATTACTCCTTACTACTTCACCTAGTACTGGATGAGCGTATACTGGTATGTGCGAGTAGTGTATTGCAGCTGGCATAGGCGTATACTTTTGCTCTGTGTGGTTGTTCACTACTTGTATTCAATGCTCTCTCTAGAAATCTATCGCCGAGCCTCATTGATACATTAGCTGCTGTTACATTGTATTGTAGCTCCCACTCGTATAGTGAATACGTAATGTTTCTAATTGTATAGGCGAATTCTAATACCTCGTTGAAGTCCATGTTGAATATAATACTAGTTCTAATCCTACCCCATCCTCTAAACTCGAATACTGGCATGTCTCTTGGTGGTTCTTCTGTTGTTACTGGCTCGTTTGGTGGTTGAGGTGTTTCGGCATGTATTATTGCAACTAGTGGTGTTATTAGTGTAAATACTATTAATAGACTTAGAGTTATACCTACTACCTTCATTTTTCACACCCAATTACAGAGTAGGGTGTTTGTTTAAAATAAGGGATGTGTTGAAACAATAATTGAAACTAGGATTGATCCTTGTTTCTACTAGTTCCAGATCGTTTCAATCAATTGAAACATCTACTTGTCTTTCTCCAATAGTATTTTCTTTACTTTCTCCATGAATTTCTCTCTGTTTACAATAAACCTCTCGTGTTGCCCCTCTCCAATCAATATATCTTTGTAGTATGCTTTTACTTCGAATACCAGTCTCCTTCCATCAACCAATACGAGTTTTGATTCAACTCTGACAACGCCGCCTATAGGTGCTGGATTTAAGTGTTTAACAGATATCATAGTTCCTACTGTTGTATACTCGTTTGGAAGGTGTTTTTGAACGCAGTTTAAACTCGTTCTCTCCATGAATAAAATCATGCTGGGCGTAGACAATACAGAGACTTCACCGCTACCTATATGTTTAGCGGTGTGTTCTTCTGTAACAATGTATTCTTCAATACATGTTAATCCGGGTTTTAATTGGAGCTCATCTATTTTACTCATCAATACCACCTATACTATGTAGGTAGTATATTGTGTTGAGTTTAAAAGAAAATTTATTCTCCTAGAGGAGTATTAGAATCATCTTGTATGAATTCACGTTTTTCTTCTCTCTCCTGTCCTTCACTAGTAGTTTTCTTTGAACCAAGTATTTTCTCTAGTGTTTTCTCGTTTACATTGAATACTTGTTTGGCAATTGCAGCTATATAGTCATCGCTTGGCGTTGACTTTGGGAAACCTATTCTAATAGCTATTGCTTTCTTTAAAGCTTCTTTTTCCTCTCTAGTTTTAACTTCGCCCTTGTATATTGCTTCTGCTAGTTTAAATGCTATAAAGAATCTAGCGTAGTTTCTCACTGTTTTCTCTTCTTCGGGGAATGCTTCGAGTACTTTGTGTAGTATGTTTTTAAATTCGTCTTCCCCGAGAAAACCAAACATTAGTTTGGTTAATGGTAGTCTTAAAAGCCTCGCTATTGTATTGCTATCTACAACTCCAGAAGACGATATCTTCTTCAATTTCTCTCTTGCTACTTCGAGATTAGAAGACATTATATCGTTTAATGCTTCTTCAAGCGCTTCTTCAATATAGAAGATTTTACTGAATAGTTCTGGGTAATCCTGGTCTAGTTTTAATCCATATTTTCCTATTACATATAGAGTAGCCATTTCCTTATCGTATAAATCCGGTGGCTGCGACTTTCCCCTTATTGGCTGTATTTTCCTTGATTCATACATTGATTTCAATACACTCACTGCTTTTGCTCTATCTATACTGTCTAGTTGCTTAGTTAACTCGCTTAGAATAGTTACTGCTGCCTGTATTCTATTCTTGTGTGGTGGTTTCATTTTGATCCTCCATTCTGCTCAGTTCTCTATTTATAAATCTCTTAAGCCTCAAGTCGAAGCTTGTACGACCAGTGTAAACCCTTATACTCCCACGTTTTCCCCTACTATATATTATTTTTATAGTTGATAAATCTGCAATGTTTTTGTCTAGTTTAAGTATTATTTCGTATTTTGATTTTTTCTCTCGTATTTCACAGTATTTAACTAGTATGTTTTCTCTCTTTAAGTAGTTTGCTATTTTCTCTACTAGTCTAGCTATATTTGTACTAGTCATGGCTTCCACGCAAATCTTATTTTAACCAGGCCAAGTGTTTCGAGTATTTCAATATACCATGCTGCAAGCTGTGTAAGTAGTACTTGCATTGCCTCTTCACACGATGCGTTTAATCCATATACTTGTTTAAAGACTTCTATGCATAAATTACAGTCAATGTTTTTACTGTGAATGCTTTTAATGTATTCAACTAGTTCATTAAAGGATTGTTGACTAGTTTCTACTTTTCTCTGTATTTCACTTAGTATGCTTGTTGATGGTAGTAACTGGCTACAGTCAAGTCCTCGCTCTCTACATTTTTTCAAGTACTCGTAGAGAAACTTGTAGTTTTCAACGAGTCTACCACTGGATAAAAATAAATCTCCTAGCAAATCCCCGCCCCTAGTATAGTAGCAAGTCTCTCTCTAATTTCCTCTTTATACTTGTCGTCTACTGATTTATAGAGTTTTGCAACTGCTTCTAGCAAATCGTTTATTATTACTTCAATTATTGCTGCTTTTTCATACATTTCGGCTTGTTCAATAGCTCTTGCTAATACAGTATCGCTTGGATGCGCTATTCTCTTAACGTATTTTCTAACAGCTGTAGGTGAAATACCGAGAACTCTAGCTAGCTCGGTTATACTCCTTGTTGAGAGCATTATATCAATTATCTTATACCTTGCCTCTTTACTAATCCAGTGTACGGGAAATTCTGTTTCCAATGCGTCATCCATATAAACAGCACCGTCCTTTATCCTCAAAGTGTTAAGTTTATAGAGGTTAAAAACACTATGTTATTTTAATCAATTCAAGGTGTAATTAAATGCGGCAAGTAGCGATCCTCTACAATGGAAAAATAGATGTCGCGGAATACCCGGGGGTAGTATTGAAAAACCCTGTTCTTCTAAAACCAATCTATGTATATATTGGTGAAGTCGAAAAAAATATTTTAACTGGAAAACTACCAGTAAATAAATCTATAATTCTTGGGTGTACTGGTGTAGCAAGAATTATTGAAGTTTATAGTGGTAGCACCGAGTATACTGGAAGAGTATTCACTATCTCCCCGTTTGGAGCTCAGGGAATACTTGGTGTAGAAGAAGATGGATTACTCTCAAATTATAGTTCAATACACCCCTCATACCTAGATGAAATAGTACTCGAACCGAAACCAATAGATGCAATTAAACCACTTGTTAAACACGCCGAGACACTATCACAGAGAGTGATGGAACCAGTATTAATTGAAGGATGTAACCTGGTATCACTAGCACTTGGATTATCACTGAGATATAAGGGAATTGAACCAGCATTCTACTGTGAAAACACTGCTCGTAGCGTTATACAGTTTGGTTTTAGAGTATTTAAACACCCAAGTGAACTGGTAGATCAATGGGGGTCAATAGTATTAACCAGCCACGACCACACGGCCAAATACAAACTACTGAGTCAACTAGTCTACAACAACATAGTAGTATCACCACTATCGTTTACAAACTGGATACCTCTTACAAAGAGAGAGGGAGTATACAATGTAAGCATTGCATATAGAGATAGTGTAGTAGATAATACAGTAGTGAGAAGAGTATTAGACACGCTCTCAAAGAGTATTAGAATTGTAGAAGTAGATGATTTAAAAAACGCTATTGGACTGTTTCCACCACGTGGTCTTGGATTAATACTCTCATTGAAGTAAAACTAGGCTTCTTTTATCAATTTTCCAATTCTCGCTATTCCAGCTTCTATCTGCTCATGTGATGGATAGCTGAAGCTCAATCTCATACTGTTTTTGCCTGTTCCATCAACGTGGAAGCTACCGCCGGGGACGTAGGCGACTTTGTATTCTTCTATGGCCTTGGGTAGTAGTTTGCCGGCATCAAATCCAGTCTTGTATATATATGCAAAGACGAACATTCCACCTATTGGCTTTGAATACCAAGTGTAGTCGGGGAAGTAGTCTCTAATAGCTTTCAACATAGTGTCTCGTTTAGACTTGTATGTAGGTACAGCTCTAGATACAACTTTTTCTACTACACCGCGTTTAATGGCTTCAGCTGCTACCAACTGTGTAAGTGTTGATGTATGGAGGTCTACGTATTGCTTAATCATTTCAATTTTTCTAGCAATATCGCCGGGTGCTACTATCCACCCTACTCTCAATCCAGGAGCTAGTATTTTACTCACTGTTCCAAGGTATACAACTCTATCTTCTCTATCCATGCTTTTCAGGGTTGCCCTGTCTACTCCGTCTTCAAATACTAGGAAGCTGTATGGGTCGTCTTCAATTATTAGTAAATCATATTGTGATGCTATTTCTAGTAGGTGTTTCTTTCTATCTATAGTCATTGATACTCCAGCAGGGTTTTGAGCTATAGGGATAGTGTAGATAAACTTTATTTTCTTTCTCTCGTCTTCACCTAGTTTTCTTAGTTTGTCTTCTAATTCCTCGGTTTTCATTCCATTATCGTCTAATGATATACCAATAAATCTTGCACCAGCGTTTTTAAATGCACCTACTGCTGCTGAGGTAGGTTGGATTTTCAGATATTACAATGTCGCATTGATCAATAAATGTTCTTGCAACAAGGTCTAGCGCAGACTGGCTACCAGTTGTTATTACTACGTGTTCTGGATCGCACTTTATACCCTTTGTAGCCTCTAGGAATTTACATATTGTTTCTCTTACTTCTGGTATTCCCTTTGTTTCACCATATTGTAGAGCTATATTTCCATATGATTCAATAACGTACTTGGCTATTTCTGCCAGTTCTTCCCGTGGAAACAAATTGGGGTCTGGTATTCCACCAGCAAGGCTTATTACATCTTTCTTTTTCGATATTATTGCTAGCAGTTCTCTTATTTCTGAAGCCTTAATACTCTGTGCTAGCTTACTATATAGTCGGGTATAATCAACCACAGATACCAGCCCGGATTATAAGTATGGATATGTAGGGTATATAAATATTTATACAGGTATAGCTGTGTATGGAGTTGAATACTATATTGAAAAATCCATTAAGGGTAAAAGCGAGAATTGCATATGTATATCCAAGTTTATACCATGTAATGATCTCTGGTCTAGCACCCGACATTATATACTACTACTCAAATAAACGTGAAGACACCTACATAGAGAGATTTACATGTTCAAAACTCACAGGAGTTGAACCAGAACCAAGAAGTTTAGAAACTAAGAGTAGACTTCGAGACTTCCCATTGATATTAACAACTCTACACTATGAACCAGACATTGTTAATTTAACTAGGCTATTAATAGCTGGAGGCATAGAAGTCTTCTCGAAGAACAGAGAAAGCGTAATAATAGCTGGTGGACCAGTAGTAATGGAGAATCCAATACCCTACAGTGATATTATAGACGCATTTGTAATTGGCGAAGTAGAAGCCACTCTTAATCAAGTAGTCGACTTGTGGATTGAATACGGAGATTCCAAAAAGAGGTTTTTAGAAGAACTCGCCGAGTTAGAATACGTATATGTACCCGGTGTCAAAGAAGGCGAAAAAATAACTAGAGCGTATGTTTCAAACCTTGATGAAGCATTCCACCCAGTGAAACAAGTCGAAAATACAGAAGTAGAACCCGTATATGGACGTGGATTTAAACTAGAGGCTTCTAGGGGATGCCCATTTATATGTGGTTTTTGCATGGAGACCCGCGTATTCCAGCCGTATAGAGAGAGGAGTTTATCCAGGTTGAAACACATTCTTGAAACTGGTATTCAATACACTAGTAGTGGTAGAAGAGTAGTTGTTTTCTCTCTATCCTTTCCTGTTACAAATACACACTATCAATTCTTAGAATACCTAGTTAGTGAAAACTATATTGCTTCACTACCATCTCTCCGTATAAATAAATACCTTGAGAAATCACTAGACCTCATTAAACTCCTCGGCCAGAAAACACTAACTCTCGCGCCAGAATCACTCTCTCATATTAAACACTCTGTTTTCTTCAAGTATCCAGGAATGCTAGATTACATTAAACAGTTTATTGAATCGGTTATCGACTCCGGTTTCAATTTAAAGCTCTATTTGATTTATGGTGTGAAATATATTAGTAGAGATGAAGTTGCCCGAGAAATAGAATATCTGTATTCAATAGCAAAATATGCAAAGTCAAAGAATAAAAAGATAACTATTGGTTTAAACCCTTTGGTGCCCAAACCCCACACTCTCTTTCAATGGATTGGAATGTTGAAAAAAGAAGAATTACTAGAGGAATTAAAGCTCTACAAATCGAGTCTCAAAAGCCTTGTTGAAGCAAGAGAATACGATATAGATTGGAGTATTATTCAAGCTCAATTAGCACTCTCACCAAAACCACTCGGCGAGTTTATCTATAAATGGGCTGTTCATGGAGGGGGTCTTGCAGGATGGAGGAGAACTATTAGAGAAACTGGTTTAAACTATAGCTATGTTTATACTGGGTTTAAACCAGGAGAGGGCCTTCCATGGGAATTCATTGATTTAGGAGAAAAAACTAGGATTTCAACCTACGCGCAGTTTGAAGTAGTTAAAAAACTATTGGGGTTTAATTAGTGGTCTATAAGCTATACCGTAGTGTATTAATCCAGCTTCTCCATCCTCCATTATTCTCCTCAGTACAGGCTCCATGAGCATACCGCTTTGCAATTCTTCGGGGAGGACATCGGTTAGTGGAGCCATTATTCTCGCGTGTGATTCTATTGTTTCAAGTATTCCGAGAATTACTGGTTTTCTTTCTTCAAATCCATCCATCGCATTGTAGATTATAGTCCAAGTTATAAGTCTTGCTTTTTCATTTATTAATGGTATTTTCTCTATATTGCGCGATCCACAGTACCTACAGATATCTGATGGTGGATACGATGTTCTACCACAATCTCTACACTTGGTTGCAATTAATTGATATCTATTTATTCTATTCCTCCAGGATGGGGGAATGATAATCCTCATATAGACCACCTCTACTCTATTCTATTAATTAAACCTCTAAACTTAGCGTATTTAGCATATGATATGAGTGTTTTACGTTTCAAGTAGTCTTCAACTTTTGGCGCTTTATCTTGTCTCTCCAATACTTTATCAGTTACTACAATGCTATAGGCGTCTGAGCCAGCACCGCTTCCAAATGGTGCTAGTAGTATTCTCTGACCTGGTTTTGCCTGGTCTAATATCTTGGATAATCCTATTAGAGCTGATGAATTGTAGCTATTTCCAATGTATGGAGTTACAAGTCCCGGTAGAACTTTCTCTTTTGGAAAACCAAGCATTCTCGCTACTCTCAATGGAAATGTACCGTTTGGCTGGTGGAATACAGCGTAGTCAAAGTCTTCTGGTTTCAACCCTGTTTTCTCAAATAATAGCTTCACTGCTCCAACAATGTGTTTAAAGTAGGCTGGCTCACCTGTAAAGGCCTCTCCATGTAGTGGATACCTGGAGTGAGCTCTCCTCCAGAAGTCTGGTGTGTCAGTTACAAATGTAGCACTAGCTTCAAAGTATGCAGCTGCTTCTTCTCGCGGTCCAACTATTAGAGCTGTTGCTGCTGATGAAGCAGTAAACTCTAAGACGTCTCCGGGGTTGGCCTGGGCTGTATCGCTACCAATAACTAATACGTATTTTACTAGTCCAGATGCAACTACTCCTATACTTGTTCTCAATGCTTCACTAGCAGCTCTACATGCAAACTCCCAGTCTGTAGCCATGGTTTTAGGAGTTATTCCAAGCGCCTCGGCTATAATTGTTGCAGAGGGTTTTACAGCGTATGGTTTGCTCTCTGTTCCAAACCAGACTGCTCCGATTTCTTTTGGATTAATACCAGCTCTCTGTAAGGCGTTTCTCAGCTGCCTCCCAGCCCATTGTTACAGCGTCTTCATCTCTACCAGCAACGCTTTTCTCGACAACGTTTAATTCTTCTGGTTGTTCTGGGTTAAACCCCCATACCTCTGCGATTTCTTTTAAACTAAGCCTCCATCTCGGTATATATGAACCCCAGCCGATAATTCCCGTCTTCTCTTCTGGTAGCAAATCAAAACACCCTGATTTTACTATAAAATACGCTGAGGTATAAATACGTAATGAGTGAAGTAAATGATCAGGGAGATAGGAAAATATAGAGATGGTAGAATAGTATACTATGTAGACGATAAAACACCTTCATTTGGATATATTGCATTTGGAGTTATCGACCGCGGAACAAACGTACTACAAGCAAGACCGACAACTATATGCCCCCAGAACTGTATTTTCTGCAGTGTAGACAGCGGGTTGAAGTCGACTCATAGATGGGCCGAGTACATTGTACATCCAGATGTAATAGTTAATGGAGTTGTAAAAGCACTAGAAGTTAAAGGGTGTAGCGTGGAAGTACTTCTAGATACAATTGGCGATGTTTTAACTTATCCATGGCTAATTGAATTAATTAGAAAACTCAGAGAAATCCCTGGTGTGAAGTCAATAGCGCTTGAAACACATGGATTTTTACTGTCAAAACAACTAGTCGACAAGTTGAGTAATGCAGGATTAGACAGAGTAAATCTGAGTATTGAAACACTAAACCCTGATAAAGCCAGGTTTCTATATGGTAATCCAGCATACGATCTACGTAGAGTTCTAGAGAGCATTGAATACCTCGTTAAAGAAACACCTATAGACCTACATGTAACACCAGTATGGCTACCTGGAATCAATGATGAAGACCTAGTAGAAATAATCAACTGGGCTTTAAAAATCGGAGCTGGAAAGAAGTGGCCTCCTCTGACAATCCAGAAATTCAATAAACACAAATATGGACGTGGATGGAATTTAAAAGAAGTTTCATGGAGTGAATTCTGGAGATTTATAGAGAAGCTTGAATCTACACTGGGAGTTCGACTACACTGGACTATGGATGAATGGGGCATGCACTACGCGCGTAGAGTAGAACCACCATTTCACAGAGGAGAACTCGTAGAAGTAGAAGTATGGGGTAGAGGCTGGCTTAGAAGAGAATATCTTGGAGTTATAGGAGACAAGTCTTTAATTGGAGTATATACACGTAGACATCATCTAATACCCGGAAGAAGATATCTTGTAAGAATAATTGAAAACGAAGATGGATTATTAATTGGGATAGTAGAAAAAGCTATTTCTTAGCATATAGCCAGCAGGCTACATATCTACCCGGTGCTACCTCGATTAATGGCGGTTCTTTTGTCTTACATAACTCGGCTAGTTCTGGGTGTTTATCGAGCGCTATACATCTCGGGTGGAATCTACAACCAGATGGTACATTTATAGGTGATGGTACTTCTCCCTTTATTGGTAGTTCTTTGATAATAAATCTTCTCTGTGGGTCTGGTTCTGGAATGGCTTCTACAAGGGCTTTTGTATATGGGTGATATGGGTCTTCAACTACTTTTCTAGCATCTCCCATTTCAACTATTTTTCCAAGATACATTACAGCAATTCTATTTGATATATATCGTGCTAGTGCAAGGTCGTGGGTAATGAAGATATATGTTAATCCAAGCCTCTTCTTTAAATCCATCATTAATTGCAGTATCTCTGCTCTAATAGATACATCTAACATTGATACAGGCTCGTCTGCTATTACTAGTGATGGTTTTAATATTAGTGCTCTGGAAATTACAACTCTCTGTCTTTGACCACCCGACAACATGTGTGGATATCTCCACATGAATTCTTCTGGGGGAGTTAGCTTTACTTCTTCAAGTGCCTTGGCTATGATTTCCGTCCTCTCTTCTTTTGTAGAACTAATACCGTGTATGTCGAGTGGTTCTTCAAGGATTTCAAATATTGTTCTACGTGGGTTGAGACTTCCAAACGGGTCTTGCCATATCATTTGAATGTCTTGTCTGAATGGTTTAAAGTACTTATCTGGAATAGAGTATAAGTCTATGTGTCCGTGTTCTGATAGTTTCTTTACCATGGGTAGTTTTACTACATTTTCTATTTTCTTTGATGGTAAATAGCCTATTGAACCCTCTGTTATCTCGTTTAATCTAAGTATGCTTTTACCAGTAGTTGTTTTTCCACAACCAGATTCTCCCGCGAGAGCGAATACCTCCCCTTCTTTTACATCAAATGATACTCCATCTACTGCTTTTACATATAGTCTTGGTTTGCCTCTTAATACATCAATAAATGACCTTCTAATTGGGAAGTAGACTTTGAGATCGCTTACTACGAGCTTCGTGTCTTTACTATATACGGGTTTATATATGTTTTCGCCCACAAATCCCCACCTCTCTAAGCATATAGCCAGCATGCAACATAGTGGCCTTTTTCTACTTCGATTATTGGGGGTTCTTCTTTCTTACACTTGTCCATGGCGTATGGACATCTCGGGTGGAATCTACAACCGGGTGGTGGGTTTATAAGGTCTGGTGGTGTTCCAGGTATCCATGTTAGATCTTTTATTTCTCCTCTGAGTCTTGGAATACTACCTAGTAGGCCTTTTGTATATGGGTGTTGCGGGTTATTGTATACTAAGTCGCTTTGACCATACTCTACTATTTTTCCACCATACATTATTGCTACTTTATCTGCTAGTTCAGCTATTAAGCTCAAGTCGTGTGAGATTAATATTATCGAGGTCTTTAGCTCTTGTTTCAATTTCTTCAATAGATTCATTATTTGTGCTTGTACAACCACGTCTAGAGCTGTTGTTGGCTCGTCTGCTATTACTAGTGATGGGCTTAGTGCAAGTGCCATTGCAATAACTACTCTCTGTTTCATTCCACCACTTAACTCGAATGGATAGCTCTTTACTCTCCTTGGGTCTATACCCACCATTTGTAGTAGTCTTTCTGCTTCTTTCAATCCCTCCTGCTTGGTATATCCCTTGTGGACCATGAACAACTCTGCTATTTGGTCTCCCACTGTGTATACTGGGTTTAATACGTTCATTGCTCCTTGGAATACCATTGATATGCCCTGCCATCTAACTTCTCTTCTAAATTCTTCCTCGCTCAATTTAGTGATGTCTCTGCCCTGGAAGATTATTGATCCACCAGCTATTTTTCCCGGGGGTGGTACTAGTCTTATGAGACTAAATGCTAGTGTGCTTTTTCCACAACCGGATTCTCCAGCTATACCTAGGCTTTCTCCTCTATTTAATTCAAAGCTGACATCGTCTACTGCTTTTACAACTCCTTTCAATGTATAGAAATATGTTTTGAGGTTTCTAACTTGGAGTAGTGGTTCACTCATATTTACACCTCATTAGGGGGTTGTGAGAGAGAAGTGTTTTTGCATGTAGATTTAAATAGAAAAACATTTTGATACCCCCTACAGTGTTCTCAATCTCGGTTCTACAATTCTCTCTATTGCCAGTCCTAGTAGTACGAATGTTAGAGATGTTAGAGATATCATTATACCTGGTGGTAGAATCCACCACCACACATCAAATCTATTTTCTGCTCTTGCACTCGCTAGTAGTGAACCCCATGTTGGCCATCCATGTCTTAATCCTAGAACGCTGAGACCTGCTTCTGTCAATATTGCTCCTGGTACGTTGAATACTAGTACAGCTGCTGCATACATTAGAACTTGTGGGAATATGTGTTTAAATATAATTCTAGTGTTTGATGCACCCAGCGCTTTTGCGGCTTCTATATATGGCTCTTCTTTGATGCTGAGCGTCATTGCTCTAACAGTTATTGATACGCTACCCCATCCGAAAATAACAAGTACTCCGATATATGTAAGTATAATGTAGAGAGACTTTGCTTCACCAGTAAATGTTTTTTGTGCTACAGATCCAACTATAATTAGAATTGGTAGTGTTGGAATGTTTCCTATGACGTCTACTATTCTCTGAATGATCTCGTCGATTAGTCCACCATAGTATCCACTAATTATTCCAACTATTACTCCAATAAATACCGAGGTTACTGCTGTTACAAAACCTATAGAGAGAGCTATTGGAGTTCCATATAATACAACCGTTGCAATGTCTATTCCTTTATCGGCTGTTCCAAGTATACCATGACATCCACCTTTAACTATTATACCTACATTAGCATCTAGTGATTGCGGCGGATTACTAATACCATAGTATGTCACAGCTACTTCTACTCTATAACTACCTTGTAGAGTTTCAAATGTTATCTCTGGTATAATTAGACTAGGTGTTGATGTAGCTGATTCAATAAATTTCTTTATACCACTCGATAGAATTTGCAACTCGCTTCTTATATCTTCGGGTAGGCCGGCTGCTAATCCTAGTTTATTTGCATTTTCAATCTCGGCACTTGCATAACTCATCGCTGTTAAGTAGTCGCTGTATGTTACAGTGTTAATGTTGTTGATAATCCATGATATATTGTTGAGAGCTCTGTCAAGGCTTTGTATTATTCTATCTTTGAATACTTGATTATCGATTTCTACGTTCATTATTCTGTTCTTTAACCCAGTTATCTGGTTCTTGTATCCTTCGAGAATCTTTGTATCTCTAGATAGGGTTATTCTATAATTTGCTGGTTTAACGAATAGAGATAGTGTAGACATGTATTTGTTTTCTAGTTCTGTTCTAATAGCTGTTCTTAATATGCTCATAGCGCTCTGCACATATGTCTCGTTTGTACCAACTATTTCTTGTGGTATCGTAATGTTGTATTTCTCTACAAGGTAGTTTATTACTTCGGCTAAGTTGAATGTCTCCTTGGAAGTTTTAACAGTTAGTTTTGAACCACAAGTTGCATTTTGACTTCCAGGTTGGACGGCAACGTTCCATGCGTGTATAATTATCCCGTCTGGTCTTTCAACAGTAATCATTATTACTGGAATCTTAAATCCTCCGTTTTCACATAGCGGTGGCATTTCTCCTTTTACATATAGGTCTTTTGGTAAATCGTTAACATCTAATACGTAAGTATGGGTATATGTATATTTTACAATGCTTCCATTTACGTCTGTTGAAGATGGTTGTGTAAAGTATACTTGTGTTGTTTTAGATGTTTTGAAGCCCAAAGTGTTTACCCAACATGGTGGTACAACTACCGGGTTGTCTTCCCAGTATGTAGCTGACTCCCACTTAACGAGGAATTCAGGTGTTATTGTTACAACTGCAACTACAGCCATTGAAACAAGTACCAATAATAGTATTAGTGCTGCCTTTCCGGGTGTTTGCCTCCATATCTCTTTAAATGCTGTTTTAATAGACCCGAAGATCTTACTCATTCTACTATTGGATTTCCCCGTTGCCATACTCACCCACACCTCTCTATCTAACGCGTACTCTTGGATCTATTATAATGTATAGTATTTCCAAAATAAACCTTGCCGCTAGGTAGACACCTACATATATTACTGTTAATGCTAGAAGTGTTTGTGAGTCGCCTTCTGTTATTGCCGCGTAGTATAGTGTACCCATTCCAGGCCAGTTGAATACCGATTCTGTTATAATCATTCCTCCAATAGAACCTGCTAGTGCAAGTATGACGCTTGTTATTACTGGGGCTAATGATACTCTTAAAATATACCTCCTAGTTATTAATTTCTCGGGTATGCCCCTAGCCTTTGCAGCCATGACGTAGTCTTCTCTAATAACACGTAGCAACATTGCTCTTAAACCATATAGCCATGAACCAATACTCCAGATTACAAAGACTATTATTGGTAGTGATATATACCATATTAGTTGAATAAAGTTATTGAGTGGATCATTCCAGAAGTTATTGAGAACGCTAACTACTCCTCGTAGGTCTCTTGGAAACCAGTTCAAGTTATATGAAAATACTTGTATAAATATCATTGCAAGCCACCACAATGGTACAGCTGTTATAATTGCAGCGTAGGCAACAACAAACCTATCAGCGAGCGAGCCGTGTCTATATGCTATTCTAGGTCCTATTAGTAAGGCTAATATTATGACTATTACTTCACCAACTGTTACTATTAGTATTGTTCTAGGTAATACAGCTGCAATTATATCCATTATGGGTGCAGGTGCTGGCATTGGCACTACATTTGCTACTCCTACTTTATCGGTACTTGTAAAGTTAAATGTGAGCGTCCTGTATACGAGGTTCCACATTCTCCTATATGGTGGTATTTCATTCCCATGTTCATCTATTAATCCAAATTCTATTCTCAACTGGAGTGTTCTATTCTCTACGTATTGCCTTATAAATTCTTCTGTGATATTACCTCCTCTTCTAAGAGCCATTACTTCTCCTCTTACTATCTCCCTTATCATTGCTTCATAGATGTCTTTTGAATATCCTGTTCCCTCTACAATAGCTGAAACTACAATTACTATTAGTACAAAAGTAACTAGTAATATCAATCCTCTTCTCGCAATTACCGATGCCGCACCCGGCATATATATCATCCTCTCATATATTTCTCAATAATTACACTTTTACTAATATTTTCTTCACTGGGTTTAAATACTTATCTCATAGTATTTGAAAAAACAGTATATATGGATACATACAGGTTTAAAATATATAATTTATAATTTTTGAGTGAATAGAAGAAGCATAAATAAAAAAGAGGGAAAAAAGTTTATTTCTTCTTTAATACGAAGAATACGGCTACAAGACCAATTACTATTACTACTACCGTTATTATTGGTAGTGTGTAGTCTGGTGCTGGTGTTGGTGTTTCAGTTGGTGTTGGAGTTGGTGTAGTTACAGGTGTTGTTAGTGGAGTTGTCGGAGTAGTTGTTGGCGTTGTTGGGGGTGTTGTTGGTGGAGTCTGTGGTGTAGTTGCAGGTGGTGTGTATGCAGTTGTTACTAGTAGCTTTCTAACAACACCTGGTTCTGCTACGGTGTCTGATGTTGCTATTATTATTATTGTGTATGGATAGTCTACTTTCATCTTCTTTGTTAGCTCGCTTGATAGTATTATCTGGAATTTGTTGGCTGCTAGTTTCTGGGCGTTTCCAGTTGCTAATATGTTTCCTTCTGGGTCTTTGAGTATATACATCACGTTAAGTGTGCCGATACCGCTGACTTCAACTGTTATCTTTGCATCGTATCCAACAGCTATTTTCTCACCGACTGGTGTTTCTACTTTGATACTTGTAACTTCTGTTCTAACTGGGAATCCAAAGTACCAGTCTCCTGGTTTGAATGGATAAGTTGGATCTCTAAATGCTGTCAACTCTAATATCTGTGCTTGTGTATCTAGTTTTGTCAGCATGAATGGACCATAACTAATCCACGCTAGGTTATAAGTGTTAATCCAGTTGACGTCAGCATCAATCCTCCTATTCCACTCATCCATAGTCATACGTCCATCAGTAAGTCTATTAACTCTTTCGAGAATAGCATTGTTATTCTTATACTTCAATAGTGTTTCTTTGATTAACTGGACGTGTTTGGGTACTACGAGGCTTAATGTTTCGAAACCACTTCTCCTGTAGAATACGATTTTGGTTTCATCTCTCCTATCCAGTGCCAGCTCAAAGCTTGCAACATGTATTTCAAGTGGATTGTTGGCTGGGCCTGCGACAGCCCATGAAGCAATATAGTTTTCGTCGAAGTGCCAGTAGTTTACATAGACAGTCATTGTCTTAGCTTGGTCATTGAACTCCCATGCTACGACAGTATCTAACCATTGTTTTGTGTTGCCGGCAATTCTTGGTTCTAGTGAGCTATATGTTGGATCATATACTAATTCATATTGTAATGCAATAGCACCTACTAAATCAGCCATTGTAATAGTTATACCATTATGGAACTTTGTACCAACTAGTTTGCTGAGGTCGAATACAACCATACTGGTTGCTTGTTTACCAGGTCCAACTTCAACCCACTTCTTCTGGGTTACATCATAGATCTTAGCTTTTGCTGGTACGTCTAACTTACCATCCGGACCCGCTGTGACTATAGTGTACTGCACTCTAAATGGTATTGGTTCACCGTTAAATGGATGCACCCACATCATTGGGTCGTAGGTTGCTCTCGCCCAGTCTACACTGTAGACATCTGTAAATCCACCCCATGAGTTCCACTCACTGGTTGATGTCCAGACGTAGAGGTGACCCACTCTAAGCTCGCTTCTACCCGGTACATGCATTTCTCTTAAGTTCCAAATACCTCTCAATCCAGCACCAAGGTCTAGTGTTACACCCTGTACTTCTGTTCTAACAGGCCAGGTGTCAAGTCTCGCAGCAACCCATACTCTAACCGACTCCTGAATACACATCTCACTAGCAGTTCTATACAATTGGTCTCTCTCTTCTTTGCTCTTGAAGACTCCCTGGAATATCTTCTTGGTTAGCTCGTCGATTGTGTCGTTTCTATAGTTCCACCATCCAGTCTCTAACCATCCAGGCATGTATCCATACCATGATGCACAGAACTGTGCTATGGTACTACTATCATATCTGTCAATACCACCCTTACCCCAACCAGCAGTGTAAACGTGCCATTGGAATTCAGCTGGGTCAGTACCATAAATAATGTTGATTGCTTGAGCAAACCGCATTTCTACTGGTTTTGTGTTGAATCCCAGTATTGTTAACTCTGCATTAAACATGTATCCTAGGTCTCTTCTTTCGTCTTCACTTCTAATTATCAGGGTTACAGTTACTGGTTGCCCGTCATAATACCAGAAGCCACCTTTGTTTTCAGCTCCAATGGCAGTCATGACTTTGGTTACTATTTGTTTTGCTAGTGTTGGGTTGTATCCAAACTCGTATTTCGCAATAATATCAGCTATAACACTGTAGTCAGGATCATACTGGCTTAAGAATGTATACATTGGAACAGCATATCCCCTCATAACGTTAGCTACAAACGAGTTTCTATCAACCACATAGTTCATAGCAAATCTAATCTCTCTAAACGCAAATGGATTAACACCCCTACCCGGAAACGCACCAAACTCGACAATGGTCTTGCCACGTTTTTCATCGTAGTACATATTGCTAATAGCTGCAGCTGGAACAGTCTTACCTGTAGCCTGGCTAACTTTTTGCGCGGCTTCTTCTGGAGAAGTGACTTTACCATCTAATTCATGTATGTATACTGGTGCAGGGTTCAATGTTAACTCTATTAATCCAGCTGCAGCAGATATTAATTTAACACCCTCTACACCACGTAGTTGTTCAGCCTGAGCTGGCCTCAATGCATACATGTATACATCAATCTCTCCTTTCTTAATAGCATCTACAGCCGCAGCGATAGAATACGATCTTGCAATGATTTTATCTCCGGCGGGCCCCGGCTGTGTGGTTTGTGCTGTTATAGTGGATGTTGGTAGGACTACAAATATTGATAGAATTACACCTATTAATAGTAGTATGGGATATATTTCCCCGCGATTCATTTAATACACCCGGTTAATACATTATATCGTAGTAGGGTATTTAAACGTTTAGTAATATTGACAATGGAGGGTTTATTGTGGCGAAGCCGTCTATATATTTGCTTATCGGTTTAATCATTATGGTTTTATCAATAGCAATGGCTTATATAGCGAGTGAGAGAAAAACCACGGTATTGATTTTCTCGAAGAATGTAACTAGTCTAGATCAACCACTTCCATTTTCCACTATAACAGGAGTAGAATACTATAATTCAAATATATTTCAGGTAGTCATCAAGAATACTGGTTTAAACCCTGCATCAATAAACATTTCTTGTTGCGATATACTAGAATCAATATACATAGAGCCAGGGGGCAAGATTGAACTATATAATTTGACAAATCCATGTCTTATAATACCAATTGGTAGAGTTGATTTAGAAGTAGTAGTGTGGATTGAGAGAGAAGTAATGCCTTATTCATGGCTTGCTATTCCATCATTAATTCTACTGTTTCTATCAATAGGTCTACTCTTTACATATATAAATACAAAGATGTTAGAGTGGAAAACTAGTAAATCCACTTCTTAAATCTCTATTCATTTCTTTTTCATCCTACTTTTCTTCCATAATTGACTGTAGAGTAGATATAATAGTAGTATAGCTAGGTTTAATGGTATTAAAACCAGCTGGGGGTTTCTCGCTAAGAATAGTTTTTTCTCGCCGACTACTATGCCACTTAGTTTTTCCTCGTCGCTAATATATTCGTTGACTTTGAATAAACCATAGTCTAATTGGATATCTCTTATAATAACTCTAGTATTTTCCTCTAATTCAATTCTCCTAGTGGTTTTTCCTGGTATACTAACTACTCTTTTTTCAACATTGGTATTGTTGACTCTATGTATTTCAAGTGTTAGTAGTAGTGTACCGGTTTCATTGTTTTCTATAATCAAATATGGGTCGATATAGTAGTAGCAAAACTCCATAGTAATATTCATGCTGTAAGCTAGTGCATATACGAGTAGAAAGCACCCGTTTTCCTCGGGGATAACGGCATTAGCTGGCATGTCTACGTATGGCTCAACACCTGGTCTTACTCTTAGTTCAGGGTGTACTGTGAGGTTTTTAAAGTATTTGTAGTCTAGTGAAAAGCTTATATTAAAATCGTAAAATGCCGTCTTCTCTCCACCTACATCTTCCAATATACTTGAAGCTGAGCCGATTATAGAGTCTCTTATTAATATGTAGAGTGGTATTTCTGAGAGATTGTATTGAACGGGTGGTTTATACCACCCGGTTCCGTTTAGTGTTATTAAAACACTTGATGCTTCAATGTCTACTCTTGCTTGTAGTTTTCCAAGTGGTATTTCTGGAACTAACAGTGCAATTGCTATCAATGCAAATATATTTAGTAATACAAGAATTGTAACAAGGGTTTTCAATCGACCGCTTTGTCTTCTAATTCTCTTCCTACCTGTTTTTCCCACCACCTACACCTTGTTAACTCGTATTTACACTACTAGTAGTTATTTACTCTTGAATAATAAATCAAAAAAATGGGGATAGAAGATCTCCTTGTCGCCGTAGTAGAAAATCAATATAGGAGTGCGGGGGGTGGGATTTGAACCCACGCAGGCCTACGCCATCGGGTCCTAAGCCCGACCCCTTTGACCAGGCTCGGGCACCCCCGCACCATACTAGTTTAAAGACATACCAGGTTTTTTAAGTTTATCGCTATTGTCAGCTAGGAGATGCCACCGTTCATCTCTTTTCACTTCGCCAGCTCTTCATCACCACTAATTGTATTTTGTTAATAGGATTTATTAATTTCATTTATTTACGAGGATGCTCTAATGGACTATGTTGAATACGTTTATTCATATAAAGAGAGAATTAGAAAACAAGTAGAAGGATTACTCAGCGAGCGAGAAATAGAGGTTGCTAGAAGAGACCCCCACGCCAAGAGGCCTCCAAGACCTTGTGGTATAACTATCCACCCCGGTATTGGGTGTCCATATGCATGTAGATACTGCTATGTATACGATATGGGTTTCACACAAGAAGTCAAACCAAGCCAGCCCAACGGTCTCCAGCTAGTATACGCTCTACTCGCAAACAAATACTTTATACCGGGAGCTAGAGGAAGCTATCTAGCAATAGGGAGTGTTACAGAGCCATTCCACCCATTATTGAAGAATAAAACACTAGAGTATATAGAGGCCATATACAGGTTTCTAGGAAACCCTACTCAGTTTTCTACAAAACAATACATTGATCCATTAACAGCTGAAAAAATAGCAGAATACAGTAGTAATCACATCTCACCACTAGTTACACTGGTTACACTCGAAAAACACAGAGAACTAGAACCAAACCAGGTAAAACCAGAGAAAAGACTAGAAACAATTAAAAACCTGAGAGAAGCCGGCCTCAAACCATTTCTGTTTCTAAGACCAATAATACCTGGTATAACCCAGAGAGAGTATAGAGAAATAATCGACCTTGCACTGGAAAACGGCGCTGTAGGAGTAGTTGCTGGTGGATTAAGAGTAACTAGGAGAATAATTGAGAGGCTCAGAGAGGCGGGCGTAGACCCAAGTGAAATTACTAGGAGACTGCCAATACCAGTAGAGAAAATGAAGCCCGGAGTACAATACGATATTTATACATCTGATATTAAAAACGAGGTATTGAATTACGCTAGGAAAAAAGGATTAATTGCTTATCCCTCTTCATGTATGGCTAACTTGTATACTCATGGATTAACCTGTTGGAAAATGAGTATTCTCCAAAAACAAAACAACCAGAAACTAGAAGAACCAAGCCCTGAAGAACTAAGTAGAATCATTGAAAAACTAGGCGGGCGACTAGAAAACTATGTATTCCAGAATGGCTCGCTCAACATGTGGATTAAATGTAGAAAATGTGATGGTAGATTAATTGGCGAGGTGGTTAGATTGAGATTTTTAACTTGTACCAAGGTATTTACAAAACGTGGTTGATTTATGCAGATTCAACAAAGTAGAATTATAAATAGAGAAAACGAGAAAGTAGTGATTTTCGACCTCTATGGTACACTTGTAGATTGGAGGTCTACTATTAACTCATTTATATCATTCTACGCTGGTAACGAATACACCGAGAAATTCTTTGAATGCGACTATAGAGAAGTAGTCTCTTATAAACCATATAGTCAAATACTCGCGAAATGCCTTGGAGAAGTCTTTAGAGAAGCGGGTATTCTATACTCGCAGGAACTAGTTGAATCATTTATACTCATGTTTACTCGTTCACCACTATTTCCAGATACAATATACGCCTTGAAGACACTTCAAAAACACGGTTTTAAAACCGCTATATTATCCAACACTGAGAGAAAACTAGTCGATATAACACTATATGGTTTTCGAGAATTATTCAATTACGTCATTACAGCCGAAGATGTTAAAGCATATAAACCAAGTCTAGATGCATTTATAAATGCATATAGAACAATCGGAGTTGAACCAGATAATGTCATTCATGTCTCAGCATATCCACAATACGACCTCATACCAGCTAGTAAACTAGGAGCTAAAACAATACTTGTTGATAGGAGGTTAGGGTATTCATGGCCTTTAAAAGTCAATTCACTAGTTGAACTCCCAACGTATTTAATAGATCTCTAGTGTATGATCTCGAAACACTACGACTTTAATTTTACCTCCCATTTCTCACTTGCTTGTCTAATTACAGGAATAGTCTCCCTGGCTTTTACAACGTTTTCTAGGTTTAACGTGTACTCTATGTATTTCTCTTCAAAGCCGAGATCTAGTTCTTTATACCCCCATGGATTGAAAACCCCGCTTCTACCAGTAAACATTCCACCTGTTTGATTAACTACTACTAGGTAGACTCCGTTTTCATGCGCTCTAACCGAGGCGAGTTTATCTAGAATCTCTTCTTTCAATGGCCCCTTAACCCAGCCCGATTGTAGAATAATGACTTTAGCCCCCATGTGAGCGTATACTCTAAACAACTCGGGGAATCGTATATCATAACATATTGCAAAAGCGACTTCTACTCCACTAATAGAGGTGAGTTTACCTGGGCCACGGCCTGGTTCAAAGTAGTCTGATTCTCTATATCCATAAGCATCAAACAAGTGCATTTTATTGTAGACGGGGAAGGCCTCGCCCTTGCTCGTCACTATTACAGAAGTACTCTTTGTCAATGGAGGTTTATCTGTTCTCTCTATGAAGTGTAATAGAATGTATGCATCTATTTCACTAGCTAGTTTGAAAAAGTATGAGAGGTATCTACTGTTGGCTAGGTATTCTGACAACTCGTAGACTCTCGCTGGGTCTTTTACTTCGAGTGGATTTAACATACTATACTCTGGTAGTACAACAATATCTGCTTCACGATAGTATTTCTTAATCAACTTGTAGGATTTCTCGGCGTTTTCAATAGGGTTTACAGAGTAAGCAGCTTGAGTTAAACCAACAACTATTTCATCCAAACCTGGATACACCGCATTAGTATTAAAGTATCTCTGGAGGTAAAAAGCTTAACTACTCGTTTTCTTCTCGGTCCCTATATCTCTTGGAATCCTGTAGTACTTTGCAAACTTGAAGTCTTTTAATTCTAGTCTACGTAGGTATTCTATAAACGAGTTGACTTCAGGTCTACTCATTTTCTCTCTTGGAATGAGGAAGTCGTATTCCTCCCATGTTAATGGTATAAAGTCTAATCCATATAGTTCTGCAACGTAACCTGTTGCCACGCCTACATCTGCTTTGCCTGTTTTAACAGCGTATGCTACTGCTGTATGGGTTTTCACTTCGTATGTATAGCCTTTTACAAACTCGTGTACTCTATCAAATGGCTTGTTCTCAGCGTTTAATATTTTCTTGAGGTTTAAATCAATCAGTGTTCTAATTCCACTACCTCTCGGTCTATTAACTATTCGTATATCGCTTCGTAGAAAGTCTTTAAATCCACGTATATTCTTGGGGTTTCCCGGCTGGACTATAAAGCCTACTAGTCGATCGTAGCCTCTAATTAATACTGCTTTTCCACGTAGTCCATACTTCTCGAGGAGTGTAGTATTGTATACACCTGTATTCTCGTCTAGTAGGTGCGTTGGTGCAATATCTGCTTCGCCTCTTATAGTGGCTAGCCATCCACCCATACTACCAGTATTTAGTATTCTACTAGTGTAGATTAGACCTGATTCTACTAGTATGTATTCGAGGAGCGGGTCGTTACTACCTATAATTGTTAGTTTCTTTGTAAAAGCCCTCTCGGTGAATGCATGAAATACTACTTTACTCCCTTCTTCAACTACTTCTACTTCCTCATCTAGCTCTATAAATCCATCACTATATGTAATAGCATATATACTACCACTACTAAATGAAACAGGGTATGCTACGTAACCCTCGCTTGATTCAACTAGTATACTTGGAATCAGCCAGGTTTTACCCACGTTTTTTCTTATTCTAAATGGGAGTTTAACTACTACTCTTTGATCAACATATTTCACTCCAGTGAGTTTTGCTATTATTGGCTTAATTACTCTAACAAGAATCATATAGCATGAAAGTGGAAAGCCTGGTAGTCCAATTAATAGTTTACCATTACTAACAGCAATAACTGTTGGTTTACCCGGCTTAGACTTTAATCCATGAACCAAGATCTCTCCTAGCTCACTGAAAACCCTATATACCAAGTCTGATTCTCCAGCACTCGTACCACCACTTGTAACTACAGCATCGTATTCAACAAGGCTTTTCGCAATAAATTCACGTAGTAGTTCATAGTCGTCTGGTATTACACCCTTATACTCTACTTCAACACCCATTTCTCTGAGAAACTGGGTTACCAAGTAGCCGTTTACATCGTATACCTTTCCCAATTCGAGTTTTCTACCGGGTTCTACTACTTCGTTACCAGTTGAAAACACCGCTATACGTGGTTTTACATATACTGGTATTTCTTTAAAGCCGAGGCCGGCTAGTAGCGCTATGTGTTCGTGTTTTAATAGTGTTCCCTTTGGGAGGATGAAGTCTCCAGCTGATATATCACTACCACATGTAGCAATGTTTTCGCCTGGTGCTACTGGTCTATATACATCTACAAATCCATTATGCATCTCTGTGTATTCCTCCATAACTACAGCGTCACAATCTCTTGGAATAATAGCACCCGTAGAAACCCTTACTGCTCCATTATCACAAGAGTATTCCTCGCCAGACTCCCCTGTTTTCACTACTCCAGTAATTCTCAGTCTTGTAGGATTTAACTCTGTTGAAAAAGCTACATCGACTGTTTTAACAGCGTATCCATCTACTTCTGATCTATCAAATGGCGGGTGATCTATTGGTGAATAAATATCACTAGCCAAAACCCTGTACAGTGCATTATTTAAATCTACTATTTCCACGCCACGTGGTTTCAAGTCAACTCTACTTAGAACAATTTGTAGAGCTTCATCAATAGATACTAGTCTATGAAAGAGCTTCTGGCCACTCAAATCAATCCCTTTATTAACACATTTTTATTCTTGGATAATTAATGAGTGTTTTATTATGTTTATAGAAGAACTATTAAAACACGGACTCCCAGGAAAATACATTGAACTACTGGGTAAGCGTGGAATAAGAGAATTAAACCCTGTTCAAAGAGAAGCTATTGAAAAAGGTCTGCTTGAAGAATCAAACCTAGTTGTTTCAGCACCAACAGCTAGTGGTAAAACACTAATAGCTGAAATAGCTCTTGTTAAAACAGTTTTTAACAAGGGTATTGGAGTCTATCTAGCTCCACTACGCGCATTGGCAAACGAGAAATACGAGGAGTTTAAAGAACTAGAAGCACTCGGGTTAAAAATAGGTATTTCAACAGGAGATTATGATGAACCAGCTGAATACCTCGGGGAATACGATATAATAATTGCTACATATGAGCGATTCGACAGTATCCAACGATTAAAGCCTTCATGGCTTGAAAACACTAGACTCATAGTAATAGATGAACTACACAATATAAGTGACCCCGAGAGAGGGCCCATAATAGAAGTCATTGCTGCACGTGCATTAAAACACGGAGTAAGAGTAGTTGGTTTATCAGCAACTATTGGAAACCCTGAAAACCTAGCAAAATGGCTTAATGCAAACCTAGTTGCCTCTAATTGGAGGCCTGTTAAACTAGTAGAAGGAGTGTACGATAAGAGTAGGTCGCAAATACTATTCCAAGACAAGAGAGTAGAAGAAGTAGATGAGAAAGAAGAAGACGATGTATTAAACCTCGTACTACACAATCTAGAGAAAAACATTCAAACACTAGTATTTATACACAATAGGAGAAAAGTCGAAGAATACGCTAAAATAGTATCTACATATACAAGTAGACTGGGAAATAGCGAGATACGAGAAATACTGGGTAAACTAGATGAAGCACCAACAAAATATGAAAGAGACCTCCTCGGCGAATTATTGACAAGGGGCGTTGGTTTCCACCACGCTGGACTCTCACATATTTCTCGTAGAGTAGTAGAAGAAGCTTTTCGAAAGAGATTAATAAGTGTATTATTTGCAACTCCAACACTAGCAGCGGGCGTGAACTTACCTGCTAGAAGAGTACTTGTATCGATAAAGAGGTATGATTCAAGCAAGGGTAGAAAAGTAAATATTAGTATCTCTGAATACAAGCAAATGGCGGGTAGAGCTGGAAGACCAAAATACGATGAAATAGGAGAAGCAGTAATTATAGATGCTTCTAGTCTACAAGAAGGATTAAAATTCATTAATGGAAAGCCTGAAACTGTAAAGGGAAATTTTGTAAACGATAGAAGTCTGAGAATACACACCCTGGCATTTATTGTATCGAGAGATGCTAGAAATACAAGCGAGCTAGTTGAATTATTCAATAAAACATATACTGGGTCTACTGTGAGAGAACAAGAGTTAATCAACCGTGTGGAATCAACACTAAAACTACTAGAAGAACTAAACATGGTTGAAACTAGAGGCGACACTCTCTATTCAACAAGACTTGGACGAATAACTTCGTATACATATATCGATCCATTAACAACAAGTATGTTTTTTAAATACAAGCCAGTCGAATACAACGACATCTACATGCTACACTTGATAACTCTAACACCCGACTTCACCAAGTCGAGTAGTTATATACCAGAACGCATACTTGCATACTATGAAGACCTGGCTGAATCATATCTAGCAAGCAATCTATTAATGCCGCCAAAAACAGAGTATTATGGTTATGATGAATGGTTAACGGGATTCATCTATACTCTAGCATTAAACGATTGGATTAACGAGAAAAGTGAAGATGAAATATTGAATAGATATAACCTGGGCCCCGGAGACCTATACAACATGAGAGATACAGCTAGTTGGATAGCTTCATCTCTCGGTAAAATAGCAAATGTAATCGGCGAGGTAAAACTAGGTAGAAAGCTACTAGAACTCTCTCAGAGAATAGAAAAAGGAGTAAAACCAGACGCATTGGAACTAGCATCACTGAGATATATTGGTAGAGTGAGAGCTAGAATACTAATAGAACACGGAATAAAAACAATTGAAGACCTGGCAAAAACACCAAAAAAGAGGCTGGCAACACTCCCCACATTCGGGCCTAAAATAGCAGAAGAAATCTACAAGCAACTAGTAGAAATGGGTTATAATCCACCATTATAAGTAAACAGTAAATAGCGAAGCAATTATTTTTAAATCCCAACTAGATATTGTTAGTAGAGGCGCCGCCGTAGCTCAGCCTGGTGGAGCGCCGCCCTGGTAAGGCGGAGGTCCCGGGTTCGAATCCCGGCGGCGGCTTATCTCCTATGGGATTCAACATGGTTTAAACAATGACTTTAATTAGAGTTTCTAGTCTAGTTCATCGGGTATTATTTCTGGTTTTCTAGCTAGTGTTATTATTGGTAGTGAAACACTTGGTTTTGGGTTTTTTGAGAATTCAAATTTTTCTTCGCCAGTAGAGATTATTACGTAGTTTGCTTCTTGAACGTTTCTATCGCTTTCATCAAATGAGTAGTAGTAGAATATTGGTAAACCATAGTGTTTATAGTAGTCTCGGAAAACTCCGAGAATTCCTATTATTATCTTTCCATTGTGTTTAAACTTTAAGAGATATGCTGTTGCTTGTGGAGGGAGAGCTGTTGAAATAGCTAGTCTAATTAAGTCGTTAAATGTAGCTGTTTTTATAGGTAGTGTTTTTTCTTCTATCACTATACAACACCTCGAAATATACCTCTTATTTCTTATTTCTCAATTCCTTAAAATGGTCTATTATAGTATTAAGGACTATGTTTATTTTCAACTCGCTTGGTTTTCTCGAGGTCTCTCTGATTAGTTTTAGTGGAATAGTTACCAATAATGGTTTTTCACTTGTAAATCTATATGCCTCGCCGTTCCCAAGTACGATGAGTGTTGGAGCTTTTGCTAGAGTAATGTTTTCTTTGACAACAAAATATCCAATATGTACTAGTGAAATACCCGTGAATAATCTCAATGCTTCTAGGAGGAGTCTGAGATCGTTTTCACCAACTATACTAGTAGATACAGTAATTAACTGTGAAACCCCTCTTGCAGTGAGGTAGCGGGCGAATTCAGGTACGAGTATGTCTTCATCGAGTAGTACAGAGTAGTATATGTACTCGTCGCTCACTACTTCTAGTTTATGTCCATGTTTTAAAACTTCTCTTGCCGAGCTCGTGGAGGGAGTGATCTTTCTCGAGAAAAATCTAACTATACCTGATTCTCCATCAACTAGGAGGTTGGATATATAGTATCCATTTTTTGTTTTTTCATATACATACGGCGAGATAATAAAAAGCCTATTTTGAAGTGCAATGTGCTTTAATATTCTAACATATGGATTTTTCTTGTCAATTGATACACTATCTATTTCCTCGGGTTTAACGAATGGTATTCCATAAGGCATAAATGGTGGTAGAATTACTGTTTTTACATTTAGTGTTTCAATATATCTCAATATACGCCTTAACAAATCAAGGTTTAATGAGAGAGCTGAGTATATTGTAGGAGTTTGAACAATAGCTAGTCTTATACCAGTAAATTCCTCGTGAATGTTAACTATTTCCAGTCCGCCGACTTGAAGAGTCAAGTTTTGAGACCTTCAATACACTTTGCTATATCAATATGTCTACTCGACAATTCACTGTTTTCTACGAGTATTCTACTTATCTCGTTTCCTACTCTCTCTGCTATTTCGCTTTCTTTGTCTAGTATGTTTTCAACTACTTCTCTATGTACTTCTTGGAGTACAAGTTGATACTCTATTTCACCGTTTTCTACTCTATCCATTTTCTTTTCTAATTCCTTGGTTCTATCAACGCTTACTAGTCCTTTGAAGTGTTCTTCTAGGAATCTGTGTACGTGGATACCGCGTTCTCGTGGAAGCAGCGAGTTTTTCTTTGTTTGAACTACGTAGTATCTTTCTAGTAGTGTTTGAATAATTTTTGCATATGTACTCGGTCTTCCAATTCCTTTTTCTTTCATCCACTTTATTACATCGTGGTATTTTGGTAGTGGATACTTCTTTCTCTTGATTTTCTCGTCTTTTATAAATCCTGTTTTTACCTCGCCGACTTGGAGTTGAGATGCCCATGGAGCTTCTTCTCTTATATTACTGTAGAATTCAAGATATCCTTTTTCAATGATCTTGGCTATGTATTCTACTTGTTTTACATGTATACTACTACCTTCTCGTTCAAAGCCCACTTCTAGTTTTACTTTAATAACTCTAGCTGGCTTCATTTGACTAGCAATAAACCTTCTAAATATGAGGTCGTATAGCTTTAAGTGGTCTCTAGTGATTCTACCAACAACTAGAATAGCTCCTTCACGAATAAGTTCTGATAGAGTATCAGCGTCTACCGGCCTAGTCGGCCTTATAGCTTCGTGTGCCCCGCCCTCGCCCCAAGTTCTCGGCTTGAATACTTCTCCTAGTTTGTCTACACCGTATTTTGCTTCTAGGTATTGTCTAGCTACTTCTATTCCAACATCACTTACACGAATACTATCTGTTCTATGATAGGTTATCAAACCCATTTCAAACAAGTCTTGTGCAAGCTCCATTGTCTTCGTCGTGGAGAATCCATAGAGACGAGAGGCGTCTGCAAGTAGCGCGTCTGTGGTGTAGGGTGGGAGTGGGTTGACTTCTACTTCTTGCATGTCTACTAATTTAACAACCACGTTTGGTAGTTCGTAGGCTTTTAGCTTGCTTCTACCATCTAGTGTTTTGAATATAGAGGATGCCTCGTTATGATCTAATTCAACACTTAGTTCTACATCTCCCTCTACATGAATGTTTACAATGTACTTAGAGTATGCTGGGTCTTTAGTCTTATTGTACTCTTCTATAATAAAGCCTAAAACAGGTGTTTGTACTCTACCAGCACTGAGATTTCTATTTGGTCTACAACAAATCAATGGGTCTTTTGTAACATCCTGGTTTCTCTGGTATAGATATCTAAAGCAATATGTTGACCACGCATATCTTTGAACAATGTGTGATAGTGAAAATCCAAGCCATCTATCTTCAACACGTCTAACTATTTGTGCTTCCACAAGTCTTTCATTGAAGTCTCTCGGGTTTAAAATAGCGTTTATAATAGCTCTTCTAGTTACTTCGTGGAATTCTATTCTCTGTATTTTCTCTGCATACGGTTCTAGTAGTACTCGTAGATCCCATGCTATCTTCTCTCCCTCAGCGTCCGGGTCTGTACCTATGAGGACCAAGTCTACTTCACTGGCGAGTTTTCTAAGAGCTTCTACTATGTGGAGTTTTCTATCGGAGATAGATATGTCTGCACCGCACTTTGGACACTTGTCTTCATTTGTAAATTGGTGTCCATTTGGACACTTCTTTATATCCGTGTATATCGGAATGTACTTTGTTTCTTTATAGTTTTTATCAATAACTATACCATATAGTACTTCTCTACTACCCTTCTCTGGTGGCGATTCATCAACTATTAATTCATATATGTGTCCACCCGACGCTACAATGTTAATGATGTAGTTACCCATTGTAACTTCGTAAACACGTAGTACATCGTTTACTATTCTAATACTTGGTTTTCCAAAGAAGTTTGCAATAGTTCTAGCTTTATTGGGCGACTCAACGATTAATAAGACTGTTTTAACTAGTTCTAATTGTTGTTCTGGCTGTATCTCCCCCGAGAGTATTCTTCTAACTTTTTCTCTTTCAACCTCGATTTCTTTTATCAAGGAATCTAAGTCTAGTTCGTATAGATTTCTTAGGTTGAATCCCTCAAAGAGCCACCTCATTCTCTTAACGAGGCCGTTTAACAATCTTATATCGTCTACGAGTATTACTGATAAACCCTTTGTTATTCCACCTGGATACAGCCTGGAGCATCTACCACTAGCTTGTATATATGTAGCTATATCTGGTATCAATATGTATAACTCGTCGTTCTCTTTGACTAGTCCAATATCTCCTAGTTTTTCAAGTTTGACGAGTATGTCTGGCTGGGCTAAGTAGTGTTTTAGTATTTCAAAGCCCGTGTATAGGTCTCTTAGTATTGGTGTTTCCTCCTCCATTTTCTCTCTTTCACTTTGTGGTTTCTGCAAGTAGTCCATAAACTTCTCTCTTAGAAGTGCCAGCACGCCCTGGCTCATTGTTCTTAGTCTTCTCGACATTCTACCTATTATTATCTCGATCTTCTCTTTTTCCTCTCCCTCCAATACTTCTCTAATAACAGCGAGCATTCTAACAATATCTGTTGGTGATATAGTCTCCATTCTAGTACTGAATTTGTGTCTTGGAACGCCGGCAAAGATAACGTATTTTACTCTTTCAGGTAGGTCTATTCCTCTAACGAGGACACCATAGTATGATGCAACACCTACTAGTATATCTATTTCTCCCCTGGCAAATCTATCTATTAATTCAACTTGCTTCTTTGCGTGGAATGCCTCTGCTCTGAAACCCTCACTTTTTAATTTCTCGGCTATTTCTTCTGCGAATTCTATTCCTTTATCTATGGGTACGAAGACTAATATCCCATCTCTTAGTTTTCTCGCTAACTCTACTACTTTAACTACTATTTCATCCTTGCTTTCGCATGCTATGTATGTATCAACAATGTTTCTAATGGCTTCTGGTTTAGCACCTGCTTCAAAGTTCAAAAATACTCTGAATAACTTGGGATATACCCCTCTTGGTTTACCAGTTGCACTATTTACAATGAGTTTAGTATTAGCTATTCTCTTCTTTGCTTTCTCTATTTCCCTCTCTAATTCTTCAACGCGTTTTCTTAGTTTTTCTGCTTCTTCCCCGGTTAGAGCTGGAAGTCTAGCTCTAATTTTTATTAGCTCCAATCCCTTCTCTATTTCTTCATCTTTTAATCCTATAACACGGAGAAGTCTCTTTATTGCCCTTGTACTTCTGAGGACGGCGTCTACATCATCCATTACTATGAGGTCGTATATTCCGCTTGGCAGCATCTCGCTGTGTCTATGTAGAAATGCACTTGTAGACAGTAATACATCGAAATCCCCGTTCTTTATCTTCTCTAAATAGAAGTCTCTCTCCTTCCTCCCTAGTTTTCCATGTATACATACAACTCTAAGACAGTCATTACCCCAATTCTCCTGGCTACAAATCTTTACTCTAATGTTCTCTGCGAATCTTGTAAACTTTCTCCACGACTGTAGTAGGAGTGGTGTCGTGGGAAATGCTAGATATATCTTCTTTCCATTTCTACGTACTTCTAGTGCTCTATATAAACCAGCAATAAGCGAGAACACGGTTTTACCTGTTCCAGTTGGAGCTATAATACTAAAGGACTCGCCTCTCAGAAGTCTTCGAGCCCATGTTTTTTGAGCACTCCACATTGAATAGCCATTTGTTGCTTTTTTAAAGAATTCTTCAAATCTACTCAGTCTTTGTTCCTCGGAAATCAAATCTAGTATTTTCCCTAATCGACTAATGTGTTTAGCATATAGTTTCAATCTATTACTTCTACTTAGTTTCTCCACGTCTTGTTCATGTATTATTTTTATGAATTTATCCTCGGGTAAGCAGGATTCACATGGTGCTTTATATCGAAGTCTGAGATCTGATATTGAGCCACCACAATTAATACAAGCATAACGGTAAATACCGTGAACGTGACCTGTGTTATTCAAGTTCTCCCTCTTCCCTTCTACGACTATATCCACCACCAAGACACATCCATTGAGTATTGCGTAGATGCGCCTTAAATATTCTACGTATATATGTAACGGGTTTTTATACGGGGTTAAATATACGAGTAAAAGGGCACTACATGTTTAGACTACACGTAGTTAATAGGAAATACGCTCAATCCATTATAACCTCGCTTAGAAACAAGGATTTATCACAAATAGAGTTTAGAAAGGGGTTGGTAAGACTTGGAAGAATCCTCGGCTTGGAGATAATAGAAGACTACGACTACGAAGAAATCGAGGTAACAACTCCACTAAATGTTAAAGTACGTGGATTAAGAGTAAAAGACATGGAAAACACTATTATTTTAACAGTCCTTAGAGCTGCATGGCCCCTCACCGAAGGACTAATAAAGGTGTTTTATGCTGCAAAACAAGGAGTAATTGCCGCAAGACGTGTAGAAGAAAAGGGAATGCATGATTGGAGTTTTGATATAGATGTCTCCTATGTAAAACTCCCAAGAATAACAAGTGATAACATTGTGATTATAAGTGATGTAATGGTTGCTACGGGCTCTACACTTGTAAGAGTGCTAGATGAACTATTAAAACGTGGTAAGCCAAAGAGATTCTATATTGCATCAGTAATAACTACCCCAATAGCACTCGATAAATTAAAGAAAGCATCTGATGAATACAACATTGATCTCAGAGTATTCACTATTGCAATTGATCCGGAAGTAAACAAAGACGGGTATATAGTACCAGGACTTGGAGATGCTGGCGACAGAGCTTTTGGATCCTAGGTACTATAAAACATTATTGAATACTTCAAGGTCGTAGCTGTTTATTTTTTTATACCTCTCTAAACTACCTACATCGAACCATTTACCCGTGTATATGTAGCCGTAGATTCTATAACCTTTTTTAATCAATAATGGTACTAAATCACCCATGAAGTCAAAAGAATATCCTAGTTCACTTTCTATGTTTTGTTCGAATATACTTGGCTCGGCTACAGCTATTCCAACAGTAGCGTTTATATCTAGTTCTGGTTTTTCCACCATTTCAACTACTCTGTATTCACTGTCTACTCTAGCTACTCCAACTGGTACCTGGTATCGTTTTGTAATTACGAGTGTTAAATCAGCATTTTTATCAACGTGGTAGTCAATTAACTCATTGATATTCAGAGGAGCTAGAATATCTCCATACCAGACGAGACTTCTATTCTTTATCAATCCTTTTCTATAAGCATTTAGTATTGCACCACCTGTGCCTCTATATCCATCCTCTTCGTCAAACGAGTAGTTTATATTGACGTTGAATCGAGAGCCGTCTTCAAAATAGTTGTAGATATACCTCCACTTGTAGTCGACGAGGAAAATAAAATTGGTAATTCCAAATTGTCTAATCCACTTTACAATAACTTCTAGAACAGGCTTTTCTTTTTCACCAATGGGGATCATTGGTTTCGGAATAATCTCGGTGTATGGGTGAAATCTAGAGCCAACTCCCCCCGCCAGGATTACCGCGTGGATGTCACTGTTGATCATTTATTCCACCTCGAAAATATCAATTAACGATCAATTTAAAAAAGCAATTAACGTGTAAACTAGGCTAGTAGCCCGAATCCTATTTCACGTATTAGAGACCTGGTTGTTTCAATAACTGCTTCTCTTGATGATAGAGTTGGTTTCCAGCCGAGAGACATTAGCTTGCCGGGGTCAAGAGCTATTTTTTTAACGTCTCCGGGCCATCCAACACCGTGGAATACTGGTTTATATACTACTCTGGTTTTTCCCTTTAATCCCGTGGTTTCAAGTATTATGTCTACTATGTCTCTCACTGTAATCCAATCTGTATTTCCAACATTGTATACTTCGTATTTACTAGTTGTTTTCATCCAAGCTGTAATTGTTGCTTCAATAGTGTCTTTTACGTGGAGGTAGCTTCTCGTTTGTGTTCCATCTCCAAGTACTTCGAGCACCTCGCTATTGTTTTTCAACTTCATTAATAAGTCGTAGATAACTCCATGTCTCAATCTAGGTCCAATTATGTTTGCGTATCGGAGAATAACGGCTTTAATACCATAGAGTCTGCTATACGCGTGAATTAATACCTCGCATGCTGCTTTACTTGCTCCATAAACAGATATGGGTTTGAATAAAGCGTCTTCTCTTACAGGGATTTCTTCTGGCTCACCATATACCGTGCTTGATGATGCAAAAACTATGTCTTTTACATCGTGTATTCTCATTTCTTCTAGTAGGTTAAATGTAGCCAGTATGTTTTCATTGAAGTGTACTTCGGGCTGAGTTGTACTCAATCTTACCTCGGGGTTTGCTGCAAAGTGGAATACACTGTCTACTCCTTCGAATATATTGTGTAGTTCCCCTCTATTTTTTAAATCAACTTGTTTAAACTCTATTTTCTTAGAGTCTATGTGTCTACGTATGTTTTCAAGTGTTCCAGAAGATAGATTATCAACGACTACAACATCAAATCCATCTAGTACTAGTCTATCTACTAAGTGGCTACCAATAAATCCAGCTCCACCCGTAACAAGTATTTTCAATTAAACCACCAGTGCTATAGATAGTCCTATGATACTTCTTTACTAAAAATCAATCTATATATCTCAACTCCAATACTTCAGCTGATCTCAGCTTGAAAGATCCTGTTTCAGATTCTACAACTAGTTCTCCACTCTCAGTTATTGTCCTCGCTAAACCCGTTACTACTCCTCCACTTATTAATTCAGCTTTTACTCTTCTACCAAGAGTTTCCAGTAGATCCATGTATTCAGCGTGTATTTTACCTGGACTACGTGTTATCTCGTCTATTTTAGAAATGTATCCAGCAATATATCCAATTAAACTATTTCTAGGTATGAGTTTTCCAAGTTCGTTTTTGAGGCTGGTGGCTGTTTCAAGGGGTGGTTCATTGTTGACGTTTATTCCAATTCCAATATATGCAATAATTCTATTTAGTAATGCTTCTACTTCTATGAGGAATCCAGCTAGTTTCTTTGATTTATATACAATGTCGTTGGGCCATTTGATACCTACATTCAAATTGTGTTTTTCTCTGAGAAATCTCGCTATAACTACTGGTATTGCCATTGCTAATAGATAGGTTGTATTTGGATCTACTTCTATTTTAAAAGTAGTCCATAAACCACCTAGATTTGAAATCCATTGTTTACCGTGTCTTCCATAACTTCTAAGTTGATATTCTGTAACGACAATAGACCATGGATTTAAGTGTTTTGCAACAACCATGGTGGAACCGGCTAGAATTCTATAAGTGTAGCTCCAACCCCATGGTTTAATTCTTGCTGGGTTATCTCCATAATGCCAAGTAATCATTTCTCTACTTATAGAAATCATATAGTTTTGTCTAATCTTATTATACAAATCCAATACTGTAGATTCATCTACTCCAAGCTCCCCCGCGATTTCTCCCAGTGTAGCATTCTCTCTAGTTGAGAGTAGTCTGAGAAATTCTAGTTTAAATAGTAGTTCCTGGTCTACGAGTAGTATGTTTGAAGCCATGTTTTCACCTTTCTATAAACCAGGTCTACTCCAAGCCTCTGTGGTAGATCCGGATAATACCTCCTCAAAAACTCATATAGATTTACAGTAATTCCGGGTTTATTAGCTGGTTTAATATCGATTACTCCAGTCTGCCATAGCCTAGATAGTAGATCAAGCATTAGTGCTCTAGCATTATCCATTTCTATGGCGGTCCAATACCCGTCTTTATAGTAGTGTATCAAGATTTTTTCAACTGGGCCTCCATGTAGAGCTTCTGCTTCTTCTAGTAAAGGCCTGTCTTTTTTCACTACGGGGCATGCTGTACTTAATCCATAGTCTGTTGTAGCCATTATATACTTGTTTTCATCGTCAATATGGTATTTAACATGTCTCGGTATATATGGAAAACTCCTACAAATATATGGTTTGTAAACACCATGTATACTACAGAGAACTCCTTTTTGAAACGGACATTTACCGCTTTCATCAAGGTGCATTATATAACTAAACGCGATATTTACTCCGTTTACAGCTTCATACACAGTGTATCCATTGGTGAATACAACATTTATTTCCATGTATTCTGCTAGTTTACGCAGTATTACTTCTTCATGGGGTAGAATCGATATAGGAGACATTCTACAACAAGAACCACACATACTACACTTGAAAACCGGTATATTGTTTACTGAGCTCATTAAAACACCCTTTAAGCAGTGGTATAGTACCCAGGTAGCTTCTCACTATACAGCATTTTCACGCGTTTTACTCCATTGATTTCATCTATAAACGCCGCTACGGGTGGTGGAACCAGCTCTCTCCATTCATCTCTATCTTCAATCATTAACCTCCTGATGTAGGAACCCCTGTATATATCTCTATTTAATTCTGGTGGTTCAATGACCTCATAACCTTCTTCCATAAACATAGATTTTACAATTGGGTTTAGTGTTGCCACGGCGTTAAAACTCGGACTGTAGAGTTTTACGTAGTGTACAGATGTTCTACTTACTTCGAGTGTTGGTAGAGTAACAGTTATTATTCTAGATAGGTCAATCCCCCTCCACTTGAGGCTTCTACGTATCATTTCTAATCGCTCGCCCGCTGTAAAGGGGTTTTCAGGTGTGTGGCTCTGACTTGCCATTCCAACAACTACTATTACTTCATCGTACAGTCCAAGACAATACTCTATTACATGTAGGTGACCATAGTGGAATGGTTGAAACCGTGCAATTATAAGACATCGTTTAACCATTACACCACCTCTTATAACGAGTCTATGAAACTCCACGGAGTTTACTCACGTACTTCTCGAGGTTTGCTACTACTTCTTTTACTATTTCTTTCTCCATACTATTTATACACTGTTCTACGAGTTCTCGTCTATACCTCTTGTATTCCAATTGATTTATTTCTCCCCTAGCTAGCATTGATTCAACACGGGAAATACACTCTTTATCTAGTCCCTTCCTCGAAGCCATTAATACAAATACATATGGATATCTCTCATCAACTAATTTTACTTCAACAAGCTTTGAGATTTCTGCTTTTACTATTAAATCACGTATTTTCTCTAGTTCTTTTGATTCAAAAACAAAACACCCGTGTTTTTTAAATGCTTTAATTACCCTCTCTGCGAGTATAATATACTCGCTTATTTCTCATCACCCAGTTTCATTGTTTTAACAGGTATTTTAGTTGTTTCAATAAAGAGTCTTACCAACCAGGCATAAACTGGGTTGCCTTTACTCTTTACTAAAAATCCATTAATGTATTTTACACGATATAGTAGTTCTCCCCGGTGGTTTAGGATTGAAATATATCCCTTTACATTGTTTTTAAAGTTTCTAACAAACCAAACATATATCATAAAGTCTCCGTGTTCAATGTTTACTCTTACTTGTTTAGCTTCTCCATTTGCATAAATGGGTTTTACAGGCTCTTCAAAAACAACGAATTGTGTGTATGGAAATAACCCTTTGTTCTTTTTGTAAATATATAGGGTAGAAGTCAGTATGTGTTTACCACTATTGCTCTTCGACTTCTCTATTCTTATTAAACCCGTATTCTCCTGGTATTGCATCATATTGAAAACCACTCATCCATAAATGTATACTAGTCCGCCCTCTTTTACATCTATTTTTGGTGTTTCACTCTCAATTATTAAGGCAGTGTATTCATGGAATAACTGCCTACTAACTCGTACTTCTTGTGATTTTATTACTAGTTGTTTTACATGGTTAATTGTTTTCTCTTCAACTAGTTTTCCATCGCTTCCATATACATATATCTCTACATCGTATTCTTCAAATTTGGGTTTGAGATAGACAACTATTTTCACCAATGTGAGCACCCTACGCTGTTATCCGGTATTTCGAGTAATCCCTACCCAAATACTCGGTATAAATATTCCTAACTACTCTAATAGCTTCTTCTAAGTCTAGATCTAGTATACTCCTCAGCCGCTTGTGAGAGTAGAGATGTAATTTTTGATTCTATGTCTGCAGAGTACAGGTTTCTCGGTACGTAAGCTCTAATCAAAATCTTCAATGGCAACTCCTCTGTAAACAAATTAAGGTCTTCTGAGAGAACAATTCTACCGCCAACTCTCTTACCTATTAGTAGATTCGACAAGCCAATGCTTTCCTCGCCGCCAGGATATATTGAAGACCTAGGTATTGGAGCTATATCTAGTATGTCAATCCATAATTCACCTTCTCCAATACCTTGTGATTTCAATGAGTCTACAAGGAATTCTTCTATTTCTCTTAATACTTTTAATCTGTATTGGGAGTCGAGAATTAATTTAAGTGTTACTCCAAGGCTTTTTAAACCCTTTGCTGGTGAAATAACTAGTTCTCTACCAGCTCTCTTCCACTCTGGCTTGCGATCAATCATTATTCTTCTACATAAATAGCCGAGTTTTGAGTTATCAGTAAATGCTTTATGCATCATTACACTATACATGTATGTATCTGTTAATTCAAGGTATCCATGAAACCTCCCATTTAGTAGATCTATCGCTCTTTGAGTCAACATTAATTCTTCATCTAGTAATTCTAGTATTTCATATAGTATTTTATCAAACGAGCGGCAAACACTATGGTAATATACGTGTTCATACATATTTGCTTTTGCATTCATGTATTGTTTAAATTCACCAATAGCTATTCTATCTAGAACAAGATATACTCTATCTCCCTCTATTAATGGATAAGTGTTTCTATACAGTCTCTCGTATTGAATAGACCCGTATTCTATTGTACCAGCGTAATAGCTATCTCTTCTTAGAAAGTCGACTACGTCTGCTGGATAAAATCCTTCTTTTACAAGCCACCTAAATATCTTTAATACCCCTTTAGGCTCTTCTTCGCCGAGTATTGCATTTAAAACCTCTATTAGTCCTGGAAGTTGTTTTTCAGCTCTCTCCAATTGATCCATTAGCAAGTTTTTAATGAGTAGTAATCCTATTTTTTCATGGTTTGATAGTTCTCGGGGAACATTTTTCCTCCATAATATACCACGTTCATATGCGTGGCTAAAAGCAGCGTGTCCTACATCGTGTAGTAGTCCAGCTAGTCTCGCCGCTTCTATTATGACGCCTGGTTCATATCCATCTAGTACTTCTTTTCCATAGAAAGCAATTATCTTGTTTACCATGTCTTCGCTCATTAATCCAGCTAAATGCATAACTCCAGTACTGTGTTGAAACCTCGTGTGTACCGCGCCAGGATATACCAAGTGGGCTGTTTGAAGCTGCATAATATACCTTAATCTCTGTATTAAACCATTGTTTATTACTGGTTCTTCTACTTCTACGTTAAAGTATACGTATCCATATAGTGGATCACTAATCATTTTCCAATTATATCCCTGTAGAGAACTAAGCACTTGTATACACCCTTATCAAGGGCGGATTAATGTAGTAGACGAAAGAAAAAACGCTTATTTAAAACAAGTACTAGTTATTTTTTAGCAATCCAGCCTCCTTCAACTCTCTCTACTTTACCTTCTTTTCTAAGGTCGTGTAGTCTTGCTCTTACAGTATTGTAGTTAAGACCTGTAAGTTTTGCTATTTCTTTAGGCATTAATGGCTTGTCTTGCTGCATTAAGAACTCTAATAATATGTCTTTAACTCTCTTAGTTTCACTCATCTAGATCCCCCACATATGGATCTCTACCAGACTGTTCAGATTTTGATTTATAATCATTGGTTTATAAGCCTTTGTTTTATTTTTAGATCTTGAGGCTCTAGAGGCGATGTGAACACTGCTCCAAACTTCCTAAGGCCTCTCTCCGTAAATAGGAGCCCTGTGCAGTTGGACTCAATGGCCGCCCATGACTCCATTGTGGTTAGCAAATCAGCTGTAGGCGAGATGGAAGTCCCTGGAGAGAACCCCGAGAAATGAAGGGAGTGACCTCCAGGGTCAAACGGTTTATAAAGACACTTTACTTTCAATATAGAGAGAACTAGATAGAGACACCCTAAACAATAATAATACAACGTAGCGGTGTACTATATGGTTGTAGCTATTATTACACATACTGATATGGATGGAGCTGGTGCGGCAGGAGTATACCTGTATCTAACTGGTAAACCAGAGTATAGATTATTCTTTACAGAACCCTATCTACTAGATAAAACACTAGCCAAGGTTTCTAATGCCTACTATGAAAAAATAGTTATAACAGACATTGGTATTAACCCAGTTATCTACAATAATGTCTTAGAATACATTAAACTCCTACGTGAAAACAATATACCCATATACTGGTACGACCACCACATATGGGAAAACGAGTGGACTAACAACCTACATAAACTAGGAGTTGAATTATACATAGATAGATCAACGTGTGCAACAGGAGTTGTAGCTAAATACGTCAAACCCGCAAGAAACGATTTAGACAAATACTTCCTCGAAGAAGTAGTAAGAGGAGTATGCGCGGGAGATTTATGGAGATTTGACCACTGGCGTGGAGGATACTATCTAAGACTCGTGAGAAGAAAAGACACTAATACCTGGAGGAAACAAGTAGTTAAAACCATAGCTGATGGAAAAGCGTGGACACAGGAATTCGAAGAAAAAATACTAGAGAACCTCGAGCAAGAATTGAAACTACTATCTAGTAGTATAGACATAGTAGAAAAAACCATTAACGACATAAAAATAGTTGTAGCTGAGAGTAGCGAAGACGTGGAAAACAGCTTTCTAGCAGGATATCTAATTGGAAGATACAACGCAGATATAGCAGTACTAGCATCAATAGATGGAAAACTCAGTTTCAGAAGTAGAAGTGTAAATGTCCGCGAAATAGCTTTAAAAATGGGTGGAGGAGGACACATGTATGCTGCAGGTGCAAAAATAGAAATTCCACTAGTCACTAGGTTGCTAGGTAGAATAAGTAGAAAAGCTGTACTCGGCTATATAATAAACCAAATAATAGAAGTAGTTAAAAACACACCTAGTGAAGTTTTAAAACCACGTAGCTAGCAAATCCTTGGTAGTAAGACAATTTCACCATCTACATCTCTAACTACAACTGCTCTACCAAGATAATAGTATATACCTGTTAAACCAGCAATAAAAGCGTCTCCTTCGTGCTTGGAGATACTACTAGGTAGATTTAACCCGTGTTTTCCAGCTAGTTCATAGACACTTCTACAACTACTTGACTTCAAACTAGATAAAGGATGAGTCTCGATAACTAAAACACCACTACTTCTAAGTTTCTCTGCAATAGATATTGCTCTTTCAACGAGTATATTCATTCCCCTCCAGGTTAAAGGGAGAACATTAAACCCCATTTTCTTGATTTTTAAATCCACTCTCCTAAAATGCTGGCTACTACTTTGTTTTGTAAGCGGCGCGTCTATAGCTACTATGTTGACTCTATACTCCAATATCTTTTCTAGTATTTCACTGTCTTTAAATAGTGATCCGAGGAATAAAAGGTCTATTCTACTATTATCGAAACCAAGGACAACTAATCCACTTGGATTTTCTTGTTTACCTGAAAGGTCTAATCCAGCTGAAAAAACTACCATTTTACAAGGCTTCCTCTGTCAAATCCTATTCTAGTAGCGTATTCATTAAATAAGTCTTCAACTTGTTTCATCCATGAGTATATTCCATCGGGTTTTTCTGGGTATTTCGTAGTATATAGCTCGCGAGCTTTATTCATGTAGTTTCTAACTATTCTCAACTCGTTGAGTAGACTGGGACGACCTAGTAGCCTGATAAATGTCGTTACACCGTGTACTATTTTCTCTGCTAGATCGCCCTTTGTACCCAGGTCGTACACTGAAGACCCATCAACTATTTTATTCTCCATTATCCACTCGTAGTCTTCATTACTGAGTTTCTGCATATACATTCTCAATATGTCTAAACCAGCTTGTTTTGCTCCATAAGCAATGTTATAGTCTATATTGGCCTGCCACATTGTATGCTCGTCTGCTCTACCAGATTCTAGTGCGGAATTCAAGTATTTAGATACTATTCGAGCTGAGAGTAGAGATGAGCCTATTCCACCACCGTGAACAGGGTTTACAGTGTAGGCTGCATCACCTATTGATGCTATATTACGCCATACTAGTGTTGGAAGAGGCCTTCTTGTAGGTACTACTCCACCTCCAGCATGTAGTATTTCTCCCTTAAACACAGGCCTTAAGTATTTATCGTATTGTGCTCTTGGATTGTATTTTCCATTATTGATAACTCCTAATCCAATATTTAATACATCTCCTTCTCTATTCTTTGGAAACAGCCACCAGTAGCCTCCCGGTGCTATTTCAATGTTTAAATATATAATGGCGTAGTCTACTTCTCCGGGCTCTATTGGCTTGTCTACTTTGACTACTTCTCTATAAGCTATATTATAGTCTGTTGTATATGGTCTCTCCGCTATTGGCCATTCTGGCGGTAGCTTGCTTCTAATAGCGGGTCTATAACCAGATGCATCTATAAAAGCTCTTGCTTCAACCTCTATTGTTTCACCACCAACTCTTTTAACTCTGAGTGCTTTTAACTGGTTGTCTTTGAAGACCACGTCTGTTACAACGTGTTGATCTAGGAGTGTAACTCCATGCTTTAACCCTTGTTCTAGTAGCCACTGGCCAAATTTTATTCTGTTAACGCTTACTCCCTCTCCAGGCACAATAATACTGTGTTTACCACTTGGACTATATATCTTTACACCTTTATACTGATGGTCTATTGTATAACTGGGAGGAGTTAGTTCTATTTCTTCAAAGTGGTGAACACCTATAGCGTCACCACATACTTTATCTCCAATTCTACCAGCTGGTTTACTCTCAATCAATGCTACCTTCCAGCCCATAGAAGCTAGTTGATAGGATGCATATAGACCTGCTACTCCAGCACCTACTACTACAACATCAAATTTCATTGTGATAGACACGTCTAATTACACCTCTTTAAATAACTGATTTATAGAGAGATTTTAAATATAGTTTTACTCGAAGTAGACTAAAAAATTGTCTATTATGGAATTGTTTTAATAAGCATTCCTTCAACTACTATTGGTTTGAGCTCGCTTAGTAAAGCTAGTGCTTCATCTAATCTAGCCTCGCTATTACTATATAGTGTTAGTAACGGGTCTCCCTTGGCAACTCTATAACCTATTTTAGCGTGGAATTCTACTCCAGCGCCCTTATCGAATGGTGCACCAAGCGCTCTTGCTATAAGGTTTACTGCGGTATTATCAATATGTGTTACAGCTCCCTCTATGGGGGATTTAAGTGTATAAGTATATCGACCAACTGGTACTTCTTCGGGTTTTATCTCTGGGTTTCCACCTTGAGCAGCGATTATTTCTTTGAATTTCTCGTATGCTCTACCACTCAAGAATATCTCTCTAGCTATTTCTACGCCTGCACCAGGCTGTGCTTTTCCACTCATTTCAAGTATTAATCCAGCAAGCATTAATGCTTTGTCAATTAAACTCTTACTACCTCTCTTCTCAACGTGTGCTTTAAGTGCTTCTCTCGCCTCGAGTGCTGGTCCTACAGAGGTGCCAATGGGTTGTCCTCCATATGTAATCGCGACTTTTATTGATATGTTAAGTAGTGATCCCTGTCTTATAAATATAGAGGCTAATTCCTCTGCTTTGCTTAGATCTTGTACTTTTGCACCTCTACCAACTGGTATATCTATTACTAGTTTTTCCACGCCCATTGCCAGCTTCTTTGATAGTATACTGGCAACCATTTGTTGTTCTGGGTCTATTGCTAGTTTTCTCTCTATATTCACGAATATATCGTCTGCTGGAGCAAGGTTTAATCTACCACCCCATGCAAGAGTGCCCTTGGTCTTTCTCGCTATTTCTACTATTTCATCTACCGTGAGGTCTACTCTCGCTAAAACCTCCATCGTATCAGCTGTACCAGCCGGGCTTGTTATAGCTCTACTACTCGTTTTAGGTATAAGTAGCCCGGCGGCCGCTACGATTGGAACTGTTAGAAGTGCTACTTTACTATTACCTGGCACTCCACCAATACTGTGGACGTCGTACGTGGTCTCTTCAAATTTTACTTTCACGCCAGTTTCAACCATTGCTTTCACTAGGTAAGACAGCTCCTGGTCTGTCAATGGATTGTATAGTTGAGATACAAGAAAAGCCGCTATTTCTGCCTCACCATAAATTCCATTAACAATGTCGCGTATCAACCCCATAAACTCGACTTCTGTTAATTTCTCGCCCTTCAACCTTTTCTTCAAGGCGCTAAAACTACTTGGTAGTCCTACTGGTTTAACACCTACTATATCTCCATCACTCAATCCTAATTTGTAAACTAGTTCGACTGGTAGAATACATTCTCCTCTCTCAGTTATCGTCTTACTAGTTAATGCAATAGCAGTGTGTTGTTTATTACCAATAGTTATTAATACAATACTACCGTTACCTATACCTAGTTGTAAAGCGTCTTCTTCGTTGAGTATAATAGTAGCTTGTGTGAACTTTACGTCGATAGATTTAACTCTAAAAGTTCTAGTAGTTTGCACTTTCAATGTTTACCCCCGAGATAATGGCAAAAATTCAAGTATTTACCTAGACCCTTATAAGCATGGATATCAGGGTTTCCACGATTACTGCCTCTTCTCCTTTGTTTTCTTTAAGACTTCTAGCTTCTTTAACAATTCATCTAATTCTTCTTCGCTCTTTTCTTCGATCAAAATGTTTTCTAGAACACTACGTGCTAGTTCACGTGTAGCCGGGTCAAGGTCTTTCAGTAGTTCTTCTAATTGCTTCTTTTTATCTCTACTAGGCCTATACACGCTCGTTTTCTCCACCCATACATCTCTTTCGTTTGGAGTGTTATAATTCAGATTTTATAGAGGTTAACCAATTGTTTTCTCTACTATTCTCCCACCGTGTTTCTTTGTGAGTTTAAATAGTATGGACTCTGTTTTACTGGTTATTTCATCTAGTCTTTGCTTTGTTCTAGCTTCAGCGTAGACTCTTATTTTCGGCTCTGTACCGCTTTTTCTCACGAGAATCCACGAGTAGTCTTTGTATTCAAATCTATATCCATCAATATCGATTACTCTCACTGGGTCTCCAAGTGCACTATGCAGTTCCTGGATTAGTTCACTGTAAACTATGTCTCTAATAGATTCTGGTTCTAGTATGTAGCTTCTCCGATCCCATGGGTAATCAGGTATTTCCTCCTCTCGGAGAATCTTTGAAAATGGTTTTCCAGATTCTACCACGGCCTTTGTAATAATAGCTACTTGTAGAATACCGTCTACCCATGGCCCCCACGAGGGATATATTAGTTTCCATGGCTCGCCAGCCATTACAACATTGTTTACACCTAGTTCTTTAAGCCTCTCGTGTGTTTTACCAAGGACATATCTTTCTAGTGTTCCACCAGCTCTCTCTACTACTTCATCTACTACGTAGCCGGTGTCAATAGATACTACTACGTGTCCTTTTTTCTCCTCGAGGATCTTCTTGGCGTAGAAGGCGAGTATTCGGTCTTGTCTTATAAATCCTTCAACGGGGTCTAATACTGCTACTCTATCAGCGTCTCCATCGTGTGCAAATATAACGGCTGGGTTTACTGTTTTATAGACACCAAGTAGTTCCTCAAGAACGTCTTTTCTCGGCTCAGGAGGTCTTATAGGGAAGAATCCATCTGGATTACAATTGAAAGTATATGGTTTTCCACCTAGTTTTCTAATTACACTAGGAGATAATTGATAGGCTGCTCCATTAGCACAGTCGATTACTATATTGGGTTGCCATTGTGCTCTTACTTCTCCAATATACCCTAATAGCGAGTTGTAGTAGTCGTCAACTATGTTTTCACTCCTCCATAATCTACCAGTTTCACTCCACTCTCTATAAAGTGGCTGATCTACCAACTCCTCTATTTTAACCTCTAAATCCCTAGTAAACTCAAACCCGTTTGGATCATAGAATTTTAATCCATTATATTCTGGTGGATTATGACTAGCAGTAACACTAATACCCACAGCTTTTTCTTTGAGCGCTATAAACCCAGCTACTGGTGTAGGTGCTAGTCCCGCATAAAATACGTCTACACTTGTCGTCATTAACCCTGTTGAAACCAAAAACGATATTAGTTGACTAGTAGTTCTTGTATCGTGTACCACGTATGCTTTTCTAGATAAGCCGAGTCTACCCACAGCATTTCCTATTCTCACTACTAGCTCGGGTGTTAGCTCACTAGGGTATTTCATTCTTATTCCAGCTGTTCCAAACAACTTCAATAAAACCCACCATTAATGTAGTTAGAAATAAACGAATTATTTACTATAATTTGTAGATTAGGGGCTTTATTGGAAGTCTATGTTGGAACCTCTGGATGGCTATACGACTGGAATGAAGGTGCAAGTCTAGACTGGTATATAGAGGAGAGTGGATTAAACGCCGTGGAATTAAATGCTAGTTTCTACAGGTTTCCATTTAGAAACCAAGTAGCTAGTTGGAGTAGGAAAGGACAGAAAATCCGCTGGGTTGTTAAAGTCCACAGGTCTATAACACACATTAGAAGAATGAGCGAGAAAGCAATCGATATATGGTTTAAATTCTATGATTTATTTAAGCCAATGGACCACTTAATCGACTACTACTTATTCCAGCTCCCACCAAACTATACTTGTAAAAAAGAAAACCTCGAGAAAATAAAAGTGTTTAGTGAAACAGTAAATCTAGGTCTTAGAATGGCCGTTGAGTTTAGACACGAATCTTGTTTTAACGAGTCAATTAGGAGTTGGGGCGAGGAGAACAACATTATGATCGTCTCGATCGATGCACCCATAGCTACATGGATTGTCTCGGTGAAAGACATGGTTTACTTGAGAGTACATGGTAGAGAAGTATGGTATGGCTACGAGTACTCTGAAAACGAGCTTAAACAACTAGCCAGTGAAATTAAAAAACTATCTCCTAGAAGAGTACACGTGTTTTTTAATAATAACCACTGGATGCTTGAAAACGCGAGGTTAATGAAGAAACTCTTAGAGGAGAAGTAGTTGAATATTGATATTGCCAGTGTATACCGAGATATATATACTACACCCACACAAGAAGCAGTTGAACTAGCATTAAAATACGGTTATCTACCATACATGGTTCAGAGATATATTGATATGCTGGGATTAAACAATACACTTAAACTACTAGAAGCATTTGAAAAAAGAGTTAAACCAGTAGTTAGAACAAACACGCTACTTATACAACCAAGAGAATTAAAAAAGAGACTTGAAAAACTGGGTTTCCAGCTCGAAGAAATACCATGGTCTCGAGAATCATACTGGGTTGTATCTCAGCCGGAGTCGCCGTCAATAGGTGCTACACACGAGTATTTAAAAGGCTACTACTACGTCCATAGAGATGCAACCAGCTTAATCCCCGTATATCTAGCTCTACACGAATACAGTGGAGACGTCTTAGACGCCTGTGCCGCGCCCGGTGGAAAAGCAACTTTTACAGCGCAATTACTCCACGATAAGGGAGTAGTATACGCCAACGACCTCGTCCTCTATAGATTAAAAGCTGTAATAGGACACATAGCTAGAATGAAATTAAACAATATAATTGTAACTTGGAGTGATGCTAGAAAACTACGAGATAAATTGAAAAAGAGGTTTTACAGAATACTTCTAGATGCACCTTGCAGTGGGGAAGGAAGGATTCTCTGTCGACCCAGGTAGGAAAACTAGAACAAGCCTCTTAGACCTAGCAATCATGGTTAAACGTGAAATAGAACTACTCTATTCTCTAGCAGACCTCGTCGAGAAAAACGGGCTACTAGTATACATTACTTGTAGTATTGCACCCGAAGAAAACGAGTACGTAGTCAACAAGGTACTAGAAGCTAGAAGCGACCTCGAAGTCGTAGAACCACCATTAAAACTATTCAATTACGCAAAGGGATTAACAGAATATAGAAGTCTAAAATTCAAAGACGAATTAGAACACTGTATAAGGATATGGCCCCACATTCATGGATTATTCGGGTATACAATATGCCTACTCAGAAAAAGAAACTAGAATTTAAACAGGGACGCTTACCCAGTAAACTAAGAGATAGACTAGTAGATTTTATGAGAAAACTATATGGAGAAGAATTCATAGATTTAATACCAGTAAACCTAAAATATGTGTGTTTCGAGCGTGATTTATGTCTTATATACGAGAAGCCATTACGTGGATTAGACAATTTAACTGTTTTATTTAATGCTCCATGGATAGCTATATATGTAAATAAACACGTTCTCCCATCAATACCACTAGTAGCCAGGATCTACAGGGAGAAGGGAGTAAGAGCAGCTATTGTAGTGAAAGAACAGGGCGTTAAAGCATTTCTATATGGAAACGACATCCTCGTGGAGAGCGTACTGAAAAAAATACCCCCGGATAAAGGGGTTTACACGGTAATTGACGGAGAAGACGGTGAGATACTAGGATTTGTAGAGTGGAGTGAAAAGAAAAAAGTCTATGTTAACCTATATGATATAGGCTTGTTTCTACGAAAACTCGGTTAATACTCGAGTATTTGATTAGTGGATAGTTTCTTCCCAATATAACGTGCTATCTCTCTTGGTACGAGAACAAATAGTTTGCCATGGTCTCTACTCTCTAGGGCTTTATACACCATGTAAACTACTTCCATGTAGTTTTCACTACATGCTGGTAGTAGTTTACTTGCTAGTATTACATCTAGTTGAATTGGTAGATCAGAAATGAATCTCTGTATGTTTTTCACTATTGACTCTTCTAATTGGTTTTCTCCGTGTTTTGCTAGTTCTTCTATAATACCCAGTACTCTTTCCTCGCTGTCAATGTATTGTAGAAGACTGTTTAAGTAATGTATTGTTTTCTCGTAGACTACTTGGTATTCTTCATATTCTTCTATACTTAGATCTCTTCTTTGAAGTCTTCTTGTTTTCTCGAGGTATTTTGCTAGTTGAACAAGACTAGTAGCTATATTCATAGAGGTTAGTGTATTAGTGAATTCTAGTTTTTCTTGTAGTAGTGCTAGTGCGTTGAGAAATAGTATTGTTTCTTTATCGCAATTGTTTACTACTATGTACAACTTCCACGTGTTTCGCAGGTGTTCGTGTATTTTACTGAGTGCTCTCTGCAGATTACTTGGTGTTTCATCACCTATGAAACCAATGATAAAAACTATTCTATTTAGGTTATTCATTTATTCAGCAGCCTGCTATATATTGCAAATTGTTTTTTCAACTATGGTTTTTTCTAGTTGTATTGAGAATTGTTTTTCATCATAGACTAGTATGCTTCCTCTATAGCCTACTTTTAAAGCACCAGCTGTTACACCGTACATTAATGCTTCTGCTGGGTCTTTTTCCTCGAGGTATCTAGCATTGAAAAACGCGTTGAACGCGTCGCCAGCGCCCGTTGTATCAACTGGTTTTCTAAGTGGCTGGGATCTAGCTGTGTAGCATAGTCCACTTGGCTCAATTAGTGTAGCCCCCTTTGATCCTTGTTTAACAACTATGTATGAAACACCATACTTGAATATTGTTTGGGGCTTTAACCACTCTTTTACTTTAGTGTATTCCTTTTCGTTGAGAAACAATATGTTAATGTATTCTAGGATCTCTTTGTTTCGAGGCAGGCCTTCAACGTATCCACCTGGATCATATGTTATAATGAGGGGGTGTTTTCTAGCTCTTTTAGCTATTTCAACTGCTAGTTCAACCGGTATAGAAGCCATGTGTAAAATATTTGCTTTTTCCACTAGTTCGCCGGGTATATCTGTTTCTCTGAGTTCCTGGTTTGCACCTGGATATCTAATCATTATTCTCTCTCCACTCTGTAAAACCATTACTACTACGAGGCCTGGCTGTTGATCAACTAGTTTAACGTATTTTATTGAAACACCTAGTTTCTCTAGATGAGACAGTAGTTCTAGTGCTAGTGGATGTCTAGATACAGATGCAATTAAAAAAGAAGAATGACCATATTGTGCAACTGCTGCAGCATAGTTTGAAGCTGCACCTCCGGGTCTAATGTCCAAGTCTCGTGCACGAGTACTTTCATCAGGACCTGGAATAGAGTCTACATAGAAAACCATGTCTATATTGAAGTTTCCAACTGCTAAATGTATATATTTATTGTCCAATTCTATCTCCACTGTATACTCTTTATAATTCCAGGTGTAATGTACTTTTTACCTAGTTTTCTTTTTTCCTCGTCCCATTCATAGAGTATTTTTACTGCTTCATTAGCTACTTTTATTGCTTCTTCTACTCCAACACCTGGTTGGAATTCCCCGGTTTCTCTATTAGCTATAGCTGCACATACAGCACCTGCTCTAAGCCCGTAGATGTTTGCCAGAGTAAAGATGACTGAAGCCTCCATTTCAAAGTTTAATACATTTGCACTCCTCAAATACTCTATTAATCCACGCTGGAATGGCGGTAAATAGTCTTTAAATCCAGGGCGTTCTTGTCCAACATAGAAGCTATCACTACTTGCCGTTAATCCAACATGGTAGTTGACACCCAATGATTCAGCCGCCTCTATTAAAGCCAAGACTACGTCATAGCTTGCAACAGCAGGGTATTCAGGCATAACGTAGTGTTTACTAGTACCTTCAAGTCTCACTGCACCCGTTGAAATCACTAGGTCTCCAAGACCTATTTCTTTTTTCAAAGCACCCGTTGTTCCAACTCTAATAAATACTTCTGCACCAACCCTGGCGAGTTCTTCGATTGCAATCGCTGTTGAAGGCGCTCCAATACCCGTACTCGTAGAAGATATAAATACACCTTTGTAGTCAGCCGCTGTAAGTAACGTATTCTCTATGTGTAGCCACATGCCATGATTTATCCCAGTATTTAGCTATATGTGGAACTCTCTCCGGGTCTCCGGGGAGCAATACGTATTTACTTACATCTCCTGGTTTAATCATTAAGTGGTATTGCAGTCCAGACTCTGTTTCGGGGCGGCTTGCATCTTTAAACTTACTCATGCTATACACCTAGAAAGTGTATTTGTGTCTTTAAAGACCCAGTATCTAGTATTGCATAAGTTGACTTCCCAGTTAAATACCCACATACTTCTCCTGGATTTAATAGTATTCTATTATTTTCTTCTTCAAGTACATATCTATGTGTGTGTCCATAGAAGACGCCGTCTACACTGAGAGATCTTAGGAGAGCTCGAGCAATACTCTCTGTGAATTCAATACCATTGTATCCATGCATTAAGAGGAATTTACGGTTTTCCACTTCTATAATTGTAGGCTCTGAGTAAAACAACCACCCGTATTTGTCGAATAGTGTTTTCAATTGTTGTATATCACCATCATTGTTGCCTCTAACTGCTACTACGGGTGTATTCTTGACTATTTCAGCTAGTTGGCGGACTACAAATGGACTTATAATGTCTCCTAAGTGAATAATTAATTCAACTCTGTGTTCAAGGAGTTCTTGTATAGTCTTCTTCAATAAGGGTAGATTATCGTGGCTATCGCTTATTACACCAATCAACAAGTATGTAACACCCGGTATTACAGGGTGTTAAGTAGTAGAGGTGGGTAAAAAGAATCTATTCTACTTTGATTTTTACTCCTCTACCTTCTTCTTTACCTATTTTCTTGAGTTTAACTTCTAATACACCATTTTTATAACTGGCTTTAGCAGATGATGGGTCTACTTTACTCGGTAGATCTACTTCTTTATAGTACTTCCTCTTGTCATTACTTGCATTAATAATGAGGGTTTTGCCGTCTTCTGTGACTTTAACATCTATTTTCTCCTTGTCTACTCCGGGTAGTTCAGCTACAACTGTTATTTCGTTTTCAGATTCAAACACATCTACTAGTGGTTCTCTTTCCTCGACTATTTCTGGTTTTCCACGTATTCTCCTCACATTGCCGAATTCTCTAATTATTGGTTTTCCATCGGGGCCTATAGTAATACTGAAACCATATACAACTGGGCCCTCTATTCTCTCGAATTTCTCGTATTCTCTAGGTCTATACTCTCTAAGCCCCTCGAAGAACCTCTTTTCAAATTCACGCATAAACCTCATTAAATCCTCGAATATTCTATCAATGTCAAAGAATTCATCTTCATCCCAATACCTTCTTCTTCTACGCCACCATTCATCCCAGCTCATAGAACAACACCAATACTATTATTGTTTTCGCGTCTTTTATGTATTTATTGGTGTATCTACTTGTTATTGATATAGGTGGATGCTTTTGACTAGGGTTTTTATAGATACCATTAGAGTTAAAACTACTGAGAGATTTCAATTAATTGATATAACTAGTAGAGTAGAAGAAATAGTTGAAAAATCAGGTGTGAAAAACGGTATTGTTCTTGTTTACGCCCCCCATGCAACAGTTGCAATTATTGTTAATGAACACGAATCTGGTTTAATAAACGACTTGTTACAGAAAGCAAAAGAGTTTACAGAGCCGGGTAGCTCCAAGTGGAGGCACAATGCAATTGATGACAATGCCCATGCACACATTGGTTCTGCATTCTTCGGGTCTGATAGAGTACTACCTGTTGTTAACGGCCGTATATTGAGGGGTACGTGGCAAAACATCTTTTTACTTGAAATGGATGGGCCGAGAGCCACGCGTGAAGTAGTAGTAGTGGTTATGGGTGAGTAAAATGAGGTTTTACATAGCCTCGGAAGAAGATATTTTAAATGGAGTAGTAACAGACATATACTTTGTTAGAACAAAAAAGATCCTCGAAGCCAAGAAACTACGTAGAAAGGTTAGAATGGAATTCCACGTTGTAAAACTACCAAGAGGGTATGAATGGGCTGTATTCGCTGGGCTTGAAGAAGCACTCTACCTACTCAAAGACAAACCCGTAACAGTATACTCTATGCCCGAGGGAACACTATTCAAAGCTGGAGAGCCATTAATGATACTAGAGGGATATCTAGACGACATTGTCCTCTACGAGACAGCACTACTAGGAATACTTAGACACTATACTAGTATAGCATCAAAAGCAGCTAGAATAAAAAAACTAGCTGGTGATAAAACAGTATTATTCTTTGGATTACGCGCGCTACACCCAGCAATAGCACCAATGATTGATAGAGCAGCATATATTGGAGGAGTAGACGCTGTTTCAGGATATGCTAGTGCAAAATACCTTGGACTAAAACCACAAGGTACAATGCCACACGCTCTAATAATAGCGTTTGGAAACCAAGTAGAGGCATGGAAGGCCTTTGACGAAGTAATAGAGCCAGACGTGCCGAGAATAATGCTCGTAGACACATTCTACGATGAGAGAATAGAGGCGTTAATGGCTGCTCAAACACTAGGCGAGAGACTACACGGTGTTAGACTGGACACTCCAAGTAGTAGAAGAGGAAATATGAAGCAAATAGTTGAAGAAGTACGCTGGACACTAGATATCCATGGATATAAAAACGTAAAAATAGTAGTTAGTGGCGGGATAGATGAAAAAGAAATAGTAGAATTGAAACCACTAGTAGACGCCTTTGGGGTTGGAACATCTATATCTATGCCTCCATCAATAGATATAAGTGCAGACATCGTGGAAATATATGAAGATAGAGTGTGGAAGCCAATAACAAAAAGAGGTAAACTACCAGGTGCTAAACAAGTCTATAGAAAGAGGCCTGGTTTAAACGACATAGTAACACTACTTGATAATCCAGGAAGTATTCCAGATGGATATACACCACTACTACGCAAATACATAGAGAATGGTAAACTACTAGTTGAACTACCAAGTCTAGAGGATATTAGAAGATATGTATTAGAGCAACTGAGAGAAGTAGGTGAACCCCAACCAATATGAGGTAATATCAAGTAATGCAACACAATACAATACTCGATCATTACTATTTAGAACTAAAAAACAACTGTCTAGCAGTTGTAGTTGGAAACCACCATTCACAGTTTTTCATTGTAGGCTATATTAAGTACTGTAGTACAACACACGAGAAAATATGGCGTAGAGGAGGAGACAACTACGAGAGGCTTGTTAAAACATACACTCCTAGAGTAGTTAGAGAATACACTGAGTGGAAAACATATATTCCATTCTACGACTCCGAAGTCCCCGTTATACCCGCGGATACTATTTCAAAAATATATGATCCAGTAATGAGAACACTGGAACTACATAGTCGAATACAAGATACTCTAGAAGAAATAGCACTTGAATTCACTCACGAAGTAGAATCAAATACGAGTGTATTACCTGGTATAACAGGCTCTCTTCTACCAGGTATTCACAATCCAAGTATTAGCGACCTCGACTTTATTGTATATGGAGCAAAGAATTCTCTTGATGTAATAGAATTCATTTCTGAAAACAGAGATGTATTCCAGGAGTTCAAGAGTGAAAGACTCGCCAAGTGGAGTAGAGATGTTGCTATAATCACTGGATTATCACCGAGAGAAGTAGTTAAATTCTATAGGAATTGGAGAAGAGGTGTTTTTAGAGGTAAAGAGTACTCTGTAATATACAATAATGGAGTGAGAGGCGAGATATTCACACTACCAGCTTATAAAACACTTGGTAGAGTAAAACTAGTAGTTGAAATACGTGGTGGATTAGAAGCTCTGAATTATCCTTCACTCTCAGAGGTATTATCGTATAAATTACTAGAAGCTGGCATAATTAATCCATTTGATATTGGTGAAATACTGAGTTTTGAAGCCCTCTATATTCCCGGGTTATTTGAGGGGGGATTGTTTGAAGTTAATGGTTTACTTCAATGTAATTACATTGATGAATCATGTAGAATAGTAGTTGGTGTACACGAAGTAGAAACCAATATGAAGTATCTTGGTTGAAATAATGGTTAGACTACTACTAGTTAGTGATTTAATGGGTTTTAAACACTATACTGGTTTAATATGCTACCTCTACGAGAAGCTCCATGCAGATTCAACTATACTACTTGGAAACACTATTTCACCCTCTATAGTGAGACAACTAGTTGAAAACTGTAATATGAGAGTATATGGCGTACTCGGTAGATACGATAATGCTTCTCTAGCATCAATTCTCATAGAAGTAAACGGGTTACTCGAGTGTAAATCAATAATGGTTAAAGATATATCTATATATGGATACGGTTTATCTGGTTGTGAGCCAAGACGAGTCGAGAAGATAGATATACTTGTTTCAAGTATCCCCGGTAGAAAATACACTTGTTGTACAAAGTGCTCTGACATGGTTGATAGAATTATAGAATACTTAAAACCCAGATTGATTATTACAGGGGGTTGCAGTAGATCATGTCAAAGTGGAAACACGTTGTCCCCGGGTAGAGCAAGCAATGGATTTATAGGTTTACTAAATTACGAAAACGGAGAATACGTCTTCAACGAAATAGATTTATTGAGAGTAGTTGAGACAACATAGTGTTGTTTGAAACCCTTCTCATTTCAACCATTATTCAGGTTTTAAATATCTAAATTTTTATTTATCCCACAGGGGGTTAGAAAATGCTCAAAGCTCTGCTTAACCCAAAAAGTATAGCAGTAGTTGGAGCTAGTAGGACACCCGGTAAAATAGGATACGTTGTACTCCGAAACATTATAGCGTATGGATACAAAGGCAAAATATACCCAGTAAACCCACATGCAGACGAAGTTCTAGGATTAAAAGCATACCCCAGTGTTTCCAGTATACCAGACGAAGTAGACGTAGTTGTAGTAGCAGTACCAGCCCAAGAAGTACCCAAAGTAATTGAAGACGCCGGTAAAAAAGGAGCAAAAGTAGCAGTTGTAATAACCTCAGGATTCTCCGAAGTAGGCAATGTTGAACTAGAAAACCAAATAGTGGAAACAGCGAGAAAATACGGTCTTAGAATACTCGGACCCAACATCTTCGGCTATGCATACACACCAAGTAGTATAAATGCTACATTCGGCCCACTCGAAATCGAGCGTGGAAACATAGCATTGATCTCACAGAGTGGAGCTCTCGGCATAGCATTAATGGGCTGGACTATAATGAATGAAATAGGTTTATCAGCACTATTCAGCGTTGGAAACATGGCTGATATAGATGTTGCAGAATTATCAGAGTTGTTAATAGACGATCCATACACAAAAGTAATAGCAATCTACCTAGAAGGAATTAAACCAGGACGTGGAAAAGACTTCATCGAGAAAATGACAAAAGTAACACTTGAAAAACCAGTAGTAGTAATTAAAGCAGGTAGAAGCACAAGAGGTATGAAAGCCGTTGCAAGCCACACTGGTAGCCTCGCTGGAAGCGACCAGTTGTACGAAGCAGCATTTAAACAAGCAGGAATAATAAGAGCTTACACAGTTGAAGAAATGTTTGATATTGCAAGAGCATTCTCTCAACAACCACTACCACGCGGTGAAAACACGGTTATAATAACAAATGGTGGTGGAGTGGGAGTACTAGCTACTGACGCAGCTGAATTCAGTGGTGTTAAACTAGTAGAACCAAGTCCACAATTAATCGACGCATTTAGACAGACAATGCCATGGTTTGGAAGCCCCAAGAACCCAGTAGACTTAACTGGACAGGCAACAGTAGACAACTACATTAAAGCAATAAAAGTCGCTGTTGAATCACCTGAAATAGACAATATCGTAATACTCTACTGTAGAACAGCTGTATTGGATCCAAGAGACCTGGCAAAAGCAATTGTTGAATTCTACGAAGAAAACAAAGTAGACAAAACTACAGTAGTATCATTTGTTGGTGGACAAGACACCTATGAAGCAATGAAGTACTTGAATAGACACAACATACCAGCATATCCATCACCAGAAAGAGCTGTTAATGCTCTAGCCAAGATGATTTGGTATAAGAAATTCAAAGAGAAAAAGAAGAGTAAACAATAATTTTTTCTCCTACATCAACTTAGATCCTGGTTTAACCGGCTTCTCAGGCGTTATTAAAACAGGTGGATCGCTATCAGTAGCTAGTAGCATACCCTGACTCTCCAACCCCATTAACTTCTTTGGTTTTAAGTTAGCTACTACAACAATGTATTTTCCAATAAAGTCTTCTGGTTTATACCACTTTGCAAGACCAGCAATAATTTGTCTTTCTCCGAGCTCGCCGAGGTCTACAATCAACTTTATTAACTTTTCGCTACCGGGCACTCTCTCCGCTGATTTAACCAACCCTATTCTGAGATCTACTCGTTTAAACTCCTCTATCGAGATCTGCTCACTACTCATTAAACCACCTTGAATCCGAGTTTAGTATTGATTTAAAAGTTAAAAAATAGAGGGATTTTTATTTATGGCTTTGAATCTACGTATTGAGTTCTTTAGAAGCGAGTCTTACTAGAATCTATCTTTATATACTTCTTTGAGGACTTCAAGTGGTGATTTATTTACTTGTATATTTCGTGTTATAATTTCTCTTTCAATGTATGGATCTGGATTTACTGGTAGAATTTTCTCTAGTTCTCTATATAGTTTTTCAAGTCTTTCTTTACCTTCTAGTAGTGTTGAATTTACTACTTCAACTAGATGGGGTAATTCACTTGGTTTTACTATTGCCTCGTTTTTTACTCGAATAACTTGAGCTGTGTAGACACCAGTTACGAGTTCGAGGAATACACCCTTATTTCTACTATAGTGCATTATACCACTGTGTTTAAACCCTACTCTTCTAGCTTGCTCTAGTATTTTAACAGCGAGTTTTAAGTTGGCTGTATATATGTGTATTATAGGTCCATTAACTATAATCCAAAACTTCCTATATGGTGTTTTCGAGTAGAGAAAGGATAATTCACTTGGTTTTACAGGGGCGTGTGTTTTAAATACTATTGCTGTTTCTTCTTCTTTCTCCCATGGGTATTCAGCATCCATTACTGTTATTCTACCACTACAACTACTAGTAGTATACAGTTCTCTATCTCTATTAATTAATACCAGGAGGGGGAGGAGGTCGACGTCTAAATACCCGATTTCCAAGTCGTCTAGTATTCTCTTCCAAGCTTTATACTTTCTCTCTCTCCACATGTCCTGGTTTATTTTCAATTCTTTAACCCCTGTTTCCCAACCGTGGATTATTTAGTTTAAATATGCTTTAACTAGGTAAAACATGTTTTGGTTGATTGACTTGATTGGAGTAGTATATAGTTTAAAAGACCCAGCTGGGAGAGGTATAGCTGAATATATTTTGAAAACACTCGGAGAAGAAAAACTTACTAAGTGTGACTACTCTACACCGTGTTATAGAGGCTGGAATTTCATATTGACTGGTTTTGAAGAAGATGTTTTATACTTTGACTTCCTCGATGAAGTTTTACCCGTTGAAACAGACTTCTACCTCGTTCTCTCTCGCCACTCGAGTGAAGCAAGAGTGAAAAGCTATACTGTACACGCTACGGGAAACTATTCAAATACAGCTCTTGCTGGTGGAAAACCAAGAGAACTCGGGTTTTCACATCCACAGGTAATGTGGTTTCTACTGAGAGGTCTATATAGAGTTGCCCATACCGAGCAAGAAAAGAGAGACTACGAAGTAAGCTATGAAGCAACACACCATGGGCCTACAAGCCTCGCTAAGCCAATAGTGTTTATTGAAATAGGGAGTACTGAAGAAGAATGGAGCAACCGTGAAAACCATGGTGTTGTAGGTAGAGTGGTAATTGAATTACTAAACAAATACCCCGAACTACCACCTTGTAAGAGAGTTATTGGTATTGGTGGAGGACACTATCCTAGAAAACACACTGAACTAGCACTGAGTGAAAACGTGTGTTTTGGCCACATTGCACCTAAATATGCTCTAGACTACCTAGACCGAGAAATGCTTTCTCAAATGGTGAGTAAAACACGTGGGGGAGTAGAAGAAGTAGTAGTTGAAAAGAAGGGGACTCGTAGAGAACACCGCGAGTTAATCGAGGAATTCGCTAATTCAACTAGTTTAAAAATCAGGTATATATAGCCTCAATTAATCTTCAATGGGTAATCCTTTATCCACCTCCTCGCCATTTTCAACCATATAACTCTTACTAATAGCTCTTCGCCCTGTACAGATGGGGGTATTTCTATTTCTTTGATCAGTTTACTCCCGGGTTTCAGCTCTGGATTCTGCTCCATTATCGTAGAAACCGGGTTGCCATTTCTCAAAACCGTAATTATTACTTTATCTGGTTTAGATTCTCCTTTATTAACTATTGACACACCAAGTCTTACTCCACTACTAGTTTTTCTATGAGTTACTTCTTCGACTTCCAACACAGGTTCTTTTACTGTATTGCTGTATACAATTATATTTGATAGTAGAAGAGGTGCATTGGCTGCACCTCCAGTATTGATGATTGAAATTGTTTCCAAACCTTCTTGTATAGGTAGGTAGATCTCTTCGAAATCACCCAGTTCAATATTTATTGTTTCTTGTTTACTCCCAGCTTGGATTTTAAAAGATGTTTTTCTCGGTGAATATACTATTATTCTTGAAGACACGTTTTCTCTCTGTTTTAATTTTAATTGTTGATTGCATACTTCTCCTTCTTCTAGTATGAGGAAGCCGGAATAGTTTACATACTCGGTTTGTGCATCGTTATCTTCATATACTATATCTAATAGTATGGTTTTAATTTTGAATGGAGAGCCACCTTCATGTTTTACTCCGAGATTGATCCACTCCTTGCTTAAAACATTTGGAGTGTTAAGTATGCTTGTTACATCATATGAGAATTTGTATAGTGTTGAATGGTTACCTCCAAGATTTATTTGAGCAGTTGGTTTAAACTGTCTTGTTATATTAATGTCTTCTAGTTTCAACTTCCAGTCTATTGATTCCCCTCTTGCTTCAACTATTACTTCTAGTAATCCATAAGCTACACGTCTATTCATTCTACACCCGAGATTTACAGGGATAGTTATTCTTGTATTACTACTACTCAGTACTTCATTTACTGTTTTGAATACTGGTAATATATCTCCTCTCTCATTTACACTAGACGCTATTGTTAATCCTCCTCTTACCACGACAACCCCCATATTAGTAGTAATTCTCTATATTAACCCGTGTTTAAAATACTGGTTGGGAATTAATTATTCTTGAAGCAATATACTTTGATATAAGATATATGTATATAAAGATAGAAGAGTTGATTAATACCGCAGTAAGTAAATCACCCCACGTTTCTCTAGGCTGGAATGGAGGTATGTTTTTCTCGGGAAAAGCCTCTTCTTCTCGTATTTCTATTATTTGTGCTTCTACAAACTTTACATAGATATTTTCACAATTAATGGGTTTCGGAGTATAGTAGGCTTTTCCACCGGGTAAAGTGTAATAGGCTAACTCAGTGGTACCTATAACATCAGTGGTTACTACTCCCATTTGGATAAAACACATTGTTTTAACTGGAAACTCTATTGAGAAAGTATTATTGTCTTGTCTGCTTACCACTGGTTTAATAGTGGTATTGGCGTCATTGGGGTTTAAATAGATGACTATCATTGTCAATGATTTATTTACTCCTCGTTCATTAATTCTTACTTCATAGACGCTTCTATTCAATTCATTGAATGCATTTAACTCTTTATTGAGTGTTACATATCCATAACTGGTTACAATCCCCTTTGATGTTCTTTTAAATGTTGTTTTAACATAGTGCACTACGATATTGGTTAATGGCTCGTAGTAGACATCTATTCTCTCATATGTATATTCATATGCTGCTTCATTAGTATTAATCATTGTTTTATGAATGACGTCGTAGTTGAATCTAGATATTCCAATAACCTCTCCAATGTTAACTGGAGGTGTTAAAACAAGAGTTCCATTTTCAACCTCTAGAAGGATTGGTATATCCCATCTATCTCGAATAACTTCACTTCTTTTTAACTTGGTGTTATTTAAAAATGAGTTTTGTAAACAAAGTGGGTTGACAACTACATTATCTACTACCGCTGTGGTTTCTATGTATTCATAATCCTCTACATCTCGAATATTTACTTCTAGGCTGTAATATAGAGAAATAGATATTGAATTTATCTTGTCTAAACATGTAGCATTGAATATCTCTAAGTAGTCTCTAACTATTTCTTCACCTGTTATATCCATGTGTAATACACCCTCGTAGCGAATATACCGCCATGTTTCTTCTTGTTTAAAATACACCATACCACTTGTTTGAATAGAGCTTGTTAAAAGCATGGTGATTACGGCGATCAGCATTATTTGTTTAAACTTCATTATAAAGACCTCGTTTCTCTAAGGATATTATTTAAGGTTTTGTTTTTAAACTGGTCTGCTATAACATAGTTATAGGTGTTAATATGAGTGGAAACCAAGAACCCGTGATTAAACACACTAGTCAAGTAATATATGCCACACTAGATAGCGAGAAGAAAGCATACATTAAATACAGTGTTGAAGGCAATGTAATGAAGCTTATTTCAACTTATACACCGCCAGAGTTCCGGGGAAGGGGAATAGCTGGCAAACTAGTTGAATACGCTATTAAACTCGCAGAGAACAACAACTGGCTAATAGAGCCAATATGTAGCTATGCAGTTTACTACTTTATGAAAAACAAGGAGAAACGATATATCCTCGTAGATAGATTTAAAAACATGAACGAAGAAGAATGGAAGAAAGCATTTGAAGAAGCGCTAGGAAGAGAGCGTGGAGGATAATGGTTAAAATACGAGTAAACTACATGTTGTGGCTAGCTGATAAAACAAGAGTTAGAGAAGAACTAGTAGTAATTCCAGGAGAACCAAGTATCAAAGACCTCATTGAAGCAATATCAATAAATAAACCAGAAGAAGCGAGAAGAATACTACGAGGTATACTAAGTGGTAACTCTGAAGTAATAGTATTAGTAAACTCTAAAACACCTCCACAAGGCCTCGACACAAAACTCAAAGATGGCGATGTCGTCTCATTTATGCCTCCAGTTTCAGGTGGATGATCTAATTCAATGTTAACATATCTATAGGGCCCCTCGTAGAAGTGGAATTTAAAACCCTTTTTCACTAGTAATAAATAAAACGGTGCCGCCGTAGCTCAGCCCGGTAGAGCGCCGGCCTTGTAAGCGGGTGTAGAAATAGGCCCGACGAGAAAGCCGGTGGACGCGGGTTCAAATCCCGCCGGCGGCTCTTTCCTCACTGTTTAATTCGCTGGTTTCACTTGTCTCTTCATTTATACTGGGTTTTCCTGTTTGTTTTCTATGCTTTCTACCAAGTGAAACACGTAGATTGTATTTGTATACTGCAAGGGGGTTTTTACCGCCTTTGCACTGCTCGGTTACTGGGCATATTCCACTTGATTTTAAATTCTCACAGTTGTGAGGCATATACTTCTTTTTACTTCCTCTTAATCCGAGAATGTGTTCAATTTGATATCTAGCTATCTTCTCATTGAAATCCGGCGTGTTTTTAAAGTATTCTAGGATTTCGTCGACATCTAAGCCTATTTGTCCTAGAAATCCTGCAAAACTAAATCTCTCGGCGTGGCTTGGATTTCCACCTGTCTTCAGTGACTCCAGCATTTTCTTCATACATGGAGGGAGTAATTCTTCTACTAGTACTAGTCTACCCTCACCTACATACATACTTTCTAGTTTTTCCTTGTATTCCACTGCTCTAGTAGATGGTTTAGTCATGTATTCCCCAATACGGGATTTTACTTCTTCTACGAGTTCTAGGTATTCACTTGAAGATGATGGTTCAGCCTCCATTACTTGGCGTATTATAGTGTTATAGATGTGTTCTTCTAGTACTCTTATAAATACTTCTTTGTCGAGATATATGCGTCCACTCCATACTGGGTGATTTATTGGCGAGTATAATGGGTCGTGAATAAGCCTCTTCGACGCTAGCTCTAGGTATTGGAGAATTGGAATTGTATACTGGTATCTAGCAACTTCAACAATGTATTTTCTTGATTTTTTCTTCATGTCTATTCTTACTATCGGGATTTCAGGAGCGTCTTTTAAAACATACTCTGCATTTAAACCCAGCTTTTTTGCTAGAAGAATTAGTATATCACTTTTCTCGTTTTTAAGTTGTTCGGCAGCTGTTTTTGAATAAGCATAAGCTACTCTATTTATTATTCTGTTATCATTTATTGTCTTCAAAACATCAATTATTGCATAGTATACTAATATGCTTTCATCCGAGTCTTTCAATAAATCATGTGGAAATACACCTTCTTTGAGCATTTTCTCTAGTAGAGAAAGCAATTTCTCTCTTAAATCACTACTAGTAGAAACCAGTATACTTGGTTTTTCTAGAAATAAGTATGGAAAATCACGTTGAGATGTAGCAAATGGATAATAAGTGTAGTTGAGTCCAACCGGCATGTATCACACCTCAGTGGAGTTGGATTCCACTCATCAATCATGCGATGGCGTATTCATCAACGGCGTAGAGTATACGAGTCAGCGCTTTGGCCCCACATCACGATTCAGGCTGGACCTCTTTCGAGGTCCCCATACATCATCCATGAAAATGATAAACTACTCCTCCTTATAAGCAAACACGTATTGGTACTATATTTAGTTTAATTCAAATTCAATTCTCTCGTAACCTCTAATTCTAGTACCTCGTGGTACTGTAAACGATAATATACGTCCATTTCCCAGTATGGTGTAGGGTACTCCGAGATCTGCACTAACCACTCTTGCTTTCAATGGAAATACCCAGTAGACTGTATATGGATATTCAGCGACTTCTGCTTCGTATTCATCTTCGTAGACATTAACTCCTTTTTTAAACTCGCCGAGAAAGACAATAAAGAATGAGATATAGGGGTGTTTATAGTCTTCTCTAAACCCTATTTCGACATCTACTACTTTTGGATATGTTCTTTTTCCATTGATTACTACTTTTTCCTCGTCGAGAAATCTCTGCATGTTATTCCATAGTACTTCTTTTTCCTGCTTGGAGAGCTTGCTATCCAATACTATGTTTTTGTATTCTTCTAGTGGATCATGGTATTCAAAAACCACTATTTGCTCTATTAAACCAGTTTCTCTCACAAAGAATAAACCATGTGCGTAAATAGGCTCTATTTGCGCTCCCCTCTACTCTTTTCAAGGATTTTCTTTGCGAGTTCTAATCCCTTACTAGTTAAATACACATAGTTTCTATTACCAATTCTTTTAACTTCAAGGAGACCCTCCTCTTCTAGTCTTCTCACACGTCTACTAACAACGGATTTTGGTAGTCCAGTTATCCTAGATATATCGGATTGTGTTAAACCCTTGTTCTCTGAGTCTTTTAGTGCTTTCAATATCTGCTTTGATGCTTCGTCTGTAGTGTAATCTATTTTTTCAACTATTAGTGTTTTTTCACGCCATTTAAGAACTATGAAGATAGCGGCCACGATAGCTATAATTACTACTATTATTATTGGTAGTGCATAGTCTGGAGCTGGCGTTTTGGTTGATGTTGGATTTGGAGTAGTTGTTTCTTGTAGTTCTAGTTGGAATATTATGGTCCAGGCGTCTACTCCGCTGAATTCAAAAACCGTGTATCCTCCAGATTCATATTTTCTAAATCCCTTTTCCGTGGAGTTGTAAATGACGTCGACTTCACCGGGTATTTTAAACACGATTTTTGGGTTATTGATTACTCCTTTGAGTTCTGATGTGTCAATAGTGAGAGCATACGCTCCCAAAACATCGCCTAGTAATTCAACGGCATTGAAGACTATTTCTACCGAGCCCTCTCCCTTTACATCGAGTTGTAGTATTCCTGTGATGTCGTCATAGTGTATTGAAATATACTCTATACTCCCTGTGTAGTTGTAATCTACTATTTCTAGTGTTTCAAGTCCACCAAAAATGCGCACAGGTATTTCTATCGTCGAGAGATCACTGGAATACAAGTTTACTTCAACAACCAGTATACCCTGGTTTTCCAGAGGATTGTAAGTAATAGTGTATACAATACTTTTTAATTCTACCCCTTGTGATTCAATAATAAAGCTCGTTGAAGCAAGTATAATACTCATAAGCACTACAAAGATTAAAAACACGTTTTTCAAGTTCATTAATTTCCACCTTTAAATACGCTAACACTAAATTTTTACCCGGCAACCTAATATATCTTTGAATAAAAAGAACGAGGAGACATACTACTTGTGGAAGTTTAGAGAGCTCTATAGTTGCCCACTACCAGTTTTAATTGGTGTATTTAAATACATGGATATAAATGGCTATGCAGTACTCTCTCTAGCTAACTATAGAGTAAACCTGTTAATTGATGAGGAGGGCCGAGAACACGTTTATTCAAATATTGAGAATAATGAATGGCGTGAACTCCTACTCCGTGTTTGTCTATCAATTAGAAGAAGTAGTTTAAACTCTTTGACTAGTATTGAGAGAGTATTTGCTACTTCTATGTTTTATGGTGGTTTTGGATTATACTTGGATATCGGGGGCGAAATTAGTGTTTTAAACCTCGACTATGTAAATACTAGAAAGCTATACTTCTATCTAAACCCCTCTGAATACGCATTGAATACACTGAGATTTGATATAAGTGATTTAGTAATGATCCAGTATGCTCTTAGAAGAGGAGATTATAGACTACTACACAGTATTTGTAGTAGATTTACAAGTAGAAACTGCTCGTTTAAAACAAGTCATGGACTACTAGTAGTTGCCAACTCGCCCCAGGAGATTCCAGGACATATACGAGTAATTCCTGATAACAATCCATTTAGACATGTTATTCGCTATTAGCTATTACTACTACATGTCTTATCGAGGAGTATTTCTAGTGCTCTTAGTGGATCATAGCCTTCTACAAATATCAAACTAAATAATTCACTATAGTGTGACGCTACCTCTTCCGAGTATTTTTCAAGCTCGCTCCAAGGTGGGTCAATAACATCTCCCCTCCCGACTCCCGGACACCTACTTGATACTTCGTATTTATTTAGTTCTCTGGGCGCTACTGGTATAAATGGATACATTCTACATCTAACTGGCCTAGCTGGGTATATTGTACAATACGTTATTTTCCCATTGGATTCTAAAAAGACGCATTTATTGTTTATTCCACGTAACACTGCAACTGGGAATTGATCGGCTATTACAACGTAGAAGTATCTACCAGCAAGTTCTCTCCATGATTTATTCAAGTATTTAGCAATTCTACAAATATCATAGACTGTTAAAGCTACATTTGGACCACTACTACAACAGAGACCACACCTTGTACATACAAATCTTGTTTTTTCATGTCTCTCTATAATCTTGTTCACTTCAACCACCCGCAAATTTTTCTAAGTGGACACTTGTCGCAAATACACTTGTTTCGGTGACTAGTAATACTAGTTATAATGGTGAATTCCTCGTTCTCAGTGTTTTTATTTGACAAGGTAATACACCTTTCTCTGCACAACTATGATTTTCACGGCTATTATTTTTCATATTCTCCATTGTTGTAAGAAATAAATGCCCGTGTAGTAAATATATAGTGAGGGGTTGACTAGATTTGTTCGAGCTATACGATCCCCTAGATTACAAATACATCGGCTCAGACAAAGTCCTCGCAATTGGACTTGGAACATATGGAATAAAATCATACGATAAAGCATTTGAAGCCTTTACATATGCCATTACACATGGATTAAACCTCATAGATACAGCTGAAATGTATGATGGTGGAAGAGCCGAGGAGTTTGTTGGTAGATTAATAAGAGAAGTTGGAAGAGACATGGTTTTTATTACAACGAAGATGCTACCAGATAGACTCGACGATAAAGAAAAAGTATTGAGAGCAGCAGAGGCCTCTCTCCGAAGACTAGGGGTGGCATATGTAGACTTATTTCTAATACACTGGCCAAACGATAGAATACCTATTCAACAACAAATACAAAACTTTGAAATACTTGCCGAACGCGGTTTAACAAGATATATTGGTGTTAGCAACTTTGATCTTGCACAGTTGAGAATAGCTATGGAGTCTACTAAGAAATACGAAATAGTTGTAGACCAGGTCTACTATAGTATCTCTAATAGACTATACGTTGAAAAAGAACTACTACCCTATTGTATTCAAAACAAGATCACACTACAAGCATATACACCACTAGAACGTGGTAGTGTAGCATCAAACCCTGTACTATCTAAAATAGCGTCTAAGTATGGTAAGACAAATATACAGGTAGCATTAAACTATTTAATAAGCCATAAAAACGTAGTTGCTATTCCAAAAACAGAGAGAATAGATCACGTTAAAGAAATTATGGGAGCACTTGGCTGGCGCCTAGATCCATCAGACCTAGAATACATTAAAAAACACGCGTAAATACTAGTAGGCGTCTCCAAGTAGAAACGTGTTTCCCACATATACTCTTTTCAATCCATTTCTACGCGCTATTTTCACTGCTATTTCAGCGTGTTTTTTACTCGTTGTTGGCAGGTCTAACAACATATAGTCAGGGTGAAATCCAAGAAATACATAGGGGATTTCCGGGTTAATACTTGCAATAAAACTAGTCATATTGTCTAATTCATATTCATCAATATATCCTGGAACGAGAAGAGTCGATATTACTAGTAGTGGTGGACTGGGTCTTTCACTAAAATACTTTGCAACTAACTTAATGTTCTCTTTGATTAACTCAACATGTTTCTCGTCTACTCCACACAATGCTTCGTAAACCCGAGGACTCCACGCTTTAAAGTCTATTTTAACTATTCCACCTGTTTTCAAACTTATTTTTACAGCTTCTTCTAGTAGTCTTGGATTCCACAGTCCATTAGTCTCCCAGCACACACGGAATACTCTTAAACCCAGTCTATGTGCTTTATCAATCATTTCTCTAGCTGCAAGTAGAGCATGTGGAGCGAAGGGTCCAGGGTCTCCACCGAAAAAACAGACACAACTCGTCTTTTTATTTACAGCGTTTACCAAACTTTCAATACTCAATACTGGTTTTGAATTAACAATCATTTCTCTATACTCCCAGTTTTGACAGTAGAGGCAGTCCATATTGCATCCGCCATAGAAGACTGCTATATTGTAGTAACCCTGCTCACCCCATGGACTCAACGCGTAGTCTGGGTAGCCAATACCCGTTATAGCGGGACATACTGGGAATGCTACACAGTTTGTTGGATGTGGATCATAGTAGTAGAGCCCTATTCCCGCTCTGGGATTACTAGTTGAACATGTAAGTCTATTATTTTGAAGTCGTCTATATCCACAATAACCCATTGAAGAATCATTTATTCTACATCCACGGCCACAAATACTACACTGGTATCTACCCCTACTAGTATCTACTGGTAGTTTAAATCTAGAGCGAGATTCAACGTGTGGTTCTTCTACTGGTTTTTCAAGTGACCGTAGACAGTTTACACAGTATCCAATAACACTGCTTACAAGTAGTGAGGAAGCACCACACTTACTACATACACCCATATTCAACAGCCTTTCTAATATTCCACTCTCTTAATAGGGTCTATTTTAGATTGTTTTAATGGATGAATAAAAATGATAAGAAGAGAATGCGATGTTAAAACAATGACTATTATTGAAGCCCTCGCTGAAAACCCCAGATGTAGTATAAGAGAACTATCTACTAAAATAGGTCTTAACTACCTCTACGTTAACCGTAAAATCAAGTCGTTAATATCTAGAAAACTAATTTCATTTAGTTTAAACATATCTAGTTATGTATTTGGACGTGAAGCATCATTTGTAAAAATCAAGAGTAGCAATATAGATAAATTACTAAGTGCAATGTCGAGATGTAATAGAGTGCCAGTTGTATTTAGAATAAACAGCGGCGAGGTAGCACTAATTTTTATTTCTAGAAGCAAGGAAGAAGTAGCTAGTTTTCTAGAACTTGTAAAATCTACTGATAAAACCATTAAATCAATCAGTATAGAGCACGGCGTATTACCCAATGAAGCAATGATTCCATTAAAACACGGTCATTTAAACTGTAGTATACCAGAAGATTGTAGAAAATGCCTATTCTATGACGAAGTAGTAAAACAAAGCTAGTTTCTAGTTTAATACTACTTCTCTACATGGTTTGAGATTTAATATTTTGTTCTCTATCAATATCTTCTCTAGTATTGGAACCACTTCTCTTATTGATTTATCAGCATTTACTTCTATTAGCCTTCTCGTATTCCTATAGTACTCTATTACAGGGTTGAACGTCTGATAGAAGACTCTATATCTCTGTCTAACTACTTCTGGTTCATCATCTTTTCTTCTAACTAGTTTAGCACCGTCATAATCACACTGTTCATCTACTCTGGGTTTTGGCTCATAGTATATATTGTATACGCGGCCGCAGACCGGGCAGACCATTCTACCACTAAGTCTTCTAACGGCTACTTCTTCAGATACCACTAGGTGAACTGCTGCATCAATACTTGTAATTTCATCTAGTGCTTTAGCTTGGACGAGAGTTCTGGGATATCCATCTAGAATAAAACCGTTAACTGTATCTGGTTGTTGCAGTCTTTTCTTTACAACTTCTATAACTATGTCGTCTGGGACTAATAGGCCCTGTTCAACATAGGTTTTTATTTTTCTTCCAAGCTCTGTATTAGCTGCTATTTCAGCTCTAAATATATCTCCTGTGCTAATGTGTGGTATACAGTATTTGTCTCTAAAGTACTGTGCATAAGTTCCTTTTCCAGCGCCTGGAGCACCTAATAATACGATCTTCATATCGACACCCACAGCAATTTATTCCTTCTTGAGTATATTAATTCTTCCTTCTATATTTTTCTCATAACTGTAAAAGTATATATTTATGATCACAAATATTATTTACAATTGGTGGTTTAATTGGAATCCAGAACTCCCAGAGCACTGGTTAGACTCAAAAGAAAACTAACAATTGAAAATCTATGGTTGTATATTATGAAGATACTTATAGATGAGAAAACACCACTAAGAGCATATGATATAAAAGTAAAACTAAGAGAGAGATTTAATATTAACCCACCCGCTGTAACAGTCTATACTGTTGTTTATAGAATGAGCATGGATGGATTAGTATCAAGAATACATAGTAGTGGCGAAACCAGATATAAACCAACTGACACCGGTATTGAAGCATTTCAACACGCTATTACCTACTTAGAAGAACTGGTTTCCAAGCTTAAACTGTGAGGTGGTGTATGTATGATTCGAGTTGCAATAGTAGGACAGGGACTAGTAGCACTACATTTTGAAGTAGGATTAGAAAAACTAAAACACAACTTGATATCAGATTACGGTGTTCCACTGAGAAACCTCCTACCATATAAATACAGCGACATCGAAGTCGTAGCAGCATACGATGTAGACGAGTCTAAAGTAGGTAAAACAATATATGAATTGGCAAAACGCTACTACGATGCACCAGGTGAAATTCCAGGTACACTCAAAGACATAGTTGTAAGAAGGGGAATACACTTAAACAGCTTGAAGGGCCTTCCATTCAAAGCACGTGGAAGAGAAGAGGAAGAAGGCTATGAAAACGCCGTGTGGAGTATTATAGATGAGTGGAAGAGTCTTGGTGTAGACATTGTTGTAAATGTAATGACTACCGAACCTGTTGAACCAGTTGGAAGCCTACAAGAACTACACGAGAGATTTAAAGCCGGTGATTTAACAGCGTCACAAACATACGCCTATATGACCGCGCTCTATTCTTCAAAATATAAAAATGCAGCTTTCATAAACGTTATTCCATCTCCAATAGCAAACGATCCAGCATACATAGAATTCTTCAAAGAGAGCCGGGGAGTAGTATTTGGAGATGATGGTGCAACTGGTGCAACACCTCTCACAGCAGACCTACTAGAACACATGTATGAGAGAAATAGAAAAGTTATAGATATAGCACAGTTCAATATAGGTGGAAACACTGATTTCTTATCGCTTAATCTACCAGAGAGAAACATTATGAAGAAAATAACTAAGAGCGCCATGGTATCCGACATACTAGGCTATGAAGCACCAAACTATATCAGGCCAACCGGCTACCTAGAACCACTAGGCGACAAAAAGTTCGTTGCAATGATAATAGAGTATTACAGCTTCGGCGAGTACAAAGACGAGTTATACATTGTATGGAGGGTAAATGATAGCCCCGCACTAGCCGGTCTACTCGTAGACCTAGTTAGACTTGGTAAAATAGCGCTTGATAGACAACAATATGGAACAGTCTACGAAGTAAACGCATTCTACATGAAAAAACCCGGTCCACACGGGTCAAAGATAATCTCGAAGTATAGAGCATACCAGCAATTATTACAGTGGGTTGGAATAAAAGATCCTAGATATTAGTTTTTATGGTACCAGTCTACTTCTATCTCTTACAAACATTATTGCTTCTCTCACGTTTTCAAGATTTAACATCCTCATTATTAATCTCTCAACACCCATTCCAAACCCTCCGTGAGGCGGCATTCCATACTTGAATGCTTCCAGGTAGAAGTCAAAGTCTTCTGGTTTCAACCCCTTATCTCTCAGTGCTTCTATTAGTTTTTCATATCTATGCTCTCTTTGTCCACCACTAGCTATCTCTAATCCCTTATAGTCCAAGTCGAATTTTCTAGTGTATACTCCATCTTCTTCTCTCATATAGTAGAAGCCTGTTGAAGACCATGGAAATCCAACTATAAAGTACAAGTCGTGTTTTTTCTCGGCCATTATTTCTCCTAGTTTCTTTTCAGCTGCATCACTTAAATCATCTGTTTCACTTACTTCTACACCCTCACTTCTCAAGATGTCAACTGCTTCTGTAAACTTTAACCTCTTAAATGGTGGAGTAATTTTGGGGAGGTCGACGCCGAGTATTTCTAGGTCTTCTTTGTAATTTGTTCTTATATAGTCTACTATGTATGCTACTAGGTTTTCAGCTGTTTGTAACACGTCTTCTACTCCACTTATAAATCCTTGTTCTACGTCAATACCCCATGATTCATTCAAGTGTCTTGTAGTATTGAATTTCTCGGCTCTAAAATAGGGTGTTATCTCGTATACTCTTTCAAAACTCGATATAAGCATCTGCTTGTATAGTTGTGGACTCTGGCTTAGATAAGCTTCTCTCTCAAAGTATTGTACTTTAAAGAGTGTAGCTCCACCCTCAGCGCCTGCAGCAACTATTTTTGGTGTTTGAACTTCTATAAACCCGTTTTTCTCAAGGTATTCTCTGGCTGCTTTGAGTACTCCAGCTCTAATTCTAAATATTGCTTTTTCCACGGGGTTTCTCGCTAGAAGCCATCTATACTTTATTCTAGTGTCTAGGAGTGCCGGTACTTTTCCAGATATGTCGACTGGTAGTGGTTCTATTGGTTTAGCATACACCTCTATTTTTCTAGCTATGTATTCAATACCCCTCTTACTCTTTTGTTCAGGGGCGAGTTCTCCCTCGAAGCATATAGCTGTTCCAACATCGAGCTCGCTTACTAATCCATAGATCTCTCTATCTCTATCTTCTTTCAATGCGAGAACATATGGTTTAGTGTTATTTCCACAGATTTCAACAATTAATACCTTTCCAACTTTTGCTTTTCTAATAATCCATCCACATAGACGAGTCATGAATACACCCTCTACTACTATACTTCTATAGTATAGAGTATTAAATCAAAGTATTATAACGTCTATCCTAGAAGCGAGATCAATACACTACTCTAGTAATAGTAAAAGTAGAAGAAGGAGTTAGCGGCGGGGCCCGCCGCGTGGCGGGATAGCGGGGGGTGGATTTGAACCACCGACCTCGGGGTTATGAGCCCCGCGGGCTACCAGGCTGCCCTACCCCGCTGTCTAGCCCCGCCAATAATATGTTGATTTATTACTGGCTTTTAAAACTTACAGTGAGGAAGGGGAATTAGGGGAAAAAGTTATTTGAGTAGTCCTTTTTGCTTAAAGAACTCTATTACTTTTTCTGCTACTTGTATTCCAGCTCTTGCCTGGGCTTCATGTGTACTTGCTCCAATGTGTGGTGTTAATACTACGTTTTCTAGTTTTGTTAGTGGGTGGTTTAGTGGTAGTGGTTCTTCTTCGAATACGTCTAGTCCTGCTCCGGCAATCCATCCTTCTTGTAGTGCTTTAACTAGTGCGTTTGTATCTACTACTGGTCCTCTAGCAGTGTTTATTAATATTGCTGTTTTCTTCATTAGTTTTAATCTTTCTTCATTAATCATGTGTCTTGTTTCAGGTGTTAGTGGTACATGAATACTTATTACATCTGCTACTTTGAGGAGTTCTTCTAGTGGTAGGTATTTGGCTCCTAATTCCTGTTCTAATCTTGGATTTCTCTCGCGGTCATAGTATACTATTTGCATGTTAAATCCATATTTACAAATTCTCGCTACAGTAGACCCTATTCTACCAGCACCAATAATACCAAGGATTTTACCGTTGAGTTCATATCCTTCTGCCTGTTTCTTTGGCCATTCACCACTCCTCATTTTTCTATCGGAGAAAGCTATTTTTCTAGCTACTGCTAGCATTAATCCAACTGCTAGTTCTGCTACGCTAGTAGTTGTAGCTTCTGGGGTATTTAGTACTTCTATTCCCTTTGCTTTTGCTGCTTCTACATCGATGTTGTCTACTCCTACACCGGCTCTAGCTATAACCATTAATACATCTGCTGCTTCTATTACTCTCTTTGTTACAAATGGCTTACTTCTAACTATTAATCCATGGTGACCCTTTATCAACTCTATGAGTTTTTCCTCGGGGGATTCTTCTACGTAGGTTACTTCAATGCCGTTGTCTTTCAATAGTTTTAATCCATTCTCGTGTATTTTACTTGCGACTAGTACTTTGACCATGAATTACACCTGTTATTTTGGTGGTTTGAAGCCTAGGTTTATTAGTATTTCACGTAGGTTGTTGAATAATAGTTCTATGTCTTCATCTGTTATATATCCCATGTGTCCAATTCTAAATGTGATATCTTTGACTTTACCGTATCCTCTAGCTATCTCTATACCTCTCTTTCTTAACTCCTCGTATATTACTGGTCCTTTAATGCCTGGTGGATTGTAGACTACTGTTATTGTTGGACTGTAATATCCTGGTTCAGCGAAGAGTTGTAGTCCTAGTTCTAATACACCTCTTCTAATCTTCTCTGCTCTCTCAGCATACATTTTCAACCAGGCTTCTTTACCACCCATTTTCTCGATTATTCTTAGAGCAGCGTTTAATCCCGCTATTTGTGGTATTGGTGGAGTTGTAGGTGTTGACCACTGTTGGAGTAGTACTTCTCTTATTTCAAGTAGGTCGAAGTACAATCCCCTCTCAGGTATATTTTTAGCTCTTTCAAATACCTCTTCGCTTACAGCGGCCATTGCAAGGCCTGGTGGAACACCAAACGCCTTCTGGCTACTACTGAAAACCAGGTCTAAGCCCCACTCGTCGACTTTAATGTCTGCAGCGCCCATTGCTGATACAGCGTCTACAAATACTAGTTTACCATGCTCCTTGGCTACTTTAGCTAGTTCTCTAAGTGGGTTGAGTACACCAGTGCTTGTTTCATTATATGTAATAGTAACTGCTTCTACATCTGGGTTTTTCTTTAATGCCTCGTCTAGTTCTTCAGGTAGGACTGGTTTACCAAGAGGTTTTTCTAAGACAACAGGTATTCTACCATTCTTTTCAACAGCTTCTCTATACCTGTTTCCAAACTCGCCTATCACAGTAACTAGGACTTTTCCACGTGGACTCACAGCGTTTCTAATACTTGCCTCCATAAATCCTGTTCCACTAGCTGGTATTAAGAGAACTGTTGCTTTTCTAGCCTCGAGGAATTCAGCAAGTCTTTTTACAGTGTCTTTGTGTAATTCTCTATACTCAGCTGATTTATGACTCAACATTTGAATCTTCATTACTTCTAGTACTTCTGGAAAACAAGCTACTGGTCCAGCTGTAAACAATTTCATTGGTCTGGGCCACAAAATCCTCTCTATTTCTTTAACTACTTCTGGATATTTCAAACCAGAGCTCACCGAGAATACCATATTCTACAAGGGGCAAATAAACATGTTGAGAAACGGTCCCCGTCGCTCCACCTTACATCACATGTCAGCACGTTCCTGCTAGGTCATCCCGTTAAAATACTATTGTAAACAGTCTAATAACAATACAGTGTGAAGACTAATACTTCAAGTATAAAGGACTCTCAATATCCTTATAGAGAGAGGGTGGCTTGATGAAGATATATGTAAAACTGAGAAATAATGCATGGATTCTAGTAAACAGGAAAATCGAGCAAACAACTATAACTAACAAGAAGAAAGTAACTAGATACTTACTAGCTGGTGAAACAGTAAGTAATCCACCTATTTCAAATAAATCGGATTACGTAGAGATCAAAATACCTGGAGGAATAGTAAATAAAGTAATATCTAAACTACTAGATTTTAGTGGTGATGGAGAAGTAATAATTGAACCCAAAGACAAAGAATACTATGTTGCTAAAACCACTAGAGATAAACGACAAGTAGTAGAAAAAATACTAACAGAACTACTACTCCGTAAAACTAGTAAAGAAACTTCTTGACTATCAAGCCCTTCTCTCCACGAGTAACTTCAAGTCTCTCAATATCCTTTCTATAACCACACACCTGGCACTTGTAGTAAATAGTTATCTTTGCAGTACTACCAATTTTCTCTGATTCCTGCATCAACACTAGTGTATTACCATCTTTTGGACACCTATATTCTCTCTCACTCAATTCCTCCATCCTCTTTCAAAGTATTCTTTTAAACTACTCTGTATTAGTATTAAGAGGTGAAAAAAGTGCTAAATAACTTACGTATTCTCGCAGAAAATAGAAACCTAGATGTAGTGTTAATAGCTGCACCAGACAATTTAGACTACTATACCGACGTACCCTCACTAGGCGATGCACTAGGACTTCTCGTCTATGATAGAAGAAGTGATTCATTATCACTCTACGTCCCTCTACTTGAATACCAGAGATATAGAGATAAACTCCCAGACACTGTAAACGTCTATGCATTATCTAAAACACTAAAACCCAGTGGAATATCAGTTATTGAAGCTGATTGGAAAGACATAATTAAACAATACGCGAGTGATAAAATAGGAGTTGATTTATCACACAGTGGACCCCTACAAAAAACACTTCAACAAGTACTAGGCGAGAAAGCCGTTGATGTATCAGACGATATTTGGAAGCAGAGAATGATCAAGTCTAACAGAGAACTCGAAGCTATTAAGAGAGCAGTAAGAATAACTATCAAGGGCGTTCTCGCCGTTCAATCAAGCATTCGAGAAGACATTACTGAAACACAACTAGTTGGAGTCTTCGAGAAAACAGTTAGAGATAATGGTGTAAGTAAACTAGCATTCGACCCAATAATAGCGTTTAAACCAAACAATGCATATCCCCATGCAGTTCCAGGAGAACGCAGAGTTTCCAGTAGAGACCTTGTCCTCGTAGATGTTGGTGTAAAAGTAGATAATAGATGCAGTGATATAACAAGAATGATCCTCTACGGCCGTCCATCACCCGAAGAGAAAAAGAGTATTGAAGCAGTAGTTGAAGCAGTAGAAGCAGGAATTGACAGTGTTGCACCTGGTGTAAAAGCAGGTGATGTATACAATACAGCTGTTAAAATACTAGAGAAATACGGGTTGAAAGAATATTTTATCCATGGTCTAGGCCATGGCGTGGGAGTAGTAGTACATGAACCACCATATCTTAGACTTGGTAGTGAAACAATACTAGAGCCTGGAATGGTGTTTACTATAGAGCCAGGTGTATACTTCCCGGGAAAATACGGTGTTAGAGTTGAAGAAGTAGTTGTTGTTACAAAGAAGGGTAGAAAGGTGCTTAGTAGGAGGTTGGATGGGGTTCTCGAAGCATTCTAATACTATTACAGCTTGTCCACTATTTTCCATATCTCACTGTCACGGCGAGCTATAACTATTTTTTCAATTTTCACTATTTCACTTGTTTTCAACTCGTTTAATCCAGGGCTAACATATATCCCTGTATTCAGAGCACTTGCAACTCCAATGGCTACAGCAACGTCGCTATTTCTTAGTTTACCAGTTAAATGCATAAATCCATTGATTACTCCTAGTGCAGCATAGAGTGCTTCTAGTGATGCAGAACCCATTGTCCTCGTTTTCAAGTTTTTCTTGTTTTCTCTGAAAACCCTGCTTACGAGTTCTAGGTGTCTTGGCTGCTCAGTATATATTGAAACCACGTTATCTCCATCTGTATTATCGAGTGGTTTATCTACTCTAGAACCATTATAGTAGACTACTCCACTACATATTTCAAACACGTCATCTACAAATATGTTTTTTACAAAACCATATAGTGGCTCTGCAATACTAGCTCCTCGTCTATATACAGCTATAGATAACGAGGCAAACGGTATTCCAAGCGTGTAGTTGAGGCTACCGTCTAGTGGATCTACGAGTACAACTAGCTCGGGTTGACTGTTTAGTACTCTACTCCCTTTTTCCTCGCCTACAACTACTGCTTTAAATCCTGTAGCTCTAGTTTCTTCTACAATGTAGTCTTCAACTACCACGTCTATTCTCCGCGAGATATCACCACTAACGCCTTCACCTACTACTTCAAGGTATTCTCTCTTTCCATATAGTTCTCTGAGCATAAACGAGGCTTCAAAACCTATTTTTCTAAAAACACTACATACATCCATATAAGGCACCAATTAGAGATATTTCAATCTACAATTATATTAATAGTTGCATGGATTAACTGGGGTTTAATTGTGAATAGTCAGCCTAAACTAATAGTTACTTGTAGAACAGGCCACTTAGAACTATGTATGCATGAAATTGGAAATGTATTGTATGCTAAAGACCCAGAAATTAAAATTGTAGAATCTGGTTTTCCCGATGTCTTACTAGTTTATACTAGTTTAGATGTAGCAAAAGCCTATGCAATTGTTTCTCATAGAGAATATGGCTTCGTGGAAAACATTATTCCCATACACTGTGTTCTCAGCTCACCACCTAGATTAGACGAGGTAAAAGAATGTATTGCTTCATTAAAACCACCAGATAGAGTAAAATTAAAGGTGAAAGCTAGAGGAATTAGAGAAGTTAGTAAGTTGATTTTTACTGAAATAGCTAGATTTCTCAGAGAAAACAATATACACCATGATACTACAGCTAAAACATGTCTCTACATAGAAGTCTTCCCCAATAAAACATATATTGGTTTGGGTTCCTGCCAACCGGTTTTTAAAGCAGTTGTTTAAAATATGTGAATAGAGATATTGGTGGATCTACGAGTATGAGTGATGCTTGGAGAATTATTGAGGAAGAATTGAGTAAGCCATCACTATTTAAGAGTAGAGAAAGCCTTATGCCTGAACACCTTCCAGATAAACTTCCACATCGCGAGGAAGAACTACGTACACTTGTCTCTTATTTTAAACACCTAGTACACGACCCGGGGTCGATATCTCAAAGAGTGCTGATAATAGGGGGTATTGGAACAGGTAAGACTGTTTTATCTAAATTATTCGGTAAACTATTTACTAGAATGGCTCGTGAAAGAGGTTATAATGTCTCCTATGCTCACGTCAATTGTCATAGAAATAGAACTCTCTACAATATAATATACGATATAGCAAGGCAAACCGGGATTCCACTACCCTCAAGGGGTTTATCTGCCAAGGAAATGTTTGATGTTCTTCTTTCCTACCTAGAAGAACTAGATCAATACATTATAGTAGCACTAGATGAATTCCACTACTTTGCTAGTTTATCACATTCAGAATCCGTCTACTTCCTTGCACGTACTTATGAAGCCTACGAGGGGAGTAAACGAGTAAACTTTATATTTATAGCGAGTGATACATCTAAACTCGCCTTTCTAGACCCTGCCACAGAGGGCTATCTTCTAAGACACATAATCAAACTCGAACCATACACGTCTATACAACTCTACGATATATTAAAGTATAGAGCTTCTCTAGCCTTCTTCGACGGAGTCTACGATGACGATGTATTAAAAACCATTGCCGACTATGAGGGAGTTGATAAAGGAGGAAGTGGAAACGCTAGACACGCACTCGAAGTACTACTCCTAGCTGGAGATTTAGCAGAGAGAGAGGGTTCAAAGAGAATAAGTGTTGAACACGTTCGTAGAGCTCTCTCAGGGCTTTCACGCGAAATAGTAGCTATAAGCGACTTTATAAAGTATAGTTCACTCCACGAACTACTCTTACTACTCGCTATTATACGACTACTTAGAAGAACCGGCAAGAGAGAGGTTAGAATGGGCGAGGTAGAAGAAGAATATAGAGGAATATGCGAACACTATGGCGAGATACCTAGAAAACACACACAGCTCTACGAGTATGTACAAAGCCTTGCAAGAGCAGGTGTTATAATAGCTCATCCAAGTGGGAAAGGCCAGCGTGGAAGGTCGACAATGATTTCAATGCATTATGGTCCACTAGACCAATTAGAAAAATACGTTGTTGAAGTAATTGAAAAGAGGAGGGAAATTGGTTCATAAGAAAAAACCAGAAGACATAGTATTAAACACACTATGTAAGTACATCGAATGCAATTTTAATACACTTAGAAGAAAAACAGGGTTAAACTATTATACTCTCGTTAAAACCATTAACTACCTTGTTTCAAAGGGTTTAATAGTAGAAAAGCGTGTTGGAAGATTGAGAATTATTAGGATTGCTGAGCATCAGCGAGCTGTTTGTATGGACAGGTCTCCCAGTACTCAATACACTTCTTAACAAAAGACCTCGTCAAATACCTCTCTAATACCCTACACCTAGCCATACATACTTCTTCGCTCTCTCTTTCTAACCTCTCTAATACATAGTATGGACAATTACTCTTCATGTTACATTGAATTACATGTATTGGTAGATATACCTCTCTAGGCTTCAAGCCACTAGTACTCAAAACACTCAACCCTCTCTTAAAGCCACATTTAAATAATTAAATACCCCTTACTAAGTTAAATTGAATGGGCCCGAACAGATTAGAGATGAAGAACCCAGGCCATGCGCGCTGGAAAAGTGGCCCGGGTAGCTCAGCCTGGATAGAGCGCCGGGCTGTGGACCCCCGAGATGACGGGGACAGAAACCCGGAGGTCCCGGGTTCAAATCCCGGCCCGGGCCCTTCAATACCTCTCTATACTTGCTACCTCGGAGGTCTAGGATAGTATTTGTGTTTCTACTTGGGAGACTTGATTTCTCTGACTAGCATGCTTTTTATTTCACTTATTTTCTTCTTTAGTTCTTCTACTACGTGGTGTGGTATTTCAACGTCTTTTTCCCATAGTGTTTTAACTATATTCATTAATTCGAAAAACCCTATTGTCGTTAATGTGTTTATTGCTTTCTTTACCTTATCTATTGTTTTCTCTATTTCGCTCTTTCTATTTTCAACGTATAATCGTCCTTTCTCGGTTAACTTGTATACTCTTTTTCTCCCAATCCATTTGGATTCAACGAGGCCTTCTTTTTCCAGCTCGCGTAGTGTTGGATAGAGAATTCCACTGCTTGGAGTGTATATGGATAGGTTTTTATTGATAAATCCTCGAATCGCGTAGCCGTGGGCTTCGCCGAGATTGTATAGTGTGTACAATACAATGTCGCGGAATATACCCCGCATACCTTTAACATTGAGTTCTAAATTCATTTTGTAACCATTGTTTGCATCCATCATGGATTAAACAATCACCCAGCAATATCCTACTAATTAAATATGGATTATAGTTATAAATATGTCTAAAGACATATGCTGAGAAGACACGGTGTTTATATGCGTAGAGAAGTAGTAGTACTCGAAGACATTGTAAAGATATACAGGTCGGGTAGTGTTGAGACGCCAGCACTGAGAGGAGTATCTCTTAAAATATATGAAGGAGAATTTATCGCTATAATGGGTCCTTCAGGCTCTGGAAAAACCACGTTGCTAAATATAATGGGGTTGTTAGACAAGCCAACTAGTGGTAGAGTCTACATTGATGGAATCGAGGTCTCTAAACTAAATAGCGGTGAAATAGCTAGAATTAGAAACTATAAAATAGGATTTGTATTTCAATCATTCAATTTAATCAATAGACTCACAGTACTAGAAAACATTGAAATACCCTTAATTCCAAGAGGGATACCAAGACCTAAAAGAATACAAATGGCCACAAATGCTCTTATAAGAGCAGCTGGAGATCCATCGTGGCTCCCCAAGAAGCCAAACCAGCTATCTGGTGGTCAACAACAAAGAGTTGCTATTGCAAGAGCTATTGTTGGTGAACCGCCTATACTACTTGCTGATGAGCCAACTGGAAATCTGGATATGGCTAGTTCGAGAATAGTAGTAAAAACCTTTCAAGAACTCAATAAAACTGGTTCAACCATAGTTGTAATAACTCACAATCCCGAAGTAGCTAATTGCACTGAGAAAATATACGTTCTTAGAGATGGACGCTTGATTGGCGAGGTATCGCCAGATCCATCTAAATGCATATTGAATATGTAAAGGTTTTTAAAGACTGTGTCTGTAGACATATTCATGGTGATAATTATGGAGAATAGAGGAGTAAATAGACTGCTTATAGGAGTAATACTCGTATTAATTATTATTCTACAGTTATTTACAAGTATAAACTATGCACAGAATTCTCTCTTTACACTAGTTAGTTATAGTTATAAATCATCATCTGGTTCAGAATACATTTATCCAGGTAGTAGAAACATTATAGTAACAGTAAATGTTTTATATAATGGTCCATCACCAATCACAATATCAGCAGGATGTATACAGCTACCAGAAGGCTTTACTATTACAAGAGGCTATAGTACATGCGCACCACCTCAGACACCAAATGGAACAACATATGAAACAGTTAATCAAGGAGATATAGTAGTATTTACATTCCACATAGACGTTGAAAACAATGTAGCTCCAGGTGTTTATTTAGCTAGTTTAGCTATACAGTATAGAATGGAAAAAACAAGTGTTAGCGAGGAATTATATGGAATAATACTAATTGTATCGCAATACCCAGAACTCGCACTCGAAGTAGTCGACTGGTATTGGAGTCCAGCTGGCTATCCAGGTAGTGAAAACGTATACCTATATATTACATTGAAAAACACTGGCAAAGCAGGGATTGTAGAAGCTTATGGTGCTACAACTCTAGATCCAAACGTGTTTACACCGTCAACAACTAGGTTTACAATAACAAACCTAGATAAAAACGATTTCATCACTATTACCCTAGGCCCCTTCTCAATAAACCCAGATGTAGACCCAGCTAAACCATACACTGTAAAACTAGAAGTAAACGCTACAATGAGAACAGATGATAATGTATCCTATGAAGCCAAGACCCAGCTAGTCTTTAATGTTTCACTAAACACTCCTCCACCACTAAATATTGAAATTGTAGATTATGGTTTTCAAACAATTAAAACAACTAGTAATACTAAACTAGCACGATTCTACATCGTACTCGTCAATAAAGACTTTAAAAACATAAGGAGTATACATGCATATTTCACTATCAATTCAGAAAACGCGTATTTTGCAAATAACTCTCAGACAAGTCTGTATATATATAGTGGTTTAATTGAGTACAGTGGAGTCGTTTCACTATACTCCGACCCCATTATACTAGTAAATAACTCAAGTATAGAGTTAACAGTTAAACTAGTATTATTTGGAGATGATAACGGTGCAGAGTTTTGGAGTACACTTGTCTATAATTTCACAGTTAACCCGGTAGAACCAGTATTAAATATCAAAGTATCTAGAACATACTGGTCTGCTGGAGAAGTCTACCCCGGAAGTAGAGGAGCTGTTTTAAACATTGTTATTGAAAACCATGATGTAGTAGATATTAGAGACGCTGTAGTCTCAATTCATCTACCAAGAGGCTTCCAGCCATCAATACAGTCAGCCAGCAATATAGCTATTCCAAGAGGCTCGCTGACTACTGTTTCGTTTACAGGTATCTCTATCGACATCAATATTGCACCGGGCGAATACCCTGCAACTATAGTAATTGAGGGATTTGCCATTGACCCATCTACAACAACATACTTCTACTTCACTACCAAGTACACTACAAGTATAGTAGTGTCGAAACAGACATATGAACAAGGACTAATACTAGTCGACTCTGGATGGTTAAACAACTGGCCGGTTTACCCCAACACCGAGAATGCAACACTCCAAGTAGTTCTTGGTAATAAATGGCCCTATAGACTACACGCCATAGAAGTCAAACTACTACTACCACAAGGATTCCACGGTGAAAACCATGAAACCACTGTGTTTACATATATTCCAGGACCCATTAATCCACGCCAAGAAATCACTATTCAATTCACATTATCTATAGATGACATTCAACCAGGAATCTACAATGCCAGTTTGAGGGTCTCCTATGTTCTCGAAGCTGGAATAATAGATACACGTATCCAAGAGGAATTCAAAATACCAATATTGGTTAACAACCCACACAATAGTATAAAACCACTACTCGCTCAGTGGATAGGTAAGTCGCCAGAACCCCCCGAATACGGAGCCATATTAATGGTTACATTTAGAAACGAGTTAAACCCTGTTTTAAAGGGCGCTGTATTAGAATTAGAACTCCCAGAGGGCTTTCTAGCTAGTGATACAAATACAACTCGTATTACAAGTATTGCATTAAACACCAATATACTACAACAACTACAATTACAACCCCCAGGAACCACGGGGCTAGTAATACCACCTCAATTAATCCAGCAACTACTCTCACAGACAATACAGCAAAGTGCAACGAGTGTATTCAACTATGGAGATGTGTTATACTTCTATTTAAAACTAAATGTTTTGACAAGCAGGAGAGGTGTTTTCGAGTTTAAAGGTTATTTGAACTATATTGATCAATGGAATAATCCGAGGAGAATACCAGTAGCATTTAATGTAAGCCTGCTTGGATCCACCAAGATAATTGAAGTTAACACACCAATATCTCTCAGAGTAGTTAATGGAACGAGCAGTCTAGAAATACACTTTGTAAACAAGGGGTCTGCACCACTATACAATGTATATGTTTATCTCGTTCCATATAGTGGAGTATTAATACCACAAGACTCTGTTAAATACATTGGTGAACTGCCTCCAGGAGAGCTCGTTAGAGTAAACTATACTTTAATCTATAATCCCATAGCAATTATGACTAGTGGTGTACAAGCATATCTTAGATATATGAGCGTGCCCTTCACTCTTACAATAGTATACCGAGATGTTTACGGATATGTAAACTACTACAATACCAGTCTCGCTGTTCTACTGGAACCATTTATAGAGCTTTCAGCTACAACTACAAAAGCAGCTTTAACAGGAAATACACTGAGTATTTCGGGAATACTAGTCAATTATGGTATAGCAACAGCGAGAAGTATTGTTGCCAGAGCAGTATACAATGGAGTTTCCTCGGAGGCTTTAATTGGAGACCTAGATCCTGCCTCACAAACAGCTTTTAGAGTAGAGTTAAAAATCAACGAGTTTACTAGTACAAGTGTCTTATTGAGCATTATCTATAGAGATGAATATGGAAGAATCAATGAATTAAACTATACTCTCCCAATTACAAGAGTAGAAGTCAATAACACTACTACACAGCCTGTAGCAAGTACTAGTCAAGGTATTGAATACGGTATTGTAGTAGTATTCGTAGCTGTTTTCCTTGGATTAGTAGCGTTTTTACTACATAGGTATCTTAGAAAACACTCGCCTAAGACCATGACTTGATGGTTGTGAACTATGTTTCTACTATTCCTCATTGATATTTTTAGAATGGCTGTAAAAGTATTAACAGAGAGAAAAACACGTGCAATACTCACTATTGCAGGTATCGCGCTAGGCCCATTTGCACTAGTAATGATATCGAGTGTAATAGATGGCTATGGAGACTATATTGTCTCACAAGTACAGGGGCTTGGCCAGAACACTATTGTAGTGTTTCCAAGTGGAAACAATAAACTAACAGAAAACGATTTGAATAACATTAGATCTATACCTGGGGTTAAGAGGGCCGAGCCATTCTATTCTATTCAGGGACAGGTAAAAGTCGGCACGGAGACAAAAATAGTATTTATCTACGCCATTCCACCAGACCTGGTGTTTGAATCTATTAGTGGATTAGAGCTCGAGAAGGGATCTATACCATCTGAAACAGAGTATTTAAAGGCAATTATTGGCCATAAAATCGCGTATACTGATGATGGAAGTGTAGCATATGATCTTGGAGATGTATTAACTATTACATATTTGAAATCTGTTAATGGTAGAAACGAAGTTAAAAGAGTCTCAGTGGTTGTAAATGGCGTAGTAAAAGAATTTGGAGGTGCATTTGTACTAAGTCCTGATTTAACAATTATACTACCACTAGAAGCCGGGCAGAGACTACTTGGACTTAGCGATTGGAGTGGAATATACATACTAGCAGAGAATAGCAATGTAGTACAAGATATTGTTAGAGAAATACAGTCAAGATATAGAGGCGTCGTCGACGTAGTTTCATTTCAGAGTATAGCAAACGTCATTAACTCTGTTGTCGGTGCAGTCAACTTTATATCATTTGCTGCCTCACTATCATCCTTTGCAGTTGCAGTTGCGGGAGTTGCATCTACGATGATTACCTCTGTTATTGAGAGAACAAGGGAAATCGGAGTATTAAAAGCCCTCGGCTTTAGAGATAGAGAGGTCTTAATAATGATTCTAGCAGAAAGCATAATTATGAGTATTATAGGCGGGGTTATTGGAATTACACTGGGAATGATTGGCTCACACATCCTAGCATCAACTGGTGTAACAATTAGAGCTGGGCCACAGGCAGAAATAGTCATTAAAGCACCACCAAAAATCACTGTGTTTGGAATACTCAGAGCAACCATATTGACTTTAATGGTTGGAATAGCTGGAGGTGTGTTTCCAGCATACCGCGCCTCGAAGATACCACCAGCTGTAGCATTAAGATACGAGTAAAACACACTATATAACCATGATTTTATTTTTCAACTATGTTACAATACAGTATTGACCATGTTTAGCTCGAAAATCGACCACTAGTTAATAAGGTATTGTTTTATGTGTGGTTAAATATAGGATTTCGTGAAACTGCTTATTCCGGTGGCTGATATGCAAAAACAGAGTGGGAAATGGGTTTTAGAAGAACCATTATTAAAGGTTGTATTGAAAATAGGCCTTCCAATAGCGGCAATGCAGGTTTTAAGTGTTATCTATAATATTGTTGATCTCTTCTGGCTTGGAAGATATAGTAGTGAGGCAATAGCAGCTATCAATGCTTCTTGGCCTACATTTTTCCTAATAGTCTCTGTATTTGGAGGTTTATTTGGCGCTGGAAACGCACTAGTATCTCAATCGTGGGGTGCCGGTAGATACGATTACGCTGTGAAATCTACTTGTCAACTCATATCATTTGCTGTGGTTGCCGGTATTCCTGTTGCCTTAATTACAGCTCTGGTTTCACCATACCTCTTATTCTTTATAACCAGTGATCCCGGCGTCTATAACACTGCTCTCCAATACATTAGAATAATAGCTATTGGACTGCCCTTTTTCGGTGTATTTGGAGCAATTCAATCGGGTTTTATATCAATTGGTAGGAGTAGTTTAATTATGAAGTTTATGGTTTTAAGTAATCTCTTAAACATGATTTTAGACCCCATATTCATATTTGGATGGTATGGACTACCAGAAATGGGTGCTAGTGGAGCAGCACTTGCAACCATTCTAAGCCAGGCAGTAGCATCACTACTAGCACTATTATTCTTCCTGGAAAAGGGGTTAGATGGATATAGACCCCATTGGAGCTACTTCAAACCAGATTTAGAAGTATATAGGAAAATACTGAGTATTGGACTACCACTATCGGGATCCAGCTTCGCCGAGGCCTCTGGCTTCTACGTACTCGCTGGAATAATAGGGTCTATGGGTACAAAGACCCTTTCAGCCTGGGGTATTGGTGACAGGCCCTTTAGTATTATATCGATAATTGATGCCGGGCTACTAGCTGCATGTACTACTATTGTGGGTCAGAGTATTGGAGCTGGCGACTACGAGAGAGCTCGTGAAACAGTGAAAAAGATACTTTTATGGATGGTGATTATAACTAGCTTGATGGTAACGCCAATGATTTTATTTAGAAGAGAAATAGCAAGTATTTTCTCACCACTAGACGCCGAGGTCGCTTATTATGCATCAGAGTTTATGTTGTATATGGGTCCATCACTAATAACTCTAGCAGTACTATTTGTAGCAAATTCTGTTGCTAATGGAAGTGGGCATACAAAACCATTAATGATTCTATCTATGTTGAGATTATGGGTTCTTAGAAATCTACTAGCATACCTCCTGGGCCCCGGCCCATTGAATCTAGGTGTGCGTGGGTTATGGATTGGAATGGGTCTTAGTAATATAGTAACTGGGTTGGTTGCACTAGCGTGGATTTTCTCGTATAGATGGCTTAAACCAGTTATCAATATTGAAAACAGGTAGAGTGATATTCTTGGAGATCTATGACTTGAATTTTGACCTATAAATCTCTCTTATTTTCTCCAGCGAATCTAATGGTACTGTATAGTATTTTAAACCAGTTGCCCTCACCAATATGTATATCTGAGCTACTCTTTCAACTAGTTCTAGTATTTCCAGGGCTTCATCCAGGTTCCTACCACAAGCTACAACGCCATGGTTTGCCAGTATAACAGCACTTCTATCTCTCAAAGCCTCTACAGCATTTCGAGCTAGTTCAATTGTGCCAAAGGGGGCGTATTCAGCTACTCTTATTTCACCACCAGTATACAACACCATTTCTTCTATTACTGGTGGTAGTGGTTCTCTGAGTACAGCTAGTACGCTAGAGTATACTGGGTGGGCGTGTACAACCGCGTTGAAGTAGTCGTATGCCCTATATATCTCTAGGTGTAAATTCACCTCTACTGTTGGTTTACGTATTCCCTCTAAGACCTCTCCATTCATATTGATTAAAACAATGTCTTCTGGCTTCAATTCCGACTTTACTACTCCACTGGGAGTAATCAATACCCTCTCTCTATCTACACGTATACTTACATTACCAGATCTACCGTGATTCAATCCCTTTTCATCCATATACCTCATTGCATCAACAATCTTCTTTTTCAACTCAATGAGAAGCTCCAAATCTCCAACCCATATATACTGATTACTACTATCTAATATATTCTACACCAATGCATCCTCCTTGGAGAAATGAGTATTTAAAGAGGAATATGCCTTTTCAAGCCTGAGGTGTAAGTATTGAGTACAACTAGGTATTTACTATATAGTGTAACCCTGCTACTCTTGTTTTCTATATTGACTACTCCAAGTATTATAGTTGGTAATACTACACCAGTGTATAAACCAGGAGACTACTTTGTCTACAGTGTTGTCTTCGAAGAGACTATTCAGGGAGAGTATTGTAGAGTAGAGTTTAAGTATAGACTAGATATTACGAGAGTCGAATACCCTGTAGTAGAGTATAATGCTTCATACATAGATGTAAAGTCGAGTGGGACTTGTCCTAGTAGTCTTCCAACGGGTAAATATTCATATGTAGCTAGAGTAGACTTATACCCTAATTCCACGGAGAGCGACATATTTCTCGTTAATCCATCTTATAGTGGAGAATACAAAAATACAACTATGGGCGAGCTAGCCACCGGTACTCTTGTATTGAATTATAATAGTGGAGTTTTAACGAGTGGCTCTATACACATAGATGCCGGCTATATTGGTGATCAATCAATTAAAATAGAACTAGTGGAATCGAGTATTAAAGGGCTTGTCAACCGAGGAGAATCTATTAATCCACTACTATGGATTACTACAGTGATAATAGTATTAGTAGTAGTCATAGGAGTGTATTTCTTACACGCAAGAAAAGAGAATACTCAAACTAGTTGATTTTAACCGTTTGTCCCTAGAGGGTCATTCTTTATTGTTTTAGGGTTTTTAGGGTCGCCTCTAGGGACTTCCACCTCGTCCACAGGGCTTTAGTTATCTCTGTGGAGTCATGGGCGGCCTTCGTCCCGAACGGCACACGGGACACATCTACGAGAGGTTGCCCCGCGGGGCTTGGAGCACTGTTCCCATCACCCCACAGTCTCCAATACCCACATAAAACCCCACACAACCCTAATAAATTTTTCAGCCCCTAGGTCTAAGCTTCTATAATTATGGCTCTCCAAGTATTTTTAATTGTAGTTTAAAAGAGAAATTACTGCTAGTGGTTTTTCCTTTACCTCAATGTAGATTCAAAACTAATATATACGGTATATATCTATTTATTTATGGTGTTGGTCATTGTCAAGTGTGAGTCAGGCATATGTATTGAAAACACCGCGTTTAGAATTAAAAATAACACTAGTTGAAACAAGCAAGCTATATATACATGAAGAGATTATTCCGGAAAGCCTAGCTAGACTAGTCGATAAAATCAAGAGTGAGGGTGTGTGGACCGATCCCATTATTGTAGATGAAAAAACAATGGTTGTATTAGATGGTATGCATAGAGTTGCAGCTGCCAGACAACTAGGATTTAAATACATACCAGCATGCCTGGTAGACTACGACAACCCCAGTATCGAGTTGTATGCTTGGAGCAGGGTATTCAAGCCAGCTAGGAAAGAGGGTAGGAGTGGATTAGACTACATGGACTACCTAGTAAACCAGTTGAATACAGCTGGATTTAGAAGCATCCACATACCAAGCCTCGAAGCAGGTTTTAAAATGTTGAACAAGAGGAGTTTGATCGGCCTACTAGTATTCGAGGATAGGATTATTGGTGTTAAATCACTAGTTCAAGATATTAAACTAATATATGATAGAGTGAAAAACATTGAGAATATAGCTGTAAACAAGGGCTTTACAGTAGAATACCATACAGAGAAAGACGCCTTATCTCTCGCCAGAAATGGAGAAGCAATCACTCTCATTCCACCAACAATAACCAAGAATGAAGTACGTGAAGTAGCATTACGCGGCGAGGTATTTATACATAAAGCAACAAGACATGTTATTCCAGCTAGACCTCTTAGAGTTAATGTTCCACTAGAATGGCTTGTAGGCAACATCAATTTAGAAGAAATACAGAGAAAACTAGTTGAGCAATTGTCAAATAGAAAGATAAAAATTCTTCCACCCGGTACAATACTAGATAGAAGATACGAAGAAGAACTATATGTCTTTGAATAATACACTCAATTCTACTTCGAGTATTTTTTATTAAATACAAGCCCGAATTTATTTATGAGGTGGGAGTTACGATACACACATATATCAGAGATAAAACTAGAGAGCTTTCTCCAGTAGAGAGAGAAGAGAGGTATAAATACCTTGGAAAAGAAGTAATAGACATCAACGATCCTGGTTTAGACAGTATACCAGAATTCTACGGTATTGCAAACGCGATATGGAGTGATTGGAGAGAAAGAAAAATAATCACTAAAACAGCGATTGGCAGACTCTTACTACTAAAACTCTTAACTAATAAAAACAAAAACAAGAAGATAAAGGACATACCCGAAGAAGAACTAGAAGAAGTAAGAAAATTCATAGACTATGTAATGCAAGTAATAAGAAATGAAAGTAGAAAACGCGATGGAGAAGTAGAAGGAGAAAAACAAAGTGATACACTGTGAAATATCCTGTGTATGTGTTAAATAATCAATTACTGTCTTGGTGGTCCATGTGAAACTCCTTACTAAACCACCCAGAATAAAGGTTTTAGAAGCTATTGGAGCTCTCGGCGATGGCAGGGTTAATATGGTTTCCGAATCCAAGGCTCTTGTCAAGTCGAGTGGAGGTGAACGCGTCTATACAGTTGTATTAATACAAGATACTCCAGGTGTTTACCGTGCTTATAGTAATGATAATGGCACAATACACAAGGGCTATATTGGATACCCTATTCTATCAGTCATGATGGTTAAAGAGATAATCCCAGTTGACGGTGAAGTAATGAAGGCTATGACTGGTATACCATGGAGAGAACTCAATGAAAAATACCAGAAATACGCTGTTGTTGAAAATATTGTATTGTCTAGAGCGGAGAGAATGGGTATTCCACGAATTATAATAGACGACTATGTAAACATTGTATTCAAGAAACTCGGCTTGTTAAAAGTATACTTTGACGAATCGCTCTCCCGTATTTAAACCAGGCCTACTCGGCCCTTGTAGACACCAATATATCTACTCCTCGCTAGTTCTAAAAGAATGCTTCTAGCTGTTTTCCTGTCTACTCCCAGCTCCTTAGAGAGTATTAAAACAGCATCTTTGATCGTTATTTCTCCATACGTAGACAACGCGTTTTTTAGAATTCTATATGCTTCGCCTTTTAACCCTGCTGGTTGATTTACTTCTTTAATCCCATTGCTTGTAAACTCGAATCTAACTGTATAGTTTGTATCTAGCGATTTCAATATGTATTCACTTGTACCTGGAACTCTCTTAACAACATACTTGGCAAATCCCGGTATTTGAATACCAGTATATCTATGTAGGATAATTAAACTACTTGCTCTACACTGTAAGAGTTTTCGTATTCTACGTGGATAGAAAACCAATAAATAATCAGGTTTTTGACTACATGCTTCATCCGGGTTTGCGAGTAGAGTGATTTTGTCTAGTAGTTCTATGGGGATATATCTTGATACAATGTTTTTCTCGTCTACTAGTACAACTTGTTTCTGGGTGTTAACTACTTTGTACGTGATAACAAGACATATTTTTATCAATGTATTTATATCGCGTGATCCTATCAATGTCTTGGGTTTTAATATTGTTTCAAGCAGGTCGCTAGACTCCATGATTCAACCACTTTGCTTATTTCAACTAATACTTTAAACCTGTAAAATTATATCTAGTGTTGTAGTCTATATTGGGTGGTCGTATTGATTGATATGTATTTAAACTGGGCTGGCCAGGTAAAACAAGCTCTAGACTACTGGGGGAAGTATAGAGTAACTGGCGACTTCGACGAAGTAGTTGTTATTGGCATGGGTGGTAGTGGTATTGTTGGAGACTATCTCCAATTACTGTCTACTCTGAAAAAGGGGATACCGGTTTACACTGTTAAATCACATATTGCTCCATCATATATAGATGAAAACACTCTCGTTATACTAGTTAGTTATAGTGGAAATACCATTGAGACTATTAAAGCACTTAGACAAGTATTGTCTTCGAGGGCTAAGCCCGTAGTTGTATCTAGTGGTGGAGTATTGAGGGAAGAAGCTTTGAAAAACAATCTACTCTATATTCCAGTTCCCAGCGGGCTGCTTCCAAGGGCCTCACTGCCCGCTATGCTGTACAGTATACTAGGCCTCTTAGACTCAAGTGGATATACAGTTATCACTAGAGAAGAAGCCGAAAAATCCCATAGATTCCTAGTGGAAACAACTAGTCAAGCAAATAATATAGGAGTAGAAATAGCAGACTGGATGGCTAGAGAGCTAGGTGACGGGAAACTACCAGTTATGGCAACACACAGCCCCCTCGAAGCACTCGCAATTAGAAGTAAAAACGAGTTTAATGAAAACAGCAAAATAATAGTGAAAGTCGATGTTGCACCAGAATGGATGCACAACGACATTGTTGGCTATGAAAAGCCTGTTCCAAACGGGTTCCTAGTCTTGGAAATAGTAGATCCAGGCGACTCTATAGGCGTAAAACTAGTAGACTTCATGGAGAAAATATATAGAAGCTACAATGCAAGCATCTATAGATTAAACCTACTAGGAGAATCAATACTCGAAAAAATAATGTATGGTAGTCTAGTAGCCGGATTAGCCAGTGTATACCTTGCTGAAAGAAGGGGGCTAGACCCCGCTGAAACAAAGAGTATACATGTATATAAGAGAGAAGCACCCAGTATATTTGGGTGAATTGATTATAAAATAAAAACCCGTGTATTATTTATTATAATGGATTAGAGGGGCCGTAGTCTAGCCTGGCTAGGATGCGGGGCTTGGGCCCCCGTGACCCGGGGTTCAAATCCCCGCGGCCCCACTCCTCACTCTTATTCTCTCTAGTATCTCCCAGTATTCACTGTCGTTTTTGAGTGTTTCGTATTCTTTCTTTACTTTGTTTAGTATTCCCCTCGCGCCTTTCTCTATGAATTCAACTATTAACTCTTCTATTCTACTCGATACCCCCCATGGTTTTCCAGGGAGGCCTATTCTACCAATACTTGCTTTTGCAATGAGCCATGTTTTTACTACTAGTGGATTAATTGTTTTGACTAGTACTTCCTCTGATAATTCTCCTCTACTAGCCCATAGTAGTTCACGTGTAAAGCCTACTGCCAGTGTTCTATGTATTACATCTAATAGTTCACGATATACATCGTTCTTTTTCTCGGAGATTTCTCTTAGTGCATTATCAACATCTATTTTTGTTAATGGTGCTCTCAGAGCTATTGATACTATTTCTCGTGTTAAAACGGGGTCTATTGAGCCCCATAAACCAACAATACTGGATAAGTATCCACTGTGTATAATAGTGTCTTTAAACGCTTCGACCGGGTTTTTAACTGGTATTTCTCTATGACTTAATACTGCTTCTACTTCCTCAGGGGTTAAAGGATCTCGCCGCAACTGGTTTCTCGTCAACTACTAGTAGTGGTACACTCCAAACACCATATCTAACCACATCGAAGGGGGTTTCAGCTACTATAATATTTATTTCTCCAAGTAGATCCCTCCCAGCTAATGTCTTCACGATATTATAACTCGAAATACACGTTGGATGAATAATTAACTTCGTTCTAGAAACATTAGTTAATTCCGTTGGTCTTTTATAGTTTAAACGAATCATTTTTACTCACCTTATGCTTCAATTTACACTATACTATATTTCTAGCTTCATATGGATGCATAATTTGTAATAAATTCAGGTGGTTATGTAGTGTATTCTATCTATGTTGTGAAAAACAATTCGAGATCAAGTATATATAAAATATTTAAATATATTGCATGTATACATATATATGGGTGAATTTAATTGCATTCCCACAAAGCCATTTCTAAAACAATGGGAATTGTAATAATCCTTGTTGTAATAATAGCAGTACTCGTAGGAATAATTGTCTATCTCACTCAACCATCTGCACCACAAGTTGAAAGAAAACTTCTTATTTACCATTGGTGGACTGCTGGAGGCGAGAAAGAAGCCATTAATGCTGTATTTAACATATTCCTACAACAATACAAAGATGTTGAAATTGTTGAAAACCCTGTGGCCGGTGGTGCTGGAGCTGTAATGAAAGCTGTAATATGGGGTCTACTTGCCGCTGGAACACCACCTGATACATTCCAAGTTCACGCTGGTGGAGAATTAAAAGAATATGTTGATGCAGGTTATCTCCAACCAGTAGATGATATTTGGAGGGAATTAGGACTTGAACAGGTAATACCACCAACACTACAATCAATGTGCAAATTTGGAGGTCACTACTACGCTGTCCCAATAAATGTTCATAGATCTAATGTTCTATGGTATAACCCAAAGATATTCAATGAATTGGGGATTATAGAGAAATATGGCGATCCACGTACATGGGATATGTATAAACTCCTAGAAGTTGCAAGATATATTAAACAACAAAGACCCGATATTGCTCCACTAGCACTAGCCACTAGAACGAAGTGGCCGTTAACCCATCTCTTCGAAGACCTACTTGCTCTCCATGGCGGCCCAGAAATATATGTTAAGTTCTGGACAGGTCAATTTAACTACAATGACCCTAACGACCCAGTTAATAAAGCTGTAAGAGAGGTCTTAATAGTCATAGGTACTTTTATAAAAGAGGGATTAGTTAACAGTAACCACCCCGAGCTTGAATGGGATCAAGCAGCCGCGCTTGTAATGCAAGGTAAAGCAGCAATGTATATACATGGCGACTGGGTTGCTGGATACTTCATAGCTAACAATGCTAAGTATGGTGAGCAATGGGCTGCTGCACCATTACCAAAGAATATTTTCATAGTTCTATCAGACTCGTTCAACTTACCTGCTAAAGCTCCTCATGTCGAGATAGCTAAGGCTTGGTTAAGAATTGTCGGATCAAAAGAAGCCCAGGAATCATTTAACCTGATCAAGGGATCGATACCCGCCAGAATAGATGTAACTCTAAACTATCCAGATCCATATAGACCTGAGACCGCCCAAGACTTTAAGACAGCTACACTAATTCCAAGTGCTGTTCACGGAGGAATAACTAAAGAAGCATTCGTTACTGAATTGCATAATATCCTTACATCAATGGTTACAGCTATCTCAACTGGAACAAGCGTTGAAGATGCTGCAAACACAGCAATGGCATCTATAAAAGCTGCAATAGTAAACACTGGACTACCAAACTTCTGGAAAGGAGTTTCCTTTGAGTACTTTATAACTAGACCCTGATTTTTTCTTTATACTCCTCTTAATCGTTATTTATGATTTTTAACCTACCCTATTCATTATATATGTAATTGGGAGGTTTGGTAAAAGTTATTTGATTCGAGGTGTACACGTGCCCAAGTTAACTTCAATAAAAGACTTTGTTGTGTTTGTCGGACCTATTTTACTAGTCATAATCTTCCTCTACTTTATGATTGTTGAAACGATCTATGTTTCTATGACTGATTGGAGAAGTGGTCAAGTGAGTTTAAACTTTGTAGGGCTTGAAAACTACTATAGAATACTTGGTAATCCAAGATTCTGGTCTGCATTAAAAAACAATTTAATTTGGATTGCAATATTTGTTCTACCAACTTCTTTTCTAGGCTTGGTAATTGCTTATTTAATGATAAGTACTGGTAAAGAAGCAATTTTTAGAACTATATTGTTGACTCCAAGTGCATTATCCATGGTTGTTTCAGCAACGATATGGATATGGATGTATGGCGAGAATGGAGCAATAAATACTTTACTCGATATTATTGGATTAAAGAGTTTAAAAAGAGCTTGGATCTCTGATCCAAACATAGCCTTATACTCGCTAATCTTTATTACTGTATGGCTTTACCTTGGTTTTGCAACAATAGTATTTGAAGCAACAATTAAGGGAATAGATAAATCTATAATTGAAGCAGCCAAGGTTGATGGCTCGTCTGAATTCAAGATCTTCTGGAGGATTATACTACCTCTCTCAAAATCAGGATTTCTCATTACAGTACCATTACTATCTCTAGCTGCATTAAAAATATTCGACTTAGTTTTTGTTGCGACACGAGGGGGTCCTGGATATGCAACAGACGTTCTAGGTATGTATATGTGGGAAGTTGCTTTCTGGGCGCGTTTTATGGCAGACGGTGCAGTAATAGCTGTCATGATATTTCTACTCTCTCTTGCAATAGTTATACCCTACGCTTACACAGCTTCAAAGAGGTGGTTTAAGTAATGCCTCGTAAAACCCTGGGAATTTATTTAAAAATGGCTTTGATATATGGTGTTTTAATTATTATTTCATTTATTTGGCTACTTCCATTGTATGTCACTATTATAGCTAGTTTGAAAACCAACTATGAAATCTATACCACTGATCCGCTTCAACCTCCTAGTAATCCTACACTAGATGCGTGGATAGACGCCTGGAATAATATTTCAAGAGGATTTTTCAATAGTATTATAGTATCTATACCAGCGACGTTTATTTCAATATTGATTGGAGTAATGGCTGGCTACTACCTATCAAGGTTTAGATTTCGCAGTGCACAATTATTGTTCTTTTCAATAGCAATTGCTTCGTTTATACCATATCAAATAGTTTTAATTCCACTGGTGAGAATTAATTCCATGCTTAGACTTATGGGTACTTATCTAGGATTAATAATATCGTATGTTATATTGTATAGTCCATGGGCTGCCTTAATCTCATCAGCGTTCTTTATGACGATACCTAGAGAGTTGGAGGAAGCGTCTTATATTGATGGAGCTTCTCCTCTAAAGACGTTCTTCAGGGTTATTGTACCAGTGGCTCTACCTGGAATAATATCAACTACTATAATTATCTTTATGAATATCTGGAATGAATTTCTTGTTGCTGTAACGCTTAGTACTAATCCATATGTTAGAACGGTTCAACCAGAAATTGCCAATCTGCGTGGCACTACGACTGTATCGTGGAACGCATTAATGGCTGGTTCTCTGATCGCTATACTACCACCTATGTTAATAGTTATAGCTCTTGGAAAATACTTTATAAGAGGATTGCTCGCTGGTGCGCTTAAAGGTGTTTGAGGTGTGAGTATATGGCTAGGGTTGAATTACGTAATATAGTTAAGAGGTATGGTTTGACTATAGCTGTGGATCATGTTTCATTTAAAGTAGATGATGGAGAGTTCTTCGTACTTTTAGGCCCATCTGGTTGTGGAAAAACAACTACTCTTAGAATAATAGCTGGTTTAGAAGACCCTGATGAAGGTGAAGTATTAATAGACGACGTAGTAGTAAACGATATTCCACCTCATAAAAGAGATATTGCAATGGTATTCCAAAACTATGCATTATATCCACATATGACTGTATATAAAAACCTAGCCTACCCACTAGAAAACATGGGTTTAAGTAAACAAGAAATTGATAGAAGAGTAAGAGAAGTAGCTAAGATGCTCTATATAGATCACCTACTCGATAGAAAACCTGGTCAGTTATCTGGTGGTGAACAACAAAGAGTCGCTCTTGGAAGAGCTCTTGTTAGAAGACCAAAAGTTTTCTTAATGGACGAACCATTATCAAATCTAGATGCAAAACTACGTGTATATATGAGAGCTGAACTCAAGAGACTACAGAAAGAACTAGGTATAACCACAATATATGTTACACACGACCAAGCAGAAGCAATGACAATGGCTGACAAAATAGCTGTTATGAATAAGGGTAAAATAATGCAGATTGGTAATCCCAAGGAGCTATATTTAAAACCAGCAAACACGTTTGTCGCTGGTTTTATAGGTTCACCACCAATGAATTTCTTTGATGCAAGTCTCATAGTGAAAAACAATCAATTCATACTAGACGCTGGTGATTTCATATTAAGTATACCAAGAGAGATGGGAGAATTAATAACCAGTAATACTAGTATAAGTGAAGTTATTATAGGTATTAGACCCGAACACTTCGACATTGTAGACAAACCCGATGAAAACACTATTAAAGCAGAAGTATATGTCGTTGAACCACTCGGCGCAGAAACAATTATAGACGTTAAAATTGGAAATAGAATATTCAAAGTCGCTACTAAAGGAATTGTTGAATATCCAATAGGGCAGACGATATATATAAAACCAATGATAAAGTATCTACACATATTTGATAAAAAAACAGGTAATGCAATTATATAGGGTTTTCTAGCTAAGGAGAATACTATGTCAATAAAAATCATTCTTGATTTTAAGATTTAACCTCCAGGTGTACCATGCCATGGGCTGTCTTTCCAGATCATATCCCATAGTATTTTCTCTGATAGTGTTTCTTCTTCGGCTATTCTCTTCTTTATTGATTGTAGTAAAGCGTGGTGTTTGGCCTCGTCTTCTACTATTGCTGATGCTAGTAGTTTTATTCTTGGGTCTTGGCTACTCGAGAGTATTTTCTCTGCTTCTTCAAGCATTTTTGCCTCTGTTTCAATGTGTTTCTGGATTTCCTGGGCTATTCTCTTTAGTTCTTCTTCCGAGATAAATGGTTGTGTTTGAGTTAATACCTGGTGTATTGCTTCATACATTAAACTGTGTTTTTCTGAGTCTTTGGCTATGCTTAGAAATAGTGTTTTGAGAACTGGGTGTTTAATTGACTCTCCTAGTTTTCTCAGTTCTTCAGCGTATTGTTTTTCTAGTTTTGAAAACTCGAGGATTTTATTGATTTCATTCATTGTGTATTCACCCTAGTATAATAATGTATTCGGAGTTTCTTACTCTAACCGCTATTGTACTCCATACTCTATAGACGTGGTATCCGTTTTCTGGTCCAATATAGTCTACTTCGGCGTCGCCACCGTAAACTACGTCTAGTACGTCTGGGTCTACGGGTATTATTATCGATTTGCCTTCTGGTAGGAGTGGAGTGTAGACTATACTGCTTACTATTTGCTTTATTCTATCTAGGTCTGTTAACCCTGTTCTACTGTCTACTACTAGGAGTTTAGTGTAGTCTACTGGGTTTACAACTAGGAGTAGTGGTTTACCGGGTAGGCTGGCTAGTTTTACTATTGCTCTAGCTACATCTATAACTGCTTGTCCGGGCTGGCTCCAATCACTCCTCTCTACTCTAACTCCTTTTTCGAGTAGTGTTTGCAATAGTATTTCTTCTTCTTGTCTAGCTAGGTTGATTCCAGCTATTGTTGCTTCTGGTGCTTCAAGAATACCTCTTTGTAGCTGGTGTGCTTCTAGTGCTTTCTGTGAAACCCGGAATTTTACAGCTACTTCTCTTAGTGGAATGATTATTCTCTCTAACCTGCCTTCTTTTGAAACCTCTATTGAAACAGAGTCCACTCCTCGACCAATACGTGTTACTGGTAGTTTACTTATTAATTGTCTTGATGATTCAACTGTCTTTTTAACGAGGTTTTTAACTGGGTCTTCTAGTGGGTTTTCTCCTCCAGTGTTTTCTCCTTGTTTTGTCTGTACTGGTTTCAACCCGGTTAGTTCTTCTACTTCTTCTTCTCCTTTTTCTAATTCAACTACTTGTTCTTCATCTAGGGTTTTTAATAGTGCGAGAAATTCACCCATGTGTGTTTTTTCTTCTCGAGCTATGTCTTCGAAGACGCGTTTAATTCTCTCGTCTTCTATCGCTCTTGCTAATTGTAGATAGAAGTTTACTGCGTCTAGTTCGGCTGTTATTGCTAATCGTAGTGCTTCGGCTATTTCTTCTCTTGATAATTTTCTTCCTTGAGGAAGATCTAGTGGGTTTTTACCAAACAAATAGTACACCTCTAAAATATATGTTGATTAAGGGTTAAAAATAGAATTTGGGTTTAATTCCACTTTCCTTTCTTCATATGTATTTCTAGCTCCGCCATGATTTTCTGAATAGTCATTAATGCAAACTCTTTTTCCTCAGTGAAGATTTTTACGCATCCAGGGTCTAAGCTGTCTTTTATTCCCTCTTCAGCTACTTGTAATAGTTCTCTGAGGAGTGTAAGTGCCTTCATGTGTAGATAGTTGCTGTATCTAGACCTCAATACGAGTTTTTCTTCTTGTTCTGATAGTTGTTTGAATTTCTCTCTTGGTGCACCACACTTAGGACATTTTTCTGGTGGTTCGGGGCCTTCATATACTAATCCACAAACTTCACATTTCCATAGTGGCATGTGGGGGCACCATTTATTTAAATATAAAATGAGAGTTTTTAAATTTACTTGTTTGATTAATTAACTATTTTTTCAATGGAATGATTTTGTAGAGTATTTTTATTGTCAGTATGGGGAAACGGTCTTCACTTGTCTGACTACCGTCGTTTCATCATTCAATAAAGTTTATATGTTAACCACTATTTATAATTCTTGGTGGTGTTTTTGGATATTGTTGACTATGCAATAGTGGTTTTTACTGTTTTTCTTTTGGGTTTATTTATGTATACTGTTTACTACTGGGATATTGATGCCTGGATATTGATTACTCGTCTAGGCGACTCTGAATTCTACTTGATTGCTAGTGTGCTTGTTTTCTTTCTTGTTGGAAGCCCTGTTGATGCAATGGCTTTAATTGCTTCTGTATTGCTTGCTGGTTCACTAAATATTTCTTTGAAATACTTGTTTAATACGCCGAGGCCTCTTAACCCGCTTGTCGAGGTTAGTGGGCCGGGGTTTCCAAGTGGGCATTCAATGGTTTCAACGTCTTTTTGGACTACTCTTTCACTTGTTGCTAGAAGGAAGACTCTAGTATTTCTCTCTCTTCTCGTTGTGACGAGTGTATCTATTAGTAGAATTGTTTTGAGGGCTCATTTCCCTATTGATGTTGTTGGCGGCCTCGTGTTTGGTTTTATGACTGGTTTGATATCCTATTATGCTAGATTGACTTGTGGAGAGAGGCTTGGAGGGCTTGGCATGGTTTTAATTGGATTTATGTCTCTGGTTCTTGGTTTTATCAATGTGTTTTTACTTGGCGTTGAATTAGAGGCTTCTACGAGTTTGCTTGGTTTGAGTATTGTATTATTCGTTTATGCTGTGTTTTCTCAAGGGGGGATCTGCATTATACTTTCACGTCTTTCTACTCGTCTTCTCGGTTTTATTGTTTCTTCGGGTTTTCTATTATTTATTCATTATTCAACGAAGGCTATAATTGTCTATTATAGGATTATTGGTTTTACTATTGGTGGATTAGTAGTATTTATACTTGTTCCCTGGTTATTACACCGGTTTATTGAGAGGGGTTAGACCTGGATTTTACTAAGCCAGAATGCTATTGTCCCAATATACATTGCTAGCAGGGTGTTTTTTCTTGATTTTTCTAGTTTTTCTCTTGATTCTTTGTTTCTATATGCTTGTATTACACTGTAAATGTAGACTACTGCTGCTATTGTAATGAATACCTTGTAGAGAATACTTGTATTTGTTGTTAGTGTTGCTAGTCCGAGTATTCCACCTGTTAGCCCGGTTGCAAGCATGGTTTTTGATGCTTTTTCCAAGCCGTGTACTGTGGCTATTGTCTTATATCCCTGCTTGGAGTCTCCTTCTATGTCTTGTATTGCTTTTAGGAATTCTCGTCCTAGTGTAACAGTAAATATTACTATAGTGAACAGGATTGTAAAGTATAAGTCGTTTACTGGTAGTCCTGCAGCGACATATCCATATACTATGGGGCCCGTGGTGGATAGTGCTACGAGTATGTGGCTCCACCACTTCCTCCTCAGGTAGCTATATGATGCTCCAATAAACCCATAGAAAATTGTTGTAATAGTTGTAAACAGGTTTACCACGGCGTTTAATACTACTGCTACTACTAGAAACAACCATGCAATCTTCATAGATGTCCCTGGCGACGCATCTCCTCTCGGGAGGGGCTTCCACGGCTTATTCAACCTGTCTACTTCGAGGTCTACAACATCATTTATAATCATCGAGGCTCCAGTAACAAGGAAACCAGTTAGAAAAGCAATAGGTATTAAAACAGTGTTTTCAACATGGTAGTAGGTGTATACTAGTAGCGAGAACACCGCTCCAAGACCACTCAAAACCGAGTTAGGTATTCTAATCAACTCTAGATAGCCACGTATACTCAACACCACACACCAATTATGGATAGAGGAAGGAATGGATTTAAATACTAGAGCGCTACAGAGGGGCCCTAGAACCCCAGGTTTATACACGAATCCACGGAGCCACAGTCCGTAAATCGCAACCCGCCCCCGGGTGAGCCGGGCGTTCGGGCGATTGGGAGCGGCGGGCTAAACCCCTCGGGGGAAACCCCTCGGGGCTCACACCCCCGCCCCATCAACCCCGTCTTCTACGGGAGCCCGTACCGCCGAGGCAAAGCCCCGGCGGAAGGCCGCCTCTTCTCGGGGAGGGGTTCCCGCTTAGATGCTTTCAGCGGTTACCCCCTGCGGCGTGGCTGCCCGGCGTTGCCCACCAGGACAACCGGTACACCAGAAGCCGCGCCGCCCCGTTCCTCTCGTACTGAGGGCAGCTTCCCCTCAGGCGGCCCGCGCCCCCCGCGGGTAGAGCCCGACCTGTCTCACGACGGTCTAAACCCAGCTCACGTTCCCCTTTAATGGGCGGGCTTGGGGAGGGGGGAGCGGCGCCTGATAAGCGTGAGGGTTTAACTAACATTTTTTATAGGTGTGGGAGCGTGAGGCGAGTTTAATTATGTGTCTTGGGTGTCTTACACCTACTACTTCTATGAATTTCCCCATAGTTGTTATTCTCAACTTGTATGTTGTTCTATCCTGGTGTATTCTACAATTTATTCTGTGTTGCTGAAGTACTTGTTTTATTTGTTCCAGTAGTTCTAGATTAACCCCATATGTATATAAAGGGTTTAAAAGGCGCCCTCACCCCCTTAGCCCCACCCTTGGGGGCTGCTGCACCCCCAGGATGGGAAGAGCCGACATCGATGTAGCAAACCGCGGGGTCGATGGGAGCTCTCACCCGCGACGACCCTGTTATCCCCGGGGTAACTTTTCTGTCATGCCCGGCCCCCACCGAGGGGGGCACGAGCGTTCGCTAGGCCACGGTTTCCCGGCCGGACCCCTTGTGTTCAAGGGTCCGGTCAGGCCGGCTTTTGCCCTTGCACTCTACGGCGGGTTTCTGACCCGCCTGAGCCGACCTTTGGGCGCCCGTGTTATCTTTTCGCGGGCGTGCCGCCCCAGCCGAACAGCCCACCTGGCGTTGTCCCCCGGGTACACCCCGGGGTAAGGCCCCCGGGTCGCGGTAGGTGGTGTTTCATTGGCGCCTCCACTACACCCGAAGGTGTAGTCTCACCGGCTCCCACCTACGCTACGTACCGCGACCCAGGGGCCAGCGCCAGGCTGCTGTGAAGCTCCACGGGGACTTATCGCCCAGCGGGGGGTCGCCGGCCTGTGCACCGGCTCCGTGTATTCACGGGGCCCCAGGCCAGGACAGTGGGGACCTCGTTGATCCATTCATGCGCGCCGGAACTCTCGGGGGCGGCTGGCGGGGTTGGATTAAATAAATGATATGAGAAGTGTGAAGTAGTAAAATGATATCTAGAGAGTTTAGGGTGTTCAAAGCCTATTTCATTGAAAAATCTATATCTATGTTTTGAGGGTATTTCAATTACATATACTCCACGTCGTTTATCATCTAAATATGGGCCATATGCTTCTATTTCATAGCACTTCAATGCTTTCGTTGCATATGTTAGAATAGTTTTGTCTTTATTCCACACTCTCAGTCTTTTTCCACTTTTATCGCCTTCTGCATCGTATAGTCCTCTAAGCCAGTATCTGAGAATATCGTTTTCACATTTTTCAATCCATTCCGGTATTTTTGCTCTATTTTCCATGAAATATTGAAAGACTAGTTTGCTAGAAACTCTTATTTCAAACCTTGTATTGCCTCTAAGTAGTTTTACATTGCTGTTTAAACCAAGGTTTTCTAGAATTCTTTCTAGTCTTGGTTTTACTGAGTTTAATAGCCATTCTAGTGATGCTTGAGTCCATATACATCTATATTCGCTTCTGCCATCCCGGTATTTTAAGTAATAGCATCCTCCATCAGCAAGTGCCCCTAATAGATATGCTACATCAAGCATGTATAAATTCATATTTACACCCCACCATCCCGCCTTACCCGGCAAGGCATTTGGCTACCTTAAGAGGGTCAGAGTTACCCCCGGCCTTCAGCGGCGCTTCGCCGGGTTGGACCCCGGTTTCACGGACCGCCAGTGGCCAGGATTCGGCCCCCGTTCACACCCTTTCGGGCTTGCGGGGACCTATGTTTTTATTAAACAGTCAGGTCCCCCTGGTCACTGCGACCTGCGGTCCCAGGGTTATCCCCCAGGACCGCAGGCACCCCTTCTCCCGAAGTTACGGGGCCAATTTGCCGAGTTCCCTGGCCTGGGTTAGCCCCCACACGCCTGGGGCTTCTCACCCAGGGGCACCTGTGTCGGTTCTCGGTACGGTCGCGGGGGATCGTTCCCCGCCCCCTTTTCAAGGGCCCCCGGGGTCAGCGGAAGGGCCTAACGGCCCCCATTCCCGGCTTCGGCCCCTTCTCACCATGACGGTACTCCGGGGCCTTCACCGGTTAGCCGGGTCGCGGCTGATTCAGCCGCCCCCGGTCCGCCTACCCGGAGGCGTCGGAGGCGGGGCTTGCGTTGCCGCACCTACCCCCGCGGCACGGGAATATTAACCCGTTTCCCTTTCCCCGGGTCCGTGTTACGGCCCGGGTTAGGACCGGCTAACCCTCGGCCGACGACCGTTGCCGAGGAACCCTGGCCCTTTCCGGCGGAGGGGATTCCCACCCCTCTTCGCTGTTACTGCCGCCGGGATCTGCACCCGGAGCGGGTCCACCGGACCTCACGGCCCGGCTTCTGCCCCGCCCCGGCGCCCGCCTACCAGATCACGGCTCCAGCGGAGCCGTGCCCCGGGGTCTCGGCGGCCGGCTTAAGCCCCGACCAATCTTCGGGGCCCCGCGGCTCGGCGGGTGAGCTGTTACGCACTCTTTAAAGGATGGCTGCTGTTAGGCCCACCTCCCCGCTGTCTGAGCCGCGGGACGCCCTTTAAGATTGGCACTTAGCCGGCACTTAGGGGCCTTAACCCCGGTCCCGGTTGTTCCCGTCTCGGCCCCCAGGCTTACCCCGAGGGCCCCACTCCCGCCTTCTACGGCGGCTACGGGTTCGGAGTTGGACTGGGGCCCGAGGCCTTTCGGCCTCCGCAGCCCCAATCCGTAGCTCTACCCCGTAGCCTGCCTCCAGCGGGGCTGGGCTGAGACCCACTTCGGCGGGAACCAGCTATCACCGAGCTTGATTGGTCTTTTGCCCCTAGACGGGGGTCATGGGAACGAGTTGCACGTCAGAACCCTTTCGGGCCTCCACCGGGGTTTCCCCCGGCTTCACCCTGCCCCCGCCTAGATCGCTCGGTTTCTGGTCCCACGGCAGTGACTCCGGGCCCTTTGGGACCCCGCCCCTCGCCGGGTTAAACCCGGTTGCGGGCTAGTCGGTTTCCCTGCGCCTACGGGGCTTTGACCCCCTTAGGCTCGCCACTGCCGTGGACTCCCCGGCCCGTGTTTCAAGACGGACGGTGCGACCCCGGTCCACCCCCCTCGTACTCCCCGGTCGCCCGGGTTTCCTTAGGGGGGATTCACTCCTTTCGGGCCGCACCGTATGTCAGCCGCCCGGTTTCAGGCTCTTTTCACCCCCCTTGCGGGGTGCTTTTCAGCTTTCCCTCACGGTACTTAGTTCGCTATCGGTCTCGGGACGTATTTAGCCTTGGAGGTCGGTGACCCCCAACTTCCCACGGCAAAACCAAGCCGTGGTACTCTGCTCCACGGCACAGGCCCCCTTGGTTTAGCCTACGGGGCTATCACCCTCTACGGCGGGGCTTTCCAGCCCACTTCGGCTACCAAGGGTCGGCCCGTTGGGGGTCGAACCCCCAGCCGTGGAGCCAATAACCCCACATCCCCCCACGGTTATCCCGTGAGGGTTTGGTCTGGGCTGTCCCCCTTTCGGTCGCCCCTACTCAGGGGATCTCGTTTTGATTTCTTTTCCTCCCCCTACTAAGATGTTTCCGTTCGGGGGGTTCCCGCCCGGTACTCCCGTCGCCGGTTTCCCGGGCGCCACGGGTTATCCCCGTGGCAGGAAGTCCCATTCGGCGATCCCGGGTTCAACGGCGGCCTGCGCCTACCCCGGGCTTATCGCAGCTTGCCACGGCCTTCCTCGGCGCCCGAGCCGAGCCATCCACCGGGCGGCGTCTTCGCCACAGCCCCCGGAAGCGGGGGACGGCTCCGTGGATTCGATTCTGTACCCTGGATTCCAGGGCCCCTCTGTAGCGCTCATCTCCAGTGTTAGTGGATCACGCCTTCACACGGAGGCCTAAGCCCCCGTGTTGCATCAAGTAATAGAGGAGCGGGCTCATTAGAGCTCCAAGCCTAGCTGGCCCCGGGCACCCCTAGGTAGAGGCAGGAGGTGATCCAGCCGCACCTTCCGGTACGGCTACCTTGTTACGACTTCTCCCCCCTCAGGGAGGGGGAGTTCGACCCGACCAACAAGGCCGGGCCTCACTCCCCCTCCCCTTGGGTGGAGCGACGGGCGGTGTGTGCAAGGAGCAGGGACGTATTCACCGCGCGATGTTGACACGCGGTTACTAGGGATTCCTCGTTCACGAGGGCGAGTTGCAGCCCTCGATCCCAACTGCGGCGGGGTTTGAGGGATTGCCTCCCCCTTTCGGGGTCGGCACCCGCTGTCCCCGCCATTGTAGCCCGCGTGTAGCCCGGGGGATTCGGGGCATGCTGACCTGCCGTGGCCCCCTCCTTCCTCCGCCTTAAACGGCGGCAGTCCCCCCAGTGTGCCCCCGGCCCTGAGGCCGGGGTAGCAACTGGGGGTGGGGGTCTCGCTCGTTGCTGGACTTAACCAGACATCTCACGACACGAGCTGGCGACGGCCATGCACCTCCTCTCAGCGCGTCGGGCAAGGCCTTTAACCTGGCCGTCATCCTGCTGTCTCCCCCGGTAAGATTCCCGGCGTTGACTCCAATTGAACCGCAGGCTCCACCCCTTGTGGTGCTCCCCCGCCAATTCCTTTGAGTTTCAGCCTTGCGGCCGTACTCCCCAGGCGGCGGGCTTAACGGCTTCCCTGCGCCACTGGGTGGGCTCTAAGCCCACCCAACAGCTAGCCCGCATCGTTTACAGCCGGGACTACCCGGGTATCTAATCCGGTTCGCTCCCCCGGCTTTCGCCCCTCACCGTCGGGCGCGTTCCAGCCGAGCGCCTTCGCCACGGGTGGTCCTCCCGGGATTAACGGATTTCGCCCCTACCCCGGGAGTACCCTCGGCCTCTCCCGCCCCCTAGCCCGGCAGTATCTCCCCCAATCCCCGGGTTGAGCCCGGGGATTTTAGGGGAGACTTACCGGGCCGGCTACGGGCGCTTTAGGCCCAATAATCACCCCGACCACTCGCGGGGCCGGTATTACCGCGGCGGCTGACACCGGACTTGCCCCCCGCTTACTACCCCCGCCATCCTACGGCGGGGAACAGCCCCCTTATCGGGGGCACTCGGGGTGACCCCGTCACGGTTTCCCGCATTGCGGAGGTTTCGCGCCTGGTGCGCCCCGTAGGGCCTGGGCCCTTGTCTCAGTGCCCAACTGGGGGCTCCCGCTCTCACGGCCCCTACCCGTCTTCGGCTTGGCGGGCCGTTACCCCGCCAACTACCTGATGGGCCGCAGCCCCATCCTCGGGCGGCGTAGCGGCGATAACCCCCGCTACGCCCTTTCGGGGAGGAACCCTTCCAGGCCTCCTCCCCTATGGGGGATTAGCACCAGTTTCCCGGTGTTATCCCCCTCCCGAGGGTAGGTTGGCCACGTGTTACTCAGCCGTCCGCCACGCCCCGCAGCGGCGGAGCGTACGACTCCCATGGCTTAGCCCCACCCCGATAGCGGTCGGGGCCGGCAGGATCAACCGGAGTTACGGCCGGAGGGTGCCCGGGGTATCCAGGGCTGGAGCTCTAATGAGCCCGCCCCTCGTTAGACCCGAGTATAGAGGGGTAGTCATTTACCCCTCTACTCCTCGGGTCCCCATGTCCTGGGTAAGTGTCCGTAAATCTATTTCTTACAATAGGGGTTTAAAAACTTTGTGTCTCGTGGAATCCCCGTGAACCCACAGTGTGCCCGCGGGAGGAGGCCGGCTTGTCACTCTCCGGGCTATGCCCGGCGTCGAAGCGACGCCGCCGCCGGGTTGCCGCGGGCTATAGTTATATTTCTCTGTCTCCCCTAATAGCGTTTAGGTATACGGGTATTTCTAGTAGTGTTTTCACTGTTTTCAGTGGAGTGCAATTGTTTAGATTTGTATTTCCACGCCTGTCGACGAGAATGAAGTCTACTAGTGCATTTCTCGCTGCTATACAGTCTACTTCTCTATCCCCAATATACAGTGCTTCAGATGCATCAATACCAGTTTTCTCCAAGACTTCAATTATAACATCTGGTGCTGGTTTACCCCTAATACCTGGTTTTACACCAGATACATAGTCGAAAAAACCCAGTACTCCAAAATACCCTAGAAACTCGACTATTCTCTCTACGCGGCTAGAAGATGCAACTGCGAGTTTAAACCCCATTTCTCCCAGTTTCCTCAGTGTTGGAACCACGTCTGGAAACAATTTAACCCTACTCCTCCAATACTCTACTACAATTCTATTTCTCACATCAAGGAACTCTCGGATACGAGACTCCGACAACCCTGTTTCACTGAGTATTCTAGATACAACTACTTCAAGAGGGTATCCAATCAACTCTCTAATCAAATCCGGGTTTAATTCAAATCCAAGTATACGAGCAGCCTCTGTAAAACTCCACACTATAAAATCCTCGCTGTCAACCAGTGTACCATCCAAGTCGAATACAACCAGCTTCTTCAAATCTCTCCACTCAAAACACACTCAATAAACTCGGCAACACCGAGACCACTTGGTTTACTCAATACAATTCTAACACTCTTTTTCAATTCCTCGTCAGCATTTGAAACAGCAGCAGAGTAGCCGAGAACACTGAGAAACGAGGAATCCATGTAGCTGTCTCCAACACCACCGGCTTCAGAAGGGTCTATACCAAGCCTCTCCAATATATATAAAACAGCCCTCTTTTTATCCACATTGACGGGTCTTACGTGGAGTGCATAGCCACTATAGTCAACAGTAAACCCTGGAAACCTCGACTCTACAAAACCCTTCATTTCAGAGAGCAATTCAAAAGCCCTGTGTAAATACTCCTTCTTCAACTTCAATGCAAACTCGTAGAGTCTAAAACTATTCTGCCATGAATCCCCAACATATTCTCCATACTCTTCAAGTAGTGCTCTATAAGGCTCCCTCGCCGGTTTATCGGCTAGTGCTACAAGACCCCATTCATCACTATACACTAGGCACCCAGTCTCACCAACAACAGGCCCATTTAAACCAATATACCTAGAAACACCAACCACGATTGGTAGAGCATTACTAGAAACCAGGGAAACAATAATACCAGAATCAACAACACGCCTCAATGCCTCAATAGCCTCCAAACTCAATCTATACGAAGTACGATCAATAGTCAGCGTTCCATCAACGTCGAAAAACAATGCTTTCACTCTACTAGACACACCACCCACCATACACTACACTGCTAGAATAACAATATCACTAGTAAAGGGGTTATAATCGATTCAATTCGAGTAAGGAAATAATAGTGGGATAGAATCATATACGTGTAAATTTCATGTTGATATATAAGGAAAACAATCAATTAAATACGCAAGGATAAAATCCGTGTTTACACACTGGTGTATAATCCATGGGCGACTACATGCGTTTTGCATTTATGTGTAGAGAGAAAAAACAAGGCATAAATGCAAAAATAGCAGTTGTCGGAGCCGGGCCCGCCGGCCTAGCCGCAGCCGGCTTTCTAGTATGTAGTGGATACGATGTAGACATATACGATAAACTCCCACTCCCCGGCGGATTAATGACGTTTGCTATTCCATCATGGAGAATACCACCAAATAGAGTACTAGAAGGAGTTAAAGAACTCGAAGAAAAATTCAATGTAAAAACAATATATAGAACCAAAGTATACGCTGGAGAACCAGTCCACGAAGAAGGAGACGACTTCACAGAGAAAAAAATAAGCATTGATGACTTAATAGCACAATACGATTTAATCCTCTTGGCAACAGGCACCTGGATCTCCAAAATACCGAAAATGCCAGGTGTAAACGCCAAAGGAGTAACAACAGCGCTTGAATACCTATATAAATGGAAGATCTACGAGTACAACCTAGCCAATATCAACCCACCCTACGCCAAGAAAGTAGTAGTTATTGGCGGAGGCTACAGTGCAATAGATGCAGCCGAAAAAGCACTGAAAACAGGTGCAGAAGTACACTTAGTCTATAGAAGAACAATTAAGGAAGCACCAGCCGGAATATACGAGATAGAACGAGTAAAGAGAGAAGGAGTATCATTCATCGAGCTCGCATCACCACTAGAAATAATAGAAGAAAACGGCGTTGCAGTAGGAGTCAAATTCCAGAAAATGACCCTGGGCCCACCAGACGAGACTGGGAGACCAAAACCAGTACCAGTACCAGGAGGAGAATTCACACTAGAAGCAGACCTAGTCGTATTCGCAACAGGCGAATCACCAACACCACCAGTAAATCCATCTAGAGCCGAATCCCTTGGATTAAAACTAAACAAAGACGGCTCAATATGGGTAAACAACATAATGCAGACAAGTATATCAAAGATATTCGCCGCCGGAGACGTTGTAACAGGGCCAAGTAGAATAGGTCCAGCTATTAGAAGCGGGTTAAAAGCAGCTAGATTTATGCACAACTGGTTTTTAGCGAAAAAAGGTAAGACAACCACTCAAATCGGGGTGTTCGCCTAATGAGTCCAGACCCAGCAATAAAATACCTTAGAGTAATAGACCTCGGCAAATGCATTGGATGCGGAGCATGCGAAGCAGCATGCGAGTTCATACATGAAAAACCATACATTGTAGTCTATAGAACAAGTATTGGACTAGACATACCAGTATCATGTATGCACTGTGCAAAAGCACCATGTATAGAAGCATGTCCAACGGGAGCAATGACAAGAGATAATAGTGGAGCAGTATACATAGAGCAAAGCAAGTGTATTGGCTGCCTCGCATGCCTCTACGCGTGCCCCTTCGGCATACCAGAACTAGACCGTGCAACAAAAACAGCAACAAAATGCAATCTCTGCATGGAATTGAGAAAAGAGGGATTAGAACCAGCATGTAGCGCTATATGTCCAGCACAAGCAATACTCTTCGGCGAAGACGCCCAGGTATTCCAACTAGCAAAAAAGAGAACAGCTGAATCCATGGCTAGAGCAAGATTCGAATTTGAATTCCATAGTTCAAAATAAGGGTTGACAAATGATAGAAACGCTAATTACATATCTAATTACAGTTACACTACTGTTTTCTACATATGAATTAAAACCATTTTCTCTAAAAACAATTACAAAAACAACAGCATACATGTTAATAGGAGTTATAACACTATACTTATACATTCAAAACCTAATAGACATAGTATCCCTCATCCTCGGATTATCCTTTACACTAATCTCTATTTTCATCTCGTTATTTACAATTAAATACATTGAACTCCACGAATACCCGGGTAGACTAGAAGTAATAATGGATTTATTCCTAGTTTCAATAATAACAGCCTATATCTCACCAAACTTCCTACTCCTCGTCATATCCTGGACTATAGCCGAGCTACTAGGATATATTCTAGTAAAACTCGGCGAGGAGCATTCAACTGAGGGCTCTTTGACTTCTTCTAGAGGCTTTATATTTACTTCTACAATGACTTATGAACTATCAGTTTTTACAATGATAACTCTAAGTATAATATTCACTACACTCAACATTGGAATATCACAACTCATAAAACCATTTTCAACGATAAACACATTGATAGAGGTAAGCCCATATCTAATTCCACTACTCATACTCGGATTCTTCGTTAAAACAGCAAATATACCAATGCACTTCTGGCTACCCAGCGCACACTCCAGCGCGCCAGCACCAGCATCTGCAACACTAAGTGGATTAATGGTTTCACTAGGATACTATGGATTATATAGGCTACTAGGATACATCGACATAGGCGTCTACTCTACACATCTAGCATGGTTTTTCCTAGTAACAGGCTTTTTCTCAATACTATACGGTGGAATGCAAGCTCGAAGACAAAGAGACTCTAAACTCATACTCGCCTATTCAACAATAGCCACCAATGGATTTATAAGCATATTATTTGCACTACACTTGGTAAACCCGTCAACTATAACTATGTGGACTCTCATACTTGGAATAATAATGCACTCAGCATATAAAACAACACTGTTTTGTGAAACTGGAATAGTAGAAGCCGTCTATGGAACAAGATATATCCATGGAATACGTGGATTTATCAATGCATCACCAATATCGACAATTGGAGGAATACTAGCACTATTTACTCTACTAGGAGTACCTGGAACCATTGGATTCATAGTTAAAATAGCATCAGTATTCATCTCTATTAATCAATACAGTGCAAACCCCATGTTTTCAATAGCCTCACTTATAGGAATACTCTTATACATAATAACTTCTGCTCTAATAGCAATAAAGTATTCACACCTCTACTTTGGAGAACCCCTGGCAAAAATAGAACCATTAATAAGTAGAGTCGATTGGAGAACACAACTACCAATAGCTGGTCTTGGAGCACTAAATATACTGTTCTGTCTAGCCATTATTGGAGTAAACCTAGCCGAGCTCGGATCAATATTATTACTAATCACACCTGTTTCTATTTTAACTCTCTACATAACTTACATGCACTTTAGGACAATCTCGAAGAGGTTGATGCATAAATGATGGGCGAGGTAAAAATAATCTACGCAATATCAATCTTGATGCCAGTACTAATCGGTGCAAACCTCGTTGACTCCCAACCAAGATTAAGTAGATTACTGAGAATTCTTGGTTTTACAATACCCCCAGTGCTATTTATATCACTGGGTCTCTTCACGCTACTAGACTACCAGCTAGTTCTCACAATAGTATCAATAATAGTGGCAATTGGTGTAAGCCTCCACAATGAAGCATACTATAGAACACTCTACGGTGTAACAAGGTATTTCCAAGTAATAATAGATACCGTTCTCGCCACTCTAATATTATTATTCTCCAGCAACTACTTTGTAGAGCTAATAGTCTACTGGTTATTCCTAGACATAATAGTAGCATTAATTGCTATAACAATGGAGTATGGAGTAGAAAACCTACCAGTGGCATCAACATATATAGTAATGTGTATAGCTCCAAGCGATATTGCACTACTAACAATGTGGGCTCTACTAGCATCTAGACATGGATTAATGCAATCACTATTCCTAGAGTTAAACACTATTATACCCTCGTTAACACTAGATCCACTAGCATCAATAATACTTGGATTTGGATTTGCAACGAAAATAGGACAGTTCCCACTACACTCATGGCTTCCAATAGTACACAGTAAATCACCAAGCCATGTCTCAGCAATACTAAGTGGGCTAATAATTAAAATGGGGGCATATGGATACTTCCTCTCAACACAGTTATTTAAACTCCATGAAGTTGTTTTCTACTTACTATTAGTACAGGGATTGATTTCAATAGTATATGGTGCTTTCGGTGCAACAATGCAAACACATATCAAGTGGCTACTAGCATACAGCTCTGTTAGCTATGGAGGAATAATAACGGCTTTCTTTGCAGTATATAATCTAACTGGAATAGAAGTACTAAGAGTAATTGTATTATTTGTAATTACATTCCACGCCCTGACAAAATCACTATCATTTCTAAACACAGGACTAGTATACCAAGTAGCAAATACATACGAGATCTATAAACTAGGATATTTATTCTATGTAACCAGGAAGGGGGCTCTATCAGCTTTTACAGCTCTATTAAATCTCACTGGTGTACCTCCATCTATTGGATTCCTCGTTAAAATCTTATTGTTAACAATAACTATTACTATATCATCAGCAACACTACTTGGTCTACCATTAACAATAGGAGTTGTAATAGCCTCTATTTTCTCAATAGCGTATGGAGTTAAATTCCTAGGTGTATATACAGCTATACTACCGAGAACACCGCCCAGACCAATACCAATACCAAGTATAGAGTTAACAGCTGAATTATATCTTGGAACAGCTACACTAATATCTCCGTTAATTCTATTATTATATCTATTATCCACCAGTTTACTCAGCCCTCTACACATAGGACTTGTATCAATAATATATGTCTTATCACTACTAGCATACATATTGTTATTTACACGTGTATATACAAAGCCCGAAATGCCCGAAGACATTAAATACTGGTTGTCAGGTGTAGAAGTATGAGTACCTATGTAAAATCAAGTGCACTGAGATTATTCGAGAAAATACTTGAAGAAACGAGAAACAAGTTTAAGTCTATAAGTGGGTTTTCATCACCATTACTAAAGCTAGTAGAAAACATTGTTGGTCTAGGCGACAAAGTATTCCCCAAAATAATGTCAACTAGTGATAGAGTAGCTAGACTACTAAATAAACTACAATTAACAATGATCGAATCAATGATTATGGCTTCACTGTGGAGTGGACTCATTATAATACTACTTATTCTATACGCACTTCACGCAACGAGGTGAAAAACGTGGAGTTTACACTCCCACTAATAATACCTATACCTATAGCACTATTTGGAGCATGGCTTTCGATATTACTAGATGGAGTTGAGAGAAAAATAAAAGCAAGAATACAAAGCCGTATTGGTCCACCAATAACTCAAACACTACACGACCTCTTAAAACTAGTAGAAAAAGAAGTAAAACCAATACACACAATGCCTTTTGTAGTCTTCTATGTAGCTTCTTCTCTAGTAACACTACTTGGATCAATATACCTAGCACACTTGTATACTTTGAACAACGACTATCATACAATAGCTCTCTCACTATCTCTCTTCGTGATCTCACTAACCACTATTACACTAACACCACTACTAGTACCAAACCCATTTACATATACTGGAGGTATGAGAGAAGTAGTTCTCGCACTTGTAAACGAAGCTGGATTTATACTGTCATTTGCACTTACAATTATGTCTCTAAATACGGTTAAAACAACATGGTATGCAATTATACCACTAGTCTTTTCAACTATAACACTACTTGTTTCAGGATATGCGCTTACAGGTCGCGTACCATTCGATATGCCTGAAGCAGAGCCAGAAATAGCCTCTGGAATATTATTGGAATTTAGTGGCAAACTACTAGCACTCTACCTATTATCTAATTTAATGAAAAAGTACACTGTAAAACTCGTTATATCCAGTCTCTTCTTAGCACACATTCTTGGAGCTGGATATGAAACACTAGTATATTCAATTATACTCACACTGGTATTATGGATACTATACTCTACAATATCTGTTTTACTTGGTAGGTCTAGAATAGATATTGCTCCCAAAACCCTTGCAAAAGTATATATAGCTCTTTTAATGTTATCTATAACAGGGTTATTGGTGATTACATATGTCGGATAAAACGCAAGTCCTAGAAAAATACATTGGTTTAACCAGGGAGCATAATGTAAACGTAGCGATCGATGGAGATACTATTCACATAGTAGTACCAAGAGAAAAACTCGTAGAAGTAGTATCAAAACTAGTCAAGGAGTATTCAAATACGTTTAGAGTATGTGTGGGGACAGATGAAAGACCAGTAAACGGGCACTTCTCACTAACACATATATTTACAGACGACAAGAATGGATTCTACGTACTAGTTAAAACATATGCAGATGGAGACAACCCTGCATTTCCAAGCATTATAGATGTGGTTCCAGGAGCCGATTGGTGTGAAATGGAGGCCCGCGACCTATTGGGTTTTGAATTCACTGGCAGAACCCATTATAGACTAGTACTACCATCCGAGTGGCCTGAGGGAGTACATCCACTTAGAAAAGACGTTCCATATAACTACAGACCACAAGTAAGAGGAGTAAGTGAGAAGATATCCGAGTCAAGCGAGTATGGAGTGGTCCCCCTAGGTCCATACCATCCAGCACTCCACGAACCAGAATACTTCGAGCTATATGTCGAGGGAGAGAGAGTAGTAGATGTTAAATACAGGGGTTTCCACGTACATAGAGGTATTGAGAAACTCGGAGAAACAAGAATGACTTATCAACAAGTAAACTTCCTCGCAGAGAGAATATGTGGTATATGTGGATTTGAACACAGTACTTGCTATGCACTAGCAGTGGAAAAAGCAGCTAAGCTAGATGTCCCAGAGAGAGCACAGTTTATAAGGAGTATAATTCTAGAAATCGAGAGGCTCCACAGCCACCTACTATGGCTTGGAGTAGCATTCCACCTAGTCGGCTACGACACAGGCTTTATGCACATGTGGCGTATACGCGAAAAAGTAATGTATCTCTCCGAGTTATTAACAGGCAGTAGAAAAACATATGGAATAAACCTTGTTGGAGGAGTAAGAAAAGACATCAACGAAGAAAAGAAGCAAAAAACCCTTGAAACACTCCGAGAACTAGAAAAAGAATTCAAATCCTTTATTGAAATAGCTGTCACAGTACCACAAGTTAAAAAGAGACTCACAGGGACCGGTATACTACCAAAAGAAGAAGCTTTAAAACTATCCGTAGAAGGACCCGTTGCAAGAGCGTCAGGTATAGATAAAGATGCCAGAAGAGACCTACCATACGCTGCATATAAATACGCGTCGTTCAAAGTCCCAGTATACAGCGAAGGAGACAATCTGGCCAGAGCACTGGTTAGAATAGACGAGACATTTGAATCTATATCTATAATAGAACAACTACTAGACAAAATACCACGAGGCCCAATCCTACTCGAAAAATACGAGATACCAGAAGGTAGAATAGGAGTACAAGTAGTCGAGGCACCACGAGGAGGAGACGTCCACTACGTTGTAACAGGACATGGAAAACCATACAGGTGGCGTGTAAGAGCACCAACATACAGTAATATACCGGCATTGAAGATAATGTTGAAAGACCAACCACTAGCCGACGCCCCACTCACAATAGCAAGCATAGACCCGTGCTTCTCGTGCACCGATCGAATCCTTATAATAAGAGAAAACGGGAAGAAAGAATGGCTCAAACTCACACCAGGTGGTAGAATATGAATCCCGTGAAGAAAATTGTAAAACCACTAGAAGTACTAGTAATAGCCGGTAAAACAGGCAAAGTAACAGTCAAATACCCCTTCGAGGAACCACTAGTATCACCCGAATTCCGCGGGAAAATAGAAATAGACCCAGCAAAGTGCATAGGTTGCGGAGCCTGCGTCAATGCATGCCCACCAAACGCACTAGAAATGATTGAATCCGAAGACAAGAAGACACTGAGATACTTCGTGGGGAGGTGTATCTTCTGCTGGAGATGTATAGACGTATGCCCTGTTGGAGCAATAAAGGGAACAAGGGAATTCGAGCTAGCAACAAACGACCCAATGGATTTATACGACTACATAGTACACTCCAAAGTAGTATGTGAAGAATGCAAACATCCAAGTAGCGAGACAGCCAGGATGTTAAAATACGTCTGGGAAAAAGCACCAATAACTGAAAACTACAACAACAAGTGCCCCGAGTGCAGAAAGAAATCATTTATAAAAGCAGTAGCGAGCAGGAGGGCTGGTCCAATTGGAGAAAAAGCTTGAGAGATTAAAGAAGAGCATATGGGTATTTCACTTAAACACTGGTAGTTGCAATGCATGCGACATCGAAATACTAGATGCCCTCACACCATACCACGACGCCGAGAGATTCGGAGTTAAACTAGTTGGCTCACCGAGACACGCAGATGTATTACTACTCACTGGTCCAATAACACTTGAATCACTACCAAAAGTTATAAACGCTATTGAAGCAACACCAAGACCAAGAATAATTGTAGCACTGGGTAGTTGCGGGTCTGGAGGAGGAATATGGCACGATACCTATTCAACTATTGGTGGAGTAAACAATCTACTCAAAATACTGAAAGAGAGAGGTATAGAAGTAGACGCCGTATACTATGTACCAGGATGCCCTATTAGACCAGAAGCCCTCTTATACGCCATAGCCCTCGTGAAAGGACTAGTGGAGAAGAAAGCCAAGTCAAAGGTGGCTGTTGTTGAATAACGAGTATTCTATATACATCTGTGGATTTGAACAACAAGAAACACTTTTCTCTAGGCATTTTCTAACTGGAATAGCTCCATGTAGAAAAATAGCTTCAAACATACAACTCTCTAAAATAGGAGAAATACTAGATAGAAGCCTACTCGAAGCCCTTGTAGACAAAGAAGAAGTAGTAGTAACAGAACCCAGTATTATCCATAAAATCCTAGTTGCACTGGGAGTAGCCGAGGAGAAAATCGAAGAAGTACTTTCATCACCCTATCTCTATGTATTAATTAAGAAAAACTAGTTGTCTAAAACAATACTAAGACTACATAGGTAATTAAGTAAACTATTATCAACCCTGCTGAGAGCTCTATTATTGTTTTAACATTTACTTGTCTACTCGGCTTCTTTTTCTGCTCATATCCACCACTCAACACTGGTAGTTTTACAGCAAATACGTATGAAGCGAGAATTACAAGAACTAGTAGTGTATATCTAAGTGTTAAAACACCAATACTGCTTGTTGAAGAGTAGTCTGTATACAGTGTATTTGAATATACCAATACGTAGACTGCCAGTAGTAAAGCCCATACAAACCCCGAGATTTTAACTACTAATCCTCCATATTCTAGTAGATTTGTCAATCCAGTTGTAATACGCTTCTTCAACATAGTCACCACGAACTACAAGTAAACCTTTTAACTTCAAGGATATTATAGTATGGCAAGGTTAAAAACAGGTGTTGTATTGATGAAAACTAGTTTAAACAACAAGGTATTTATCGCTGGGATAATACTACTTGTAGCTTCAATAATAATCCACTATGCTTCTCTCTACATCTTTAACTTCATTGATCACCCATATACTCTAAAAGCTATGAGAAATACTGGTAGCGTCCAAGAATATTGTAGAACAATCGATATTAGTGGAGCCTGTATGGGATACTATATCTATCTATGGCTATTCTCAAATATTCCAGTCCAGCTATCACCAATACTACAAGTTCTAGTAGTCATACTTGTCTATCTTACAGTATACAAGTTGACTAGAAACCATATTGTCTCGGGTATTCTAGCACTAATATACTCGTTAACACCTGGTGTTATACTAGCGTATTCTCTAGACCAAACTGGTTTGGTTTATACAGCATCTCTAGTGGCAATAACGCTACTACTTCTAATTCGTGGATTTACTGGAGAACAGTTATTCATGGTTTTAGGCGTATTACTCTACATTCTACTACTACTCCACCCACTAACACCAGTAGTCTTGATAGCAACATCTATTACATATCTTGTAGTAGGCGAAACAAGTAAACTCCGGAAAACCCCACTTTTACTCTTAATTGCAATGTCTACTGCTACTCTTATAGCAATGATTGTAAATAGTGTTTCATATTATGGCCTCTATGGAGTAGTCGGCGTTGTAATTGGTTTAATATCAAGTCTAATCCTACTCGTCGACAAGGGAGAGATTAAACCTGGATATAGAGTTCTCATATCTCTATCTGTAATTGTTATTGGAGTGTTAATGGGTTTAATTACTTCAAGACTATACGAGATTGAATTTACAGTACTCGTCGAGAATAAGAGCCTTGTAGTACTCTATGGTATAGCAAGTATTCTCTCTATTCCAAGCGTTATACTCGTATATGCAGGGAAATCATCCATCAATATAAAACACATACTAGTACCAGCCGTGGTTACATTGATTATATCTATGTTTGACCAGGCAGTATATGTAGTAGCACTACCAGTACTCGTAGTTTTAAACAGTGTATTTATATTGACTCTTGTAAGTCAATTACAACTGGCATTCCAGCAATACAGGAAAACACCTATTTCTATACTAGGAGTGTTTATACTAGTCTTACTGGTTTTAACTCCTGGGCTTATATATGCTATACCAGTATCAAACACCAAGACCTCCATTGATAGAGAACTACAAGTATTAATAGTAGATAAAGGATTTGCCGTTGAAAACTACGATGAAAAAACAGTATTAAATGAAATAGCAAGTAGAATAGCAAACTATTCCCAGAGTAATAGAGTTCTCATAGTTGCTCACTGGGACTACACGTATTCATTATTAAGTATGTTATCTAGTAGAGGAGTAGACACTCAATTCATTACTCATACACATGGAGACCACTCCAGTAGAAAACTGCTTTCAACAATTATGACTAGTCACTGGAATACATCTCTAAAGATCATGAGAGAAATAGCAAATCAAACAAACACTAGAGATGTATACATACTGGTCTCATTTGCGTATTCAAAACGCGGAAACGACTCATTCATCGGTGTCGCGGGAACACTAAATCTACCTGGATACCAGTATCCACAAGAAGCATACTATGCATATGGAGATACATACCGGATACTAGAATACCTACACTATGCAAACAAAACACTATCAAATTATGTATACAATGTGGGATTAGATGATAGATTAACAGCTCTACTATGGACTAGTAGTGGTGAAGAACTACTCCTCAATCAACTAGTAGTAAAAGCACTGATAGATACTGGTTATTCAAGAGTCTACAATAGATTGATAAATATAAATCCATTGAATCCAAGCATAGAAAACGTAGAGTTGATATACTACTACGATGTTAAAACAGGAAGTATTAGAACTATATATGGGGAGTATGAAATACACTATATGGTAGCAGTGTTTAAACTAGTAGCTTAAATGGTGAATACACATGGTTTTACCCAGAAAAGAACTACCCGACGTGGGCGAATTAGTAATTGCTACAATACAGGAAATACACGACTATGGTGCATATGTAGCACTAGATGAATATGGAGATATGAAGGCTTTTCTACCATGGAGCGAGATATCCTCAAAGTGGGTTAGAAACATTAAAGATGTCATTAGAGAAGGGCAGAAAGTAGTAGTCAAAGTAATACGTGTAGATAGGTCGAAGAAAGAAGTAGACGTCTCTCTAAAAAGAGTAACTGATACAGATAGACAGAGGAAAATGCAGTGGTGGAAGAGGTATTCAAAAGCCTGCAAAATAATTGAAATAGTAGCACAGAAAATAGGTAAAAGCATTGAAGAAGCATATAGAGAAGTAGTTTGGAGACTAGAAGACACATACTCCGATGTAATGTACGCCCTTGAAAGAGCAATAATTGAAGGCGGACAGGTATTAATAGATGCAGGCGTGCCAGAAGACTGGATTCAACCACTCATCGAGGAAGCATCAAGACACATCAAACTAAAAGAAGTAGTTGTAAGATACAAGCTAGTATTGCAATCAATAAAACCAGACGGAGTAGAAAGAGTCAAGAAATGCCTTGAATCAATAGCTGAAACGCTAGACTCCAAGGGCATAAGGTATAGACTCTACACAGCGGGCAGTCCACGATACATACTAGAAGTCTACGCTACAGACTATAAAACAGCCGAGGAGGCAGGAGAAGAAGCATTGAAAACAGGAGAGAAAACAGCTAGAGAACTAGAACTACTATTCCTAGCAGAGCGTGAAAAACAATGAACTGGTTAATGAGAAAATGCACCAAGTGTGGTAGATACACTCTTTCAAAAGACAAGTGTCCACACTGCGGAGGAGAACTAGTAGTACCCCACCCTCCACGTTTCAGCCCCGAAGATAAATACGTTGAACACAGATTGAAAATCAAGTTCGAGAAAGGTCTTTTAAACCTCGATGAAAAACCCTATTACATCCCATAATAATCCCACCTTGGAAACTCAACGTAGGTAGAATTTAAAAACCGTCTAAATATTTTAATTCTATAGGATGCCGCCGTAGTATAGCCCGGTTAGTATGCGGGCCTGTCGAGCCCGTGACCCGGGTTCAAATCCCGGCGGCGGCGCTAAATCCTACTATTCATTAATACAGCTAGTGACGGTAAAATCATCAAGTGTTTTAAATTGCAGGATAGAGATTTATTGTCTATTATTCTGGAGTGTAGAAAATATCTTGATTACTGGGTGTGTTATTGGTTGACCGCACTCTTTTAATACTGCTTCTATGAATTCACTAATAGTTAAAAGCGCGATTTCTCCTGGTTTATATAGTTTATTGTCTACTTCGCATTTTGCTTTGAATTTAAAGTAGTATTTTTCACTGTGTCCTAGAGTAAACGGTGAGAGTATTGCTTTCTCGGCTTCTAGAAGTAGTAGTATATACTTTCCAATCTCTTTATCAATTGAATTCTGGTCTATTTGTTTAAGCATAATTGTTTTAACTAGCCGGATGGTAGATAATCGCTCTAGGTCTCTCATGGTTTTTTCAATAGTCAGCTTCAATACTTCTCTACTTACATCTGGGAGGTCGTGGAGTTCTACATATGCGTTTTCAAACGCCTTTCTTATACTGTTTACTCTGCTAGGTGGAATAGAAGACAATGTTTTACTTCGTAGTTCTTCACGTAAAATTCTAAGGTAGTGTTCACTCATAATTTAACCTCTAATTCACTATAGTCGACTGGGTATACTAATTGTTTAATAACTAAGTATAAACCTATATGTGCTTCTAGTTTAATGGTTTCTCCACGTGAGAGAGAAACCTTTGAATCCAACGCGTTGAATTCACCTGTAACTAGTGATTTTACTTTGATAAAACCCTTGAATGGCGAGAAATACGAGTAGTTGATTCCATGGATGTCAGTGTTTAAACTGACCTCTCTCACTCTCAGGCCAGCCTTCATATTCAAACTATTTCCAAATCTTGAAAGCCTACTAGTATCCATTGTAACAGCTTTATCTATTTTAATACAGACTTCGTTTAGTAATTCATCTAGATAAGTTGAATCAATTGCCTCGTAAATAATGGGTTTTCTCGATTTATCGACTTCTTTCTTTACTACAATACCCTTTACACGTGCTTTTTCCAGTACTCTCCGTCTCAATCCATATTCACTCTGTGTGAATAGAATTGAGCCTCTGAGAGATGGAAACATTCTATCTCTATCTAATCCCTCACAAGACACGTAGTCCGCAATTGCTCTTCTAGCTTCTCTTGAAAGCAAGTATACTTGCTCATCCAACACTCTAACGTGAAAGCCTCTATTACCAGAAAAGTATACCTTTATATTGGAAAACCCGTATTCCAATGTAAGAATCTCTACTAGTGACAATACATCTTGCCAAGCCTTCTCAATACAAGTCCAGTCGAGAAACGAATACTCTACTGGTTTACCACCCATACGACATGATTCTACTTCCTCTTGGTAGATTTCACCCGTTGACGGGCAAATCCATATCTTTTTTTCGCAACCAGGGTATTTGTCTGCATCAATATCAAATATTAACTCCGAGCCCTCCCATACCTTATCCTCCATTTTGCTAGCATCTGGTGTAGTATACAGTGCAGAAGAGTAATACAGGTGTAGTGGTGTTTTTTGTTTAGTAATATACTCGTATAAAAGATTCATGTAGGGAAAAGCCAAGTGTCTTATGTACACGCCGTCTTCAAGGCTTTCTAGTGCTATTTCCCTCTTGTGTAACATACTGGGTTCTTCTAAGGGCTTTCTAGCATAGTATTCACGAATAATGTTCTTTAAAAACACTGTTCGATTAATCTGTTCTCGGCGCGACATAGAATAGCAACAATCCCCCTCCTGGTAGGTCAAAGACGAGTTTTAAGGGTGTTTCTACGCCGAGACTCAGCGAGAGTGTTTCTGAAGCCTGCGAGGCGGCCGCTATATCTGACAGGTATTCAATAGTATATTTCGACCTTGCCTCACCAGTTGATTCATATTCAATAAGTGCTCCAGACGAACCACTCAATACTATTTCTGCCTCGGCTATCTCGCTCTCTGCTTTAACGTAGAGTGTATCAGAGTTTTCAGGTGCATAGAACTCTACAGCATCACTAATAGCTTCTAATTCTTTAATAACATCTTTAAACAACTTGGGTAAGATTTTACACTTAAATGTCTCTTCAAAGCTTATCTCTGGTAGCTCCTGGTATGGTAATTCAATACTTGGAAGAATAAACCTCCTCGAACCCTTACCTTCGAGGTAAACTCCTATTCTACCAGCCTGTTGGAATTCCAATACTAATTCATCTCCCTTCTTTGCTCTCCTCAATACTTTTGCTAAATCCTCCATGTTAACGCCGAGAGTAACTTCTCTTGGAACCTCGAATTCGTAGAATGCACTTGCCGGAATGAAGAAGTCTACTAGTGCTACTCCAGATGGATCCATAGCTTTGAGTCTCAATCCTTCCTCGTTTATTTTAAAACTAGCTTCTTCTATTATCTTTGATATTGCAACAATTGAATACTTCCACACAGATGCCTCTCTAAATTTGAGCCTCAAATAATTCACCATTTTATATTATACTCTAGAGAGATGTTTTAATATTAATCACAATAGTTTATCAACACTACTCGTATTCTCTCCAGACAAAGCCGCATTTAACACACTTATAGAACCTTGTTGGTGGTTCATCAGCTGCTCTTGTCTGTATAACCCAGTAGTAGGCTTCATGTGCACCACACTTTTTACATGTTACTTCTCTAGTTATTGGGAGTTTGGACACGTCGACTTGGCCGTCTAAAATAATTGTTTTCTCCTTAGCGCTGTGTTCTATCTTACTCGTTATCTTCATAGATGCAGTATTATTTGCTTCTATTTTATATCCACATCTACTACAAACCATTACTGTTTTTCCATTTTCTTTAGCAGGTTTCATTATTCCTCCACATCTAGGGCATATTTTAACCATAACTACCACCACGAATTGTTTTGTGAAACAACATCTACGATAAGCTCTATATCACTAGGCATAATTAAGCCCCTTTTATCTAGTAGACGCGATAAAAGCTCAACTAGTCTACAATGAGTGTTTTTCAATAATATCTCATCACTGCCTTCAACTACTTTAAACCCTGGTAGAGAAAACAATGCATCGTATTTACTTGTTTTACAGGGTAATACGTAGGTTACCTCGTTAATAGTTTTCATTTTCTCTATGAGAACACGGCTTAAATTGTATACTCTACTCTCTACAATAAACAATTCCTCGAGGAATAAACGCCTATATGTAGCAAATACCGCGTAGTATTCTCCAATTACATATGTTAAAATCCGTGCTTCTAGTTTCATTCTTGTCCCAGGGATTCCTCAACGAGTTTTCTAAATTCTACTACTTCGCTTCTTAGTTTATCAAGTATTTCTTTTAATACACGGGATAAGTCGTTGCCTTCTTTGACGATAATTGTAAACTCCATTATGTCTTTTAGTGGGTGGGGTATTCTATATGATGCATACTCTACACCTGGGTGTTTCAATGCTTCTTTCATTAATAGATTTCCTAGTGTATGGTCTTCTCCCTTAATTTCTAAAACTAGTTCCCTCTCTGTTTTAGAAACTATTTTTATCTCCATAAAGCACACCTCGATACAAGTTCATATTATCTTCTAGTGCTTTTTAAAAACACGTCTAGTGCACTACGCCAATCACGTGTCACAATATATTTACCACTCTCGTTTTGAGATAGTAGTCCCTGCTCTAGTGACTCTTTAACTATTTCATCAATTGATAAACCCGTGATAATACAGAGAGCTACTATGTAATTCCTCGTCGATGTATTGCCCGCTACACGAGAAGCTTCATTGTTTAAATCAGCTGTTTTCTCTGCTAGTCTAACTACTTCTTCAAACGATGCATTTGTAGCTAGCTGGTTTTCACCCTCAAGTAAGTCTGCATAGTAGTTTAGTCTTTTCAATACTTCTATTAGAACTCTTGGTGGAAAAGTCTTTTTAATCATTTTGGTTATTAAGTCGACGCTATACTTTCTAACTCCACTCTTCCTCGTGATTTCTTTTAGTGGGCCGACGAGTCTTTTTATTTCAAACCATAACTCCTTTACATCTGATTCATAACCATAAACTTCTATTAACAATCCTTTTTCAGTTACATCGAAAGACGCGTAGTTTACAGATGGCATTTTTTCTTTCAACAACTCGTATAGTTTAAAACACTCGTCTTCTCTACAGGGAACAAATAGTTTTCTTTTAACGAGAGGCAATCACTCACCTCAATACATATAAATATCCAACAGCTAATTTTCTCTTCTCCTGTCTCCCACACGATTTACATACTAGATATCCAGCTTGGTGTAGGTAAAGTGTTCCACCACAATTTGAACACTGAGCTGTTAATACACCTGTTGATGGTTCTTTAATTGATAATAAATATGGCGGAGTAGAATTCAATACCCTTGCTTTGACTATATCGCCTGGTCTAACATAGTCTAGTAGACTAGTAATATATTCACTAGTTATTTGTGAAATATGTAGTAGTCCTACGGCTTCTACTCTAGTGTTTTGATCTTGCGTACTATAAATTTTTACAATTGCCACTTCGTCAGAAGCACTTGTAACCAATCCTTCAACAATACTATTTGGTTTTAGAGTCAACTCTCTTTTAACTAGTGGTTTTACATCAATATTCTTTTTATACCTGTCTAGCGTGGCGAGACCTATTATCGTTGACCTTATATAGCCCTTTCCATCAATATATGCTCCTCTAATTGGAATGGCTTCCTCCTCTGTTGCCAGTACTTCGCCTGGAACTACAAAACTCATTTCTACAACACCTTTTTCTCCAAGCCTATAAACAGTGTTTTTACCCTGTAGATTCTACGTTTATGCCTACTATAAATCATTGGTATTTGAAAATCCAGTATTTCAAACCATGCTATTTCAAATCCATATTTACTAGCTAGAGACTTAATAATTTCAACCAGGCCCTCAGAATACTTGTGAAAACTGTAGACAACACCTGCACTTGCAACTGCTACTTGTAGAAAATCAAGGTCTAGTCCCCTATTCTCTCTATAAACCCCAAATGGGGGATTCATTAATACAACATCTACACCTGTAAAAACCATGTCTACAACATCTCCCATAATAAATATCAATCTATATACTAGCCCAGCGTAGTTTCTAGATACAAACTCTATTGCAACAACCAGTAAATCCCAGTCGATATCTACACAAATACTTCTCCTAGCTCCTACTAGTAGAGTAGCTATTGACAATATACCAGTACCACACCCTAAATCCAGTATTGTCGAGGACGCAGTCTTCTTCTTCATGTATAAAATCCACGCTGCATGAGCTGCTAGACTTGTTGGTGTTTGATATTGTTCAAGTTCTCTCTTGAACAATCTCGAGCCTGGAATCGTTGAATATGGAGATAAAAACATTTCTAGTTCTGATTTGCTTCTCGGCGTATTAATAGAGATCACCATGGATAAATATATCTATCTAAACCACGAACCATAGCTATAAACTCGCCGGGAGTTAAAACAGGCTTATAGAATTCATTCAAGTCGTCTATTGGTAGTCTAGGACAACTAGTTACAACATACAAGTCTAGTTTCAAAGCATCATCTATAGCTACAAGCCGGTTTACATCTAGATATCCAGCTGTAACTCTATATACTCTATAACCAGAATCCACGGCCAGTCTCTCAAGGTATTCAACTAGCTTCGGCCTATACTGTGAAAACCTAGCACCAATAATCAAGCCCAGTTTACCTCCCGCATTTCTTGCTCTATAGATCTCGTAGAATCTTCGTTTAAGTACTTTAACGGCTTCTTCACTCACACTCCAAACTCTATTCATATACGGGTCTACTCCTATTACTGGTTTAGTAGAAGAGAGCGCTAGACCTAGTGGGTGAAACACTCCTCCTACTACAACTAAGTGTGCATCAACTTCTCTATCATATACGAGTACATTAGAGTAGAAACAACCAATTACTGGTTTACTCACATTGTATACTGTAAAACCACTACTCAGTAAATACTCAGCTATTTTATTCTTCAATTTAGATTCTACTAGACTCGAAGAAACTGTAATCCTATAATACTTGTTTTCTTCGAGTACTCTACGGAGATTAATGAAAAGACTTTCATCGACCACTCCATTATAGAATACTGGAAGGTATACTACAGGTATATTATTCCACTCATATTCTGCTAACTCGTATTTTTCGTGGCCAATGTGTACTATTAAATCAACACCTAGAACTACTGCTTCATCTACTGGTAGATCACATGCTCCAAAACTCGGACTTGCAGATAGGTAGACTTCAACTCTCCTAGTAGAATCACTGAGGAATAGAGAGAGGCATTCATAAACATGTTTTAATCCATCAGGTGCTTGGAGAAGTATTCTTAATGGCTTTTCAGTTTCTCTAAGTATTTTCAAGAGGGGGGCAATATATACTTCGTAGCTACCACAAGTTAAAAACTCTTGGTTCAATATGTTTTTCTCCTTGTCTAGCCAGCTGGTGGAAGACCTTCTTTTAATGGTCTTACAACTATTCTCGTTGGCAATGGTAGTTTTGAAGCAGCTATTCTCAAAGCGTCTTTCGCCGCTGCCAAGTGGTTTTTAAAGACTCTTAATACAATGATTTCCTGGCCTGGATAGACTCTAGCAGCTGTTCCAACTGGTTTACCAAATGCTAATCTCATTCCTTCTTGTAGACGGTCTGCACCGGCGAACGCTAGCATTTTGTTTTCACGTATAACGTGGTGTGGATATACTTTTACCTTTAAGTAGTAGTTGTTTTCACCAGCTATTGTTGAAATCCTCTTTAATGCATTTACACGTGCTGATTCAAGCGCGTTGTGTCTAATTTGACCAGCTTCTTCTACAACTAATGCGAGTTCATAATCATAGTCTTTATGTATATCTCCCATTTCAAACTTGGTTATCTTTGGCATTGGAACTCCTGGAATATACTCTTTTCTAGTGTATGGCGGCCCACTAAACTTGGTATAACACCTAGCAGGCCTTAGAGGCATAGCTTAAACACCTCTTATTGATTTAACACGTCACCCCTTTTAAATAGCTTTAACAAGCTACGCGGTAGACTCAATTAAACATGATTAAAAGACCCCTCTAAAACTAAATAGTATAATGGGTGCGGGGGTGCCCGAGCCTGGCCAAAGGGGGCGGACTCAAGATCCAATGGCCCAGGAGAGATCCGCTGGCGTAGGCCTGCGTGGGTTCAAATCCCACCCCCCGCACTTTAACTCCTAGTAGAAGTGTTTTTCTACATACCTCCCTTTTATTGGTATTACTTCTCCACACCTAGGACACTTGTATCTACCACTACTACTATCTAGTTTGAAGTCTAATACTCTATACCCACTCCTATAGATCAGTGTTTTACCACACCTCGGGCACTTTGTAGACTCGTAGTCGGGATTCCAGGTATTCCCTACATACACGTATTTCAATCCCTGTTGCAAAGCGTATTCTCTAATCTCTAGTAGTTTACTAATTGGTGTTGGCGGCTCTCTCCACCTGTGTGCAGGGTGGTAGCGGTTTACGTGTAGGGGGACCTCCAGCCCCAGGTAGTCTAGGTGTTTACTTATAATCCACTCATAACACTCTTTGAAGTCATTGGTGTTTGTTACTACTAGGTATACTATTTCAACATGTGCACCGTGATCTAGTGCTATCCTCGCATTTCTAAATACTACTTCATGGTCTACTCCGACAAGAGCCCTCTTCATTTGTGGACAGCCTTTTATATCAGCTGAGAAACCATCTACACCTGCATCGAGAACAGTCTTCAAAGACTTAACTGTAAAATACATGTTTGTAACCATCATTGAATACAATCCGTGTTTAACAGCTATTTCAGTAGCATCCACGACGTAGTCTAGATTAGTCAATGGCTCATTGAAACTAGCTGATAACCCCTCATCACCTTTTAAAACAGCTAGTTCTACGAGTTTCTCTGGTGGAATATATTCCTCGCTACCACTTGGTTTAACAAAGCTTAAATGGTCGTTTTGACACCATGGACAATAGAAGTTACAGCCATAATTACTATAGGTTAGTGCGGTTGAACCAGGCCAGTAGTGATACAGTGGTTTTATCTCTATAGGCCTACTCTCAATAGCACTTAGTCTACCATAACCCCTATGATACAAAACACCACTAGTGTTAACATAGTTACCACAAACACCCGTGACACCATTAGGGAGAACACACTTTCTCTCACACACTAAACACCTAGTTCTAGAATCACCTATAGACTCGTAGAAACGAGATATCTTCAAACAAGCCGTTTGTCCCTAGAGGGTCATTCTTTATTGTTTTGGGGTTGCCTCTAGGGACTTCCACCTCGCCCACAGGGCTTTGGAGACCGCTGTGGGTTCATGGGTGGCTGTCGAGCCCAACGGCACGGGGCTCCCATCTACGTTTATCCCCGCGGGGCTTGGAGCAACGCTCCCATCACCCCAACCAACAATAAAAAACCCTAGCAGACCCTAATAAACATTTCTGCCCCCATGAGAAATCTAGTTAAAAACTATTTAATACACTACTATTGAGTTTAGACATATCCCACCAGCTAGTAGATAAATCTAAGTAACTAGTAGAATATAGATTACTAGAGCCAGTAGTATTAAAAGACCTAGAATCAAAGTATTTGTAACAAGTGAGTATTCAAATACACGATGCAATATCTCAATACCCTCTACAATTCTAGATTTAACCCCTTCAATTACTCTATCTTCTAACCCCCTGTAAAACCCCGTTATTCCGCTTAGTAGTTTTTCAATATTGATCGATCTCTCTATTGATTTAAACATGGTTTTCTTAGAGGGGTATTGAATAGTATATTTGAAATTTTTGAAATCCAGGTATTTCCATGAACTAACATACTTCAATACTAGTATTAGTTTAGATATATATGGAGTATAATTAAATCTATGAAACATCACTATTTTAACTACTAGCTTTTTAAATGAATTGATATACTTATTAATTGAAATCCATAATACACTTATACTTCTCAGAAACACTGTAAACCTAGTAAATAAATCACCAGTAGTATTCCTATACAAAGAGACAATAGTATCTAGAATACGTAGTATTAAAACATATAGTAAAGTAGCTATAATAGAAATCAATAAGGCAATGTAAACCAATAAGTATGATGAGTAATGTAAGACTACAATGTAGTGCGATGTAACTATGTAAGTAGATAACATAGTTAATAAATAAACATATTTTTTTAGAGTAGAATACAATAGAGTAGTTATTTGAATCCAGAGAGTAATCAATACAATGTGTAATAGAAAAATAAAAGCATAAACTAAGTTATTGAGTTTAATGTATACTATGTAATTTAATACTATGAGTAGTGTAGTTAGAAAAAATAATTCAAATACTCTACTCATATCACGATGTAGTTCTAAAAGTACTAGTATAGAAATTGCTACAATAAATAGTTTCAATGAGTATTCTAAGACATAGATATCTCCACTAATTAAACCCCATGTAGAAATAATAAATCCAGTTAATACAAGGAGAAACACTGTAACTAGTAGACCCTGAGGGTATTTCAATAATCCTCTGTACATAGAGTGAAAAACACTGGTTTTACTTGTATACTCTACTTTCATTTTATAATCTCCTTGATTAAAATATATGTTCCAATAAGCAATATAACCACTATTGGTAGCAACAATGTGAACAAAGCTAATACATCACCTACTATTTCCCTACTAGTTTCAATAAATATTACTGGTGTAAAAAATAGAGAAGTAATAGACCCCATTAAAACATAGTATACTAGGTTCTTTATAAATCCCCCTATGGAGACTTCTACACTACTACCTGGTTTTACATGTATTTGTAGATATTTTGCCGAGTAGACAATAGAGAGAGCAACTTCTATTGATAAAACTAGGAGTACAAGTAGATATATGTAGTTCAAAGTAATTTCATGAATTACTGTTGAAAACATCCATAACTTAGCAAAAAATCCAATTGTAGGTGGTAGTCCAAGCATTGCAAGTATTGAGAAAGAGGCAGCTAGTGATTCCAATGGTAGAACTCTATAAACAAATCCTAATTTATCGATTCTTCTCTCGTGAAATACTACTTCAATAACACCTGTATCCATGAAGAGAGTTGTTTTAAATACAGCGTGTGTTGCAGTATATGCTATTATTCCATAGTATGCTAGTGGATCACGTGTTTTAAGGTAAATAGCTGTTAGTATTGCAATAACACCCATATGAGATATACTACTATATGCTAAAAGCCTCTTAGCGTCTTCTTGGAAAATAGCTTGTAGTCCACCATAAACAGCTGTTAAACAACCAGAAGCTATGAGTATACTATGTGCTAATTCAATATCAATAGTGTAATTAGTTAATAGTAGAATACCATATACACCCATTTTAATCATTATACCAGATAGTAGAGAAGAGACTGGTGCAGGCGCCATGCTATGCGCATCTGGTAGCCAGAAGTGTAGTGGTATTAAAGCCGCTTTAGACATAAAACCCAGGATAATAAGAGCTGTTAAAACCGGATGTGTAAAATTCAAGTCGAGTCTCCATATATACTGTGTTAAAGCTGGATTTAACCCAGTCAATGCAAGAAGTGTAAAAAGTGCTATATCAGTTGGTATCATAGAGAAAACAAGGTATCTAAGTGAAGCCCTTATAGCCTCTGGATTTACTCCAACAAAGGCGTCATAAGCAATTAATATAAAACCAACGAGTTCTGTTGCAAGCCAGAATAATACTAGTTCAAGTAGATACTTCGATGCAAAAGTCATTATCATCGTTAAAGCAAGAAGGTCTGTGAAAAAGACAAGAGATCTCGATGTATACTTCATATAGGAGTATTCAACTGAAAAGAGAGATGTAATGAGACTTAGAGGTAGTGTAATAAGAATAAACATTATCTGAGTAGTTTCAAAGGGAGGGAGTAAGATGAGAATAGAGATTAAAGAGTATCCAATAAACTTAGTAAGCAACCAGTAGAACTGCTTGGAAAATGGTTTGTAAAATGTGTTTCCAAGATATATTACTAGCATTGAAATTACAAATACACTATATCTCTGTAAATCTATAAACTCCATATTTAACACCATTTGCAACTACTATCTTCATCAATTAAATCAACCCTTCTACTCCAATACTTTTAACAATATACTCTCTATAATTACCTAGTAAATCCTCCCCTACATTTATTATGAAGATTCTAAATGGCTCATATAGAGTGAATAGCAATCCAAGAACAATGAGAGTTGTACTAAGGAGTAAAATAATTGTTTTTGGAATAACCGTGTTTCTTAATTCCTGATCACTTCGTGTAACTGCCTTATACGTATACATTACATGTAGAAGCTTGAAGTAACCTATAGCTGAAATACCCGATACTACTAGGACTATAATGGGTAGAGTAATCGATTTATTAATTCCAGCTAGAACCAATAGTGCTTTACCCCAGAAACCAATTGTTACTGGTAGTACTCCAAACAAATTCAATATAGCTACTACTAGTGAGAAAACCATTGACTTACTATTTTTCAATACCGCTATACAATTTATACTACGTCCACATCCAATAATTAACAATCCAGCTAGATAAAATAATACAGCATCCCCTAGAATATTTGATATCAATAGTAGAATTGCTGATACAACTCCAAATACATTATCTAGTGTAATTCCTAGGAGAGCGAGACTAAATTGTGAAATTGTACTGTAAGTAATGAGTTTTTTAATGTCTTTTTCAACAATCATTAACAATACCGATATAAATGCTGAAATAATAGCTAATACTTGTATAAATGAAAAAAGCGTTATTCTAAAAACAACTAGTTCTTCAATAACACCCCATCCTAGAATAGTAGTAAAAAACCTCATGAATAAGTAAATACCTATACTATCAGCTATTGCTGTAAAACCAGCTGATATTGGTAGAGGTGCTTCAGAGTAGACATGGGGTTGCCATGTAAACCCTATTGGTAGAATACCGGTTTTGAATAGAAAAACCCAGACCATTAGAGAAAATGCTATTTTAGAAGTTAAAACAATATCGCCTAGTACACTCTGGGAAAATGGAGTAATCGCGTTTGGATTACGTAGTTTAAGAGCTATATCAGCCATATTGAGAGTTCCGAAAGCACTATAAATCAATACTACAGCGAAAAAATATATTGATGTCGCAACTATACCAGTCATAGCATACCTCAATGAAGCTACAATAGCAGTTGGTTTACTCCTATAGAAAGCTACTAATCCATAAGCAGATATTGAGAGAAGCTCTATTGAAACAAAGAGGTTGAATATATCTCCTGTGTAAAAACAACTAATAGAACCAGCTGAGAGAAGGAAGAGTAGTGAGTAGTATAAGTACTTCCACTCCGATATAATAAACCACTTACTATAAAGTACTGTTAAAAACAAAGCAGTCATTGATAGAAAGCCGAGGAGTGAGCTTAGTAAATCCACAGTGTAGACTATTCCAAGTGGTGGTTTAAACCCAGCGAAACGATAAGATACAACTCTATTTTCAACAACATTGATTAAAACAAGTAGACTCATAATAACAGCTATTCCACTCGTAGTAAGAGATAGTAATTCAACGAGTCTTTGAGATTTCCAACTCTTGTTTAATATTGGTATAAGTAGTATTATCACTGATACAGCTACGAGGAAGAATGGAAGTAGTCCAATAAGATACTCCATAATTCTCAACCAAAAATCTTCTCTACGAGTTTTTCAAAACCACTTGTAATTATCAATCTTGCTTCATCAGGGTTAAATGTAGATGCATTTATCCAGTGGATATACATGAGTTTTGAATTCGTATCGATATTTAATACTATTGTACCAGGTGTATTAGTCACTGTTAATGCTATTAATGTAACACCATAATCTGATTCTACGTGGTAGGGTACTGCTACAATAGCGGGTTTAATTGGTTTATTAAATAAAATTATCTCTACTAGTTCCAAATGTGCATGTATTTCTGCTTTTACAAAGTAAACTATGTATTTAAACAAGTATAGGAGTTTTAAGACATCATATAATCTAAGTGTCTTTTTTACTATACTTGATTCAAATAAATAAGTTGTAATAGCCGATACAATTACACCTATAACTAATGTATAATACTTAAACGACCCAGTTGAAATAATAAAGAAGACTAGTATTATAGTGAATACAAAGAGTTTATTCAAAAACCTCTTCAACACCACCACTCCTCATTGCTTTAATACTAGTTGTACCATAGTGTTCATAGTAAACTAGAATTAAACCAATTACAAACATGAAAACAGCTAGACTAATAACGATCGCTGTTAATACAAGTGCTTGAGGCAATGGATCAACTGCAATGTATTTAAACTCTTCTAATTCCCCAGGTGAAACAGGTTCTCTTATTAAAACAGGGGGTTTTGGATAAGTATTATTGACAACTCTAAAACCAATAAATAAGGCAAATAAATTAATTGCATCAGTAAACATAATGAGACATATAAACTTCTTTATAAGAGATGGTCTTGTATAAACACCATACATTGCAATAGCAATATTTACTATAAATGCAATAATCGATGTTCTAAATGCTAATTGAATAAAAACTTCACTCATAGACTTCTCTAACCTCAAATGCCTTCTTCAACTCTACATCTCTAAGAGACAATAGCATCAAAGCTGTTGTAAGACCTGTGAAAACAATGAGTAATTCAAATACATTGTAAAAGAAGATTGAACCCGCTAATGGTGCATCGAAGAGAAATGAAGGCATTGATATAAAAGAGTCTTCTTTACTCATATTCTGGAAGATATAGGATTTAGTATTCAATATAAACCCTATTAACAAGGGAGTAATAGCAACTATTATTAATCCAATTAAACACAATCCTCTAATTACAACGAGTCTCTTTGATCTATAACCCATGTAATAGAGGAATTCAAGTGAGTAAACAGCTATAATTAGAGATGATATAACAGCTAGTGTTGCACCACCTTGAAATCCTCCACCAGGAGTGAGTTGTCCATGAGTAGCTATTGCTAATGCATATGCTATTATTAATGGAATAACGATTTTAGTAGCTGTTTTTGTAATTGTAGATAGTCCTTTTGGTTGTAAAAATACTTTCTCCTCAAATCCACGTAGAAGCGTGTAAATAGCTATTATTGAAGCCATAAGCACTGTTGTTTCAAGAAAAGTGTCGAATCCTCTATAATCCCATATTATTGCTGAAACCACGTTGAGAGAAAACGATGTGTAATTAGAATACCAGGGGTTATATGAATAGTAGAGATATGATTCACCTAGACTACTAATTATAGGTGTGGCTATTCTAATATATCCTTCAAGCCATATGATTAGAGATATTGATAGTACAAGTAGTGAAAGTGAAAATGCTACTAAAACATCTCTTTTAATCATATTCTCTCCACTCCGTCTTCTTTATCAATAGAAATAAGAGTAGTGGTGTAATCCCTACTGATACAGGTATATAAGTTATAAAGAGGTCTGGAGCCATTAAGAGATAGTAGAGGAGTGAGTGGAATATACCCTGACCTAGTAGTAGTAAAATAGCAACTACTAAATTCCTCTCTTTTACTATTAAATAAGCTAGAAACGTTGAAGTTAAAGAACATATTATAACGAGGAGGTATGGTAAAACAACTATATTCAATCCTTATTCACCCCGCGACTTAAAGCATCGTATTCAAGTGGTTGTTTAGGTGCAGTATTCGAATTATATGCTGCTCGTGCAAGAGAGTGAGAACCACTTGGAGCAAGTATGAGTATTATAAACACGCTAATAAGACATATAGCTGTTATAAATAGTCTTTGAGAACCCATTTCTTCCAGTCCAATTGCTAAAATAGCAACACCTAGTAGTGGAAGAATGGATCCACCTATACAACTAACTGTTAAAGCATGTAGTCTTAGAAAGAAGCTTGGTAGTTTTAAAACACCTATAGCTCCAACCACCTCGAAGAAAGAACCTATAGCAATCAATCCCAATCCAATACCATAGAAAACAAGATTCAATTCACTCACCCATCTCTCTTGCCTCGAGGTATTTAGATACAAATATATCTATTGCATGAATCCATAAAACAAGAGGTATTACACCAGAGACTAAAATGGGGTTTTCAAGGATTATTGATAAAAGAGCGAGAAATACTGCTAAATCAAAACTAAGTGCGTCTAGAGCTAAAACACGGTCTGGTATTGTAGGGCCTTTAACTAGTCTTATAATATACATTAATGCAGTTACTACGTAGATAGATGTAATTATTAGTAAAACACTACTAAGCATTTCAAAACCCTAAATACCTAATAAACACACCGAGGTTAAAAACCTAGGCTACAAGATGAGTAGTTAACAGTAAACTAGTAGAAAAACCCGACTTTAAAAGCTCTATATAATCACTGTGAAAAACCACTAGATATATACCCTTATGAATATAGGTTCACGGAGACCTTGTTTAAATCCTCACTATACAGAGTAAAAAACTATCTCTTTTTAATTTTCATATATTGTTCAACTTTTTACTAATTCACTTATTAACGAGTCTTTAAAGTAATACGTTATAAGATGATGTAGTATTGGTCAGTATTCAACGGATTCGTCACTTATCGGCGAGTACAGCCTTCTTCATCCCATTTATTAATTTCCAATAAAGGGTAATTAATCATTTAAACCGGGCCTATTTACTATTTATTATAAATGGATGCAGAGGACTTAGACTCCGGGATCTGAGCGGGTGATGAAGTCCCGCCCCTACTAAGCTCGTTGAGTGTTTTAATAAGTGTTTTAATTGATAAGCTTGAGCGTAGATTTCTCCATTGTTCATTGTAAACAGAGATAATGTATTTACTTAACTCGCTCGATAAGCCGGTTTTTCTCAGTGTTTGTTTTAATCTATAGAGGCCTGTTCTAAAGTGATACCAGAGTTTTATTTTTACAGTGATATACCAGAGTGTAAACTTGAATAATAAGACTATTGCTACTAGTATTAGTGTTACAATTACAATAATCATTTTTACTTTCTTCAATGTAGTTCACTCTCTACACTCTCTCAGTGTATACCTAGGCCTCTTCTCACTACCCTTATTTACAACCACTCCACTGGCTTCTAGAAGCCTTATTTTTCTAGCCACTATTCTACGTGAAGCCTTTCCTCTTAGTTGTTTTACACCTCTATAAACCTCTGAAATACTCTTCTCCCTGCAATCCGAGAGCACATAGATAATTGACTCTGTTATAGGATCAGTCCTTCCAATACGTGTAAGAACCATCCAAGCTCTAAGTAGAGATTGGAAAACAATGAGAGACGGTGCTTTTAAAAAAGACAGGAAATTGAAGAGTAGGTTTTGATCACTATAATATGGAGACTTCATAGATTTAATTAATTGTTCCAGTCTATCTATTCTACGAGCTAGTATTTCAAGTATTTCGAGTAATTCTTCGAGTTGAGATAGTGTATCATTGCTACCCCTGTTTTCATCCATGAAAAACTAACCTTTCTCTAGATTTTACTATTCTTTTTCTTCCTTCTCTACTTTCCTCTGTGTAATTACAGGCAATAATTTCTCAACGATCTCTCCAATATTAGCCATTGATAGCGCTTTGTTTACATAGTCTTTAATTATCTCTTGTATTATCGGGTCTGGCATACCAGCATTCTTTAAACTCGTATATAGTGCAGATATATTCTCGCCCAGTCTCTTTCCATCCATTAACTCCATTAGTTTACCAATAACTGAGCCAATAATGTCGCGTCCCACATCGCCTAGTACTCTAAGCATATTGGTTACTTCTTTCAATTCTAATAGTTCTAGTTCCGGATGGCTTTCAAATCTATCTACAGCGTCTTCAAGTTCCTCGACTATATCACTCAATTTCTCAATGAGTTCTCGTTTATTAGGTATCTCCTGTTTCTCTAGTTCCTCTAGGTTCTTTTCAATCCTGGCAATTAACTCCTCTATTCTCTTGACAACCCACTCTTTTTTCTCACTGCTTTCCTGGCTCCCTCTCTCTGAACTCATATATCACCACCAAGAATGTACTTTTTTGTTCACGAATATATCTATACCACGGAGTAAATGACCAGATCTCTACATTTAAGTGGTCAATAACACACTATCAAGTCTAAACACGTAGTTTCTAAGTATTTACTTTCACTCTGATATATACTAAATGTGGGAGTATGCAACTAGGTACACTGCAATCAATTCCACCAGAAGTAGATACTATTAAAACACTAGTCAAAGTATCTGGCATTCTCGCACTAGTGTTTGGAATAATACTGTTGATTATTGGATTAGCAACATTACTTTTTGGAGTTTTCCTTCTCATACCTGGTATTATAGACATATTGATATACGTAATATACGTAAACTGCAAAGAGATAATTAGACTAGTTGAAATGAGAAATTATCAAAGAGCAAAAGAAAAAACACACGTTTGGATGATAATGGGATTTATTTTTGGAGGCATTGTAATAGGATTATTACTCCTCAGCAGCATACCTCAAATACGATGAAGTATTAAGAAGAATAGAGCCTCGTGAAATTATACCTGCATAGTTGAAAAAAGATTTAAATAAAATTTATCTATAAACTACTACACACTTACTTTTAGAGTTGAATTAAACCAGACTCTATTTTCTTTTCTAGTGTACTAGTCTCGACGTATACGAGGATCCATGCTACTAGTTGTGGAATTACTGCTATAAATAATGCCACTAATATTCCAGCTATTAGAAACAACGAAGAATTAAATACGTCTTTCAAACGGAAGAAGAGTATTATTAGACCTATCCAACCAACGAATAGAAATATTAGCCCACCTACTGTGAAAGCAACACCCATTGTTAAAGCGAGTGATGGTATTCCAGTAAACAACAATACCGCGGCGACTACTATACCGATCAATAATATTATTACGCCGTAGAGATATCCAATTAGTAATTTACGTGGAGTAGAGAAATCAATTGGCTTCCAATCTACAAATTTCTTTACAGAACTTAAGAGGTAGAATACACTAATTATTGATAAAGTTATTCCTATTATAGATAGAATCAATTCCGCAACCACCAATCCCAAGCCAATAAACCCGCCAAATATACCACCTGGGTAAGCACCAAACGTAATAAATGTTTTTATCGACTGTATTATAGCCGTTATCCAGCCCACAACAAACACTACAATAGCAATCAACGATAAAATCCACGCAATTATCTGAAATAGAGAGGCTGATTTAAGGTTTCTAAGTCCTTCAAGGACAAGTGTGTTAGACCGAGATGTTTGCTCTATTGACGTATTCCCCACCGTAAATTATTATTTACTCTAGGATTTTAAAATCAAGATCTTATTAACGCAGTGACCCTCAAGAACCAATAGACTTGACTAATTGCTACATCAACTTGTTTATCTAGAATTATCTTTCTCTTACACGATTTATAGAATTAACTAGCTATACATTAGTATTTCTATTGGTGACGGGTGTTGATTTACCTCTATGTACTCTCTCTTTTTAGCTTCAATGTATTTCTCTATTAACTCCCTTGGAAAAACTGGTTTGAGGAATTCATTATCGTTTTCTAGTTCTTCTAGTGCTTCTAGTAGTGATGCTGGTAGTCTTTTTTCACGTGGGACTTTTCTAAGACTATATATGTTTTCATCTACTGGATCGCCTGGGTCTATCTTCTTTTTTATTCCATCTAGTCCAGCCATAATTACAGCTGAAATTGCAAGGTATGGATTACAGGTTGGATCTGGTGTTCTAAACTCTATTCTTGTACTACTGCCATTATTTACGAGTGGTACACGGATACATGTGCTTCTATTCTTGAAACCCCAGAAAACATATACTGGTGCTTCATAGCCTGGTATTAATCTCTTATAGCTATTAACAGATGGAGCGACTAGTGCTGCAAGCGCTCTAGCGTGTGATATTAATCCACCAATAAAATACCTAGCTGTTTGACTCAATCCATACGTATCATTCGAGTCACTAAATACATTTTCAGTATTTCTCCACAAGCTGATATGTATGTGTTGACCAGAACCGTTCTCGCCGGGTAGCGGCTTCGGTGTAAAGCAGGCATAGTAGCCTCTCCGCTCAGCTACCCTACGAGCAATATATTTTACTGTTTGAACACTATCTCCCGTTTTAACTGGACTATCAGGCGCTAGTGTTATTTCTACCTGGCTTGATGCAACCTCGTGGTGGTGGCATTTTACATCTATATTAAACCATTTAGCTAAGACTTCTACAACCTCGTTTCTATACGAGTCTAGTTCACCATTGAATACGTGGTATCCACTAGATACGCCTTTAATTGATCTATCCAGAGGTTTGACTGTATATAGTGCTGAAAATGGTGGTTTATATTCTACTCTACACTCTTTAAATACAAAGTACTCTAGCTCCACGCCGACAAGGGGGGTTAACCCGTATTCTCTTACTACGTATTCCCCTACATTTTTAGCGATATTTCTCGAATCTAGTGGGTGTATTGTATCACTGTCTCTATATATGTTTCCAATTACTCTTGCAAACCCGTTATTCCAGGGTAGTTTTCTAAGTGTTTCACGGTCTCCTACCACGAAGACATCGCTTTCCTCTATCTCTTCAACTCCAATACTACTTCCATCAACACCAGACATTATTCTACCATCATTGTATTTCACTACAACTACTCTCAATCTACCAAGAAGGTCTGTATAGTGTATTTCAACCCATTTAATATCATCCATTATAACACTCATTCAATCACCGCATTGAGAAATTTGGAGATTTGTTAATGGTGTTTTAATGAAAAATGAACATTTTTTAAATATTGCGATAGGTATATATGTACAATTGTTCAAATCCCACAACTAAGTGTAGAAGAGGTGGTTGAACTGCGTCCACTACAAAGCAGATTAAACCTGGACGACTTAGACCTCGAAATAATTAGAATACTACGTAAAAATTCAAAGATTAGTATTCGAGAAATAGCAAGCCTCCTTAAAAAAGCACCATCACTAATACACTCTAGAATTAAAAAACTAGAGAAAAACAGTGTAATTAAAGAATACACTGTAATAATAGACTACTCTAAACTAGGCTATGACGTCTACGCATTAACACTCCTCCAAGTAGATGGAGCACACATTTTTGAAGTAGAAGAAGCACTAAGTAGAGAACCAAATGTAAAAGCAGTCTACGATATAACTGGAGAATACGATATAGCAGTAATAAGCGTGTTTAAATCCGTCAGTGAACTCGACGCCTTTATAAAGAAAACACTTAGAAATCCATACATAAAGAGATCAGTGACAAGCATAATACTAAGAGTAGTCAAAGACACACCACACATAGAAATATAGCGCCGGGGGCGGGATTCGAACCCGCGCGCCCCGCAAGGGGGCAGTGGGTCTCCCACACCACAACGCTGGAACACGCGCTCGAGCCCACCCCCTTAGGCCGCTCGGGCACCCCGGCACTCATTATACATATGTCTCTGAATCCCTCTTAATAGTTTTACCACTAGTTAAAGCCATATACCCTCTTTATAAGCGTGCAGTATGTAGAATTATTTGAGTGATGAGCTTTCAGCGGTCTGAACAGTGAAGAAAAAGGCCGCGGCTGATTATTCCTCTGTGGCAGTGAATATAAAGGGATTCAATTATTGGATTAACAGGGCCCGATGAAGCTCCGTCGGGAGACTACCCGCGGAGTGGTGAAGAATCCCCTGGCTTCGAGGGTTCCTTCTACAATTTGGTTTCATGGTTTAACAGTAAAGTATAATCTCTTCTTGTTTTTACCCTTGTTTTCAGCTTTCAAGAATACTATCTCGCCAATCTCACTTGTCTTCTTGACGTGGGGACCTCCATCTGCTTGTATATCCACACCCGGTATTTCAACAATTCTTAGCTCTTTTACATCTGGAGGCATTCTCTCAGCTAGTTTAACAACACCCGGTATTTTCAATGCTTCTTCTCTTGGAAGCCAGTATATCTTTACCTCTATATCTCTCTTTACAACCTCGTTTGCTTTTTCTACTACTTTCACGAATAATTCTTTTTCAAATTTCTCAATGGTGTAGTCGTCGTAGGCGTATTCAGGGTTGATGTTTCCACCAGAGACTAGTGCACCATACTCACTATACATTATTGCTGAGAGAATGTGTGCAGCGGTGTGAAGCCTCATTAACCTATACCGTCTCTCCCAGTCTAAAATCATTTTTACTCTACTACCAGGAGCTAGGTCTACTCGTGGAGAAATCCTGTGTGCTACATCTCCAGTCTCCTTGTCTATAAAGACCTCAACGACATCCACTCTATTACCGTCAAAAAACAAGTAGCCTTTATCGTGGTCTACACCACCACTCCTAGGATGGAATATTGTGGAGTCTAGGAAAACCAAGTCGCCTACAACCCGGGTAACTACCGCCTCGTATTCTCTAATATAGGAGTCGTATTGATAAACCAGCTTGGTACTAGAATACATAATTACACCTCTTGAAGCACAATAATCATCTAAACTAATATCTCTTTCAACGAAGAGCCCACACAGGAGAAAGTAGGAAGTAGCCGGGCGGGGATTCGAACCCCGGTCACGGGGGCTCTCCCTTCTCGGCCAGAGCCCCGCATCCTTGGCCGCTAGACGACCCGGCTACTTCTATATAATAGTGATTGTATTAAGAGTTTTTTAAACTTCTCCGTGGGGGTCAATGCAAAATTATTTTTAAACCCTGATACCAATTCTACATTAACCGGAGGGCCCGTAGCTCAGCTTGGTAGAGCGGCGGGCTTTTAACCCGTAGGTCCCGGGTTCAAATCCCGGCGGGCCCGCGGCCTCCTTCTCTTCTACTTAATTCTAGATACACAGATGCCTCCTGGTATCCTCGAGGTTAAAGCATACTTGGAGTTTGTTTATTAGGATAGGAGAAGTAGAAATACAGTGTTGTTTCGTCGTGGTGTATGTTAAACCCGGATTTGTAAAAAGAGTCTAGGTTTTATTCTTGAGGAAGTCTGCATACGTCTTCTTGTATAGTTCGTGGGATTCTAGTTTTCTCACGTCTCTTACGTGTTTTAATGCTACTGTGTTTCCTGGTAGATTGTACTTCTTTGAGTATTCTTCTAGTGGAATACTGTATTCTTTGAGTATTTTGTCTCTGTATACATCGTCGAATATGTTGTATGCACAGAACGGTATTAGTCTTCCATCTGGTGTTGAATAGTGTATATTACACCTCTGCACTCTCTGAATATCGTAGTTGTAGAGGTCCATGAAGTGCATTTGACCGATAAACAAGAGTTTATAGTGTAGTTCTCCTAGTGCCTCGTAGTCTCTTTTTACAATGATATTGACTAGTATTTTGTAGATGTCGAATTCCTTGGGTGCTTTTTCTCTATCTATGAATTTACCAATTGAATACAGTAACTTCATACCAGTTATTATTCTACTTGAGCCGCTGATGAGATCACTCCACTTCTCTCTCAAGTATTCGAGAAGACCCTCTACATCTATAAACCTCGTTATTGGTATTAACTTCAACTCCGAGTTCTTTTTCTCAACATATACATATGTTCCTACTCCACATATTGGATGATTAGACATTTCAAATTTGAATTCTCCACTAAAGCCCTCAATAAACCTCGAGAATACTGCACTAGCGTTAACGGGGAACCAGTCTTCACGTGTTATCTCTCCGTTTGTTTGTTCTTCGATTAACTTGGCTACTTCTGGTATTGTAATCCTGTATTTCTCGCGTTCAAATCTCTTCATAAAACCAGTTAGACTCACTGGTTGGAAGTTTACAGCTCGGACAATATCCATGTTTCTAGCTGCAAATCTAACAATGTCTCCTAGCTCATCTGTATTAACACCCTTTATTACTGTGGGAACTAGAACTACACTTGTCATTCCTGCTTGTCTAAATACCTCGAAGATAAATGGTATCTCCCAGTGGTTCTTCGGGTTTGTTCTCGGGGTTACACCGTCAAAGCTAATGTATATAGTGTTTACTCCCGCCTGTCTTAGAGACCTAGCGTATTCAACTGCTTTAACAGGGTCTTCGAGGTATAGCCTGGCGAATTTTAATCCATTAGTGTTTAACTGTATGTGTCTAACGCCTTCTTCTCTGAGGAGTTTAACTATTTCTACAAGGTCTTCTCTTAGAAGTGGTTCTCCACCAGTAATCTGGATTGCTACTGTTACACCTTGTTTCTTTATATTTCTAACCATTTCTCTTATTTGATCCAGTGTCGGCTCGTAAACATATCCAGCTGCTTCAGAGTAGAAGAAGCAGTACCAGCAACTGAGATCGCATCTATTAGTTGCAACGAGGTTTACTAGTGCAGTGTGTTGTTTATGCATAGCGCAGAGTCCACAGTTAAAGGGGCAAACAGTTTTAACAGGTGTGTAAACATGTCTTGTTCCCCTACCCTCCTCGATGAACTTGGTTACTCTCTTATAGAATGCTGAATCTCCATAGTATAATTCTTCTATCTCGCCGTGTTCGGGGCATACTTTACGAATATATACTTTGCCATCGCGTTCAACAATAACCGAGGGGAGAACTCTATAACAATAAGGACAGACACTAGTAGTCACAGAGAGAACTTCTTCTCCCTGTTTAAGTTTTGGTATTACATAAGCTATTTCTCCAACATGTTTAACACTGTTCTGATTACTCAACTCAATACACCACTATAAATGTGTTATAAATCTAAAAGGGTATTAAAAACCTATAGTGGATTAAAGAGAAGAGGAAAGGCTGGACAAAGTGGGAAAAGCCATAATTATAGCTGGAACACCGGGTACGGGTAAAACAAGTATTACCCGTTTACTCGTAGAAAAATGTGGATTACAATCTGTTAATCTAAGTGATCTAGCCATTGAAAAAGGATTTATTCAATACTATGATGCAGAGAGAAATACCTATGTAATAGACGAGGAGAAACTTATAGACTACCTTGAAAACATGTCAAGAGAGCTTGAGGGACACCTAGTTATTCAAACCCACTATCCAGAAATAATACCAAGCGACTTAGTAGAAGCAGTATTCATACTCAGAACAAACCCTTTAATCCTAGAGAAAAGACTAATGGAGAGAAATTGGAGCAAGAGGAAAATAAATGAAAACGTAATGGCAGAAATACTTGGAGTAGTCGCATATAATGCCGTTGAAGCATTTGGCGCTAGTAAAGTATACGAAATAGATACTTCTAATACAAAACCAGAAGAAGTAGCAAACCTAATATGCTCTGTTATAAGGGGCCATACAATACTAGAACCAGGAGTTAGAATAGACTGGTTGAGTATTCTACCACCAGAAGAGGTGTTTAGATTTGAAAACTACTTGGGGAGCGAGGACTAGCCCTGGAGGAATAATTATTGCTTCATGGGGGCAGATCAATAGTATTGTGTCAAGATCAGACGTTATACTCCACGTATTAGATGCAAGAGACCCCCTCGCTACTTTCAGCAATAGACTTGTACGAATAGTCGAAAAACACGGTAAGAAAATACTCATTGTACTCAACAAGTGTGATTTAATACCTAGAAGTATAGCAGAAGACTGGAAAGAATACTTCGAGTCTAAAATGGGGTTACCAACAGTATACATTGCTGCCGCCCGTAAAATGGGAACTATTAAACTAAGACGAGCTATTAAAAAAATTGCTCCATCACTACCTACAATAGTATCAGTAATCGGGTATCCAAAAGTTGGAAAATCATCTATTATCAATGCATTAAAAGGCAAACACTCTGCAAGTACGAGTCCTTATCCTGGAAGCCCAGGATACACGAGGACATTTCAATTGTATAGAGTAGACCCCAATATCCTAATGATCGATACTCCCGGAATACTACCAGTTGAAGGAGACACCCTCGAGAAAATAATAAGGGGTTACCCACCAGAAAAACTCGAAGACCCCGTGCTCCCAGCCATACAGCTTATTCAAAAAATCCTAGAACACAATCCAAACGCGTTTCTACATGCATACGGTATTGAATCAAAAAACCCGCTAGAAATACTAGAGAATATAGCAGTAGCTAGAGGATGGTTTTACAAGAAGACAAAAGAACCATTAATAGAAGAAGCCGCACGCCATGTTATAAGGGACTTCCACGATGGAAAAATAGTGTACTATGTTAAACCACCAGAGGAGAACCATCATGGTTAGAGTAAAAATACTTGAATCCAATACTGTTATTGAAATCGATGCAGAAGAATTAACTGTTAGAGAACTACTTGAAAAACTCGGTTTATCTATGTCGGAACACCTCGTTCTCAGAGACAACACTGTTCTAACAGAAGAAGATGTATTAAAGAAAAACGATGAAGTAGTAGTATACACTGTTAAATCTGGTGGTTGAAAGGGATTACCGTGGTCTGTGTTAAACTAATACCCCGTGGGATTACAAAGTGTATTGAACACAATGAAGCGAGTATTGAGGAGCTACTATCTCTATTTCAAGACTACTTGGAGAACTCTACTGGAATCATAGTAGTTGTTAATGGAAAACCCGTGGAGAACTATAACTATAGAGTTAGTGAAAAAGACGAGGTTGTAATAGTAGAAGAGTTTATGGGTGGATAGTCTACTTTGGCGGCCAGGTTCTATCAAAATATATGTTTTTAGATCGTGCTGATAATGGTATTCCATATATTATGTCTGCATCGAGTAATCCGAGTTCTTTGGCTGCTACTCCAATTGAGTACATTACACGGTTGTCTACGTTGTGTATAGAAGCTGTTTTTACAGCTGAACCTATAGCTATACCTAGATTCACTATTGAGTTAACGTAGTCTGGGTCTAATTGATTTCCCTCTGGTTTCTTCAATCCAAAACCAACTATTTTACAGCCAATTAATACAACAACATCGCTTTTTCTTACATTGTCTGCATCTCTCCTGAAGAAGTCTCCATGTATTGGTGCTAGCTCCTCCATTTTTCTTGCTAGTTTTTCTAGTTCTTCGGGTTCTAATAGAATAGCTGATACTACATTGTCTACTCCTCGTGCTTTAGGTGCTGTTTTAGCTGATAAAACCATTAATTCTGCTACTTGTAAAACAGTGTTTTTTAATATCTCGCTGTCTCTCTTCAACTCTCACACCCTATATTTTTAATTCCTCACCCCTAAGTATAAATCTTGCGTCTACTACTAGTACGCCGTTAGAATAGGCGAAAACAGGATTTAAATCAGCTGACTCTATCTCCGGGTTTTCTTCTAGTAGTTTTGAAAACTTTAATACTACGTCTACTAGTGCTTCAATATCTACTGGTGGCAGTCCTCTATAACCACGGAGCAATGGAGCACTCTTCAACTCGTTTAGCATTTCATAGACGTCTTCACGTGTGAGAGGAGCTATTCTAAAAGTCACGTCTTTAAATACCTCTGTAAATACTCCTCCAAGACCCAGCATTACTATTACTCCAAATGTCAAGTCTCGTTTTCCACCAATTATTACTTCTACTCCGGGTTTCACCATTTTCTGTACTAGTATTCCTGTTACTCTTGCTCCAGGTACTTTTCTCTCAATGTTTTTAATTATTGTTTTAAATCCCTCGACTGCTTCTTCTCTTGATTTTACTCCTAGAATTACTCCTCCCACGTCTGTCTTGTGGCTTATATCAGGTGACACTATTTTGAGTACTACTGGGAAACCTATTTTCTCAGCTATTTCTCCTGCTTCTTCTGGTGTTTTTGCCAGTCCGTATGGCGGGTATGGTATTGAGTATTTAGATAAGAGTTCAAATGCCTCGTTTTCTAACAGCTTGGCTTTGAACATTAATTGCCCTTGATTAATTATATCAACTCCAAGTTTATAAATACATCTTGGTTTAAAGGGTGGTTTCTACTGGCTGGGAGTATAGAGGTTATTGGTGTAATCCACCTTCCCAGGCTGCCTAGAACTACTACTCCAAGCACAATAGACCCTGGAGAAATCATTGAAAACGCTGTTAGAGAGGCCTCTATACTCTGTAGTCTAGGCTATGATGGTGTTATAGTGGAAAACTATGGAGACGCACCATTCGAGAAACGGGTATCAGACCCCCTTACACTATCATTTATGAGTGTTGTTGTTAGAGAAGTAGTTAAATCAGTGAATTGCAGAGTAGGAGTAAACCTACTAAGGAATTCCGGGCTGGAAGCATACTCTATAGCTGTTGCTACGGGTGCACATTTTATAAGAGTAAACGCCCTGGTTGAAACAATTATCTCAGACTCCGGGTTAATAGAGCCAGAAGCACCCAGACTGAGAGATATTAGATTAAACCACCCCGGAGTCAAAGTATACGCTGATATACTTGTAAAACACGCTACTAGCCTCCGCACAGTACTCGGATTCATAGAGTCCACGCTACCAGGCGCGTCAAAGGGGAGTATAGAAGACTATCTACGAGACTTAATCGAGGAATACGTGTATAGAGGGGGAGCAGACGCCCTTATAACAACAGGGTTGAAAACAGGCGAACCACCACCAATAGAACTCGTAAAGCTGGTTAAAAAACACTCTCCAATACCAGTACTAGTGGGTAGCGGGGTAACACTGGAAAACATAGACCAAGTAGTAAAACACGCTGATGGAGTCATAGTAGGCTCTACTATAAAAAAGAATGGAAGAGCAGGAAATCCATTAGATGTTGAAAGAGCTAGAGTATTAATAGAGAGAATTAGAGAAAAAACTCGTATTTAATAATTGCTAGGTTTTTTACATAGAGATCTATATATGTATTCAGCTCTTTGAATAGCTCTATCTATGATTTCACGATATAGAGAATCACCATGCTTCCTAGTTTTTTCTACAAACTCAATTGTCTCACGACACAATTCTTCTAAGTGCTTTGATTTAGTGTCTTCACTAATGGGTTTTTCAACTTGGAGTTTGGGATTACCCTCCATAAATCCCTCTGCATAATACCAGTCTTTAAACCAGGTAAACCCGTTTTCGAGGAACATAAATCCAAGTCTAGTTAGATGAGGCGGTACACCTAGTTCTAGTGCTTTCCAAGTTTCAAAATCATATGTGTATTCAAAAAAATGTAGACCCAGGAAATATATGCTTTGATAAACAATTCACCAGCTCCTTCTCCAGTATTGAACCAGTAAATGCAAATTCCCTACCCCCAAGATTCAGCTTAGACACAACCGAGTATACCTCAATCCATTTTCTATAATATGGAGGTCTACCTTCAAACACTTTAATAGCAAGTAGTCTCGAAGAGAAACCATTGTATTTAACATAGTATTCAATCGTGTGTTCTTCTCGAATTCTCCCCTTTTTCTCTAAAACCTCAGTTATAAATCCATTAAAGGATCTGAGTATTTCAGTGCAAATCATTACTTCAAAACCCTGTAATTGCTATTCTCAGAGGTAGTTATATTATCTCCAATATGCTTTGGGGTCTACTCTAGTCGCTATGTGTTTGCTCTGGTCATACTCAGCAATTAATAAGCCCGTGTTTGAACATTGATTGGTTTTTCAATTCCATACTAGTTCACACTGTGTGATTTACCTGCATTCTCTACTTACTAATATACGTGTTGAATTCAATACAACTGATATATCGCTTAGTATCATTGCTAGTGCTGCTAGTTCTGGTCCAAGTATCAAGCCCGTATATGGGTAGAGTATTCCAGCCGCTACTGGTATCAGTGTTGCATTGTATATAAATGCCCAGAACAAGTTTATTTTAGCTGTTTTCACGACTCTCCTACTTAGACAATACAGGTTTTTAAGTGACTCGAGATTGTTGTTTAGTAGTACTGCGTCTCCTGCTTCCCTGGAGATATCTGGTGCTCTACCCATGGCTATACCGATGAAGGCAGTGTTTATAGCAATTGCATCGTTTACACCGTCTCCTACATAGATTGGTAATAAACCCTTTGACTGGAGTTCTCTAATAATCCTTGCTTTATCCACGGGTTTTAATGATGCATAGGCGAAGTCAAGGTTGAGCGATTTCTTTACGTATTCAACACTTGCCTCTATATCTCCACTTAAAACCCCAGTGCGTAGATTGTTTTGCCTGAAGTATTCTATTACACTGAGCGCCTCTCCACGTAGTTTATCTCTTATTTCAAAGACGCCTACTACTTCTCCATTAACACCTACTAATACAGGTGTTCCACCGTGCTCACCAATCTTTCTCACTACATCGACTACTTCAACTGGTATTTTGAACTCCATGTTTTCAAATAGGTTTAAACTTCCAATTACTACTTCAAACCCGTTTACTCTACCAATAACTCCTAGTCCAGGGATGTGTTCATAATACTCGGGGTCTTCTACTACAATATTGTTTTCTCTGCAATACTCTTCGATTGCTCTTGCAAGTGGGTGTTCACTACGAGATTCCACACTACAAGTTAACTCTAGTACACGGCTACGAGTATTATTTCCATAGACCACAAAGTCAGATACTACTGGTTTACCCAGTGTTAAAGTACCTGTTTTATCGAGTATCAACGCGTTTGCTTTCATCATCCTCTCGAATAAATCACCTCTTCTGATTAAAACCTGGTTTTTCGATGCTTTTATTACTCCTATAGAAACTGCTAGTGGTATTGCTATTCCAAGTGGACATGGACACGTAATTGCCAGTACTGAAGCCATTATTGTAATTGATAATACAAGGTCTCTTGTAACTAGATACCAAGCTGTAAAAGTCATTATTGCTATTGCTACTACAATCCACGTGAGGAAACCTATCACGCGGTCTGCCACTCTCTGAAACCCGGGTTTGTAGAAAACAGCTGTTCTAGCTGATTCAAGTATATTTGAGAGAACTGTTTCATCTCTAACTCTCGTAGCCCTAATCCTCAAGTATCCCGAGACCAGTATGGAACCAGCTAGGACGAAGTCTCTGTTCTCAGCTGTTTTAAACACTGGTTCTGGCTCACCAGTAAACATTGATTCGTCAACGTATCCCCAACCCTCAATTACAACTCCATCTACGAGTATTTTATCTCCAGCTTTTACTTCAACGATGTCTCCAATAGATGCCTCTTCAACACCTATTTCAACAACCTCATTGTTTCTAATGACTCGTATCTTACCATGTAGTGCCTTTTCTAAGTCACTTAGATGTGAGAGTGCCCTGTATCTCAACCTCTCTTCGAGGAATAAACCAAGACTGACAAAACCCAGTACTCCAGCTGACGCTTCAAATAGAGATCCGGTATTGTGCTCATGGTGTCCAATTACAAATAGAATTAATCCAATAGTAAACGTAGATATAGATGACAGTGTTATCAGTGATTCCATTGTAGGTCTAAGATACAGGAGTGATTTAAACCCTCTTACCAGTATATCATGAGACAAGATTATTACTAGTAATGCGAGGACTAGTAGTGTATAACCCAGTGTTACATTGAATAGCATACTACTCATACCGAGTACTAGGGCTACGATACCAATGGTGAAAGACGCTATTCTCCTATAGAATACTCCCATTTCTCTCTTTTTGTGCACTAACTCTCCGGCTTCACTGTATTTTACACCTAGATTACTAAGTTCTCTTAAAACAGTGTTACTTGTAGTTACACGTGGATTATATGTAATCTTGGCTACATGGTTTACTGGATTATATCCAAAATCAAGTACTCCGTTTGTTCTTAGTATTCTATTTTCTAGTAGAGGATATTCTTCTGGCTCAATGTATAAATAGATATTTACTGTCTTCTTTTCAACATCGTATCCAGCGTCTCTTATAGCCAGGTATATGTCTCTCAATGTAGTCTTTGAATCATCATATTCGACAATTGCTTCGCCAGTAGAGGCATCTAAGTCAAACCCCACTACTCCACCAAGCTTCAATACATTCCTCTTTATTACGTATACACAGGTTGGACAGTCTACGCCGATAACTCTTAGTTTCTCTTGTTTAATCAATAGAAAAATACCTCTGGATATTTATTAATAAATATGTTATTTACAACTTATAAACCACTACATACTATGAGAAGGCATACCTCTCGGGCCGCTTTGAAGGTAGTATTCGGGATTCTTCTCGAACTCTTCGAGACACCACTTACTACAGAAGTAGTATATTCTACCCTTATACACAGTCTTATACTTAGCTCTCTCTGTATCAACACTCATTCCACAAACCGGATCAATCGCTTTCACACCAAACACCCTAGTCAACAACAATCCCAAAACCAACTAATACAATACACACAATAAAAACAAAAAACATTCCCTAATCCCCAGGGAAAACCGTTTCCACAGTGTAGACGCACTGGAATTATGAACGGTTCAGATCCCTTAACAGTGTATTATTCCATATGCAAGTGTATTGATCAAAAACTCAAAATTCCCTACTTCCCAGGGAACCACCATGATCACTAGTCATGAACAGTTTTGATCAACCCCTCATGATCACCATGAAGAAAAACATATAAACCCAACCCCACAATATAATAAAACAGACCACGAATACAACATTAAAAAACCCAAATCAAAGATCACAAATAGAATACAATAAAAAGAATTGAAAGAGTGGGTTAAAGAAAGCTTTGAAGAGGTAATACTAGAATTATTGGAATACAATAAAAAGAATTGAAAGTTTCACATTAGTATTACTTGGGTAAGACCCATGGAAAATAATCAAGAATACAATAAAAAGAATTGAAAGACTCCACGGCATTATACCACCAGAGCTCGAAGCAAATAAACGAATACAATAAAAAGAATTGAAAGATACGCTGTGAATACCAGGGCTGCACCAGCCATAGCTAGGAGGAATACAATAAAAAGAATTGAAAGCAACTATAGCTCCAAGCTTCTCAGAGTCAACCATTCTACTCCACCGAATACAATAAAAAGAATTGAAAGTGGGCGGAAGCTCAAACACCCAGTCATCAACACCGAGCTGTCTTGAATACAATAAAAAGAATTGAAAGTCTTAGCAATCCATCCTTCAAGCCATAGCACCTAGTATAGGGAATACAATAAAAAGAATTGAAAGAAGAGGAGAGAAGAAGGCAGGAAGAGGAGCTCAGGAGGAAGCGCGGAATACAATAAAAAGAATTGAAAGGTATTCGTGAGGAAGCTGAGGTAGTCGTGTCATATACAGAATACAATAAAAAGAATTGAAAGGTATTTGAACAACCACTACTACCAGTCAAAGAAATAATAGTAGAATACAATAAAAAGAATTGAAAGCACTACAAGCCGCAGGAGCTGCACTACAAGCTATACATGCAGAGCAATCCACTATTACCTTATACCTAGCCACATATACCACCATGTAAAAATACACATTTGAGATTTACAAGCCTTATTTAAAAATATTAAAACACAATTCTTGAGTTAGAAAACTAAACCAATAAAAACCAAGATATACCCTCTTGAAAACAGACTATTCCCGCCCTCTTAGTTTTTGGAGTATTTTTACTGTGCACCATGTGTAGAAGAGTAGTATTGTGAGGAGGATTGAGCCAGCAATTATAAACTTAGACAGTAAAAACCAGAAGACTCTCCTAGCTAGCTCAATGCTTACCTCGTGTTTGACAAATAACTCCAATAGAGGTAGGTATATCTGGAAAAACACGATAGCGAGAACCATGAATACTATTGCAAGAGTTATCCCTGGAATTACTACTGGGATTAGTTTAACCACTATTTTTGCAAGCCATGGATGTTTCTCAGCGAGTTTTCGAAACTCTCTAACCAATACCTCTACTTCCTCTACAGACAAATGCATAATACCACATCTCACATGATTAAAGATTATTATCCACAATACTGAAAGGCCTGTTTTTAAGTGTCATCCTGGGAGAAACCTCTAGGTATAGATGTATTGATGTGAGAGACTGAATTGTATTTGTTAAATCAAAGTATTAAGAGTACCCGATATGTGGTGTGACATAAGTCTTTTCACTCTAAGTTTATTGATTAAAAAATAATTAGGTGTAGGGTGTTTACTATGTTTTCTCTAGTTTTAGCTATGTATTAGAATGGTAGTTTGTATTTTTTAACTATGTGGTCTATTCCTAGTTTTTCTAGTATTCGGGAGTTTTCACTGGGTTATATTCATTCCTGCCTGTACCAGAGGAGACTACGGAGTTCAACTTCCTTATACAAGCAGATCTTATAACCCAACCCGGTCGAGAAGCCATAGACTATGAAGCAAGGTGGAACAAGTGGATCATGGAGTGCGTAGCAGAACTACTTGAGAAAGCGATAGACTACTTCATTAAACACAGTTATGGAGACCACTACCTAGGACTATTCTCAGAAAGCGATTTACGTAAAATAGAAGAGAGGTATGATGGTCTACACGAAAAGTTGATAAAGCCGATAATAATACCACGTCTGCGTACTAAATTAAAAGATCCTCTTATACCAAGTCTACTGGGTGAATTAATACCCTTATCAAGAGCCGTGAAACCCGTCCATGAGACATATAAGTTCTACCAAGAGGGCCTTGTAGACGAATCAGACTTAGAATTATTATTTAAAGAGAAAGGTCTTAGATTTATAGCTCCAGATATAAAGCTTGGAGAAAGAAGTGTAAGAGAGTTAACTTTGGAGAAATTGAATAATATAGAGTTAATTAGAAAGAAAATCAAAGAAGGTAAAGTCGTAGACTTCCTAGCTAAACTATATACGTCCATAGTCGAATTGTATAGTTCTATGCAACGACCACTACCTACAATATATACAATTGATGAAAACTATAATATCGTTCTAGCACACGAGACATACTTTAAGACACTACCACGAGATGTTATCGAATTGACATCCAAATACCCCGAGGCTGGAAGACTACTAAGAAGCATGTATAGATTTATTCATCCAGAACTCGAAGAGAAGGTAGGTAGAGATGTTTTAAGGCTCTTTGGTGTTAAAGAAACCAATTTCGATAGATTCTACAAAGACGTGGTATCACCAAAACTAACAGATCAACAACCCCCTTCTAGAGAGGAAGCATTGTATTTAACAGCATTACTGAGGAAACGTGAGGAATTATGTAATAAACGCGATAATAATATTTGGGTTTTAACTAAGAATGGGTTTTTAGAACGATCTCACAAAGTATGGCTACCAGTAGAGGATATACTACTAGAAAAACTTGGGCTCCCCGTGTTAGACCTTGATAGCTACGTAAGTATTGATGGAGATAGAGAGAGGTGGCTGAGATGGTTTGAAAGTTGTGTAGATATAGTAAAACTATACTCTCCTGATGTAAAGTTCGCGCATATAGCTGTTGATCTAATAGGCAGCATATTGCGTAGATTGAAAGAGTCGAATGAGGAAGAAATACGCGAGGTTATACCATTACTCAAACATGTAATTAACACATTAAAAACTAAAGGGGAAATAATTAAAAACTCGTATCTTATTCTATTTCCATACGGCCTTGGAATAGAGTTGTCGAAACTCATTGACGAGGAAGTAAACGCCAAAAAATTATATCTATATACTCTTATACTGAGGTATGCGTGGGAGGCTGATAAACAAGCCTTTAACGAGCAACTATGTGTAAAAAGTGATCGACGCTATAGAGGTTTAAAGGTCTTGACTACTAGCGGTATAATGTACTCTACCAACATATTCTTCCCCCAAGAATATAAACCGTCGGTAAACTGGTCTGAATGGAAGGGAAAACTAAAAGACGAAGGCTTTGAAATCGGTCCCTTCCTATCTAATGCGTACTTAGAATTAGACCCCGAAGTAGACAAGTGGAGAGAATTTTTTAAGTGTTTTGGAGTTATTGACGATGATCTTTCAGTTATAGAGGAAAGTATAAGAAACGAATTCGTCAAGAATTTTGCAATAGCCTATGTTAAAAGAGTATTGAAGAAAAATGGATTCCAAGTATACGATATTCCCAGAGAGGGCTGCGACTTGAGAGTAGTGAAAGATAAGGAATACTGCGTTGAAGTTAAAGGTAGAAGCATTCTTAGCGACGTAGAATTGACTGAGACAGAGACTGCTAAGGCTTTAGACGAAGGTGACCAATACATACTTGCCGTGGTAGCAAATATTCCAATCAACCCAGTAATATATATCCTAAGGAACCCAGTAGTAACAACTTTAAAAGCTCATAGAGGTACTTTCAAAATACCAAGAGATGTGATCGCATCCAAAGGCGAGAAATTATATGAAGGGTAAAAAAGTTGCTTAATCCATAATCTCAACTTCATCATTATTCAATTTACGCATTCTTTTACTCCTTGGCCTAGAGGTCCTAATTTTTATGATTCTATAATCGTGTATAAAATTACAACTATAGCCGGTTTAATCAAGTAGTAAACATATTCCTCTCACATTTCTCTCAATGTTTTTGCATAGTTTGATATATGAACAAGTTTCTACCCTCAATAACATAGAAGTGACGGTGATAACTATAGTGAAATCTTTCAACTAAACGAAACACTTATGCCACCATTGGTTTTTCTCCCATATCTCTTTAAAATTTCTTATTAAAGATCCTCAGTGAAACTCCAATAGGACACAGCATTACTTATCAATGAAATATCACTGTATGATTCTACTATTATATATTCACGCCTTTTCACCACAAAGAGGAGTAGTGGAAAAATAAGAAGATATTTTAGCCTTGATCGGCGAACACGTGGTTTATACACTCGTGTTGTAATTGAGGTTAGTTGCTCTGCTAATGTGGTTTCGTGGTCTCTGGATTTATTTCTACCTGATTTCTATTTTGTCCTACTTGTCCTCCTTCATTTTGGTGAACAGCCCCCATCTCCACGCACTTTGCTAGATATGCCAATATCTGGAGTACTAGGTTAAAGACTAGTTCGGTGGTTACTCGTGGTGTTGGACCAGGATGCGGGCCACCATAGTGTAGAAAGCTTTTGATATCGCTAATTAACTTCTCCATTTTATCCTGGAAGTCCTTGGTTTCCTCTAGTTTCTCGACATCTATTCTATATTTATTCAAGAAGTTCTCTAGCACTTCGAGAGTTTTTCGTGTCGCCGTTCTAGCACCCTCAACGTCGTTTTCCTCTAGTCTAAACCATGCATCCCATAAATAGCTTAGTGCTTTGTTGAGCGCTGATTGCTCCAGGATTAGAGATAGTTTCACGCCGGCTTTCTCCAAGTGCTCAAGAATCCCAGGTAACTTGTAGTATACTGCTCTAACACTGGAGGGTATGAGGGGTGTTTCATCGTATTTAGTGATAATTAATACCAGTTTGTATCCCTCTTCTAAATTTAATCTTGAAGCCTTTTCTGCATCTAGCTTTAGACAGAGTATCAGTCGAGTACGATACCGGCGATATCTTGTTTCCAATTGGAGTTTTTCAAATGGCTTGAATCTCTTAACCAGCCTGTTCTGCTCGTCTCTAACCTCGACTAAATAGACTTCTACACTCATATCTTCAGCTATATGGGACTCGATCTCTCTCAATTTGTCTATATTTATATAAAATTTGTTTCTATAGGAATGTGCTTTAGAAGATATTATCGCCGGCATGCAAATTCGCACCCACTTCATTCCGCCTAAAATTCCCATAGTTTTCTAAAAACCCTCTTGTTTATATATCTTCTTAAACCTATCTACTAACCAATCTTTCCCCCAAATTGATTCCACCTAACATCACATTTCACTTTCCTAAGTATCTATTATATGGGGGTGTAATCAAGGCACATATATATGGTATAGCGAGTTGGAGAGTAGCAGACTCACGTCTCTTACTTTAATCTTTGAGGCTAGTCTTACCAGCCGTGAGTAAACTCCACAGAAAAACTACTTCTATTAGGTAATCCAGCAGCTCGGTATTAGACCATTTCTCTTTACCACTTTGTTCACGTGAATTTCTAGCTCTCTTGGGGTTTTGCTCTTAATAATCGGGGTGCAACTATAAATCGTAGATAGTAATAGAAAATTCCTCCAAAGAAGACATACCACGAAAGTATAAACCAGAACATGATACCAAAGACTTCCAAGGCTTGTTTACATGTGATCTGGTATTTAACAAATAACTCCAATAGAGACATGTACACCTGGATAAACAATAGAGCAAAAATTAATGGAACAAAAACAACTATCAATAAGGGGATACCATACAATGCAAGTTTAGCTATTATTGGATGTTTCTCAATGAATTCAACCAGTTTTCTTTTATCATCTTGGGATATACCACCAATTAACCCACCAATAAATTCAATAATTGACTCAATAAACTCCATACTACTTACCTTTTGGAGTCAATAACAATATATTACATCTTTAACTTCCATAAATTTTAATAAACAACCATGTTACAATTTTTGCAATATTTACCAGTTGAAAAATCAATAGCTTAGTAGAGAAATCTATTGGGCTTCCATGAAACTCTACAGGATTTACTTAATTAGACTATGGAAAATTATAATGCTTTATTAGAGCGAACAATTAGTTTTCTGCATTGTCGTTACAATATAATACAAAGCCCAAGGCATTGAAAAATCAACAGCGTTATTGTAATACTCGATTCGACCCCACTTTGATCACACAAACTCCTCTCTCACTTATTATAGATTGAGGTGGGAAAATGCGAAGATCGTGTTTCCTCACCTTGTAGTTGGTATTACTAACTGTGTTGTAGAACGGTCCAGGAAAAAAGTAGTTCTGTTGCTCTATTAGATGGTGCACGTTTTTAACCTACTTAAAGCATTTTTCTTTCTCTCATCTCTTTTCCTCTATTTATTCATTCTATGTTCTTTTTTATCGTGATTTCTACATTATTTTCTCAATTTTTAGGTGTAATATTAAATACTAATGAGGGTATAGTAGGGAAAATATCATACTATGCTAATGATTTAAAATAGAATACCATGAAAAGAATTGAAAATACATGGTTATGTGTTTTATCTATATATTTCTGTTTTAGTGTTTATTAGTGTTGCTAGTTGTTCTAGTTCTTCCAAGTAGTCGCCAATTGCTAGTACTATATGTGCACCCATAGGGTCTTCTAGTATTCTCCTGGTGTATTCTCGTGGTACTTCTATTGTTGCCTGTCTTCTACACCTGTATGAGTGTACTGGTTTTCCTGTTTTCACGATGCCACGTGTTGTTCTTAGTAGGTTTTTCTTTGGATCGTATTTTGCGAGTGTTACTTCTACTCCCTCTTCTAGTACCCCTGCTATACCTGTTGGCTTCTCGCTCTCAAAGTGTGTTGTTAGTGTATAGCTGGTTGTTGGTGTAGTGGCTATTGTACAGTGTGCTATTTCAACTTGGTTTTCACCCACGTTGACTATGTTTGCCATCCATGTTGGTTTCCCGCTTAGCTCGCTTAGTATTAGCATTGTAATCGTTGCTGGTATGTCTCTCTCGCAACCGGCTACTATGCCACTATCTAGTAGCCTGGATACACCAAGGCAACCAGTTACATCCTGGTCCTTGATTAAATCAAAACACCTAATAGTTAAACCCCTAGCGCCTTCTCGCTCTACGAGTCTCTTTAATCCAATAGTTGTCCTCGTGGATTCCACGAGGCCATTGTTATCGACTTGTATACTAGTAGCCTCGAAGAGGTTTCAAAGACCTCTTTTTCAATCAATGGGTCTCCACGACTCGGTAGTTCACTGTAGAGTGATTTGGGGTCTACGTGTTTAAATATTGCTCCAGACTTCTCTCACGACGTCTTCTACTCCAGGGGGGTATACAAGCCATGGTAGTGGAGAACCGAGAACGAGGATTATGTTACCCCTTATTCTATTGAGAGCACTATATGCTTTCATCAATGCACTCACTCTGCCTCCAGCCTGGCCAAGCATGACAACTACAACACTAACACTAAGTATCGACTTTAGGACGGGTTTATCCCCCGGTGTAGCTGGGAGTGAGTTGTCTGATTCATGGTGTACTAGTAAGACGTATCTAAGACTACTACTGGTTCTAATAGTATCAATTGCTGTGTGCTCTGTTCCACCAGTAGCAACCAGTATTATTAAAACCCCGCATTCAACCCCTACGGGCTCAGTGTATACATCGAGAGACATTATCACTCTAGGTTTTTACTCATTGTGTGGGGAGTGTAATTTCTAGTTGGACTCTATGTGTTTTACAGGATCCAGTGGTGTCGACTATGAAGTTTAATGGTATTGTTTTTCCTCTAAAGGATTCTTTGTAGTCGTCTAGGATTTGTATTTGGCCTATTATACTCTTTGATTCCCCGGGCATTACAACAATGTCTGATGGTGTTAAAACCCATCCTATTATGTTTCCTGTTCCAGGGAGTTCTATTCCAATATCACTACCTCTTAGTATCAAGGGCAGGTCTCCCGTGTTGACAATAGTGATTGCTAGGTTTTTCACTCCAAGAAGACCATGTTGTCGGAGTTATAGAAGTATTAAATAACATTTTGAATTCAAAGGTTTTATTGAAGAGTATTGTTTTATTATCGTATGGCCCCTGTAGCCAAATTCCAACTCTATATTCTCCCTCCAAACACGGTTCTTCAAACCACTCAGTGGGTATATAGGCATCACGTATTGTCGAGCCCGAGATGTATCTAAAAGTCTCTGCAATAGTGGAGTAGTCGGGTGGCTCGAAAATACTTGTAGATTCTCCACTTGGAAGTACTTCATCACTACGGCCAACCCACCAATCATAAACCCCACTAATATTAACACGCTCTCTCACATCGACTTCACCATAAATCCTAATCCTCCAATACAACTCTCCATCCAAGAATACAAATCCTTCTGAAACAACACCGGTTATTACCGGCTGAAATAGAGTACTCGTAGTAAGAGGAGTAGAAACAAGCATAGTTGTAGTCTGGGTTGTATGTAGAGTTGTAGTAGTTGATGGTGTAGGGCCTCCTTGATAGAAATAGAGAACAACAGAGAGGGTAATCAATAATTCAAGGACTACGAGAATTAACAACGAAGACTTCAAATTTACACCTCGCAATACCCTTCTACTACACAACTTGATATATCTATCGCTTCTAAGTGTTAAATCCCTGTACAAAACGATTTTCCCTATACATAATGTAAAAACCGAAATCAATATGGAAACAATAATTAATTATGGATAATAAACAATAACAATAAACAGTAATACATGTTAATGTCACATAGCTTCCAATAACAAAAACATTCCATTAAAACCAATAAAGAAAACCAGTCAATTTCACTGCATCAAACCAATTTTTATAATCGACTTTAGTCTAATTATATAGTAAATAACACAGTAATAATACATATAAGAATAAATCAATCCCATAACGGTAATACCATTAATCACCGATCATGGAGCCCAGGCTTCAATATACCTATGTATAATAAGCCCCGGGCCCGGGGCCACTCCACTACAGGTGTTACACATAATGGATCGTATTATTAATTAATAATATTTAATACTGTCTTGTGTATTTATACATTGTTATTGTTGATTATTGGTATTACTAGTTGGGGTTGATCTTGGTGGGTTTTTTGTTTTTTATCTATGTATTGTCTTTGTATGCATGATTTGGGTTTTAATGGTGGGTGTTACGTTTTATTGATTGCTTATTTGTTTCTTGGTTTGTATTTGTGTATTGTTTTATATTTATTGTTGTATTTGTATAATGGTGTTTTGGTTCCGCGCCCCACTCGTTGATGTTTCCACGGGGCTTTATTAGATCGGGGCTTCACAGTGGGGTTCCTGGTTAACTCTACTCTGTCTTAGTTAATTCGCGATTAACTCAACCAATTGATCATGTTTAAAGTAAACCAGGATCGGTATTAATAATATAACTTATTAACAAATCCATGATTTATTAAAGTGTTGGAATCCAGGATCACTACTACCCTCGTGTAAAACACTCTAGTTTACCACCATAATACGGGTCGGCCCCGACTTCCCCCATTGTTTCTACTACTGCACTACACACGTCTATGTTCTCATAGAGTAGTTTTCTTAGAAATAGCAGAATTGCTGTATCACTATGCTCTATGGTTACAGGGCCGTTCCAAGCAATATACGCCAACACCCCTTTCTCCACGAGTTTATCGATGAATACACTATCTCTACTTCCATCACAACCCATTAATACAATAATAGAGTTAGCCAGTCTATCACCAATTCTATCAACCCAGAAACGAGCACTCAATGCAAAAAACTTCTTACCCTCCTCACGGAGATCACCAATACCAACCACTCCTAAAACACGCAAACCCAGATAATCAAATTCGTTATACAATTCCCCAGTAAACAAAAAGAGCTCTCCATCAATAGAAATCGACGAGTGAAGCCTCAATACTATAATATCGTAGCGGCCAATACCAAGCAAGTAGTTAACACTAACGTTTTCTCCACGTACAACATCAACAGAATACCCAGCCTTTAAAAACAATTCCCTCGTATTCTCCACGAAGAAATCACTTGGCTCAATAACACTCAAACCATCAATTACCAGTACACTACGCGTAGTATTACTCTGAGACTGAGATACATTACTATGATCTATAACACCCATAAATACAAATACAACCAGCAATACAGCAACCACTATGAGACCAGTGAGTAAAGCCCTCTTCACTTTAATTTCAAACACCAGAAGACTTAATAACTCAAAACAATATATTAAACTATTTGAAATGGGTGTTACAATGAATAAATTAAAGACTATACTCGTACTTTTAATACTATTCCTAACGCTCTTCACACCACTAACCCCAATAGTAGATACAACACAACTAAAAACACATGGATCCAGCCAGGAAACACCATTAGCATACACGGTTGAAGCACCATACATAGTACCACTAGCCATGGGTAGTACAAATATACCAGTAGGCTTCGTCAAAGTATGGAATGACAATGAATACCTCTACGTATTATTCGAAATAGACTTGGACAGCTATCCAACATATAAAATGTATCAAACACACCTCTACCTCTCAAAAACACAGCCGGTGTGGAGCGCGCCAGGGCTATGGCCCTATAGCAATACATATCCATATCCAAACATGGTGACTTCAGACCTCTATAAAATACCACTAGCAGACATAGATGGAGGAGTTGGTGTAAATGAAACAATATACATAATGGCACATGCAACAATATACCAAGACAACATACAAATGGGAAGTGCTTATGGAGGATACTTCAAAGGCTACTTTACATATACAATCCAAGAGCAGCCACCACCAACACCCACAATATCACTATTGAAAACAGGCCCCATAGAGGCATATCCAGGCGGAGTATACAATTACCTAATCGTAGTTAGTAATACAGGCAGTGTAGTAGTAGACAATGTAGTCGTAGAAGACACTCTACCATGGGGCGTTGAATACATATCAGCCGATCCAGCACCAAGCGAGATAGTAGGCAATACAGTCAAGTGGAATATTGGAACAATAAGCATCAATGGATACGTATTAATCACACTAACAGTGAGGTTTTCACCAGAGCTAACGCCAGGAACACCCGTAGTAAACAATGCTATAGCATGGGGTGAAAACTCCAATACTGCAACAGCTAATTTCACAACGATGATCGTAGCTGGTCCATCACTAGTAATAGAGAAAACCGGGACAAGTATTAGCTATCCAGGTAGTCTAATCACATATATACTCAAGATTACAAATGACGGTAATGAAACCGCATACGATGTAACAGTATACGACTATATACAACTAGACAGAGTAGACGTAGTCTCTACAACACCCGCCTCGGTAATAACCAATAACACGGTAAAATGGAGTATTGGAACACTAAGCCCCGGGTCCACGATATACCTATACCTAGTCGTCAGAGTACGCGAGAGTGTATCAAATGGAACCCTCATACTAAATAGAGCGGAGGTTACATGGCGCGATAATACTGGGCAATTATATGGTCCGCGCAGTGACGAGTTTACAACATTAATACTCTCTAATCCACAACTTACAATAGTGAAATCAGGGCCTTTAACCACTCTGCCAAATCAACTAGTCACCTATACTATCACGGTATACAATGCTGGTGGTTCACCTGCATATAATGTAACAGTAGTCGACCAACTACCCCCAGAAGTAACCTTTGTTACTTCTACTCCAACACCATTCTCTATCTCGGGTAGCACAGTGACATTTAAACTGAGTAGACTAAACCCTGGAGAATACTATGTTATATTGATAACTGTAAATATGAGTGTAGTAGTAGAAGGCGACTACGAAGACTATGTAAACAATGCTAGTGTAACGTGGAGTGATATAGATAGCAGGAGTTATGGACCAGTTAGAGACGCCATTGTAACACGAGTGTATTCTAGGCCGCAAATAATACTTGGTAAAATAGGAAGCATAAGTGGATATATAAATGAAACAATATCGTTCACTATTACCGTGGTAAATACAGGTGGAAGTACTGCATACAATGTCACTGTGTGGGATTACCTACCATACGGGATAAAACTAGTTTCATCGAATTACACGTATCAATACGATAATGAAACAAGGAGGATTACATGGCTTATTGAGGAACTAGGTCCAGGCGAAACAATAATCATCACTATCCAGGCAAGAGTGTGCGAAATAGAATATGATGGAGTAATAGTGATAAACAATGTATATGCTAATTGGAGTGATGTAAATGGAGAACCATATGGTCCCGTCACAGACTTCCACCCAGTAAGACTATTTGTAAACCCATATGTCGAGGTATACAAGTCAGCTCCTACACTCTCACAGCCCGGTGTGAGACTCACATATACAATAAGACTAGTTAATCCGACACTAACAGTGATCACGGGTGTAGAGCTAGTAGACTACCTACCATCTAGAGTGACATATCTATCGAGTACGCCTCTAGGTGTATACAATGCATCAACACACACTATTAAATGGAGTAATCTAACAATACCGCCTGGAGGAGAATTAGTGTTTAGTGTAGAAGTACTAATACACACGGGTTTAATAAACGGGTCTCTAATAATAAACGAGGCCGTGGCAACCTGGCCTACTGGTTCTTCAACAGGACTCTCTACAACAATGATTACAACACCACCGCCTCCACCTACTCCAACTCCACCGAGAGCCGTTGGTGGAGAAGTAGTATATGACTACTCAGCAATAATCATAGTGGTTGTGGGAATAGCCATAGTCTTGCTTACTTCACTGGTTTTCATAGAGAAGAAGACTTAAAGAAACAATTCAACTTTTTTTCCTCAAAACAGCTTTCACTCTATACTAGGAGTACTAGTCCTAGTGTTGATACCACGATGGGTCCGAGTAGGTCTACAAAAGTAGTCATAATTGGAAATACAATGTTGTCTGGATCCCATCCTTCTCTATAAGAGAAAACTGTGAGTATATATGTCGTAGTAGATGCTAGTGTATAAACTATTAGTACAGACAGAGTGATTGTTAATACAAATAAAGCTGTTTTAACCAATGCGATCGGCGAGATAAGAGTTACTATTATACCCGCAGTAGCAATCGATGTATAAGTAGCTATAAATCCACTTATAGCGTCACCGCGGAAAGAACTAGTTGGTTCTTCAACACCGATGTGCAAGTCTATATTGAGCTTGCTTCCAAGATACCCCATTGCAGCACCAATAACAGCATTAAATGCAGGGAGCACACCGAGAATTTCAGGATTAGATTCTATCAAGGCTACTCGAGTAGCGAGTATAAAGCCTCCAATACTACTTCCAGTTGATGCTATAATAGATGAAGACAGGTTTTCTAATAAGTCTTTCAACCCCCCATTACGGTGGACAAACAGGGTAATTGGTATAAGCATAGAATACGTGAAAAACAAGAAGACTAGTTTGAAGTACCAGGGAAATACTTCGTGAAAGTATGCAACACTCAGTAAAACCAATGGGGTTGTAAAATCCCCAATACCCGTAACTATAGCTGCAACAAAAGTAGATGGATCCCTACCCGTCTTATACAAGTATATTATCGATGAAAAAGTAAGGGGTGTTAGAAAAACAAATACTATTAGTGTCGAAATAGAGGCTAGAAACAATAGTGAGAGAGGGTCTGGCGAATTCAGTTTTGTTATAAGTGATAAAACAAGCCCTATTAACGCGAGTATTGATGTAGCAATAATTGAAACTACATATCCAGTAGCAAGGTTTACAAGGTTTTCTCTAGACCAGTATTTGGGCTGAGCTAAACCCAAGTGTAGAGCTTTAGTGAGTCTATAGCCCATAGCTCCATATACATCGCCCCTCAAATCCATTAATCCAGGTGTAATAATTAATAGAACTGGGTAGACAACTAGTAAATCCACGTTAAATCTAAGCGTTATACCAGCTAGTATCTCGGCCAATCCCAGGGAAACCAGTGGTACCAACCACTTTCCAATATCCCTCACTGTCTTTGCAATGCTCTCATCCCCATGGTAGATCACTGCATCCTTCTATAATCACCCGGAGTTAGACTTAAATCCCTCCTTGATAATAAAGATTTTACGAGGAGTCAATATTGTCGCGGTTAACCCCCGACATACATAGAATGCTTCACATTAAACCATCAATGGTGAAGTATAAACCACTCAGTGTTAAATTTATTCTAGAGGAGATCTGGAAGTATGCAAATATAGCTATAGACCTGGCATTCTACGCATTCTTCAATAAAGACAAGGAGCTATCACTGAAAATCCTTGAATTAGACAAGCATATATCAGAGTATATAGCTCAATACATAATGCATAATTCTCTAGCATATGGTCGAACACAAGAGGGGGCGTATGCTAGTCTTCTTTCATTTTATTACGGCTCGGCAATGGATGGTATTTCAGACTCTGTAAAAGACATAGTATACTCTCTCCTAGTTGGTTATACTCCGAGAATAGACTATAATCAAGTACTACTCTACGCCGAGGGAGAAGTAGTAGGAAAGTTTATAGCAGATAAAGATTTCAAAGTAGTTGATTTAACAGATTCATACCCTGTTGACGTACTCCTTGTTGTAGAGAAAAACAAGTATTTATTCAATCCACAACCCAATTACATCGTTAAAAAGAACAGCGAGGTATATGTAAGAGGCTTTAAAGAAGTAGTTCTCAGACTCCTCGGAGATAAAGGATTAGAATACGAAATGAAAGACTTGAAAATACCAAAACTAGAACAAGTCATAAAAAACATCGTCGACATAAAAGACTGTACTGTATTAATGCTAGACCTAGCACACTATGTCTTAATGGAACACAATAGAGAATTAATGGATGAAGTCGAAGACCTAGAAGTATACATGGACTGGGCACACATGGAAACACTAAACATCCTCGGCGAACTAAGAGAAGAAGTAGACCAAGACACGTTTATTGGACTCGTCACAATGCTAAAAGAACTAGAAGACATAGCAGATGCAAGTGCATCGATAAGTAGAATACTAGAACTACAAGAAGAATACCCCGAAGAATACAGAGAGCTATTTAAACACGTATTTGAGAGCACAGCTGAGAAGATAAAATTGGTAACAGCTTCAAAAACTATACCATTATCCAATATTGAACACTATTTGAGAAAATACGGTGGTCACATACTAGCAATAAAGACAAGAGAAGGGTGGATAGCTTACCCTCTAGCTAGAAATATATCTATAAATCCAGGAGACAAGTTAATTATTGTCTACCAGGAGGAATTCTCTGAAGAAGTAGAGAGGCTTTTATCGGAAAAACTATGATTAACCAGCAATATTGTCTTCCATGTCTATACACTTACTTCTACGTAGTCTAACAGCCGCGCTTTTAACTACTTCTATTAAATATCCTTCTTCGCCTACTACACCAGATCCAATGAATACATCATCAATATATATTTCTGGGTCTTCCGTGTTTCCATCTTCAATGTGAACTTCTATTTCATCGCAGAGTTCTCGTGTAAGTATATCTCTTATTTCAAGGAGCCAGTTGTAAACAGTGTATCTCCAATAATTGTTTCTTCCTTTTACAGTGATCTTCAAGTGAAACCCCTGGTTTATTACTTTTCCCAAAAAGATTAATAATTGTAGAGGTGGCATGTTTGACATCTATAATGATTGTGGGGTTGGGTAGAGTAGGATCAAGGACACTAAAATATCTAAGGGAACTCATTCCTAAAGCAAGCTTTATTGTAGTAGACACTGATAAAAACAAACTGGTTGAAGTATCCAAATACGAGGGCATAGAAGCATACCAGTATGAACCAGGAATACTTGGAAAACTAGGAGAAAAAGTAGACTTGGCGGTGACAGCTCTACCATCTAGTATTGCATGGAGGAGCATTCTTGAATTAACTAGTAGGTGTGTAAGTGTAGTTGATGTTTCATTTGTAAACGAAGATCCATACATACTTGAAAAAGTAATTGGTGAATGCAACGGCTTTCTAGTTGTAGATGCTGGTTTCGCACCAGGATATAGCAATATTGTTGCTGGATATGCATTCTACAAACTAGGATTAAAATACAACATAGAAATCGCTGTGGGAGGAATACCAGAATACCCTGTTCCCCCAATAGGCTACGTTGTTACTTGGAGCGCTAGAGACCTACTCGAAGAATATACGAGGCCAGCTAGAATTATAGAAGATGGCGTTGTCAAATCAGTAGATCCACTGGCATTCATTAAAAACATTGAGATACCGGGGATAGGTGTTTTAGAAGCGTTTTTAAGTGATGGATTAAGAACAATGCTGAGAAATATTAAAGCGAGAAATCTAAGAGAGTATACTCTGAGATGGCCTGGACACATATCTGCTATTAGACTACTAAGAGACCTTGGTTTTCTAAACTCCGACGAAGTGGAAATAAATGGTGTTACTATTAAGCCAATAGATTTTACAGCAACTCTATTCGAAAAGAAGTTGTCGTTGAAAATCAATGATATTGCAGTACTCCAGGTATCAGCAAGTGGAGATACACTTCAATATAGAGAAACTGCTTTGCTAAAGGGCTCGATAGAAGACCCTGCAACACCAGTCTTTACAGCACTAGTCCACGCCTACACTGTTAAACTAGGAGTTGAAAAGAAGATAAAACCAGGTGTTATAGCTCCAGAAAACCTCTACGAGTATAAAGAAGAATACGAGAAATACCTTGCCTCGAAAGGAGTAGTTATAAATAAAGAATCTACTATTCAACAGTAACTGTTTTAGCGAGATTTCTCGGTTTATCAGGGTCATACCCGTATTTCACAGCTAGATGGTAGGCTAGTAGTTGGAGGAAGGGAGTATGGGTTAATGGAGTAAGCAACCAGTGTGTAGACTCTACTGTAACCGGATAGTCAACTTTAGCTACGAGATTCGACTCCTTGTAGAGAACACCAATTACAAACGCTCCTCTCGCCTTCATTTCCTCGATGTTTCCAAGTAGTTTTCTTTCTAGTTCACTATCATTAGGTACTATGAATACGACTGGAAATCCGGGTTCAACGAGAGCTATAGGGCCGTGTTTGGATTCTCCGGCAGGATACGCCTCAGCATGGACATAGGCTATTTCCTTGATTTTTAGAGCTCCTTCTCTAGCAACCGGTACTCCTATACCACGGCTTAGATAATACATGTTTTTCGAGCTAGAGATCTTGTCTATTAGTAGTTGAACAGCGTTATTGCTCTCCTCAATTAATTTATCCATGTTTTTAATAGTGGGTTCAACATGGTTGACGAGTATATCTCTAAATTCTGATTCTCTGAGAACTCCGCTTGCTACTCCGTATTTTAAAACTATATAGCTAAGTGTCAGGGTTTGCGTGAGAAAGGTTTTTGTTGCTGCTACTCCTATTTCAGGCCCTGCTCTAGTGTATACTGTATAATCGCTTTCTCTTGGAATAGCTGAATCAACAACGTTTGAAACAGCTATTGCTTTAACACCTCGTTTTCTGAATGCGCGGAGTGCTTTTAAAGCATCTATTGTCTCGCCACTCTGGCTTACAACTACTAGTACATCTCTATTTGAAGCTGTATTCTCGTAGATCTCGTATTCGCTTGCAATAAATGGCGTGACTAGTCTATTAGTCAACTTGGCCATTGCTAGCGCGAAATACTCTGATGCGTGAAAGCTCGTTCCAGCTCCTGTTACATAGATTTTATCTGCATTTAATAGTAGTGATACTGCTTCGTCTACTCTAGGATCACTATATAATCCACTAAGTGTTTGACCGAGAGCTCTCGGCTGTTCATATATCTCTTTTAACATGAAGTGTGGGTAGCCTTCGCGGCTGGCATCTTCAAGACTCCACTCTATAAATCTAACGTATTGATCGAGATTTGAAATCCCGTCTTTTCCAAGTTCTTCTATATAGACACCACTGGGTGTAACATATCCAACCCAGTAGTCTCTAACTACTAAAACCCTCCTCGTGTGTTCGAGGAGTGCTGGTATATCGCTTGCTAGTAGGTTGTAGTTTTCTCCAAGTCCTATTACTAGTGGACTATCTTTCTTGGCAAAGAATATCTTGTCTGGTTCTAATGGTGTAATCATTAGTATTGCATATGTTCCACGTATTAATCCAACAGCTTTTTTAAATGCTTTGTATACATCACCTATTTGTCTATAATACTCTTCAACTAGGTGTGAAAAAACCTCTGTATCAGTCTCAGAGGTAAATATGTGTCCTTTATTCAAGAGCTCTCTCTTTATCTCTAAGTAGTTTTCTATAATGCCATTATGTACAATTGCAAATAATCCCTGACAGTCGAGGTGGGGGTGTGCGTTTATATCTGATGGCGGGCCGTGTGTAGCCCACCTAGTATGTGCTATTCCAACCCTCCCCTCCAACTTTGTAAAGCCATATTTAGACTCCAGCTCGCTAAGCCTCCCCTTACCCTTTAATACAAGGAGTTTTTCAGATTCTACTATGGCCATGCCGGCTGAATCATATCCTCTATACTCTAGTCTAAGCAACCCTCTGTAAAGGGCCTCACCTAGTTTTAATTGATTCTTGTCTCTAAGACAAATGCCTATAATTCCACACAATACACGAGCACCACTAAATACCTGATTTATGTGTTTTTCAAATCCAAATTAATAAGCTTGAAATGAGAGATTGTTTTAAGGTGTTGGTTATGAGTGATCAAGAACTACTAGTTATTAAACTAACTGGCAAGGCCTTTGACAATCCAGAAGTGCTTTCAAAACATATTAATGTATTAAAAAACCTCCTAGAGAAGTATAGAATTGTACTCGTTGCTGGCGGTGGAGGAAACGCTAGAAAATACATTGAACTAGCTTCCCGTATAGGCGTAAACTCAAATTACTGGCTCGACTTGATTGGTATTTGGGCTTCTAGAGTAAATGGATTGGTATTGATATCTGCTCTGAGCAACTATGCATATCCATTTACCCCGGTAACCATTGAAGAAGTACTTCGAGCTGTAAAGTATAGCAGACTAGTAGTTATGGGTGGATTAATACCAGGCCAGTCAACTGCTTCAACACTACTAGAAGTAGCTGAAGCTCTAAGTGCTCGTAGAGTATACTACTACTCAGCAGTGGGCAGAGTATACGATAAAGATCCAGCTAAATACAGCGACGCCAAGCCATTCAGTATTATAAAAGCAAGCGAGTTGAAAACCCTACTAGTCCAGAAAATCCTACCAGGTGAATATGCATTAATAGATGAAAAAGCACTAGACTTGGCAATTAGAAGTAGAATTGAAATACAGCTACTAGACTATAGAGAACCAAGTCAAATCTATAGCGCTCTAAGAGGAGAAAACCCAGGTACACTGATTGTACCAGAATAAACAGTAAACAAGGTTTTATACCAAGTTGTTTTCAACCCTTGAATTCAAAGTATTTTGAACACGGGTTTTAGTAAACTAGTTTCCTGGGGGTGATCCACCTTTTTCTTTTAGTTTTCTTAAAACTCTACGAGACCAGTATAGAAGTGTTTTCCCCTCGAATAGTGATGGAGTTGATCTATAAATAATGTTTTTCAATACTCTATTACACCTCTCAGCCTTGTCTTTCGTTGTAACTACCATTGATGTTACTTCTCTCAATACTTCTAGTGTTTTTTCAATGTCTTCGCGGCTTGCACGTGGAGGTATATTTGTAGGTGTAATACCAGTCTTCTTCCATATCTCCCATAGAAAGATAGCAACAGACTGGCTAATATTGAGAACAGGGTATTCGGGGTTAGCTGGTATTGATACGAGAAAGTCTGCTCTAGCTAGTTCCTCGCGTGTCAACCCAGTACTCTCTCTACCAAATACAAGTGCTATTTTATTGACTCGAGGTAGTACTTTCTCCACGAATTCCTCTATTGATAGTGCCTGTCTTAACGGGTCTCCCTCTGAATAACCTTTCGCGCTAGTAGCTACAACCACGTCAACTCCCTTCAAAGCCTCATCTAGTGAATCTACAATTATACTCTTTGACAAGAACTCTCTACCACCAGCGGAATATCTTAATGCTTCTTCCACACTAGCAACTGGTTTAACCAGGTATAACTCGCTTACTTTGAAGTTTACACATGTTCTAGCTATTACTCCCAGGTTCACTGCTCCCTCTATCCCTACGAGTACAACTCTTACTTCAACCAATTTTCACACACTCAACAAGATATAGTGTTTCAAAAAAGAAGTTTTTAGTATGAGAGTATTTAATTTTAAAGCCTTTGACTTCAAGGTGTCTAACTACTACTTCTGGCTTGGATAAACTAGAATATACGAGGAATAAAACACCATTATTCTTCAACATCAACCACGCGTAGTCAATAAATTCCAGTATTGCTTCATAGCCCTCTATTCCACCCTCAGTAGCAATATCTTCCACTACGCCCTTAAAGGCTGGAAGATATGGAGGGTTTGCGAAAACAATATCAATTGAAAACTCTCTAATAACAGAGCCGTCTCCTTGAACAACAATACTCATCCACGCATTATTCTCTACAATATTCAAACGCGTTGTTTCAACAGCGTCTTCAGCTATATCTATAAATACAACGCGTTGACAGAAACCATTTAGGAGGGCATAGAGCCCTAAAACCCCCGAGCCAGATCCTAAATCTACACAAAGGTCTCCACGCTGTTTCCTCTCAAACAAGGCATTTATAATCATCCAGGAGTCATCACTCGGTCTATAAACATCTCCCAGGTATTTTAAAACAGGGTGTTTCAACTCCTACACCAATCCACGAGAGTGCAGTTCTCTCGATATTGCCAGCCAAGACTCGGGGTCTATAGTGTAAACCCTCCTACCGGCAAACTCGGAGAGTACACCTAGATCCCTGGTTTCCACACCAAACTTCTCGCGTAGTACTTTCTCGAAAAATCTTTTCCTCTGAGTGAAAAACACTCTAGTTACATCTTCAACTACTCTTACCTCGTCTGTATATCTACGTTTACGTGTCAATACGATTACTTGGTGGCTGACTTCTGGTTTAGGGTAGAAACTACTTGGTGGGTAGACACCACCTAGTTTTACATTAAATAATAGTGATACTAGAATAGTTATTCTACCATATTGTTTAGAGCCTGGGGGAGCTGTAAGCCTCTCTGCTACTTCTCTCTGAATAGTTAATACTACTTTCTCTACTGTGTTTTCCCTGGCTGTTTTAACGAGGAGTTCAGATGTAATGTGGTAGGGGAGATTTGAAACCAGTGTCCTACTTGTAAAAGGTGTTTTCAAGGCATCTCCATTAACAACTATAAACTCGGATTTACCAACTACATCTCTTGCAATACTGCATAATCTAGGATCTAATTCAATACACAGCAACCTCCTGGTTTTACTTAGAAGAGCCATGGAGAGCGTTCCAAGACCACACCCTACCTCCAATACGTAGTCTTCACTTTCAAGGTATCCAGTGACTTCTCTGAGTAGTAAGGGGTCGACAACGAAGTTTTGACTAAACCTCCTTCTTGGTTTCACTCCGTGTTTTCTAAGTATAGTTTTAGTCCAGGAGAGAAGAAAAGACCTTGTTGATTCAAGTGGATTAAAATATTTCTCCATAAAGTCTCTCCAAGTAGCCGAGGTAAATAGCACTTCTATCTCTCGGCTTTATAAACAAGTAGTATTTTTCATTGCCAATCAACTCCTTTATTACTCTCTCAACAAGTGCTTTCACAGGGTCTATTCCAACCCTTGTCTTGATGTCTTCGAAACTAGTAAATCTTGATTGTCTACGAGCATCGAGAATAGCATTCATTGTCTTTTTACCAATATCGGGTAGGAGTTCTAGTGAGTGTAGTCTTATATTTATGGGTTCAGCTATATTGAAAAACTCTACAAAGTACTTTTCGTTTTCAAGTATTATACGTCTAATAGCTTCGGGGAGGTTGGTGCGAGACATAGAAGTTAACTCGTTGTAGGAAATAGGAATAATTCTTCGGAGTTTACTGGGAAAACTCAAATCCACTCTCTCTAAGTATTCTATTCTAACACCAATAAGAGGACTTGCTTCTAGTAGAGAAAAGTATTTTACACCAATACACTGGACAAAGGGTTGATTTCTATGCTCATAGTGTATATCTGAGGGATTACCCATTTCAAGATAGTCTAATACATATACAGCTGGCTCATAGTGTTTTCCTACTCTATGTGGACTACGAGGAGGATGAGACAATACAAACCCCTTTAAATCCTAGTTATATAACTTATTGAGATTGTAAACAATACTCTTTAACAAGAGAGAGGATAGCTTCTAAATTCTCTTTCTCTGGAGTTTTCTCCTCAAAGACTAATAGTGTGAATAACTCGTCAATGGTTTGTGGACATATATTCATAATCATTACAATACTCTCTTCTCTAAGCCCGAGCGAAGCAAGCTTCTCTCGGAATTCACTTGCTTTTTCCACGGGGACTTTTGAGAATTTTTGAAGATAGTCGAGTACTCTCTGTGCAATAAGTGGAACAGCTCCTGTTTTTTCTCTTTCTCTCTCTACATACTCCCTCAGAATTTTCAATGCCTCTGGATTAGAGAGTAAAGTAATCTTGTCTGTTTTTGCCTTCATTGGGAGGCTCAAGAACAACCACCACTATATAATCAAACTACTGGCCGGTAACTTGTGTAGTTTGTGTTTGAATTGGTGCAACAGGTCTGAGGTGTTCTGGCCTTATAAACAATATCTTTTCTTTGTTTCCAACTACTACTTTTACAATATAGCTTCTACCCCTCTTCCCGATTACTTCTCCTGTTTTACCATGATATCTTCTATGCGGCATGCCTTTATGAATTGCTGGATTTGTAATAATGTGGACTTTGTCTCCTGGTTTATACTCAATCATTAGTAGGCTTAGACTAGGCACTGCTCCTTTTTCACGAATGTTCTTTTTGTATAGTTTTCTCGTTCTATGTCTTAAACCCCTTGGTGCTTTAACCATGTAAATACACCCTTAACCCACTAAGCAAAACAAACTTCTAACACATGAACTAGTCTTGTCGGCTCTTTTATTTTTAACTATTTTACGTCTTCAACATATACAACATCTAGCTCAAAGGGTATTAGTTTTTTACCGAGGTATTCGCTGAAACTAGGAGTTGTTCTTCCATTATCTCCATGAACTAATTCCTTTACGTAGAGTCCACCATCACAGTGTATAAGTGCCTCGAACACTCTGTTTGACACCATGTAAGTTTTAACAGTGTAGACTCTACGACGCCTCTCTCTATCCTTCTTCCTTCTAAGTATCCTTGTTGGAGTTCTCTGTTTAATCTCTCTATTCGAGAAGAACTCTTCTAGAGCTTGTAGCTCGCTTGGATTTACTGGTTCACTAGAATAAATAGATACTCTATAAACCTTCTTTTTCTGCTTACTGGTCTCTTTGATTAATCCGATTTCGCGCCTAGAGCTCTCTGAGTAGACTTCTACTCTTATAGGAGCTATTGTATACTTCTCTAAGAGAACACTATTGACTTGATCAATGGGAACACTCCTTCTTTTTGGTTTTTTAACTTCTATGATTAAGGGACGTCCACTACCAATCATTCTAGCATCTACGTCTTCGCGTCCAGCAGCGTGGATAACAACTTCTTCTGCTTCAAAGAGGTCTTTTAATGCGTATTCAATAAACTCCTGTATGCTAATAGGGTATTTCTTGCCTCCGCTACGTGTATACCATGGTATATGTGATATATTTCTCCCATTCTTCCAGTATTTGCCAGTGAGGAATATGGGGTTTGCTTCTACACTAATAGAGTAGTTGAATTCTCTATCGAAAGATATAACTAGTACAACATCTGGTTTTGCAAAATCTGGCTGTATATTACAGGTTTCCATTATGGCCTTGCCTATTTCTCTCTTTAACTCTCTTTTAATTGACTCGGTTGAATCTGATCCATGTTTTACTATTATTTCTAGTTCTCTCTCGAGTATTTCTCTATCAAGTACTATTCCAACTAGAAATGTAGATGCACTGTATTCTCTGAGTTTACTACAAGCCTCTCTAGCTATTGCTTCAATTAGTGTTTCTCCTAGTTTTCCACTGCAAATATGGCATTTTCTAGGTTCTATTTGTTCACCATATATCTTTCTATAGGTAGATGCTATTTGGCCCCCTCCATTCTCTGCTAGTATCTTGTGTACTTCTCTCCTCGGGGTATTGGTGGTATACTCGTTATGTATTTTTATGGCTAGAAGTGTTTTCAATGTAAATCCTCGATCATAGTTTGAAAGTCCAATACCATATTTTGCAAACATTCTTCCAAGACACGAGTTACACAATGGGTATTCTATGAGAATGCTTTCTGCTTTATTGACGATGTTTTCTACTAGTTTACTAAATCCCTCTATGTTTTGATTCACAGTAGACCCCTATTTTCCAGCTCCTTCTTCCTCTTCTAGTGATTCAGGTAGTTGAATACCTAGTTTCTTCAATACATCTTTTCTCCTCAATGTCTTCATTAACTTCTTCATAGCCTCGTATTGTTTGAGTAGTTCGCGTACATCGTTTATTGATGCTCCTGCTCCATAAGCAATTCTCTTCATACGAGACCTGTCTATTATTTCTGGATTGTCTAGTTCTTCGTAGGTCATAGAGTTTATTATTGCAATCCACTTATCCATTTTCTTCTCTAATTCCTTGGTATCTACCTCCATTGGAATTTTGAGTTCGAATCCAGGAATCATTTGAAGTACTTTTCTAAGAGGTCCGAGCTTCCTCATGCTCAGAAGTTGCTTGTATACTAATCTCATATTTAGTTTTCCTTCTATTAGCTTCTTAGCGTCTTCTTCCGTGAACTCCAATTGCATTTTCTTTACTGATTCAACAAGGCTTTCAATATCTCCAAGACCGAGAACTCTCGAGATAAACCTCTGTGGTTTAAAGACTTCTAAATCCTCTATTTTCTCGCCTGTTCCAATGAATTTTATTCTAGCACCAGTAGCTGCAACGGCTGATAGTGCACCACCGCCTTTTGCTGTACCATCTAGTTTTGTAACTATTATTGAACCTATTGGAGTTGCCTCGTGGAATTTCTTGGCTATATTGTATGCTTGCTGTCCAATTGCAGCATCAATAACTAGAATTATTTCGTCTGGATTTACTGCTTTATAAATCTCTTTCATTTCTTCGAGCAACATCTCCTCTCTATGGTGTCTTCCAGCAGTATCTATTATTACAATATCAAATCCTCTTTGAACAAAGTATTCAACACCCCTCCTGGCTATTTCAACAGCGTCTGTCTCGCCTGGCTCGCCATATACTGGAACACCTATTTTCTCACCTAGTTGCTTGAGTTGCTCGTATGCTGCTGGTCTATACGTGTCTGCTGCTACCAGTCCTACTTTATAACCCTCTAGTTTATAGAAGTATGCTAGTTTACCAGCCGTGGTGGTTTTACCACTACCCTGTAATCCAACTAGGAGTATAATCCATGGTTTTTTACCTGGTTTAACAACTGGCTTCTTTTCTCCCCCAAGAAGCCTCAGTAGCTCCTCATATACAATAGTAATAAACCAGTTCTTCCTTGAAACCCCTGGTGGTGGTTTTTCATTTAGTGCTCTTTGTTTTATTCTACTTGATATTTCAGAGACTAGTTTTAAATTAACATCTGATTTAATCAACTCCCTCTGTAAATCCCTTACAAACTCGTTAACAGCCTCCTCGTACTTCTCTTGACTAAGAAACTTCTTGAGTGCTTCCTTAACACCTTCGAAAACCACGTTTCAAATACCCCGTTTTCTAGTCTAGGCATTAAATGCGTTTGAGTCAATTTATCCCTTTAATACGAGAAGTCATAATAAGTTTTTCCAGTGGCTAACGAGCAGGCTCATATAGATAAAAATATTAGTGTGAATTAAAACTATGAGTATGTGTAGAGAGGGGGTGTACGTAGAACTGGCACCGTGGTGGTCTAATGAGTGATATGGAAAAAAGTAGGCGAGTCTTTACATGGCTTGATGTATTCCTCTGGAGTATTGCAAACCCCCTGGCTTCTGGACTACTATTCTTCTCTGTAACAGTAACAGGGTTTCCAGGAGCATATGGCGGTGTAATTCCACTATCGTTTTTCTTCGCCGGCTTGCTAATATACCCCTTGGTTTTAATTACTGCGATTTTCTCTTCGTTTTTTCCGAGAACAGGGTCTTTCTACTACTTTATTACACGTGGATTAGACCCGGTTGTAGGTATTATAGCGATATGTCTATATCTATATGCGTTATTCCATGGAATTGGTTATTTATCTTATTCATCAGTTAAAATACTGGGTAGTGCACTCGTTACAAGTGGTGTTATAACTGGCGACTCTCAACTCGTATATCTCGGAGAGGTGTTTTCAAAGCCTATTACAGCACTTGTTTTTGGAGCACTAGTTGTAATAGTTGTTTTTGCATTGAATATTAGTGGAGTAAGAGTATTGAAGGCGAGTCTTAGGATTACGACGTTAATTCCACTCGTTGCATTGTCTTATATATTAATTCTAAGCATACCATTTTCTAACACTGTATTTGTAAATAACTGGAATAGATTCTTCAATGGAAGCTATTACTCAATAACTCAATTAGCACTGAGCGGGGGGCCTGGAATACCTAGACTTGAAGCCGTAGACCCGTTTACTAGTACATCATATTTAATACTCGTGGCGTTATGGGCTTTCTTCGGTGTTGAAACAACTGGTTTTATCGCTGGAGAAGTAGAAAACCCACATAGGTCTTATTGGAGGGGTCTTTTAGCAGGGTATAGTGTCCTACTAGCACTATATATTGCAACACCTGTTGTCGTTACAGCTTTCACTGGATACGAGTTTATATCTGCATATAGCTATCTCTACAACTTCTATCGTTCAGAACTAGCTGGCATCATGGGGACTACTCCAATAGAACCCGGTATTTCACTGTATTTATCAATATATTTTGCCAATAAGTACCTGGTCATTCTACTTGGTATAACTGGTTTTCTATTCTACTTCAATACTGTTTTAACAAGCTTTGCCACTGTTATAAGGATATTTCACGCTATAAGTAGTGATAAATTAATGCCGGGGCGTTCACTTAGAAGCCACTATTATATAGCCTTTACTCTCTCACTCCTTGTTTTAACGCCGTTTTACCTCGTTGAGGTATACCCGGTTTTAAAACTAGCTTTATTTGGTATAGCCGTTTTAAACTATGGTTTCTTCATGGTTTTCATTGGGATTTCAGCGCTCTCCATATCTCTAGTTAGAGAGAGATTGTTTAGACAACTTGTCTTCAAGAATAGAAAGCTCATGGTTATATCTGGAGTTATATTGACTAGCACTGGTTTTGCATCTACACTGATAGGCCTTGGCGAGTCTTTAATAATAGTTGGTTTCACCATGATTGTCTCTCTATTAATTCTAGGCATGCTAGTATTAATGGTATATACTGGTAGAAAGAGAGGTGTAGACTACGAGGTGTTATTTTCAGAGATTCCTCCATACTAGTTGGGAAATCCATAGGAAAACTTTATATGTATCTTTAAACATTTATAAAGAAGGTGAAAATCCATATATTTCGGAGTTCTAGGTGCTCTTGGTGGATAATGGCAAACAAAGAGTAATAGATTTTCTAAGTAGATATTTAGGAGAGTCTATTTGGAGAAATGGTACTATTGTAATTGCTGGACAACCAGGAACAGGTAAAACGGTTTTATCGTCAACTATATGTTATGAAAGAGCATTAAAGGATATTCCATGTCTCTTTATGGAGTTATATGAAGACAAAGAGAAATTATATAGAAACCTCAAGAGCCTCGGATTAGACTTTGAATACCTGGAGTCAAAGGGACTAGTGAAATTTGTAAAACTACCAATATTCTCCCAGGAAGGATTGTTTGAAGAGTTTCTTAGAAGCATTTCAAGAGAAATAGCCAAATTTAAACCAGGAACACTCGTAGTAGACTCTATAACTCCTGCTCTAGAGGTTATTGCTGAAAGCGCTAGGAGTAAAGCATATCTACAAAACTTCTTCTATGAATTGTCGAAAACCATTAATGGAGTAGTTGTTCTAACAGCAGAAATACCACTTGGAGAACATAGAATTAAAACAGAGGGTATAGAGTTCATCGCAGACGCAGTGATAATCTTGAAGAACGAAATTGAAAAAGACAAAGTAGTTAGATCAATGGAAGTGAAAAAGATACGTGGTGAGGAACTACGCGACTCCGTAATCTATTTTTCAATTCAGAAAAATAAGGGAATAATCTTCCTAGAAGCCCCTCTCTCCGTCGAGCATAGAGAAGATATTGGAGTTAAACTAAGAGAAATCGTAGAGAAAACAGGGTTAGACATCGATGTTAAACCAGGTGAATACATATACATAGAAGTTATACCAGAACATCAATCACCCGAATTCACTTTGTTAATACCGTTAATTGCCGCAGCGAGTGGTTTAAAGGTCTTGTTTATTTCATATTTAAATATAGAGGAAGCCATTGTAAAACAATTAAAAGAGGTAATAGAGAAAATTATAGGTGTAAAATCCGAGTCTCTTATAGAGTCACTTATAGAGAAAATACTTAGTAATATGAAATTTGAATATATAGATCCATTTAAATACAGCCTTAGAGAACAGAGCTATCTAGAGTATTCACTGATCAACGAATACAAGCCACACATTGTTGTCTTTCACGGCGTTGAGATTTCGATGTGTGCCACAGAGAAACCAGATCGATATAGAGAACTACTATATCAAATGATACTAGAGTTAAAACAACGAAAAATTATCTTAGTGAGAATTTCCAGCAGGCTAGATCCACATCTAAGTAGATTCAATGCCTTACTTGCTGATATAGTAGCTAGAGCCGAGTGTATTAATGAATGCAGAGAGATGAAGTACTATATAGGGAGAAAAACAGGAAAACAAATGACAGTGTCTTCAAAGGAGCTAGAAAACTACTTGAAGAAGTTATTAGAAGTTATGCCGTTAACTACGAGTTCCATTAAATTGAATTAAATCATTATAGAGTCATCCTAGTCTACACAGAGTATTGTTATAGGAGTGCGGGGGGTGGGATTTGAACCCACGCAGGCCTACGCCATCGGGTCCTGAGCCCGACCCCTTTGACCAGGCTCGGGCACCCCCGCACTCTCATTCAATACTCTATTTATTGATGCTTTATAATTCTTTGAGAGAATAGTTTCATTGGGGATCAAGTGTATAAATCAATAATTACGAGTAACTACAGCTTTCTCCATCTACGACCGGTCTACTCGACTGTTCCTAGATTCAAGTAGTAGATAGTAAGTGTAACTTAACTTATTGTATTCCCGTCGAGTACACATTAAAAGTCTTATAAGTTGACATGTTCCTTTATATAAAGCAGTGATAAAAATGTCTTGTTTTGAAAAGCCCTTAACTTTTCCAAGTAACGGGTTTGAGCTGTCTTCATATATACATATACCTGGTTCAGGTACATCTTCAATGGTTTTAATGTTACATGGTTTTACAGGTAATAAAATTGAAGCTGGTAGGCTCTTTGTAGATATTGCTAGGGAGCTATGCAGTGCTAATATAGCCGTTTTTAGATTTGACTATAGGTGTCATGGAGAGAGTCCTTTACCTTTCGATGAATTTAAACTAGATTATGCTATTGAAGATGCTGAAAACGCTTTGAAATTTATCGTGGAACACTTTAAACCCAGAAAAATAGGTTTGATTGGTCTTAGTATGGGTGGTCACGTAGCTATTAAAACTGCTGTTAAATATCAAGATAAAATTTCATCTATAGCTCTCTTAGCCCCTGCCATAAATTTTGGTGAACTTGTTGAAAGAGATATAAGAAACAAAGTCTTTCAGAAAGTTGATGAATTCTATATATTTGGTCCAAATAGACTTAGAGAAGAGGGCGTAGAATCTATAATTAAATCAAATGCAATGGATCTAGCTGAGAAAATACATGTACCCATTCTCATAATACATGCAAAAAACGATAATGTTGTACCATATAAGCAGTCAGAAGAATTCTTTAGTAGAGTAAACTCTATAGACAAGAAACTAATATTGCTTGATGAGGGAGAACACGTATTTGTTACATATAATTCGAGAAAAAGGGTTATAAACGAACTGGTTGATTGGTTTAGAAATAGATTAATATGGTAAATTACTATTTTAGATTTAATTTTGAAGCTCATAGCTATAAGTTATGCTTGATTTTTATTAGTGAAAGAAAGAAGTAGGTGTTGAATAGTTTATAGATTTACGATTTTTTCACGATTAGAGTAAGTAATACTCTGTATTGAAGTGTTTAAAGAATATAAAGAAAAAACAATTATTATAGCTCTAATCCAAGCAAGCGTAAAGATATGCTTTGATTTATCATTATTGCGAAACATTTAAATTTTTTATTGGAATTGTTTTCATTAAAGGGGGATCAAATGTATAAGTCTATATCTCCAAGTAACTATCACGTCCTCCACCCACGCCCAGTGTACTTAATCGTCTCTAGGAATAAGAGTAGTTCGTTAAATGTTATGGCTGCATCGTGGGTTTCACCTGTTTCTGATGAACCCTTTCTCATTACTGTATCTATTTGGAGGGGTAGTCTTACACACCAGTATATTTCTGAGACAAGAGAGTTTACTATTAACATTCCCAGCGAGAAACACGTAGATATAGTCTACAAGGCTGGAACTACTAGTGGGCGTGAAGTAGATAAGTTTAAACTACTTGGTTTGAAAACCGTGAAATCTAGTGTTATCGAGACACCTGGATTAGATGGAATGCTTGGTTTTCTCGAGTGTACTGTGGTAAACCAGGTAGAAGTCGGCGAGTCAACTCTATTTATAGCCGAGGTTAAAGCGGTACACGTACTAGAAGAGCTTTATACTAGGTATGGATGGGATTTAAATAAAGCCAAGATACTACTACACCATAGTGGCAGAGGTTTTACAACACCATCAAAACTAATACTAGCACTCAAATAATCTTTGTTCACAGCACTGTAAACTATTGTATCAATAGAGTTATTGATTTAAATCCAGAGTGTATATAAGTAATATGTGATAGAGATGTCCCGTATTCCAGTAAAACTAGTTTCATGGGAGGAAATAGTAGACTGGGCAATGCACCTAGCAGACATCATTAAGAGAGACGGGTTTAAACCAGATTTAATTGTTGCAGTAGCACGTGGTGGATATGTTCCAGCAAGACTTCTATGCGACTTTCTAGGCGTGGAAAACCTAGCTAGTATTCAAAGCCAGCACTGGACAGAAGCAGCTAAAGTAGAAGAGAAAGCAATAATAAAGTTTGCATATGATATAGACGCCTCCAATTTGAATGTACTCGTAGTAGACGACATAGTAGACACTGGTGAAACACTCCTACTTGCTCGCGACTATATAAAAACACACTGGAATCCAAGAGAAGTAAAAACAGCTGCACTACAATGGATAAGCCCCGTAGCAAAATTCAAACCAGACTACTACTACCTAGAAGTCAAAGAATGGATTTGGTTCCAGTATCCATGGACAAGGCTAGAAGACACTTATCAATTCATAAAGAGAATGATGACTGAAACCCACAAAGAAACCGGTAAAACAGAGTGGAGTTACGAAGAGATAATACAAGGATTCAAAGACTGGTACGGTATAGATGTCGGTGAAGAATACTATAAGAGAGCACTAGAAGTACTCATCGAGAAAAACATTATTGAATACAATACAGAGAAAAAGATATATAAATTGAAAACAGCATAGTGGTGGAATCAATGCTCCTCGAACCACCAGTCAAAGCCGAGATAGGAATAATTGGTGGTAGTGGACTATACGAACTACCAGGCATCCAGAACATCAGAGAAATAAAAGTATACACTCCATATGGAGCACCAAGCGACAATATAATAGTGGGCGAGCTAGCAGGACGTAAAATAGCATTCCTCGCTAGACATGGAAAAGGCCACAAAATACCTCCGCATAGAGTAAACTACAGGGCAAATATCTGGGCTTTGAAAACACTGGGTGTTAAATGGGTTATTGCTGTCTCAGCAGTTGGGAGTTTAAGAGAAGACTATAAACCAGGAGATTTTGTCGTACCAGATCAATTCATAGATATGACAAAAGGATATAGACCCCACACATTCTTCGAGGGAGGAGTAGTAGCACATGTAGGCATGGCCGATCCATTCTGCAACCACCTCAGAAAAATAATATTGAAGGCGGCAGCTGAATTTCCAGATATCAAGATCCACGATAAGGGTACATATGTATGTATTGAAGGCCCGAGATTCAGTACAAGGGCCGAGAGCAGGGTTTGGAAAGAAGTATTTAAAGCAGACATTATAGGAATGACGCTTGTCCCCGAAGTAAACCTTGCATGTGAAGCACAGTTGTGCTATGCTACAATAGCAATGGTAACAGACTACGATGTATGGGCAGAGAAACCCGTTACAGCTGAAGAAGTAATTAAAACCATGAATGAAAACGTTAATAAGGTTAAGAAGCTATTGCCACGTATAATAGAGTTACTACCACCACAACCGGATGAACGAGAATGCAGTTGTTGCAAGTGCTTAGAGACAGCAGTGCTCTAGACAAAGTAGTTAGAGAAATAGAAGAAGTAGAAAGATTTGCACGCAGTCTTTCAAGTAAATTAATTAGTTTTTTAAATCAATCACCAGGAAACATCCATATATACTCGTATACAGGATTTGGATATTCAGCTGCTGAGTCTACTCTACTGGGCTTCACTAATATTTCAGGGGAGTAAACACCCAGTATTAGCCGAGAGCGAAGAGTCTAGTATTTATCTCCTACCATACCGAGAAGACTATTCTGCAATAGTATTCAGTACTGGTGAGTATTCAAAACTAATACAGTCGCTTCAAGTACTACGTATTCTAGGAGTTGAATACCTCGCATTTTCTCCAACACCACCTAATGAAATGATTAGAAATACTCTTAGATACTACAATGTAGAGTTGATTCCAACAAACGACTCTGTATCAGCATCACTATATACAACACTAGCATCATTCATAGCGATCTCTGAAATCTATAAATCAAGCCTGAATATAAGGGGGAAGAGGCTGTTTGAACACGGCCGCGAGGGATTTACTGTTACCGTGAAATCCTTTATTGAAAAATACAGTGATGTTATAGAGGCCTCGCTGAGTAAACCAATAACTGCTATTACATCTACAAGGTTTCTCGAGGGAGCTGGAATACTATTATCCCATGTACTCCGCTCAATAGGAGTAGAAGCCGTCTATCTACCAGTAGAAGAAGCATTGACTTATAATAAACCACTACTTGGAGTATTTCTATCAAGCGAAGAGCGTTTGAGAAGAGAGTTTAAAACACAGAAAGGAAGTAATTTATACGAATTAGTATTGAATGTAGAGCCACTAGAGGGAATTGTATACACTGTTATTTTATCCTATGTACTCTACAAACTCGTAAAACAATGATTTAAATTAAAAATCTCATTGATGTATTAATCAGCAAGGTGTGATAATGAAGAAGTATGATACACTAATAGGCTTGATCTTGTTGGCTACACTGGCTTCCACAGCGCTAATTATAGTTCTAGAAGACTCGGTATACCGCTTACTTAGTATGACGGTATTAGTTGTAGCTTCTCTACTAGCTACTAGATTAATCGATGTACATCTAGATAGAAGTGACGCGATTGCTTTATACGCTCTACTCTCTACATTTATTATATTGGGTTCACTAATAGGAGCCGTTATATCTCATTCTATCCAAGCCACTCTCCTAGCCACTATTATATCTCTAATTGCAGTTATCTACATAGTAGTAGCTTTCAAGGTGTAATCCAAGTGAAAATAGCTGTTATTGAATATAGAAAAACACCACCCAAAACAGCTCAAGAGTTAATAGAGGCAATAGAGAGAAAAGGTCATACACCAGTCTATTTAAAAGCTCATCTACTAGACGCCAAAATCACTACGAGAGGAGTAGAAGTATACCACGGCCCCAACCCGGTTGATGTCGACGCTGCATTAATGAGAAATATTGGATTATACCTCTCACTAGATACTTTTTTAAAGAGAATAGGAGTTATCGAGGCCCTCGCTTCTAAAATCCCCGTAGTTAACAATCCAACTGCAACACTAGTTACCAGGGACAAATGGAGGTGTTTATTAAAACTCCACTTAACTGGACTACCAGTACCAGAAACACTAGTTACAGAAAACCCGTTTTCAGCGATGAGGTTTACAAATGAGAAAAAGAAAGTAGTTTATAAACCAATAATTGGAAGCCTTGGTTTAGGTAGTACTTTAATCCAAGACCCAGATATTTCATTCCACATAACGAGGAGTTTGAAAAACCTTGGACTACCAAGCTACTACCAGGAATTCCTTGAAAAACCAGGATTCGACTATAGAGTCTTTGTTGTAGGTGATAGAGTTATAGGTGCAATGAAGCGGATTAGTAGTTCTTGGAAAACCAATATAGCACAAGGCGCAAGTGGAGTAAGAGTTGAAGAGAGTGAAGCACCAGAAGTATTTCAAATAGCTATTAAAGCAGTAAAAACACTTGGTTTAGACTATGCAGGTGTTGACGTAGCATACGATTTAAACACGGGTAAACACTACATACTAGAAGTAAACGCGTTTCCAAACTGGGAGGGTTTAAGGAGGGCTACAGGAGTAAATCCGCCAGAAATAATCGTTGAATACCTCGTTGAAAAAACAAAGAAGTAGTAGTTTTAATACTCTTATAACACAATTTACAATTGATGATGAATAGTAAACCGCCTGATTAATGACGAGGAGCTCTCATTCTGAAAATTAATTACAAGTGAGGTATATGATGGTTAATACACAATACGAAGAAGTATTAAACGAGGGGCTTGCAAAAATAATTGTTCCACGCCTAGAGCGATATAAGAGGCCTGATGGCTCAATAGAACCAGCATGGATGCCTGTATTCTACAATCCACAAGCAGTTATCAGCCGTGATTTCACCACTATGTTTCTAAAAACAATATTTAAAAACAAAGAATTTTTCTTTGTAGACGCTCTTGCAGGTACTGGTATAAGAGGAATTAGAATAGCGCTTGAATCAAGCGGCAAAGGTATATTAAACGATGTTGACCCCAGAGCCTACAACTACATTGTAAAAAACATATTGTTAAATAATCTCGCTGAGAGGCTTGAAGCATATAACAGCGAAGCCAATACACTACTAAACAACCTTGTTTTTACAGGTGTACTTGTAGACTACGTCGACGTAGATCCCTATGGCTCGCCATCCCCCTACATAGATTCCGCGCTTAAACCACTAAATAAAGAAGCATATATAGGAGTAACAGCCACTGATACCGGCCCCCTCTCCTGTACCTATCCACATAAAACACTATCAAGATACTGGAGCAATTGCTTCAAAGTAGATTTTGAAAAAGAATTTGCTACAAGACTACTAATAGCAAACACTGTGTTGAGAGCGGCTTCTCTAGAAATAGATTTAAAACCACTCGTAGTCCTTGTATACAAATACTTTATAAGAGTATTCTTTAAGTCTAAAAGGAGCGCGTGGGAAGCATATAAAACAGTAGAAAACTGTATTGGCTACCTATGGTATTGTCCAAAGACACTGGAGAGAGGATTTACTAGTAGTATAGAGGAATTAGATGTTAAATGCAGTGATGGTTCAAAACCACTAGTCGCCGGCAAAACCTGGATTTGCAATATATACGACTACAATACTACTAGTGAACTAATTAACAACATTGAAAAACACAATTGGATATCAAATGAAACACGTAAAACAGCTAGTTTAATACTCAACGAAGCAGAAATAGAAAATCCATACATCAGACTAGACAAGCTATGCTCAGTACTCAAAATCAACATGCCTAGTGTAACAGTCGTTATTGAAAAACTACGTGAAGCAGGATTTAAAGCATCAAGAACACACATGGACCCACGTGGAATACGCACCAATGCTGGTTACAACGAGCTAACCAGTCTACTACTTAGTCTCACAAACAACAGTTAGTAAAATATATTGAGACATGTCTCTTCACTGAAAAACATTTATACCACAATAGTATAAATTAAATACTTGGTGTCCGGGATTTGACTACTATAGATGAATTCCGCGAGTCACTCCTCAAAATAATAAGTAAAAACATTTCTGAAACTAGTGATGGACTATTACTAACTGTGAGAGTGGAAGAAGACCCTAGAGAAACCTATTTAACTATAGATAATGATGAACTAGTCTTTAAAACTAGAGACGTAGAAAATGATAGTAGATGTAATTCCAGTCTTATAGGGTATTTATCGTCAAACTTGAAAATACCATCATCAAATATAGATGTAATTTATGGTTTAAGAGGGAGCAGAATAAAAACAGTTCTAATCAAGGGTGTAAAGAGAGAGGATTTCGAGAAGAAAATACTTAGATACATCAGGCCGATCTAGACTCTGAGCCGGCTAAAGCTCTTATTATTTTCAATGGTATTTCTCTTCTTAGTTTTTCTCTGTTTTCAATTGTTACAACTATCCTCTCAGCATCTCTTAATCTCGAGAGTATTTCTTCATCGTTTAGTCTATAGTGTACAACGAGTATTACTGGTTTATTTGAGTCTAGTGCTTTGAGTAGATAGGGTTTGAAAGAGGGTAGTTTTAACTCCATAGGTCCAACTTCGTCTACTGCTATAACACTGGCTTCCTGGATTGCTTTTTCAAGTGCTTTAACAACAATTCTATCCGCTTCATCAACTAGTACGCCATATGCACCGACTTTTACTGTACTAGGATAGTCTCGTCTAGCTAGCCAGGTTTTTTCACCTGTTGCTATATCGACAATCATAAATCCAGTTCTCAATGTTCCCTCGCGTACTTCGGGTGCTATTATACCTCCTACTGTAAAGCCGTGTTTCTTTAATGTATCTACTATTGTATTAAACAATGTAGACTTTCCTACTCCAGGTCTACCAGTAATTACATATTTCAACTACTCCACCAATTTATATTGCTAGAGCTATGTTTCCATATTGGGGTTTTCTTCTATATCTTTTAACTGTAAAACGTCTCTTGGTGATTTAACTAGAATTAGCTTCGAGTTTATTTTCTCGGCTAGTTTTCCAGCGTTTTCTATTTTTTCTCTCAGGTCTTCATATACGTTTTCTTTGACAATTGATATACATGTCCTTCCCTTTAACACTATGTCTACGGGCATTCTAGAAAAAGCGACAAGTGTTTTTCTCATATTACTCGCTATTTTATAGAGTATTCTTTCAACCTCGTCTCTGGGTTTTAAAGCGAGGTCTTCACCCGGCGACTCCTCTGTTATTGATTCATTAAATATGTCGAATTCGTCAAATACGTCTTCGCCGAGTAGAGAGGCTAGTTTCAAGCCTTTTTCTAGAGTTATATACATTTCTCCGCGTTCATACATATATACTGCTTTTTTACTTATACCTAGCGCGTCGGCTATTGCTCCTCGAGATATGCGTGTTTCTTCTAGTTTCTTTTTGAACTTCTCGGGGTTTATCTTCAAAATATAGTTTCCACGTATGTATGCAACAATGAGTTTTTCGTTTTTAACAAGGTTTTGCTCGAGTGTGCCGGGTGTAATTATTATTGAACCGTATTTGTAGTAGACTACTTCGTCTTCCATTTTCTCACTTCTATCTTCATGTGCGACGATAACAGTTGATGCATTATATGCTATTCTAGCTTTTTTCAAGTCGCTTATTTCCTGTCTCGTCAGTTTACTAGCATCATTTACTACTTTGATGATTAGTGCTTTATCACCTAGTCTAGCAACTACGTCTACACTTCTATTTTCTCTCGGATATAGTATCAAGTCTGCTTTAAAACCCGCTTTTTTCACTATTTTTAGGACTTCTTCTACTAGTTCACTGGTCTCTGGCAACTGTCAACCCGTTTATCGTGTTTACTCAAAAAACCATAATTGTTTTCCAACTTAATATCTTTTAACTTGGAAAAAACATTTTGTTTTTACTTCTTTCTATGGAATCTAGCTAGTATCATTGCGTGGTCTTTGTCGTATGGTTCTAAGTGTACAACGTCAATTATTTCAAATCCGCGTTCTTTGAGAGTATTGATTTCTCTCTTGTAGATCTCGCTTGGCTCCTTGGTTACATCAATACTTCTCGCTTTAATAGCTAGGAGTAGGTATCCACCATCTCTTAAGAACACGTCTGCGTTGTCAGCTACTATTGATGCTTGTTCCGGCTGTGCTACATCAGCATATATTCCATCAACTAGTTCTACTATGTGACGGTATTCTCTGGGTTTTCTTGCATCAGCTAGAATTGGATACAAGTTCTTTCTAACTTCTGCAACCATTATGAATTCTCTCATTACTCTCGGCGCTACATCCAACCCGTAAATCCTGCCCTTTGGGCCAACAATGTCTGATACGTGGCTAGCTGTTGTTCCAGATGCAACGCCCAAGTAGAGTATTCTATCTCCCTCTGAAATAGGCTGTTCGGCAAGGCCGTTCATTAGTGCACCAGCGAGTTTACTTCTGTAAGCATTCCACTCGCGGTATTCAACATCTCCATATTTAAAGAGTCTTTCACCGTAGACTCTGTGTCCTGGAACAAGGTTTTTCGTTGCTAGTCTTATACTGCCGTCTTCTAATTCTACGATGTAAACGCCCTTGTATTTCTCGTGTGGTTTAATAGAGACAACCATGCTCATTTCTACTCACCTACATACTACTTCTTTTTCTCCCTCTTTTTCTTTTCTCTTTCTGGGTGTCTTGGTGGTTTCTCGGGTCTTGGTGGTGGTTTTGGATATAGTTTCTTAACTTCTTCTACTCTCTGTTCGAATTCTTGTACTAGTTTATCTCCAATATACCTACCGGAGAAGTAGTCTACTTTCAGCCGCTATAGCTAGTTTTGTAGCTAGTGCTCTGGCGATTTTACCTCTTTGCCACCTGGGGCTCTTGTGTATTGCTGGGTGCTGGAATATAACACCGTGTTTTGGTGGTTTACCACCTGTTCTAAGTGCTCTAAACAATGCTTTCTCGGCTCCTAGTACTTGTATTGTGCTTGCTGGGAGTTTTGCTAGTTTTTCTAGTCCACCAGCTAGACTTAGTAGTCTAGCACCTAGTTTGGGGCCTACTAGGGCTACAATGTTTGGAGCTACTTCTTTCATAACGATGTCTATGTATGTTTCAAGTGTTTCTCTTAGCTTGTACAGGTCTAGTATAATACCTGCAAGTATTCCAATGTAGTCTAAGTCGAAGTCGCTTAGATCAGCACCTATACTCTTTGAAGCCGCATCTGCTATTTTACTTGCTTTATCTTCTGGTAGTCCGAGTCTACGTAGGTTTTCAACTGTAAAGTTAGATCTATGTCTGAGATCGTATACTAGTCTAGCGTATTCCTGGTGGTCTCTAACTAGCTCGTCTAGTTCTGGGAAGTGGACGCTATACCATTCTCTCAATCTAGCTACATATAAATTAATTGTTCTATCAATATCGTCGATTGCTCTTATAGCCTGTACTGCTAGTAAGTCTCTCTTTTGGGCTTCTCTTCTAAGTTTTCTCCTAACATACTCCATCATTATCTCGTGGATTTTAGCAAAGTATTCCTCTGTGTTTTGTGCAAAACCAAATTTAACTGCTAGTTCTGATAGAAGCGATCTTATGTATATAGCTTTTGGATTACCAGGTACTACTTCTGGTGTTAAACCAGCTTGAGAAACAGCTTTTGCAGTACTGTAGTCTTCTACAACTACGTGTGTATAGCCTTTTTCCTTCAATAGAGAAACTATTTTCTCGTGTTGAGGTACTGTTTCACCTCTCTCTATACTCAACAAGTATTCTACTATATCATCTAGTCTACTAGGTGCTTCTACAAAACCAACTATTTCATTATCATCGTTGACTGCTAGTATACCAAATGGTGTTTCTACTAAATAGACTTTATTTGTTGAAGACATGTTCTTTACCCAGTCAAATATGGATTAAGTTAAAAAGCTATTTTTAAATATCACTATTTAGCATAAATACAATTGGTGCAAGAATATGCCTACACACGGTTCACTTACAAAAGCAGGTAAGGTAAGAAGTGCAACACCAAAAATACCACCAAAACCAAAGAAAAACAAGCCACCAAGAGTTAGAAATAGAGTAGAATATGTTAGAAGATTCCTAAAACCGCAAACAGCAGAGTCTACACCATCCATGTAGAATCCACAATAAAGTTTTCTTGGAAATACGCCTCGTAGAAACTACTCGTGCATATTTGAAATACTCCTCTCCTTCATATTAAACTATTTATTTTGTAATAAAACGTGTATAATCCTGGATAAAAACCTGCAATTAGCGTGGTAGACATGCTTATATACTATGGATACACAGAGAAAGCAGCTGAATATCTCTTAACAAGGAATTTAAAACCAGGCGACCGTGTAGTCTTAAAACTAAGAGATGGATCTATACTCAGGGGAATACTACTTCCACGCCCAGAACTCTACTCTACTTCAAACATCATCAATATTAAACTGAGTAACGGCTACAATGTAGGTATTGACATCTCGAAAATAGAGTCTATTGAGAAAGAAGAAGTAGCAGTTACCGTAGAACACGGTTTAATCGAGACAACAATGGAGAAAAAACAACAAGGCAATCTACCAAGAGTAACTATGCTCAGCACTGGTGGAACAATTGCGTCAAAAGTAGATTATTCAACAGGTGCTGTAACACCTGCATTAAAACCCGAAGAGATCATTGAGTGGATCCCCGAACTAACAGATATAGCAGTTGTAAACACAAGGGAAATTATGAGTATATTTAGCGAGGATATGAATCCAAAACTATGGGAGAAAATAGCAGAAGAAGTATATAGAGAGCTGACAAGTGGAGTTAGTGGAGTAGTCGTTGCACACGGTACAGATACAATGTCTTATACTGCTTCAGCATTGGCTTTTGGAATAAGTAATAAATCAGCACCAATAGTATTCGTTGGATCACAGAGAAGTAGCGATAGACCAAGTACAGACGCTGTCTTCAACCTTATAAGTGCATTTATAGTAGCTAGCAAAGCCCCCTTTGCAGAATCAGTAATAGCAATGCACAGGGATATTTCAGACGAATACAATGCTGTTCATAGAGGAGTAAAAGCTAGAAAAATGCATACTAGTAGAAGAGATGCTTTTCAATCAATCAATGACAAGCCACTAGCAATAGTTAATCCATTAACACATGAATTAAAAGTAATAGGGAAAATATACGAGTATAGAGGGGAAAAGCAACCAGTATTAAAAGCTAGATTTGACGATAAAGTAGCATTAATCAAGGTGTATCCTGGTCTACAGGGAGAAATAATAGATTTCCTAGTAGACAAGGGCTATCATGGTATTGTCTTAGAGGGAACGGGTCTAGGCCACGCATCAAACTCTCTATTAAACACAATAAAGAGAGCTGTAGAAAACGGTATACCAGTAGTTATGACGAGTCAATGTCTCTTTGGACATGTAAACATGAATGTTTATAGTACTGGTAGAAGGTACCTAGAAGCCGGGGTTATACCTGGACGCGACATCCTCCCAGAAGTAGCATATGTAAAATTGTCTTGGATTCTAGGCTCGATTACAAGAGACCTTGATGAAGTGAGAAAATTGTTTGAATTAAACTTGGTTGGTGAATTCAATGACCGCCACACACTAGACTTGTATCCAAGGTGGTATTATGAGTAGTGTTGACTTCTACAAGTCTATTGGTTTAAAAGTAGGACTTGAAATCCACGTACAACTAAACACTAAGAGAAAACTATTCTGTCCATGTCCAACAAGCGAGGAGTCTACGAGTAGCCAGGTATATTCCTTTAAACGCTATTTAAGACCAGCGAGAAGCGAAACAGGAGAAGTAGATCCAGCCGCAATGCTGGAGTGGAAGCGGAGTAGAGCTTACATCTATAACGCTCCATCTCCAACAACTTGTCTTGTAGAAGCAGATGAAGAACCACCACACCACGTCGACGAAGAATCACTGTTAACAGCTATAGCCGTGGCAAAAGCACTCAACATGGAGTTAATAGATGAAATCTACGTTATGAGAAAAATAGTTGTTGATGGAAGCAATGTCAGTGGCTTTCAGAGAACAATGCTAGTTGCATTCAATGGCAGTATTACTGTTGAAGATAGAAAAATAGGTATTCAAACCCTCTGCCTCGAAGAAGACGCAGCTAAGAAAATAGAGGAAAAAGAAAGTGAAGTCTACTATTCACTAGAAAGGCTCGGTATACCACTGATAGAAATCGCTACAAGTCCAGACATAGACTCTCCAGAACTAGCATTGAAAACAGCATTAAAAATCGGGCAATTAGTGAGATTGACTGGTAAAGCAAAACATGGATTGGGGAGTATTAGACAAGATATAAACATCAGTATTGCCGGCGGGGCCAAAATCGAGGTTAAAGGAGTACAACACTTGTATCTAATACCAAAAGTTATAGAATACGAAGTACAACGCCAGCTAAAACTACTAGAAATAAGAAGTGAACTCTTAAATAGAGGTGTAAGCGAAAAAGACCTTCTAGACGATATAGTAGACGTATCAGAATTATTCAAAAACAGCCAGTCAAAAATCATAAAGAGAGCTCTATCCCTACCAAACGGTGCAATACTAGCTGTTAAACTACCAGGATTCAAGGGGCTACTTGGTAGAGAAGTACAACCCGGGCGGAGATTTGGAACAGAGTTAAGCGACTATGCAAAAGTATGGGGAGGTGTAGGAGGAATTATACATACAGATGAACTACCAGGTTATGGCATAACAAGTGAAGACGTTGTAAAACTATACGAGTATATAGGTGCCGATCCAAACAGAGATGCAATAGTACTAGTTGCAGATGAAAAAGAGAAAGGAGTAAAAGCACTAAAAGCCGTAGTTGAAAGAGCTAGACTAGCACTAATTGGTATACCAGAAGAAACAAGAGCTGCAAACCCCGATGGTACTACAAAGTATATGCGTCCAAGACCGGGCTCTGCTAGAATGTATCCCGAGACAGATATACCACCAATTCGTATAACGAGTGAACTAGTAGAGAAAGCAAAAACTCTAATACCAGAACACCCCGATGTAAAATACAAAAAACTCGTTGAAAAACACGGATTGAGTAAAGCTCTTGCAGATGCATTAATAAATGCACTAGAACTAGACTTTTACGAATACCTAGCTGAGAAATATGGCGATAAAGTACCATATTCAGTTATAGCTAGTATATTTATTAATACCATTCCCATGTTGAGGAGAGAAGGAATACCAATAGATGAAGTTGATGAAAACACCATAGAAAGAGTTGTTGAAGCCGTTGCGAGGGGAGTTATTGCTAAAGAAGCAATTCCAGACATCCTCGCATACCTCGCGAAAAACCCGGGAACCACCGTAGAACAGGCAATCAACGCTCTTGGATTAAAAACAACTAGTGTAGACGAACTCGACAAGTTAATTGAAAACATCATAGCTTCCAACAAAGAAAAACTATTATCTAAACAGAGCAAGGCATTCAATATAGTAATGAGCGAAGTAATGAAGACTATGAGAGGTAAAGTTGACGGTAAGTTAATAGCAGATAGAGTAAAAGTTAAATTAAGGGAAGTACTCAATATAGAAATATAGCGATGAGGAGTACTCCCGACAATGAGCAGTGATTAAAAGGCATTTGGCCGAGCACTCTACGTGATGAAAACATGGTTTAATGATAGAATGATTATGCACGAGCGTGCTGATCTAATAAATGCAATTTTTATATTACACTCTACTAAATCATACCATATAGATGTTGAACCTTGGCCGCGCCTGATTAATGATGTAGAAGTGGTAGCCGCTGAACAATTAAAACAACTATAATTCCCCTCCACTACTTAATCCCATAGTGGTGGAGATTATAGATATACATAGACTAGTATTGGAATTAGACAAGTGGAAGTCAATTAGCGAAGTAAGTAAGCATCTAGGATACAATACATCAAAACTGTCGAGGGTTTTAAATAGACTCATAGAGAAAGGCGAGATCTCCAAGTACTTTGTAGTACCACTCGAAGCACTCTCTCCCAAACCAAGTATTTTATTAATTAGTAAAACCCAGAAGACAAATCTACCCTGTTTTAAAAAGTCTTTGAAGACCATTACTTCATACTATTCCTTCACCAGTGTACCATTCTACATAATATACTTTCTCGGAGACTGCTCACTAGTCGAAGAGAACGTGGTTTTCCCACTATGTAAATACAGTGTATGTATGTCAATACGTGAAACACTTATTCCACTAGTAAACCCCGAGACGTACACAATAGAGTTGACTTCAGCTCTAAGTGATAAAATAGAAAAACTCGACGAAAACGACGTGATATTGCTAGTAGAATTATTCAGATTGTTTAATCCACCATCTAGAAGCATACGGAGAAATAGTGAAGTAATAAAATACCTTGAATCTAAAATAGGCGTAAAAAATCTTCGCTCTAGGTTTTACAACAAACTATACAAGTATTTAACACTACGCTATGCATATAGAAAAGACTCCGACTACCTCTTAATACACATTACTACTCCTTCTACGAGAGAGCTCGTCGAGGTATTAAATATGTTTTTGCAAATGGAGATTGCAACTAGCTATCTACACGTAGATGTTTTAAGCGATATTCCACTAGAAGTGATTGTTCATGCATGGGGATTTTACGATAAAGTAATAGATGAAAACACGAGTCATCAATATGTAAAAAACGCTTCTTATGCAATCTATCCCGTTATAGGTGTGAGTTATGACTAGTATAGACCTGGATTTATTAAATCGTGAAATCCTAGAGTTACACCGTGAAGTCCTTGAAACAGTTAGTTCTCCTTCTACATATAGAAAACTCCTAGAAGAAGCTATTACCTATGTAGATAAACCCCCATTAAACTCCTCGTATGCTACTCCAAGAGTAATCCAAGTACAAGGCGGCGTTGAATACGCGTTTATAGGAGATATTCACGGCGACTACTATACACTCCTCAAAATACTAGATACCATGTGGAGTATTCGAGACAATACGGTCCTAGTATTTCTCGGAGACTACATAGATAGGGGCTACATGCAACTTGAAACACTTGCATTTCTATTAAAACTAAAAGAGAAATTCAATCAGAGAGTTGTATTGCTGAGAGGTAATCATGAACCCCCACTATGGCTTATACCACATCCACACGACTATCCAGTTGTTCTCAAGAGGAAATATGGATTGGAAGCTAGTTCTCTATACGAATACTCCATAGAGATATTTGATAAACTACCACTGACAGTAGTGAGAGAAGGTGTTTTTCTAGCACTACATGGAGGGCCTCCTTTGAAAGTATTAAATACTGGTTCATGGCGTGAAGCATTTACATGTTCCACTAATGAAGAATGTAGTAGGTTGTTAGAAGAGGTTTTATGGAGTGATCCCACCGAGCACACAGACTACTACACTATTTCACCGCGCGGTGCAGGCATACTATATGGTAGAATAGTGAGTAGTAAAACCATTCAGTTAATTCAAGGAGGCATTGTAATTAGAGGACATGAAGCAGTTAACGGTATTCGTTTATCGCATAATGGACTAGTAGTAACCGTGTTTTCATCACCACTAGTATATGAACTTCAATGTGCTGGGTTGTTAGTAGTTAGACCGGGAGAACCAGGTAAACCAGTTGTTGAAAAACACTGTATTAGTCCACCTCTATAGATAATTAATATTTAATAACTCCTTAACCCCATAGGATTTACTAGCAGGGAAGAACATGAAAACGCAATACAAGAGAAAACTAATAGACGGTGTTGAAAGCGTTATAGGAGATATTGTTGCAGAGTTGATTGATAGATATTATGGTGATAAAGTCGAATCAGAATTCGACTACGAGAAAATACTCTACTCCATAGCTAGACAAATAAAACAAGAAGTATTCAATAATAAAGCAACACCAGAAGATGTAATAGAATACCTAAACAAGTTGAGAACAAAGAAAAGCATTGCAAAACTAATTATTAGCTATATGATTGCAAAGGCCCTCGAAGAAGAACCAAGCGAGTCCTAGTAGAATGAATCTAATTAAAACTCTTCCTTGATTCCTCAATAAATCCCCCTATATACTAGTGGAGAGGGGGTTGATATTCCCGGTAAACAAAGCCGTAAAAAACAACCAGTTAAAACCACTGAAGATACTAGTAGACAAGTAGAAGAAGGAAAATCAAAAAAGACCATTGAAACCGAGAGAAAAACAGAAGAAGCAACCAAGAAAAAACCCGCTAAAAAGAAAACACAGCCTAGTATAAACATAGATAAACTCGTAGATGAAGTATACGAGCAAATAGATGCATTATTTGGATTATCTAGTGAACTACAACTCCCACCAGATAAAACTCGTAGTATAATAAGAGAAATAATAGAAACAATTGCTTCTGGTTATAGTAGTAAGCCAACGGGAGAAATGATCGTTAAAAAAGCCAAGAGACTAGCTCCTGTTTTAAACGAGTATATTGCTTCTAAAATCCTTGGTGAGGTAGATAATCTCACACCAAACCAAATCGAATACATTGTAACAAGGGGCGGACGCGCCGTAATACCAGAAATTAGTAGATTATACAATGCCTCAGTAAAACTTGGAAGAGAAGACCTTGTTTCAATACTACGCTATACTTGGAATACACAGGGCCCCAAGGGGTTTTTAGAGTGTCCTCGTTGTGGCTTTAAAGCTATCTCACCAGATAGATCCTGTATAGTGTGTGGAACAGTAGTAACAGACGAGTATTTGAGAAAGGCCCTTGGATTCTCCGAGAAGTTCGAAGTATTTCTTAAATCAGCTAGTGTTGCAGAGTTAAACGAGGTTTTAAATCATGGATATGTATTGGTTGGAGAGAAGGGTGTTTATAATCCCAGGTCTAGTAGAGCACGTATTGAAAACCCAGTTGTATATATTGTCTACTTGAGAAAAGAAGAGCTATCAAGAATTGTTGAAGAAGTAAATACGAGAGAACTACCCATATAGTAATGTATCAAACCACGAGGAACTACACTCTAATTGAAATATTTCGATTACTAAATACTTCTCTAATACTCCTTCTTATCACTCTTAGATTTAATTCAGGAGAGCTCAATACACCGAGTTGTTCGAATACTACCTCTCCTCTATAGTATACTCGTAGAGCTGGTATAGAAGATACATCGGCCATTTCAGGGTGTTCGCGAATGTTTACTCTGCAAAAGAAGATAGATTTATCAGCGTATTTAGCAAACTCCTTCATAGATTCATACATTATTTCACAATCTTTGTTTTCTGGTTCATAATACTCTATTAATACTACTTCATTACCCATAATAGCTCTGATCAATTCCTCTTTTGTTTTCAATTCATACATTGCCATCTCCTGTAACAAGTTTCTCTAAATAATATTATATTTTTAGGTTTTGGTGGGCTATGATAGGGGCTTCAATGATCATTTATTTAGTTATGGAAAGAAAATTTATATAGAACCCGTTTAGATTACGAAATAACTGGATTGATAGGGTGAGCATTCATGGCCCTCTACGGTGTACCAGTTTTAATACTAAAAGAAGGAACAAAGAGAACCACTGGTAGAGAAGCGCTTAGATCCAATATAGCTGCTGCAAAAGCACTTGCAGAAGTATTAAAGACTAGTCTTGGACCACGTGGACTCGACAAGATGCTAGTTGACAGTTTTGGTGATGTAACAGTTACAAATGACGGTGCTACAATCGTCAAGGAAATGGAAGTTCAACATCCCGCTGCTAAACTCCTTGTTGAAGTTGCAAAAGCCCAAGATGCCGAGGTTGGAGATGGAACTACAAGTGCTGTTGTATTAGCTGGTACACTTCTAGCAAAAGCAGAAGACCTACTAGACCAAGACATTCATCCAAGTATAATTATTGAAGGCTACACCAAGGCCTTGAAAGAAGCTCTAAGAATACTCCGTGAAACAGCTATTCCAATAGACATCAACAATAGAGATGAACTAAGAAAAATCGTAATGACATCTATTGCAAGCAAGTATATTGGTGGAGACGTAGTAGCAAACAAACTAGCAGATATGGCAATTGATGCTGCACTAGCAGTTGCCGAGCCCAGACCAGATGGAACAAAAGACTTTAGAATAGATGATGTTAAAATCGAAAAGAAGAAGGGTGGTAACGTCTTAGACACCCAGCTAGTATATGGTGTAGTATTAGACAAAGAAGTAGTTCACCCAGGTATGCCTAGAAGAGTTGAAAAAGCAAGAATAGCCCTACTAGACGCGGCCCTCGAAGTAGAAAAACCAGAAATAACAGCTAAAATCAACATTACAAGCCCAGAGATGATCAAGGCCTTCCTAGACGAAGAAGCAAAAATGCTAAAAGAAATGGTTGACAAAATAGCCGAAGTAGGTGCAAACGTCGTAATATGCCAAAAAGGCATCGACGAGGTTGCTCAGCACTTCCTTGCTAAGAAGGGTATTCTTGCTGTTAGAAGAGTTAAGAGAAGCGACCTAGAGAAACTAGAAAGAGCAACAGGTGGAAGAATAGTAAGTAGTATACGCGACTTGAGACCAGAAGACCTTGGATACGCAGAACTAGTAGAAGAGAGAAAAGTCGGCAACGACAAAATGGTATTTGTTGAAGGATGCAAGAATCCAAAAGCTGTTACAATACTAGTACGTGGAGCAAGCGACATGGTACTAGATGAAATAGAGAGAAGCCTCAAAGACGCACTCAACGTATTGAGAAACGTAATGAGGTCTCCATACATAGTTGCTGGTGGAGGCGCATCTGAAATCGAAGTAGCAATGAAACTCCGTGAATACGCAGCTAAAATTGGTGGTAAAGAACAACTAGCTATCGAGGCCTTTGCTAGTGCACTAGAAGAAATACCAATGATACTAGCTCAATCAGCTGGTAAAGACCCACTAGAAGTACTAATGGAGTTGAGAAAACTCCACGCTGAAGGCAAGAAAAACGCTGGCATAGACGCAATAACAGGCGAAATAGTTGAAGACATGACAAGAAGAAACATAATTGAACCACTACTAGTAAAAGAATCAATGATAAAGACAGCCGCTGAAGCAGCACTAACAATCTTAAAGATAGACGACATTATTGCTGCCAGCCCACTAAAGAAGGAGAAGAAAGAAGAAAAGAAGGAAGAAGAGTCTAAACCAGAATTCTGAAGTAGGGTTTTAAACCACAATTATCTTTTCTAACTAATTGATTTTTAAATCCCGATTTTTATTACACATTTAGATATCTTGTTTACTTGGTGGTGGAATTGAGTATTGCGCTTTTAGAAGTTTATAGAAAAGTGTTCAGCCAGAAATTAACAAGATTTGAAATAGCTAGAGTAGTTGGTGTTAGAGCACTCCAATTATCTATGGGTTCTCCAAGCCTAATAGATCTCTCCGAAGTCAAAGTATACGATCCAGTATACATTGCTATATTAGAGTTAATTAATGGATTATTACCAATGTCTATTTTAAGACCGAAAGAGACAGGAGGAGTAGAACTTGTACCCGTCAGCAAACTCATTACACCAGAAGTTAGAAAATATCTTGAATCTATTCTCGAAAGCTGGGATCAAAGTCGTAGAACTTAGAGACTACGGGTTTACAGTAGACCTAGTTCTCCAAGAACCAATAGAATCCAGTTTGTTTAGTAAACTCTATCGTCAATTACTATTGGAATATAATGTTTTAATGATTCAATTAAAAGACGTGTTTCCCATCGTTAGACTTCTTCCATATACTAGTAGACACCACTCCCTCTACAGGTATAGATGGATTCTCACAATACTCACATTTACAACTGTTTTTCTAACAGGATTTGGACTATCTCAATCACTTTATAGTTTAACTGGGCATATTTCAACAATAGAGTTAATTCTATATTCTCTCTCATACACTATTCTCTTCCTTACCACTCTTCTATCACATGAGCTGGGACATGTATTTGCAAGTAGGAAAAATAGTATTGAAGTAGAAGGCCCAGTTTTAATTCCAGCTCCTCCAATCCAGCTTGGATTTATTGGTACTCTTGGAGCAGTAATATTTACTAAAACACCACCACCTACAAGGAAGTCACTAGCACAGCTTGGAATATCAGGGCCTCTCACAGGGTTTATAATTGCAACTCTAGTTGGACTACTAGGACTTTATTTATCGCCAATTCTACCATTTGAAACAGTTGAAAAACTCGTTGAAACTGGTGAAGTTCAACCATTAGCGTTTGCTAGTTTAATATTCTACCTTATTCTTGGATTAAAAAACACAGAGAGCGGGGTTCTCATTATACATCCTATACTCTTTATTGCATACATTATGTATTATATTACATTCCTCAACCTACTACCAATTGGTCAATTAGATGGAGGCCACGTAGTGAGGAGTATTATAGGGAGTAGAGAGTTTAAATTCATTAGTACACTCACACCAATAGTATTTCTAGTAGTGGGGTTAACACTCCAGGTTTTATATGGAATAGGATTTGTATATATTGGTATTGGCTTATTGACCACCATATTGTATGTTATAATAGGTGTTCACGGACACCCCGGAGTGGCAAATCAATACGATGAAAGCAAGTGTAAATGGTGTATACTTACATATATTGTACTATTGGTTTTAACTATTCCAATACCTTTAACATAAATACAGTATTCTAACAATATAGTAGTAGGGGAGCAAGAAGATTGTACTGGCACACAAGTGAACACTATTTAAGCAAACTACAAAGACCAATCAGTATATGGAGCCTACATGGTAGAGTACTTGTAGTAGCTGAAAAACCAAAAGCAGCTAGAAAAATAGCTGAAGCACTGTCCTCTAACTACATAGTTAGAAAATACTATTCACTACCATACTACGAGATAAAACAAGATGGATTGACAATAATTATAGCGAGCGCTGCCGGCCACTTATACGAACTCTACACTAGTCAATCAGGCTATCCTGTTTTCACCTATGAATGGGTACCAGCATATATTGCAAATCAAGAAAAGAAACACGTAAAAATATACCTCGACCTACTTCGAGAACTATTTAAAAACTGTAACTACTATGTTAATGCATGCGACTACGATATTGAAGGAAGCGTTATTGGATATTTATTAATTAAAAATCATGGAGACGAAAAAAGAGCATTAAGAGCAAAATTCTCGAGTTTAACTCCAGCTGAAATAAGAGAATCATTTACAAAACTTTCCCCTCTAGACTACCCGATGATAGAGGCTGGTCTCTGTAGACACGAACTCGACTGGATGTGGGGTATAAATATTAGCCGGGCTTTAATGCACGCTGTTTTAACAGCTACTAGGAAAAAAGTAATACTTAGCGCTGGTAGAGTACAAACACCCACACTTAAACACGTATACGAGTACGAAGTAAAACGAGGAGTATTCATCCCTCTACCACAATACAGTATTACTGTAACTGTGAAAAAAGGAAGCGACTTAATAGTATTTGAATACGTTAAAAACCCTGTTGAATCCTCTCAAGAAGCGAAATTAATTAAACAAATAGTTGAAAAATCCAAGTTCTTAATAGTTAGAAACGTTGAATCTTCAAGTATAAGGTATAATCCTCCACCACCATTTAATCTAAGCGACCTACAAGACGAGGCCTCGCGAATATATGGTTTTAGCCCCATGAAAACACAGGAAATAGCCGAGCAATTATATCTAGATGCGTTAATAAGCTATCCAAGAACAAATAGTCAAAAACTACCACCAACACTAAATTACAAAGCAATACTGAGCAAACTAGGAGAAAACAGAGAGTATAGAGACCTAGTTACAAGACTACTAAGTGAAACAAAGGGATTTCTAAAACCAAGAGAGGGAGAGAAAGAAGACCCTGCACACCCAGCTATTTATCCAACCGGTATTCAACCAGGAGAACTATCCAAAGAACAAAAAGCTATCTACGACTTAATAGTTAGAAGATTTCTAGCTACTTTTGCACAGCCAGCCCTAGTATACCACTTAAAAATAGAGGTATCAACACCAGACAATAAATACTTCTTTACAGCTACTGGTCAGTCAATAGAAAACCCCGGGTGGTTTGTCTACTATCCATTTCATACACCTGCAACAAAACTACTACCATATATGCGCCCCGGAGAGAAGCTAGAAGTTGTAAAGGTTACAGCGAGAGAGTCTTATACAAAACCACCACCTAAACTCAAGAAAATCGATATATTAAAATGGATGGAAAACATTGGAATAGGTACTGAATCCACGCGTGCTATAATTATTGAGAAATTATTTGACCGGGGATACTTGAAAAACACAAAAGATGGAGTTGAAATATCAGATCTTGGCATGGGAGTTATAGAAGTCATAGAAGCGTTTTTCCCAGACCTCGCCAGCGTAGAGTTAACTAGGAAATTCGAGGTATTAATGGATGAAATAATGCATGGAAAGAGAAAAAGAGAAGAAGTAATTATGGAGGCTAAACGAGTAATAAAAACACTCCTCGACAACTTCGACCAGAAAATAAACGAAGTAGGAGTAAATCTATCTAAAAAACTCGCATTAATAAACAATTATGAGAAGTGTATTATTCCAGAATGCCGTGGAGACGTATATACAAAGGGTTTATGTAGACTACACTATAATGCACTAGAATCAATAATTAAAAACTATGAAGAGTGGACTAGGAGAAAACAGATTTCATACAATGAATACCTAGAGAAACTAGCTAAAATGAAGTCGACTGGTAAATATGTTAGAGATGTATTAAACTACTATTTACTGAAAAACAAGAAGTAGTAGCAAGTTAACTCCTTATTTTCAATGCAAGTCCTCCAATACAGGGTATTTTAACAATATAATCGTTTATCTCTACGACTTTTCCAACTACTTTATCAAATGGAATGCGGCCACCATAATAGATGTCTGGTCCGGGGTTGTTGTCGCCTAGTGTAACATAGTAGTATTTACCTGCTTCGATAAATATTTTGATTACTCTGTGTACAACTAGGCTACCACTTGGTTCTTGGTAGACAATGACATCTCCCACGTGTATGTTTTCTGGCCGTGTTTTCACAATGAAAACAATATCTCCTTCTCTCAGAAGTGGAAGCATACTTCTTCCTTTAACAACAGCTATTGTTAGTACTCCAGTGTAGATGGAGTATACTATTATTCCTCCTATAACGAGGAAAACAATTAACGCTATTAATTGCCGTGAACGGTTTTCCTCGCTCATATCTATCTTATTCCTCGTCTTCTTCTCTAAGTATTTCATCGAGGTCCAATACTATTTCCTTAGGGGGTCTTGTTTCTTCTTCTTTTAAAACCTCTCCTTTACCCTCTACTTCTACTCCTCCTCCAACTTTCAATTTACTTACTACTCCCTTCCATGTGTAGTTGCAGTCTTTGCATTTGAATACTCCCATTACAGTAATTGTTATTCTACCGGCTTTGTCTGGGAGTGGCGAGACGAGATTCCATGTTCTAGTTACTTCTACATTTAAAGACCCGCATTTAGGGCATTTCTTTACATCTTCTTTCTTCTTCAATTTACTTCACCAGGGTATAGTATACTAGGCTTAATACTATTGGTATAGGTGTAGTAACGACAATATAAATATTTCTACGTAGTTTCTCCACAAAGACTATTATTGAGTATAACAGTACACTGGTAGCAATACATAGAAATACTATTCCATCCAGATAGGAGTAGTAAATCAATGGAAGAACATATAGCGCCAAGGGAAAAGCCAGGTATAACACCGTGTTTTTAACTCTACTATAATTTAAAACCGTGTATACCATCCACGCTATATATGATAACACTATATTAGCCAATAGCAATATATCTCCATCCATGGAAAACACCAGGGCGTGGTATATATGTCACTATTTGAAATATATTGGGACTCACTAATAATAAGAGACGTCAAAGCAAGAATGATTCTCGACAGCAGAGGAAATCCAACTGTTCAAGTTAGAGTTGTAACAGAGGGACTAGGTGTAGGAGTAGCAAACGCCCCCAGTGGAGCCTCGACGGGAATACATGAAGCAGTTGAAATACGTGACGGTGGAAGAGAATACATGGGTAAAGGCGTAAAGAAAGCAGTGGAAAACGTAAATAAAATTATAGCTCCCGCCATTATTGGAATGAACGCAATGAAACAACGTGAAATAGACTATAAAATGATCGAGATAGATGGAACAGAAAACAAGAGCAGACTTGGTGGAAACGCCATAGTTGCTACTAGTCTAGCTGTTGCAAAAGCCGTTGCAAACACGATTGGACTACCACTATACATATATCTCGGTGGTAAAACAGCAGAATACCTACCAGTCCCCTTATTAAACATTATAAATGGAGGAGTACACGCAGGCAACAAACTAGACTTTCAAGAATTCATGATTGTTCCAGCTGGATTCAACGACTTTACAGAAGCTATCAGGGCAGCCGTTGAAACCTACCATGCATTGAAGACACTACTCAAAGAGAAATATGGTCCTCTAGCAATCAATGTAGGAGATGAAGGAGGATATGCACCACCACTAGAAAAGAGTAGAGATGCACTAGACCTACTAGTTAAAGCAATTGAAAAAGCTGGTTATGAACCAGGTAGACATATAGCTCTAGCACTAGATGCAGCTAGTTCAAGACTCTACAGAGAAGACTTGAAACTATACATCCTCGAAGGAGAAGGCAAGCATTTAACTAGAGAAGAAATGATCTCGTTCTACGAAGAACTAGTTAGAGACTATCCAATAGTGAGCATTGAAGACCCATTACACGAAGAAGACTTTGAAGGCTATACAATGATTACTAAAGCACTAGGCTCAAAAATACTAATAGTAGGTGATGACCTATATACAACCAATCCAAAGAGACTAAGTAAAGGTATTGAACTAGGAGCAACAACAGCAATACTCGTCAAAGTAAACCAGATTGGAACACTAACAGAAACCATTGATGTCGTTAAAATGGCCCATGAAAACAACATGAAAACAATAATAAGTCATAGAAGCGGAGAGACGGAAGACACTAGTATAGCAGACATAGCAGTGGGATTAAACGCAAAACTAATAAAAACAGGTGCACCAGCGAGAAGCGAGAGAACAGCGAAATACAATAGACTACTAGAAATATATGAAGAACTAGAAAAACCAAGATACCCAGGCTTCCAGGTCTTTCCAAGGAAGCCATAAAACAAGAAAAAAAATACTTTATTTTTATCTTTTAAACTGGTTTAATCCTAGACTCTAAGACCGTTATATACTGCGTAGTATGCATCTACTAATCCATATCCATATAGGTAGTCGTAGCCAGAGGCGCCGAGGTCTATTGCTGTAGCTGTAATTAAGTATTCAACTGTACTTGGTGATAGCTTTGGCTTACCAGCAACTAGTCTTAGAGCTTGCATTAGAGCTACCACTCCTGATACATGTGGACAGGCCATGGAGGTTCCACTCATTGATCCATATTTACCGCCTGGTAGAGTCGAGTAGATGTTTACACCTGGAGCTACAACGTCTGGTTGCCTGTTGCTCCAGCTTGGAACATTATAGTTGATGTCTACTGCTCCAACAGCAATTACTTCCGGATAACAAGCTGGACAGCTTGGAGAAGACGCTCCCTCGTTTCCAGTTGCTGCTACTAATACTACTCCATAGCTATATGCATATTTAACTGCATCATATAGTGTCGAAGAGCCTGAGCCGCCAAGAGACATTGAGATTACATCTGCATCATCAGCTGTTCCGGGCACGCCGTCTGGGCCCTTGGTTGCTTCAATGATACCCTTTGCAATGTCGCTAATGTATCCGCTACCACTGTCGCTTAGGACTTTAACGGCGTAGAGTTGTGCTTTGGGTGCTACGCCGGCTACGCCGTAGCCGTTTAGTCTAGCTGCTATTATTCCAGCGACGTGTGTTCCGTGTCCATTACGGTCTCTACACTTGGATAGGTCTGTTCCCTTGTAGAATGACCTGCCATTGTTGAGAGACATTATACAGTATTTAACAGCACCTTGTAAATCAGAGTGCGAGTAGTCAATACCAGTATCTAGTACTGCTACTTGTATAGTAGAATAGTATCCATAAGCTGCATCTCCATATATACTACTATATGTGGACCAAACTTCATCTGCATATATCATGTAGATGTTCCATTGGACTTCGCCGTGGTGTTTAACTTCTCTATCTTCTTCTATAAATCTAACAAATGGCTTCTTCATTAAATATGAAATGATAGATCTAGGTGCTTCTACAACAACTACGTTTATTTCGGGTATTTCACTTACTACTTTACATACTTTGCACTGTGAGAGTAGTTGATTTACATCTCCATTGAGGCCAATAGCTATTCTTACTACTCCACTATTTAACTGGTCTTCTGAAATTACTGGTGGTGTAGTTGAGATTAGAATTACTCCTATAAAGCAATGCTAGTAAAACTAGTTTTCTACCCAGTATTGTGGTGGACACTATTAACCCACCTCATACTCGTAGTATAGCATGCAAAAGAATGGACTTATAAACTTACAAAAGGAGTAGTAACTGGGTTTTAATGAATGGTTAATGTTGTAGAGTAGTTTATTCTCTATAAAAACACTATATAAACAATCCAGTTATCATTAAAATCAATGCTAGTGCTAACATGAATTTAATGAATTGCTTTACAGTCATATTGGGTATTTCTCTTATAGCAACAATTAATATTCTTATAAATAATACTGTAGCCATTACTACTAGTATTATAAACCCGGCTAGAAATAACCAGTATCCAATTCCCTGCATACTGGCTAAACTCTCACCTATTCTTGCTATAAACTCGCTGATTTTACTTATTGTTGGTGTATTCATTGTAGCCCCTATTTTCAATTCCTAAATAATTTGTTTTAAAGAGGGGGTCTAGTAGAATCAATAATATTGGTGATGAAGGTTAAAAGCGTGTAGCCCTTTCTCGGGGCGATGACAGGTGCCAGGCTTCTGACGGTTTTTAAGTAAAACCGAGTTGATTAAACAAGTGGTGTAAGATATGTGCACTACAATTGAAACTATTGGAGAGTGTCTAGGGAAACCAGTAGTAGACCCTTATGGTAGGAGACTAGGATACATAGTAAGCTACTATAGTGATGCCGATGGTAGAATAAAAGGATTGGAAATAAACATAAATGATGTTGAATATAGAGAAGTATCAATTGAGAGAATACAGGTTGGTCAAAGCGGCATTATACTAATACCCGAATACGAGTACGACGCGATCGTAGTAGAAAACCGTTTAAAAAACGTAAAGAGTAGACTCGCATCTCTCGAAGAACTATACTCAAAGAAGGAAATAGCAACACACGTATATGAAGCACAAAAGAAGAAACTCGAAGAAGAACTAGCAGTTATAAAAGCAAGAGCAAAAGAAGTAAAAGACGCATTGAGAAATAGATTACACGAAGTAGAAGAACAAATAGCTGAAATAGAAAAAGCTATGGGTGCACTAAAAACCGGATATCTCGCTGGTGAAATACAAGACAAACCATATCTAACAGCACTAGATATAATGAAGAAGACCATGGAAATGTTCCTAAAAGAAAAAGACAATATAAAGAAACACCTCGATAAAATAGAGTCTCTTGAAGCACTCCCAGTCTCACCAGTAATAGGGCTTCAACAAACCAAAGAGCAGTCGAAAGGACAATCAAGTCAGCCAATGAACGTTGTTGTTATAGAGTAGACTGTAATACCCACTACCATCTTACTAAAACACTGGTTTTTCCGAGTAATAATAGAGAATAATGTATAGGAGATGAGTTAAGAGAAAAAATTATGCTTCAGGTTTAGTTATAGGTATGTTTTCAATCGCGAGGAATGGTGCTCTAGTTGGTATTCTAACCTCCCACCAGGCTATATCATATCTATTCTTTGTAGCTCCAGTAATACTTGATAGTAGTCTTGGATAACTCGTAGCTATTCTAACTCTACCCACATGGCCCTCTATTTCACCATTTCTCACCAAGAGTGCAACGTCTCTAGAGACTGTTGAGAAATATCCCTCATAGTAGTTTTGTAGTCTTGTATACCAGTTATTAGTTATTATCAAGCCATTCTTTACAATAGATGGGAGTTCTTCTTCTTTTAATTCACCACTAGAAATCTCTAGATTCCACGCTCTTGGATATATCCAGCCAGCGTTTCCAGTGGATTTTAATTGTAGTTTTGATGCTGTTGCAGTGTTGTGTAATACGTTTTTAATTAAACCATTTTCTATTATTGGCTTGTCAAAGGTTTCAACGCCTTCATCATCGAAGCTTCTAACACCTGGTAGAGTTACGTCTCTGGGTTTATCATATAGACTTATTACGTCACTACCTATTTTCTCTCCTGGGGCGTATTTTGCGAATACTGAGAACCCTATGAGTACCCATAGAGCAGAAGCCATATAGGCAAGGTAGTTGAAGAGGTTGCCGGCTACGAGTGGTGATATTACTACGTTGTACTCGCCTGGTGATATATCGGCTTTCTTGTTTGTTATAGTTGCGTAGTAGCCGGCTTTTCTCCCTACTTCTCTTATTGCGTTGTGGTCTAGTTTTGTTGAGCCGTGTGCCCAGTGTCCGCTGAACTCGCCTTTGAAAGCACGTATATATGCTTCAACACCTGTTTTCTCCTCGCTACACTCGAATCCACGGGTGTCTACGAGTATGGTTCTTGTTTTTGAAAGTGTGAGTGTACCTGCTACTCTATCAACTCCCTGCGAGATGGAAGCGTCTACCATTTCTTCTACTAACCTGCTCGGGTCGTTCATCGAGGATTCTACGTTTGGATCGTATGTATTTGTTAGTGGACTACACTTACCCGGCTCTGGTAGTGGAGCATACAACTCGGATTCTTCGATTCTACTAGCTAGCTTCAAGACCTCCTCGGCGTTTTTCACTATGTAGAGTGGGTCTTTGGAGTCATAGTCTAGAATCCAGAGCCGCCTGGATTTAGCTAGTCTCAACTGTATGCTTGTTTGCAGCCATGACTGGGTTACAGAGGGCTCTGAATTCCATAGTTTAACCATTACATTGTTTTTCTCTTCTATTAATACTGATACCTCGTCGAATTTGTTTTGAAGTGTTTTTAATAAGATATACGCGAGTTCACTCATTTCAATACACCTACTCTCATTTTTCCAAGTCTAACATTTGGACCGCCAAACCAGACTGGAACACCCTGTGACGGCTCGCCTTTACCACATGTGCCAGGATAAAACTCTAAGTTTCTATCTTTAGCTACTATATTACTATAGAACCAGCCCGTTGTAAACTCTAATACGGGGTTTAATACTGGTTCTGCTAGCTCGCCGTTTCTAATCATATATGATTCAAGACCCACGTATCTCTGGTTCCAACGGGCGTCGTCAATGTTCCACTCCATATAGGATTTTACAAATAATCCTAGTTCTATGTCTTCTATTAGTTCTTCGAATTTATAGTCTCCGGGGGTTAGATATGTATTGCTCATTCTTATAATTGGCTCGGAAGCATAGTCCATAGCTCTAGCTGCTCCATTACTGCTTGTATTGAATATTCTAGCTGTGTGTCTATTGTGGAGGGGTTCGTATAACAATCCCTCTTTGTATAGATATCTTGGTCTAGCTCTTACTGCTTCATCATCGTATAAATAGAATCCATAACTGCCGGGTATTGTTGGGTCTTCTACAACTGTTGCTTGTTCATTTCCAACTCTGAATTTACCAATCATATCGGGTTTTACGTAGGATTCACCAGCTTGAGCTGCTTCTCTACCAAGTATTCTATCTGCCTCCATGGGGTGGCCCGAGGATTCATGTACTATTAATCCCACGACTTCAGAGCCCACTACTACATCTATTTTCTCGCTTGGTGGAGTGGTTCCCTTGATCAATACTTTCTCGAGGTTTAATAGTTCATCTCTTACTTTGACTTCGGGTTTCCATTCATCTATTAACTCTGCTCCTCTAGATGCTCCAAACTCGCTTCTTCTCTGGAGGCTCCTACCCTGGTATAGAAGTGTAGAGTTTACTCCTATGAATAATCTGGGTATGTATGACTCTACGTATCCCCCCTCGGAAGTAATTACTAGTTTTTCCTGTATGTGTATATCTAATGATTTCACCATTGAGACAAGTTTAGCTTCTTTTATTTCTCCAGCTGTGTTTTTATAGATCTCGGAGAGAACGTTTATTGCATCCTCTATTTTTAATTCTTGTAGTGGTTTCTTCTCGACTACACGGTATTTAGCGCGTCCAGGTCTTTCCTCGGAGAATTCAATGGGGTTTTTTCTAAGTCTACTGGTTGCTTTTGCTCTAATGTATGCGTTTTCAACTGTTTTATATAGGTCTTCTAAGTCTAGACTATTTGTTGCTGCAAATCCAAGCGATCCATTCACGAGAACTCTTATACCAACACCCTTTGTTTTAAATACTCCAGTACCCATTAACTTATTGTTTCGTAGAGTAACACTGTATCCATAGTCGTTTTGAAATCTTACTTCAACGTATTTTGCTCCCAGAGCTAGCCCGCGCTCTATTATTCTATAAAGAACATCCTCACTTACTTCCAATTAATACACCTGCAAAATAAACTATATCCAGCCTAGAAAATATAAATCTTCAAGAACACTAAATGTTAAAAAGTATTTTTAAGACCAGACTAGTAGCTGCTGAAAGAATTATTACGAGTACAGGATTGACTTTTAAACCAAATAGTATTGCAAACGCAACTATAAATACAATGAATACAATGTAGTCAAAACCCCCTGTTTTCAACATCATACTACTCGCTAATCGTAGAAACGCGTAGAGGATAATAGCTAATACTGCTGCATTAACTCCTCTAAAAAACGCCTTGGCAATATAGTGATCCATAAATGGTCTAAGCACGGTAACTATTCCAAGAATGATTATATATGATGGTAATACAACACCAAACGTTGCTATTAGAGAGCCCGGAAGCCCCTTTAACTCGTATCCAACCCATGTAGCTGCATTTATTGCTATAGGACCCGGTGTACTCTCAGCTATACCAATTATACTTAGAAACTCTTCCTCGCTAATCCACTTTTTCTCTTCAACTAGAATTCTATAGTATATACCAATACCTCCATAACCACCTCCAAACATTATAAAACCTATTTTTAAAAACACTAGAAACAATTCGAGATAAGACACCAATTTACACCACCATGTCTACTTCACATCAAATTTTATTTTAATAAATTTTATTTTAATACTTGAATTCTACATAATATGGTAGAGAGGTGTATATATGAACGCGCTTTCAAAGTTTTTCCAACCGGAAAGTGTAGCTGTAATAGGTGCAACACCAAAAGAAGGAAAAGTTGGTAGAGCAATACTAGAAAATTTTATTTCAAGGTTTAAGGGGAGAATATACCCTGTAAACCCCAACTACGATGAAATACTTGGATTAAAGTGCTACAAGAGCGTTAAAGAAATACCTGAAACACCAGACCTCGCCGTAATAGTTGTACCAGCACCACAAGTACCCCAAGTACTAAGAGAGCTAGGAGAAAAAGGAACAAAAGCAGCAGTAATAATTAGCGGTGGATTCAGAGAAACAGGAACAAAAGAAGGAGCTGCACTAGAAGAAGAAGTAGTAAAAATCTCGAGGGAATACGGTATAAGGATCATTGGACCAAACTGTATTGGAATATTTGACAATTGGAGTGGAGTAGATACATTCTTTACAACAAAGATGAGAAAACCACCACGTGGATATGTAGCCTTTATAAGTCAGAGCGGAGCGTTTGCAACAGCACTCATGGACTGGATGGCCTATCATGGAATAGGTGTTTCAAGAGCAATAAGTTATGGCAACAAAGTAGACGTAGACGACATAGACCTACTTGAATACCTAGGTGAAGACGATAAAACAAAAGTTATTTTAATGTACATTGAGGGAATAAAAGAATCGCGCGGTAGACTATTCATAGAGACTGCCCGAAAAGTATCTCTCAAGAAACCAATAGTTGTATATAAAGCTGGAAAGACGAGTAGAGGTGGTAAAGCAGAAGCTAGCCATACTGCCGCTATGGCTGGAGACTACTCGGTGTATAAAGCAGCATTTAAACAAGCAGGTGTAATAGAAGTTGAAAGTTTTGATGAAATGATGGATGTTGTCAGGATCTTCTTAGACCAGCCATTAATGCGTGGTAATAGAGTATATATAGTAACAGATGCTGGCGGAGTTGGTGTAATGCTAACAGACGCGTTAACTAGTGCTGGATTTGAAATACCAGTAACACCACCAGATCTAAAAGAGAAGTTGAGAAGTATATTACCACCACACAATATAGTTGAAAACCCAATCGACTTAACTGGAGATGCAGACGACGAACGCTATATAAGAGTATTAGAGCTACTAGCTAATAGAGAAGACGTTGATGCAATAGTAGTTGTTGCATTACCACAAATACCTGGATTAAAAGGTACATTTGTAGACTACATAGCTAAAATCAAAGAAGAAACAAAGAAACCAGTTGTAGCATTAACTATTGGAAGCGAAATTTCAATTGAAACGGCAAAGAGACTACAAGAAAAAGGAGTTACAGTATTCGAATCACCTGAAAGACTAGCAAAGGCCTTAAAAGCTCTTAGAACTTATAGTCTACACGTAGCTAGGTTTAAGGGTCTCTAACCATGACACCCAGAGAAATAATTAGAAAAGCCCTTGAAGAAGGTAGAACAAAGCTACTAGAACACGAAGCTTTTGAAGTAGCTAAGTACTACGGTATACCAACTCCAAACGCCGTACTAGTTAAAACACCAGAAGAAGCATATAAATACGCTGATGAAATAGGCTATCCACTCAGCCGCTAAAATAGTATCACCAGATATAACACACAAGAGCGATGTAGGAGGAGTAAAACTATTCATTAAAAACAAAGAGGAAGCATACAAAGCAGTAGAAGACATATTAACTACAGTCCCCCAGAAAGCACCTGGAGCTAGAATAACAGGCGTTATTATATACAAAATGGCACCACCAGGCGTAGAAGTCATAGTGGGTGGATTAAGAGACGGTGTCTTCGGGCCAATAGTAATGTTTGGTCTTGGTGGAATATTCGTAGAGGTAATGAAAGACGTTTCATTTAGAATATACCCAATAAGCACAGAAGACGCATTAGAAATGATTGATGAAATAAAATCAGCTAAAATACTCAATGGATATAGAGGCCAACCACCCGTAGACAAACAAGCACTAGCAGACATAATAGTAAAAACAGCAAAACTCCTCGCTGAAAACGAAGAAATAGAATCCATAGATTTAAACCCCGTACTCGCCTACCCACAAGGAGCAATGGCCGTAGACGTTAGAATTATATTAAAACAAAAAGGGTAATTGAATGAACAATAATTTAAACAATCTAAGCATTGAAGAACTAAATAAAAGAGCCGAAGAACTCGCCAGAGAAATATATGAAACACGAGAAGCCATTAAAAACCTGAAGGAAAAGAGGATAGAATTATTCAATCAAATATCTAAACTACGCCAGGAAAGAGCTAAACTCCTAGAAGAAATAAGAGGTATTAAAACCAAATTAAAAACAGCTAGAGAAGAACGTAGAAAACTAATTGAGGAGTATAGAAAACTCGTAGAAGAACGTAGAGAAAACGTACTACAAGTAAGAGCAATTAAAGACTTACTATCAAGTAAAGCCAGTGAAGTTCAAAGCCTTCAAAACCAGACAAAGGAAATAAGAGTACCTATAAGTGTTATCAAGCAGAAAATAGATGAGATAGAGTGGACAATACAAACAAATGTTTTAACACCAGAAAAAGAAAACGAGTTAATTAGAAAACTAAAAGCATACAACGCTCTTCTAAAGAGAGTTACTGCTATACGCGAATCACTAAAAGAGAAAAAAGAAGAAGTATTAGAGCTCAGAGCAACCTATATGTCTCTCCGTGCAAGAATAAAAGAACTAGATGAAAAAATAAAGAAGCTAAGAGAAGTCATAAACGAGAAAACAACTGGTGTAAACAAACTAAAAGACTCGCTTAATCAACTAGTTCAAAAATACAATAGTATAAAGTCGGAGTTAGAATCAAAGAAAAAAGAGTTAGAGGAATGCAACAACGAGTTAACACTGAAAACATCTAAATTAAACGCTCTACGCACACAATACCAAGAAACACTCGCCGCAATTGAAGAAGCAAAGAAGAAACAAGTACTCAATGAGAAGAAGTCAAAAGTTGCTAGAGAAATAGAGCAAAGAGAGAAGAAGAGGTTGACTATTGACGAGTTAAAGATAATGTATGGCGATCTCGAAGACCTCAAAGAAGACTAGCGTCCAAACCTCCTCTCTCTTCTTTGATAACTCCTTATCGCTCTCCAAAAATCAATTTTTCTAAATTCTGGCCAGTATACATCACAAAAGTATAACTCGCTATATGCTGAGTGCCACAAGAGGAAGTTACTAATTCTCTCTTCTCCACTCGTTCTAATAATCAAGTCTAGATCTGGTATTTCACCTGTCGGTAGGTATTTTAAAAATAATTCTTCTGTTATTTCACTCGGGTTTAATTGATTGCTTACAGCGTCTTCTACAATTTTCCTTACTGCTTCAATTATTTCCTGTCTCCCACCGTAACAAAGCGCTATTGTCAATGTGTAATTTGAATACTTGGAAGTAGCTTCTTCTGCTTTTCTAGCTATTTCTCTCAATTCCTCTGGAACCAGGTCTAGGTTTCCCACTATTTTAATTCTAACTTTGTTTTCATGTAGTTCTCGAAGGGAAATTAATTCTTCAAGTCCATTCTTAATAATGTTGAATAGGTTTTGTTTCTCCTCTGGGGATCTGTAGAGACAGTTCTCTGTACTCATAGCAAATAGTGTAACATATGGTATTTTCAACTCCCAAATCCACTTTAAAACTTCTTTAATTTTTGTATATCCATAGTAGTGTCCATTAACTATGTCTAGCCCCTTTTCTCTAGCCCATCTACGATTACCATCCGGTATTACTCCAATGTGTCTTGGAAACGGCCCGTTTTTTATTTGTAGCCAAAGCCACTTCTCGTATATCTTGTATAGTGGTTTAGTAAGTCTTTCTCCCACATTGAGCGTCATTGACTCTGCTTTTCTTTTAAACACTATTCTCCCCACTTGTATCCACAATCCTTCTACGAGGGAATTATTTAAAAGCCCTGTAAATAATGTTTATCAACCGGTGCTACATCATGGCTTACTATCAAGGCAATGATTTAAGAAAACCAACAGGTGGATTGAAAGCTAGACATAGAGATAAGAGAAAGTATGAATTAGGCTCCCCGCCAACAAAGACTACATTGTCAACTAGTGAAGAGAGAAAAATTGAGAGAGTAATGGGTGGAAATAGAAAGATTAGATTAAAGAAAGCACTCTATGTAAACGTTGCATTAAAAGATGGATCAACAAAAAAGGTTAAAGTACTCGATGTAGTTGAAACACCAGAAAACCCACAGTACGCTAAATTCAAAATTATATCTAAGGGCACCGTGGTTAAAACAGAACTAGGCTTAGTGAAAATTACTTCTCGCCCAGGACAAGACGGTGTTTTAAACGGAGTACTCGTTGAAAAAGCCTAATTGACGAGTAGAGTGGTGTTTTTTGAGTAGAGAATATAGAGGGAAGCGCATAGTAATATACCCAGCATACTTTGATGCAAATCTATCTAGGAGAGAAGGGCGTAGAATACCAAAACACCTAGCAATATCCAATCCACGCCTAGAGGACATTGTAGAAATATGTAGAAAACTAGGTTTAAACCCAGAAGTCGAAGCAGACAAGGTATACCCACGCAATATATTCTCAAAGGGGAGAATAATAGTTGATAAACGGGGAAGTAAAATCAAAACACTACTTCTAATCGCATCAGAACTGAAAAAACAGTATAGGCAGAAAGCAACCACAGCTTCCTAGATCCAGGTTTAATCCAACGGTGTATACACATTGTGTGTAATTCTATTCATGGATCTAGATGGAACGCTATGGGACCACTATGACATATCTACTCTAAAACCACCCTTTAAAAAGACGTCTAGATATACCTTCATAGATTCAAATAATGTAGAAGTCCACGTATATGAATTAGCAGTTAAAATACTAGAGTATTCACTAGAGAGGAAAATTATAACATCAACACTTAGTTGGAATAACCCCGAAATAGCACTTGAAGCACTAAAAACAATAGAATTAGACCGGTTATTCCACTACCACGCAATAGAAAACCACCCAGATAAAGCTAAAATGGCACTAAAAATCGCTAACTTAGTAAAGAGGAGCCACGGGTGTAGCGAAGTATATCCTATCTACATAGATGACCGTGAATTACACTTAAACGACATGATCAACGCGCTTCCAAACCTACTCTACATTAAAGCATGGAAAACCTGTACTAACTTCAATGACTGCATTGCACTAATAGAAAACTACTTGAAATCAACTAGTTATTAACACCCTCGTAGAAATAAAGTATTTTTGAGGAATACATGGTGGACTATTAGTGAAGAGAGCATTATTCATAGGGAGGTTCCAACCATTCCACAATGGACACCTCCACGCCATACTAGAGATCCTCAGGGAATACAATGAAGTAGTAATAGTTGTAGCAGCTGCTCAATACAATTATACTTTTGAAAACCCGTTTACAGCTGGTGAGAGAATAGAAATGATTAAACGAGCTCTGGGAGAACTCTACTCTAGAGTCTACATTATACCCATAGACAACATTCCAAATAATAAACTATGGCCTCAACACGTTCTCTCATATATACCACGCGTAGAAACAGTATTTTCAAACAACGAGTTTGTAAGAGAATTATTTAAAATATATGGATTGAAAACACGCGAGACAAGTATAGTCCCTGGCGTCAGTGGTTCTCTAATTAGGAGGAAGATAGTTGAAAACGAAGAGTGGAGAGACCTGGTTCCACATGCTGTTGTAAAATTCATCGAGGAAGTCAATGGCGTTGAAAGAATAAAACTACTCTACCGTCTCTCAATTAGAGCGCCTGGTGAGCGTTTTTGAGTGGGAAATATACTGTTTGTATTGTTGTAATTGGATCTGAAATTACAAAGGGTATAATACAAGACACGAACTCCCACTGGATTGCAAATAGAGTAACAAATATGGGTTTAGAAGTAAAGAGAATAATCGCCGTGCCCGACGAGGCCCCTGAGATCGCTTGGGCTTTGAAAAACTGTCTTGAATCAACCAGTATAGTCTTTACTACTGGTGGTCTTGGATTTACAAGTGATGATATAACATTGAAAGCTATAGCGGAGACACTAGGTTTAAAACTAGTCTTGTCTATTGAAGCCCTTGAAATGATTAAAAACAGGTTGAGTAGAGAGCCATCATACCAGGTAAAAGCAGCTTATCTACCAGAGGGAGCAAAACCACTATATAATAGAGTTGGTATATCTCCAGGTGTCTACCTTGTATACCACTCTAAACACCTATTCGTCCTCCCAGGAGTGCCCAGTGAAATGAAAGCTATATTTGAAGACCACGTAGTACCAGTATTATCAAATCTTGTGAAATCATACTCTAAGAGAATTATTATTAAAACACGTCATGCTAGTGAAGCAGAAGTAGACAATAGAGTAAGAGATATCAGAGAGAAATATCCCTGGGCGTATATTAAAACCCACGCTAAAAACCCCGTTGAAGTTTCAATACTAGTGCTTGCTGAAAGCCCTAGGGAGCTAGAAGAGAGAATACACCTACTAATAGAGAAACTTCGAGAAAACCTTGAAGTATCAAGTATTGAATACGTCGAGTAGAGGTCTTCCACTACTCAATTTATACAGACTACGCCATATATATACCGTATTTGCTATCTCAATGGATATCTATAGGCTTCCTGTTGATTGTATTATATGATCTTTTATGTGTTTGCATTAAAGACAAAATAATTCGTAAAAGAGACTTCATTGAAATCAAAACCCCCTATTTCTTATATACGATAATACGGTAATACCAAAACGACGGATAATGAGGGATTCTTCTTGCGCTTGCTAGGTGTCTCCGAGACTTGGACAAAAGAGGGATATCTTGTAGCAAAGCCATATATATCTGAAGTACTCAGAGTTGTTGGTTCTCTTGTATATGATGACTCAGGACATAGAATCGGGCGCGTTGTAGACGTTATTGGTAAAACAAGCGATCCCAGACTAGTTGTAAAACTAGAACACCCAGATATGGGAGAACTCCTTGTTTCGAGAAAAGAGAGATTGTATTATGTTCCAAGGAGAGAACGTGGTAGAAAGAAAGCTAGGTGAGAACTATGGAGCTGGCCTGTCCTGTCTGTAAGAATACAAATATTCTATTTGATTCTAGTTTACAAGCATATGTATGCTCTACATGTGGACTCGTAGTAGATGATAGACCAATATACCAGGGGCAGGAGACAATAGATAGAGATGAAACAGCAAGATATAGTGGTGCTTTTACATACAGAGTACACGACCACGGAGTTGGAAGCACAGAGATTTCTGGTAGTCTAAGAAAACACATTAAACAAGGAAGAACATGGGTTGCTAGAAACGTAGATGCAAGAGTGAGTAAAGAAGACAAGAAAGTCGTTAAAGCACTCCGCGAATTAAACGAGCTTGTTAGACAAGTAAAACCACCAAAAGTAGTTGCCGAAACAGCAGGAGAAATCCTCAGAGAGGTAGTTAAAAACCTAAATGTCAAAGAACAGACACTAAAGAAAATAGTTATTGGGGCGTTATTCCTCGCATACAAGATTTGCAATACACCGAGACCTGCAAGAGTTTTCGCCAAAGAACTAGGTATAAAAGAAAGCGATCTATGGGAGGGAGTAAGGAAAATTCGAGAAGTTAAAGGAGATATTAAAGTAAACCCTGAAGTCTTCGAGCCAAGGTACTATGTAAACTTTATTACAAGCAAGTTGAAACTATCACCCGAAGTAGGAGCATTATCAAGTGAGATATTGAGCCACGTGAAAGAAGTACAATTAAGTGGAAAGAATCCTGCAAGCCTTGCCGGAGCAGCCGTGTATTTAGCCGGTATTCTCATGGATCAAAGGAGAAACCAGTTAGAAGTAGGCTCTGTAATAGGGCAAACAGATGTAGCTGTAAGAAGCGCGTATGACATGTTGATAAAAACACTCGACATAGAAATCTTGATTTAAACTCGTCTATCAAACAGCTCTACATTATTTTTATACATCACATAATTCTACTCGGTAGAAAAGTAAAATATATTATGGTTTAAAGAAAAGAAAATAATAGCATTGGTGCTGATTATGACGAGTTTGAATAAAACAGATGTTTTCTTGCTTAAATGGCTCAACAAGCAGAAAGATATAGTTTACCAAAACGATATCCCCAAATTAACAGGTATAGATGCTAAAACAGTGAGTAAATCACTATATAAACTCGAAAAACTAGGTCTTATAATAAGAGAGCAGACTGACCATAACAAAAGGAAGACATATATTGTCAAAATAGATTTTGAAAAAGCCGCGAAGCAACTCGAGGAAATAGGTGAAACACTATTTGAACCACGCGATCTGTTCGAGCAAATAGCAGACATACCATGCCTTTCCTGTCAAAACATCAATAAATGCTACGAAGGAGGTTTCTACGACCCTGTCTACTGCCCCCTTATCTTCGACTACTTGTTTGGAGCTAGTATGAGAGAGAAATATCCTATGAGTAAAATAACTGCTAAGAAATAAATCCTTGTTAAACCATATTTATAGTTGGGATGACTACTAGAGAACCCCAGACTGACTACGTGATGACTCCGGGCGCTTTGGACCATTTAGGAGCAATAACTCCTCTTTCATGAAGCTCTATAATCCTCCATGACAATTCTTCTTGTTTAATCCAATCACCATACCCTCTACCCATTCCTATTATTTTCCATATCTCTTTCTTAATCCACTCGGGAATACGTGTTGGCTTCTTCATTCCAAAGGGTGTTCCTGGTAGTGGAATATAGTAGTGTAGGTGGATTCGTGCACCCATATTTACTAGTTTTCTAGCTAGATTGAGTGTTTTCTCCATGTCTTCTACTGTTTCTCCTGGAAAACCAAATATTAAGTCGACGTCTGGTATAAACCCGTTACTCAGGCTTATCTCGACTGCTAAAACAACGTCTTCTACTGTATGCCCTCTATTTATACGTCTAAGTATTTCCTCGCTACCAGACTGAGCCCCCATTATTATTGATTTATTTGCTACGTATTTTCTAAGTAGTTTAATTGACTCTTCTGTTACATGTTCTGGTCTTACCTCGCTTGGAAAACTACCTAGAAAGATTCTCCCACCAGTATTTCTTGTTTTCTTTGATAGTTCTTCTAGCAGTTTCTCGATTGCATCGAGGTTTACACTTCTAGATGAAGTTGTCAATCCATATGCAAGGCTATCGGGAGATATAAAACGTATATCTCTAACTCCTAGTTTAACTACTTGTTCAACTATAAAGGAGATTTTCTCTATGCTTCTATGTCTATATTGTCTACCATGAAGGTATGAGACTTGACAATAGAAGCATCCATGTGGACAGCCTCTTGTAATCTCTATTGGATTAACTATACCCCTCCAATATGGAAACGGGTCGTATTTATCTAGATCTATAGGTTTTCTTACACCAGTATATACTGGTCTATCATTGTCTAAAAAGAACACTCCTTTTACACTCCTTGGATCTTGTTTATTGAGTAGTGCATATAGAAACTCGGCTAGCGATTCCTCCGCTTCACCAATAAAAACATAGTCAAATCCAAAATAGCTTAATGTACCAATAGGGTCTCCAGAGGGGTGTGGACCACCAGTAATAGTTAAACAACCCATTTTCTTTAGTTTTTCAACCACACCTCGTAGTTCTATATAGTAGTTGTCTCGTACTAGTAGAGTTGTCAATAAGCTAAATGCAACTATACACTGGTCTCCACGATTTACAATTAGCCTGGCTGTTTCTAGTAGCTCGTTTAAATCCCTGACTAGATGGTATTTAACACCTTCAATTCTATCAACTACTGCTAGTAGAGAGTTAATACTATACCTTGTTTCAACACTGTATAGAAAAACCATGTTTAGAGTCAACGTAGAAACCCATAAATATTTGTATTTCAATTAATTCTAGGTAGATAGATATAGAAGGGTGCTTAAATTGAAGTCAAATAATGGTTTAAGCCCAGAAGAAATACAAGAACTAGCTCGCCGTGTAAGATTAAAAGTTATTCATGAAGACGGCGATGTAATGTTGTTTACTGCTCCAAACGAAGAAGAACTAGCCAGTATAGTTAAAGAACTACTCAGTTATAAATCAATGAGTTTAAAAGAAATACACATGATTCTCTCAGGGATAGCAAGCGAGGATAAAATCAGAAAGGCATTGAATACACTATTAGAACGCGGAGAGATATATATTGGAAGTAACGGAAAATACATAGCTGTAAACATCTAGCGTAGTAGACCAGCATCACTAATCAATGTTAAAACCTCGTAGAAATCTCTCGCCGTCATTTTTACTCCTTCTTTAATCAAAAAGTGGTTTCTCTCTGGGTGTTTATTTAAACCTATGAATACGCCGTTTATACTTTTACAACTATAGTAGTCTGTAACATAGTCGCCTATACATATCGTTAAACCTGTAACGCCGTGTTTCTTCATTGCATATTCATATAGAGGCGTCTTGTCAAACAAGAACTTTTCTCGCTGGCCTAGATATACTAGGTCGTTTATAGTTAATACGTCGTCTATGTAGTCTAAAAACCCGTGTCTAGCGAGATCCCATGTAATATACCATGCATGTGTTTCCCTTCCAGAAACAACAATTGTCTTTATGTTCAACTTCTTCATAGTCACTAAGAATTCTCTAAGACCTGGTTGCGGTATTGAATGCCTAGAAATATATAGTCTGCGAAATACGCGAAAGAATTCTTCTGGATCTACGCCTCTAGGTATTTTCGACTGTAGATTGTTAGTTACCAGTAATTCTTGAAATTCATCATAAGAGATACACTTTGAACCAAAATGCAGTAATGCTCCACAATAAGCTTCATAGAAGTCAACAGTGTTATCAACCAGTGTTTGGTCATAGTCTAGTAAGACAAGTTCTAGGCGTTTCACACACTACACCTCAGGTTTCGGGAGATTCTTCACTAATCCGACTTCGGCAAATTCATCATCAGCTTCTACACTGTTCTATATTGTTTCATGCATTAAATACATAATCCACTTATATTTCTCCAATCTCTTAATAAATACGGGTTTTGAAAGTGAACAACGTAGAAGTCTATGAATGTCTAAAAAACAATGGATTTCAGTGTAGAGGATTAAACTACGAGGTTTTAAATGAAAACGTCGTTAAGATTACAACTAGTAAACCCATAGGTTTACTAGTAACTCACAGTCCCATCAGCTGTATTATTTGCACAGGTAGTGAATTCCAAGTTCTAGTATGGGGAAGCCAGAAACACACACTTTGGCTTCTCAAACCCGGTGAAAACTACTGTATTGAATTCAAAAACTGCTACATGGATCAATGCAGTGAAAACACAATTGCAATATCTCAACAACCCAGTGCCTGTAGAGAACTCACACTAACACAATGCGAAGAAAAACTACTCAATACACTATTACACTTAAACTACAAGTACCTGTTTATTACAAGCAATATAGAGTACGATATACCAATAGAGATACCCATAATAGTAAAGCATGGAAGTGAAAGAGAATGTATTGAGAAATTAAATAATATAACAACATAATACCAATGGTGGTAGAGTGTATATAGATGCACACGTACACTGTGTAGAACTAGAGAGTTTATCTAGTATAGATAGCGACATACTTGCCGTGTGCGTTGCAGACGACCTCGCTTCATCAATGAAAACACTTGAAATAAGCGAGAAATACAAAAACATTATTCCATGTATTGGAGTACACCCATGGGTAATCCACGAGCACAGTCTAAATGAAACTAGAGGGTTTATAGAAGACACGTTGAAAAACCATGATGTTAAATGTCTTGGAGAAGTAGGCCTGGACAAGAAATTCCGTGCTGAAACATTTGATAAACAAGTGGAATTCTTTAAACTATTTATTGAATACGCTAAAGAATACAATCTAGTATTAAATCTACATGCGGCAGGTGCTTGGAGAGAAGTATTCAACCTAGTGTATCATAGTGGAATAGACAAAGCATATTTCCACTGGTATACAGGCCCTCTCGACCTCTTAAAAGACATTACCTCTATTGGGTATTTAATCGGCATTAATGCAGCACTAGAAATACAAGAGAAACATAGAAGTGTAGTTGAACACGTAGACCTTAAATATATACTAACAGAAAGCGATGCTCCATACGAGTATAGAGGATTAAAACTCACACCTGGCCACGTGAAAAAACTAGTTGCTTTAATAGCTGGTATTAAAGGGATTGACGTCGAAGTAGTTAAAAGCACCATACTTGGAAACTTCGAGGAATTCTATGGATTTAAGAAATCTCGCTAAGAATACTGATTGCTCGCTCTAGTGCCTGTTTGACTTCTACTAGTTTGCTTTGTAAACCACTATATTTTACTGCTAGTTCTTCTTTTTCCTTTACTACTCTCTCTAGTTCGGATTTAAGAGTTTCAATTTGTGTTTCAAGGCTGGTTATCTTCGCTGTTTTTTCATCCAGTGCTCTCTTTAACTCGTCTCTTTCACTAATTACTTTCTCTAGTTCGGACTTGATGGTTCCAAGTTCTGTTTCTAGACTAGCTAGTTTTGTTGATTTTTCATTCAATGCATTCTTTAATTCATCTCTCTCTTTGGTTAATGATTCAACTAGTTCTTTGTATGTCTTTACTTGTTCTTTCAACTTGTCTATTTCTTCTCTGAGAACTCTGACTTCTTCTTCGGGGCCTGCTACTGGTGCTTTAATAAATGGAACAAGGAGTTTTAATTCACCTTTTTTAATTTTCTCGTATGTTTCAGCAACTAGTTTACCTGCTTTTGTCTTACCGTGTATGTGGCTTCTAATAGTAACTTCAGATCTCCCTAATTCTTCTGCTATTTGACTAATAGGTATACCTGCTTTATACCGGGCAAATGCAGCTGCTGCTACTGCGAGACTATCCATCCATGTTGAGCGCTCTATTGGATCACGTATTAACTCTAGTATTTCAGGTCTATATAGAGTACCAATAATTAAAGCCATTTCAAGCTGGCTTATTTCTTTTTTACCAATTGGTTTAATTGGCATATTAGTTAAATCAATGTAGATTGGTTCAGAAGTAGAAGTTGGAGTAGTGGGCTCTGACATATCAATCACCAGGTTATATTATTTGCATGGTCTCTTTTAAACTTTACAAATTGCATAATCAACAGTAATTTTAAAATGTTTATATTATTGTGTTATAAAAATTATTAATTGTTATTTTTAATTTTACTGTTTTTAATAAAATCTAGGAATGCCATGTATATTGGACTTGGTTCAAGTGGTCTACTCTTAAATTCTGGGTGTGCTTGTGTTCCTAGATAGAATGATTTGTTTTCTCTCAACTCTATTATTTCAGCATATCCCTCTTCGCTATATCCCGAAATCTTTAATCCAGCTTTCTCGAGGATGTCTACATACTTGGGGTTTACAATGTATCTATGTCTATGTCTCTCGTATACCTCTCTTCTACCGTACACTCTCCACGCGAGTGTTCCTTCTTCAATAATTATTTTTCTAGCGCCGAGTATCAGTGTTCCTCCAAGTCCTTTATTCAAATCTTGTGTTGGTGCTAGCGCTACAACTGGGTGTGGTGTATTAGGGTCTAGTTCCTGGCTATTAGCTTTTTCTAGTCCAGCTAGGTTTCTAGCAGCCTCTACAGTCATCAACTGCATACCAAAACATATTCCAAGTGTTGGTTTATTGTTTTCTCTGAGGTATTTTATAGCCATTATTTTTCCTTCTGCCCCCCGCCTACCGAAACCAGGGAGTATTATAGCTCCATCAACACCTTCTAGTCTACTTATTAATTGCGGGTTTGATTCTATATCTGTTGACTCGATCCATTCAAGTTCTGGTTTAATACCCAGCCATGTAGAAGCATGTGTTAACGCTTCTATTATGCTTACATAGCTATCTCGGAGTTTAGTGTATTTACCAATCATTGCTATTTTAACTGGTGTAGTTCTCTGTGTTAATTTCTCGATAAACACCTGCCATTGAGTTAAATCAGGTGTTTTTACTGGTAAATCTAGTTTTTCATAGATATACTTTGTAAAGCCCTGTTCGTAGAGTACTAGTGGAATTCTATATGGAGTATCCAGGTAGGGACAGCTGAATACACCATTTACTGGTACATTACCATATAATGCTAGCTTCCTCTTTGCTTCATCATCTAACTCCCTTATGGAGCGTGCTATAATAGCATCTGGTTGTATTCCAATACGCCGTAGTTCTTGAAGGCTGTGTTGAATAGGTTTTGTTTTCAACTCGCCGGAGGGTAGTATTGGCGCTAAACCCACATGTACATAAAACGTGTTTTTAAATCCTTCTTCAAACCTCATTTGTCTAGCTGCTTCGAGGAATGGAAGGCCTTCTATGTCTCCAACAGTACCTCCTATTTCAACTACTACTACATCTGCACTGGAATCTCTCGCTATACTTCTAATAGTATTCTTTATTTCATCTACTACGTGGGGTATTATTTGAACACATTGACCTAAATAGTCTCCACGCCTCTCTTTTAATATAACAGAGTAGTAGATTTGACCAGATGTTATATTATTCCTCCTCGATAGGTCTATGTGCAGGAATCGCTCATAGTGTCCAATATCCATGTCTGTTTCTCCACCATCTTCTGTTACAAAAACCTCGCCGTGTGCATATGGACTCATTGTACCTGCATCGACATTTAAGTATGGATCTATTTTTATCATTGTTACTCTATATCCACTGTTTTTCACGAGCATTCCTATAGATGCTGCTATTATTCCCTTACCTAAACCCGATAAAACACCTCCAGTTACAAATATATACTTCGTCAAGGTGCCCGGGTTAAAAATAAGCTTGAAACTAGCTTAAAAACCATTATTTACATATGGTTAAATATGGCGAGCCACAATACATCAGTAAAAACAAGATATATTAGCTGGGTTGACATACATAAAGCGCTAATTACACTAGTCAATAGAATGTCATCTACATTTAAACCAGACGTTATAATAGCTGTTGCTAAGGGTGGACTTATACCGGCACGCATAGTCTCTGATCTCATGGGAGTAGATGAAATAGGATATATAGAAGTAAAGTTTTACAAAGCTATTGGAGTACGGAGTGAAAAACCATTTATTAAATATCTAGCTATTCCACAATTAAAAGACAAAAATGTACTAGTTGTCGACGATGTAGTAGATAGTGGTAGAACAATACAATTAGTCATAGATACTCTTTCATCCCACGCACCAAGACAAATTAAAACACTAGTATTATTCCTCAAACCATGGAGTACATATACACCAGACTACTACTACGAAGTAGCAAATGAATGGATCGTGTTTCCATGGGAGATATGTGAATCTAAAAAAGAAGGAGTAGACAGTGATGCACAAGAATATAGAGATCTCAGCACAGGCTGCCTCTAATCTCTCTACTCATCCAAATCTACTTGTCTTTAATACCTTGTCTGGATAGACTACAATACCCTTGTCTGTAATGTCGAATATATGTCTCTTCATACTGTGACTTGTACCTCTCATCTTCCATATTACAAGACTTCTAACCAGCTCGCCATTTATTTCGTCTAGGTCTAATCTAACAATACCATCAGCCGCGTGTTCTACACCAGGACCTCCAAACCCCCTTTCTGTTACTGATACCTGGGATACCAGTATACTAGTTGTACCCATTCCAGACAATACTTTCTTCAATTGTAATACTACACTTCTAGCGACAGAGGGTTTTGTGAGGTATAGAGTTGAAACGCTGTCAACAACTACCCTCTGGGCATTTATTTCTTTTATAGCTGTACGTAGTACATCAACGAGTTCTTCAACGCTATCGGGGTCTTTAACAACATATTTTTCTCTCTTGGCTGCTTCTCCAATACCAGCTGTAAACGCGTCTACAATGGCGAATTTTCCTTCTTGCTCGTATTGTTTTACATCCCAGCCGAAATTCTTCATGTTTATTCTTACTTGAACGGGGTGTTCTTCTAGGGCAACATATATGCCTGGTTCGCCCATTTGAAGACCATTCCACAAGAACTGCATTGAGAATATACTTTTACCAGTACCTGGACCGCCACTCAGTAATACAACGTTTCTCTTGGGTATTCCACCATGAAGTATCTCGTCAAAACCTGGAATACCTGTTTTAACTCTTTCGACCATGATTTCCACCCTATATATTTATTATACAAAAACGTAATAAAGGTTGTTAATTTACCCTTTTTCCATATACTACAAAACAGGTGGAAAGAGTGTCTCAATCACACAATAAAATGGATAAATCAATCAAGTTGAGAGTTGCAGAGGCGAGGTCTAGAGATATTGGTCGTAAAATAGCTAGAATTGATAGAGAGGCCATGAGAAAACTCGAAGTAGAACCCGGAGACTTCATAGAGGTTATAGGTCCAAAAGGCCGTGAAATAGTAAAGGTTTGGCCTGCTTACCCGGAAGACGAGGGTATGGGTCTTATTAGAATTGATGGAACAGTGAGAAAAACTATTGGTGTTTCTCCAGGTGAATACGTTACTGTAAGATCTATTAAAGTAGAGCCGGCGACACGTATAACACTATCTCCTACTCAAGATATGCCTAGAATTACCGCTGATCCAGAGTACTTCTCTCAACTCATTAAGAGAAGTCTACTGGGCAACCCGGTTAAAAGAGGAGATGTTGTAGATATACCATTGTATGGCTTCCTCCTTAGATTTATTGTTACCAGTGTACAACCCTCAGCTGTTGGATATGTAACAGATGATACCATAGTCGAAGTTAGATTACAACCAGTTAAACCCGGTATGGTTGGTGAAGGCGTTCCACTAGTTACCTGGGAGGACATTGGCGACTTAGAAGAAGTAAAACAAAAAATCAGAGAAATAGTAGAACTACCACTAAAACACCCAGAATTATTTGAGCGTCTTGGTATTGAACCACCAAAAGGAATACTATTATATGGACCACCGGGAACCGGTAAGACACTACTAGCAAAAGCACTCGCCAATGAAATAGGTGCTTACTTTATTACGATTAATGGACCAGAAATCATGAGTAAATTCTATGGTGAATCAGAAGAGAGACTTAGAAAAATATTCGAGGAAGCACAAGCTAACGCACCAGCAGTAATATTTATTGATGAAATCGACAGTATAGCTCCAAAGAGAGAAGAAGTAGTAGGAGAAGTAGAAAAAAGAGTGGTTTCACAGCTACTAACCCTCATGGATGGATTGAAAGAGAGAGGTAAAGTAATAGTTATTGGTGCAACCAATAGACCAGACGCATTAGACCCAGCTCTCAGAAGACCAGGTAGATTTGATAGAGAAATAGAAATACCACCACCAGACAGAAGAGCTAGACGTGAAATCCTCGCCGTACACACTAGAAACATGCCACTAAGCGAAGACGTAGATCTTGATAAAATAGCCGAGATGACCCATGGCTATACAGGTGCAGACCTAGCTGCACTAGTCAAAGAAGCAGCTATGAATGCTTTGAGGCGCTTTATACAACAGGAAAACATTGATTTAAACCAGCCAATACCAGCTGAAAAACTCGAAAAACTAAGAGTTACAATGGAAGACTTCCTCGTTGCAATGAAGTCTATTCAACCATCACTAATGAGAGAAGTAATAGTTGAAATACCCGAAGTCCACTGGAGCGATATTGGCGGGTTAGAAGAAGTTAAACAAGAACTAAGAGAGAGTATTGAGTGGCCTATGAAATACCCACATGTATTCGAAAAAATGGGTATTGAACCGCCCAAGGGAATATTGTTATTCGGCCCGCCGGGAACCGGTAAGACACTACTAGCAAAAGCTGTTGCAACAGAGAGCGGAGCCAACTTTATTGCTGTAAGAGGCCCTGAAGTACTCAGTAAATGGGTTGGCGAGTCAGAGAAGGCTATTAGACAAATATTTAGACGTGCTAGAATGGTTGCACCAGCAGTTGTATTCTTTGATGAAATAGACTCAATAGCTGGCATTAGAGGAAGCGATCCAAGCGGAGTAATAGACCGTATAGTCAACCAGCTCTTAACAGAACTAGACGGTATACAACCACTCAGAAGAGTAGTAGTAATAGCTGCAACTAATAGACCAGACTTACTAGACCCAGCGCTGTTGAGACCGGGTAGATTTGACAAATTAATCTATGTTCCACCTCCAGACTACAAAGCAAGACTAGAAATATTCAAAGTACACACAAAGAAACTACCACTCTCAGAAGACGTAAATCTCGAGGAACTAGCTAGGAGGACAGAGGGATATACTGGTGCAGACATAGCAGCTATATGTAAAGAAGCTTCAATGCTAGCTCTACGTGAAGTATATAGTAAAAGCGGGTCTCTACAAGTAACTAAGGTTGAAATGAGACACTTCCTCGAAGCACTCAATAAGATTCCACCAAGTCTAAGTAGAACAGATATCGAAATGTATGATAAACTAGCCAAGGAAGTCAAGAAAGCTGGAACTAGTGGAGGCTTTAAAAGACTACCAACCACTTTCACGTAGATTTGTTTTTTATCCTCAGTATAATTACTCGTCGCTATATTACTAGATAAAAGTGTCTATTAGTGATTATTAACTGGTGCTTTCTACTTGATGGAGCCAGGTAGTGAGAAAAAGAATAACAATGACGAAGTAGTTATACCCGCATCATATACGAGATTTGTACGTGAAATTGGAAAGTTAGCTGAGATTCTAGTTAAATCTAGAATTAGATCACTAATTGTATTATCAGGTTCAGACTCTATTAAACTGGGTCTATTTGCAGGTAAACTAGTTGACCACTATGTAAATAAATGGATGAAAATCGAAAAGAGAGAATTGAAAGGCCTCTACATCTACCACGATGAATTCCCAGAAGCAGTTAAAATGAAAGAGGTCTTTGAAGAGAAAATAGCGGAAAACGAAAAAATAAAATTTGAATATGGTGTCTACGAGAAAAGCGAGAAATACCTTGGTGTAACAGTACAAGTACTTGTAATGGATTTAACGAGAGACTTTAAACCAAACGATGTCGGTAGACTAGTTGGAATAGTTGAAGGCGGGGGAATAATAGTCTTTTTAATCCCCAACTGGGATCAATGGGATACATTTAACACTATTTTCAAAGAGACCCTTACAGTACCACAATTCCCAGAACCAAGACACGTGTTTCTAACATGGATTAAAAAGAAGCTCTTAGAACACGATGGTATAGGTATCTACGACGTCGACAACAATAAAGTCATTAAGAAATTAAAGCTAGAGAGAGAAGTAAAAACATATTCAAAAACTGCTGTTCTACCTCAATCACGACTATTTCCAGCAGAAGTCTATAAACATGCATTAACAATGGATCAAGTAAACGTATTGAAAATACTAGAAAACTTCTATGAAAAACCAGGTAAAGGCAAAAAGAAAGTATTTGTTCTCACAGCTGACAGAGGGCGTGGTAAAAGCTGTGCAATAGGCATCGGACTAGTTGGATTAATACACTTATTCAAAAAGGTCAAACCACGTTTTAGAGCACTAGTAACCTCTCCATCACCAAGTAATGTTCAATCACTTATGACACTAGCCGCTAATGTACTCGACACTATGGGCTATAAATACGATGTAATAAAGAAATCGGGATATATTGTTGAAATACGAGGCGAGAAATTCAGTATTGAATACTGGGAGCCTATTACAATACCAAAACTAAAAGGAGACATTGTAGTAGTTGATGAAGCTGCAGGTATACATGTTCCACTACTCTATAAAATACTAGAATCACACAATAGACTAGTGTTTTCTTCTACAATACACGGTTATGAAGGAGCCGGGCGTGGCTTCTCAGTTAGATTTCTAAAGAAATTAAAGAACATGGAGGGTATTGAACTCTACGAGTACGAAATGACAGAGCCAATTAGATATAACTACAATGACCCCGTCGAGGAATGGCAGTTTAAAGCACTACTTCTCGATGCAGAACCAGCCGAACTAGATGAAAAAGATCTAGAAGACATTGAAATGAAGAGATTGATATATGTTAAATATGATCCAAAACAACTCTTTGAAAACGAGAAAGAACTAAGAGAACTATTTGGTATTTACGTATTAGCCCACTATAGAAACGAGCCAGACGACCTTGGAATGCTGGCTGATGCACCACACCATTTTATAAGAGCTGTGAAAACAGCGAGTGGTAAAATAGTGTGTGCTATTCAAATAGCCCAAGAAGGCCCCATAGACACTAGAGAAGTAGATGAACTTCTACGTGGTGGAAAAATTCCAGGTAATATTATACCAGATAGATTTCTCAAACACACTAGACTAGTTGATTTTGCACATACAATTGGGTGGAGAATAGTTCGTATAGCAACACATCCAGCTGTCCAGGGAAAGGGTATTGGAAGCTGGGCGCTTGAAAAAGTATTTGAAGAGGTAAAAGAGCGGGGTCTCGACTGGCTTGGCTCCGGGTTTGGAGTGACTGGTGAACTATTAAAGTTCTGGGTTAAAAACGGTTTTAGTGTTATACATATGAGTCCAGATAGAAACCCTGTTAGTGGCGAGTACACGGTACTAGTTATTAAACCAGTAAAAGAAGAAGTTAAAAAACTAGTTGAACTAGCAAAACTAGAATTCAAATCAAAAATCATGAATAGTCTTTCAATAAACTACCGTGAACTAGAACCCGAAGTAGCCCAGTTAATTCTAGACGACGAGCCATTCATTTACCATGAAAAACCAATAAACGCGCTATCTTCAATAGCTCTCGATAGACTATGGACTTATTGCAAAGGACCCATGACGTTTGAAGCTGCTGCTGACATAATGCATATTATTGCAAAAATATACTGGTGGACGGCGAAACAAATACGTCCACAACTAGAACCAATACACGAAGTAGTATTGATAACAAAGGCCCTCCAGGGCTTGACATGGGATGAAGTCTCAGAAATAACAAAGAAACCGGTTAAACTACTACAGGAAAAAGGACATGAAATAGCCTGTATCTTCTTTGAATACTTAACCGGAGTAAAAAGCGATGAATTCAAACCAGGAATAAAGATCTCCGAGTACAAACCAGGAATAATCTTCATCTAGGTGTAAAAAGTGACTCTAGTATTAAAAACAGACCCTGTAAACCCGGATCCACATATACTACGTGAAGCAGCTGGTATTTTAAAGAAGGGTGGTATAGTAGCCTTTCCAACAGAGACAGTATATGGCCTTGGAGCAATTGTATACAATGAAGAAGCTGTGAAAAAGATATTCTGGGCTAAAATGAGGCCAATGGATAATCCACTAATAATCCACATATCAAGTATTGACATGCTGGAAGAAGTAGCAGTAAATATTCCTGAAAAAGCATATAGATTAATAGAGAGGTTTTGGCCGGGCCCTCTAACCCTCATACTACCTAGAAATCCACAAATACCCAAGATTGTTACAAGTGGATTAGACTACGTTGCTGTACGAATGCCTGCACACCCCGTAGCTCTTGGTTTAATTAGGGAAGCAGGAGCTCCAATTGCTGCTCCAAGTGCAAATATTGCTGGTAAACCTAGTCCTACATCTGCTGAACACGTAATAAAAGACCTCTATGGTAGAATAGACGCTGTTATTGACGCTGGTGAAACAATATACGGGGTTGAATCAACAATAATAAACATTCTTACACAACCACCAATACTACTAAGACCTGGAGCTTATGCAGTAGAAGACATAGAACGAGTACTTGGAGAGAAAATACATATACCTGAATTTGCAAGAGGGTTTAAAGAAGCAGAAACAGCTCTAGCACCTGGAATGAAGTATAAACACTATGCTCCATCAACACCACTAATACTAATTGAGACAGATGAAAGCAGTATTGAAGACATTGTAAAAACAACTAGATCTATTGCACTCAACTATGTCAGCGAGGGCAAGGAAGTGTGTATTGTAGCAAGTAGAGAAACGAGTAGTGGATATAGAGACTTAAATGTAAGAGTTTTAGTTATCGGCTCGAGAAGCAATTTATTCGAAGTAGCTAGGAACCTCTTTAAAACCCTCAGAGAACTCGATGAGTTAAAATGCAGTATAGCCATAATAGAAGGATTTGAAGAAAGAGGATTGGGCCTTGCAGTAATGAATAGATTGAGAAAAGCGGCAGAGAAAAAAATCCACGTGTATAGAAGTGTGATGTCTCCATGATTCCAAGGGGAATAAGCGTTAAAAAACTAAACAATTTCCTAGAGGACTTGAGAAAACAGGGTTTATGGGCTGAAAGACACTCCTATAGCATTAGAATAATGTATAATGGTAAATTTGTAGCTAGTTTACACCTCTACCCTGGATTTAACGAGGCAGTACTACGCCTATATGGCGATGTAGAAGTAAACAACATGGTTCAAGAAGTAGTATATAAAACAGTGAGCAGATACCTACCTGATTTCAAATTAAAAATACAAGTTATTAGTTTATAATGCAATAAATTAACAGGGATGATAAACTCGGAAATCTGAATACGTGATGAACCCGCGCAGGGTTGACCATTACAATTCTAGCTTTACGATTAATATATAAATCTTTTACACAATATAGATATATACATGGGACAAATAGGACATGTATTATAAATGAGGTTATAGGTGCTTGTAATGAAAAACGAGCATAGTGGTTCCTATAGGCACCACCATACGGGACTAACACACCACCAAAGAGGTACACGGCCACCACACCATGGAGAACACGGTCTGGATAAAGAGAAAAAGGTTATGCCTCAGCCAATAGGAGATAAATGTAATCCGCTGTGCCCCCTCTTTGTCTGTACTAGAAATGCTATGTTTATTGCGAGTAAACCAGTAAAAGGTAGAATTATCAAGATAGCTCAGTGTAGATTAACTGGTGGCGATTGTATTGGTGGAGAATGCCAGTATGCATCGTGTAAAGTCAACAGTCTACTACCAGATGGTAGATGTGCTAAAGCACTTGAAAAGAAGCATACGAGGCCTTCAGACGAGGAATTCTTTAAGGAAATGCTTAAAGTTGAAGAATACGATGTTTCAGAGTTTAGATAGCGATATACTAGGGCTTCCACCATTCTAAAATCATGTATTTAACTTCTCTTGTTTTCTCATTTAAAATAGCCAATAATAACTTTTTTCTAACAGAGTGTAGTAGGCGCCCAGCTCTTACAAGTTCTATTGGATCTACTTCTTCACTACTGGTATACACTAATACACCGAAGGGAGCGTGGTCTATTCCAGGTCCATATCTATAGACGAGGTAGTCACATCCAAATTTTAATCCTCTACGTACAATAAACCCTCTTTTTCTCAAATCCGAGTATACAGTGTATAGAGCGTTAAACTTTCTTACACGTTTCTCGGCGATTTCAAAAAGCTCGTTTGGTGTTAGAATTTTATTGTTTTCTCTAACGAGAATAGTGTTTCTCTCTGAGAGGTATACTGTTTCTACTAGCGAGAGTTCTAGGGGGCTTTTAATATCTCTACTTCTTGGTTTGTATTCGCCTAGAAATGTCCCGTAGTATCCATTCCAATACACTCTATTAGCACATTCATAATCAAAAACTACAGCTCTATTTCCAAGTAGAAAGGCCTCGCATGGAGTAGACTGCTCTATGGTTTCCTCGATAGTGCTAGATATCGTATTTCCTCACCGACGTTTTTGAGGAGGTCGCTTATTTCTTCTAAGTGCTCGAAGATGTCTTTTAATAATAGGAGTGCTGGTATATACCCAGCGTATTTACCATAGACTTCAAACAAGCTCTTTCTGAATATAGTGTCTATTTCTTCTTCTACATTGAATACTCTTTCTAGTTTCTCCAAGACTATTTTAGATGATACTTTTAGTTTTGATAGTGCTTCTTCAACGCTCTCTAATTGTGTTTTTTCTAGTTCTACTAGTTTAATGAATGTTTCAAGTACTCCTTTCTCAATTATAACTTTGTTTTCTCTTGCAAGATACATTCTATATGCTACTGCATCTACTTGTTGTATGATTCTATCGAGGTGTCTAACGATGTTTATATATATTGGTACATAGAGGGCAATCTCGCTGCTTTTAACGAGATATTGCATTACACGTAGGTAGTTCTCCTCGCCTTTGTTTTTAATGTTTCTAATTCTCTCGTAGAGTTTTCCGATATCACTATTCTCCTCTGAATACTTTTTCATCATTTCAACTAGTTCTACGAGTTCATCATGAATTATTCTTGTAATATTGACTATTTCCTCAATAGCTGTAATTTCAACAAGTGCACTACTCTCCTCGCTCATTGGAACATCACTCGCGTCTTCAGGCATTAATAATACTCTAAGAGGTTTAAAAAGCATAATTAGAAATAGAGGTGAATAATCTGAAAACTGTTGTTATTGATACACTAGCTCGTGCTTCTGGTGAAAGATATTCAACATTTGATGTTGTAGGAGCTGGTCCACGCATTATTGCAGGTATTGCAGAGTTGTATAGTGATGTATATTTCTACCCGTTTGAAAAAGCACTAGTAGAGATAAACTCTATTATTGATGCTGATCTAGTATTAATTTCTGCAATGTCAAGCGACTACAATGCACTAGGTAAAATACTGGGTAAAATACGCTCACACAACTATAAAGGTAGAGTTATTGTTGGTGGACCAATAAGCTTTGAATACGAGAAAATATTATCAAATCTACCAGTCGACTACGTAGTTATAGGCGAGGGAGAAATACCACTCTTAAATATTTTTTCAAAACTAAAAGAAAAAGGCGAGTTCAACCCCACCGAGATACCAGCACTAGCATATAGAGTTGAAAGTATTGTTAAAATCACAGGGAGACACTTACATACACCAATTGAAATCCTCGATTCAATTAAACCATGGACACGTGTAGACGAAGCGTTTGACTACCCTCAGATCTACAGATTCTACGTCGAAGTTGTACGTGGCTGCAGTAATTTCCAGCGCCCGTTAATCACTACAGGGAAATACAACTGTATAAATTGCTTGAATTGTAGAAGCCCCATTCTAGAGAATAGACTAGTATGCCCCGTGGGAATTCCACCAGGATGCGGATTCTGCAGTGTACCATATATGTTTGGACCCCCTAGAAGTAGAAGTATTAAATCGATTAAACGAGAAGTTGAAGAGCTAATTCAACACGGAGCGAGAAGAATAGTTCTCAGCGGGCCCGACTTCCTAGACTACATGAGAGAAAAACTCGTTAGTAATGTATTAACAAACCCGTGTTACCCACCAGCTAATAAAGAAGCAATTGAAGGCTTACTCAATGAATTATCAAGTATTCCAGAAGTAGAAAGCGGACGTGTTGTCGTAATGATCGAGAATATCAAGGCATGTCTCGTAGATGAAGAAGTAGGTAGAATACTCGGTAAGTATTTAAAGGGGACTACTATTCACATAGGCCTTGAAACTGGTAGTGATGAATTCAACGAGAAAATACTGGGAAAACCAATACTTCTCAAACACGTTGTTGAAGCTTGTAGAATTCTACGTGCATATGGATTAAGACCCTATGTTTACTTAATGTATGGACTTCCATTTGCAAGTGAAGACGTATATCGTGATACACTCAAAGCAATTAGTGTTTTAGGAAGTGTAGGAGTAGAGAAGATAACACTATATAAGTTTACTAGTCTACCAGCCACAGCCTTCGAGGGTCTTAAACCAGAAATAGATAGTTATTTAGAGTTGATCAAGTCTATTAAAAACACTATAGATAAATACAATATGGCTATGAAGAGAAAACTTCTCGGTGAAAAGCTAGAAGTATGGTTAGTTAAATCAAAGAAAAAAATATATGGATACCCCGTTAAACACGGCCCAGTTGTATTTGTAGAGTATCATGGACGTAGAAATCTTACTGGCTGTCGTGGACTAGTAAAGATAGTTGATATAGGTCCTAGATTTGTAAAAGGAGTACTTGTTTCTATTTTAGAGTGTCCAGGAAACTAGAGTATTCTTTAAATAGATTTCTCGCTTCACCCGCCTCATTTGAATACCCTTGTTTTTCTAGTATATCAGCTGCTGCGCGTACAATATCTGCAATATATGGAATACTAATGTATACTAGCATTCTATAGTAGACACTTATGTATTTTGCTAGTTTATCATTTTCACTGGTTATATTATGCATTACTTCTCTTGTAGATGTAATTATTGGTTTTGAACGGGCAAGGAGATCTCTTGAAGAATTTATAAACACCAATATTAACTCGACATCTCTACTAGCAACTGCTAGTTTGCCCTTATCTATAGCTTCTTCGTAGTCATCTACTAGGTTTTTAAGTATTGTCATTGTATTGTAGAGCTCCATGGCTATGCTTTAACCCTCCTTATAGTTGCAATACTGTTGTCTGCTACACCTTGTTTTTCTAGGTCTTCAGGGTAGACTACAACTATGTTTTCACTGCCTTCGACTACTTCAGCTGTGAAGTATGCTTTTTTCTTTCCAGCTACAACTATTTCGACTTGATCTCCATTTTTAATTCCAAGCTCGTTTGCGAGAACCACTGGTATTCTCGCTATTGGTTTATCGAGTGATTTATCATACTTTATACGTATTCTCTTCTCTGAAAGCACTTTTTTCTCGCTTTTCAACTCGGATGCGGAGGGGACTATTGCCAGTAGTTTTGATATATCTACTTTCTTTGGTTCTTCTGGGGGTGTTTGTTCTGGTTTAACACCTTCAGACACACAACCACCATTTAAACTGATATTCTTTCTCCAATATATAGTTAAATCTCTATAAGAATTGTTCTAAACCTAGTTTTTCTACTAGGTATTTCTCTATACTGGATATTTCTATTCTTATCTGCTCTGTGGTGTCTCTATCTCTAATTGTAACAGTGTTGTCTTCGAGTGTTTGGTGATCTACTGTTATAGCGAAGGGAATGCCTATTTCATCTGCTCTTGCATATCTTCTACCAATACTTCCATCGTCATCGTATACTGCTCTAAACCCTCTAGCTACCAGCCTCTTATATATAGACTTTGCTATTTCAACCATTTTCACGTGTTCTGGTTTATTACCAGCCATTAATGGAAAGACTGCAACGTGGTAGGGAGCTAGTTGTGGAGGTAGTTTTAATACTATTTTACCTTCTCGCTCTGTATAAGCGTATTCTAGTGCTACATATATTAATCTCTCTACTCCAAAAGACGGCTCGACGACGTGTGGATAGAACTTTTTACCGTGTATTTTTTCTTCTTCTCTCTTTACATAGAAGCAGTTAGCTGGTAGTTTAAATCCTTGAACTTCAACGTATCCTTTTTCACTTAGCTCTCTCGCCAATTCTTCTGGTTTTCTACTATATAGAGACTGTAATACTTCTCTTGTTTTTTCACTACCTACTAGTTTAGATATTTCACTTGGATTTGGATAAGCTAGTTCTTTCTTGACTATTATGGGTTCTTCAAACTTCTTGAAGACTTCAAAGTCTGCATTACTGTTTGCAGCGTGTCTCTCTATATCATAGCTAGTTCTATATGCGTAGCCAGCTACTTCTATCCATCCAAATTTCTCTGTTAGTACTTCTTGGTCAAAGGTTTGTGCTGAGTAGTGTGCTCTTTCATGTGGTAGTTTCTCAATAAACCTGATTTTATCTGGTGGTACCCCTAGGCTTTTAACAAACTTGTTTCCAATACCCATCCAGTAGGCTAGCCAGGGAGTTTTAACTAGTTTTCTATCTATTAACTCTCTTACAGTGAACTCGGCTGGTTCCTCGATATTCTTTAATCTCATATCAGCCGTTAAAACCCATAGTTTCTCGTCTTCTACATCACTTACTACTCTTGAAACCTCTCTATCTGCTTCTTCGGGGTCGAAGAAGAACTCTATTTCCATTATATTGAATTCTCTAAGCCTCAATAATCCTTGCCTTGGAGAAATCTCGTTTCTAGCTACTCGGCCAACTTGTGCTATACCTAGTGGAAGAGTATTTCTTAAGATCTTGAATAAATGTGGGAAGTTAATGAACATTCCTTGAGCGTGTTCTGGTTTTAAATAAGCTGTTTCCCCTCTATAGGGGCCTATTTGCGTTGTAAACAATAATAGAGCATTAAATGCAGGTGCAAAGTCGCCACCACACTCTGGACACTTCAATTCTTTTTCCTGGACTAGTTTGGTTATTTCCTCGGGGCTCCAACCCTCAACTTCAATGTTTAATAAGTCTTTGATTAAGTGGTCTGCTCTATAAACTCTTCCACACTTATTACATACTAGAACAGGGTCTGTGAAGTGTTCTTCGTGACCACTAGCTTTGAATACTACTCTTGGATTAATAATAGGTGTTTCTATTTCTACAATGTTTTCACGTGAATATACAAAGTACTTTAACCACTGGTTTACAATGTTTCTTTTTATTAAAACACCAATGGGTCCAAAATCATAAAATCCAGCTACTCCACCATATATTTCAAACGATGTCCAAAAGATCCCTCTCCGCCTAGATAAATCCATTATTTTATCGTATTTATCTCTCTCACTACTAGCCATTACAAATACCCTTCAACGACTCTACTTGGTTAGATTAAACAAGAAAACACTATTAAAATCAATCTCTAATATATCTACGTTGAGTGTATTAATTAGAAAAGTGGTTAAAAATGGCGTGGAAAACAACACTTGTAAACCCGGTATTCGCGTGTATAGATAACGCCTCGTCACCACTAGCCGTTATAGGAATACCACTAGACCACACTGGAACATATAGACCCGGCACGAGATTTGCACCCCAGAAAATCCGTGAAGCAACATGTAATCTCGAAATATATAGTCTAATGGCAAATCTAGACCTTGAAGAAATAGGTTTTAGAGACTATGGCGACATACTCCTACAACCAGGTGAACCTAGAAAAGCAGTTGAAAGAATAGAGCTAGTTACAAGAAACTTGTTTGAAGAACACAGAGAATTCACAATAATACTTGGAGGCGAACACCTACTAACATATCCAGTCATACGTGCTCTAGGAAGCAAAATAGACACACTTATAGTATTCGACGCGCACTTAGACACGAGAAACGAGTATATCGAGTCTCAATTAAACCATGCAACATTTCTACGGAGACTAACAGAAGAAAAAGACATTAATGTTATACACATTGGTTCAAGAGCATATAGTAAAGGCGAACTAGACTATGCAAAAAAGAAAAACATTAAAGTATTTAATACACTCGACGTCCACAATGGACGTGTAAAAATAGAAGAGCTGGGACGAGTCTACATCAGTGTAGACATGGATGTATTTGATCCATCAATAGCGCCAGGTGTAGGCAATCCAGAACCCCTAGGGATAACTCCACTACAATTCATGAATATTCTAAGAGAAGTATTCGATAAATCAAGCAGGGTTTACACAATAGATATTGTTGAAGTTAATCCACTAGTAGACCATGGAGATATAACTAGTACCCTAGCAGCTAAAATAGCACTAGAAGCCAGTGGATTATACCTAGAACATAGAAGAAGCAGTATTTAAGAAGATGCACTCGAGATCAAAGAGTTATCTATCTAGCTTTTACAACTCTATATGTTCTAGCTACTTTGTAAACAATATCATAACTACAATGTGGACATCTAACTTGTCTACCATAAGTTCTAACCATTTCTTCATAGTCGAAAACATAACCACATCTACCACACTTGTATTTAACCATACAATCCACCTCTAGAGACCACTAGTCTCAGAAATCTACAAATAGGTTTTTAAGTCTTGATTAACAATATTAATTTTGAAATAAACCGGTGATGTGCAACAACATGCCCCGGCAGGTTTGCGGAGAGGAAATACCCGAAGAACTATGTGAACGACTATTAGTAGAACAACCACTAATTAAAATAAAACTAGATACAAGAAAATTCGGTAAAGCAGTAACAGTTATCGACGGCTTTCCAAACGATAAAGAACTCCTCAAACACCTAGCTAGCTTCTTCAAGAAAAAACTAGCTGCTGGCGGGACATTTAGAGAAGAAGAAGGGAGAATAGAACTACAAGGAGACCATAGACAGAGAGTAAAACAAATACTAATTGAAGAACTAGGAATTAACCCAGAAAACATCCTAGTAATAAGCTAGTTAACCAGTGAGATAGTAAACCCCGACTTGTAAACCCATATATTTTTGTCTTCTTATTCTTCAACTTCCATGCTAATAACTTTCATTAACTCTCTACATCTATTTCTAACAGTTACTTCTGTAACACCAGCTACACTAGCTATTTCTTTCTGCGATTTCTCCTCGCCTAGTTTCTCACATGCAAGATATACTCCTGCCAGCCGCTAATCCTACAGGGTCTTTGCCTCCCAGTATACCGGCTTCTCTAGCCTTGTTTAAAATCTCAATAGCAACTCTTACTACTGTTCCAGATAATCCAAGTGCATGTGCTATTCTTGGAACGAAGTCTGCTGGGTCTGATGTAGATACCTTTATATTTAGTTCTCTTAGTAGTAGACGGTAGCATCTAGCAATTTCTTTTCTATTTACTCTAGAGTATTCTTCTATTTCATCTAGTGTTCTAGGTAGTTTTCTAAGTCTACAAGCTAGGTATATTGCGGCGGCAATAACGCTTTCAATACTTCTTCCTCTAACTAACCCCTTTTCAACTGCTTCTCTATAGATTTTTGCTGCTTCTTCTCTTATATAGGTTGGTAGATTCAATAGGTCTGCTAGTCTATCAAGCTCGTTCATAGCGTGAGCTAGATTTCTCTCGACACTAGTTAGAATTCTTGTTCTAGATTGCCATTTTCTAAGTTTGTATAGCTGGTATTTCTTGTTTACAAGGGTGTGTCCAGCTGCATCTCTATCTGAGTAGTCTATAGCTGTTGTAAAGCCCATGTCGTGTACTGTTGGTGTAATGGGGCCTCCTGTTCGCGCCCTTCTCTCTCTTTCCTCGGGGGTGAATGCACGCCACTCAGCTCTATCATCTATAACTCTCTCTTCAATTACTTCTCCTGTTTCAAGACAAACATATTCTGCTCTTGCAGCATCATATACTATTTGTTCTGGTGGACACTTTTGTTTCTTATCTCCTTGTTCTTGTTGAGGAGTTGTATTGTTAGAATTATTATTGTGTGATGAATTACTCATTAGAAATCACCCAACCTTGTGTTTACTTGTTTTAGCCCCTTATAAACTTAACGCAATGCTTAAAAACCTCTAGGTGAAAGGGCCTTTTAAATCCCATGAGACATTTAAGTTCTAGCATCAAAAACTTTTTTAGGCGGGTAATTATTGTAGAAGAATAATGGATGTAGCCGGGTCGTCTAGCGGCCAAGGATGCGGGGCTTTGGCCGAGAAGGAAGAAACCCCGTGACCGGGGTTCGAATCCCCGCCCGGCTACTTTCTATCTAGTTTAAACGGGCTTACATGAGAGCCATACTTGTATCTAGCTTCTTCTAGTCTACGCTTCTGCTCTAGTAGTATGTCGAAGAACTTCTTTGGTGTATCTGGTACTTGTTCAGCATATATCTTCCATATTCTCTCGTATTTAGTTATTAAGTTCTCTATTCTAATAGTAAATAGTTTCTCATATAATTGCTCGCTGAACTCTTTGTTTAATTCTCTTTCAAATAATTTTACTAAGTCTGTGTATATGGGGATGTAGCCTGTTGGCGTTTCAATAGCGTCTACATCGTTGTTTACTCTCAGCTCCATCCACTTCAACCATACTTTCTTGTCGACTTTCTCGGTTAGATACTTGCCTTTTTCATCTCGGAGGAAGTAGTTAACACTGAATATTCTTGGTTTTTCATCGAGTGTCTCGCCAAATCTAAAGTGGAGTTCTATAAATGCACCTGGAGATATTGATAGAAAGTCTAGTATTGCGAACGGATTAAACTCCATTACCCCAACCGCGCCGAGTGTTGCAGCTGTTTTTTCTGATTCTAGAGATGCTCCTTTTGTTACTATTCCGTGTTCCCAGTCAAATGCTTCTTCTACTGGTACCCATGTATTGGGGTCTCTACCACCAAAGATCATTCCTTTTACTTGGACACCATATGGATCGTTGATTTTTGGATCTACTCTCTTCAAATAGTATATACTCGTAGTAAACCTTGCATTTGGATGAGATGGAGGTATTTCTCTCCCCTGCTCGTCTTTTTTACCTGGCCACCATTTTCCAGCGTAATTTATACCTGGTCTTGGTGGAGTTGACTTTCCATTCCACCATACTTCGCCGTCTTCTGTAAGTAATACATTTGCAAATATTACTTCGGTTTCTCTACTTGTAAGTATTTCGTATATTTCTGGGTCGTCAACTGGGTTAACTCCATCAATAATACCAAACATTCCTATTTCGGGGTTTATTCCATGTGGTTTTCCATTGTAGTTTCTAATTATTGCTAAGTCGTCTCCCACAATAGTGTCTGATATAAGTGCTGTTGATGTTTTTCCACATCCTGCTGGAAACGCGCCTGTGAAGTATGTTATTCTATCTCCTGGTCCCTTAATTCCAGTAATAAACATGTGTTCACATAGCCAGTTTTCTTTGTATCCCTTGTCTACACATATACGTAGAGCAAGCTTCTTTAATCCAACGGTGTTACCAGCGTATTGTGTGTTTACGCTGTAGACAACTCTATCGCTTGTGTCGATATATATTCTCCTCTTGGATACGTCTCGAGACCATCCATTCTCGTCTCTTGGACCAGTACTATGTAGAAACCTCATGTATTCTATGTCTTCTCTAGTTGTAAATACATCATAACATATTCTATGTAGGATGTTACTGCTGTGGATTACATAAGCGGAATCTGTTACTTCAACACCATACAAGCTGAATGGCGAGTCTTTCGGCCCGAAACAATAGAGTCCAATATACATTTCTCTACCAGTCATTATACCCTTGAAAAACTCCATTACTTCTCTTACTCCTTCACTCTTCTCTTTTGTGTTAACCATTGGTATTTTCACGCCGGGTGGTACGAGTATTCTCGTGTTTTCTCTGTCACGAGCTAGATCACGTATACCGTCAAAGTGGACAGTGTGTCTTGGATTATAACTAGAGGGTAGTTCTTCTCTGTTTTCAATAGCTCTTCTTCTAATGTATTCAAGGTCTTCTTCAGAGTCTGTTACTACGAACATTCTTGACGGATTTGTAATTTCTGCTACTTCAAGGAGCCATTTGAGTAAATCAGTGTTTTTAATACGTGATAGTTTTTCTAGGTTTTGTTGATCTACGTATTTTGTAAAAGCACGTAGCAAACTCTCTCTATAATTATTCATTTAAACCACCATGTTTTTGTAAAAAGAGTTGATTTTTATATATATTTCTACATGTGATACATACGTAACTTTATTTTTGCTATTGTAGATGCTATTTTATCAGCTATTCTCAATGGTTCCGGTATTGGACTATAAATACAAGTGTTTTTTACTACATTGAATGCTTCTTCTCTAGAAATACCCGTAATATTTATTCTTATGGGCTTCCACGGAGTATTATAATACATTGACTCAGAGTATACTTCTTCTATTACGCGATATCTCTCTTTCCAGTCTTCAAAGTGCTCGTAGAGCGCGTTTTTTATTCGTTGTAGATTTAATGGATACTGGAATACTACTATAACGCCTTTACCTGTTGTACTAGCTAGTATGCGAGGATCGACTACGTCGAATCCAGCGTATGTTACACCATCTAGTATTATAATTGATCCATTAAACTTCTTTGAAATCTCTATTATAGCTCTTTGACTCGCCCCCTGATCTACTCTTACACTAGTAATTCCAAGTCTTGACACTACTAGTTCACTATTTACCTCGACACCAGCTATTACAGTTGTACCTCTACCACCCTTGTAGAATACAGGGAAAAACCCGTCGTCATATGCTTCTATATAGTAGTTAGAGGTCTGCAAGAGCTCGTTCAACCGCTTTTACTACTTCGTCTTTTACTTTAATGATTTTTGTAAGTCCGTGTCTACCCATACTTCTAACTTCTGCTATGAGAATACCCATCATATCTAGCTGGGATAGCACTTGGCTTACACTCCTCTGGGATAGTGGTTCTAAACCCCTCTTTTTAGCTTCTTCGAGGTATGCCATGTAGACTTCGCCGGTGGTTGTAAACCCCTTCTTTGTAGCTAGTTCTACTGTTGTCTTCAATATTAGTTTTTGTTGGAGTGGTAGTGTTATTATACTCTGATAGACTCTGCCCTCTTCAATCTCTAATACTGCTTTCTTTACGTGTTCAATTGTTACAATATTTGCACCTTCTCTCTCAGCTATTTCCCCGGATACTCTGAGTAGGTCTAGTGCTCTTCGAGCATCTCCGTGTTCTCTAGCTGCTAGTGCTGCACAGTAGGATATTGTTTCATCACCTATTACTCCTGGATAGAATGCTTTTTCTGCTCTTTGCTTTAGAATAGTATATAATTGTTCTGCATTATATGGTGGAAAGAATATTTCTTCTTCTCCAAGACTCGATTTAACCCTGGGGTCTAGGTTTTCTACGAAGTAGAGGTTGTTTGTTATACCAATTATTGAAACCCTGGATTTATTTAGATCCTCATTTATTCTGAGTAGTTTGTAGAGGAGGTCGTCTCCGTTTCTCTTTACAAAGTAGTCTATTTCGTCGAGTATGACAATGTGTAGACCGCCCCACTGTTCAAGTGCACTCGTGTATTTCCTATATACTTCGCTAATAGCAAGGCCCGTATAGGGTATTCTTAAACCAAGACTTGAAGCTATTGAAGCAAGTACTTTGTATGGTGTATCGAGTTTTCTAGTGTTTACATATGCATAACTGAGAACTGTACCAATAGAACTTGCCTTCTCAGTTAGTTTTTTAACAACATATTTTGTTACTACTGTCTTACCAGTACCGGTTAATCCATACAATAATACATTACTCGGCTTTTCCCCCTTAGCTGAAACAACGAGTATGTCAGCTAGTTTTCTAATCTCTGATTCTCTGTGTGGTAAAACATCTGGTACATAGTCGGGGTGTAAAACCTCTCTATTAGCAAAGATTTTAGAAGCCAAACCTCTCTTTTTGATTATTTCATCTATTATATCATATTCTCCAAGCATAAATACACCCAGCAGTAAGCATGATCTAGTCAAGTAGCGGGTTCAACCCCAAATTTACAAATAAAAAAAGACTTTTAAGCCTGTTAATAAAATAAATCCTTTAACGGTGGGCCGGTAGCTCAGCCTGGAAGAGCGCCCGGTTGGCAACGCGCGCCAGAGTCCGGGAGGTCCCGGGTTCAAATCCCGGCCGGTCCACTAACCCCTCTCCTCTAAACCAAAATTGATTCTACAATGAAGAGCCAGGTATAACGGTATTTAAGCCCCTATCAACTTTTTCTAATTGAGGTTAAAGTGCTTTGAAGAGGGTGTATATGGAAGGGGAAATAAACATCCTTGAACACGAGTTAGTACCAAAACATGAAATCGTGCCCCCTAGCGAGGCAGTAGAACTACTTAAAAAACTAGGTATTGAACCATGGCAACTCCCCTGGATATCAGCCGACGACCCCGTTGCCAAAGCCATTGGAGCCAAACCTGGAGATATAATAAGAATTATTAGGAAAAGTCCTACTGCAGGAGAATTTGTTGCTTATAGATATGTTGTTGTAGAGGTGACTAAGAAGTCTTGAAGCCCGAGTTAACACATGAAGATTTATGGATTGTAGCTAGAAAATACATCGAGGAGAAAGGACTAGTTAGACAGCACTTAGACAGCTACAATAGATTCATTAGAGAAATACTACCATCAATTATTGAAGAATTCAGCGTTGTTCCAATAACAGAAGATGTAAAACTATACATTGAAAAACCGCAAATTGGAGAACCAAGATGGATTGAAGTAGATGGTACACCAAGCTATAAAACACCACTAGAATGTAGAATTAGAAATCTAACCTATATGAGTCCTGTAGAAGTAAATGTAAGACTTGAAGGAGATGGAATATATAAAGAAATGCGTCTTAAACTCATGGACCTACCAGTAATGCTTAAATCTGATATAGACCCGCTTAGTAAAATGAGTCCTGAAGAACTAATAGCACATGGTGAAGACCCGAAGGATCCAGGAGGATACTTCATTATAAACGGTAGTGAAAGAGTACTAGTAGCCCAGGAAGACCTTGCAAGCAATACCATTCTAGTAGATTATGGACAAGAAGGAACAGGTATAACACACACTGCAAAAGTTGTTAGTGCTGCTAGAGGCCGTAGATCCCAGTTAATTATAGATAGAAGAAAAGACGGTATATTCTACGCGAGCTTCCAAGGACATAAAATACCAGCTGTTATATTAATGATAGCTCTTGGATTAGATACACGTGAAATACTATACGCTGTAAGTCCAGATCCAACATACCACAACTATGTCCTCCCATCAATACTACAAGCAGAACAAATCCTTCCAAAACTAGAAATACCACAGGGACTAAGCGATGAAGAGCTAAGACAATACATGGAGGAGTACAAAAAGAAGCTAGTCGAAGAAGCCCTCGACTATATAGGTTCAAGATTCGCTATTGGCAGACCTAGAGAAGAGAGAATAGAGAGAGCACGTAGACTCCTAGATGAAAGACTTCTACCACACATAGGTACAGATTCAAGCCGTGAAACAAGGCTTCTAAAAGCAGTATTTATTGGTCAAATGATTGCCAGAATAATAGAGTTAATGCTTGGATTGAGAGAACCAGACGATAAAGACCACTATAGAAACAAGAGGCTTAAACTAGCCGGAGACCTACTGGCAACACTAGTGAGAACAGCACTAGTATCCTTTACGAGAGAAGTAAGAGCAGAACTAGAAAAACAACTATCTAAATCCAGGAAAATAGAGTTGAAAGTAGCATTTAAACACAGTATTATAACTGATAGAATACTCCACGCAATGGCAACTGGTAACTGGCCAGGTAACAGAACAGGTGTAAGCCAGCTACTAGATAGAACAAACATGCTTAGCACTCTAAGCCACCTTAGAAGAGTGGTATCACCACTAGCACGTGGACAACCACACTTCGAGGCGAGAGAACTACACGGTACACAATGGGGTAGAATTTGCCCGTTTGAAACTCCTGAAGGAGCAAATATTGGACTAGTTAAAAACCTAGCACTACTCGTAAACGTTAGTGTTGGAATAGATGACAAGCCAATAGAAGAACTACTATATGGATTAGGAGTTATACCAGTTGTAACAAAGAAGATCAAGGGTAAAGTAGTCAAGGGCTATTTAGACGACATAATCGAGAAACTAGAACGCGGCGAGCTAACAGGAGACGAGTATAGAGGTTGGAGTAGAGTCTTCCTCAATGGAAAACTAATTGGATACCACCCCAACGGAGAACAATTAGTTAAAACAATAAGAAGCATGAGGAGACAAGGTAAAATAAGCTCAGAAGTAAACATTGCACACATACGTACAGACTACATAGATGAAGTCATAGTAAACACTGATGCAGGACGTATTAGAAGACCATTAATCGTCGTTGAAAACGGAGTTCCAAAACTCACCAAGGAACACGTAGAGAAATTAAAGAAAGGAGAGCTGACATTTGAAGACCTCGTTAAAATGGGAGTAATAGAATACCTCGACCCAGACGAAGAAGAAAACGCTTATGTAGCTCTATCAATGGATCAAATCACACCAGAACACACCCATGTAGAATTATGGATACCTGGAATTCTAGGAATAACCGCCTCGATTATTCCATATCCAGAACACAACCAAAGCCCACGTAACATGTATGAAGCAGCTATGGCTAAACAAGCACTTGGATTAAACGCTGCTGAACTTCCAGCGGAGAGTAGATACTCGTGGACAACTACTCCACTATCCACAAAAACCACTCGTTACAACGAAACACATTGGAGTAATTGGATACAATGAGAGGCCAGCTGGTCAAAACTTCGTCGTTGCAGTATTAACTCTAACAGGTTACAACATAGAAGACGCTGTTATATTGAATAAGAGTAGCGTAGACAGGGGATTAGCGAGATCGACATTCTTCAGACTCTACACAACTGTAGAATACAAGTATCCAGGTGGAATACAAGACGAGATTACAAAACCACCACCAAGCGTTAAAGGCTACCGTGGACAAAGAGCATACGAGCTCCTAGAAGACGATGGAATAGTAGCACCTGAAACCCCTGTTGTAGGCGGAGATGTATTAGTAGGCAAGGTAAGCCCGCCTAGATTTATTAGTGCACAAGAATACGCTGTTGGAGGAACAACGAGACAAGACACTAGTATTGCTGTAAGACACGGCGAGAAAGGAGTAGTAGACATTGTAATTCTAACAATGGATAATGAAGGAAACAAACTAGTAAAAGTCAAAGTAAGAGATTTACGTATACCAGAATTAGGCGATAAATTCGCGTCGAGACATGGACAGAAGGGAGTAGTTGGTTTATTGATTCCACAATACGACATGCCATATACAGAAGACGGTGTAACACCCGACTTAATAATCAACCCACATGCATTCCCAAGCAGAATGACTGTTGGACAACTACTCGAGTCAATAGCTGGAAAAGCAGCTGCATTGAGAGGAGAGCCCGTGGATGCAACTCCATTCTATAAAGAAGACATTGAAAACCTAAAACTAGTCTTGAAGAAGCATGGTTATCCATCAACAGGAGAAGAAGTAATGTATGATGGTAGAACCGGCGAGAAACTAGAGGGTATGGTGTTCATTGGTATAGTATACTACCAGAAACTACACCACATGGTAAGCGATAAAATGCATGCTAGAGCTAGAGGCCCAGTACAAATACTCACAAGACAGCCAACACAAGGCCGTTCAAGAGCTGGCGGTCTACGCTGGGGTGAAATGGAAGTAGACTGTCTAGTAGGACATGGTGCTTCACTACTACTAAGAGAAACCATGAGAGAGAGGAGTGACCTGGCAAGAATATATATCTGCGAGGAATGTGGAATGATTGGCTACTACGATAGAAACAAGGGCAAACTAGTATGCCCAGTACACAAAGACAAGGCAAGTCTAAAACCAGTAGATGTAAGCTATGCATTTAAACTACTAATTCAGGAGTTAATGAGTATGGGTATAAGACCCAAACTAGTAGTTGAAGACATTTTGAAGGGGTGATAGTTGTGAGTGTGCTTACTACTAGGATCTCTAGGATAAAATTCGGTATTTTATCACCAGATGAAATTAGAAAAATGAGTGTAACAACAGTTGTAACAACCGACGTGTACGACAACGATGGTCTACCAATAGATGGCGGAGTAATGGATAGACGAATGGGAGCTATTGAACCAGGAGAAACATGTCCCGTATGTGGAAACACTAGAGACAGTTGTCCAGGACACTTTGGACACATAGAACTAGCTAAACCAGTAATACATGTCAGCTTTGTAAAATACATATTAATGTATCTAAAAGCAACATGTGAATCATGTGGTAGAATCAAAATACCTGAAAACGAGAGACAGGAATACCTAAAGTTATTGAGAGACCTCGAAGAACTTGGATTAACGTATTTAAAGAAGAGATTCCACGAGTATATTAGAAAGCGGGCAACATCTACTTCTACATGTCCACACTGTGGATTCCAATCTAGAAAAATCAAGTTGGAGAGGCCATATACATTCTACATACAATCAGAAACAGAGCTTAGAAAACTAACACCAAGTGAAATACGTGAAAGACTAGAGAAAATACCAGATGAAGACGTAATATTATTGGGGGGAGATCCCAAGTCTGCTAGGCCAGAATGGATGGTTTTAACGGTTCTCCCAGTACCACCAAGAACAGTTAGACCATCAATAACACTTGAAACAGGTATACGTAGTGAAGACGATTTAACACACAAACTAGTTGATATTGTAAGAGTAAACAATAGATTGAGAGAACACATTGAAAGCGGTGCTCCAAGAGCAATTATTGAAGAGGAGTGGGAGCTACTACAATACCACGTTGCAACATACATAGACAACGAAGTATCTGGTATACCAGTAGCAAGACATAGAAGTGGTAAGGTGTTAAAGGGAATAGCTCAGAGATTGAAGGGTAAAGAAGGTAGGTTCCGTGGAGACCTTAGAGGAAAGAGAGTAGACTTCTCAGCTAGAACAGTCGTGAGTCCAGACCCCAGCCTCAGTATAAATGAAGTCGGTGTACCAGAAGAAATAGCTAAAATATTAACTGTTCCAGAACGCGTAACACCATGGAATATAGATTTCCTGAGAAAACTAGTTTTAAACGGCCCCGAGAAATGGCCTGGTGCGAACTACGTTATAAGACCTGATGGTAGAAAAATAAGCTTGAAATACGTTGATAGAAAAGCAGTTGCTGAATCACTAGAACCAGGCTTTATTGTGGAGAGACACCTACTAGATGGAGACATCGTTTTATTCAATAGACAGCCATCACTGCACAGAATCTCAGTAATGGCACATGTAGTTAGAGTACTACCATACAAAACTCTTAGACTAAATCCACTTGTATGTCCACCATACAACGCAGACTTCGACGGAGACGAAATGAACCTACATGTCCCACAAGGCGAAGAGGCGAGAGCTGAAGCAAGAATATTAATGCTCGTAGAAAAACACATATTAACTCCAAGATATGGAGGTCCAATTATCGGTGGACTACAAGACTATATAAGTGGAGCATATCTACTAACAGTTAAATCTACAGTGTTAACAAAAGACAAGGCGGCAACACTACTATCTGTAACAGGCTATAAGGGTGGACTACCAGAACCAGCAATATTGAAACCAAGAGAGTACTGGACAGGCAAGCAACTAGTCTCTCTATTCCTACCCAAAGACTTCAGCTATAAGAGAAACACAAAGATTGGTAGTGCATCAGCACTAAGATGTATCGATGAAGACTGTCCACACGACAGTTTAATCATTGTGAAAAAAGGTATTCTACTCGAAGGAGTACTAGACAAAGTAAGTATTGGAAGAGAAGAACCAGAAAGCTTAATGCACTGGCTTATAAAAGACTATGGCGAAGACTTTGGAAGAACATTTATGGACCGTGTATACAAGATGTTTGTACGCATGTGTGAAATATATGGTTTTACAATGAGCTACGACCACCTAGTACTAAGTAGAGAAGCACGTTCATCAATAGACAACTTGATAAAAGAAGAATTGAAAGAAGTAGAAGAACTCATCCAGCTGTATAGAGAAGGAAAACTAACACCAAGACCTGGTAAAACCCTCGAGGAAAGCCTAGAAGACGAAATCATCGACGCACTTTCAAAGAAGCTCTTGGATAGAGTAGCAGATGTTATAACACAACACTTCAAACTAGACAATCCAGTAGTTATAATGGCTAGAACAGGTGCGCGTGGAAACCCAGTAAACCTTACACAGATGTCTGGAATACTAGGACAACAAACAGTTAGAGGAAAGAGGCTTACAAGAGGATTCAAGGGTAGAATGCTACCACACTTCAAACCAGGCGATATTGGTGCAGAGGCAAGAGGATTTATTAAAGCAGGTTTCGTCAATGGATTAAACCCAGTAGAAATGTTCTTCCACGCAGCTGCTGGTAGAGAGGGATTAATCGACACTGCTGTTAGAACAAGCCAGTCTGGCTACATGCAGAGAAGGTTGATTAATGCCCTTCAAGACCTAAGAGTATTCTATGATGGAACCGTTAGAGTTGCAAATGGCGAAATAGTTCAATTACTATATGGTGAAGACGGTGTTGACCCCATGAAGAGTGATCACGGTAAAGCAGTAAACATAGATAGAATTATTGAAAAACTCCTTGCGTGATGAATTATGGAGAAATACATAACCGAACACGAAATAAACGAGTTATTAAACAATGTAAAACACTTAATAACACCGCAATTATACCAAGAACTCTCAACAAAACTAAAAGATGTAGCGAGAAAACGCAGTTTAACCAGAGAGAAGGCAATAGAGATTATAAACGAAGTCGTGAAAAACTATCATAAAGCACTAGTAGATCCTGGAGAAGCAGTTGGAACAATAACAGCACAAAGCCTTGGAGAGCCATCTACACAAATGACTCTAAGAGTCTTCCACTACGCTGGTGTAAGAGAGTTCAACGTAACTCTTGGTTTACCACGCTTAATTGAAATAGTAGATGCTCGTAGAAAACCAGAAACACCAATAATGGAGATTTATCTAACAGACGATGTAAAACACGATTTAGAGAAAGTTAAAGCAGTAGCTCGTCAAATAGAGTCTACACTAGTAGAAAACATTACACAGGAATTCAGTATAGACTACGCTGAGGGTATTGTATTATTGAAACTAGACCCCGACATGTTGAGAGATAAAGGAGTAAGCGTTGAACAAGTTATAGAAGTATTGAGGGGCCTTGAAGTCGGAGAAGTAGAGGTTTCAAGCGACAATCCATACGAGATAAGAATTGCTTTGAGTGAAGAATACCTAGACCCCACTAAAATAGAGAAGTTGAGAACTAGAGTACTACAAGCACACGTCAAGGGAATACCAAATATAAAGAAAACCATTATCCAGAAGCGTGGAGACGAATACATTATAATCGCTGAGGGTAGTAACTTAGAAGCAGTAATGAAGATACCAGGTGTGGACTGGAGAAGAGTCTATACCAACAATATATATGAAATAGAGCGTGTTCTAGGAATAGAAGCAGCAAGGGCCGCAATAATTAAAGAGATAAAGAATACACTAGATGACCAGGGATTAGACGTCGACATAAGACACATAATGCTCCTCGCCGATATGATGACGTGGACTGGCCACGTGAGACAAGTAGGTAGAATGGGTATAGCAGGCGAGAAACCAAGCGTTCTAGCAAGAGCAACATTCGAAACCACGGTTCAAAAACTCGTAGAGAGCGCTGTAGCTGGAGAAGAAGATAAATTACCCAGTATTACAGAAAACATTATAATAGGACAAATAATACCAGTAGGAACAGGGCTTGTACAAGTCTATATGAACCCCCAGCTCGTTAAAAAAGAATTGAGTGAAACAAGTGCTTCGAGGTGAATGATGGATGAGCACTAGTATACCCAAACCCGAGTTGATAAGAGCACTACAAACAGCATCTAGAACAGGCGAAGTAGTATATGGTTCTAAAGAAGTATTAAAACTAGTACTACATGGAAAAGCAAAACTAGTTGTACTAGCTGCTAATGCACCACCAGAACTCAAACGCGACATTAAATATTACTCCCAGCTAAGTAAAATACCAGTAGTAATATTCGAGGGGACAAACATAGAGTTAGGAAACGTTATTGGAAGACCCCACAGTGTTGCGGCACTAGCAATTGTAAACCCTGGTCAATCAAAAATACTCGATTTGGTACAGGTGAGTAGTGAGTGAGTAATAGAGATAAAGGCCAGGCTAAAATTACACCAGAAGAATTTAGATACATGGCTCTACTCAGCGAGCTAACAAACACTACTGTTAGAGACTGTATAATAGACGAGGAAAACAACCGTATTATCTTCCTAGTAAACCCAGACGAAGTTGGAAAAGCAATTGGAGCACGTGGATTCTACGTCCAGCAACTCAGAAAAATACTCAATAAAAACATAGAGATAGTTGGCTACAGTGATAAACTAGAAGAACAAGTAAAACTAGCACTCCAACCAGCTAGAGTAACAGATATGAAACTAGTAACGAGACATGATGGTACAAAAGTACTATATGTAGCAGTAGACCCAGCAGATAAAGCAATAGCGATTGGTAAAGGAGGAAGAAACATACAGAGATTAAAACTAATACTTAATAGACACTTTGGAATAGACTCAGTGGTAATAGCTTAAAAACGATTTTTAAGCAGATTTATGAATTTATATCTAAGCCAGAACCAGGGTGCTTACATTGGCTGGGAAGAAGGGTCCAAACGGTCTATACGCTGCTAGAAAACTAGAAAAGAAGAGACAGAAGTTTAGATGGTACCAGAGAGAATACAAGTGGAGAATGCTTAGAAAACTAGGATTAAGAACAGACCCACTTGAAGGCGCACCAATGGCTAGAGGTATAGTATTAGAGAAAGTCGGTGTAGAGTCACGTAAACCAAACTCGGCACTGAGAAAATGTGTTAGAGTTCAATTAGTAAAGAATGGAAAGGTAGTTACAGCATTCGTTCCATGGGACGGTGGAATAAACTACATTGACGAACACGACGAAGTAATAATTGAAGGAATTGGCGGTACACTAGGTGGAGCAATGGGTGACATTCCAGGTGTTAAATACAGAGTTGTAATGGTTAACGGTGTTTCACTAAAAGCTCTATGGCTTGGCAAAAAGCAAAAACCAGTAAGATAGGTGTAGATTTATGAGTGAGCAAAAAACCTATGTACTAGCCGTTAGAGAACCACTCTTATTTGGCAAGTGGAGTTACGACTGGGTAGACATCAAAGACCCTAGTTTAAAAAAGTATATTTGTCTAAAACCAGTTAGACTTCCACACACTGGTGGACGACACGAACATAGAAAATTCGGTAAAGCAGAAGTACCAATAGTTGAGAGGTTAATAAACAAGCTAATGATGCCCGGGAGAAATGCTGGAAAGAAACACCTAGCATACAATATTGTAAAGAAGGCATTTGACTTAGTATACTTGAAGACAGGAGAAAACCCAATTCAAGTACTGGTTAGAGCAATTGAAAACGCTGCACCCAGAGAAGATACAACTAGAATAATGTATGGTGGAATAGTATACCATGTATCAGTAGACGTTTCTCCCTTGAGGAGAATAGATGTAGCATTAAAACACTTAACAGAGGGCGCAAGACTCAAAGCATTCAATAATCCAATACCTATTGAAGAAGCACTAGCCGAGGAAATCGTATTAGCTGCAAACAATGATCCAAAGAGCTATGCAATACAAAAGAAGGAAGAAATCGAGAGAATAGCTCTAAGCAGCAGATAGTTTTTCAATACATCTCCATACTCGTCAAAACCAACTCTAATTTTTATATACTACCCCTCAAAATCTACATTTATAGTTTCTACTTCTACCACGTTACGATACACCACTTGTAATCTTTATAAGCGTGAATTTTTATTTCCATTGAGAGAGGTATGGGTGATTTAAGAAATGAGCGCGCCGCAAAAACCCCACTTGAACCTAATAATAATAGGACACGTAGACCATGGAAAAAGCACTTTAACAGGCCACATGCTATATCGTCTAGGATACTTCGATGAAAAGACAATGAAAGAACTCGAAGCAGAAGCTCAGAAAATGGGTAAAGAAAGCTTCAAGTTCGCATGGCTACTAGACAGAATGAAAGAAGAGAGAGAGCGTGGAGTAACAATCTCTCTATCATACATGAAATTCGAGACTAAGAAGTACTTCTTCACTATTATCGACGCTCCAGGACACAGAGACTTCGTTAAAAACATGATCACTGGTGCAAGCCAGGCAGACGCTGCAATACTAGTTGTTAGTGCTAGAAAAGGCGAATTCGAAGCTGGTATGAGCCTCGAGGGACAGACAAGAGAGCACGCTATTCTAGCAAAGACAATGGGTATTAACCAGTTAATTGTAGCTGTCAACAAAATGGATGCAACTGAGCCACCATACAGTGAGAAGAGATACAAAGAGGTTGTAGACATTCTATCAAAGTTCTTAAAGAGCATTGGATACGATGTCAGCAAAATACCATTCATACCTGTATCTGCATGGACCGGTGAGAACCTAATCGAGAGATCACCAAACATGCCATGGTACAATGGACCTACACTAGTAGAAGCACTAGACATGCTACAAGTACCAGAGAAGCCAATAAACAAGCCACTTAGAATGCCAATACAAGACGTATACTCTATCTCCGGTGTTGGAACAGTAGCAGTTGGCAGAGTAGAAACAGGTGTAATGAAGGTTGGTGACAGAGTAGTAGTAACACCACCAGGACTAGTCGGCGAAGTAAAATCCATCGAGACCCACCACGTAAGAATAGATAAAGCAGAACCAGGAGACAACATTGGTGTAAACCTCAAGGGCATTGAAAAGAAAGACATTAAGAGAGGAGATGTACTCGGCCCAGTCGACAACCCACCAACAGTAGCCGACGAGTTCACAGCAAGAATAATGGTCATTTGGCACCCAACAGCAATAGCAGCTGGATACACACCAGTAATACACATACACACAGCTAGCGTTGCATGTAAAATAACCGAGATAGTTTCAAAGATAGACCCCAGAACCGGTAAAGAACTAGAAAAGAACCCACAATTCATTAAACAAGGAGAATTCGCAATTGTAAAGTTCAAGCCAATCAAGCCACTAGTAGTAGAGAAATACGCTGAGTTCCCACAACTCGGCAGATTTGCCATGAGAGACATGGGTAAGACTGTAGGTATTGGTCAAGTACTAGATGTAAAACCAGCACAAGTACAGATAAAGAAGTAGTGTTTTCAATAGAGATAAATTTAAAAACATGTTTTTTACTCGCTTACAATGATTGCTTACACTTTGTCAAACCGGGGATATGCATTGTCGACACAGAGAATGGTTAAAATAAAAATGTGGAGTACAAACATAGATGTATTAGAAGACTTCGTATCAAAACTCGTAGATATAGCTAAGAAAAGCGGTGTAAAAGTAAGCGGGCCAATTCCACTACCAACAAAGAAAATGACTATCAGAACATTAAAACTACCACATGGAGAGGGCAAGAAGAAATACGAGAAGTGGGAGATGAGAGTACACAAGAGACTACTATACATAGCCGAAGACGAGAGAGTAATGAAGCAATTAATTAGAGTTAGAGTACCACCAGAAGTATGGATTGAAATAGAACTCTAGCAGACAAGTAATTTAAACCCTTACACCTAAATGTTTTTCCTAGGAGCCGGGGTGCCCGAGCGGCCTAAGGGGCTGGCCTGGAGAACCCCTACCAGATAGCCAGTGGGGGAATGCCCCCGCGCGGGTTCAAATCCCGCCCCCGGCGCTCGCATATAAAACCCTCTTAATCAGTTTTAAAAGCCTGGTTAACTCTAATATGTTAGGCAGTGGATACATGGTTAATCAATGCTTATGGTGGGTTTCGAGTGAGTAGAGAGTTTAGGAGAATAGTGAGAATGCTGGAAACAGACATAAACGGAGCTCTACCAATAGTGTATGGTCTATCAGCAGTTAAGGGAGTTGGCTACAACTTTGCACTAGCAGTGTGTAGAATACTCAAGCTAGACCCATACATGAAACTCGGTTATTTAACAGACGAGGAGGTAAAGGAGATAGAGAGCGTTGTTAGAGAACCACAAAAATACCATATACCAGAGTGGTATTACAATAGGAGAAAAGACTATACAAGCGGGTTGAACATGCACCTCGTAGGAGCAACACTCTTATTCTATGTCAAAGAAGACATTGAACGCGAAAAGAGAATAAAGAGCTGGCGTGGAATAAGACACGCCTATGGACTAAAAGTACGTGGACAAAGAACAAGGACAACTGGACGTGCAGGTATCACTGTTGGTGTAAAGAGAAAGAAGACTACTCAACAACAACAACAAAAGAAGTCTTAGGGGTGGTGTATAAATGGGTGACCCAAAGAAGTCTCGTCGTCTATGGGAAGGCCCTCGTCACCCATGGAGAAAAGAGAGATTAATAGAGGAATCCAAGTTAATGGGTATTTATGGATTGAGAAACAAGAGAGAATTGTGGAAGGCTGCTACAATTATCAGGTATTTTAGACACCGCGCACGATCACTTCTCAGCAGCACCACCAGAAATACGTGAAAAAGAAGAAAAAGTATTGATTGGAAAACTAGTTAAACTAGGATTATTGAAAGAAGGCGCTAAATTAGATGATGTTCTAGGTCTACGAGTCGAAGACCTCTTAGAGAGAAGACTACAAACAATAGTCTACAAGAAGGGCCTAGCAAAAACCATTTATGAAGCCCGCCAGTTGATAACACATGGACACATAGCTATTGCTGGTAGAAAAATAACATCTCCTGGATACATTGTATCAGTAGATGAAGAAGCGCTTATTGACTACTACTATAAGAGTCCATATGCAAAGAAGACATTAACTCAAGAACAAAGCGCGTAAATAGAGGTGTAAACTATGGCGTTTGCATTTAGAGAACTAAAATGGGGAGTAGCCCACATATATAGTAGTTCAAACAATACAATAATACACATAACAGACCTATCTGGAGCTGAAACAGTAAGTATGTGGAGCGGTGGAAAAGTAGTAAAAGCAGACAGAGAAAAACCAAGTCCATACGCTGCAATGCTAGCATCTTCTAAAGCTCCAGCAGAAGCCATGGAGAAAGGAATAACAGCACTACACATTAAAGTAAGAGCACCCGGCGGACACGGCCCCAAAACACCGGGTCCAGGTGCACAAGCAGCAATTAGAGCCCTCGCGAGGTCTGGATTTATAATTGGAAGAATAGAAGATGTAACACCAATTCCACACGATACAACTAGAAGACCTGGCGGTAGAAGAGGAAGGAGATTATAGCTAGGTGTAGCAGTCTTGGAATTAAAAGTACTAGAAAAAACACCTTTTTCTCTAAGATTACTCGTAAAGGGTATTTCCCTCCATACTCTAAACTCTATTAGGAGAATTATACTTAGTGAAGTTCCAACAATGGCTATAGACTACGTAATATTCATTGAAAACTCTAGTGTATTCTACGACGAATACATTTCCCACAGACTGGGATTAATACCATTGAGGAGCGATATAGCATACGATAAATACAAACCACCAGAAGAATGCATTGAAATAGGTGAAACACAACAATATCCACCAGACTGCTTTGCTAAATTCGACCTTGAAGTAGAAGGGCCGGAAGAAGGCATACGCGTAGTCTATAGTGGAGACCTTGTTGCAAGCGACCCCGATGTAGTACCAGTTTACAATAACATCCCCCTCTTCAAATTGATTAAGGGGCAAAAAGTCAAGTTTGAAGCGTACGCTAGACTAGGACGTGGAAAAGAACATGCTAAGTGGAGTCCTGTTTCAATAGCTGTCCATAAATACGTACCCAATATATTAATCAATGAACAAGAATGTACTGGATGTGGTAAGTGTGTTGATGCGTGTCCCAAAAACATTCTTGAGTTGACTAATGGAAAAGCACGAGTTAAAAACCAGGTATTATACGAGTGTACTATGTGTAAACTATGTGAAAAAGTCTGCGAGGTTAGAGCTATAAAGGTTTCTCACGTTGAAAACGAGTATATTCTCTACTTAGAGTTTACTGGGGCTTTAAGCCCCAAGAAAACGCTTATAGAGGCTTCAAACATCCTTATTAAAAAGCTGGATGATTTTGAAGAGAAGCTTAAAAGTATGGGTGTATTGCAATGAGTGATCTAGGTAAAAAGACCAATTTAGTCTTAAGAGAACTCATCGAGACACTAGAAGAATACTCGAAGAAATACGATGCAAGAGTATGGAGAGCAGTAGCTGAAGAATTATCAAAACCCAGTAGAAAGAGAAGAGCTGTAAACGTTAGCAGAATAAACAGATATACAAATCCTGGAGACATAGTGGTTGTTCCAGGCAAAGTTCTAGGAGCGGGCGATATAAACCATCCAGTTACAGTTGCAGCTCTATCATTTTCTAAAACAGCACTAGAAAAAATCCAAAGAGCTGGTGGGAGAGCAATAAGTATTTTTGAACTACTCCGTGAAAACCCTGCTGGAATAAACGTAAAGATTATTGGGTGAAATCATGCAACAGGAGCAACAAGTAATATATATAGATGCATCCAACCACATTCTCGGCAGGCTAGCTAGTATTATTGCAAAGAAGCTATTAGAAGGATATAGAGTCTACGTATTCAACGTGGAAAAAGCAGTTTTAAGTGGCGAGAAGCAAAGAGTGATCGAGGGATACAAGGTATATCTGAGAATTAGAAGACACACAAACCCCGAAAGACACGGTTTAAAGAGGCCTAGAAACCCAGTACTAATATTCAAACACGCCGTTAAAGGAATGCTACCAATGGATAAACCACACGGTAGAGAAGCATATAAGAGACTAAGAGTCTTTATTGGATTACCGAGCGAGTTTTCAAATATAGAGCTAACTAGGTTTCCAGATGCTATGTCAACTAGACTACGTGGTAGATTTGTAACTGTTGAAGAAGTAGCAAAAGCTCTTGGATGGAAGGGTGTTGAGAAATGAGCCAGGAGACCCGAATGGTTAAAATAGTAATTGCAACTGGAAAGAGAAAAACAAGTATTGCAAGAGCTGTTATTAAACCAGGCGAGGGCAGAGTCTGGATCAACAATATACCACTAGAAATCTACCCAATTGAAATGGCCAGAGAGAAAATAGCTGAACCATTAAACCTCATTGGAAACCTAGCTAAACAAATAGATATAAAGATCAATGTAAGAGGAGGAGGTGTAATGAGCCAGGCCGATGCTTGCAGAATAGCAATAGCTAGAGGCCTCGTAGAATACTTCTCAGAACACCGCAATGAACTACTACAAATCTTTAAAGAATACGATAGACACATGTTGAGTGGAGACCCAAGACAAACAGAGCCAGAGAAATGGGGTAGATATAGCGCTAGAAGGAGGTGGCAGAAGAGCTATAGGTGACACGCGTGCTTTTCCCCGTTAGATGTTTTACATGTGGAAAACCCATTGGACACTTATGGGAGGAGTATATTAAACGCGTTAAACAAGGTGAACACCCAGCTAAAGTACTCGATGACCTGGGAGTTAAAAGGTATTGTTGTAGAAGAATGTTTTTATCCCATGTTGAAATAGCAGATGAAATACTCCACTTCCCCAAAGTGTCTTAAGAGGTGTTGTAAATGCCCGAGGAGATAAAACCACCTATTACAGTAGAACTCCTCATTCCAATAGAAAAATACCTACAAGCAGGAGTACACATCGGTACACATATATGTACAAAGTTTGCAGAGCCATTTGTATACAGAATAAGATCTGATGGCGTCTACATACTAGACGTTAGAAAAATAGATGAAAGATTGAGAATAGCAGGAAAATTCCTAGCATCATTTGAACCGACAAAAATAGCAGTTGTATCAGTACGCCTCTATGGTAGAAGACCAGTAGAAAAAATGTGCAAGTATCTCCAATGCAAGCCATTTACTGGTAGATTCCTACCAGGAACATTTACTAATCCATCACTAAAATGGTATTTCGAACCAGAAGTAGTAGTATTAACAGATCCAAGAGCCGACTCACAAGCACTCAAAGAAGCAGCCGAAATAGGCATACCAGTAGTAAGCTTCATAGACACAGACAACAAAACAGAATTCGTTGACCTTGCAATACCAGGCAACAACAAGGGTAGAAAGAGCCTCGCCCTACTATACTGGATACTCACAAGACAAATACTAAGAGAACGCGGAATGATACCACCAGACGCCGACCTACCAGAACAACCATCAGAATTCGAAACCCCTATATAACAATTAAATTTTTACATTCAACCGTTTGTCCCTTGATGCTTGTTGATATGGGTTTATGATTGTTCATTGCATCAAGGGGCTTCCACCTCGCCCACAGGGCTTTAGAGACCGCTGTGGGGTCATGGGCGGCCTTCGTCCCGAACGGCACGCGGGACACATCTACGATTATCCCCGCAGGGCTTGGAGCGTTGCTCCCATCGCCCCGCAGGGCTCTGAAAAATAGATTCCAGCAGGCAACCACGTCTCTATGCCACAGCTCGCCGCCAATACTACACTTGCCTATTCGAGAGCCATTATTGTAAACAATATGTGCTTTGTGTATTGGACATACTTTAGAGGTGTTCTTTGGATTTACATAGATTACTGGCACGCCGTATTCTCCTGCTTTTTCCTCGATTGCCTTTTGGATTCCTCTGAATGATGCCTGGTATATCCTGTGTCTTAATTGATCGTCTTTGATTCTCTTAATCATGTTTTCAGCTGGCTTCTTACCAAGCTTTTCGAGTACGATAGCATATTGCTTCTCACAGGCAATTCTAACAATAATATTCGCCAGCTTCCACTTTACGTCTTGTTTCCTATTTCTCTCTGAGTTTTCTAAGTATCTTTCTCTTAGTTCTGGATTTAACACCGTAGAGTTTGTCGTATTTCTCCTGTATTCTCTTTCTACGATAATAATATCCCAGCACAAGCTTCTCCATATTTGTCTCGAAGAGATAAGCTACACCGTCAACCAGTACAGCAACACTATTCTCATTAACATCAACTGGTAAATAACCCCTAGGTTTATATTCCTCTACACCCCTCTTGAAAACCAAGTAAATGATTAACCACCGGTTTCTCTTGTCGAGTTTTATCTTGGCTTCAGATGCTAGCTTCCAACCCCTATTGAGATACCTCCAGTACCATTTATGTGGCTCGAATCCTACTGTTATCCATCCCTTGTGAGTGGCAATACTAATAGAGGTTAATCCGCTGGGTTTCCACAAGTGGTCGTCTAGCCAAATACTGATACTCCTGACTTCTGGGTATTCTCTACTTGTTAAACCCTGCTTTTTCAATTTCAGGAAGCTCTTAGCCCTCGTGGAAGCGTCTTGGCAAGCCGTGTAAACATAGTGGCTTGGTAGTTGGGGATACTGGTTTCTCAATTCACGATACTTTAATGCCTTGAGTCTTGTGAAGCTGGTAACATTGTTTCTAACAGCGTACATAACTAGCTGTTCAACCATGTTGCGATACATACCCTCTAATTCAACGAAGACACTGAATACCTTTCTAGGTAGTTGAATGCTCCTGGCGACAACTGTTCTGGTTACACTGGGCAATCTCTCGGGGCCCTCTCCACGTGCTACTCTATGATTGTTACTGTGACGAGCACTCGTCTACCCAGTAGCTGCCTCCTCAACGCCTTTGGAACAACAATTATCGCCTTATCACCCATCTTTGAAACTTTAACGGGGCCGAACGATAATTGTTGATACATTTGACTCATTGAGTATATCACCATACATCCTCTTGGTATAACCCCCTATAAACCTTTACCACAGCGTCAAAAACACATAAAACAAGCAGAAACGAGTAGAAGAATTCTACACAACCAACAACAATAAACAAAATAAAAACCTATAAACAAAACAACCACTAATCAAAAATAAAGCAGCCTTCCTACCCTCTTGAAACCCATTACTACCATTGTCATTCACAAGTCCTTCTCCATCAAGGTATTCCCAGTTCAATTATAGACCATGAATAATAAGAGCTTAGAGAAAACATCGAAGAATCTAAAATCAACACAGCTCTATTTATAAACCACACAGTAATCACTACATCAACCTAAACATGCATGTCTACGTAATACTTGGTGATACACTTGTCTTTTGTGAACAAGGAATCAATTCAAAATAGAGTATATGATGCTAGGAGTATTGAAATCCCGAGAAAAGTACTGGGTTGTAGACTACCTGATCCCAAAGACACCAGAGGCCTTCTAGACGAGCTACTTGGAATTATATGAGTTCTAGATTGATCCTCGTTGAAGACTTCAACAACTACAAGTTATTCATTAAAGTCCCTGGTAGTAAAACAGCCTATATGATTTCCTGGTATGGTATGCCAAGTTTAATTCTAAAGGGGAACTCGTAGAATGCAAAGTTTCAACTCACGGCGATCTCGTAAATGGTATATGGGTCTTAAGAGTGGAAATAAAGTTGTTAACAATTGCTTAATCTAGCTACATTGAAATGGATCTCTTTACAAGAGGATGTAAGTTATCCTCCACCAAATATTTAGGTTTTAAATACGTATTAGCTGTATATGCTTTACTAGAGTGTGGCTTTACACTTGGAGAGGCCGAGAAAATAATTAGATTTCGCTAGGTTTTTACTAGCATACTATACTTGTATTTCTCTTTATTTTCGTCTTTCAATGGCTTTCTAAATATGTAGAGTTTTTCGTGTTCTATTAGTAGAAAGTCTCTCTCGCTTATTTTCCTCCATACTTCCCTCGTAGTCTTCGTTTTATGTTGTATCTTGATGACTTCCTCCTTGAGTATAAATCCTTCTTCAAGGAAAACACGTAGTACGTAGTGTGATATTGGAACGTAGTGCTTGTGGATCCTGGTGTCGCTAATGAGTATTGCACAATACCTTCCCGGTTTAAGCACTCTATAGAATTCTCTTGCACACATACGCGTCCATTCAAGGTATTCTTCGAGGCTTTTTGCTCTTGATAAATCTCCTTCTCGGTAGTCTCCACTACTATACTCTATGATGTTGAAGTAGGGTGGGTGAGTTGCAACCAAGTCAATGCTTTCATCGCTAATTAAATCTAGTTTCCTAGCGTCGCCGTGGTATATCTTAAACCATGATTTTTTTATCTCTTCTACTCCGGTTCCAGTAACCCCTAGAAACTCTATGAGAGACTTTCTTTCCTCGAGGTATTTGTTTAAATAGTAGAGTCTGTGAAGTGTGAGTATTACGGCATTGTAGTTTATATCTACTCCAATACAGTTTCTACCGAGTAGCTTGGCTTCTATACATGTTGTTCCACTGCCAATCATAGGGTCTAAGACGATATCACCGGGTTTAGTATACATCAACATGAGTGCTCTTGGTATCTGTGGAGCCCAGTTCCCTCTGTAATCACCTTTATGTGTAGCCCATGAGCCCCTCTTCGGGAAACTCCAAACAGTAGTAGATACATCCGTCAATTCCTCGCTAGCAGGGTGTAATCTAGTGATATCTATTGGTTTAAGCTCTATAACCTGGTCTTCAATAACCATCCTATTATTGTTTTTAACGAACTCGAGATACTCTTCAAGCAACACTTCACGCATTTGAATACCCATATCTAGCAGTCCTCTATACAAAAACCTTATTACACATCTTTAAAAATAAAATCCAGTAAAAACACATTGACGTTGCAAATCGAGCTATCCCACAGTAACTATTAGCTACTAGTGTCGAGAAATCACAGTCGAAGAGTACACCTAGAATTAATTAAAGCTTAATCCATAATTAAAAACGGTGTGTAAACTTGGTGAAAATACGTAGGCCAGTCGTAGCAGGCTATTTCTACCCTAGAGATAGAGCTAGACTAGTTGAGTCAATTGAATGGTCTTTTAAACACAAACTAGGACCCGGTACACTACCACAAGTAGCACAGGAAAGGAGAAAAAATGTTATTGGATATGTTGTTCCACACGCCGGCTACATGTATAGTGGGCCTATTGCTACACATGTTTTCCACGACATGGCGGGATATGGTGTTCCAGAGACAATAATCATTATTGGTACAAACCACACGGGTTTAGGTGCACCTATCTCAGTATACCCTGGTGGTTTATGGGAGACGCCTCTTGGAGCTCTCGAAGTGGATAGTGAACTTGGAAAACTAGTTGTAGAATACTCCGATCTAGCCGATTTAGACGTATATGCACACATTGAAGAACACTCTGTAGAAGTTCAACTACCATTTATTCAATACGTATTCAAAGACAAAGTAAAAATACTGCCGATAGTCATGGGAGTTCACACACCCGAAGCAGCTAGAGAACTAGCTAGAGCTATTCTAGAAGCTGTAAAAACACTGAAGAGAGATATTGTAGTCCTCGCTAGTAGCGACTTCAACCACTATGAACCGCACGATATCACAGTGAAAAAAGACATGGATGCCATTGAGAAGATACTTGCTTTAGACACAGAGGGATTCTACGAGACAATGATAAATGAATATATTAGTATCTGCGGTCCCGGCGGGATAATGACATTGATAGAACTATCTAAATCAATCGGTGGTAAAGCAACACTATTAAAACACGCCACTAGTGGAGACATCTCAGGCGATAAATCAGCTGTTGTTGGCTATGCAAGTATAAAATTCCACCTTGACTAATCTATTTTTTACTCTTCTACACCGTAGATAAAACGGTGCTTATTTAATGAGTGATGCAAAACGCAAACTAGAACACATAGAAATCAGTTTAAGAGAAGATGTTGTCTATACTGGTGAGTGCCGAGAACTATATAGTGAAATAGTGTTAATTCACCAAGCACTACCAGGTATTTCATTAAACAACGTGGATATTTCAACGAGATTTCTCGGCTATGAATTAAACGCCCCTATAGTTATTGAAGCAATGACTGGAGGCCACCCATCGCTAAAACCAATAAATGAAAAACTCGCACTACTCGCAAGAGAATACAAACTAGCAATAGGTGTTGGTAGCCAGAGACCAATATTAAAGTACAAGTTTAACCAGGAAGTCATTGATTCCTATCGAGTAGTAAGAGAAATAGCAAGCGACACTCCCGTTATTGGAAATCTCGGCATAGCGCAACTACATGAAACCAGTATTGACGAAATAAAGAAGCTTGTAGACGTAATCAACGCTGATGCACTTGCAATACACTTAAACCCCGCCCAGGAAGTAATTCAGCCAGAGGGAGATATAGACTTCTCGGAAGTACTTCTCTCCAAGATAGCTGTTTTGACTAGAGAACTCGGAGTTCCAATAATTATCAAAGAAGTGGGCAATGGATTATCAATGGAGGTTGTTTCAAAATTTAAAGCTATAGGAGTTAAATTCTTCGACGTAGCCGGTGCTTGTGGAACAAACTGGATTATGATTGAAGCACTTAGAAACCCTGAAGACTCAATAACTAGAGCTCTCGGAGTAAACCTCTTGAGTGTAAAATGGGGTATACCAACACCACTATCACTTATAGAAACACGCCATGTAGCACCAGAAGCCACGGTAATAGCGAGCGGTGGAGTTTGGAGCGGTATCAACGCGTGTAAAATGATTGCTCTTGGTGGAGACCTCGTAGGACTAGCACGACCACTCCTCAAAGCTCTAATAGAGAAAGGCTATGAAGGCATGAAGAAGTATATGGAGCTATACATTAAAGAACTTAAAACAACAATGTTTCTCACCGGCGCAACCAGTATAAAAGAACTTAGAAAGAAACCAATAGTATTAGGCCCCACGATAAGAAACTATCTTGAACAACGTGGAATAAATGTAAATAACTACCTTTCCAATACGAGGATTAGAGAGTGATACATTGAGTGAAAACTACGTATTCTATGAAGTATACGTTGAAGGCGTTGAAGGACCAAGATATCTATGTGTAAAAAACGACGAGTCTATTATAACATCAAATCCAGCTAGTATTGAATCATGTAGTAAAATACTCGGTTTAATCCCCTATGAAAGAGTAATCGACTACATAGACCTACTCGAAGGACGAACCAAGAAAACACTTGGAGTACTAATAGAAGACCCATCAACCGGGATTTATAGAGGTTTTCTACTAGGTGAAAACACTCCTATATGTCTACAAGAAGTACAAGGAAGTTACATTTTTATACAGTCAAAAGAAGGTTTTAGTGTAAAACCCGGTGATTTACTCGGCTATACAGTTTCAGATAAATTAGAAACTAGAAAAATAAAGTCTAATTGTGAAGGATTAATTGTTTTTATTATAGACCAGCCATGGGAAGAACCAAGAAAAACATTGGTGGTGGTTGCAAGTGAGTATAGATCAATCACTGCTAGAAAAAATCCGTGAAGTAACATATAAACACGCATTAATAAACGCTGTTAAACACGGAGGTAAAGCCGATTTAAAAGCTGTTGTTTCAAAAATAGCTGCTGAACTACCAGAAGCACGTAGAAATCTCAGAGACTACATGGAGTATATTAAATCCATTGTTGAAGAAGTAAACAAGTTGACGCTCGAAGAGCAATTAAAAATAGTTTCTACAAACTGGCCTGAAGCACTCGAAGAGAAAACACAAGAGTTTAAAAAAGAACTACCACCATTACCAAACGCTATAGAAGGCAAAGTAGTTACAAGACTAGCTCCAAACCCAGATTTCTCACTCCACCTTGGTAATGCAAGACCAGCACTTTTAAACTACTGGTATGCCGTAGCGTATAGGGGTAAAATGATCCTGAGATTTGAAGACACAGATCCAAGGTTAAAAGCACCATATCCAGACACCTATATAGCAATCAAAAGAGATTTAAAGTGGCTTGGAGTCTCTTGGAGTGAAGAATACATTCAAAGCCTTAGACTACCAATATTCTACCAGGTAGCACGAGAACTCATAGAGCGTGGAGGAGCATATGTAGACCTATGTGACGACAAGACGTTTAAAACATATAGAAACCAAGGAAAGGCCTGTCCACACAGAGATAGAAGCCCAGAAGAAAACCTCGAAGAATTCGATAAAATGCTCGAGGGTAGATATAGCGAGGGAGAAGCAGTTGTCAGAGTTAAAACAGACCTGCAACACCCAGATATTAGTGTTAGAGACTGGGTAGCCTTTAGAATAATAGATACTACTAAAACACCCCACCCGGTAACCGGCGAGAAATACATTGTCTGGCCTACATACAATTTCGCTGCTGCTGTCGACGACCACTTAATGGGAGTAACACATATACTACGAGCCAAGGAACACATTACAAATACAGTAAAACAGAAATACCTCTACGACCACATGGGTTGGAAATACCCAGAGACAATACATTTTGGTAGATTATCACTAGAAGGCGTTATTCTAAGCAAATCCAAAACAAAGAAGTTGATTACAGAAAAGGGTTTAACATCATACGCGGATCCAAGACTAGGCACTATTCAGGGACTACGAAGACGTGGAATACAAAGAGAAACCATTTGGCGGGTAATAAAAGATGTTGGAGTAAAAGGAATCGACGCAAAAATAAGCCTTGTCAACTTATACGCTATTAATAGAACAATAGTGGACCCAATAGCCAATAGATACATGGCTGTTAAAAACCCCGTGCCAGTGGTATTAAAGGGTATAAGAGACGAAATTAAAGCTCATATCCCCATACACCCATCTAAAAAAGAAACATACACCTATACAATAACAGATGAAACAAAGATATTGTTGTCCAGCGAAGACCTTGCATTAGTTAAAAACAATGTATTTAGACTACTTGGAATGGCTAACTTCGTAATAAAGAACATTGAAGAAGTAAATGGTAAACCATATTATGTAGCTGAATTCCACAGTCTAGAACACGACATTGTAAAAAAGACAAACGCCCCAATTATTCAATGGGTTAGCGAAGACGAGTATGTAAAAGCCATAATGCTAAAACCAAAAGGCATGGAGCTCATTGAAGAAGAATTGTTTGTCGAGAAAAGAGTAATGAGCGAAAAAATAGACTCTATAATACAACTCTACAGACTTGGATTTGCAAGAGTAGACAGTAAACTCGAAAACAAAATCACATTGATTTTTACACACGACTAGCAAAACCAAATCTATAAAAGCCTCTAAGTAGTCTTTTAGGAAATGACCGGGACGATACCCGGAGGAGGATGACCATGTCCAAACCATTTTATGTAAAATTCGAGGTACCACAAGAACTAGCAGAAAAAACATATGAAGCAATAAAGAAAGCAAGAGAAACAGGTGGAAAAGTAAAGAAGGGAACAAATGAAACAACAAAAGCTGTTGAAAGAGGACTTGCCAAACTCGTAGTTATAGCTACAGACGTAGACCCACCAGAAATAGTTGCACACCTACCAGTTCTATGCGATGAAAAGAAAATACCATATACATACGTACCAAGCAAGAAGAGGCTAGGTGAAGCAGCTGGAATCGAAGTAGCAGCAGCATCTGTAGCTATTATTGACGCTGGCGGTGCAAAAGACCTAGTTGACGAAATCATCAAGAAAGTACAGGAAATTAGAGCAAAGAGCGGCGTCTAGAGGGTGTAAATACTCTACAGGAAACAATATTGTGTTTTTAATTCTTTTTCAATAAAAACATTTTTCTTGAACAGTAAGTTCTCTAATGGTTTTAATAGTAAAAAGTAGTGGATTTATCTCTTTGTTGTTAGTTTGCGTGCTTCTCTCTCTGTCTCTCTTAGTATTACAATATCTCCGATTCTAACAGGTCCTTTAATGTTTCTCGTAATTACTCTACCTTTATCTCTACCCTCTAATACTCTCACTCTAACTTGTGTTATTTCGCCTGTTACTCCTGTTCTACCGAGTATTTGTATAACCTCCGCTGGGAATCCTATTTCTTCGACTATGTTTACTTTTGGTGGTTCAAACACTACTTTCTCTACTCTACCAGTGTTTTCACTCAAATCTAGCACCCTTAAGCACTCAATGTGTGAAAAATAATTTTTAAGGCTTTTAAAATTGTAGAGTTAGGTTTGACTAGGGAAAAAGGGTGTGTTTATGCCGAGAACATCAAATTGTACATTTTGTGGTAACCCAATAGAACCAGGAACTGGACTAATGTATGTGCTAAACGATGGAACAATATTGTGGTTTTGCAGTAGAAAGTGTTTTACAAGCTATAAGTTAAAGAGAGACCCGAGAAAACTAAAGTGGACGAAGAAGTACGGACAGGAGACAAAGTAAATTGTTTTATTGTGTTTGTTGAAAGACAAAGCCGTAGAGTGGATCAGTCTTTCTCTTTATTTTAATTATTTCTTCGAGAACGCTTTTTTCATCGTCTCTTAGCTCGCTCTTGTATCTTGTCAACCATACAACAACGTGTTCTTTTGGTATATCAGTGTAGAGTACGTCTCCCTCATCGATTTGTCTACCAATCATTACCTTGCCCTTGATGCTAATTGCTACTCTTTGACCTATAACTGCTTGTTTCAATACGTTATCTCTATCTCTAATCTGCATTACTACTCCTACTTCTGCACCATCGCTTCTCATTAACGGGTAACCTGGTTTTATTGTTCCACCTAGTACTTCTATACCTACTATTGCTGGGTCACTGCGTCTAAATACATAGCCAGGTAGTATTCTTATTTTACCTGGTCTGACAAGTGATTCTAGTTCTCTTAGTTTTTCTTGTTCTTTGTATTCTCTCAACCACTTCAAGTAGTCTTCGAGTAGCTGGTATATTACGTTGTTAGTAAATACCTTGATGTTTTCTTTTTCTATTAACTCGACTGCCTCACTCAATATCTTAGTGTTAAAGACTAGTATTACACCGTATTCTGGTTTCGACTTCTTAACTACAGCTGCTTCTAGCGCGTCGTTTTTAGATACTGGTCCTACATCTGCTAGTCTAATGGGTATATTTTCTCTCTTTAAAGCTTCAATGAGTGCTTCTAGAGAGCCGAGTGTATCGGCTTTGACAACTACTCCATCACTCTCGCTTTTAACAATGATTTGTTTTACTTCTTCAACAACTAGTTTACCATATTCTTCGGGTTGTTTATCGGGTGGAACAACGTAGAGTGGAGTACCAGCTATTACATCTTCTAGTTCAGGAGCAACTATTTTCACTCCAGCAGCAGCTACTACATAGTCTACTTGGATAAATCTACCTTCATGCATTCTCATATCTTGTAGTGGTCTCGGGAGTAGTAGTGCTCTAACCTTGGTTACTTTGTATCCATTACGGGAAGCAACGACTATTGTATCGTTTTTCCTAATTATTCCATCGTATATAATAGTGTCAAGAGTTGTCCCTAGTCCTGGTTCTTCTCTTACTTCGAGAACAACGCCTTTAGCGGCGTCTTCACTTGTAATTAATTTTTTCTTCATGAATTGCTGTGCTAGTCCCGCTATTAGTGCTAGGAGTTCTGGTACTCCCTCACCTGTTTTAGCCGAGACGGGAACTATTGCTACTGTTCTCCTAAAGTCTTTTACTCGGTCAAATCTCTCAGATTCAAATCCAAACTCGTATAGTTGACCTATAAGCGAGTATATTCTCTCTTCTAGTTTCTCTATTGTTTTTGGTGATTGTTTTTGAATACTCTCGAGAAACGGAGCGTCGGGATTGGGCTTCCACCCTTCAATTCTATCTATTTTATTAGCTGCAACAACAAATGGTACTTTTCTCTCTTTAAGTAGATTGATTGCTTCACGTGTTTGTGGTTTAACCCCCTCTATTATATCTATAACGAGAATAGCCATATCTGCAACACTACCACCACGCCTCCTTAGACTGGCAAATAATTCGTGTCCTGGTGTGTCAATGAAGAGAAGGCCTGGTATTTCGATTTTCAACTTGGGGAAGAATTTGCGGAGTGGTTCGGCTAGTTTTTCTAGTACACTAGCTGGTACTATACTAGCACCAATATGCTGGGTTATTTCTCCTGGTTCTTTTCTCGCTACTGCTGTTCCACGTATTTTATCCAGTAGGGTTGTTTTACCGTGGTCTACGTGTCCTAGAACAGTTATTATTGGCTGTCTAATCCATGTTTTACTAGTACTCAATAATCACCACCTCTTAAAGTGGGAATATATAAACGGCTTAATTAATGATTGATAATTAACCACCGGGCAACTGGTGGTCTATGTATGCCGGATTTCAAAATAGTTATAAACGACCCAGAAGCACCTAAAACAGCTAAAGCTGTAAAAGTAAAAGTTGTTGGAGATGGAGATATACCATTTACCGATAGAATGAAAGACCAATTCGAGCTACCAGTGGCAAAAGTAAACTCAAAACTAGCTAGTGAAATAGCTGCTAAACACGGAGTTGTATTAATAAGAATGAGGCGTCCAGACACAGGAGACAAAGTTAAAATGGTTTGTAAACTCGAAGTAGACGACTCTACACCAGATAACACTGTTAGAGTTAGTCTTGCTAGACTAATAGACTTGACTGGTACACAGGAATTAGATGGAGAAATACTTAGAGCTCCAGCATGGCAAATAAGAATAAACGACGAGAGAACAAACGCATTTATAGGATTGAAAATAGGAGATGAAGTAGCAGGAGAAATCGTTGGATTGAAAAACGTAAAACTAGTAATAACTGGCGGCAGCGACATAGCAGGCTTTCCAATGAGGCCAGATATACCAGGCCCCATTAAGAAACGAGCACTTCTCTCCGGCCCACCAGGATTCCACCCCAGAGAAGACGGTGAAAGAAGAAGAAAAATGGTTAGAGGTAACACTATAGCCCCTGACATCGTACAAATAAATACGAAAATAAAATATCTTTAATAACTAGGTGGTTTTTTGCAGCAAATTAAACCGCCCGAAGTAAACATTGGAATAGTTGGACATGTAGACCATGGTAAAACCACTCTTGTACAAGCACTTACTGGTATCTGGACTGCAAAACACAGCAAGGAATTAGAGCGTGGAATGACTATTTATCTCGGATATGCTGATGGAAATATTGCACTATGTCCTGGTTTAAACCCACCCGATGCCTATACCACCGAGCTCGTCTGTCCAGATGGAAGTGAAGCACAACTACTTAGAAGAGTAAGCTATGTAGATGCACCTGGACACGAAGCATACATGACTACAATGTTAAGTGGTGCAATGATAGTTGACGGCGCTATACTTGTTGTCGCGGCAAACGAGCCCTGTCCACAACCACAAACAGTAGAACACTTAATTGCATTGGAAGTCCTCGGAGTAAAAAACATTATTATAGTACAGAACAAAATAGATGTTGTTTCAAGGGAAAAAGCATTAAAGAACTACCAGGAAATACAAAACTTCATTAAGGGTACAATTGCAGAAAACGCCCCAATAATTCCAGTGAGTGCTCTACACAAAGTAAACATCGATGTCTTACTACAGGCAATACAAGAATTAATTCCAACACCCCAGAGAGATCTCTCAAAAACTCCAATAATGTATGTAGTGAGAAGCTTCGACATTAATAGACCGGGCACCCCCTACAACACGATTCAGGGTGGAGTACTAGGTGGAACACTACTCCAAGGAAGACTCAGAGTTGGACAAGAAATAATGATACTACCAGGAGTAAAAATACCTAGAGAAACAGGTAAAACAAAGACAACTATCTACCAGCCAATTACAACTACAATAGAGGAGATTAGATATGGCGACCTAGCAGTAGAAGAAGCAACTCCAAGTGGACTAGTAGCTATTAGAACAACACTAGACCCGTCTATTACAAAAGCAGATCAACTGGTTGGTTCTGTTGTAACAACACCAGATAATAAAATACCAGTTACAACATCTATAGAAATATCGTATAGAGAACTAGAAAGAGTTGTTGGTTTAAAAGGACAGCCACTAAAACTACCCCCACTACAAGTAAACGAAAAAGTAATAGTTGCAGTTGGCCCTGCTTCTAGACTAGCAACTATTAAATCAGTTAGAAAAGACCGTGTAGAGCTGAAACTAGAAGAACCCGTTGCAACATGGAAGGGTTCAAGAATAGCTATTGGTAGGAGAGTAATGGCTAGGTGGAGGCTAGCTGGTTGGGGTGTAGTCGAGGATATCTATGAATAGTAATCGTGTAATAGTTGTTTTAGATACAAATATGCTTCTTTTAATGGCTGATGGCGTACCAGTTCTAGACAATATAAAAGAAGCATTGGAAACAGAACCATTATTCATTGTATTAAAACCTGTCTACAACGAACTAGTCAAACTAGCAAGTAGTGGAGGAAATAAACTAAGAAGAAAAGCAAGATTTGCCCTTGAAATAGTTGAAAAATACTGTAAAATCGTGGATTTCGAATTAAAAGAAGGCGAGTCAGTAGACGATGGAATTATCAGGTTTGCACTAGAAAACAAGGCAATAGTTGCAACTAATGATAGAGAATTAAGGAGAAAACTAAGAGCTCTCGGTATACCAGAAGCATACTTGAGAGAAGAAGCTTGGAGAGTCGTAGTTGACTATTATAAATAACCCTGTTTTTATTTATGTATAACGCGTAGTGATTAAACAATGATAGAGATAGGTGCTTTTCAATATGTTTGCTCTTGTTGAAATACAAGACTATGTAAGAATACCACCATCAAAATTCGGTAGACAACTCGAAGAAACAGTAGAAGAAGAGTTAAAAGCGAAATACGAGGGTGCAGTAATATCAATAGAGAGAGGAGAAGAAGAAAAACCGGTACTCGGTATTATAGTAGCAATTACTTCTGCAAACACCGATCCACTAGGTATAATAATACCTGGTGATGGAGCAACCTACCACAAAGTATCATTCAATGCACTAGTATTTACTCCATTTGAAAAAGAAGTTGTTGAAGGACAAGTCGCGTCTGTAACAAGAGCTGGTCTATACGTTAATCTCGGTGTTTTAGACGGCTTTGTTCACATTAACCAAGTAGCCGATGAAAGAGTAGTTTTCGACACAGCGAGGGGTTCACTACTACTAGAAGAAACACGTAGATATGTAGATAAAGGAGACGTTGTAAGAGCAAGAATTTATGTTGTAGGCTTATTCCCTGGCAAGGGTCTGAGAATACACATGACAATGAGGCAACCATGGCTTGGAAAAATGGAATGGATTGAAAAAACACGAGAGGGTAGTCAGAAATGAGCAGTAGGTCTAAGAGTAAACAGTTCAAAGCATGTAGAAACTGTAAAGCACTCGTAGATAGAGAAGTAGAAGTATGCCCTGTATGCAATGGAAGAGAGTTTGTCGAAGAGTGGAGTGGAGTAGTAATAGTAGTAGACCCGGAAAACTCTGAAATAGCGAAAACACTCAAGGTTAATCAGAGAGGTAGATTTGTTGTTAAACTCGAGTAGAGAACTCAAAATTCCAATACTACTTTTACCAAGCGAGTATAGACTAGACCTCTCACTACCACAGGGAAAACTATACGTTCACAAAACACGCGGTGTAATTAAGGGTTTAAAGTCGGATGTAACAGTTGGAGATATAGTATCTGAGAGACACTACTCCAAGTTAAAAATCATTGATTACAAAACCAAGAGAGTACACTCAACACAACTAAACACCGTGTGCGACCAGATTGTTGTAAATCCACCTGGAGGTGTAAGCATTAATAGCTCTACAATTCTAGATGCTCTCAGAGAAGGATATATCTGTGTCAATGGAGAAGAAGACCTACTAGTAATACCTCTCCTGAAGAAAACAGGAGTTAAAATTATATATGGCCAACCAGATATAGGTGTTGTAGAAGTAGAAGGCTCATTGGAAAGGGCTATAAAGGTTTTAAAAATACTTATACCACATTGGCATAATTATGGGTAGATAAAACCCGGTGTTTACAATGAGTAAACAGGTAAAATTATTAGACAAATACAGTGCAGAAGTATTAGAAGAGAGATATAATGGACTAGTTGAGAGAATAGAAGTAAAAATAAGACTTTTACACCTAGGCGAGGGGACACCAAGTAGAGGACTATTGAAAATGGGAATAGCAAAACTATACAATAAAGACCCGTCACTAGTATACATAAGAAAAGTAGAGTCTAAATACGGCTCGCCAGAGAGTATAATTGAAGCACACATTTATAACAGTCAGGAAAGAGCTAAGTTATTTGAACCAGAATACATTATTAAAAGAGATGAGGAGTCTTATAAGAAAGTAGCTGGAGCACAATAGGTGAGATAAAATGCCCTACATTCACAAACTCTACGAAGTAGACTACAAAAACTGGACGATTAAGAGAAAGAATAAAACCTGTCCAAGATGCGGTTCATTCATGGCATTCCACAAGAAGCCAGTTCCAAGATGGCACTGTGGAAAATGCAATTATGTTGAATATGTAAAGCAATTGTTTTAGGAAAGAGTGTACTTATGTCTATTTTCTCGAAAACATATGAATTTACTCCTTCTATTAAACCCGTCAAGGAACCAGTTATAATACTCGGTATTGAATCAACAAGCCATACTTTTGGAGTAGGGGTAGTTGAATACTCTAATAACAGTGTTAAATTCCTAGCTAATATTTCTAGCCAATACAAACCGCAATCCGGGGGAATACATCCAAGAGAGTCGTTTCTACACCACGTCAACAATGCTCCAAGAGTCCTTCAAAAAGCACTTGAAACAGCAAAAATTAATCCAAGTGAAATAGATGCTGTCGCGGTATCTGTAGGGCCTGGATTAGGCCCTTGTTTAAGAGTTGGAGCTAGTCTCGCCCGCTTTATTGCATCCTACTATGGAAAACCAGTTGCACCAGTAAACCATGCTGTTGCACACATAGAGATTGGTAAGCTTGTCAGTGGATTCAAAGACCCTGTTATCGTCTATGTATCGGGAGGCAATACAATGATCCTAGTGCAGAAAAACAAGAAGTATAGAGTTATTGGTGAAACACTAGATATACCGCTAGGCAATCTACTAGATACTTTTGCAAGAGAAATCGGTATTGCACCACCATATGTTGTCGAGGGAAAACACGCGGTTGATATATGTGCAGAGTGGAGTAGTGAATACGTACCACTACCCTACACGGTTAAAGGCTGTGATTTAAGCTTTTCTGGTCTACTTACAGCTACACTTAGATTAATTGGCAACAATAGAGACAGAGAAAACCTGGGTAAAATATGTAGAAGTCTACGTGAAACAGCATTCAACATGCTAGTTGAAGTCACAGAGAGAACACTAATGTTGACAGGTAAAAAGAGTATTCTACTAGTTGGCGGCGTCGCCTCAAATAAAGAACTCCGCTGGAAATTCGAAGTGGTAGCTGAACACTATGGTGCTGAATTCTATGGAACACCACCAGAAGTAGCTGGAGACAACGGGTTAATGATAGCATATAGTGGACTACTACACTTCCTCCACGGCAAGCTTGTAGAGCCAAGCAGGGTTTTCACTAGGCAGAGATATAGATTAGACGAGGAGGAATATCCATGGCTACCATGAATACACAACTAGTAATGCTTTCACGTGGAGCCGAAGCCGAGATCTATCTAGTAGACTTCTTTGGTGTAAAAGCAGTATTAAAAAAGAGAGTGAGTAAGAAGTATAGAGCACCATTATTCGACGAGTTATTTATAAAAACCAGGACGCGTACAGAGGCAAGAGTGCTTTCAGAACTATATCTCTCAGGGTTAAAAGTACCAGGTGTTTTATTTGTCGACGAAGATAAAGGAGTACTCATTTTGGAATACATTGTGGGAGAGCGGGCTACAGAGGTCTTTGAAAAATCTGAATTCGAAAAACTAGTTTCTATTTCGAGAGAAATAGGTAGATTTGCCGGTGTAATGCATAGTCTTAGAATATACCATGGAGACTTTACACTTGCAAATATCATTATAGCCGGCGACAACGTCTACGTAATAGATTTTGGACTAGCTGGATACAGCGACGACATTGAAGAATACGCTATAGACCTACACTTAATGGCTAGAAGCATGCATGCTTCAAAACCCGAATACGCTGAAAAACTCGTCAACGCAATGCTTGAAGAGTATAAATTACACTATAAGGGAGACGCTGAAGAAGTAATTTCGAGAATGAAGGAAATAAGAGTTAGAGGGAGATACGTGGATAGAGAGCTACGTAAGGCCATTATGAGGGAGCGCTATATTGATTAATCTATGCTTTATAACTGGAAACCAACACAAATACCTAGAAGTAAAATCAATTGCTAGTGAATATGGATTAAACATAGAGATGTGTACAGCGCCAAAAATAGAAGTTCAAGCAGATAGTATTGAAGAAGTTGTCTACAAATCAGCAATGTTGGCATACTTCTTCACTGGAAAACCAGTACTCGTAGAAGACGCCGGGTTATTCATAGAAGCACTCAACGGGTTTCCAGGCCCCTATAGTAGCTACGTGTATAAAACAATAGGAATACAGGGAATACTAAAACTACTCGAAGGTGTTGAAAATAGACGTGCTTGTTTTAAATCAGCTGTTGCCGTTGTACTAGAAAACACGATTATAACTAGTACTGGAGAAGTATGTGGTGAAATCTCGAGAGAACCACGTGGCAATCAGGGTTTTGGATTCGACCCGATATTCATACCAAGTGGTGAAACACGGACATTTGGAGAAATGAGTATTCAAGAAAAGAATAGATATAGTCATAGAGCAAAAGCTGTACGGAGTGTTTTCGAAGAAATAGTTTTTAAAACAAATATAAAGCCCTGAATGCAAAGGATTTTAAGTGGAAAAATACAAGCCTCAGATTTATAAGCCTGGTTTATCATTTCAACTGATAATGATTTGGGTGCTTTTCAATGAACAAGAAGCGTGATAAAGGTAAATCACACCCAACAAGACCGGCTAGAGCAGGTCCACCCAGATGGTTAAAACTAGACATGAGTCCAAGCGACATAGAACTACTAGTTGTAGAACTAGCTAAGAGAGGATATACACCATCAATGATTGGCATTATACTAAGAGACCAGTTTGGAATACCACTAGTTAAACAAGTAATTGGCAAGAAAGTAGAAGATATACTAGAAAATCACGGTGTTAAAATCGTTGTTCCAGAAGACTTATTCAACTTAATGAAGAGAGCTGTTAATCTCAGAAGACACTTAGAAGAACACCCCAAAGATACACACAGCCAGCGTGGATTAATAGAGATAGAGTCTAAAATACACAGACTTGTAAAATACTATAAGAGAATTGGTAAACTACCACCAGACTGGAAATACGACCCCGAAGCAGCCAAGTTAATTGTTTCGACGGGTATATACAGGTTCCAAGAAGCAGCTTAATCTATTTTTCTCTTTCTGTTGCTAGCGTAAACCCGGTGGTTTATTGAGTGGAGAAGAAGCTCTTTTGAAACTCATAAAGGAAAAAGCTACAAGTTTTGTTATAATTCCAGATACTTCTCTTGACTCACTACTAGCTGCTTCTATACTACATAAAAACCTCTCAGAGTATGGTTTAAATGTAAAGTTATCACTTGATCCCAAATTACTCGTAGATTACCCCAAAGACCCTGCTATATTGTTAAATCTACCAGCTATAAGTGATGCACAAATCTCTATAGTTAGAAGAGATGAAAACACCTCGTTAACTGGAATTATTGTTTCAATAGTTGATAAACTACCCGGAATAGACAAATGGGATAAACTACTAGCTCTACTAGCTGCTTTCTATCATGGATTATACGATATATCCAGTGAGACTATTGGGACCATTGAAACCAGTTATTTTAAAGAACTCTCAGAGGAGAAAATAGTCCATAGCACACTGGGGCTTAGAGTTTGGGGTGCAAAGAGAGTTGGTCTTGCAACAGCTCTATCAAGAACTCTCCTCCCATTTATACCAGGAATAAGCGGTAATCATGAAAATGCTCGTAGAATAGTTAGTGAGATATTTAAATCGCAAGATACAAATGGTATTCGTTTAAAAGAGTTTGCGGGGAACCAAAAAGATCCTCTACGCGAAGTACTAAACCTCCTCGTCAAACACATTCAAAGCAATAGACAAATACCTCAACAAATAGCATACAAGTTACTAGGCGATTTCTATATCTCTATCCCAGAACTCGGTGAGACTTCAGAAATAGAGGCAAGTGAGTTGCTTGGTGCGCTTGTAGTATATAATAGTGTTTATTCAAATAGTCCTGAAGACCTACTCTTTATCTCTATTGAAAAATCTATTTTGAATGTTGCTTTCACAGTGTATAATGAAGTAATAGACAGTGTAGCCGAGAAAATAGCACGATATTTTGAAGTAGCGAGAAATGGAGATCCTATTCCGGCCGGCGAGCTATATCCTATTACTCGACCAGATTTAATAGTTGATGTTTTATCCTACGCGGGGGTTTTGCCATTAAGTCGTGTAGTGAAAATAATGGTAGATGGAAATACATATACTGTTCTAAGAGAATTAATACGTGTAAAAACCAAACCGAGCGAGGCATACTCGATTTGCGAGGAGAGTCAGCTGTGTCCAGTAAAGTAAAGAGTATTTTGGAATTGAAAACAAGTAATTGTAATCTATTAGTTGCAGTGAAAAACTCGTTAAGCCCCGATAACACCCAGGTAACTAGAGACATGTCTATTCGTGAATCCATAGTGAGATATAATAATTCGCTTTATACCTATAGAGTAGAAGTGGAAGTAGTAGGTGATCTTCTCCACGCATTAAAGAGAACATCTTCTACAATTAACGAATTACTCTTAATACTTAAATCCATTGAGAAAACACTAAATACTATTACTACTGGTTCAATACAAGAATAACTTTTTAAAGGTGAATTCATTTTAAAGGTTTTAGTGATTAAATTAAAGATGCTGAAAGAGGTGCTTTATCAACGTGTCTTCACGACCAGTAGTAAAAGACAAGTGGAAAATGAAAAAATGGTATGAAGTACTAGCTCCAGAAGAGTTTGGAGGAGTTAGTCTAGGTAGTATTCCAGCAGACGACCCAGACAAACTAATTGGAAGAGTAATAGAGACAACAATGTATGATCTAACAGGCGATATAACTCAAGTACATGTAAAACTATACTTCCAAATAATAAAAGTAGAAGGAGATAAAGCATATACAAGACTCAAAGGACACGAACTAGCTAGAGACTACATGAAGAGCCTTGTTAGAAGAAAGAGTAGTAAAATCCAGGGAATTTTCGACGTTGAAACAAAAGATGGTTACAAGCTAAGAGTAACTATTGTTGCACTAACAAGTTATAGGTGTAAGACTAGTCAAAAGAAGGCAATTAGAAAGATCATGCGTGAATACATATATGAAAAAGCACCACAATTAAACTACTATGAATTCATAAATGAGATATTGAAGGGAACTGTTTCTAATGATATAGCTGAAAGAGCTAGAAAGATCTACCCAATTAGAAGAGTAGAAGTATACAAAACCAAGCTGTTAATGATACCTACACCCGAAGGACCCAAACCAGCAGTGGTTATATCACCAATTCAATTAAAGAAGACAGCAAAGTAGTAATTCTTTTCTACTATACAGTGTTTTCACATATATCAAGAACTCCTAGTTCTCAACATCTATTCAAAACACCTTATTTTCTCAATCATATTAAAATACATTGAGGTGTATGAATTGGTAAAAGCTATATTGCTAGCTGCAGGAGAGGGTACTCGTCTCAGACCTATCACCGAAACCCGGCCTAAATCCATGATACCTATTCTATGCCGTCCAATAATAGACTGGCATATCAAAGCACTCATTGAAGCAGGTGTTGAAGAAATAGTAGTTGTTGTTGGATACTTAAAAGAACAAATAGTAAAACACATTGAGTCAAAAGAATATAGAAGCAGAGTTAAAATAGTAGAACAGGGAGAACTACGTGGTACAGGAGACGCTATAGTTAAAGCTAGCGAGAAAATCGGTGTGGGTGAGGATGTAGTAGTAGCCTATGCCGATGTTTTCCTCGAGGATTGGAGTATATATAGAGAACTAGCCAATAGAGATGGATACTACATAGTAGGTGTTAGAGTTCAAGACCCTCGTAACTATGGTGTTCTCGAAGTCAGAAATTCCAATCTCGTAAAAATAATTGAAAAACCAGAAATACCACCATCAAACCTTGTAAACGCTGGAATATACAAATTAAATACAAGCGATATTCTTGAAAACAAGGAAATACCTTTGAGTCCCAGAGGCGAACTAGAAGCGACAGATTTAATTACAAAAATAGCTTCATTGAAACCCGTAAAAGTATTAGTCTATGAGAAAAAGTGGATTGATATTGGTAAACCATGGCATATAATTGAAGCAAATAAAATAGCACTTGAAAACCACTCATTTGAGGTAAAAGGTAGAATTATTAATCCAGTCTTTATTCGAGGTAAAATCCATGTAGACGAAGAAAGCACTATATATCCATTTACAACAATTGAGGGGCCTGTCTATATTGATAGAAACGTGGAAATAGGGCCAAACGCATACATCAGACCATACAGTGTTATATGTAGCGGTTCCAAAATAGGCTTTTCAGTTGAAGTCAAAGAAAGTGTCTTATTTGAAAACGTCCATGCACATCACTTAGCATACATTGGAGATAGTGTTATATGTGAAAACGTAAATCTGGGAGCTGGCACTGTACTCGCAAATCTAAGACATGATGGAGCTACTGTTAAAATGACTATTAAGGGTATTCGAGAAGACACTGGTAGGAGGAAGCTAGGAGCTATAATAGGAGCAGGTGTTAAAACAGGTATCAACGTTTCAGTAATGCCTGGTGTAAAAATAGGTTCTAATTCATGGATTCTCCCCGGCGTCGTAGTATATAGAGATATACCAAGCAATACTATATATCCCCCAAAAACAAACACTATAAATGAGTGAGATGAGAGAAATGCCTGAATACGAGATAGATGAGTTTAAAAAGAAGTATCCTAGACTAGCCGATGAAATCCTATCTGGTAAAACAAAACAAATCAATCTACAAATACAGTTATTAGACCCGTGGAGAGGCTATGTCCCAACAGTAGTCGATTATATCAGAAGGTGTAAAACCATTGAAGAGGCATTTGAAGTTCTAGACTACCTTGTTAAAAGAGGCGAGTTAACCCAGGAACAGGCTGAAAAGTATAGAGAGGTTTTGAGAAGCGGCGGTATAGAGGCTTTTGGCGGTAGAAAAGAAGACGACTACTACTATAGAGAAGCAGTAAAGTACTGGAATAAACTAGCCAGGAAAATAAAACGTAGTGAAAGCGAGCTAGAGGAGAACATTGAAGAAACTACTTAGATTTAGCTGATACTATTTTAATAACATCATCGTCTTCTAAGACGTGTGTTTCACCGATTCTACGCTTTCTCTTCGCGTCTACTGCGTATAGAAAGCCTTCTCCAAGGTCTGTGTGTACCATGTATGCTAGTTCTCTAGCTGTAGTTCCCTTTTCCACTAGGTATGCATCGGGGAGTATGTTTCCATTGTGGTCAGTATACTTGTTTTCATCTTCTACTGGGTAAACAGTGATCATTCCGAGTTTGTCAAATACAGCTCTCTTCAATAACTCTTGCACACCTGTCGAACCATATACTTTTAAAACGTTTTTCTCAACTAGTTCTAGAGCCCTCAACTGCTCTCTACTAATTTCTCGCTGGATTATTTTAAACTCGCTGTCTCCAGGAAGGTATTCTACTACTCCACTCTGACTTGCTTTTCTCAGGATCAACTCTGCAAGTCCGCTAACAGGAACAACGTTTTCTACGCCGAACACCTCTATTAGTTTTTTAATGTTGTCTCTTGCTTCGGGATAGTCTGCTTTATTTGCTGCTATTATAATGGGTTTTGAAACCTCTCGTAGTTTAATAGCGAATTCTTCAATGTCGCTTTGACTCCATGTACGCGGGTTTTTATCGGCTAGTCCACTGAGTTTTATTGCTTCAACTACGTGTTTTCTCTTTATACTCAAACCCGTTAGGTTTTGATATATAACGTCTACTGGATTTTGCGCTGTAACTAGTACTCTCGAGATTTTAGAACTCCATACTCTTAAAACAACTGATTTAAACCACTCGTCTATTTCTCTCTTTATCAACTCGGCTTCTTCAACTGGGTTGTAAGTACCTGGTTTTCCCCTATTGCCCTCTAAATCCGTTGAGCCAGATGCGTCTACTACGTGGATTAATACATCAGCTTGTCTCAAATCATCCATAAACTTGTTTCCAAGACCTCTACCCTGACTAGCTCCTGGAATTAATCCTGCAACATCTATTATTTTCACTGGGATAAACCTATAGCCCCTTACGCAGAAGCCACTACGTGGATTACACGATTGTAGTCCTAGTTCGACGTGAACACACTTCTTTCTAAGATATGCTACTCCAATATTTGGCTCTATAGTTGTAAAGGGATGGTCTGCTATTTTAACTGGTATAAGTGTGAGAGCTGCGAATAATGTTGATTTTCCAACGTTTGTTTTTCCCACTATACCAATTATTTTTTCTGGGGGCGGCATTTTCAAGCAACCAGTTTATATAAAACCCCTAAAATCTATTAAAGTTAGATTTGGCAACGTGGTGTTTACGATGGCCAAGAGTATGTATCACTATCTAGCGGAAACATGGCATAAAATATACCAGGGGGAGTTAAAACACCTGTTGAGAGAGAGGTTAATAGAGTGGAGAAGACAGCCAAGTGTTGTTAGAATAGAAAAACCAACTAGACTAGATAGAGCGAGAGCACTTGGATACAAGGCAAAAATAGGATTTATAGTTGTAAGAGTAAGAGTACGCAAGGGTGGACAGAGAAAGCCAAGACCAGATAGTGGTAGAAGACCAAAGAGAATGGGTGTTTACGGATACGCTCCAGCAAAGAGTTTGAGGTTAATAGCAGAAGAGAGAGCTGCTGAGAAAGTATAGAAACATGGAGGTTTTAAACAGCTACTATGTTGGAGAAGACGGTAAATACAAGTGGTTTGAAGTAATACTAGTAGATAGAAGCCACCCAGCTATCTGTAGAGACCCAGAGATAAAATGGATTTGCGAACCACAAAACCGTGGAAGAGTATTTAGAGGATTGACAAGTGCTGGTAAGAAAATGAGAGGATTAAGAAAGAGTAGAGGACTCAAGGGAACAATATACTACAAGTGGAAGAAGAAACAGAAAGAACGCGAACTTAAGAAACGCCATGAAGCAAGTAGGGGAGCGCGTGACCCATGGCAGGTAGCAGAGAGATTGAAAGAAGAAAAGTAGAGGTTTTTCAAGTAGAAATAACTACTTTTTGTCATGCTACGGAAGACTGTCTACGTGTAGAACACGCCATCAAGAACCTTTTACCCCAAGAACTCAGAAATGCTATTAATATAAGTGTAGATAGCCAGGAAGGATACTATGGAAATCCAATAAACATACTTAGTACTAAAATAACGCTGAAAAACCATATAGATGCACTACTAAAACACTTGTCTACAACACTACCACAAATTGAAAAATCAATATTGAAGACAACTTTTGACTTGCGATTCGACCCTTCAACAAGGAGGTTTATAATTAGGTTTTCTAAGCAAGACCTATATCTTGGAACACTGAAAATAAGTGATACAGACGACGTAGTTAAATTAGCAATGTTTTTCAAAAACGCCAAGCGTAGAAATGATGTTTTAGAATACCTTGCTAGTATTGGATTAATATAGTAATTTTCTGCTCTAACTAGACATAGGTGTACTTATTGCCAATTAAAGTATTCGTGGATACGTACGTGAAAAAATGCGATTTAAAAACACTTAATACAGCTTTTAAACTCGGCTATAGAATTCTCGTGTGTGAAGAGATAAGTGAACAACTAGTCTCTAATGAAAACGTTAGAATTGTAAAGAAAATTGTTATATCAAGCGAGTCTACTGAGGATTTAAAAAAACAGTTATGGAGAATAAACCATAAGAAGTATTTTATCACAGTAGAACCATTATCAATAGAAGTAGCACGCTGGTCTGCACACGATACTAGAATAGATAGTATAATTATAACTCCACGCAACATCGAGTTATTTGATAAAAAACAAATTGGAATAATGAAACACTATTCAAAACCACTCGAAGTAACACTACCAGTACTCCTCAACGAGGGTAAAGCTGGGAGTTTACTATATAGGCGGTTGAGGTTATTTGCTTCTCGTAAAATTCCACTAATAGCTTCTTCTATGGCTTCAAACTGGTTTGAATTAACCCCTCCATACTCCTATATTGCACTCTTAGAAACACAATTCGATATTCCAAGAAACCACGCATATACAAGTATTTCTCTTACACCTAGAGTAGTGTTGAGTAGAAAAGAGGTGGTTTAAGTGTATTTTGAATACATTAGTATATCAATCCTTTTAATCTCGCTTATTCTACTAGTAGTAGTGCTTGGTTTACTCTTCAAGTCCATAAAGTACTATATTGGACTTAGAAAACTAGTTGAAGCAAAAATTAAACCCGTTGGAAAACCCAGAAAGAGATATATTGTCTTTACAGCACTATGCGAGGAAAAAACGAGTTTAAAAGACTTGGAAGAAGCCCTGAGAGAAATGATGATTAAATACTATGGAGTTGGAGTATATAGAAAAGCATCGCCCCAAATAATCTTCTTTGATGAAGCCAAGGGAGTGGGAGTTATAAGAGTACTACACACATGTACCAAGCACTTAATAGCAACACTTGGCTTGACAAAAAGAGTTGGAAATACAAATTGTATACTAATACCCTTAAAGACAACTGGTACATTGAAGAAGGCAAAAGAATATATTCGTAAAAACAAGATTTAACAGGTTCAAAACATATTGTAAAACGGATGATGAAGCCGCTCCAGAATGAATAGTGATTACTTCGCGACGATCTGACAGAGAAACAAGTAGATAATAGTATCGAATGTGTGTTGCATCAAACCGGTTTTATCTCCTAGTGTTTGTTTCCTGTTTTATACTGTATAAACCTAATATCTTGTTGATCAAAACCAGCAACAGCATTTAAACCCCCCTTTACTATAAATTAGATAATGGTGCGGGGGTGCCCGAGCCTGGCCAAAGGGGGCGGACTTAAGATCCGCTGGCGTAGGCCTGCGTGGGTTCAAATCCCACCCCCCGCACTCTCCTGAGAACCCTTGAATATTCATATAATTCTATTAATACTACAATCTACAGGTGATGTAGAATTGAAGTGTATAGAGTTAGAAGTAGAAAGCAAGGGTTGTCCAAGCTGTGTGAGAACTATAATACCTCACTTATTGAAGATAAAGGGTGTTAGAGGAGTAAAGACTATTCGAAATAAAGTCTATGTCATTATTGAAGACCATGTTGAACCAGGAGTAATTGTTAATAATTCTGAAATAAGGGATTTCTATATTATCCGCTCATGGAGTATACACAACGATACAGATAGGTGTAGTGAAAAAAGTGTTTTTAAACTCACAGGACTATAATGAAGAGTAATATTTTACTCCCTTTTTACAATACTGGTTTATAGTGTGTGGTGATATTATGGGTTTATCAATGGCTGCAGCTTACGATAGAGGTATAACTATATTTTCACCAGATGGTAGAATATACCAGGTTGAATACGCATTTGAAGCTGTTAGAAGAGGATGGACTACACTTGGAATAAAAACAAAGACGACAGCTGTTATTGCTGCCGAGAAGAGAAAGATATCTAATCTACAAGACGAGAAATCTATTCAGAAAATCTTCAAAATAGATGAGCACATTGGAGCTAGTTATGCAGGTATGGCTGGAGATGGTAGAATACTATTAGACTACGCTGTACAGAGAGCACTAATCCACAAATTCTACTATGATGAACCAATACCAGTAGAATACCTTGCAAAACTAGTATGTGATGTAAAACAACTATATACTCAACACGCTGGAGTAAGACCCTTTGGTGTATCAATTATATTTGCTGGAGTAGACGATAAAGGACCTCAACTCTACATGACAGAACCAAGTGGTAGATATGCTGGCTACTATGCAACAGCTATTGGAGAAAAAAGCAATAACGTACTTGAATTCCTAGAGAAAACCTATAAATACGATTTAGAAGTAGAAGACTCGATTAAACTAGCAATAGAAGCTATTGCAAGTATTATTGAGAATAAACCGCTTGAAAACTACATGGAAGTAGGATATGTAGATATATACACTGGTAGATTTAGAATACTCAGCCCCGACGAGATTAAAACATATATTGATAAACTAGTAAGTGAAGGTAGGATTAGACTATAACGTCGACTACATGATTTTCTACTTTTACTCTAAAACCAGGTGGTTTTTGCTTGAAGGATAAATACGTCGTTGTAAAATACGAAGCAAAAGGTCATAGATTTGAGATATTAGTAGACCCTGACAAAGCACTCGAACTCAAATCAGGTAAGAGTGTTAGTTTAGAGGAAGTACTAATAACAGATACTATTTTCAAAGACGCAAAAAAAGGACTTAGAGCTTCACCAGAATCCATGAAAGCTGTTTTCGGAACAGACGACCCTAGAACAGTAGCACTAGAAATAATTAAACGAGGAGAAATACCATTAACAACAGAGCAACGTAAAAAACTAGTTGAAGAGAAAAAAGCACAAATAATCAATTTAATAACGAAAAACGCCATAGACCCCAAAACAAAACTACCAATACCGGCAAAGAGAATAGAGTTAGCTATGGAGCAGGCTAGAATAAGTATAGACCCGTTTAAACCAGCAGAACAACAATTCGAGCAAATTGTAAGCCAGCTAGCAAAAGTTATACCAATAAAAATCGCGAAAGCATACGTTATCGTGAAACTACCAGCTGAACACTCTAGTAAAGGATTAAAACTACTACAATCAATGGGTACAATTAAAAAAACTAGATGGTTGAGTGATGGTAGTCTAGAAGCAGAACTAGAAATACCTGCTGGTCTACAACAAGAACTCATAGACAAAGTAAATGCTTTAACCAAGGGAACCGGAGACGTGAAAATAGTTAATGTAGGGTGAAAACTTGAAGATTCTCGTAGCAGATAGACAAATCGTTAGACCTGGAGACTGCCTCGCAATACTAGAAAAAGAAGAAGCACTCCCCGAGGGAGAATTCAAGTATTTTCCAGATAGACACATCTACATATACAAAAACAAAGTATTTAGTGATGTAGTAGGAGTAGTTAGTACAAACGAGGGAAACCTCACTGTTATACCATTAGAAGGAGTTTACATACCCAAAAAAGACGATATTGTAATCGGAGTAGTAAGCGATATTGGATTATCATACTGGATTGTAGACATTAAATCACCATATAAAGCAATACTGCCAGCATCAGATGTAATAGAGGGGTTTAACCCCGCAGTCCACAATCTAAGAAACTACTTGAATATCGGCGACTACGTACTCGCTAAAATAGCAGCGTTCGATAGACTAAGAGACCCTGTTTTAACAACAAAGGGTAAAGGACTAGGTAAAATAATAGATGGAATTGTAATAGATATAAAACCAAGTAAAGTAGCCCGTGTAATAGGTAAAAAGGGAAGTATGCTTAACATTCTAACTACTCTCACAAAATGCGAAATCATTGTTGGATTAAATGGATATATATGGGCGAAGTGTCCAGACGAGCAAACACAAAGTGCATTGATAAAAGTAGTTAAGTTGATAGAGTCTAAAGCACACATGAGGGGGTTAACAGAAGAAGTAAAAATGCTTTTAGAATCAATGCTTGGTGAGAAACATGGCGAGTAAACCAGTTCTAATTAGAGAAGATGGTAGAAGAATAGATGGTAGACTACCAGACGAGTTGAGACCAGTAAAAATAACAGTAGGTGTATTGAAAAACGCCAATGGAAGTGCGCTAGTAGAATATGGTGGCACAAAAGTAATAGCTGCAGCATATGGTCCACGTGAAGCAGTACCTAGACACATGGTTATACCAGATAGAGCAATACTCCGTGTTAGATACCACATGGCGCCGTTTTCAACGGAAGAGAGAAAGTCGCCAGCGCCGACAAGAAGAGAAATAGAGTTGTCAAAAGTTATCAGGGAGGCTCTTGAAGCAGTAGTATTTACCAATATGTTTCCAAGAACTGGAATAGACGTGTTTATAGAGGTATTACAAGCCGATGGTGGAACGAGAACAGCTGGTTTAACGGCAGCATCTCTCGCACTAGCTGATGCCGGTATACCCATGAAAGACCTTGTAATCGGAGTAGCAGTTGGAAAAGTAGATGGTGTTCTCGTACTAGATGTAAATGAATTAGAAGACCAGTATGGTGAGGCAGACTTGCCAATAGGTATAGCGCCAAATCTGGGAGAAGTAGTATTATTCCAGTTAAACGGTGTATTGACGAGAGAAGAGATGAAAACAGCTCTCGACATGGCGTTTAAGGCTTCTGAACAGATCTATAAAATCGCGAAGGAATCACTACACAATAAATACATGAAGATGATTGAAGAGGTGAAAGTTCAATGAGTATTACTCCTGAACGAGAGTTAATACCGAGAATGCAAGTAGAACACATGTTGAAACTCATTAAACGAGGCGAAAGAATAGACAACCGTGGGCTACTAGACTATAGACCAATAAACATCATATTATCCCCACTAGAAAAAACAGAGGGAAGTGCACTAGTCAAACTTGGAAAAACACAAATACTAGTTGGTGTAAAACTAGAACTGGGTACACCATTTAAAGATAGACCAAACGAGGGAGTTTTACAAGTACACGCTGAATTCGTACCACTTGCATCACCCTCATTCGAGCCGGGCCCGCCAGATGAAAACGCTGTTGAACTAGCAAGAGTAATAGATAGGTCTCTAAGAGAACCAAAAGTTGTTAAACTAGATGAATTAGTAGTTGAGCCCGGTAGAGTAGTCTGGGTTGTATACAACGACATATACTTAATGGACTTTGCTGGAAACGCTATGGATGCATCAATGCTTGCTTCAATGGCTGCACTAGCTACATCTAAAATACCAAGGCTGGAAAAGACAGATGACGGATATAGAATTGATAGAAGTATCAGGGAAAAACCACTTCCAATATCAAACTACGTAGTAACAGTTACTATGGCTATAATAGGAGATATAATACTAGTCGACCCAACACTAGAAGAAGAAAACATAGCAGACGCTATTTTAACAATAGCAGTAGATGAAAACGGGAGAATTTGCGGAGCACAAAAACGCGGTGAAAAAGGAATTTCAAGAAACACAATGGAGAAAGCAATCGACATAGCACTAGATAAAGGTAAATGGTTAATAAGCCAGTTAAAAAATGTTTTAAATAACCCGGGTGAATACACTAAACCACTATCGGAGATAGGTGCTTAGATATGGGTAAAACCAAAGTTGTAGGAATAGCTGGTAGATATGGAACAAGATATGGAGCAACACTACGTAAGAAAGTAAAGGAAGTATTAGAAAAGAGATATGCACCACACACATGTCCATTCTGCGGGCACAAGGGAAGAGTAACAAGAATAAGCACTGGTATATGGATGTGTAAAAAGTGTGGAATGAAGTGGACTGGAGGAGCATATCTACCAAGAACAGAAGTCTCCAAGACTTTTCCAAACATAATTGTTAGGGAATAGGTTTTTTGATCGTCGTTACAACTTCTCGTAGAACAACCCAGAGAATACGCTCGTTTGTAAAAGACTTAGTTTCAATTCTACCCTCCTCAGTGAAAATCAATAGAGGACATAAATCCCTACTAGAACTAGCAATTGAAGCATGTAAACTAGGAGCTAAATATTTCCTAGTTGTTACAGAGTGGAGAGGTAATCCAAGAGCAATAAACATATATGAAGTAGAAAAAACACAGCCACACCACGTAGAATACAAGGAAATAGCGACTATTCTAATACGCGGAGTAAAACTATCACGTGAAAACCCAGAGTCTTCAAGAGCATATGGTATAAGTAGAATTGGAGTAGACTACTCAAAGTGTATTTCCGACGACTGCTTCTACCTCGCTGATTTACTAGTCAAAATACTACAAGACAAGATATCCGAGAAGCCAGAGTTGAAAATAGTTCTCGAAGAAGACAAGTTCATAGTAATTAAAGCTCTAAACATACACGAAAAACCAGTTGGACCAGTACTAAGAGTAGAAAAAGTGGTTAGACATGGAGATTAAATTATATAGCCTTGAATACCAGTTTGAAGTAGAAGACAGAGAACTACTAGAATCAATATACAACTCAATAGCCCCAGAAACTAGAAATCTACCAGAAGACTGTGTCGGCAGCGTGGATTTAACGAGTGGAAAACTAATTGTGAAATTCGAGTGTTCTAGTTTATCGAAGCTTATGGCTTTAAACAATAGTTTTATAGGTGTTTTAACAATGTTATTGGAGGTAGTGAGAGTGGTTAAAAATGAGTGAGAAAACTCTACCCCCAGAAGCACGTCAATTACTAGTACAATACCAAACACTTAGAGAACACTATGCCAGAATAGACGCTGAATTAAAAATAGTTGAAGCAGAATTGAGTGAAATAGAGAGCATTATGGATACACTAAAGACTGTGGGAGATGATGTAGAATTATACAAGGCCGTAGGACACATATTAGTAAAGAAGTCTAAAAGCGATGTATTAAAAGAACTAGAAGAGAGAAAAGAACTACTTACAATAAAGAGAGACAAGTATAGAAAACAACTAGAATTCCTAAACAAGCAAATAAGTGAAACAGAAAACAAACTCAGAGAAACTCTATCCAAGCATGGATTAATAGCATCAAAGTAAACACTACAACAAAACAACACTAAACTAGAATCCCCGAGAAAGGTGAATAATACTGAGTAAAAAAGAAAGAGAGAAAGAATACCTTGAAATACTAAGAAAACTCTCAGATGTAGAACTCGAAGAGTTGATTTCATACCTGGAAAAAGAGACAAGTAAGTACTTGGAGGAAATACTACCCCCAAAAACAGATTTCAGCGTCTCTATTAGTATTGCTAGGAGAGAAGAAGGCGTAGATGTCTCAGTAGAAGTTTCCATTAGAGGTAGACTTCAAGAATACCGTGAAGAAGCAAAATCAGCTATAAACTACGCTAGAAACAAATTAATTGAATGGCTTGAATTACACAGAGAAAAAATAGGTAGAGACACGGGAAAAGAATAATTTTTAATATTGAGCCTTCACTCACTGCGAAGTAGCATTTAAAATTGCGATTCAGTTATATAAAGGTATAAATTGCTATTTTTCAATTACATTGTTTTGAGTGCTTAGTAGTGGTGTAGAATCTTGGTTAAATACAAACAAACACTAGAAGTATTAAAAATAATGAAGAACATTGACCAAATAAGAAACATAGGTATTACTGCACACGTAGACCACGGTAAGACAACTCTATCAGACACACTACTCAGCATGGCCGGCCTCCTATCAGAAAAACTAGCTGGACAGGTATTAGCACTAGACTACTTAGACATAGAGCAAAAACGTCAAATGACTGTTAAAGCTGCAAACGTCAGCCTCTACCACGAATACAAGGGTAAACCATACGTTATCAACCTGATAGACACTCCTGGACACGTAGACTTCCAATCCAGAACTCTAAGAGCTCTTAGAGCTCTAGACGGTGCAATAGTCGTAGTCGACGCTGTCGAGGGAGTAATGACACAGACAGAAATGTATTTGAGAGTTGCACTAGAAGAGAGAGTTAGACCAATACTATTCATTAACAAAATCGACAGGTTAATCAAGGAGTTAAAGCTATCTCCATCTGAAATCCAACAGAGACTAGTACAAATCGTAAAAGACATTAACACTTTAATTATGAACTACGCCGACAAAGAATTCCAGAAAGCATGGCTTCTAGACCCTGCCAAGGGACAAGTAGCTTTTGGATCAGCTAGAGATAGATGGGGTCTAACAATACCACTCGCAGCACAGAAAGGTATAAAGATCAGCGATATAATCGACGTATACAATAGAGGAAAAGACGCCGTAGCAGAACTACAAAAAGCTGCTCCACTACACGAAGCAATACTCGACATGGTTGTAAAATACATTCCAAGCCCGAGAGAAGCCCAGAAATACAGAATTCCAAAGATCTGGCATGGAGATCCAAACAGTGAAATAGCAAAATACATGATGGAGTGCGACCCCAACGGCCCATTAATTATGATGGTTACAGACGTAAAAGTAGACCCACACGCCGGACTAGTAGCCACTGGTAGAATATTCTCTGGTACACTTAGACCAGGCGAAGAAGTATACCTAGTCAACGCTAAATCACCACAGAGAATACTACAAGTAAGCCTCTACATGGGTCCATATAGAGAGCTAGCAGATGAAATACCAGCTGGAAACATCGGTGCAGCTCTAGGACTAGACAAGGCTAGAGCAGGTGAAACCGTAGTACATCCAAGTCTAAAAGACGTAATGGTTCCATTCGAGAGAATGAGAATGATTACAGAGTCTGTAGTAACAGTTGCACTAGAACCAAAGAACCCGCAACAATTAACAAAACTAATAGACTCACTCTACAAACTGCACTTAGAAGACCCAAGCCTCATAGTGAAAATAAATGAAGAAACAGGCGAGTATCTACTAAGCGGTGTTGGTACACTACACATTGAAATAGCATTAACTCTACTCAAAGACCTATATGGATTAGATGTAGTAGCATCACCACCAGTAATCGTGTATAGAGAGACCATTAGAACAGAGAGCAAGATATTCGAGGGCAAATCACCCAACAAACACAACAAGTTCTATATTAGTGTAAGACCACTAGACGAGGCAACAATTAAACTAATACAAGAAGGATTAATCACGGAAGACATGGATCCACGCGAGAGAGCAAAGATATTGAGAGAACACGCTGGCTGGGATGCCGATATGGCTAGAAGAATAATTGCAATAGATGAAAACATCAACATATTCGTAGATATGACAACAGGTGTACAACACCTAAGAGAAGTAAAAGACACTGTAGTACAAGGATTTAGACTAGCAATGAAAGAAGGACCACTAGCACAAGAACCAGTTAGAGGACTACTCGTTATACTACACGATGCAGTCATACACGAAGACCCAGCACACAGAGGACCAGCACAGATATATCCAGCAATAAGAAACGCAATATTTGCTGGTATGCTAACATCACAGCCCACACTACTAGAACCAATACTCAAATTCGACATTAAAACACCAATGGAGTACATTGGAAACCTCTCAGTACTCATAACCAAGAAGCGTGGTAGAATAATAGATATTCAACAATCAGAAAACCTAGCTAGAGTAATAGCCGAGATACCAGTATCAGAATCATTCGACATGGCAGACATGTTGAGAAATGCAACAGCTGGAAAAGCAATTTGGGGACAAGACTTCAGCAGATGGGCCCCAGTACCAGACTCAATGCTAATGGACTTAGTAGCCAAGATAAGACAACGCAAAGGACTCAAACCAGAACCACCCAAACCAGAAGACTTTATTTCACTCTAGCACAACTAGTTTTTCTCCCAATCACTAATAAAAATCCTCAATTGACCCTCCTAAGTAAAAACAAATACTAACCAGGCAATAGTATCTATTACTTAATTGTATTGTTTCAAAAAGGAAAACTAGTTTAACGCCGGGGCGGGGATTTGAACCCCGGACCACCGGGTTTCTGCCAGGCTTGAACCCCAGCTAGTGGTTAACAGCCCGGCGCTCTTCCAGGCTGAGCTACCCCGGCTCCTTTATTCTTTTATTAGAAGGGGGATTTTAAACAATATCTCTTCGTGTTTTCTATTTACTCTTTAATTTCTACTGTTTCACCGTTTTGTGGAATATGTATTTCTAAGTCTTCTCCAAGCTCGTTTCTTATCTTGTTTGCTAATCCAAATGCTTCTTCTTCGCTTCCGTGAACTATGACTAGTCGTTTCAAGCTATCTTTAAATCTACTTATGTATTTCACTATGTCATCTCTTCCTGCATGACTTGAAAAGTCGAGCCATTCTAGTCTCAGCCGCTATTTTCTCTGGGTTTTGATCGTCGAGTATGCCTGTCTCTAGTATTTTATGGCCGTTACTATTTGGAGCTTGATAGCTTACTAGTATAATCGAGTTTCTTGGATTTCTATACAAGTGTTTAAAGTAGTATAGTGCGGGGCCTCCCTTCAACATACCTGCTGATGCAATTATTACACATGGTTTCTTCAATATCTTCTTTCTCATAGAGTAGTCTGTTACAAAGTTTATTCCTTCAACTACTTTTGCAAAGAGGCCTGGGTCTCGAAGGTATTTCTTGTGTTTCAAGTAAACATCTGTTATATCTCTACTCATACCATCAATGTATATGTCTATGTAGGGTGCTTGTGAGTATATTATAGACATTACTTCTTGTGTCCTACCCACACTGAAAGCAGGAATTAAAACCACGCCTCCATTATCAATTGTTTCTTCGACTATTTCTAGTAGTCTCTTTTCTACTAGGTGTCGTGGAGGGTGGTTTCTATTACCATATGTTGATTCAACAATTATCGTGGTTGGTGATATAGTTGGTACATCAGCGCTTGGCAGAGTCCATGTTTGTATTGTATTAAAGTCTCCAGTATACAATACTTTCTCGCCACTTGGTGTTTCAACGTATACAGTAGAACTGCCCAGTATGTGTCCAGCATTATACAATCTAACTCCAAATCCATTAATGCTTACTTCTTCACCGTAATCGAGGAATTCAGTGTTGTTATACATTCTATCAAATTCTCTTATTTCATAGTCAATGTAGTATGCATTAAGTCTTAGAAAGTCGAGAATTAACAGTCTTGCAACATCAAGTGTTGGTTTTGTAGCTATTGCTCTTGGAGCACCACTAATATAGAGGTATGGAGCTGCACCTACATGGTCTAAGTGTGCATGTGATATAACAACTGCTGATATATCAACCGGCCTCACGTGTAGTGGTAGTCTCGGAGTATCTTTCTCGTCGAAGTTTACACCATAGTCTAACAATATACTACCCTCTCTATCCTTCAACAATATTGCTGACCGCCCAACTTCGCGTCCACCACCAAGGATTTTTACCTCCATTCAACCACCATTAACGTATGCTTTCAAATCGCTGAGTCCACAACTCAACAATGAAAATATAAGCACCAACCTTAATAAAAAGTGGAGAGAGGTGTGCTTACTTGGCGTTTTACAGTCCACACGAACTTAAAAAACTTCTAAAACGCTATGGTGTAGAAGTAGAAGAACTCAAAGATATTGAAAGAGTAGAATTCTATAGTGGTAAAAAGAAGATCGTAGTATCAAACCCCCAGGTAATAGCTTTCAAAATGTCTGGTCAAATCTTCTACCAAGTAGTTGGAAGCGAAGTAAGAGAGGAGGCGATTGAAGAGAAGAAACCGGAAACTCCACAAGAACAAGTAAAGTTCTCAGAAGAAGACGTCAACTTTATAATTGAATATACAGGTGCTCCGAGAGAAAAAGCAATTGAAGCATTAATTAAAGCCAAGGGAGACCTAGCCAAGGCTATAATGATTATACGCGGCGAAGAGTCATAACCCTTCAAGCCCCCCAGGGGTAAAAACATTGAGCAATAACACGCAAATCAAGAACTCGTCAAATAATCAAATGAGATTTATTCTCCCATTTAGAAAACCATTTGAAAAATCCATTAAAACACCCCACTATTTATTAAATGTATACTACGATGGTAAACTAGGAAAAGCAGTAATGGAGTTTCTCAGCGAAGATGGTTCTAAACTAGTTAGAATACCAGACCCATATGGTCATAAACCATACTTTCTCACAGATGAAAACATTGAAGAATTAAAAGAAAAGCTAGGTAGTAGTGATGGAGTAGAGGGTTTTGAAGAAGTTGAAAAAATCAATCCTTTAACAATGAAGAAGATTAAAGTAGTCAAAGTGATTACAAAAGACCCACTAGTAGTCAAGAAAGTAAGAAACAAGGTTTCAAAAGCATGGGAGGCCAAGATAAAATACCATGCCAACTACGTATACGATATGGGTTTAATTCCCGGCATGAGGTACACTATTGGAAACAACGGCGAAAAACGCCCTGTACTAGTCGAGCCAGAAATACCAGTTGAAGTCTTGAAAAACATTGATAAATTATTCGAGAAGGAACCAGAGTCAACTAGGCGTCTAGCAAGAGAGTTTGCAAAACTATTTGAAGAACCACCACCTAAAGCACTGAGGGCTTCTATCGACATAGAGGTATATACACCGTTTAAAGGAAGAGTACCAAATCCAAAACTAGCAGAGTATCCAATAATAAGTATTGCAATAGCTGGTAGTGATGGATTTAAAAAAGTATACGTGCTTTCAAGGCCCTTTAAAAACACGTTTATCTATGAAGCAGAAAACATTTACCCACTTGATGCTGAAATAGAAGTTTTCGACTCGGAAATAGCATTGATTCTAGAAGTATTTAAAGACATCTCTCGGTATCCCATAGTGTTAACATTTAACGGTGATAAATTCGACCTTGTATACCTCTACATGCGGTGTTTAAGACTCGGTATACCGAGATATCTTATTCCAATACAAATTAAAGAAGACGCCGCGCGCTTTGATTCCAGTATACACATAGACCTCTACAGGTTTTTCTCGAATAGAGCTATTAAGAACTATGCATTTGGAGGTAAATACCAAGAAGAAAAACTAGATGCTGTTTCACAAGCACTACTTGGAATATCTAAAATAGGTATCGAGGGGACTGTTAGTGATATTTCAGCTGGATATCTAGCAGCATACAACCTACGAGACGCTGTAATAACACTCACTCTAACCACGTTTAGCAACGAACTCACTTGGAAGTTAATGATACTACTAGCACGTGTATCGAAAACAACACTTGAAGAAGAGTGTAGGAGACAAATATCTGGATGGATACAAAACATGTTTTTCTGGGAACACCGTAGACTAAACTACTTAATCCCAAATAAAGAAGACATTGCAAGCCAGGTAAGAGCATCTACAAAAGCCGCTATTGAAGGTAAAAAATACGCTGGTGCACTAGTTGTACTACCACCACAGGGAGTATTCTTCAACCTAGTAGTATTAGACATTGCATCACTATATCCAAGTGTTATAAAGAACTACAATTTAAGCTATGAAACAGTAGATATGAATTGGTGTAAAGAAAAGAAACCAGTTCAAGACGAAACAGGAAGACACCTACACACTGTCTGTATGGATGCACCTGGTTTAACAGCTGAAGTTATAGGGATACTCAGAGATTTCAGAGTAGGAATATATAAGAAGCGAGCTAAAGACCCATCAATAACAAGCGATCAAAAGGCCTGGTACGACGTAGTACAAAGAGCAATCAAAGTATTCATTAATGCTAGTTACGGCGTCTTCGGTGATGAAAGGTTTTCACTATATTCACCAGCAGTAGCAGAGAGTGTAACAGCACTCGGTAGAAAATCCTTTATGAGCATTGTAACAAAAGCAGCTGAAATGGGTATAAAAGTATTATATGGAGATACAGACTCTATATTCACATGGAACCCCACACGCAGGCAACTAGAACTACTCCAAAAATGGATACAGAAAAACCTTGGATTAGATATAGAAATAGACAAGGAATTCTCATACGTCATCTTTACAGGGTTGAAAAAGAACTATCTAGGTAGAACTAAAAACGGGGAAATAGAGATCAAGGGACTCGTAGCTAAGAAGCGCAACACACCGGAATTCATAAAGTCGTTCTTCCAAGAAATACTAGACATGCTTAGAAAAGTAGAGAGCCCACAGGACTTCATATCGTTTATTGAATGGTTGGAAAAAGCAATTAAAGAATACTATAGTGGATTAAAACAAAAAGAAATACCATTAGATCAACTCGCTATTAAAATGGCTTTGACAAAAGACCCTTCAGCATACACTAAAAACAAACCACCACATGTAAGAGCTGCACTACAATTAAGAAAACACAATGTAAACGTCCAAGAAGGAGACGTAATAATAGTTGTTAAAGTAAAAGGTGGAGATGGATATAAAGCAATACAACTAGCTAGACAACACGAAGTAGACCCCGATAAATACATTGAGTTATTGAAATCAGGTCTAGAACAATTGTTAATGGCGCTTGGTATTAAATGGGAGGATATTTCAAAGGGAGCTAGTTTATTCAAGTATTCCTCTCAATAAAACCTGTATTTAAAACCCGTTATGTTTATTAATCTACCCGTGAAGTATATAATGGATTAAATCAATACTTGTCTTTGAGGGTGATCCATTTGCCCAAAAAGAGAGAAAGCCGTGGACGTAGAAAAGGCGACAAGGGATCAGTAGAGAGAATAACATGTGACAACTGTGGTGCACTAGTACCAGCTGATAAAGCTATATGTGTTGAGAGAATGTATAGTCCAGTACCTCCAGGACTAGCCGAAGAACTAGAAAAAAAGGGAGCTATTATAATGAAATACCCAGTTAAAAAGTGCTATTGTGTATCATGTGCTATACACTACGGTATTATCAAGGTTAGACCAGAAGAAGAGAGAAAACCAAAACAACTATCTATATAAACCAAGCTTTAATTATTAATAGACCGGGTTGATAGAATTGAAAGTAAGTAAAGTAGTTATAGTTACAGCTCAACACCACCCATACCATAAATTATGGGTTAGACTAGCTGAAAACCTGAGTAAAATACTAAATGTACCACTAGACATTAAACTAGAAGACTACGTTTACCTCATAGAACACGGCGACAAAGACGAGTTTGGAATGGCTTGGCTACCACAAATACTAGTTGAACTAGAAGACGGAAGCGTCCACTGGCTACTCTCACAATTACCATTAAATAATGCTCTACAACCAGACGAGGAAAAAGCAATTAGTGAAATGCTCGAGAAGCTGAAATCTCTAGGTGTTGAAGTCCCCTCAACACAACAACAATAACCTAGAAAAACATTTTTATCTCTGTATACCTGGTAAGGGGCGTTTAAATGGTCTTTGTTCCGTATGTTCCAACCCCCTACCAAGTTGTAAGAGCAATGCTTAAACTAGCAAATGCAGGCCCCGACGACATAGTATATGATCTTGGATGTGGCGATGGGAGAATTCTCATCGTAGCAGTTAAAGAATTCAATGTCAAGAAAGCTGTTGGCGTGGAAAAAGACCAGCAACTATATAAACTAGCATCTACGAGAATGATAGATGAAGGTATTGCAAATAAAGCTAGTGTTGTCTATGGAGACTTCTTCGAAGTAGATATAAGCGAGGCAACTATTGTCACACTATTCCTCTTAACCTCTGTAAACGAGATGTTAAAACCAAAACTAGAGAGAGAATTGAGAGATGGTGTTAGAATTGTCAGCCACGAGTTTAGAATACCTGGTTGGAAACCAGCGAGAGAAATAGATGTTAGAGATGAAAACGGCCTCCTCCACAAAGTCTACCTCTACGTGAAGGGTTCTCATAGAGAACAATAACGCCTCCCTCAAGGTGTTAAATAGCTAGTTTCCTTGCAAATACAATGTAGCCTGTATGCCCTATCATTTTAGAGTGTGGTCTTACAGCACCTGGTTCTACACGTATTTCTCTCTGTAGTAGTTCATACGAGTGTATATCTCCAAAATATCCACTATTCTTCATTGCAACTACAGTTTTTTCCACTTGGTTTATTGTTGGTAGATAGATTAATACTGTTCCCGAGTTCTTTAGAGCTTGTGCTATTTTATCCAGTGCATTCCAGGGGTCTGGTATATCTAGGAAAAAAGCGTCTAAACCCTCTACTCCAACTCCTTCTCTAATATCTTTTTTAAACAATGCAACTCTGTGTTTTAATCCTGTTTTTTCAAGGTTTTCCACTGCTGTTGCTAATGCTTTTTCTGATATATCAAACCCGTATAGTATACCATTATCTCCAATAATCGAAGCTATAGCTGTTGTTAAAGCACCAGATCCAACTCCTGCTTCTCCAACTCTACTTCCAGGTCCTATACCAGACAAGTAAATCATTAATGCCGCGTCTTTAGAGTGGATGATTTGAGTAGCCCTCTTTAATACTGGAATATAGTCTTGGCGTAGTGGTCTATAGAGGTAGGCTTTAACACCCATACTCGTCTCGATTGTAGAACCATATGGTTTACCAATCAAATCATCGTGTTTTATAAAGCCTTTATCAGTACCAAGTATTCTACCCTTTTCTACTCTAATAACAAATCTTCTCTTTGAATCCAAGTAGACTACTACACTATCTCCCTCTCTAATCAAATCCAAGGCTGTATACCTCTCAGACCCGGTGTCATTCATCAATAATCAGTAATACCAGCTTTCAGCATCTATTTAATTCATTTATCTACACGGGTTATAAGCATGTTATCCAGTCTACTAGAATAGGGTTTTGAAATGGGAGTGCTTATAGTTCCAATCAAGCCGGTTTTTGCATATAGAATATTTACTGGTAGGAAGAGATATGATTTAAGAAAAATGATTAGAGGAGCTAGTAGAGTAGAGAGTGGAGACCGTGCTATTCTATATGTATCAGGCGATGTAAAAGCATTTATGGGTGAATTCACTGTTGGAGAAGTAATAACGGGCTCCCCAGAATACATTATACGCGAATTGAATAAGAGACCGCTTAGTGGTGTTGGAGAAGAAGACTTTGCATACATAAGAGGAGCTGGGCTTGCAGTCGCTATAGAAGTATTAAATCCTATCCTCTATAAAACACCAGTCGAAATGAAAGAAGTTTTAAAGATTATACCTGACTACAATCCACCACTCGGTATTCAAAAACTAGACGAGTACGAGCCATTAGTAGTATTAATACTAGACAAGGCAAGAGAGAAGACTATTAGAAAGAACTAGATGCTTCTACCTCTCTCATCCAAAGCTCTTTTCTCAGTAATTCACGTACTGCTACACGTATAACCTCACTTCTATTTCTATACTTTCCAATTCTAACGAGTTCATCAATACCCTCTAAGTATATATCCGGCATTTTAACAGTTATTATTCTAAGCCTTGGTCTCAAATACATTACATCCACCCATCATTAAATCCCCATAGAAAACCCTTTAAAACCCAGGGTGGTGTTCAAAACCAATAGATTTTTATTTAAAACCCCTATTGAATAATATAGTGATTGGAGCCGGGGTCGCCTAGCCTGGTAGGGCGCCGGCCTGCTAAGCCGGTGGGGGAAACCCCGCGCGGGTTCAAATCCCGCCCCCGGCGCCTACTTATTGTAGTGGAAGAAGACAAGTGATGTAAAATGGTTTTACATGGTCTTCTACGAATAGTGGCAATTATTGGAGTTCTATGTGTACTATTATTTCTATTTAATCCATGGGTATACGCGTATAACACTACACCCCTATACACGCGTGTAATTGGATTTGAGAGAGGGGTTGAACCAGGTTTATATGAGTGTATAGGTTTTACACTACTACCAATAGGAGTTGACAATCTACGTGTTATACCAGGTGATTTAGTGTGCACTGTAGAGAATAAACCAGTCTTCGACTCTCTAAGAATATATCTCAATACTACTATTGGATACTGGATATACAAATATATAGCGTTATACTATGCCAATCTATCAACAACAAGAGAACTAGAAATAATAGTGGAAAAACCAGCCACTAATGCAACTATTAAACTGGTACTCACCACTAGAAACAACTCTCACATAGTTACAATAGATACGTCGAATACAAACAAGTATACACTACAACTACCACCAGGAGAATCAATATACAAAATATCTCTAATAACAGAAGCCAGTAGAAAAACTAGAGAAGTATTTCGAGTAGGATTCTATATAAAATAGTAATTAAAAAATCAAACACTAAAACCAAGAATTTCAAGCAATTAGGATTAGACTATAAAATTTATAAAGGGTTTTTTAAAATCAAGGAAATAACAATCTGGGTGAAATACATGGAGAGAAAAATACTACTACTAACAATAGCATTAATAACAATACTAGCAGTAGTAAACGCAACAGTATACGCCTACAGATGGATGACAGGTACAATAACAGTAGGAGATGCAACAACAGCTACTGGAGCAGCATGTACAGGATTCTACAGCTCAGCCGACCAAGAAAACATACCACTACCCAAAGCAGGTACAAATGCTGGACATCCTACATATGGAAGTAACCGCATATTAGTAACTCCAGGAAATACTGCCTGTAGATTTAATGGCCATAGTCTCTACGAGAGTATTAATGTAGAACTAAATATTACAACTGGCTATTGGTATATACAAGACTTCTATGGCTTCGGCTACTATCAAGGTAGTGCTCCAGTATACGTGTACTTTAGACTTGAAGACGACGCAAATGATAATGGTATTCTAGAGACCGCCATATTAAGATTACGCAATGCTACTAATGACGCATACGTTAATGAACTAGATCTACTCCAAGGAACAATGAGAGGTCCAATAATATTAAACCCTGGTGATGCATTAAAACTAGACTTGATCATTAATGCCACCAGTACTGGCTCAGTGAGCTTCAGAGTAGGCGTATACGTAACACAAACATCTGGCGAGGCACCAACACCATAACAATAACTAGAGGTGGATAACTATTGTCTTTAAAACAAAGTTTTTTTCTTCCAGGGGGAAACTCCTTAGCATTGTAGCTTATTCTATACTAGTTTTGTTTCTATTGTTGCTTATTGGTAAGGCTTTTTATTTCCCTGTTGTACTTGTTGTTTCTACCAGCGATAGTAGTGGTTTTTCTCAGTGGAGTTTACTAATTGGATTTGCATACTACTTGTATAAACCTGTTAATCAAAGTAGTGTTCTCGTGTGTCTCGTTGAGGCTTATAGTACTCCTTGTTTTACAGGTACATATATGGTTAATGGTGTTAATGGTAATGGTGGAGGCTATGTAGTTGTATCCAACGGTAATGGTGGACTTAGATTTAGTTTGAATGGAAACCATGTGAGGATTTACAACATTGTTGCATCCATACCGCCTTATATTTGGATTCCACTGCTAGTAGTTTATTTCTCTCTACTAGCTTACTCTTTGTGGAATAATACTAAAATGGGGTATTTACGTATACTACGAGAATCCAGGGTCATGGAGTTGGGTTTACTAATAGCTCTCACACTCAATATTATACTTGTTGGAGCAGTATATGTAGACCAGGCTACTCCAAGATACTATCTACCAGGTGTTAGTGTAGAGTGGAGTTTCAACCTAGATAATAGCACACTTATTGCCAGATTGAATTTAAACAATGTATATACATTACTTAATGCTACCTGCTGGTATAAACCACCAGGCGTAGTCAACGGCTTTGCAACTAACGGCAATAGCAATGGAAGTAATGGAGTAAACTATCCCCTGGAAACACTAATAGTTGATTTGAGTACCATAGTAGCTATCATACCGCGGAGTGTCTACGAAGAATACTTTAATAACAGGATTTTAGAGCCTGTTCCCCCAGTTCCCGCCTATCTATCTGTATATGAGGCTATACCTGTATACTGTGAGTTTAAACTAGATAAAGCTGTATTTAAAGCATCATATCTCATTACATTCTACTGGAGAGACCTTGTTGTCCGTAGTGAGGGTTCAAGGGTAGTTATATCTAATCCAAACCCTGTTTCTATCAATGCAAGTATTCATGTATTAGACTTGAAGAAAGGGCATTTTGTATACTCGAATAACATGACAATAAGCGCTCTCGGAGAAGAAGTATTTGATTTATCGAGTTATGAACCCGGCGTTTACCGGGTTATAGTCCAGTACAAAATGCTTGGATTGGTGAGAAGCCGCATTGTTGAAGTTGAAGTTTCGTAGGAGGAAAGAAAAACCCCTTGTTTTGCTTGTTAGAGAGGAGATTGAGTGGTATTGGTGGACGAGGCTTGGCAGACTTGGTAGAGGCTACTTGTTACTCTCTAGTCTACTAGCTGTGGGTTCCTCTCTTGTAACTATGTATATTCTCTTCCAGCCACTCGTCTACTATGATGGATACCAGCTTTCTGGTTTTATAGCTCCATTGAGATACTCGCTTAGTGTTGCCGGTGTACCAGTTAGATATCCTGTACTAGATAGTCTCTCCGTGATCTCTGTTTTCATGTATTTATTCGCGTTGATTACATTGTCTTTTGGAGTACTCGGAGTTATAGGTGTATTCAAGGAGTGGAGGACTTGGATAGCATACACGGTGGCTTCTACTGGTTCAGCCTCACTACTCGTATCTCTACTCTACTCGCTTCTAAGAGTCTACTCTCTAAATGTTATCCCCTCACTACCCTATACTATAACTGTTTACAGCGTGGGCGGTGGAAGGATAATACTATATCCACCTAAAACCACTTATACATGGGTCTACTGGCTTCCATGGAGACCACTATACTTCTTCATAGTATATACTCTACTAATAGCGTTTACAGCTGGCTCACTAATACTCCTACTACTAAATCCAAAACCACCAGTTACAAAGACGAAACCAAAGAGGAAAAAGGTAGAAGTACGAGTATAATAGTGTTGATTCCAAGCCCCTCTGGATGGACTGCAAATACAACGCTTAGAGCGGAGTTGCCTAGTGGGTCGAATTGTAAATTATACACTAAGTTCTACTATAACTTTACAAATAGTGTAATAGGAGGACTGAGTGCAATAGTATATATAGAGGCACCGTAGCCGAGTATCCAGCTAGTAAAAAACACGTTTACCAATCAGTTTCTCTTCGTATTTCGCTATGAGTACAATGAAGGGCTTTAATGGTTTTATCTTGGAGAACGCGTTTACTATGAATTCTAGGTCTCCTTGTTTCATTACTCCTAGGAGTGGTAGTAGTGTTGTATATATGAATAGATATACTAGGCCTCCCACTACTAGTTTCAATAGATTTAATGGTACCCCAATAAATGTTATCATTGATGACAAAGTGTATACTGGTACTCCAGCTACCAGAGATGCTGTTAGAATGGCTAGTGACGACTTGTAGTCTGGTTTTGCACTGTATTTTCTATGGGCTATGTATAGACTATACAGTATTGAAACTCCATTACCTATTATCATAGAGTATACTAGTCCATCTACTCCCAGTAGCCTAGCTAGCGGTATTGCTAGTAGTGTAAATAAACCAGCATAGATTACAGAGGCTTCTAGGTTTACTCTTGTATCACCTACTCCACTAAAGAAACTACCTAGTACCATGTAGCCGACTGCTACGTATAAGTAGTTTGCTGAAAGCAACGAGAAGTATCTTGGAGTCAAGTATAAATAGTCTCTTCCAAACAATACTGCTACTAGTTCACGAGACATAACAATGTAGAATACTGTGGCTGGTACTACCAGTATAGAGGAATACTTTATTGAAACAACAAGCATTTTCCGTAGTTCACCCCTATTATTATTTAGTTTTGAAAATGCTGGAAACAGCATTGTTGATATTGGAGCCATAATAATAGTTATCAGTGTTACAAATCTAAATGCGGCACTAAAACTACCAATAGTGTAGTCGTCTGCTATTCTAGCGAGGAGAGCGTTTCTATAGGTATCGATCAATGCAGTAATAACGCTGGAAATATATAGTGGTATTCCATAAGAAACCATCTCTAATAGTATTTTTGTAGCTGGCTCATTGTTGTTTTCATCTCTAATTAACACGTAGTATTTGTATAAATAGATCAATGAAGCTATACATGCCAATCCATATGCAATAGTGTTTCCATAGAGTGCTCCAACAAGGCCGAACCCGGTTACCACGAGTAGAGGGGCTATCAATAATCTAAATACTTGTTGTATAATGTTAATGTATGTTACTCGTAGTGCATCACTAAAACCCAGTAATACACCAATAGACGCTGTTATTACTGCTTGTAGTATTATTGTTGGGAGAAGAATGAGGGAGTAGTCTGCAAGGTCTGCTCTACCAAGTAGAATCCTCGTTAATTCATTAATAAACAAGTATCCCAAGATGAAGACCAGTATTGATTCAAACATGATGAATAACGTGCCTATTTTAATCATAGAGGCTAGTCTACTTGATTTTTCACCATTATATAAACTAGAAATATATCTAGTGAGAGCAGAGTTGACACCAAAACCAGTAAACACCATGAGAAAACCCGGTATGGTGAATGCAAGTGAGTATATACCGTATTGTTCAGGGCCGAGTAATCTAGCAATCAATATTCCTGTTAGTGCTGAGAGAGCTGTTGCTATGAATCCACCACTGAATAGAAAGAATGCTCCACGCGTAGTCTCTTCTAGTATACTAGTATACTCTTCGCTTCTACTCAATCCACTAGTACACCTTTTAGACGACACATTGTTTTCAATGGATTTACTCATAACTCGGGCATTAAATAACTCTTTCTCCACTGATAAAAAATTTATTAATTAATTAATTACTAAGTAATCAAGGGGATGGTAATGGAACTAGAATACCTGATTTCAAAACTCATTATTTCAGAGTCTAGTAGAGACCTACTAGAACACTTGGAAAACGACGTGGTCATTGTGGGAGCTGGGCCCTCCGGGCTAACAGCCGCTAAATACCTAGCTGAAAAGGGATTCAAAGTAGTCGTCTTAGAGAAGAGACTCAGCTATGGCGGCGGTATAGGGGGTGGTGGTAGTCTATTCCACAAAGTAGTAGTAGATGAAAGAGGCCTCGGAGTACTCAGAGACTTCAATATAAGGTATAACGAGACAAGTGTGAAAGGCTACTATGTAGTAGACGCCGCAGAGTTAATGACTAAACTCGCTAGTGGAGCTCTCGACGCTGGTGCAAAGATTATTCTTGGAGTAGAAGTAGAAGACCTGGTTGTACGTGAAAACCCATTGAGAATAGTGGGAGTTGTATTCAAGTGGAGTGCTATTAGTGTTGCCGGGTTACACGTAGACCCATTATTCATGATGTCTAAAGCCACAATCGATGCCACGGGGCATGAAGCAGTATTACTCAATATACTTGCGAGGAAAAACAGAGACTTTGGACTATTAGTTAAAGGAGAAAAATCTGGTTTCGCCGAGAAGGCAGAGAGAGACGTGGTTGAATACACTGGGAGGGTAATACCGGGCCTATACGCCACTGGAATGGCTGTGGCCGCACTACACGGCCTCTATAGAATGGGCCCAATATTCACTGGCATGTTGCTGTCTGGTAGAAGAATAGCTGAAATAGTATCAAGTGATTTAGGGAGGCCTTAATGAAACAGAGTAGAATACCTGTTGCAATGACTATTGCTGGAAGCGATTCTGGTGGAGGAGCTGGTATAGAAGCTGATCTAAAAACTTTCAGTGCTCTCGGAGTACACGGCACAGTTGCAATTACTAGTATAACAGCGCAAAACACCTACTCTGTATCAGCAATATATGATCTACCGGGTAGACTAGTCTACGAGCAGATAAAAGTAGTATATGAAGACATGGGAATAGACGCGGCTAAAACAGGTATGCTTAGCAATACAGATATTATTACACATGTTGCAAGTGCAGTCAGAGAATTCAATTTAAAACTCGTAGTAGACCCAGTAATGATTGCTAAATCAGGTGCTAGACTACTCCGAGAAGACGCTATTGAAGCATTAAAAACAAAACTCCTACCACAAGCACTCATTGTAACACCAAACGCACCCGAAGCCCAAGTACTCGCCGGGTTTAAAGTAGAATCGCTAGAAGACGCTGTTAGAGCAACTAAAGCCATACATGAAAAATACAGTGTTCCAGCTGTTATTGTAAAAGGAGGCCATTTAAACCTGGAGGAAGTAGTCGATGTATTATACTATAATGGAGAAGTATACTATTTCAAGTCCCCTAGGTATCCACATGGATGCTTCCATGGAGCTGGATGCACTTATTCAGCAGCTATAACTGCTTTTCTAGCCAGAGGACTAAGTATAGTTGAAGCAGTTAAACACGCAAAAGAATTCATAGATTTAGCAATAGATTACGGTTTAAAAATAGGTAGGGGGCATTGTCCAGTAAACCCAATGGCCTACCTTGAAATCCCGGCATTAAAGTATAAAGCAGTAGAGAGCGTTAGAAAAGCCGTTGAAATACTACTTGAAAACCAGGAACTCATACTACCATATACGCCAGAAGTAGGCATCAACATCGTTGAAACCATAGATCCACGCTATGCTAGAAGCCCACTAGATGTTGCAGGAGTGGAAGGCCGTATTGTAAAAGCAGGGAGGAGACTTGTAAGAGTAGGTGATGTTAAAATGGGTGGTTCAAGCCACCTCGCTAGACTAGTACTAGCACTAATAAGAAACGGGTTTGATGTACATGGAGCAGTAAATATTAGATATGACCAGGAAGTAGTAGAGAAAGCTAGGAAAAAGGGATACCATGTTTTATTCGTCGACAGAAGGATGGAACCATCAAATCTCAAAGTTGCACATACCGGAACAATGGAGTGGATTGCCAGTCAAATACCTATTGGTGAAACACCTGATTTAATCTATGATGTAGGTGATGTGGGGAAAGAAGCAATGATTAGAATACTTGGTAGGAGTGCCGTTGAAGCTGTTTTAAAACTAGTTGATATTTTAAAGTAGTTTTTCCTTGGAGCTCTTAAATAAAAATAAAGAATACGTGTATTGCTAGTCCAAGAATACTCATTACTATAAATGTCTTTGAAGAAGTTAAACCCGTATCTCGTAGAATACATGGAGGAGTAGATGTCAATAAAACACCTAGATATCCATACACTCCTAAAACTTCTTTTTCAACCACTACACCTGGTATTTGGAGAACTATATAGTAGGATAGGGCGAGAAGTAAAACCATGACGATAGAGTAGAATAAGTAATATCTCGACTTCTCATTGATAAACCGTCTAAGATTAACTACTTCACCAACATATCTTGCAACAATTGAAACATAGTTTTCACCTAGTCTAGTATAGCCTACTAAACTAGTTAATAACACAATGATTTTTCTAGGCAATAATGGAAGTTTTAATTTCCCAGAGTATTTCCATACTTGTTCACCGCTGAGAAAACCATACCATATAACTCTATACTCTACTAGATGTGATCTACTGATAGAGTCTATGAGTGCTAAATCTACTGGTTCTCCCAGTATACTCCTTGAATAAACCTCTCCTAGTACTCTTTGAGATTCTTCTTCGAGACTTATAATATAGTTATTCAACGGCCTAGTTGAGAAATACACTATTGTTAAAATAGCAAAATGTATAAACGGCCATTGTCTTTGAAAAACTATTGTTAATCCTCCAAGTAGTATGTATATACAGTCGAACAATACCCTCCAAAACACAGGTTCAACTACGAGTTTACCGAGAATACTCATTGACACTACATACTCGACACTCCAAGCCAACACGAGAAACAAAATGCCTAGAGTGCTTGAAGCAGGTAAAAACGGGAATATTGAGAGTATAGATAGAGATAAAACTAGCACTAATACTACTTCATAGATTACATTAACAATATTCATTAACTCTGACAGTTTAGCTTGAACTCTACTAAATTCTCTCTTGAGAAATCCCTCAACTAGTGTTTTTGTCTCTCCACTTGTAGAAACTATATCACTGTATTCTCTGAGAAATACAGCTAGCTCTCTATAGTCTACTAATTCAGCCAGGTTGTACAAAGCTAGTCTCGGGTCTCCTAGAATCGACTCTAACACCATGTATTTCTCTGCAATATCTCTATAACAATTACTTAACTCGATTTCACCAGTATAGAGTGATTTAAATAAATCATAGATTTTAAGACCATTGACTTCAAATCCATTTAGGTATACGAGGAATTCTGTGAAGTATTCTTCGAGGCACTTCAATTAAACCACTCTCTACGTAGTAAGCTGGGTTTCTTCTACTAGTGAGAGATAGTAGAATTTACTAAGTTCTTCTCTGAGGAGATTTAAATCAAATACTTGTTTCTCAACGAGGTTTTCCAGAAATTTCCTTCTCTTTTCTAGTTCTTCGTAGACATCAAACTCTCTACTTTTTAATCTAATAGTTCTCTCTGTAATGTCTTCTATACCTACTTCTCTTGTTTTTTCGAATATGCTTACAATGTTTGATTCGCTATCTACCTCTGATATTGAGAGTATTCTTCTCCTGCCCCTTTGATCAGGGCCAACTATTATAATACTCCAAATATTGTTTAATAGGTTTTTCGGTATAGATATTGGGGGAGCTGTTAGTCTTTTTAATACTGATTCAGAGCTGTCGGCATGAATCGTATTTAATACTCCATGTCCAAGTCTAGATGCCTGGACCAGTAGTCTTGCTTCCACACCTCTTACTTCTCCTATTACTATGTAGTCTGGTCTTCTCCTAAGCGCTGTTTTCAATAGTGTATAAGAATCTATTTGTGTACTCTCATTAAATACACTTGTTTTTTCAACTAGTTGCTCCCATACACCAGTTGAACCAGATAGTTCTGGCGTGTCTTCTATTACAATGACTTTTCTACCGGGTGGTATAAGAGTCAATAATCCCTGCAGTAATGTTGTTTTACCAGAACCTACATGACCAGCAATTATAATCCAGCCCTTCATTTCGAGAAGTAGCCATAAATAAGCAGCAATTAATGCATCGAGTACTCCTTCGGCTATCAACTTGGTAATAGTCCATGTAGCAAGTGTTTTCTTTCTCAAAACAAGACTACTACCAACAGTTGAAACAGTATCTCCATAGATTAAACTAAGTCTTAAACTAGCCCCATAAGAACCCTCGACAATAGGGTTTACGAGTGAGACGTGTTTACCTATTCTCCTGGATAGCGAGAGAATTAGTTTATCAACTAGTGCTGGTTCTAACACAATGTTTGTTTTAAGCCAGCCGCTCCACGAGAGCTTGTTGTGTATAACTAGTATTCTCTTGTTTTCACGTGAGACATATATGTCTTCAACGTATGGATCTAGTACTAGTGGTGATAGAGGACCTAGTCCACTGAGTACTTTGAAAAACACGTAGTCGTCGGCGTCTTTAATATCCATTGAGAAAATACTTGATGGGTTTTGATTTAACTCGCCTTTAACTACAATGTCTACTACTCTATCAACTATGTTTTTATATACATTGTAGTCTACTACTGGTTCACTGACAACATAGTATATTCCACTCTTATTACATCCAATTTTTACTTCTACTCCTCCACGTAGTGTATAAGAATAGAGAACTTCATCTAAATCCACTTGTTGTAGAGTATAGAGTTTTAAATATGGCTCTATAAATTCAACTAGTATCTTGCGTAGTTCACTCTTTTCTCCTGGTTTGAAAAGAATGGGTTTTAAAGAGGATAATTTGTAAAAAAGAGGTTTTAATTTAAGGGTTTTAGTCATGGATAAACCCTTAGCTGAGTATTCGTATTTTTACAGGGTCTGTCGACCCCTTATCGTATACTACTACAATGTATTTTGGTAGTGTGGTTTGTGTCCAGTTTACTTGTATTATTCGAGATTCACCTGGTTGTAGAATAGTATTTACTGTTGTATTTACTACTATACTGCCATTTACATCTACTATTTCAACACTCTTGATTTCTACTTCGCCAACACCTATGTTTTCAACATTGATGCATATTCTACCAGCTGTTTTCAAGTAGTATGCATCATGAACTATTATTCTACCAGTGTTCAACGTGTTTAAATACCCCATAGCATAGGTGTATAGTAGAACACCGCCCACTATTGTCATTACAAGTACTAGTGCTGTTGCAACTATACTCGATATAGCATTCACAAACATCCCCGGGTTTTATTAGAGGAGTTTAATAGCGGTTTAACGAATTAAAATATATAAGAGTAACCACGTGGAGTTAGCCGAAACTAAGACTCCAGGGTCTTTTAACACGTTGATTACCAAATAATAGAGTGTGGTGTGCTTATGAATCAAGCAGAAGAGATTTATCGAGCTGCAAGTCCAGCAGAATTCTTCTACAGGTATAGAGAAATAGCTGGATTTGCAAACCCTGTTAGAGCAATGTATCAAACAATACGTGAACTAGTAGAAAACGCATTAGACGCTACTGACGTCCACGGTATACCACCAGATGTAAAAATAACTATTAGAAAAGCAGATGAAACACAGGAATTCTACCAGATAACAGTTGAAGATAACGGGATAGGTATACCACCAAACATCGTTCCAAACGCTTTTGGAAAAGTATTGTTTAGTAGCAAGTATGCTATGCGCCAGTCGCGTGGAATGTATGGACTTGGAGTTAAAATGGTTGTTCTCTACGCTCAAATGACAACTGGTAGACCAGTCGAGGTAATAACTAGTAAAGCAAACTTCAAGAGAATATACTACTTTAAACTAAGAATAGATGTAAACAAGAATGAACCAGTAATTATAGAAGCAGGTAGCTGGAGGAAGACCCGAGACTGGCATGGTACAATAGTCTCAGTAACAATTGAAGGCGATTGGAGTAGAGCTAAGAGTAGAATACTAGAGTACATTAATAGAACTGCTATTGTCCTCCCCTACGCCAATATAACACTTGTAACTCCGGAAAACGAGATAATACACTATCCGAGAATAGTAAACACTCTACCAAAACCACCAGTAGAAACAAATCCACATCCACATGGAATAGACCTTGAAATACTTAGTGGACTAGCAAAAAACGCTGGTTTCAACACTATTGAAGAACTATTAATTAAGAGCTTTCAGGGAATAGGCGATGTAACAGCTAAAACAATACTACAAAACGCTGGAATAGACCCCTCGAAAAAACCAAGCGACCTTACAAACGAAGAACTACTAGCACTAGTAAACGCTATTAAAGCCTATGATAAATTCAAGCCCCCATCACCAAAATCTCTATCACCACTAGGCGAAGAAATAATAATTGCTGGTTTAAAACGCGCATATGAACCAGAATTCGTTACAGCTGTTTCGAGAAAACCAAGCGCTTATAGTGGACACCCATTTATTGTCGAAGTAGGATTGTCTTATGGTGGAAAAACACCGGTTGGAGAAGATAAACCAGTAGTATTGAGATATGCTAATAAAATACCATTACTCTACGATGAAGCATCAGATATGGTCGTAGAAGTAGTTAGAGATGAAATAAGTTGGGATCACTACATGATTACATTCCCCGCACCAATACTCGTATTAGTCCATGTATGTAGTACAAAAGTACCATTTAAAGGAGTTGGAAAAGAAAGTATTGCAGATGTTCCAGAACTACGTAGAGAAGTAAAACTAGCTGTAATGGAGGCTGCACGCGAGTTAAAACAATATATTTCAAAGAAGATGAAAGAAGAAGAAGCAAAGAAGAAGGCCGAGTCAATAGCAAAGTATATACCAGAAGTTGCTAGGAGCTTGGCAATTATACTAGCTGATGAATCAACACTACAATCATTTAAAGACAATATCTCTGTAAAACTATCACATATTGTAGCAAAACGTACTGGCGTCCCCTTAGAGCTAATACAGAGTATTGTTAAATCCATAGAAGCAGAGGCCTAGGGTGGAAGCATGGTTTCAACAATTGACGCGTCTGCGAGGAGTAAAGCCCTCGACATTATAAAGTCTTCAATGAGGGAAATAATTGAGCAAATAGAGAAAGGTGAAAAACCAACACTAGTAATGCCGAAGAGGACACTAACAAACACAATATACGACTATAAACACAAAATGTTATTACTCGGCCCCGAGCTCCAAAAAAGGTCTTTTACCGATGTAAATGAAGCAAAAAAGTTTATGCAAACACTACTCATGGCTTCAATAATATATGATGCGCTTAGAAACAATGAGTATCCAACGATCCGTGATTTGTACTATAGGGGAAAACACTCAATTACCTATAAATCAATAGATGGAAAACGAGTTTCAGAAAACACGTGGGATGAACAGAGAGAATCAGATAGTGTAATCAGAGACCTAGAGGTATTATTATCTGTTTTAAGAGAAGACCTGTTAATACTCAGCAAGGAAAAAGGCAAAGTAGTAGGAAACCTTGTTATTAGAAGTGGCGATGACGTAATAGACTTGAGTAAAATGGGTCATGGCGCATATGCAATCGAGCCAACTCCAGATTTAATAGAATTCGTAGATATAGATGCAGAGTACATTCTAGTAGTAGAGAAAGACGCTGTGTTCCAACAACTACACAGATATGGATTCTGGAAGAAAAACAAGGCAATACTAGTAACAAGCGCGGGCCAGCCAGATAGAGCTACAAGGAGATTTGTGAGAAGACTAAGTGAAGAATACAATTTACCAGTCTACATACTAGCCGACAGCGACCCCTATGGATTCTACATATACAGTGTCTTCAAAGCAGGAAGTATAACACTATCTTATGAAAGCGAGAGGCTTGCAACACCAACAGCTAAATTCATTGGCGTTATGATGACAGATATCTTTGGAGACAGTATTTTTAGAAAAATAATCAAGGATAGAGAAGCTAGAAAAATACTAGAAGAAATAACACCTGGAATAACTGATCTCAAGCCTAAAACACCATATCTAAGTGAATCAGAGAGGTCAAACTTCATAATTAAAGCTAAGACAAGAGACTTAGAGAGAGCAGTAGAATTAATTGGATATAGAGTAGCAGAAGTATGTATTGAAGAAAAAGACGCTAAAAACAAAATCAAGAAGAAAGAAGGATTAACTGGATACCCATGGTTTACAACACCACAATGGGTTAGAGAGCTCTGTATATTCTTTAATACACTAAGCAAACTAGAAATAGAAGCAATGGCTAGTAAGGGATTGAAATTCCTAGCAGATAAATACATACCTGAAAAGATATCTACAGGCGACTGGATAGACTAGGTGTTTTAATAGTCAGTTGAGACAGGTGTTCTCATCTCAATAAATCAATCCCGTGGATTCATCATCCAAGTAATTATTTCCTACACGGGATTTAATACTCACTCTTCCTCTATGTACTCTAAAATATCGTGAAATGTGTTTTTACCGCAGTTTTCACAGTAGTGGTATAATTGTTTAAACTCTTTCTTCAGTGGAAAGCTAACTAGTATTTTCCACTCGCGTCCACACTCTCTACACTTGAGAAGCCAGTATCCCATATTAATCCACTCTACTCTCCGCTTTCTAAGCTTTGTTTTTCCTGTGTACTAATTAAATTCCTCTCTATTAAAAACCTAAGGGCTTTTCTTATTGCTTTCCTCACTATACCTCTTTTATTTAGGTCTTTGAAGACATTGATTGCTGTTTTTCTAATACTGTTTGTTCGAGTGAGGTCTAAGAGTATTTTTCTATCTAGTTCTGTAAGTTCTTTATCTAGGTATCTAAGAGCTATCCTCGCTATATCTGCTGGTGTTAATCCATAATATGGGTCTTCACTTGCTAACTCGTCGAGTCGTTGTATAACTTCGAATTCTATTATTGTAAAGTAGTCTTCTTTACTTATTCTACCATATACTTTTTTCAACTCGTTTATTAATTCTTCTACGTTATTAAAACCCTCTATTCTCGCCTCGTATTCTCCCAGCTCGCTTAGTTTCTTGTAGTATACTCTCGTTATTTTTGCTTTTGCTATTGGTCTTCCACCGGCGTGTATTATTACTTCATCGTATTTTGGTTTATACACTCCTTTTCTAATAGTTGCTTTTTTCTCTCCATTCAATACCTTCTCTATGTATTCACCTTTTAACATTAAGTGTCTTCCAATAAACTTCATTTTTGTCTTTGACACTGTAAATCTCCTTTCTATAGAGGTAGGAGGTTATAGAGAGTTTTTAGGATTACTTTGAGGTAGAACCCTAGTTTCTTTAAAAAACGGGTCTTGCACTTAGTCTTTCAGGCATTGTCATTTCTACTTGTGGATATCCTTTGATCTCGTTTTTAATCAACTCGACTAGTTCTTCTGTCTTCATAACTCGTTGTTCATTGTTTACTCTTATTTTTACATTTATAGTGTTGGTTTCAACTTCTCTCTGTCCAACTACAACAATATATGGTATCCAATTCATTGCTGCTTCACGTATTTTCTTGCCTAGTGAGAGGTCTCTGTCGTCTATGTCTACTCTTATACCATTTCTCGCTATTTCCTCGTATACTTTTAATGCGTAGTCTAGGAATTCTTTTGATACAGGTATTACTCTTACTTGTATTGGTGCTAGCCAGGTTGGTATATATGGGACTTTTCCTTCTTTCTCCGTCCATGCTGCTGTATCTAATACCATGTATATGTATCTCTCGACGCTTCCAATTATAGCTGTATGTATTATAACAACGTGTTTCTTTTCTCCTTTTTCATCGACGTATACGATATTGAATCTCTTGCCGTTACCGATATCTATTTGCCAAGTAGCTATTTCTCTCGGTCTGTTTATATTGTCTATTATGTGGTATTCAACGTTTACAACCCAGTAGTATATACCACTTGGTAGAACAGCTACTAGTACCGGCCCGTTTTCCCTCTTAACGAATTCTACTAGTTTATCTCTATAGTTTTCTAGAAAGTCTTCTGTTACATTGTATAGAGCTACATATTTCCTACCGAGTTTAGCTGCTTCTTCATGTATTTTCGCTTGGACTTTCATAGCGACTTCTATTGCCTCGTCTAGGTCTCTAGTTAATATGTGGAGGTCTGGCATGTAGAACTTTCTCATTCTAAAACACAGGTTTAATTCTCCTCTCTGTTCGAGTCTATAGCTATCTGCTACTTCGAATACTCCTAGTGGTAGTTCTTTATAGCTTATAATCCAGTCTTTAAGCATTGCAAACTGCTGATGGCATGCAGCATATCTCAACACATATTTTTCCTCGTCTACTTCTACCTCGTAGAGTCTATCACCAAATAGTAAGGCGTGTTCGTATACTGGTTTAGCCTTTAAACTAAACATATTAGTACCCATTACACGGAATACCGGTATACCTAGACTACGAGCTACTTGCCATGAATACCTTGAAACAGCATCCATCATTACTACTGCTGGTGGTTCATACCTCATGTGTCCATGGTCGCTCATTGGCTCCCATTCAAACCCGAACTTCCTACAGTAGTCGTTTACTCTGTTTTCACCGCCTTCTAATTCCTTTCCATATACTTCTTTCTCTACTAGTATTTTGAGTTCTGGATAATTTGAATAATCGAAGTCGCTTGGATTAACTAGTTCACCACTTGGTGTTAGAATATAGAATTTTTTCTCAATACTCCTCTTTTGAGTTGTTGCAGCTGGTTTAATAGTTCTTGACAACTCGCTTAATGGGTGGCCGTAACACTCTAGTTTAAATGATTTATACCAGCCAAATGGTGCTTTATAGACTGGTATATTGAGTTTCTTTGAAGCCTCTTCGTATAGTTTATTCAATAATTCAATTGCTTTTCTAGGTGGAGCTAGATCCGAGGAGAGGTGTGCATATGGATAAATCAGTAATTCTGATGGTTTAATTTGTAGTACAAGGTTTTCTATTTCGCTCAATGCCTGGATTACTGTGGATTCATCGTCTTGAGATTCAATAGTTACAAATAATACAAGTACGTTTTCAAAGTTCTTTTTCTCCTCTCCCTTCAACTCCTCTGGTTCTTCAATAGCTGGTTTAACCACGTCATAGGAAAAACTCTTTGCATGTATTGAGAGTATTCGCATTACTAATCTCCCAAATACCCTCTATATTGTTCTATATATGAAGTACATGGTATAATAAACGTTTTTTAAAACAATATATTATTGGGGGTGAAATTGAGTAGAGAAAAAGAAAAAACAAGTGTTGAATCCGGGTTTGTTTCCGTTAGGGAAATACCAGGTATAAACCCTGCAATGGCCGAGAAACTTGAAGCTGCTGGATTTGTCTCTGCTTGGACGCTTGTTGTTGCAAGACCAGAGGAAGTATCTGAGAAAACAGGTATTCCCGTTGTAACTGTTCAAAAAATAATTGAAAATGCACGTAAACTACTCGGTATAAGATTCAAGACTGCTAGAGAAGTTAAACAAGAGAGAATGAATATTGGAAAAATAACAACTGGCTCTAAACAACTAGATGAACTACTAGGTGGTGGAGTAGAAACAAAAACTATTACTGAATTCTATGGTGAATATGGATCAGGTAAAACCCAGTTATGCCACCAACTAAGTGTAAATGTACAACTCCCACCAGAGAGAGGCGGTCTAAGCGGTAGAGCTGTATATATTGATACAGAGGGCACTTTTAGATGGGAGAGAATAGAAGCCATGGCTAGAGCGCTTGGATTAGACCCCGAGCAGGCAATGGACAACATATACTATATACGTGCATACAACAGCGACCACCAAATGTCTATAGTTGAAGAACTATTCTCATTTGTACCCAAAAACAATGTAAAACTAGTAGTAGTAGACAGCGTTACAAGCCACTTTAGAGCAGAATACCCGGGTAGAGAACACCTAGCTGAAAGACAACAAAAACTAAACGCCCACTTACACCAGCTTTTAAGACTGGCAGAAGCATACAATGTAGCAGTAGTAGTAACCAACCAGGTAATGGCCCGTCCAGACGTCTTCTATGGTGATCCAACACAAGCAGTAGGAGGACACGTACTAGCCCATGTACCCGGAGTAAGAGTACACTTAAAGAAAGCAAGAGGCAACAAGAGAATAGCCCGCGTCGTTGACGCACCACACCTACCAGAAGGCGAAGCAGTCTTTGCAATAACCGAGGAGGGTATTAGAGACGCTGAAGAATAAAACACTCACATCCACTATTAACTACTAGTTGAATACCCGGGGTTAAAATTGAAAATACTTTGGAATCCATGGAGATACGAATACATAAAAACATTTACTAATAAAAACGAATCAAGTAGTAAAGAATGCTTGTTTTGCAGACTGCAAAAACAAAACGATGATGAAGCATTAATTGTCTATCGGGGTAGAAGAGCATTTGTAGTTATGAACGCCTATCCCTATAACTCAGGTCATTTAATGATTGCACCATACGAACACATAGGAGACCCGACGCAACTAGACCTAGAAACAATAATCGAAATATCTGAACTAGTAAAAAAAGCAATAAGTGTACTAAGACAAGCATTTCACCCAGATGGCTTCAATATAGGAGCTAATATTGGGAGAGCTGCAGGTGCAGGTGTACCAGATCACTTCCACGTACACGTAGTACCACGCTGGGTAGGAGATGCAAACTTTATGGCTATTATAGCTAATACAAAACCATTACCCATAGGACTTAGAGAATCATATGAAGTAGTAAAGAAACACTGGGTTAACGGTGTTTAATTATGGTTTCAAAAAGCGATCTACGAGTAATAAGTATAGAAGAATCACTATTCCCCGGTGAAACAAGATATAAGATATGCGTTCAGGGAACAAACATTATTATAAATGTCAGCGCGTTTAGCGAAGAAGAAGCGCTAGATAGAGCATTGAAAATCCTTGAAAACATTAAACTCGACGATGACTCACTAAGAATTATAAGAGAGAAAATTGGAAGCAATGCTCGCTGCTAGGTAATCAGTCCGCGGTAATGTCTTCATCCCTTTTGAGTCTAAGGGGGACAAGTATCATCATTCAATAATAATTATTGAATTAGAGTCTAATAACTAGGCAATCTTTTTAGATTTAAGTTTTCGTTTTTGCTCTATTATCTCTTCATATTCCTCTCGTATTTTCTTGATATACCCCTTAATCTCGTCTTGTGGAAGCCTACTCAACAAGTCTCTTGCAAATTTTGCAAAACACTTAGAACTATGAAATTCTAGTGTTTCACCAGCTATTTTTATAATTATACCCTGTCCCTCGGGAAAGACGCGTCCACATGTTAAACACTTGTGTTTACTCTCTACACTCATGTAGTCCAACCTCGCGTATTCTATCAGCGAGTTTACTTACTTCAAGGGTATATAATCTTACATTATAGGGTAGTTGCGGACTCTCTATTTGAACAAACTTTCTCTTCGAGTCTACTTTATAACACATGTCTTTATCGAAAGCTAGTAGTCTACCATCCATTAACAAGCCCTCTTTGTATAGAGCAAATGTACGGGGAGTATATAATTGCTTCTTGCTTTTTAAACCACGCATTAGTATTAGTCGAGGTATTTGAATAGTAAGTACTAGAATACTGTAAAATACTAGAAATCCAATAAATCTCACTAATACCTCGTTTTCAAATAATTGTTTAGTAGCACTATCTACAATTGGATTTATATATGTCCAGTAGATTGGTGGAACTAGAAATATAATGATGAATGGCAGAAACATCATCAACATTACTGCTTTGAATTGTTCCTTGACTTCTTGGAGAATCAGTGTATCACTACCCATAGCTATTGATGTATTGTCTTCTTTGAATAGTGGAGATCCTTTAACACTATCAGCCCTCTTAAACCCCTTCATACTCATTTTTGTCATTACAACCATGATAATGATAAAGTATAGTATGAAGAATAACCAGGTATACTGTGGAGCTATAGCTGAAACTAGTGCAAACAATACAAGCGATACTATCTGAATTAAAATGTTTACTAGTTTACTAGGCAATTTCTCACCAAGCCCCAGATTATCTAGTCAATGGGTTTTAAATACATTAACATATAAACCGGGTTTAACTATAAAATCTAAATAGATGATGAATCGCCACTTTTCGGAGCAGTGAAGAAGGTCCGTGTTACTGACTATGTCAACTAGAGTATTGTGAATGAAAATCACACTAGTATAATACTTATTATTACCTAGCAAGCGATGAAGAACGATGGGAGTCTGAATAGATGAGGAAATTATCCCCAACTGAGCTCTTCTACATTGGTGGTACTAGTTTTGAAAGAGCTATAACTAATACTACAAATACAAAACCTGTTATTATAATCAAGTGTGGTTTCAACGCTATTTTTAAATCAGTTTCCTCGAAGAATCTAACCAGTCCAGCCGCCGATGCAAGTGAAGGTGTTTGTCTCTTGCTCTTCTTACTCATATTAACACCTCCAACACTACCAATTTAACTAGTTCTTTATATACTTCATATAAGGGTGGTTTAAATGGATATTCGTGAAGCACAAGAATACATTAAAACACGGTATTATGACCGTGATTCAACTCGTGGACTATACGCTACTTTTACATGGTTTGTCGAAGAAGTAGGAGAGCTGGCAGAAGCGTTGATCAAGTATAGAAGAGAATCTCTCGAAGAAGAAATAGCAGATGTTTTTGCATGGTTACTTAGCATTGCAAATCTATTGGGAATTGACCTAGAAGAAGCCTTTAGAAAGAAATACCTTGCTAGTGAGAACCAGCAGTCTTAATAGCCTTAATTATCTCAGCCGCCAACTCTGGGTTTTTCTCTACTATAGTACCAGTAACAATGATGTCTGCACCAGCCTCAGCCATCTTCCTCGCCGTCTCTGGATCTCTTATCCCCCCACCAACAATTACTATGAGGTCTGTATACTTCTTTACTACCTTGGGGAATTCTAGTGGCACTGGCTGTGAAGCACCACTGCCCGCTTCGAGATAAATATATTTCAAACCCATCATCTGACCTGCAAGTGCATACGCAGCAATTATTTCTGGCTTGTTTCTAGGAACTGGAATTATTCTCCCCACGTGTGCTACAGCAGTATCTTGATCTACAACTATATACCCTGTTGGGAGAGTTTCAAGACCATATTTAGCAATTATTGGTGCAGCTATTACCTGTACCTGCATTAAGTAGTATGGTTCAAGAGTATTCATTAAAACCATGAATAAAACAGCATCTGCATATCGAGATAGACAATTAATATTTCCAGGGAAGAGTATTACCGGTTTACCCGTTTTTTTAAGTGTATTTACAACTAAATCCATTTCTTCATGAGTAATACCAAGACTGCCTCCAACGAGAAAAGCATCTGTCCCGGCTTCAACCATTTTATCTACTACTTCTTCTAGTTTAACTATATTTGAGACCTTGTCGGGATCTATTAGTGTAAAGTGGAGTTTTTCTCCAACATCCACCTTGGACTTTATGTATTCATGAACCTTCTTCACCACTACTCTCCTCTAAACCACGCTCTTTAATTTTCGCCTTTCCACTATTGAATAAATCTATAAATTTTGCATATACATCTACAGGTTGATAGATAGCCGGTATATCTGTGAAATCTTCATCGTCGACTAATCCACATGTTCCACAAGTTATAACCGCGCTTGCTCTATACTCATCTTTCTTCTTGATAGTTATACTGAGTGTTTTCGCCGAGCACCTTGGACACTCAAACACAGTTGGTATTTTAACGATTTTCGTGGGAATAACCTTCCTCCTCTTTCTCCTACGCCCCACTAGTCAACACCAGTGAAATCTATTTTGTTCACGGTATTAAAAGAACGATTTTGAGGAATTTATTTTCTCGCAACTAGTTTTCTTCTTAGAAACACTGTAAAACCTTTGTTTAAAACCTCTGAGATTACCGTGTACGCTTCATCTATTGATAACTCTACCTCTACATATTTCTGCATAGCAATTGCCACATAGACTCCAAGTTGATGTTTACAATGTGTTTCAGTTTTACTAATAATGGTTTTTAAAGTAAAAACCTTACAGTTACAATATAATCCAGGTATTAACAAGTAGTCTCTTTCTCTACCAATATAAACCCACAATTCTGAGACAACACTGTCAGCTCTTATCTTTAGCTTTACATATCTATACTCATAGACCTCTGGGGGAATAGTAATCGTTGGAGAAGTAAGGCTTTTCTCTAGAGCCAACCTAGTAGTTCTATACGACATTTAATACACCTAGTTAGTGGGCCCGCGGGGATTTGAACCCCGGGCCACGGGGACCCGAACCCCGCATCCTAGCCAGGCTAGACCACGGGCCCTCATTTAAATCAATTATTTAAATAGAGTTTAAAATACATTGACTGAGTTTATCTGTGAATATAAATACTTGTGAATTTCTCGACTGTTTCACTTATTGTTTTCAATTCACTTTGAGCTCTACTACTCTCAATACACTTTCTCATTGTGCTTTCTGGTAGTGGTGGTTTTACTATTCCACTACATATAGCTATCCACACTAGTTTACGAATGATTCTTCCACGGCTTCCCGGTCTAATGTAAATACAGAGATCTCCGTGTTTTTCAACTCTAGGAATGATTTTCTCTCGTTGATTTTCTTCTTCAATCCATACTTCTATACAACATGTATTCCATATATTGTTTGTTTCACTTATCGTCTTTAAAACTGCATTTATTTTCTCGAGTAGAGATGTATCTACTTGGCTTAAGGGGTATTCGAGACGTAGTCTAATAGAATCATACGAAGTTTGTCTAGGCGAAAAACCCTTGTCTTTCAAGTATTTAACTAGTTTAGATGTATTGCCTAGATTTGTGTAAAAATCAATTAGTATATTGATCTCTCTCATTTCCACCCGCTTTGCTAACTCATCATTTTCATAATCCACTTCCAGTTTTCATCAACATATTTTTTAATTTCAGCGATGAATTCTTCTGTTGCTCCTCGGAATCTACCTTGTAGTTTAATGTATTCCTCTATTGGCTTTCTCTTTGATGGGTCTAGATATGGCCTGCTTGGACCCGATAGTGTTAGTTTTCCATCATGGTATTCATATAGAATCCACAGGCCTGTTTCAACAGCGAGTTTTGCAATTCTAACTGTGTATTGTGGCTCAAACCTCCATCCTGGTGGACATGGTGCGTGTATGTGTATGAATCTAAAGCCCTTGATGTTCTTTGCTTTTTGTAGTTTATTGTATAAGTCGTGTGGATATCCAACACTTGCTGTTGCAACGTATGGTACGCCGTGAGCTATCATAATTCTTGCAACATCTTTCTTGGCTTCTACTTTACCAGTTGGTGTTGTAGTAGTCCAAGCACCTGGTGGTGTCGATGAACTTCTTTGAATACCAGTATTCATATATGCTTCATTATCATACATTATGTATATAATGTCGTCGTTTCTCTCTGCAGCACCACTGAGAGACGCCATTCCAATATCTGCTGTTCCACCATCACCAGCCCATGCTATTACATATACGTCGTTTATACCCCTTTCTTTGAGTGCTTGTGAAACACCTGAAGCTACTGCTGCAGCTGAGGCAAATGGAACGTGAATTATACCTGCTTTCAATGCTTGTCCTGGATAAGTCCCCATTATTACCGATGTACAACATGCTGGTATTACAAATACTGCTTTTTCACCGAATACAGCTGATACTACTTTCAGAGCTATTGGTATAGGACACCCTAAACACGCAGCGTCTCCTGGTAGTACTCCCTCTCTTTGATCGTATGGTAATGGGGGTTTTCTACGAGCCTGGGGTGTACTCATCTCTCTCACCTCCTTATTTTCACCCATTCAAAGTAGTTTCTTTCAATTTGACCTGTTTCAACCCGGTCAATAAACGACTTGATTATCTTGTAGAAGTCGTCTGATGTTACATTTACGCCTGCAATACCAGCAACTATATTGGCCATGTATGGGAGTTTATTAGTGTATAGTGAGAGGCCGGCTACTAGGTCGCTATATATTGGGCCCCATGCACCGAAACTTATTGCTCTATCAAACACTATTACTCCCCTTACACTTCTCAATACTTCCCAGGCGTCTTCAATTGGGAATGGTCTGTAATACCTAATCCTCATAACTCCCACAGGGTATCCTTCACTTCTAAGCTTCTCAACTCCTTCAATTAAATCTCCACTCCAAGCACCCATTGAGACAGCAATGTACTTTGCATCGTTGCAGTGGTAGCATGATATTAATCCACCATATCTACGACCAAACAACTTGCCGAATTCCTCGTCGACTTCTTTAATTACTTTCTTGGCGTTTTCCATAGCTAACTGGATCTCGTAAAACATGTCTTCTGTATCCTCGGGGAATGTTAATCCACCAACACCAATCGGCTCGGAACCATCTATTACATATGGTTGCATCCTCTCACCAAGCCACTCTTCTACTAGTTTTTCATCTGGTATTTCAACGGGCATTGTAGTGTGGCTTATAATAAATCCTTCTAGGCCAACCATTACTGGTAGATAGACTCTTGGATCCTCGCTTATTTTAAATGCTTGTAGTGTTAAGTCAAATACTTCTTGGTTATCCATTCCATACGACATAACCCATCCAGTATCTCTCTGGTCTACGAAGTCAGAGTGGTCGGGCCATATATTCCAGGGAGTGTTGATAGTTCTAGAAACTATTGCCATTACTATTGGTGTTCTCGCCCTCGACGCCCAGTGCACGAATTCATGCATGTATAGTAGTCCCTGGCTACTCGTAGCTGTAAAAGTCCTGGCTCCAGCTACAGCTGCACCAAAACACGCTGCTAGAGCTGAGTGTTCTGATTCAACTCTTATCATTCTAGCTTTCAACTCGCCTTGTTCAATCATTTCAGAGAGTTTTTCAACTACGGGTGATTGTGGTGTAATAGGATATGCTGCTATTACTTGGGGTTTAGCTAGTTTAACAGCGTATGCTACAGCATGGTTGCCTGTTAAAGCAATCTTTTTACCCATACTACTCACCCACCTCGGGAACCATTGTTATAGCTCCTACAGGACAAACATCCATACATAATCCACAACCCTTACAGTAATCATAGTTTATTACTGCTCCTGTCTCTGGTTCAACGCGTATTGTGTTTACAGGGCAATAGATTTCGCATTGATAACACCTAGTACACTTGTTTACATCAACCACCGGCTTCATAAAGCGCCACAATCCTGTTTTTCCAGCAACACCAATTACTGGTTTCGTTAGTGGTAGTTTACCTCCAGTAGTTGGTTTCTCGATTTTAACCATTCTCCTACACCTCGCCAACATATTTTGTTTCTTCATATGCACGTTTAACTGCTTCAACGTTTTTCCTACCGATTTTCTCGCCGAAGTAGTCAATAACAGCTTTTTCCACGCTTTCTAATGAGAGGATCTTTGCAGCTGCTACCAGTGATCCAAGCATTGGAGTATTTACAAGAGGCCATCCAGCCACTATTAAACCCATTTCCTTAGCTATTTTAGTAGCATTTACAAAATATGCGTGTACTCTACCATTTGCTGAAATCTGATCTCTTTGTATACTAGTTGACGAAGTATTTACTATTAAGTAGCCGTTATCTCTAATCAAGTATTTCTTTACGACTCCTAGTTTTAACAAGCTATCATCTAACACGATCAATATATCTGCTTCACTAAACATTCCATGTTTAAGTATTGGTTTATCGCTTAGTCTAGCATATGCTGCTACTGGTGCTCCTCTTCTCTCAGCACCAAAGAATGGAAAGCTCTGAGCGTATTTAGACTCGTAGATTGCTGCTTGTACCAGTATATTTGATGCTGTTACTCCTCCCTGCCCTCCTCTCCCCAAGAAAATCATTTCATATAGCAATAATTACACCCATTACACGTATATACAAAAGGGTTTTTTATATACCAGTATAAATAATAAACCATAGTTTACACGTAGAGGTTTTCACAATATCTCAAAAATTACTGTTTGTATTTAATAACATGGTGTGTATTATAGTAATAGAGAGGGCTTAGAGTATGACTATATATTGGGATAGATGTGATCTATGCGGCCAGTATAGGCCAACTAGGAGTTGTACAATAATACCGAGTTTACAAGTAGATATACACTGCTGTGCAGCATGTCCCTATAGAGGTAATAAGTGTACTTCACCAACTTGGAGAATAGAAATTCCAAGTACAGGGTTGAAAACACGTAGAGAAATATCGAGTGAGGAAAAAGAACGATTACTTAGAGAGCTGGAGTCACTGTTAAAGGGTAGTTAAAACAATAGTGTATACTAGGCTCTAGGTGCTATCCAGTATACTAGTCTACCTCCTCCGAGATCATATTCTACTTTTAATGGTTTACCAGTATCAAATGCTACTACTACATTTTTAGATGCTCCAGCAGCTCTCGCTGCAACTATGACTGCATCAATACTATATGAAGCTCGTGCTTTTTCCACGTCTGAATTCAATAGAATTAGTGGCGCGCCCTCGCGTAGAATACAAACATACTCTTTTTGTTGCTCTACGGATTTTATAACTATGCTGCCTTCTTCATAGCTAAACACTACTTCTTCTCCAATAAGTTTTAAGTCGCCAGCTATGTCTTTAAAGTCTTGTGATAACATTGAGAAACTCACGGCAAGATCCATCTTCATTTCTGGTATTGCCTCGACGGGTCTTGGTATTAATGGTATTCCAAACTCTCTTTCAACACCTGTTTTTCTATCTCTAAGTATCATTACGAGTTCTCCTGTTTCTTTATTAATAGTCAATGTTACAACATCGTTTCTACTAGCTCTTCTAATAATCTTTTTCAACTCTGAAGTAGGTACTATAAACTGCGTTTCTTCTTCTACAACTAGTTCTTCGAATTCCATTCCGGGTAGAGAGACCACGGCAAGTATTGTTTTGTCTGGTGATAAAACTTTTATTTCAACGCCATTGCTACTTACAAAGAACGGTATTTCATCACTTAGTTTTACAAGCGCTTGAAATATCTTTTTGAGTTTTGATGCATTTGGATGTGTAGCTCTAAACAACTCTCTTCTCCCCCTTAAACTATTTTTTAATGCTTATAGAGATATATAAAAGGGATTAAAAGTGGAGATCAATGTCTACTACGATATTGCTAAATACCTCCATGTAAAACTAGATAGAGAAAAAGCACTAGAATTCATAGATAGTATTATATCAAAACACGGTATTACACGAGACTTAGAAGAAACACGTAGAATAATAGAAAACTTTGATGAATTCTATAGTATTGCACGTAGAAAAAGCGATGGCTACTTAATAATACAAAAAGATAGCGGAGATGTTGTACGAGGTAGAGTAGTAGTACATAAAATCAGATTGATTATAGAAGGCAATGTAAAAACCGTAGAGTTAATTATTGATCGAAGAGTATCCAGAGAATTAATAGAATCGTGTTTAAGAGAAATAGGGTTTACAAAAATAAATTATGTAGAAGAGTAGTACTTCAATGATTAAAAAGAGTTCTAGTGAAAAAGATTATTGTTTCTTCTTGATGAATAATCCCACTAGTAATCCAACTACCAATCCAATTATGCCGGCCACTACTGCAATATCGTATTTTTCTACTTCAACTCTCTCTACACTTGTAGTTGTAGTTGTTGTTGTTGAAGTAACAGTGTTTACTAGGGTTTTAGTCTCTGTATGGGTTTCTGTATAAGTAGTTGTAGTGGTAGTGGTTTGATACATTGTTGTTGTATGTGTTATTTCTCTGGGTACACCCATTAAATCAATCCATATTGGGTTAACTATTGCTCTATTACCCTTGCCATCATAGACAATTAACACGACAAATCCTGTTTCACCACCCATAGTGGCGTTGACTACGGGTATTGATATCTCTAAATTGACACTCTGTGTCTTGTTGAGTGGAATAGTCTTTAGTAATACGCCGTTCTTTCCATATATTTCTAGTCTATCAAGCCCGTAGACCGAGAACATAGTTGTTTTTACTGTGATTTCATCCTCTAAGCTCTTAGCAAATATAGTTGAACCCGGTATGGGGTCTGTGAATATGAATGGTCCATAAGATATAAAGGAGTGGCCGTTTTTCTCCGCACTGGCCAGTGCTTCAATACTGGGATCGTTTGGCAAGTATACTACTAGTCTTGGTTTACCAGTATATGTCTGGGTTAACACGTCGTGTACATCGCTTCCCGCCGTTAAATACTTTCGTATTCCACTACTCCACAACATAAACATCTTCATGAGTGTCTTGTTGTCGTCAGTGCCCCACGGCCCATTTATTTCTGCAGTATCCCATGCCTCGTAGTAGCCACCGGGTATGTTGTTTAATTCCTGGGCAATGAATAATCCACCAATATATGGATGGTTTGCTCTTACAACGAGTGCACCAGCATTTCTTGCAGCTTCAATTATCTCTCTCAGTGTTCCTCTATACACTAATTTCTCTGGGTATAACACGGGGTATACATTGAAGTGGGCCCAGTCTGGAGATATTTCTACACCACATATAAATGGTACTCCTCTCTGCTCGGCAAGTGTTTTGATTACTGGGCAGTTTCCAATATAGTCGTGGTCGCTTACAAATATAAAGTCTAGTGCAGATGCTAATTGTGAAACCACGAGTAGGTTTGGTGGTGTTTTTCCATCCATGTAGTCGGAGTGGTGGTGTAAGTCTACAGTATACCATCCATACTCTTGTGGTTTAAACAATATGTTTACTGTTACATTGACTTCTACTGTTTTTTCTGATTCAATAGTCACTGTCACAGACTCTGGTAGACTAATAAAGTCTGCTCCATATCCAATAGTTATATTGTATGTACCGGGAGCTAGCTCTACTTCGGCACATCCAATTCTAAAGAGGTCAGTATATGCTGTTGTAACAACCATGTATTGTATTGGAGGAGTATATCCACCACTTATCAGTATTCTAGCATCTGTTGGTTGACCAGTATCGTTTCTAAACACATTAACTATTAGTTTGCCCGCTACTGGTAGATCTGTGAAATCAACTGTCTTTTCTTCACCTAGCTCTATTGTTACCTCTATACTACTACTTGGACCATGAGACTTAGCTACAGCTGTTAAATTATAAGAGCCGGGTGCTAGAAGAGGCATTTCATATACTCCACTAGAATCCGTTATACTCCAACAAATTGGTTTACCACCTCTATAAGCTACTACTCCAGCATTTCCTAGTTTCTCGCCTCTACTATTCAATACCCTGCCAGATACTACTCCAAAAGCTCCCTCTTTGAATTCATAAATGATTTTCATGAGTCTACATAAATCAGGTTTATTTAAGACAACTAGATATGCCTTGAAGACTCTGCTTTCACCTGGATTTAATGTTACCTGGTAGAATGGATCAACAAAGTATGTATGGAGAGAAATGTGGGTATATCCAGGTGCATATAATCCTATCGCGAAGTCCTCGTGGTATCCTGCAACCCAGTCATCTGCTATACTAGTTCCAAGTATTGGCATTGTAGGCAATCTCCCAGTTCCATAACCGGGTACAAACGTCCACCCACGTTCAAACGTTATAGCTGGCCCCATTATCAAATTCGAATAAGTTGTACTACCGATATTGGTTACATTAACTGTTACTTCAAGGTATGGTTTACCAGATTCAAGTACATAGGTGTATTCTACGAGAAGATCTTTCCATTTCCCAATAGCTTTTACTACTGCTCTCGATGAACTCTGCTCTACTATATCTAGGTTTGTAATTGTAGCCCAATTACCCCAATCGTTTAATGGAAAACTAAATTGTGCTACAACATCTGCTGTTTTCTCGCCAACCGGTGCAATATCAATTATGTGCCCTGGAGTAATTCCCCATGGTGGAGTAGTACTAACCCCAAATGCTACTGCTAAATACTCATTCATTAAAGTAATGTCCTGGGGACCCTTGGCCTCTCCCTCCATTATTGGCGTTGGTCCAATAATTACTCTTACACCCTGTGTTGACTCAGAATTTACAGTAGTTAGTAGTGTTGTTAGAGGGTGTATGAGTGATACTATTATGATAGAGAGAGCTATTACTACTACAGCTCTATGCTTCATACAACCCCTATTACGAGTAATTAGCGATGAGCATATAAATGTAACGATATAAACTACTATTGAACACGCCTTTAGACTTCGTAAAGACTAAAAGACTGTCTATAAACTATTTTTTCTTTGTTTTCTTAGAAGACTTTGAAGACTTCTTCTCTTTTTCTTTTTTAGTTTCTTTGACTTCTTCTCTTTCTTTTTTCTTCTTTGGTTTTACGAGTTTCTTCTCCTCTGTTGTTCTAAGTGTATCTATTGGTAATTCGTTTCTCAATACTTGTCTCCATGTTTTTGTTACATCAACTAGTAGTTTTAATTGCTCTATTGCTACTTCTCCATGTTCTTCTACTTCTTCCTCTTCTTCTCTTTCTTCTTCTGTACTTGTTTCTTCGATTTCCATTTCTACATCAAAGCGTTCTTCACTAATCAAAATACACCACCCTTGAACACTAGTCTCTACCTGTTTTTTATACTTCTCTCAAATAGTAGATAATAATGGTTTTCTACCTTTAAGTTGCAAGCTGTATATATGAGGAGTGGTATAATCCCCATTAAACCCCACCCACTGAGAAATCCCTTTATCAATGATTCCTGGTATGTACTTGATGCGTGGAAGACTACTAGTATTAGTGTTCCAATAACCGTTGCTAGTATAAAAATGTATTGATGTAGTAAAACTACGGGTTCTCTAATAGTAAACCCGTTTATCCATAAAACTAGTAGTAGTAGAAGTGATATTGAAAACGCATGAGATGCTAGTATTACAACTAGTACATAAGGCTCTTTTTTCACCCAAATGTTCTCTATAAACCTTGAAATATCAATGCATACTCCATTATTTCTCTTGGATATCCTAGAAATAGAGCAGGTTACAAGTATTAATATCCAGCTAGTCAACTCCAACCACGTAAGAGCCATGTAGATTCTAGGAAGTATACTAGTTGAAACAATGTAGATATATGTAAATACCAGTAGTCTATTGAGAAAAACTATTATTTGCGAGTGGAGTAGTATATAGACTACTAGAGACTGGATAACAGCGGAAACCACATATATTAAACTCCAAGCAACAGCCTTACCTGCAAAGTATATCAACATTGATTCAAAACCATTGAAATCTAGTTCTACACTAGTTCTCGGAGAACTAGCTAGAAATACTGTTACATTGACTACTAGAATAATCATTGCGATTAGAAGTCTTTTATTCTCCACTATTCCAACCCGTTATCCCTATATGTGTTTTAAAGGAGATATTTTAATTTATAGTCATGGTCTGCTAGTACCATGAATCTTGATAAAATTGCTCTTTGCTTAAAGAAGCTTGGATATGAAAAACTAACAGAAATACAGAAGAAAAGCCTACAGGAAATAGCTCAGAAAAACAAGTCTGTAATTATAATTGCTCCAACTGGTAGTGGTAAAACAGAGGCAGCTGTTTTCCCAGTAATGGTTAAAATAGCACTAAATAAAATACCGCCAATTGCTGCAATCTATATTACACCACTAAGAGCACTAAATAGAGATATTGAGAGAAGACTAAACAATATTGCTAATTGCTTTGGATTAAACGTAGGAGTGAGACACGGAGATACACCGAGCTCTATAAGAAAAAATATACAGCATAATCCACCACACATATTGATTACAACGCCCGAGACATTCAACTATATTTTAATCAATGAAGACATGAAACCAACACTATTCAATCTAAGATATATTATAATAGACGAGTTCAGAGACCTCATTGAAAGCAAGCGCGGCCTACTAGTTTTATCAACAATTCGCATACTCGAAAGAATAATTGGTAGAGAAATAGGTTTAATTGCCTTGTCAGCAACACTACACAATGAAGAACTAGCACGTAGACTCCTATCACTCGGCTCTAATAGAGAAGTCGTCGTGATAAAAGAATCAACACCTAGAAGATTTGAAATACAAGTATCTACTCCTTCTTGTGAAAGCGAGTTGTGTAGAAAAATCAATGAATTACTAGGTGACCAGGCACTATCAGCGAGAATAACGAGAATATTTGAAAGAGCTGAAAGCGAAAAACACATACTTGTCTTTACTAATACACGCTCACTCGCAGAGAGTCTGAGTACGTTAATGCGGAGTCTTAGAGATGAACTAGGTTTAAATCTATCAATAGATGTACACCATGGAAGTCTATCTAGACAACACCGTGAAAAAGTAGAACGAGAATTCAGAGAGAGAAAACTAAACATTCTCGTTTCAACATCAAGTCTAGAATTAGGTATAGATATTGGACACGTTGAATACGTAGTACAATACATGTCTCCAAGACAAGCAATACGATTAGTTCAGAGAGCGGGCCGGAGCCGCCATAGACTAGGAGATGTTAGTAGAGGTGAAGTAATTACAACTAGTAATCTACTACACATTTTAGAATCCAGTGTAATAGCGTGGAGAGTAGTAAACAGTCAATTAGAGAAAGAAGTAGTTATTTCAAAACCACTCGACGTCTTAGCGTATACTATAGCACTCCTCGTATACCTGCATCCAAATGGAATTCCGGTTGAACAAGTATTTGAATTTATACGAGAACACCCCTTATACAATGACCTAACACGCGAAGAATTCAACGATGTATTAGACTATTTAACTTATACACGTGTTGTAAAACACGAGGGAATGCTACTCACACCCACAAAGAAGACGCGTTTATACATATATAAGACATCTATGATCCCCTCAACAATAGATGTTCAAGTCATCGAGGCAGGAACAAATAAGAAAGTTGGTGTTCTCGACGAGGAATACGTAGTAGTACACTTAAACCCTGGAGATAAAATAGTACTCGCTGGTAGACCATGGAAAATAATAAATTACGATGAAACAGAGCGGAAGCTATACGTAGAACCAACAGAAATCACTGAAGAATTGAGTATACCACACTGGGAAGGGGAAAACATACCAGTAGAATATGAAACAGCACAACTAGTTGGAGACATAGTAGCCTACATTAAAAACAATAATAAACTACCAGAATTCATCGAGAAGATACTAGAAGAAACCAACAAGTCCTTAGAAGCCGATATTATTAAACAACTAGGAGATAGTAAAACCATTACAATAGACTACATCGACGAATTCGACTTAATCATTATAAACATCTATGGAGGTTCAAAAGTCAACACTTTAATCAGAGACATTGTTAAATACGTATTGAAGACCCAATACCCCTACTTCAAAGTTACGTCATCATCGACAACACCATACGCTATCTTCCTACAAGTCCAGAAACCCATTACACCCATTAAAAAACACCCCGTAGACATTGTATTAGAAGTCTTTGAAAACATAGATAAGTACATAGAAGGCGAAGCAGTGGAGAGAATTGCAAAAGAGAGCAGTCAATTCCTATGGAGGATATACCAGGTAGCACAGCGTTTTGGAGCTATTTCACCCGAAACAACCAGTGTAAACAAAAAACTCCTAGAAGCCTTTACTGACACCGTTATAGGTAGAGAGGCATTAAAAGAAGTATTGGTGAAAGACTATGATATTACATCGTTTAGAGAACTAGTAAGAAAAATAGAGAGCGGAGAAGTCAAAGTATACTCGAGAAAATACAGTAAACTCCAAGACCACCACACAATACTCCTCAGTTACATTGAACTACCAATACACAGAGAAATCCCCGTGTTTGATACTAGTGCATTTATGGAGAGAGTACTGAATAGAAAAATATCCGTTATATGTTTAAGATGTGGTTTTTACAAAGAAGACAGAGTTCGCGAATTCCTCAAAATGGAGAAATATACATGTCCAAAATGTAAAGGTGCAACTCTCGCACTAGTAAAGGGAGATATTTCAAAAACACTTGAAATAGTGAAAAAACACCATAAAGGCTTAAAACTCACAGTAGAAGAACGAAGAATACACGAAGACCTGGTTAACAGAGCTGTTATACTACAAAAACACGGCGATAAAGCCCTACTGGCCCTTTCAATTCCAGGTGTTGGAGTCAAAGACGCGGGAAAAATAATTAATAGAGTGCTTAGTGGCGAAGACTTGTTTAAAGTACTATACGAGTATGAAAAACGCTTTTTAAAAATCAAGAAGTACTTGAAAGAAGAAGATAGAGAGAAGCAGAGTGAAGACTAGGCTAGTTCAGGTCTAGCCCTCGTTTTTCTCTTAAAAGACTTGTAGTCGCCTGTAATCAAGGATACAACTATTTTTTCAACCAATTGATCACTAATGGGGCAGACCTCGATATACAATCTCTTTTGTTTATCGTCTAGTTGTTCTAGTGGATACGGTCCATTTAGTGTTAGTTTTACACTACCCTTTTTCGTCCACAATACACATGCTCCACAATAAGCACAAGTGTGGAGTCTATAGATTACTTTCAATATATCAACGAATTCTTCAAAGACTTGTTTATTACTAATTGGCTTGGTTTTTACTTGGTTATCTATTATCTCAATAACTCCTGTTTTACTCAGTACCAGTGGTGATTCACTAACTACTTGGAAGCCAAGTCCATGCGCGTTTTTCAATAATAGTTCTCTTATTTCACTAGTAACTACTGGTTTATTGAAGTATACTATTAACTCGTCTTGGAGGCTATCAACTCTTATAGGTGTTAAACCATTTTTGTTGAACATGAGTCTAGACAAGTATTCCTGTCTCCAATCTAAATTGTAGTTTTCTAAGTGTTTAACTATTCTCTTCTTTGCAGTTGACGGTGTAAGCCACCTCCACAAACCATATTTTATCCATTCTGGCGGCTGGTTTAGTCTAACCCGCCATTTTTCAAGTACATCTACCCATTTACTCCACAATTCAGGATATATCCTCTTGACTTCATTATACTCTGCTAGTGCACAAGATGGACATAGATAACAGCCGAGTCTATCAAACCCTTCTTCGTATAGCTTATTGTATGGTAGTTTATACTTGAAGATATAAAGCCATGTTGACAGCTGACTCCAGTATTGAATCGGCGTTGTACTAATCATGTGTGGAATCCACTTGTTTCTCCATACAAGTGGGCTTTTCGCCCTGTCTAGAGATTCATATGCTCTCTGACCCACAATGTTTAATGCTCCACTAGGCCACTTCGCCCTAGTCAATTTTGCTATTGGTACCAACTTCGTGATTTTACAACACCATCTATAGTCTTTACCGGGAGGTCCAAAGATCTCTACTGCTCTCCAGAATATGTCTCCAGCTGACGCGACATTGAGTGTATAGCCGTAATACCTAGATACTTCCTCGACGTTTCTCAGTGTTTCAGGCATTTCAAGACCTGTATCATTGAATATTACTTCAATGTCTCCTAGTGCTCTATGAGTTAAATCTAGTGCTACAAGACTGTCTTTTCCACCCGAGTAAGACACTACTGCTTTTAGTCCACTATACCTCTTAGCCAGTCTCTCTAGGTATTTAATTGATTTTTCTTCTAGTTGATTAAGGCCTTCTTCATTGTTTTTCAATACGTCTTCAATACTTGCGTTTCTCCCACTGGTTTCAATGGGGTATGCTCTATCATGAAACACCTTTGTGATAACTAACTTATTGTCTTCAAATGAAGCTATTCCACGTATATTGTTTTTCCCGTCTACAACTACTACTTGTCTACTACTAGTACTAATTAATGATTCTAGTTCTCTATCAGTGTAGAACGGTGGTTGTGCTTTGACAACGTCTACTAGGCCCTCGTTAACTGCTAAATAAGCACCTTGAAATGTCAAGCGAAATCTCCATGTCTCCTTGTATGGATCGTAGTATAATTGTCCAATTACATTGCCAGAACTTACTACTTCATACATTACGTCCCAGTGTGGTACTTTATTGAGGAGTATAAATCTACCCTCTATAAACCTCTTATACAATGCATCGCTATTGAATTCGTAGATTATTGCTTCTCGTAGTTTCTCATAGTCGCCTCTAAAAGCAGGTCTAGCATCTCCGGGCTCGCTAAGTCTCAATTGATATAACAAGTCTATTTCTTCTTGTCTAGGTTTGATTACTGGTATATTCCTCCACGGGTCCCAGTAGAGCTTAACAGTCCATGGCCACATATGCCGCAATTCTAATCCCTCTCGGGTTAGTTTCGGATTACCCCCTCTTAAAACTAGGTTTGCTTCTTTATCTGGGTGGTTAAATGGACCTAGTTGAATTTATAAGAAGTCTTATTGCAACTATTGTTGTTATTGCATGGTTTGTTTTTCTATTATCATGGGTTGTTGGATGGCTTGTTAAAGGTCTACCAATACCATTTCTTAGAGTTAAAAAACTTGGTAGTAAGATTATTGAAGATGCTATTTGGGCTGCATTTTGGCTAGCTATGGGTACAACGATTTTTGCTGTAATAGCATATATTGCATCATCTATTAATCTCCCAATGCCTCAACCTCCGTCAATGCCATAGTTTCTAGTGGTGTTTCAATGGACTTTCTCGAGCTGGCATTCTACCTCTCAGTTCTCACATATGTCACTGGTGTATTTCTCAAAGCACTTCCACTACCATTTCTCTCGCTTAAAAAACTAGGTAGGAGTTTAATAACTGATGGTTTATTCTCTGCTGTTCTAGTATTTTCATATAGAATACTCCTTGCTACAATAGAACACGTGGGGTTTATACTCGGTGTTGACTGGGCTAGTTATACTTCGTGGTTGACAGAGAGAATTGGTGTATTATTATCGCTCTTTGTTGCCTTTAAGGGATTGGGTGTATTGTTGTCTAGATCGGGGCTGGGATTTCTCACAAATAGTTTTTTAAACCACGTTATCAGCTTGATTACTACATCTCTTACAACTATTGCTACAACTAGCTATTTATCTTCGATAATACATAATGGTGCAGAATTCCTCCTAGCTATAGGACTCGTACTACACGCAGTACCATTTAGACTTACACGTAGTATTGGTTCAACTATTATAGGAGTAGTTATTGTTTTCTCAACATGTCTTCCACTAATGCCGTTTTTTATAGAGTCAATGACCGGACTAGCAGGATATGTATTACTAAATAACGAAGACATATGCTCTATCAAGCTACTAGTTTTAGACACTATGGAAAACCCTGTTGGATACAGTGTTCTCGAAGGCTACGACGAGGATTTACTATATAGATATCTTATTGGAAGCGATGGATCACTCGTTATAGATTTATTCCATGGATTTCCCTGTAGAGAACACATAATTGAACTACATACACCCGGCTATAAATACACTACGAGTATTACAGGTGTTAAAAACCACGAGAGTTTAACATTGGTATTGCCAAATGCTTTGTCAATAGCCCCCAATAGAATAATCTATTTAACCGGTGAATTCAAAGTACTCAATTCGAGTAAAAGTCGTGAATGGCTAAATATAACTATTCAAGCAACTAGTAGAGTAGAACTAGAAGTATACATTGAAGCAGGAGACACTCTACAATTACACATAAATGAAACCCCAGTTGAAATACTACTCATTAATCAATCCAAATGGTATAACGTAGAATTTAAAACCTACTTCCTCCAGCTTGATCCAGGTGTATACGATATTAGAGTAAACATCAACTGGTATAAAACAACCCCACTACAAGTAGACATTGTTCCATACGCTGTAAAAACACTCGAAGTAGACATATACAGCCCTGAAAACATATTGTTTTCAGCCGTCTACTTGTTTATAGAGTATACTGTTCTCCCCATAATCTACATCACTATATTGTTTACAGCATCGCTAAGCCTCGCCAGGCTACTAGGAGGAACTTCTAGCAGTATTGCAAGAATTGTCACGGGGTATTAGCTTGAAGAACATAACACTAGTGTTGATTACAATAATACTAATCCACACTCTTATCATCATTATAGAAGAAGGAAGCCTAAATTCCCTTCCACTAGTATTCCTACTCATTACACTACTCTTATTATCGTATAAGGTGAAAAAGAAATATGAAACTACTTGAAAAAATCCTGATCCTTCTAGACGACATACTACTCCAAGAGGCAGCGAGAAGCATCTCTAGGATTAAACTAGACCCTCCAGACCTCATTGTCTACTTCAACCACAACCTAGTTGTACTCAATAGGTTTCTAGTGTGTAGAGATATAGAGTTGGAAGCAGACTTCGACGAGAAAAACGCGTGGAGTCTACTTGAATCCTATAAAGCACTCTTAAAGAGTCTACCTGGAAACACCTATATCTATATACAAAAAGAAAACATTGACACTACTAGCTTACTCAAAAAGATTACAAATGAAATCCTCAATATACAAGCCGAGTTGGAGTCTAGTAGAGATGAAGCAAAAAGAGTAAAAACAAATCTAAAACTAGAAAAACTACGTAGACTCTACACAGAGATAGCTAGTGGTAAACCCTTTGTAAAAACAGTTCTCGTACTCGTAGTTAGAATAGAAGCAAATAACCTAGAATCAGCTAAATCCATGGCTGAATACTATGAATCTCTCATTACAAGTACTTTTAGAGATACATATGGATTAAAACTAGAAAAAGCAGGTAGAAGCGAGATAACCAGGTTTCTACTCGGCTTACTAGGCTTACTAGATAAACCAGTAGTTAAACCCATTGAAGTACCACTAAGTAAACTCTCAATCCTCCAACCACTACTAGTAGATAAACCACCAAAACTCGACAAAACAATACTAATTGGCTTCCAATTAGATACCAATCACCCAGTTGAAATACCAGTAAGTGAACTATACAAACACCTAGTAGTCATAGGGCCGACTGGCAAGGGGAAAACAACACTTATAGCATCAATTATTAAACAACTAGTCTCAGAGGATTTAATGAAGATAGTTGCTTTCGACTTCAAAGGAGACCTCTCACGATACCTACCACCAGAACTAGTTGAAATCACAACCCCCGATAAAACACCTATAAATGTATTGAATAAACCACCAAGTATAGATAGCGTCGACTGGAAAATTCTAGTTACAGAGGCATTATCACTTGCAGCCGGCCTCAACGAGGAAACAGTACTCAAAGCACTAAATGAAATAGAAGAAAACAATCAAGTATTAACTACTGTAACAGTCAGCGTGCTAGGACCATTTAGAGAATTATTTACAGATAGCAGTGGAAGTATAATTGAACTACTTCAAAAAGGGAGAGTAGTATTCAATGTTGAAGGCCGTGGTATAGCGTTTCAAAACGCTTATGTAGCAATATGCATTGGCATACTAAGACACTTATTGAAAAACAATTTTGATGCAAACACCGTGGTCTTTGTCGACGATGCATGGAGGATAATAGAGCTTAGAACACTCAGAGAACTTGTACGTGAAGGTAGAAGTAGAAAAATAGGAGTAGTAGTATCAACACAAAGCCCCATGGATATACCACAAGACATACTTGAAAACATACATACAGCAATCGTATTCGGCTCTAGGAATAGAGAGTACATATTGAGAGTTATAGAGGCGTTCAATATACCTAGAGAAACAAGCAATCTAATACCTAAACTCGGAGTTGGAGAAGGAGTATATATTAATGCTTCAACCAAAGAGGTAAAGCCAGTAAAAATCCTTGATTTAAAAATAAATAATAGACAAACATAGAGAAACCACGATAATACTTATTAGTATCAAATTCCATTGAGACAAAAAGGTGGTTTACATGGGTGGAAGACAGAGAACAACAATCTTTATGGTTAAAGAAACAGTTAAGAAAGAAGCAGAAGAATCCAAACCAAGAGAAAAAGAATCAAAGAAACCATCAAAGTCTAGCGGGTAGAGTGTAGTTTAATGAATAGTGTTTTTAACACAGTCCTCCGCGTTGTTCTACCAACAAGTATTCTCTCAGTTGAACACCACCTACTTTTAAAATCTATTAGAATACACCAGGTAGCACGTTGGACATCGATTTTTGGTGTTTACGAAGTAGTTTTCTATAGAGAACCAGATACTCCAATAGAAGAATTCGAAGAACACAGAAAACTCATTCTTGACCACTGGGAGTACTTTTTTACACCACCATATCTACGAAAACACCTAGTTCCACTCAAACCAACATTGAAGTATGTTGGTATGCTTCCACCTATTAGACTAGAAGTATTTAATGTAAGTAGAAAACCACGTATTGGAGAATTGAGAATAGGATATATCTATATGGAAAACAACAAGTTGAAAGCGTTAATCGGCGACAAACTACCATATACTCCTATAAACGAGTGTAGAGAAAAAGAATTCAACCTGGTTAGAGTAGTAGATGTTGAAAAACGACTTGTTGAATGCACTAATCAATTCGTCTATACAGGCCCCCGCCTCTCATTTTCCAACTCTCTCTACAGAGCACTCGAAGAGAGTAGACGAGTCTCCAGGTACATCGTGGCAACTGATAGAAAGGGGAAGATTGTGTCGAGAGAAGAAGTAGGGAAAATCCGTGGGAGTACAACAACCATACTGTTTGGAAGCCCTAAATACGATTTATTCGAGATTAGTGAGCAAGAGGGAATAGATCTCTCAAAATTCATTGATTACACGTGGAATACCGTACCGGGTCAAAAAGTGGTTTCCGTGAGGACGGAAGAAGCATTAATAATTACCCTCGGAGTAGTAAATGCTTTTTTAAGGGCTGTGTGATTGAAAATAGCTGATTGAAATATAAAAACCTATGTAACTAGAGTTAGTAGAGCGTTGGGTGTGTGCTTACAGAGTTAGGAGTATAAAGGTGAATAGAATTGGGTCATAGAAAACTAGAAGCACCACGACATGGTAGTTTAGGAGTAAGACCTAGAAAGAGAGCTGAGGAACTCACACCAAAAGTAAGGTCTTGGCCGGAGAAAAGCTGGTTTGAACTCGTATTAGAGAAATATGGTTCTGAAGCTTCAAGCAAGGGAATAACTCCACGGCCCACTCTACTCGGTTATCCAGTTTACAAAGCCGGCATGACACATGCAATAATAATTGAAGACAGACCAAACACGCCGTCTACTGGTAAAGAAGTATTCACTCCTGTAACAATTCTCGATGCTCCACCAATAGTAGTAATTGGAATAAGAGCATACACTAAAGACCACGAAGGCGATTTAAAGACTATTGGAGAAGTATGGGCCAACCCAGTTGAAGCCGTTTTAAAAGCAAGCGAGCTATACACCAACAACCCACTATGGCAACTATCACCAAGAGAAGTAGTTAGAAAATACCTGGCTGGACTACACAAACTCAACCACGGCCTAGTTAAACCAGACCCCAGTGGAGAATACGGGTTTAAATTCATACCTGAATACAGCGAGGAAGACTACAAGAAAGTGTTTAGCGGCGACATAGCTGATATTAGAGCAATAGTATCTACAATACCAGTACTTTCAGGTATCGGCAAGAAGAAACCAGAAATAGTTGAGATAAAGATACATGGTAAATCCATAGATGAAAGAATAGACTACGCCAAGAAAATACTCGGCTCATACTTAACTCCAGCTGATGTATTCCTAGAAGGACAATTCGTAGACGTAATCGGTGTAACAAAAGGACATGGATTCCAAGGCCCAATAAAGAGGTTTGGAGTCAAAGAACTACCAAGATGGCACAAGCATAGAAAGGGTAGTAGAAAAGTCGGTGCTAGAAGCCCGGCTTTCACATACTCTATGAGCGAGGTTCCACAAGCTGGTCAAATGGGCTTCCACAGGAGAACAGAGTACAATAAGAGAATAATTAAAATGGGCGTTAATGGATCAGAAGTAGTTGTTGAAGGAGGATTCCTACACTATGGTCTAATATACGGACCATACATTATTGTTAAAGGATCCACTATAGGCCCAGCTAAGAGATTATTAATACTCAGACACCCAATAAGACCAAGTCTAAAATGGCTTCCACTTACACCACCAAAAATCACATATCTAAGTCTTGAAAGCAAGCAAGGTGCATAGCTATGTCTAGATTAATACTAAGTGTAAAAGACCCACACCTCGGAAACATTAAACTACTAGCACCACTATTCGACGCAGAAGGCAATAAAATAGGTGAAATAGAACTACCAGAACTATTCTACTACCCAATAAGAAAAGACATTATAAATAGAGCATTCCTCTCAGCTTTTACAGCAATGCTACAACCAAAAGGAAGAGACCCACTAGCTGGTAAGAGAACAACAGCTAAATACTGGGGAGTTGGATACGGACTAGCAAGAGTACCAAGACTACCAACTGGTGAAGCTAGATTTGTTGTATCAACGAGAAAAGGACACATAGCATTTCCACCAAGACCAGATAGAAGAATTCATGAAGAAGTAAACAAAAACGAGAGGATAATAGCAATTATATCTGCACTAGCAGCAACCTCTAGACTAGAACTAGTTAAGAGCAGAGGACACGTATTCAACGTAGATAAACTCCCAATTATACTAGTCGACGAAGTAGAAAACAAGTATTCTAAAGCTAAAGAAGCAAGAGAATTCCTCGAGAAAATAGGAGTGTGGAGCGATATAGAGAGGAGTTATGAGAGAATAAGAATAAGGTCTGGTAAAGGAAAAATGAGGGGTAGGAGATACGTTGAACCAAGAAGCGTTCTATTTGTATTGAATAGTTATGAATCACCATTTGCAAAAGCAGTTAGAAACTTCCCAGGTGTAGATATTGCAACACCTGGCAATCTAAGCGTTCTACACCTCGCACCAGGAGGTGTACCCGGTAGACTCATGGTGATAACCAAGTCTGCACTAGATGGAATTGCAGAGAAATACAAGGTGGTATATATATGAGTAGCGAAGTAGATAGATTAGCAAAGATAATTATAAGACCAGTACAGAGCGAAAAAGCACTTGGATTAATCGACAAGCAGAACACACTAACCTTCATAGTAGACATTAATGCAAGTAAACACGATATTAAGAAAGCAGTTGAATACTTATTCAATGTCAAAGTCGAAGAAGTTAGAACGCTAATTACACCTAAAGGAGAAAAGAAGGCATATGTAAAGTTAAAACCCGAATTCAAAGCATCAGAGGTGGCTTCAAAACTAGGTATTATGTAGAGGTGTAGTCTATGGGTAAGAGGATTATTGTACAGAGGAGGGGAAGGGGTTCACCAACCTGGAGAACACCAGACCACTTACACATTGCTCCAGCGAGGTATCCACCACTAGACCCAGATAAAACATACAAGGCAATAGTTAGAGATTTAATACACGACCCAGGTAGATGGGTCCCACTAGCAGAAGTAGAACTAGAAACAGGACAAGTATTCTATATTCCAGCAGTCGAGGGATTATACATTGGACAAGTAATATCCATAGGCCCCAACGCCGAAATCGCCAATGGCAATATCCTACCAGTAGGAGCAATCCCCGAGGGTACACAAATTTCAAACATTGAGAAAAACCCTGGAGATGGAGGAAGATATGCTAGGTCGAGCGGTACATATGGAATTATTCTAGGCAAATCAGGAGACAAAGTAAAGATTCAACTACCAAGTGGCAAAGTAGTAGAAGTATCTAGCAAAGCACGTGCAACTATTGGAGTAATAGCTGGCGGTGGAAGACTAGAAAAACCACTACTCAAAGCAGGCGCAGCATTCTACAAGTATAAAGCTAAGAGTACATGGTGGCCACGAGTACGCGGTGTAGCAATGAACCCGGTTGCACACCCACACGGTGGAGGTAGACACGTTGGTAGACCAACAACAGTTGCTAGAAACACTCCACCAGGACGTAAAGTCGGACACATTGCAGCTAGAAAGACTGGTAGAGGTAAGGGTAGTAGAAAGGCAGGGGCATAACATGAATCATAAACTTTTTAAGAATTTAACAAGTGTTATATGTAGAGGCATGCTTATACATGGTGATTGATTTGAGCACTCTACCACCACACTTACAAGACATGCCCCCAGAATGGAAGAAGTTTAAGTATAGAGGTAAGACCCTAGAAGAACTACTCAATATGTCTCTCGACGAATTTGCACAGTTGCTTCCAGCCAGACAGAGGCGTAGTCTACAGCGTGGATTCACTAAAGCACAGATTAAACTACTAGCTAGAATTAGAGAGGTAATTAAAAACCCAGAACTAGCCAAGAAAGCCGTTATTAAAACACACGTTAGAGATATGATAATACTACCCGAAATGGTTGGATTAACAATAGCTGTATACAACGGCAAAGAATACATACCTGTAAAAATAACTCCTGAAATGATTGGTCATAGACTAGGAGAATTCAGTCCAACAACAAAGAAGGTTACACACGGAGAGCCTGGATTAAAGGCAACAAAGAGCAGTAGATTCGTAGCTGTAAAGTAGGTGTAGAATATGCCTACATGGCACTACTCAGTTAAACTAGAAGATGAATCAAAAATTGCGAAAGCCGTTAGATACGATATTCCAGTATCTATAAAGTACATGAGGGAAATAGCAAACACTATTAAGGGTATGAAGCTAGATGACGCGATAAAATTCCTTGAAGACGTCATTAAACTCAAACAAGCAGTTCCATTCAAGAGGTATACTGGAAAACTAAGCCACAAGAGAGGGCTAGCCGATAGATTCAAGTGGCCTATTGGTAGATACCCTGTTAAAGGAGCCAAATACACACTTGAAGTATTGAAAAACGTTAGAGCAAACGCTGAAAACAAGGGATTAGACCCATCTAAACTAGTAATATACCACATAGCTGCACACAAGGGAATTACATTAAAGAGATATATGCCACGTGCTTTCGGAAGAGCTACTCCTAAATACAAGAGAATGACACACCTCGAAGTAATAGTAAAAGAGGTTGGATAACATGGTTGGTATTGGTCCACGCGTAAAAGAATACTTCCTAACATATGGACTTAGAAAAGTAATGATCGACGAGTTCCTAGCAAACTACTTCAAAGACGCTGGCTATGCAGATGTAGAATTATACAAGACGCCACTAGGCCACAGAGTAGTAATATACGCTGAATACCCGGGTAGACTAATAGGCCGTGGAGGAATAATACTAAAGAAAATAGCATCTATACTCCAAACACGTTTCGGGCTAGAAAACGTAAATATAACTGTTTCACCAGTTACAGACCCAGACCTCAACGCTAGAGTAGTAGCATATAGAATTGTAAGAGCACTCGAAAAAGGAATACCATTCCGTAGAGTAATGATGTACATGATTAGAAGAGTAATGGAAGCCGGCGCAGTTGGAGTTGAAATAACCATTAGCGGTAAACTACGCGGTGAGAGAGCAACATATGAAAAACTAAAAGCTGGCAAGATATACAAAGCTGGCGACCCAGTAGACTACGTCGTTGACAGAGCAGTAGCTAGAGCACTATTAAAACCCGGTATCTTCGGTGTCGAGGTCTTAATAGTGAAACCTGGTATAAGACTACCTGACCAAATTGAATTGAAAGAACTTCCACCTTCTGAAATAGAGAAGTTAAAACAAGAACTGGGTGTTAGCAGTTGAAGCCCAGTGAAATAAGACAAATGAGCCCAGAGGAGAGATTGAGAAAACTAGAAGAACTAAGACAAGAACTAATAAAACTTAGACTTCAAGCAAAAATGGGGTTATTGAAAGACACTGCTAAAATAAGAAATACCAAGAGAGACATTGCCCGTATACTTACAATAATAAACGAAGAGAAAAGGAGAGCGAAACAGTGATGCCAATAAATGCTAGAAATATATACTTCCATGAATTAATTGGTTTAAAAATAAAGATTCTCCAATACACAGATCCAAATCTCATTGGAGTAGAAGGAATAGTAGTAGATGAAACTCTAAAAACACTTATCATTGAGAAACCAGATGGTAAAAAAATACGTGTTTTCAAAGAAAATGGTGTTTTTGAGTTTAAGCTCCCCCATGGGGAGAAAGTAATTATAAAGGGCATTGATATAATTGGGAGACCATGGGATAGATTAAAGAGAGTGCTTACAGCTAAATGGTGAATACGTATGAGTTCAACTAGTGGAGTTAGAAATATTGGAATTCCAGGTGTTAATCCACCAGAAAAGACTTGTAATGACCCGAAATGCCCATGGCATGGACACTTAAAAGTAAGAGGCATTATTTTAAGAGGAGTTGTTGTAAAGAAGAAAATGCAGAGAGCTGTTGTCGTTAGACACGAATATCTACACTATGTTCCAAAATTCATGAGATATGAAAAACGCAGGAAAAACATTCACGCTAGACTCCCACCATGCATCGACGTAAATGAAGGCGATGAAGTCTTAATAGGTGAAACACGCCCACTATCCAAGACCATTGCTTTCGTTGTACTTGGAGTTGTAAAACGCGGTGAGGGTGGTAGGTAATGGGTGCAAAGAGAGCAGTAGCAGGAAAACCCGCATATTCAAGAAGACATGTTAACACCGGCCTCCAAGTAATGTCTAGAGCTAAAGTAGCCGACAATAGTGGTGCTAAAGAAGTACTAATTATTGGTGTACCTGGATACAAGAGCAGATTGAGGAGAATTCCACCAGCTGGAATAGGCGACCTCGTAGTAGTCAGCGTAAAGAAGGGTACTCCAGAAATGAGAAAGAAGATCTTCAAGGCAATAATTGTAAGACAGAGAAGACCCTATAGAAGACCCGATGGTACATGGATAGCATTTGAAGACAACGCCGTTGTAATTCTAACACCAGAAGGTACACCAAAAGGAACTGAGATAAGAGGACCTATTGCACGTGAAGCAGCTGAGAGATGGCCACAAATTGCTAACTTAGCATCAATTATTGTGTAGAGGAGTGACCATCATGCCCATGACAAGTTCTTCTAAACCATCTGCTCAGAGAAAAGCACTATACAATATGCCATTACACCTTAGACACAAATTGTTTAATGCTAAACTATCCAAAGAACTCGCCGAGAAATACGGTGTAAAAAGACTACCTGTTAGAGTAGGCGACGTTGTTAGAATAATGCGTGGTGATTTCGCGGGACACGAAGGAAAAGTTGTTGAAGTAGATCTTAAACGCGTAAGGATATACGTTGAAGGGGTACAAATAAAGAAAGCAGATGGCACACCAGTCTACTACCCAATACACCCAAGTAAAGTAATGATTGTAAAACTCGACTTATCCGATAAATACAGGCTTAAAATCATTGAGAGACGCAAGAAATCTGCTTCACAAGAATTAAAAGAACAGAGCGAGGAGAGGGGTGAGTAGTTATGGGTAGTGGAAGTAGGCATTTAAAAGCACTTGCAGCACCAGCATTCTGGCCAATTCTAAGAAAGGAATACAAGTGGACTGTTAAACCATCTCCAGGACCACATCCAATAGAGAGAAGTATACCACTCCTCATAATAGTCAGAGATATCTTAAAGTATGCTAAAACAGGTAGAGAAGCGAGAAGACTAATAGCTGAAGGACACTTCAAAGTCGATGGTAGAGTAAGAAGAAACTACAAATACCCTGTTGGACCTATGGATGTATTAGAAATACCAAAGACAGGCGAGATATATAGAGTAATACCTGTACCAACCAAGGTTCTAGGATTAATTAAGAACACTCCGGAGGAAGCCAGAATCAAACCATGTAGAATCGAAGACAAGACAACTGTAAAAGGAGGACACATCCAGTTAAACCTACACGACGGTAGAAACATCATCGTCAAAGTCTCAGACCCCAAAAACCCTGTTGAAGACACATATGAAACCCTAGGTACAGTAGTAGTATCGCTAGTAGACAATAAAATAGTAGACTACATACCACTAGAAAAAGGAGTTATTGCAATAGTCATTGGTGGTAGAAACGTTGGAAGAGTAGGTAGAATAGTCGAGATTATTCCAGGTGCTTTAAAGAGAAGAAAGTATATTGCAACACTACAAGACAAATATGGAAACATATTCCAAACAAGTATTGAATACGTATTCCCCATAGGCAGAGATAAACCAGTTATAACACTACCCGAGGGTGCATGGTAAAATGCCCATTATAACACCTGAAATAGAAGCAGAAATTACTAGGAAATGGGAAGAAAACCCGATGAGAAAACCAAAACTAGCCAAGGTAACAGTAAATGTCAGTATAGGCTCAAACTTCGAGAGATTAAAGAAAATTGCCGAAGTTCTTGAAGAGCTAACTGGTCAAAAACCAAGTTTTAGAAGAGCAAAAAAGACAATTAAAGAGTTCGGTATAAAGAAGGGAGAACCAATAGCTGTAAGTGTATCACTAAGAGGAGAAAAAGCCGTGAGCTTCCTCAAGAGAGCACTTGAAGCCGTTGGATATAGAATTAAAGCAGAGAGCTTTGACGACGCTGGTAATGTATGCTTCGGCATTAAAGAACACATTCAAATACCAGGTGTTAAATACGACCCTGAAATCGGTATATTTGGAATGGATGTTTGCATTACAATTGAAAAACCCGGCTATAGAGTAATGAGGAGGAGGCGTTGCCGCTCTCATGTTCCAAAGAGACATAGAGTAAATAAGTTGGAAGCAATGATATTGCTTAAAAAACTCTTTGGAGTTGAAATAGTTGAGTCGTAGGGTGTATGCTTATGGCTAAGTATAAACCACCAAGAATAGACAAATATGGTCGTGGAGTACAAGAATGCAGGAGATGTGGCTCTAAAGACGCTGTTATACAAGCCTACGGGCTATACCTGTGTAGACAGTGTTTTAGAGAAATAGCCTATTCAATGGGATTTAAGAAGTATAACTAGAGGTGACACATATGGTTGCAATAGACCCACTTGCAAACACGCTTGCAACTATATACAATGCTGAAATGAGGTCTAAGAAAGAAGTAGTAACCTGGCCGGCTTCAAAACTAATACTCAACGTGTTAAAAGTACTCCAGAGAGAAGGATACATAGGCGAATTCGAGTATATAGATGATGGTAGATGGGGTAAAATAAGAATACAACTACTTGGAAGAATAAACAAAATAGGAGTTATAAAACCAAGATATAGTGTTAAATACCAAGACCTCGTTAACCCACCACACTGGTTGAGAAAATTCCTACCAGCCTACAACATTGGAATACTAGTTGTTTCAACACCATACGGAGTACTCTCTCATAGAGAGGCGATTCAGAGGAAAATAGGAGGTGTATTAATAGCCTACTGCTACTAGGTGGGTTTTATGCCCAAGCTTCTCCACGTTTATGAAACCATTGAAATCCCCAATGGTGTTTCAGTAGAAGTAAATGGGTTGCAAGTTAGAGTTAAAGGACCAAAAGGCGAAATAGTAAAAGACTTTAGCCACGCTAAAGGAGTAGGTATAAGAGTAGAAGAAAACAAAGTTATTGTAGAAGCATTTATGGCTGATAGAAAACTAAAAGCACTAGTTGGAACAATAGCGGCACACATTAGAAACATGATAACTGGTGTTACAAAGGGCTATAGATACAAGCTCAAAGTAATCTACTCGCACTTCCCAGTAACAGTTGTCGTAGATGAAAAGAACAAGATTATTAGAATAAAGAACTTCCTCGGCGAAAAAGCAGATAGAATAGCAAAAATCTATGGAAATGTAAAAGTAAAAGTACAAGGCACAGACATTATTGTCGAGGGTATAGACATAGAAGAAGTAGGATTAACAGCTGCTTCTCTAGAAAGAGCTACCAAGATAAGGGATCTTGATAGAAGAATTTTCATGGATGGAATTTACATCTATGAAAGAGGTGTTGTTGAATGAGCTTAAACCAGGAAAAAGACCTTAAATACTATCTAGAACTACGAGAAAAAATGAAGCAGAAGAGACCAGAGTTTCTAAGACACGAGTGGTGGAAGAAAGCAAAATTCAAAAATGATCCAAAATGGAGAAAACCAAAAGGAATAGACAACAAAATGAGACTTCAACTCAAGGGATATCCACCAATAGTGAAAATAGGTTATAGAGGTCCAGCAATCGTACGGGGACTACACCCAACCGGGCTAGAACCAGTTATAGTACACAACGTTAACGAGTTAGACAAGTACAATCCAGGAAAACACATTGTGTACATTGGCGGAGATGTTGGATTAAAAAAGGCTATTGAAATCTATAAAGTAGCAATAGAGAAAGGCTTCAAGGTGGCTAATCCACCAAGAATATAGCTTTTCCAGGTGGTTTGAATGACTGATGTAACACTTCAAAAACGCTTAGCCGCCGAGATACTCGGCGTGGGAGTTTCAAGAATACGTGTTGATCCAGCCCGCCTCAGCGATGTTGCACAGGCAATAACAAGAGAAGAAGTCAAGAAGCTAATTGATGAAGGAGCTATTTGGGTTGAACCAGAACACGGTATTGCAGGAACAAGCTCAAAGATAAGACATGAAAAGAGGAAGAAAGGCCACAGACGTGGACACGGTAAACGCAAGGGTAGTAAGATCGCTAGAAGCGGCGATAAAGACGAGTGGATTAATAGAATTAGAAAAATGAGAGTGTTTCTAAGATATCTACGCGACAAGAAAATCATTGATAAAAAGACTTATAGAAGACTATACATGCTTGCAAAAGGCGGATACTTCTCTTCATTCTCAGCTCTAAAACTCTACCTACGCGAGCATGGAATAGTAAAAGACTTGAAGTAGAGGTGGCTTATAAATGGCGCGTGGACCTAGATACAAAGTACCAAAAAGAAGGCGTAGAGAGGGCAAGACTAATTACTACAAGAGATACATAATGGTTCTCTCTAAACACCCGAGATTCGTTGTGAGAAAAACCAATAAGTATATATTGGTACAGATAGTAGAAGCTAGACCAGAAGGAGACTACACAATTGCAGCAGCACACTCTAGAGAACTAGTAACAAAGTTTGGATGGAAGGCTGGAACAGCTAATACCTCAGCTGCTTATCTAACAGGGTTACTGGCAGCTCTAAGAGCACGTCAAAAAGGAATAGAATACGCTGTACCAGATATTGGACTACACAGACCTACAAAAGGCGCTATTGTATTTGCAGCTATAAAAGCAGCTAATGATGCTGGATTAAAAGTCCCAATGAGTGAAGACATAGCGCCAAGCGAGGATAGAATAACTGGTAAACACATAGCTGAATACGCTAAAATACTAAGAGAGGAAAACAAGCTTGAAATACGCTTCTCCGAGTATCTAAAGAAGGGGTTAGACCCTGAAAAACTCCCCGAGCACTTTGAAGAAGTTAAAAAAGCTATTTTAAAAGCTTATGGTGTTCAAGGGTGAGATAAATGTCTTACACTCCCATGCCTGCTATTGATAAACAAGCACTCGAGAAATGGGTTCCCAGAACAAAAACCGGCAAGCTCGTAATGGAGGGTAAAATAACGAGTTTAAAAGAAGTATTCGAGAAAAACCTACCTCTACTTGAACCAGAAATAGTAGACTACCTGCTTCCAAACCTCAAATACGTAAGACTCGACGCCAAAATAGTCCAGAAAATGACTGACGCCGGTAGAAGAACCAAATTCCAAGTTGTAGTAGTTGTAGGAGACGAAGAAGGATTTATAGGGATAGGAATAGGAAAAGCAAAACAATACACTGAAGCACTAGCCAAGGCTATTAGAGATGCAAAACTAAACATTGCCCCCATTAGAAGAGGCTGTGGAAGCTGGGAGTGCAGGTGTAGCGAGCCACACTCAGTACCATACATGGTTCAAGGTAAATCAGGCAGTGTTGAAATAATATTAAAGCCCGCTCCACGTGGAACAGGACTAGTAGTAGGAGATGTTGCAAAAGCCATACTTAGACTAGCAGGTATAAGCGACGTCTGGTCTCAATCATTCGGTCACACAAGGACAACACTAAACTATGCTAAAGCAGTAGTAAACGCCCTACACAATACTTACAAGTTTACAACGCCAATTGATTGGAGTAGGTGAAGTCTGTGAGTAGCAATCCACCTGTTTACGCAATAATTAGAATACGCGGCACTGTAAACACACCATACGACGTCGAGTATACACTAAGACTACTCAGACTCCACAAGAAATACCACTGCGTAATATACCCCTCAAACCTTCCCGGACTACAAGGCATGCTAGAGAAAGTAAAAGACTGGGTCACCTGGGGAGAAATAGACAGAGAAACCCTAATACAACTCTTAAAAGCAAGAGGTAGAATTCCCGGCGGTAAAAAACTAACAGACGACTACGTAGACTCCAAATTCAATGAGCTAGGAGTAAAAGGCGGTATACCAGCACTAGCAGATGCAATACTAAGTGGTAAAATAATGCTTCACAAAGTAGACAACCTTATAAAACCAGTATTTAGACTACACCCACCAAGAGGAGGATTTAAGAGAACTATAAAGAAACCTATTACACAAGGCGGGGAGACGGGATACAGAGGCCCCGCCATAAACGAGTTAATTAAGAAAATGCTCTAGGCCGGGTGGTTTAAATGGTAGTTAGAAAAGAAAAGAAGTCTAGAAAACTCCGTGGAAGAACAAGAACAATGAGTTGGGGTAGAGTAGGGCAACACAGAAAGAGTGGTTCAAGAGGAGGATTTGGAGCTGTAGGCTTCCACAAACACAAATTCATCTGGATAATAAAGTATGCACCAAACTGGTATGGCAAACACGGATTTGTCAGTGTAAAACAAGTAAAGAAGTATAGACACATAAAAACCATTAATGTAGGAGAATTAAACGAACTAGCAAAAACACTAATAGCTAGAAACACGGCTGTTAAAGAAGGAGACCTCATAGTAATAGACACTATTCAACTAGGCTACGACAAAGTACTCGGTGAGGGAGTAGTAACACTACCACTCAAAGTAATAGCAAAGTCTATGAGCGAACTAGCAAAGAAGAAAATAGAAGAAGCAGGAGGAACAGTAGTACTACTTGAAAAACCAGTTGAAGCCTAATCAACCTAGTTTATTTTAACTCTACACAACTCGTAATTCCAATGGAAATCCTTGCTTTACTCCTACAACTCTATGCAATACTAACTGTTTACACCATAGTATTACTTATTTTATCCCTTAGAAGTAATTATTAACTCCTAGTAAATCAGTAATAAAGGTATCTTAGAAAGGGTGCTGTGAATGGGAGTATTAAAGGCAATGTATGAAATAGCAAAGTATATTCCAAGCGCGCCAAAACCCAAGAGACACGTAGGACTAGGCGAGAAACTAGCATGGACGGGTCTCGCTCTAGCTCTATACCTCTTAATGGCTCATACACCACTATACGGCGTTCCATGGGAGGCAACACAACAGCAGCAACTCCTCCTACTACAAGTAGTATTCGCATCACACAGTGGTACACTAATGGAGCTTGGTATAGGACCAATAGTGACAGCTGGTCTAATAATGCAGATTCTAGCAGGTGCTAAACTAATCAATATTGATCTCACCGATCCAGAAGGACGTAAAATATTCACTGGAGCACAGAAAACTCTAGCATTAATACTCGCAGGAGTACAGGCATCAATGTATGTACTTGCATGTAGATACTGGGACTACGCCGGCCACCCGGTATTTGCATGTACAGCTACACCAGTGATACGTGTAGTTGTAGCTATACAATTGTTTATTGCAACACTATTTGTAATGATGCTAGATGAAATGATACAGAAAGGGTGGGGTCTGGGCTCGGGTGTATCGCTATTTATTCTAGCAGGTGTTGCAACTACTATATTCTGGGATATGTTTAGCCCTATAAAAGTACAGGAAGTATACGTCGGTTTAATACCACACATGATCGAGACTTTGAGTAAAGGTGGATCTATCACTGATGTATTAGTTAGACCTGGTGGTAGAGACCTACTTGGATTAATTGCTACTTTTGGAATGATTATATTATTAATCTACCTACAAAGCGTTAGAGTAGAAATACCAATAACATCACCCAGACTTCAAACTATAAAAACAAGAATCCCACTGCAATTCCTCTATGTAACAAACATTCCAATATTGTTCATTGGTATATTGTATTCCAACATAATTGTATTTGCAACAATAACCAGGACATACATAGGATCCGGCGTAGTAGCAGACTTACTAGCTAAGTATGATGCCAGCGGAAGACTGGTTGGTGGACTAGCATACTATTTAGCAGCACCCAACGGCTTACTCAGCGCTCTATCAGACCCAGCACACTTAGTAGTCTACAGTATACTAGTTATAATATTCGCCATGTTGTTTGGATGGCTCTGGGTCGAGGTAGCCGGGTTGAATCCTGCAACACAAGCAGAGCAATTAATTGAAAGTGGTTTTGAAGTACCTGGTTTCAGGAGGAATCCAAAAGTACTAGAGCAAATACTAGCCAAGTATATTTATCCACTAACAATACTATCATCGATTATTATTGCATTAATAGCTATTTCAGCCGATATTCTAGGCGTATATGGCAGTGGAACAGGACTACTACTATCTGTTGGTATATTGCAGCAATACTATGCATTAATAGCATATGAGAGAACGCTCGAAGCATATCCAATGTTGAAGAGATTGATTGGAGAGTAGGCGATGAACGCCTCTATATTGGTATTTATAGTTTTCGTTTTTATGATCCTCTATATCGTTATATTTAGACTTATAAAGAAAACACATTACTATAAAAACCTACTCGCACTATACGAGCAGGCTAAAAAAGTTCCTCAAAGAGTATCTACAAAGGGTGATTATAGAAGACTAAAGAAGTATAGACCATACCTAAGAGAATTTAGAAGAAGAATGCTAAAGCTAACACTGGTTAATATCGCGGTATTCATGGCTATCTATATACTAATGGTTTTTACAGAGCTAGTAGTAATCTCCCACTACGGACTCTACCTGGTGGAAACACCTGTATTAATACCGTTTTTCACTTATGAAGAGAGTGGTAAATTCTACACTCCATCCACTATTATAATCTTATTAGCACTAGCACTCACAGTCTACCCTGTAACCAGAGAGTTAAAACTAGAGAGACAATAGGGAAATATTTTAAAGCCCTTGAAACGTAAATCATTGAAAACAGAGTTGATACTGAGGTGTTTACACGTGCCAAGACCAATGTATAGAACTAGGAGTTGGAAGAGAATCATTAGGAGAATACCAAGTGGAGAACCAGTAATACACTACGAGAAACCAGAGAGAACCAGTAAAGCAAAGTGTGCTATTTGCGGTGCAGAATTAAATGGAGTACCAGCACTAAAACCATCTCTACTCGCCAAACTAGCCAAGACGGAAAAAAGACCTGAGAGACCCTATGGCGGCTTTATTTGCCCCAAGTGCTTGGCACGTGGACTAAGAGAAGCTATTAGAACATCTATAACACACTAGTTTTTCCTAATATAAATTCAGCCCCTACCTAGAGGGGTTTATTATTGGTTAGAATTGTTATTAGCGGTCCTCCCGGTAGCGGTAAAACAACGCAGGCTAAACTAATAGCTGAACACTATGGATTAAAGTATTTTTCGGCTGGGCGGATTTTTAGAGAAATTGCCCAACAGAGAGGATTAAGCCTAGAAGAGCTAAGTATAATTGCACTTAGAGATCCAAGTATAGATTTAGAAGTAGATAGAAAAACATACGAGATGGCTAGAGAAGACAATATAGTGATTGATGGACACCTCGCTGCTTGGATTGTAAACGACTTGGTTGACTATAGAATATATATTACAGCACCATTAACACTACGAATACTGAGAATAGCATCACGCGACAATAAATCCATTGAAGAAGCATTTAGAGAAACAGTTATAAGAGAACACGCCCAGAAGAAACGCTTTATTGAATTCTATGGAATAGACATAAACGACCTCTCCATATTCGACATAGTTATAAACACCAAACAAATTGGTATTAAAGAGGCATTTGAAATTATTAAAAAAGCACTTGAAGATAAACTATAGAGTGAAACTAAGGGGTGTTGATTATGCCCGCGATAGAAATAGGAAGAATATGTGTTAAAGTAGCTGGTAGAGAAGCAGGTAGAAAATGTGTAATAGTAGACATCATAGACGAAAACTTTGTATTAGTAACAGGTCCAAAACAACTAAGTGGTGTTAAAAGGAGAAAAGCAAACATTAAACACCTCGAACCAACAGACAAGGCTATTAAAATCCACCGTGGAGCAAGCGATGAAGAAGTATTAAAAGCTATCCAAGAAGCTGGACTAGTAGACTACATGAAAGAAGTAATTAAGCCAAAATTCTCACCAATATAGACATCCTCGTAGACAACAATATTTTTCTACGAGAATAACGTTATTTCCTCCGAGAATACATTATAATTCTAGGTGTTACAAATGGGACTAAGAGAAAAAGGAGTTGAATTCCTAGATTTAATCACTAGTAGAGCAGGATATGTAAATGAATGGATTGTTGTAAGGGAATCTGACACTAGTCCAGACTATGGTGTTTTACCATATGAAAGAAAACCAACTGATCATGTAGAGTTTGGAGTAATTAACCTAGATAAACCACCAGGACCTACAAGTCATGAAGTTGTAGCCTGGATTAAAAGAATGTTCAACGTGGAAAAAGCGGGTCATGGAGGAACCCTAGAGCCCCGTGTCCTTTGAGACCGGGGCGGGGAAACCCCAAAGTAACCGGCGTGCTCCCAGTAGGGCTAGCTAGTAGTACAAAGGTTATTGGAAACGTTATTCACAGTATTAAAGAATACGTAATGGTTGTTCAACTACACGATTTAGTAGAGAGAAAGAAAGTCGAAGAAGTAGTCGAGTACTTTAAAGGTCAAATTTATCAGAGGCCACCACTTAGATCAAGCGTGAAGAGAAGTATTAGAGTCAAGACAATATATGAAATAGAAATCCTAGACGTCCAAGACAAATTCCTACTACTCAGAGTACTATGCGACCCTGGTACATATATGAGGAAGCTAGCACACGATATTGGCCTCATACTCGGCGTTGGAGCACACATGAGGGAACTGAGAAGGACGCGTACAGGGCCCTTCCGCGAAGATGAAACACTAGTATCTCTACAAGAAGTAAGCGAGGCCCTCTATCTATGGAGAACCAGGGGCGATGAAAGATATTTAAAGAAAGTCGTGTTACCAGTCGAGGTTTCAACAGCACACCTCCCCAAAATACTTGTTTTAGACACCGCTGTAGACGCTATTGCACACGGTGCAAACCTCGCTGCACCAGGAGTGTCTATGTTAACACGCAATGTAGAAGCTGGTAAAACAGTTGCTATTTACACATTGAAGGGTGAACTAGTAGCTCTTGGAAAAGCATTGAAAAACGCTGACGAAATTGCTAGAATGGATAAGGGTATTGTAGTGAAAACAACAAGAGTAATTATGCCGAGAGGTATATACCCCAAGTCTTGGAAATCAAAAAGCCAGTAGCGGCTGACGAGAAATGCACTACTACAAGAAAACACCCGGTAGAAAAACCATTATACCACTCTACATACATGGACGTACATTTCAATTCATATCATATTCTAGTCTGTTTTCTGGTTCATCAGTGGATGAAGGAACACTACTCCTACTAGAAAACATAAAAATACCAAGCGAGGGAGTAGTACTAGACATAGGCTGTGGATACGGTGTAATAGGAATAGTAGTAGCAAAACTAAATCCAAAACTCAAAGTCTACATGACAGATATAAATCCACTAGCAGTTAAAACAACAAAACAAAACGCGAAAATAAACAATGTTGAAGAAAGAATAGTTGTTTTAGAAGGAGATAGATACGAACCAGTCAAAAACATTTTATTCAATGCAATATACTCTAATCCACCACTCTCAGCGGGTATGAGAGTAGTTGAAGACATTGTTTTAGGGGCTAGAGAACACCTCGTCAAAGAAGGCTTCGCCCAATTCGTACTAGCAAAAGGCGGCGAATACCTTGCCAGAGAAGCAATGAAGATATACAGCTACGTAGAAACAACAAGTAAAAAAGGTTATATTCTCCTATATCTAAAACCATAATAATGAGTGCCGGGGTGCCCGAGCGGCCTAAGGGGGTGGGCTTGAGGCCCATTCCAGCGTAAGCGTGGGTTTCCAAGAGACCCACTGCCCCCTAACGGGGCGCGCGGGTTCGAATCCCGCCCCCGGCGCTTCTAAATCACAACTGGTGTAGAGTGATGAGTACACACGATATAAGTGAAGATGAAAAGATATGGGCGTTTATTGCCTGGTTGATACCATTAATTGGTGGAATACTCGCACTCGTTCTCAAACCAAGTTCTAAGTATTCATCTTACTGGGCATATCTCTCTATTTCATTCTTTCTATGCATAATTGGAGCATCTATAGTATCGAGTATTTTCTTGATTATTCCATTTATTGGAAAACTCGTAGAAACTATTATTTGGATTGGCATACTAGTAGTTTGGATACTTGGTATATTGAGGTCTCTCGAGAAGACTTGGTGGAAGCTGCCAGTAGTCTATGAAATAGCGAGATTGTTAAATCCAAAAATAGATGAGTACATTCCAAGATAAGAGGATAAAACTATATTGGCTTTGTAAACCCCCATTTTTCAAGTGCTCTAGCTAGTTCTCTATGTGATTTAGCGTATTCTTCGAGTGGTATACCCTTGTTTATTGCTTCTAGTGCTTGTCTAACAGCTGCCGCACCGGCTCTTGGACCGTCTGGATGACCTATTACACCTCCTCCTACTTGTATTACAATGTCTTTTCCTAGTGCTTCTATTACTGGTGGTAGTATACCTGGGTGTAGTCCTCCAGAGGATGCCGGTACTGCTGGTTTAATATGGTACATTGGTTGTTCTAGGTGGAATAGGTCGTCTGGGTCTGGTTTAAAGTGTTCTTCTCTCAGTATTCTCGCATATCTAATAACATCTAGTTTCTCTCCCTCTAGTTTACCAACTCCAGCTGTTCCAACGTGTAGTTGGTCTACACCGATAATTCTATATAGTTTTGCCAAGACATACATTGATATACCGTGATACTTGTTCCTCGTGAATGCGGCGTGCATTGCTCTATGTGCATGTATTGCTAAACCATACTCCTCGGCCTTGTCTCTAATATAGGTTAGTGCAGACCAACCAGTTATTACAACATCTACCATGACATACGGGTTTCCATAATCTGCTACTAATTTAAGCCTCTTCTCCATTTCTCTTACATCAGCAGTAATATTTGCAAACCAGGCTTTTCTCTCACCTGTTTCCTTCTCTACTTTGTCTATTACCTTCATAATAGCCTTTGCTCTAGCTTCGAAGCGACAGAAACTAGGACTGGCGAGGTTTTCATCGTCTTTTATATAGTCTAATCCACCAGAGAGTAGTTCATAAGCTAGTTTTTCTACTTCATCTGGTGTATAGCCCTCTTTGGGTTTTGGCACTGTTCCAACTATTGGTCTATCATATACCTTGAATATTTCTTTAACGCCCTTCAACCCCTTGCTTGGTCCCTTAAAGTACTCTAGGAATTTCCTGGGTAGATATATATCTTCTAGTCTTAAACCAGCCGCTCTCTTCATTCCAAAGATATTACCAGCAATGCTTGCTAGAAAAGCTGGCATATTGCCTTCTTCAAATAATTCTACTGGATAAGCTATTTTAACGAGGTATGAGCCGTCGCCTAAATCGTGTATTTCGTATACTCTACCACTCAATCTCTTAACTCTTTCAACGTCATACCATGGGTAGAGAGTAGTCCATGTACCAGTACTGCTTTCAGCTGCAATACCACTAGCAACTTCTTCAATAGTAAACCCTTGTGCTGGTGTAACTCTAAATACTCCTATTACATCGTTTTCAGGGTCAGGAGTATATCCTGGAGATAGATATTCATAGTATGATTCAAACTCGTATTTTTTAACCAATTATAGACACCCCATCTTGGTAGTAAATACTTTGACTATAGGGTATTAAAAACATTACTACTAGAAGTAGGTATTTTTGAATCTATGTTTGTCACACCCAGAAAATAATTAAACACATGCTACTTAGTGTTTTATTGGAGGGTGCTTTACAATGACCAGCGAGGAGAAAGTAATCTACTCTCTACCTGGAGTATACGATTCACTAGAACACACGGGAGACGTATATATTAGAGCACGTGGAAAGAATATCGTCGAGTTATTTGAGAATAGTGGAATCGCTTTGTTTGATACAATGACCGATACGAGGAGAATAGAGGGAGTAATTACAAAGAGAGTGGTTGCTGAGGGATTTGACCTTGAAAGCCTTCTCTACAAGTGGCTTGAAGAACTATTAATTCTCTACTATAGTGAAAACCTTGTATGTGGAAAAATAAGTATCGAGGAATTCACTATTAGAAAAACAGGTGACGAATTAAACTATACAATAACAGCGACAGCGCGTTGTGAAGAATTCAACCCTGAGAAACACGATGCACGTGTAGAAGTTAAATCTCCAACTTATAGTTTAATGAGAATACTTAAAACAGAGAGTGAGTGGTTTGCCTACTTCGTACTAGATATATAACTCCTTGCTTTAACACCACACTCGTCACAATAGGTTTTGGGTTTTTCATCTACTTCTCTAACACTATTACTAAACCTCATAACACAATGATTGCTACAATGTCCTAGATTCAATAAGTGTCCTAGCTCGTGTAGTATTTCTTTAACAAGTCTTTCATAGTATAAATCATAACTCGCTTGTTCACCGTAAAACTCTGGCTTCAGCCTCTTCGTAAAGACAACTGCTACATTGTATTCTCTAACGGCCTCGCCGAAAACAAAGTTGTAGCCGTATTCATAGCCGTCTAAATATCCAATTCCAATAATTAAACTAGATTCTACCACTCCAATAACCTGGAATAAATCACGTAGGTATTTTGCTATACAGCCAGCATTATATTGTACTCTATCCCAGTCAAAACACTTCATAGGTGGTTTAACTACATCGGGCCATACTAGAACGTCTAGTTCTCCAAGCCCTATTTCACTGAGAGTTTTTGAAACCTCGTCTCTAAGCGTCTCAATGTACTCTGTTACTCCAAGCGTGGTCATAGGTACTAATACTACTCGTTTAATAGCCATAAAGCACACCATTAATCCTTACAATGAGACATAAATCCAGTGGATTTAATAAACATATAGATTGTTTTCAAGGAGAGATGCCGCCGCGGGGACTTGAACCCCGGACATCCCGGTCTTCAGCCGGGCGCTCTCCCAGCTGAGCTACGGCGGCCTCTGAAATTATATAGTTTTATGAGGGGTTTAATATCCTTTCCCCCAGCTAGCCAGAGAATATTTCAAAGTAGGCTTGGCAAAAACACTCTTCTTTTACACATATATACTTTAATACACTATTTATACATGGTGGTCATATTGCTCGCCGCAATACTCGCCGGTGGATTTGGAAAGAGATTGAGGCCTTTCACCGAGGAGTATCCTAAACCAATGATTCCAGTGGCGGGAAAACCACTCCTCGAATACCAGATTGAATGGCTTAAAAAACACGGTTTTAACGAAATAGTTTTACTCGTTGGCTACAAGAAAGAAAAGATAATTGAGCATTTTGGAAGCGGGTCTCGATATGGAGTTAGAATAACTTATGTCGTCGAAGATGAACCCCTTGGCACAGGTGGTGCAATTAAAAACGCAGAACATATTTTGAGCAAGGAAGACGTCTTCCTCGTGTTAAATGGAGATATATTGACTAATCTCAATCCACTACTCCTAGTAGAAAAAGTCGAGAAAAGCAATCTCCTCGCTGCAATAGCTACTATACCTCTACCAAGCCCCTACGGCATTCTAGAACTCGATGGAGACATGGTTAAAGGCTTTATTGAAAAACCATTGATTAAAGACTACTGGATTAATGCTGGAGTATACGCTATGAAACCAAATGCTCTAAAGTACTTCCCAGAGAAAGGAGACTTGGAGAAAACAGCCTTCCCGGCAATGGCGCGGGATGGAGTACTAGGAGCAGTGAGATACACTAGCGTATTCTGGAAGGCAATAGACACCTTTAAAGACCTTGAAGAAGCAAGTAAATATCTCGAAGAAAACAAGTATTAATCAGTATTTCCAGCGGTCTTCATCGCAGAAATACTCACAAGACCCTCTTTTCATCACCATACTAGACACTAATAGTAGAGACTTATAAACCATGACTAAACTAGATATAGAGAGGAGGCGGCGGTCGTCTAGCCTGGACTAGGACGCCGGCCCTCCAAGCCGGAGATCCCGGGTTCAAATCCCGGCCGCCGCACTTCTTTAACACTACTTCTTAATAGTCCTAGAAACCACTAGAGTCTTCAGGAGGCCATGTAACTCCACGCCTCGTACTCGTATTACATAATAGGTTAGGTATAGTATTAAGAAACACGCTTTCAATATGCAAATAGGTTTTAGACCAGAAGGCGTGTCGAATCACTCTTCTCTCCAAATAATCTAAGTAATATTCTTATCAATAATTGTGTGTAAAAACTACTTGAGAAAAATGTCTCGGAATAGAGTTTGACAAATATTGCATGTTGCAGGGTTGACGTCTCGTGTGGCTAGATAGTGGATTCCACAAGCATACTTCTTGTATAAAACATAGATCGTTAACCTAGCTATCTCCTTGTATACATCGAGGCCACAGAGCTTTCTCTCCGCTATTTTTATAGCTAGTTCTTCGAGTGCTTCATTGACCTCGCTTATAACTGATAGATCGTGTAGTCCCCTCTCACCTTTTACATATCTCGTTACTAGAGATGGAGAGATATCAAGGCATTTTGAGATATATGTTTTATCAATGTTTCTTTCGAGCAGTTTGAGAACAAGTGTTTTCTTCAATGAGGGCTCCATGTGCTTCGCTGCGAATTCAAAAATACTCTTCAATTCTACAACACCACTATCTTCTTTTTTACTTCGTCAGGGTTGTTTATAATCTCTGTTAGGTCTTCAACTATTTCGAGTGTTCCCAGTAATCTTCCATCTCTACTCTTTACAGGGACAATCAATACTCTAATAATTCTATCACCTTGTCTCGTCCAGAACTCGCGGTATTTAAATTCTCCTTTTTTAACTGCTTCTACATTTCGCATTACATAGTTTTCTAGTCTAGGTGGATGGCAGAAGGGTATTTTTCTACCAAGAATAGTTTTAGTTCTTACAAATCCACCTGAGACCTCGCTCTCAGAGAAGAATCTCACACGATCGTTTACATCAGCATATGTTACTTCAATTGGTAGAGACCTAAATATCCCATCTATTTCTTCTGGTGTTAGAAAGCCTGTTTCAAGCTCTATATCTCCCTCACGTCTAACACTATAGGTATCTGGTTGCAATCCGCTTTTTTCAACTATAGTTCTAAACTCTCCAGGTAGTTTCTCGAGTTGCTCTTGTGTTATAGAAACCTGAAGCTCGTATGGATAAACTGGCTTAGCACTAGGCCTCCACTCTCTTACACCAACATCGACGATGTAGCCCATTTCATCAGCTATTTCTGCTATTGCAGCCCATTCACCCTCCGAGAATAATGCATAGACTGCTGGATACAGTATTTTATTTTCTCTAAATACAAGCTCTGAGATCTCTCTAGATAACTCTAGTAGTTGAGACGATAACCTCGACAACCACTCTCGGCTACTTGTTTCTATTGGTTTTTCAAGTTCTTGTAAAACACTTCTAATTTTCGTTATTGCATTGTCTTCGCGGCCCCATAGAACTCTAGGTACCGCTATAATACCTCTTCTTTCAAGATATGGAAATATCAACATCTGGATTTTTCTATAGTGTATTCTTATCTTTTTGAGCTCTATCAAAACCAGTCTAACTGTATTGATGTATTGTCTAGCTTCAGCTGGGTCTCTAGAACTCTGTATTGCCTGAGCGTAAATACCCAGTGCTTCTGCTTGTTTAAGTATCCACTCGTTTTCCTTCATTAACAAGTCTATTGGGTGGCCTCTCGGCACGTTTAAGAGCTCTCTACTAGCTAGGAATTCTCTAAACAACTCAACGTGTAAATCACACAGTTTTAATATATCGCTTATTGGAACGCCTTCTTTAACGAGTTCTTGCTCGATCATTACTATATCTATTGGTGAAGTCTTGGCTAGTATTTCTCTAAATTCCGCTTTTAACTCGTTTGGATGAATGCCTCCATGAATTGCTTTTAATAGGTTCTTCAATGCTTCTTTTTTAACTTCTAAATCATTTTTTGACATGTGTCTCACCGTATTACTACTATTCTAAATCCCCTTTAAATATTTTACACGTGTCAAGAATAGTCAATCAAGAAAACATTACATTATAGAATAAGAGACTATAATTGACACGTAGCAATATACGCTATAAATACCTATATGCGAGTTCAACTAGAGGATTTAGAAGAGATAATTGAAGTATATACTGGTATATACTGGTTTATGGATTAGGGAATTAAGTCAATCTTTTAACTCGTTTACCCCGTAGAGATGGAATAACTTCTATTTTTGCACCGGGGAATTTCATGTGTAGTTCTCTTCCCTCGTATAGTCTATCTAAGAAGACTGCTAGTGCTGCTACTTCAGAGTGTGGTTGGTTTCCAATTGCTACGTTGTAATCTGCTATTTCATAGAAAAACCCAGGTACTTTCTTTGCCCCTATAACTACTAGTAGGTCGCGGGGTTCTTTCTTTATTTCTTCTATTACGTCGTCTATGTGTAGTCCATACATTGTTAAGTGTATTATCGCTCCATTGTTTTTCTTCCACTCTAAACAATACTTTTCAGAGTTAATACCCATTTCAAAAAACATGCTTCCTCCCCATGTCTCTATGACTTTTAAATATGCTTTTTGTATAGCTTCGTCAACTACATCTCCAAGTATAAAGCCGTGTGCTCCAAAAGCTCTGGCTACTAGTAGTGTATGTGTTGTTATTCTCTTGTCTCTACCAGGTCTGTGACCATATCTAAGTACGAATACTCTCCGTTGAGACTGCTCCACTTGCGACACCCTTTAAACTATTATATATCCGGTCTAGTAATTTCTCAATGTTTATCTTTTTACTACATGAAATCGTAATCACTGCTTCTCTATCTATTTGTGTTTTTTCAACTACGGCTTCAACTACTTTATCTATTGAGGGTACAAGGTCTATTTTATTGAGGACATAGATAATTGGCTTGTTGTGTACACCTATTTTCCTCATGATTTCCCTACCGGTTTCTATTTCAAGTACTATGTCGTTTATTCTCTTAGAAGCATCAACGATGTTTATAATTAAATCAGCATCTGATACTTCTTCGAGTGTTGCATAAAATGACTCTATTATCTCTGGTGGAATATCTCTTATAAATCCAACAGTGTCTGTTAATATAAAGCTTAGATCTCTATATACAACTCTATATGATTTAGGAGTAATAGTTGTAAATGGCTCTGGTCCAACGGGTTTCGAGAGCCCTGTGAGTAAATTGAATAAACTGGTTTTACCCGCGCATGTATATCCAACAATTGCTACGTGTGGTAGTCCAGCTTCAATCCGCGACTTTCTCCTAATGCTCCTAGTTTCTCTTAGTCTCTCTATTTCTCGGCGTATTCTAGCTTCTCTCTTCTTCAACATAGTATAGTATTTCTCGTATCCATATCTACCTGCACCCAGGAAACCATGCATTTCACCTAGTTTAGCATATCTAATTGCTTCTTTGACTAGTGGTAGCATGTGTTTTAATCTAGCTAGTTCTATTTGGAGAAGGGCTTCTCTAGAACCAGCATGGTTTGCAAAGATTTCGAGTATTAATAGTATTCTATCTACTACGTCTCTACGTATTTCTCTAGCTATGTTTACGAACTGCGAGGGTTTTAGTTTATCTAGTACGACTAGTTTTTCAAAATCTAGTTCTCTCAGTTTTTCTAGTTTGTCGCTGGAGAGATAGGTTTTTGGATTAGTGTTTTTTACTACAATGTAGTCTACTATTTCACTATATACTGTTTTAACGAGAGCTAGCTCTTCATCAAGGTAATCCATGTATTTACGTGGTAAAACAACAACTACTTTCAATTAAATACCATCCCTACCTATTCTTCCTCGTTTAAACGTATTAAGTCTCCAATAGTTAGATAGTCTTTTGAACTAGCTCTACTAGTAGATTCACCTTCTTCGACTACTGGTTCAAGTAGTTTAATACCGAGTATTCTCTCTAGTTTTCTCGCTAATTCAATACTTGGTTTTAGTTTTCCAGCTTCTATTCTCTTAATGGTATTAACACTCTCACCTACTTTTACAGCTAGTACCTCCTGACTCCATCCAAGCTTCTCTCGTGCATTTTTTATTCTAGTTGCATAGTCTTCAACTACTTCGTATTCTTCGGGTCTCCTAGCTGGCCTCGACGGTGGTTTAGGTGGAGGTGTTTGTTTTACTTGTTTACTCTGTGTTTGAACAGGTGGTTCTTTAACCACACCTTGTTTTGAAAGCCTCGTATAGCATTGTGGACAGAGAATTAGAAGCGAGCCTTCCACTATAGCCTTCTTCGCCTCTCTAGCATCTATTTCTCTACCACACATTTCACAGTAATACGACAATTTACAAACACCCATGCTTCTTAAAACATTTCTTAAAGGCTATTATATGTATGGGTTTCAAACATGGATGATAAACCAGAGAAAACTAGTAGTTTAAACAAGGACATACTTGATGCCTTATTGGAAAATGATGAAGACTACTTGAGATATCTTGAAATGAAAATTAAAGAATTAGAAGAAGAAAAACGCAAACTACAATTGAAGTTAAACTACTACAAGTCCGAGTTGGATAAATTCCTTTCACCTCCCCTCATAGAAGCAGTTGTAGAATACGTTCTACCAGATAATAGAGTAGTTGTAAAAAGCAATAATGGACCAAACCTAGTAGTCTACATTGCAGAACACATTGATAAATCCAGGATTAAACCAGGAACACGTGTAGCTCTTAGTCAAAGAGGCTCTGTAATAGTTGAAGTACTCCCCGAATACCCAGACCCCTATGTACAATTAATGGAAGTCGTTGAAAAACCCGATGTAAGATACAGTGATATAGGTGGACTAGAAGAACAAATTAGAGAAATAAGAGAAGTAGTTGAACTACCATTGAAAAACCCAGATTTATTTAGAGAACTAGGTATTGAACCACCCAAAGGAGTACTACTCTACGGGCCACCAGGATGCGGTAAAACACTACTAGCAAAAGCCGTGGCAAGAGAGAGCGGTGCAACCTTTATATCTCTTGTTGCAAGCGAACTAGTACAGAAATTCATTGGTGAAGGCGCGAGAATAGTACGTGAATTATTCGAGTTGGCTAGAAAGAAAGCACCAGCTATAGTCTTTATAGATGAAATAGACGCTATAGCAGCTAAGAGAATAGAAATAGGTACTAGTGGAGAAAGAGAAGTACAGAGAACACTAATGCAACTACTAGCAGAGATTGATGGATTTAAACCACTAGACCGTGTAAAAATCATTGCCGCTACAAATAGAATAGATGTACTAGACCCAGCAATTCTTAGACCTGGAAGATTTGATAGAATAATAGAAATACCACCACCAAATAGAAACGGGAGAATAGAGATATTCAAAATCCACACAAGAAAACTCAAACTACAAGGAGAAGTAGACTACGAGCTACTAGCAGATATAACAGAAGGCTTTACCGGCGCTGAAATCAAACTAGCAGTTATAGAAGCTGGATATATTGCTCTAAGAGAAAATAGACTCTATGTAACAATGAACGACTTGTTGAAAGGCGTTGAGAAAGTAAAGAACAAGAAGAACTTGAGAGATTCATGGCAACAACTATATCAAACACCTAGATCTCCACAATTAGTAATATAGTATTACACACTCTTCTTTTCTCCTAGACCGCTATTTTCAATCTAATTATCTCTAATTCTAATTCACGAATAAAACACTCTACTACTTGATTACATACTGGTGAATTCATAGTTGATTAAGAGAAAACCGACAGTATGGGAACTCAACGAACTACGTGAAATAGCTGAGTTTCAATTTGGTATTCGTGGAGAGCTCTTAATACCCAATAATGTAGACGTCGTAGTAAGTGTAAACACTAATAGAATTCGCTTTATACTATTAGATAATGAGAAATACTTATCACTTAGATCTCGTGACTACAGGTTTAATCTACATATTGCATCCGCTCATGCACTCAATAAACTACTACCACATCCCCGTCTACGCGTATATGTCAAAGAACCATATGTTGAATTCGTTGCCAGGGGAGGATCACTCTTCTCTAAACACGTATTAATGGCTGATCCCGACATAAGACCTGGAGACGAAGTCTTAGTAGTTGACTTTAAAGGTTCGCTAATAGCTGTTGGACGCGCTAAACTATCCGGCTGGGAAATAACTCATTATAATAGGGGTGAAGCAGTTAAAGTTAGAGAGGGTGTTATTAAACAATGAGTAGTATCAAGTTTATTCCACTAACAAGTATTTCAAGAGAAGAACTAGCTGACTCGCTATTAATCACTGGTTTTCACGGATTTGGACTAGTTGGCTACCTCACTACACTACACTTAGTTAGAGAATTGAATTTAAAGAGAATAGGCTTTATTAAAACCAAGTATATGCCAGAAGTAACAATGTATAGTAGAGATGTAGGTATTCGCTATCCATTTGAAGTATACCATGGAGTAGTAGGAGATAAAAAAGTATTGATTGTTTTACACAATGAAATGCCGGTTGACAGGGAGAAAACAGCCTACGTAGAACACCTTGTTTCACTAGTTAAAGAATGGAGAGTAAGAGAAGCTATTTTAATTGGTGGATTAAACCAAGACCTGCGAGAAGAACCAAACGAACAGTATAGGTGGATACCAATAAACAATCCAAGTATTAAACTAGACGCCAAGATCCTAGAAGAGAGAAATGTTATTGGTGCACTAGCACTAGCAATGATGTTTCTACAAGCAGAGGGATTAAACGGCATAGTAATACTCCCATTCACCGAACCCTATAGACCAGACCCTAGAGCTAGCGCCGTCGCCGTAGAAGTAATCTCGAAGATTCTAGGAGTAGAAATAAACATACAGAGATTAATTGAAGAAGCAACTATAATAGAGGCCATAGAGGCTGAAAAAGAGAGAATTGAAAAAGCTATGGAGGAAGCCGAGAAGAAATCTCGTCTAAGCTACATATAGTGACCTTCTCGCTATCGGAATAGCCAAGCAGTGTTTTAGTCGATTCAAATAGCTTTTTACTAAACCAACTAGTTTCAACTATGATAATGCTAGATGCTCCACTATCAAGTATTTTCTCAATCAACTCTGCTATTCTACGTGGTTTAATAGACTTCTTTGTTAATCTAGCTTCATGTTGGTAAAATGGATATGTTGAAGCCACACCAGGCGTCATCAATCCAAAATATGGATGTATAAATAAGACTACTACATCTCCTCTTTCTCCAATTAAATCTCTAATTTTCTCGAATTCTACTTGTTGATTATATGGCTTCTTATAAGCTGGAATTAAAACTACGTGTCTACCTCTCACTCTACTCTTCGCTATTTCAATACTCCTATCTATATTTACACTAGCCTTGGGGTTTACAAGCGACTCAAATGTATTAACGAGAAGTGCTTTACCACCAGGATTTACTCGTGGAGAGTATTTTTCAAGATAGTGTGCATACTTCTTCAATACATTAAAGGCCTCGTATAGTGATGGATGTGCTCTCGACCTATACTCTAAGAGCTCCCAGAGCCTTCCTTCTTTAATTGCTTGTTTAACTGTTTTAATTTCTCTCGCCAAGACGTATAGGTTGTGGAGTGCTAGTAGTTCTACTCTCTTATTCTCGGGCATTTCTAGTAGTTCTCGTGGAGTATACCTTGAACAAACCGGGCAGTTACAGGGGAAGTACTCGAGGTCTCTAATATGCTTTGTACCTGTTTCAAGCATGTATCTTCCATCACGAGCATAGAGTATGTAGCTAGCTGAGTCAAAGAGGTCTCCTCCAGCCGCGACGAGAAACGGTATTATCATGGGGTGCCCTACTCCAAACACGTGTATAGGCTTGCTTGGAGGTAGAATCATACGCGCTGTAACTACTAGTTCTACGAGTTTAGAATACTTGTATTTCTCCAACATAACTGTGGGTGAGCCAACAGCGTATATATCATATGGGAGTCTACGTGCCTGTATTGCAGCTTTAACTAGTAGTTCACGGTATGGAGCTCCTTGAACAGGATATACCCACAATTGATCCGAGTCTATTATCCATGGAAGGGCTTCAATACCTCTTCGATAAGTCTCTTCTACTGCATCTAGTGCTTCACTATAAGTCATTCTAGTACCAGTTGGTATGTCGAGTATTACTGCTATATCTGTTTCTATTTCCTTCTCGTATGAAACAATTGTTTTATTATCTACTTCGACGCCTCCATATACTAGTACTTGATATCCACCCGAATCAGTCATTATTACATTATTCCACTGGAATTCTCTATGAATCTTTTTAGCGACTCCTTTATTTCTCTTGTAGAACAAGTATGCATTTGTTATAAAGCCGTTAAAACCTAGTTGTTTAAGTACTTCGAGACTTGGTGTTTGCCTAGTAGGATCAACTACTGGAAATAAAAAAGGAGTTTCAAGGTATCCATGTCTAGTTGCGAGTTTCCCTATTCTACCCCCTAAATCTCTTGTTTTAGTTTCAAACAATTCTATTAAACCCTACATCTTCTTTTTCTTTTGCTCCATGTACTTCTTGAATAGACTGTAGAGTGTTTCAGCCATTGGTCCAGAGCCCATTACTCCTTCTTCGCTGACTCTATATCTTCCCAGTACTTCAACAGCTCTGATCTCTGGGAGTATTCTAACAGCGTGTTCTTGTATTTTCATTTCTCTCAAAAGCAATTCTTTGAATTCTTCTGGGTCAAATAATGGTTCTTCAAGCATTAGTATTTCAACTATTTTCTCTCCTTTAACGAGTATTTTAGAATACCTTGCTCCCGTGTTGTCAACAGCGTCTCTTAGTAGTATGTTTAGTGAAGGATGATCAAAACCTACTAGTACTCCCTCGTATGTCTTTCCATTCTCCAAGGTAATCTTGACTTTTCTATCTAAGACCGCTGATAGTTCTTGAACCAGCCTCCTTGAAGCTTCAGATACCGACACATTACTCACCCCGATGTTTTTAATACACTTAAGCTATATTTTTACAAGGTTTAATTAATGAGTTGTAAAGGTGTAGAAAGTGCTGTTTGAATGTAGTGTAGTTGATGTAACACCACTTAGAATACCAAGAGTTTACAGAGTAAAAACAACGTGTAGTGACTACGAAGTAGAAATAGAACTACACGCAGAAGTAGTCAATATACCTAGAAAAGAGAGTAAAATAACACTAGAAATCACAAACTCTAAAGACGAGTGTATGAAACACTACTTCTGCGCACACGGCTATGTTGTCTCAAATACACAACTAGGAGATATATACAGAGTAGTTATTTCACTACATGGATTCCTCGTAGTAATTAAAAGCAAGAATAAACTAGAACTCAAAGAACTAGACCATGTATATGTAGGGGCAACATACTAGATTTCTTTTATTTAACCAACATCAACACTAGAAAACTATCACTCAGCTCCCACTTATATCTACCCTACTCTAACTATAGGTGTAATCATGAATAACTCAATAGTAGTCCTCAGAATTTATAGAACAACAAGTAGTGAAAGAGATGTAGAAGAAGAATTGAAAAAACTCGGCGAATTCCTTAAAACAAGGTCTCAATTAGTAAGCGATGTAGAATACATTACAACGTCGAAGATAAGTAGCGGTGATGTAAAAGGATTAATTATTATAAAGAGTAGTAGTTTAGAGAGGGCTTCTAGCGAAGCTCATTTAATTACAACACTTGTAAAATCCAATTTCAAAACACTAGATGTTGAAGAAGCAAGTGACAGCTTAATTAGAAATATCACCATAGGACTCAAGAATTTTTTCTAAGACGAAAACCCTATGGATTTACAACACCAGTCATTCTTGAATATAGAGTCAAATATCCAAGTCAAATAATTCCACTAGAAGTCGATTCAAAAGAAGAGTATGTAGTTATTGGAAAAATACTGAATACTATACCATTACACACAGCAAAACTCTATAAAAACGACTTGTATAGACATGTATTAATAACTGGTACAACGGGCTCTGGAAAATCACATACAGCGGCACTAATTACAAAAAGAGCTTCTGAAAAACTAGGATTAAAAGTAGTAGTTCTCGACTGGCATGGTGAATACACTAGTCTACTACAAGACTATGAATACATAGATCCATACGATAACCCAGTAGCATTGTTTACAGGAGACCCAGACGATATAAGTGTTTTATCAAGTATTCTCGATTTAACTCCACCACAAGAATATCTATTAGAGAAAATACTACGTAGAAACACCAATGTAGTTAAATCAATAAACTTCTTACTAGACTACATTGAATCCTACCCCGAGGAGTCCAATTGGATGAGAGAAACAAAACTCTCACTTCATAGACGATTGAGTTTACTAGTAAGAGAAAACAATTCCACGCTCTTTGAAGCAAGGGGAAAGAGTGATTTAAAATCTCTTGGTTTAACGAGTAAACCAGTTATTGTAGATCTAGCTAGAATAAGAGATGTCAGTATTAGACGACTATATGCTTCTTTCTTATTAAAACGAATCGCTCCTTCAAATCCCGGTAGAGAGAAAAATCTACTCGTGGTCTTAGAAGAAGCCTACAACTACCTCTCAAAGATCCAACCAGTAAAACCTATTTGTGAAATGCTGAGAGAAATAAGAAAGTTTGGTGTTGGATTAATAATTGTTTCACAGTCAATTAGTCAACTAGTAGATGACGTTTCAATGAATACTAATACAAAAATAATACACGCTGTTAAATCAAAACAAGACCTTGAAGTCATCGAGAAATCACTGTATTTAGACCAGGACTTGGTGAGTGTTATTCCATACATGGAGCCCGGAGAAGCAGTGTATTCAACACCTAGTCTTAAAAAACCAGTTTTAATTAGAATTGAATAGAGTTTACATAAAAACAGGTTATTCTTCTTCTTTCTTTTCTTCTTCTGGTTTCTTACCGGCTTCCTCCTTCTTTTCGAGTTTGCTTGCAGATATAATGTCGTCTATTCTTAGAATAATTGTTGCTGCTTCTGTTCCACTCTTAATTGCTGTTGCAAGTATGCTTACTGGCTCGATTATTCCTAGTTTGAACATGTCTACTAGTTCACCAGTGTTTAAGTCGACACTAATCCACTTGCCATCTTCTTTCTCGTGTGCAGCTCTTAGCTTCATTATCATGTCTATTGTGTCTAATCCAGCGTTTTCAATCATTGTAATTGTTAGTCCCTCTAGTGCTTTTGCAAATGCCTCGATTGCTAGTTGCTCCTTGCCTCCTACTTTAACAGCGTATCTCCTCAAGTGCTTGGCGATTTCTATTTCTACTGCTCCACCACCAGCTATGACTTTACCGTCTCTTAGAGCGTCGGCAACAGCTGATAATGCATCTCTTAAACTCCTCTCTGCTTCGTCAACTAGTCTCTCTAGTCCACCTCTTATTACAATACTTACTGATCTCGGGTTCTTACATCCCTCAATAAATACCATTTTGTCTTCTCCAATCTTTCTCTCTTCTACTAGTTCTGCGTATCCAAGGTCTTCTGGTTTGAGGTCTTCAATATTGCTTACTATTCTTCCACCTGTTGCTCTTTCTAGTTTCTCTAGGTCGCTTCTCTTAACTCTTCTAACAGCAAGAATACCCTTCTTAGCAAGGAAGTGCTGAGCAACCTCGTCAATACCCTTCTGGGTTATTACAACGTTTGCTCCAACTTCTACTAGTTTTTCAACGTATTTCATTAGTATTTCTTCTTCTTGTTGTAGGAAGGCCTTCATTTGTGTTGGATCGCTTATTCTTATTTCAGCGTCGATTTCTGGTTTTTCAATTTCAAGTGGAGCGTCTAGTAGGGCTATTCTTGCTTTTTCAACTCTTCTAGGCATACCTGGATGTACTACTTCCTTGTCGAGTACAATACCGTATACTAGTTGTGTATCCATTAGTGAGCCTCCATACTTCTTAATTAACTGTATGTTGTCTATGTCTACGTAGATCTTGTCTCCTCTCTGTTCAGCTATCTGTTTGACTGCTTTAACAGCTATTTCTGCAAAGTACTCTCTAGCATCGTGAACAGCTTTGCTTGTTAGAGATGTCCTCGCGACCTTCTTTAATATCTCTTCGTCATTAATGTCTATTGGAATAGCGATTTGATATAGGATTTTTAGTGCTTCCTCCATTGCTTTTCTATAACCAGAAATAATTACTGTTGGATGAATGTTTTTGTTTAGTAATTCCTCCGCTTGTTTGAGTAGTTCGCCTGCAAATATAACTGCTCTCTTTGTTCCATCACCAACTTCTGCATCCTGGCTTTTAGCTACGTGTACAAGCATTTTGGCTGCTGGGTGTTGGATTTCAGCTTTGTCTAGTATTGTAGCACCGTCGTTTGTAATAGTTACATCTCCAAGTGTATCAACAAGCATTTTATCCATTCCTTTAGGACCATATGTGGTTTTTATCATTTCTGCTACTGCTCTAGCAGCCATCATGTTTACTCTTAGAGCGTCTCTTCCAGCTGTTCTCTGAGTACCTTCTTTAAGTATTAATACTGGAATACCAGTTGGCTCTACAGCCACTATATACCACCCCTAACCCAACCATAAGCTAGAAATATCAAAGGCTTCTATATAAGCTTTTTTTAATCAACCACCATAAAGATCTAGACAGAGGCTCAACGAGGCCACAATGCATTAAATACATTAAACCCTTTGAACAAATTAACTTTGAAGATAAGTGTTGTACTATGAATACATGGTGATTACAATTGAGTTCCAAGTCGAAACAGTCAATGGAGTTACAAGACAACGATCTAATAGACATGTCCGCCATGATCATAGAAAACATGTTTGGTGAGCCCGGTAGAAAGATATTTGAGTATCTACTGAAAAACGGGTATATTGCAGAAGAGAGAATAGCAACGACTTTAGATGTTAGATCTAATGAAGCAAGAAAAATACTCCAGAAACTCTCTGATGAAGCAGTAGTAATTCCCGATAGAGTAAAAGACGAAGAAACAGGAGAAGTACTACACTCATGGCGGCTCAATAAACCAGCATTGAAAACATTTATTCTAAATAGACTGAAGAAAACCAGAGAGAAACTTGAAGTCCTAGCAAGACATGAGAGAGAAGGTACACTATATATTTGTAAAACCTGTAATAGGAGATATCTATTAGATGAAGCATACGCCTACGGCTTTCAATGCCCCAACGACGGCGACTTACTAGTAGAAGCAAACAACCCAGCAGTAGTAAAACTAATTGAGGAATCCATTAAGAAAATAGATGTATTGATATCTATGATTGAGCGGATGTAGAATTGCCGAGTACTATATACAAATACATAGACTTGTTCTCCGGGGCTGGAGGCTTCTCACTCGGGTTTCACTCAACAAGTAGATTTAAGTGTCTACTAGCAGTAGACAACTTCAAATACGCAGCACTAACATATAAAGCAAACATACCAGATTGCACCGTGCTCATTGAAGACATCAAAGAACTAGATGCTACAAAACTATATAGTTTTGTAAAACCCGGAGAAATAGATGTAGTTATTGGCAGTCCTCCATGCGAGCCTTACACAGGCGCCAATCCCACAAGACAGAAAAACCCACTGGACAGATTATATGTAGACCCAATGGGACAGTTAACACTCCACTATATTAGAATAGTTGGTTTACTCAAACCCAGAGTTTTCGTCATGGAGAATGTCCCGGCAATAACAGAAAATGGTTTAAAACAAGCATTAATAGAGGAATTCAAGAGAATTGGTTATCCACGAATATACTTCAATGTATTAAAAGCAGAAGACTATGGAAACCCGAGTCACAGAGTAAGAGTATTTATATCAAATATACCAATAAACCCTGCAAAACAGAGAGATCGAGTAGTAGTTAGAAAAGCACTGAGTGGACTGTCAGAACCAGGCTCTCCACTAGTAGCAAACCATGAGCCACCACCTGAACTCCCATGGAAAAAACTCAAAAAAGCAGCCCGGTTGAAACCAGGCGAGGCACTAGTACACTATTATGGAGCAGAGAGACTGCTTCCAAACCTTGTTAAACTAGACCCAGACGACATAGCTCCTACAGTGCTTGGCTCATCAAGGTTTATCCATCCATTCCAGCCAAGACTACTCACTGTGCGCGAACAAGCGAGGCTCATGGGTTTTCCAGACACATTTGTATTTATCGGGGGCCGTGATTCTCAATATAATATGGTTGGCGAAGCCGTCCCAGTCCCCCTAGCTAGAGCAGTAGCACTCGAGGTTTTAAAAGCACTTGATGAAGGTGTAGTGTAATGAGAGAACTATATATTGTATTATATGCACCAAGTAGTGTTCAAAAACTAATTGATTTTCTAAAAACAGTCTACACTGTTGAGAATGCAGTACCAGTAGTAGTAAAACCCTTTGGTGCAGCTGCACAAGTAGGAGTACCAGAAGCACATAGAATATCGTATAAACTAGGTAAACCACTCATAATACTACCAGAACTAAAAGACTTACACTCAATCCTCAATTGTGAAACAGTATACTATGTAAGCGAAGAGGGAGTTAATAAAAACCTACATGAACTACTAGGCGAAGCAAAACAGAGAAAAACAGCTATTGTAGTGGGATCTGGAGAACAAGAACCAAGTAGAAAAGAAATAGAAGGATTTACTATTGTCTGGCCGAGAGAAATACCACGTGGAATACCATCTACTGCTTTAACAGGTATACTCGTATACGAATTAACTAGAATTTAGACTGCTTCCTCTCTACAACCCTTTATAATCCTATAACAATGTTATAGTAATAGGTGATTACATGTTTAAACTAAGAGCAACACTACCAAGAACTAGAATTGAAGAAACAAGAGATAAATACGACGTGGTAATAGTAGGCGGCGGCCCAGCCGGCCTCTCAGCAGCACTATATACAGCTAGATATGGATTAAAACCCATAGTAATAACCAAGACAATCGGTGGAAACGCAGCTATAGCACCACTAGTCGACGACTATCTTGGAATACCCGAAATACCTGGCCAAGACCTAGTTGATAAATTCGTTAAACACGTAGAGAAATACAATGTACCAATAATAATCGATGAAGTAGTAGATTTATTCAAAGACCCGGAAAACCAGCAATTATGGTGTGTAAAAACAAAGAGTAGATCTAAACCTATTTGCGGCTACGCAGTTATACTCGCCATGGGTAGCGAGAAGCGGAAACTAGGTGTTCCAGGAGAAGATAGACTACTAGGTAGAGGAGTATCGTATTGTGCAGTATGCGATGGAGCATTCTTCAAAGACAAAGTAGTAGCAGTAGTAGGTGGAGGAAACTCGGCTTTTATCAGCGCATTATATCTAAGCAACCTGGCCTCCAAGGTATACCTAATCCACAGGAGAGAATCGTTTAGAGCGTTTGAAACATACATTGAAGCCGCCCGTAAAAACCCAAAAATAGAGATACTAACAAACACTATTGTAAAAGAAATACTAGGAGAAGAGAAAGTAGAAGGATTAAAACTAGTAAACACACAGACAAACGAGGAAAAAATCCTCATAGTAGACGCTGTATTCATTGAAATCGGTACAAACCCACCAACAGAGTTCTTTAAGAAAGTAGGTATTGAAGTAGATGAAGAAGGCAAAGCAAAAGTCAACATAGACATGAGCACCAATCTCCCAGGAGTCTACGCTGCAGGAGATGCTGCAGGTGGACCCTACAAATACAAATTTGAACAAATAGTAACAGCAGTGGCGGAAGGAGCAATAGCAGCAGATGCAGTAGCAAAATATATTGCAACACTCAAGAAAACTAGTTAAACCTCCCTCCCATTGAAGACACGATATTGAGTAAAAGAATAAAATTTAAACCCTTTTGAAACTTTAAAATAGATAAGGGGCCCGTAGCTCAGCCAGGTAGAGCGCCCGGCTCATAACCGGGTGGACCGGGGTTCAAATCCCCGCGGGCCCACAAATAACTCCTCTATTATACATAGCCACAGAGGATGTACTCGTAGACATCCAGAGTGAAAAATGGTTTTTCTATAAAGAACAAAGTATTCGTTCTCACGTTCCATACTTCCAGGAAGAGAGATATTCGCGTTGTCTTGGTGTTAACTCGTCTATTTCTATACCCATAGATTCTAGTTTTAACCTTGCAACCATTTCATCTAGTTCTCTTGGAAGTCTCAGAACTCGGTTTCCAAGTCTACTCTTGTTTTCTAATAGGTATTTTACAGCTAGGAATTGATTAGCAAAACTCATATCCATTACCTCGCTTGGATGGCCCTCTGCTGCTACAAGGTTTACTAGTCTACCCTCAGCGAGTAGGTAGAGTTTCCGTCCATCTTTCAATGTATACTCTGTTACATATGGTAGTATTTGCCTCTTCTCGACTGATAGTTCTTCTAGGTCTGGTATCCAAATCTCAACGTTGAAGTGTCCAGCATTGGCGAGTATTGCTCCATCTTTCATTTTTTCAAAGTGTTCTCTTCTTATAACTGCTATGTTGCCTGTTGCTGTTATGAACACGTCTCCTATACTAGCAGCTTCCTTCATGGGCATTACTTCGAATCCATCGTATACTGCTTCGAGCGCTCTAATCGGGTCTACTTCTGTAACAATAACTCTGCGTGCTCCAAGACCCCTCGCTCTTCCCGCTATTCCCTTTCCAACCCATCCATATCCTGCTACAACTACTATTTTTCCAGCAACTAGTATGTTTGTAGCTCTCAATATACCGTCGAACGTGCTTTGTCCAGTACCATATCTATTATCAAACATGTGTTTGGTGTAAGAGTCGTTTACAGCTATAACAGGGTATTTGAGTAACCCCTCGTTTTCAAGAGCTCGAAGTCTATTAACACCAGTTGTTGTCTCCTCTGTTCCACCAATTACATTACTCGCTATGTCAGGGTATTTCTCGTGGAGTACTGCGTGTAGGTCTGCACCGTCATCTATAACAATATCTGGTTTGCTCTCAGCTATTTTAGTTATACACCAATAGTATTCATCACTATTTTGCCCTCTCCAAGCATAGACGTGTATTCCACGAGTAGCCAGCGCGGCTGCAACATCGTCTTGAGTAGATAGTGGATTACTCCCTGCAAGATAGACTTCTGCACCGGCTTCTCTAAGTGTTAATACCAATACAGCTGTCTCCTTTGTAACGTGTAGCACAGCACCTATTTTCACTCCTTTCAAAGGCTTTGACTCGGAATACTTTTTTCTAAGGAGCATTAAAACAGGCATGTTTTTCTCTGCCCATGCAATCTTCAACTCGCCGCTACTAGCTAGCGATATATCTCTCACTTTAAACTCCATTAAACCCACCATGAAAAACTAGTCTACTAGAATCTAATATAGTTCAATAAAACCCGTGGAAACAACATAAAACAAATTAGTTGATTTAAAAATAGTAGTTCAATGGTGGATAAAACACTATGTCAGAAGGAAACGAGTTACCTAGAAGTGTATTGTTTAAAAACCTCATAGCAGATAAACCATGGCTCTACATAATAGCCCGGTTTATCAAGAGCTACCCGGGTTTAACAATTGAAGAACTAAAAGAAGCATCTAAATTGAAAATAGACGTGGTTAAACGAGGAGTATGGTGGCTCAAGAAATACGGTATTATAGAGGAAAAGAACGGTAAATTGTTTATTACACGCGAATACTCAGACATCATGGAGTCAATGATATACAACACTTGTAGTATAGGAGACTACACAGTACTATTACTAGACAAAGTATACCTAGTCTACCTAGTTAGAGAGGGTAAGATAGAATACTGGTCTCTACCAGTAGACTACTACGAGAAAATTAAATACTACGAAAACATCACTGGTGGAACATACACACCAAGTGAAATAGCGAGTATTCTAGGAGTCGACCCTGGAACAGCGAGAAGAGTACACTTACTAATAGAGCTACTAAGACAGTGTAAGCCGTCTCAGACCCGTGGGTCTCGGTCATAAATCCCAGTCGGTGGTTTTCATCACCACTAACAAGAAAACTCGTTGAGTTTTATAAACCCGTTTATAAATGAGCATATTAAAGCAGACGATTTAGAAAGGTGTTTATTATGGGTAAGGTAAGACCAAAACTCGTTAAGAGAGTAGCTAGAGAGCTACTAACCAAATACCCGGATTTATTCAAGAGAGATTTTGAACACAATAAAAAAGTAGTTTCAAAACTAACTGTTATACCATCAAAGAAGTTGAGAAACCAGATAGCCGGGTATATAACACACCTACTAGCAATCGAGGCAAAACGCGAAAAGAGAGTTGAAGTTGCTGGAGAAGTGAGTGAGGCTGGTGCTTAAATACACTATTGGAAATGAATACATCGAGGTTTTACTAGGCTGGAGAAATACATCTCTACGTATATACCTCTACTCCTGTAAAAACATTACTGGAGACCTCAAAAAAGAAATAGAATACCGTGGAATTAAACCAGAAGACCCAGTCTCCATCATACCAGAAAACATTATTGAAACTCCACTCCAATTGATCCAAGCTGCACTAGCATATAAAATCTACTCTAGTGAATTAGAAAGAATACGTAATAAAGGCCTCTTACTAGCAATGCTAGCTACGGGAACTAGTCAAATAAGCGAAGTTGTTAAAATTCTAGGTGATGAAGTAGAAGAGAGAAAACAATACTATATTCTTGGAGTAGATTGTATTCCACAAAATACTAGTGAATGCACTCCACTAGACTATAGAAGTGTAGGGACAGGATTTGTAAAGCCATTGGTAAAAAACATTAGATTTCTTTTAACGCTTCTATAGCTCTACCACTCTTCTTCCCATTCTTCTTCTTCCCACTCTTCCTCTTCCCACTCCTCTTCCCATTCCTCTTCTAGCCACCACTTCACACTTCATCCCCAAATCCACGTTATAAGACACGACTTATAAATGTTTATTACTAGGAAATTCAACACGTTTCAATATGGGTGTAAATCAACTTTAAATGGTGTTTGCTTTTGAGTATTAAAGTAATTGCTACAATAGGTCCCTCTTCAAATAACTACGAAGTAATCTATGATTTAATTAAACACGGAGTATCTGGGTTCAGAATAAACTTTGCCTTTGGAAACCCAAGTGAATGGCATAACATAGTTGAAAATATTAGAAAAGCCTCTCGCGAACTAGACACGATAGTATCTATAATGGGAGATATACCAGGCCCCCAGACAAGAACAGAGAACACTGAAGCCATTACAGTGAAAAAAGGCGATTTCATAACAATAACCCTGGAATCCAAGAAGCAGGAATTTCAAGGCGAAAAAATACTAGTTGTTAGTAAACGCGAATTATTTGATATTCTCACACCTGGAGATACTATTCTCTATGGAGACGGAGAAGTAGAAATGAGAGTTGTAGAATTTAGTAGAGACTACGCTAAATGCCTAGTTGTCACTCCAGGTGTTTTAAAACCTGGTAGAAAAATTGTTGTTCCTAGAAAAGACCTACCAACTGGTTTTCTAACGAGTAGTGATATTGAATTAATAAAATATGCTTGTAGCGAGGAATTCACCTATATTGCTTTAAGCTATGTTAGAAGTGAAAAAGATGTTTTACTTGTAAGAGACCTATTAGCACAGTTAAATTGCAGTACAGGAGTCATTTCAAAAATAGAGACACGCAATGGATTCTCCAACCTCGAAAAAATCGTAGAAGCATCTGATGCAATACTAGTAGCAAGGGGAGATCTAGGAGTACACTTCCCAATAGAATTAATTCCAGTCCTACAAGACAAGATAATTAAAACAACTGTTAAACATGGAAAACCAGTAATAGTAGCCACCGATATCTTAGAATCCATGATTGAAAACAATAGACCTAGTAGAAGCGACGTTGTTGGATTATACAATATAGTACACAGTCTTGCAGACGCCATATTATTAACTAGTGAAACAGCAATTGGTAAATACCCCGTTGAAACAATTAAATGGGCTAAAACAATAATATCAGCTGCACTAAACAACCTCCCCCATTCCACACTCGAAGAATTCAGAAAAGAATTAACAGCTGAGTCACTCATGGAGAAATACGCTCAGGGACTTATACACCTAGCTGAAAGCCTACATGGAACAATTATTGCATATACAAAGACAGGAAATATAATTCCATTGTTGTCTAGGTATAGACCTCTAATTCCAGTCTACATGGGAAGTTGGAATAGAAAACTACTCGAGAAGTCAACTATATACTATGGAGTCAACCCCGTAGACTTATCAAGCAAACTCGTTGAATCAGATGACTACGAGAAAGGAGTTGAAGAAGTATACAGTAAATTGAAAACAATAGGCTACTTGAAAATTGGAGATATAGTAGTCAAATCCTATTCAAAACGCGGTATAAACATACATGAAATAAGAGTTGAAATTGTAGTGTAAAGCCGCCGGCGGGATTTGAACCCGCGTCCACCGGCTCTCTCGACTCCGGTCTCTAGTAAACCTTACGAGGCCGGCGCTCTACCAGGCTGAGCTACGGCGGCATCTATACAAAAAGAATTAGAGTAAGGGGTTTTTGTTTTTTACTTGGATATTTCTTTGAAGGCTAGAACGGCTTTTTCAGCCATGTCTTTCATGACGCTATATGGGTCTTTTGCCTTGACAATAGCAGATGCTACTAATACACCGATCGTGCCTAGTTTTATTGCTATATAGACGTCTTCACCTGTTGAAATACCTGCACCAGTTAATATCTTTACATTTGGATTAACTCTTCTAATTAACTCAACACTATTGGTTATAACTTCTGGTTTAGCTTTACTCACACTAATACCAGTACCAATCAACTCAGGTGGTTCAACAGCAACCATGTCTGGACCGAGTACAGCTACAGCTGCACCTGTCTCGGGCACATCTGCACATGCAAGTACTTCTAAGCCCAGTGTATGAGCCTTCTTTACCAAGTAGTTTATATCGGCTAGTTTTAATCTATGCTCACTGTGGTTAATGATAACTCCGTGTACTCCTAGTTCTTTCAGGCCTTCTAGTGGAATATAGCCTGTTATAGCACCTGGTTCTAGTGGGTCTGCGTGTTGAGCGTATACTTTTATCCTAGTCCCTTTTACCTCTTCGAGTATATTTTTCAACTCGGTGAATGGTGGTGCTAGAATTACTTCTACATCGTATTCCTCAATAATTTTCTTCGCCGCTCTAGCTAGTTCAAGCGCATGTTTTCCAAAACTATGTGGATAATACGCCTTGTAATTTACTGCTAGAATAGGGCGCATATACCACGCCTCGAGACAAAGTATTTATTGTGGAAAAAAGACTATAGTGAGTGTTCTTTCTTAACTACTTTATACGCGTCTTCGGCTTTTACAAATCTATCTTTTAACTTCTGGAGTACATCTGGTAGTGTTGTATACTCCATTTCCTCTGGTCCAAGTCTGTGTGGCATGAATGGACCATGTCTCCTCATGTATTCTGCTATTAACTGAGCTATTCTCCTTGTTTCATCGTATGCTACATCGTCGAATAGGTCTACGGGCCCAATCAACCTGCCTCTACTTATATTCCAGCCAAGAGCTATAACACGTGGTGGGCCGTCAAACCTTGTAACCTTGGCGTATCTTAGTGGTACTGGCATTAATGGGCCGAAGTGGCTACCCCTCATCCACCCGGCTACTAAGTGTGGAAATGCAAATGCTTCTAGGATTTCACCAACTGCTGGTAGACCGTGTTGTGCTCTAACAATTGCTACTGGGTCGTCTTTACCAACATATCGACCAGCCATTAAATTCAATCTCTCAACACTTACAACTGCCGCTAGTAGATTATCGCTTTTTCTATAAACTCTTCTAATTACAAATCTACCGGTTGTACCAATTAATGCTAGAATATCATACATTTCCTCTGGAGACTTCATTAATACACTTCTACCCTCCATTACATCGTATACTTCAAATACAAATCCATCATGCATCTTGGGGTCTATGACTAATCCAGCTGTATTGAATGGATCAGCAAATATTCTAAAGATCGGTAGGTTGAATGCACCAGGCTCGGTTTTATCAGCGTGGAACGTAATAACGGGTTCAGCTACTCTCTCCTCCATTTCAAGCTCTGCTACACCAGGACCCATACCTCTAACATTACCGGAAAACGCCTCTGATAAGAGGTCTTGTCCAGCCGCGTAGAGTTTTAATTCACGGGCAACTTTTGCAGCTGCTTTAAACGCGTCCCATGCTAGTCCATGGATGTCTGGGTGGTCTGGGCCCTTAGTATGAGTCATAATTAACTGGATGTCGTCTCCAACATTTGTTACGTAGAAGTCTATAATAATACCTTTCTGTTTGGCTTCTGCAAGTATTTTTGTTGCGGCTGCTAGTTGGTCGGGGTGAGGAGAGTGGTGTCCAGCTATACTTCCAACATCTGCTTTTATTACAGAAAGAGTTATTTTCTCGGTCATTATAACACCTATACGCTTTTAAAATATCATATCAATGCTTATAAATCTTTATGGGGAAGGATGGTCTTGGATATTGATACATCCATGTAAAAATTAATCAACAGCGAAGTATATACCACGCTGCTTCTGTTCTCTATCCAATACAGAGTCTGGTTTATTAATTCTTGGCCTTCCAGTCTCTTGATCTCTACGGACAGTTATATCGAGGTTTCTTAGTAGGTTGTTTAAGCCATCACGTAGATCTAGTGGTTTAGTAGACTTTCCCTCTATACTAGGCGAGCCCCAAAACACCATTACCTTATCACTCACGTATGTTTGGAAGAGTAAGTCGTGTTCTACAACGATGGCTGCTTTATGCTTTTCTTCTATTATTTTACGGATTACTTTAGCAACACTAATTCTCTCTTCTACATCTAAGTATGCTGATGGCTCGTCTAGGAAGTATAGATCAGCGTCTCTTGCCAATGAAACTGCTACTGCTAGTTTTTGTAGTTCTCCTCCACTGAGCTCGTCTACTCTTCTCTCGAGTAGTCTATTTAATTTCAATCTCTTTACGAGTTCGAGGTATAACCACGATGTGGGATCGACTGCTTGTGGAGAGGCTGCTTTTAAATTACCTAGAACTGTTTCCTCCGTGAATATTTTTGGCGAAACTTCTTGTGGTTTTATACTGACATTTGAAGCAGTAATTAATACTTCTCCACTAGAGGGTTTTAACTCGCCACTCAATAGTTTTATAAATGTTGTTTTACCTATTCCATTAGGGCCTACAATGCCAACTACTTCGCCTACGTGTAGCTCGCCGCCTTCTACCGAGAGTTTAAATCCACCTGGTTGATACTGGAACTCCATGTCGCTCCATGCGAGTACCGGGTATGGGTTTTCCTCTCTTACTTCTCCTTTAACTGTTATTCTAAACTTTATCTCGTAGTCTCTTATTCTCATGTTTTCCGCTGGTAGATAGCCCTTTAAGTAGTTGTTTATTCCAACACGGGTACTGTATGGTTTAGAGGCTATACCGTATACTCCGGGCTCACCATATATAACTGTTATATTGTCTGATAAGTAGTCGAGGATCATTAAGTCGTGTTCTATTACAACCACGTAGTTTTTCTCTGGTTTACTAAACTCTCTAATAGCTTTTGCAACTCTAACCCTCTCTCTTACATCGAGGTAGCTACAAGGCTCGTCAAAGAAGTATGCATTAGCGTTTTTCAATAATACTGCTCCAACAAGGAATTTTTGTAGTTCTCCACCACTCAATTCCCCTATGTTTTTATCTAGGAGTTTTTCTAGTGCGAGTGCAGATACTACCTCTTTGAAGTTTCCTGTTTCATCGGCTCTAGTAAGGAGTTCTCTCACTGTACCTTTGAGTACTCTTCTAGCGTGTTCAATGTATTGTGGTTTAACAACTGCCTTGATCTCGCCGGAAGCTAGTTTTGAAAGGTATGCTTGTATCTCTGTACCTCTAAAAGCCTTTATTACCTCGTCCCATTCGGGTGGATTGACTAGTCTACCTAGATTGGGTTTTATCTGACCGGAGAGTATTTTTATACTTGTTGATTTACCAGCACCGTTTTGACCAATAATACCCAGTATTTGACCGGTTCTAGGAGCTGGCAGACCATATAGTTTAAACATGTTTTCTCCATATCTATGAATAAGCATTTTCTCGTATTCATCTGGTAGGTTAACGATCGAGATGGCATTGAATGGACACTTTTTAATACATATACCACAACCAACACAAGTGTCTTCATAAATAATAGCTCTCGACCTATCCTCTGCTAAGTCAATTGCCTTCTTCTTTCTACTTCTATTTACAGGGCAAAACCTTATACACTCTAAATTACACTTACTCGGCTTGCAGTAGTCTCTATCTACAACTGCTACTCTAACCAAGCTGTAAGCACCTCACTATACTTTAAAATCAATTATGGGATAAAAGCAAGTATAAACACTATTTAATACGGGATGAAGAGTGGTGACGGCTCTGATTTATGACGATAAAAACAGAGCTGACTATTCTTCTGATGATTCTTCTTCTTTTTCAAACTCCTCAAGGAATATCTCGTAGAACTCACTAAGCATTTCGCGTTCTTCCTCGGTCAACTTCCTCTCCTTTGCCTCGCTTGCAACTGCTGTTGCAACTCTCTTATTAGCTTCAATTTGATATGTAATACTGTCTTTTCTACCCTTCTCTTCTTTTACTTCTACTTCATAACCACACCTAGTACACTTCATATAGATTTTCCCATTCTTTCTAGTAGGCACCATTATAGAGCCACACTTGGGGCAAAACTTAACCATTTAATCACCAAACACATTGTATCTAGTATAATGGTTAAATTAGGGTTATTAAATTATATACCTCTAAACACCAATAGAAAACACGTATTCTTTATCACAGTTTATTTACATACACGTATACTTCTAGACAACACCTTAATTGATGAAAACTTCTTGGTTGGAAAAGGTGTTGTCTAGAAGTAATAGTGAAGTTTAGAAGTGTAACGGCACCCGATCCCAGCTCGGGGCGGCTGCGAGGCCTCGCGGACCTCACGGCCACCCCGACGTGGCCGGCTTAACTTCCGGGATCTGACGAGACCGGGTGTTGCCCGGCCACTATGGCCGGGTCGGGTGCCGTTTTCACTCTATTTGTTGAAGGGGTTTTTAAAGTTTTTCTTTTTCAATAGCGTAGATTGCTTTTATCTTTAAGTCTCCTCCGCAAGAGGGGCATTTTCCCTTTACTAGTCCTATGAAGTCTCCTGGTTCGAATTCTCTTTCTACTACGTATCCGCATTTAGTACAGACTAGTCGTTCTCTAATTATTTTCTCTGTTTTCTTTGGCCTCCTAGCGTATGTATCGTAGACCAGGTAGATTATTAGTATTAGGATTACTATTAACCAGATTATATCGGGTGGGAGTTGTAGTTTTATCATGTTATCCACCTATCCAGGTATTCCCATTGTATTTCCAATACCCGCTATTATTACCGTTGCATTTTGTGGAGTGGTTTCTTCTATTATTCTCTCAATGTGGTTTAATGCGCGTTCACATGCTTCTACTATTTCTTTCTTCATTGTTGTAATAGCTTCTTTCATATCCATTTTCACTACCAGTGCTCTCAGTGGAATATTGTATTTAGATGCAGCTCTCTCAATTGCTATTTTCTCGGGGCCTGGGTCGCCTATAGCTGCACCAACACCCTCTGCAATAGAGCCTGTTTCTTCGCCTTCTAGTTTCAAGGCTGCATCAATAGTTATTATCAAGTCTACATTTCCTTTGAGTTCTTCTACTACTCTATTTATAACTGCTCCAGGATGACCTACATTACTACCAGGGCCCTCTGCTTTTACGAGTATTAACCTCCGATCCTTATAGTAGGCTTCTATTACACTCGTATCATCTATTACTCTTCTCGATTTAACCTCGCTTTTCTCTAGTAGATTATAGACTATAAACGGCCCTGCTCCATCCCCTATTGGCCTACCCTGCATAAATGACTCTAGCGCCTCGTGATATGTATATACAATCCGCATTACCTGGGGCATGAGGTACTCCAACTGCATAATCAATATAAAATTGTTTTCTCTCTCGCCGATGAGAAGGTAGTGTCTTATTTCCTTGTAGACAATGTTTAAAGCTGCAACTATTGAAAGCGATGTTTCTACTAGTGATAACTCGTGTTTACCGAGATTTGGTAGAAATCCAGATACTATTTTCCTAACGCTGTTTTCAGTTGTTCTCAACAAGTGATCCATTCGTTTAATAATATCAGTAGGCTCGATTTCAACTGGTTCAATAGTGAAGAAGTCAATAACTCTCTCTATAAGCGCGTCTGGAACTTCAACACCGAGATTTCTAAGCATATTCCTGGTTTTAGCCTTGTCTTCTTCAAGTAGACTCTTAATAGTATTTAATTTCGTCCTTATATCGAGAATCCATATCTTCAACTGTATGCGCTGGTTTAAACCAGTAATCAATAGAATAAACAGTATTATCCAAATCAATTGTATAATTGTTGAAGCATCCATTACATCCTACCCCCAAACACCCATCATGTAGTCAACTATGTATTAAGCATATACAGAAGGTTATTAAAAAGAATGTGAGTGGACCGGCCGGGATTTGAACCCGGGACCTCCGCCTTTCTCCGACCTCGGCCGCACCCCCTGAGGCCATGCAAGGGCGGCGCTCTTCCAGGCTGAGCTACCGGCCCACCATTAAAAACACTATAATTAACGGGGTTTTAAATTCGTGACTATTAGTGTCCTACCTTGTTATTTTAGCTGATTTCAACTCCTCTAGGATCTTTACTGTTTCACTCGACGAGAAGAGTTTTCTCTGTATATCACTTATCATTTTAACAAGTGCTTCTGCCGTGGCCTTCTTCAAGTCTAATGGGTGTAGTTTTCCACTTGTATAGAGGGATTCTAGTTCCTCTATGCTATATATGTCGATTGGGCCGCCATATTGTTCTGGTCGTTCTACGTGGAGTACAAATCCTGGTTGCTGGAACAACAGGTATTTATTGATCTCAATGATCGGGTTAAACTCTACTGTTCTTGGCGGGCAATAGGCCTTCATAATCTTCTCTCTAATTTCATCTGGAGAGTCGTGTAGGAAAATCGCTGTTTCAGGTTTACTCTTACTCATTTTAACCTCTGATAACACCTCGTCTAACTCGCTTGTTTCAACGGGTTTCTTTTTAGCGGGGCCTAGAAGACCAGATACTATTGGTGTGTGTATGGCTACTACTTTCTTCCGGCCGATTTTCTCGGCGATATCTCTTGCAAGCATGTGTGCTTTACGCTGGTCTAGTCCTCCAAGTGCAATGTCTAGATCTAGGTAGAATATGTCTGAAACCTGCATTAATGGATAGATTAACTTAGAGAAGTCTGTTTCTGCCTCGTCAGCTGTTCTACCCATAATAGTCAATGCCCTCTTCACACGTGCAAGTGAAGTTTTCTTTGCCGACTTCAATAGAATACTCCAGTACTCCTTGTCGCTTACTAACTCCTCGGCGTCTACAAAGTGTATTTTACCAATGTCGACTCCAATGGCCTCCAAGGCCTTTCTCGTGTATCTAGCTGCCTTTCTAATTAACTCAAGGTCTCCTCCTAGCTTGTCGTTAATATATGCGTGCCAGGTAGCTTCTAAAATATAGAAGTCTACACCTATGTCGACCAGGTCTTTTACTTTATACATCCAGACTAGCCATCCAATATGTATTAGTCCACTCGGCTCGAATCCAATATAGCCTTTTGGCTTCGGGTTTTCAACTAGTAGCTTACTTAGTTCTTCGAGTGTTACTACTTCAACCGTGTTGCGTACTGCTATTTTCAGTTTTTCCTCGTGGTTCATTGCAGAGTCCTCTCACTATACTAGGGGTAGCTTATAGATTCACCGGGGTTTAATACCACTACTCTAACTCCATATTTTTCCTCGACTAATTTCTTGAATTCAAATGGATCTGCTTGTATAACGGGGAATGTATTGTAATGCATTGGAATAACTAGTTTGGGTCCGAGTAGCTCAACTGCTTTGACTGCTTCTCTTATACCCATTGTGAAGTGTCCGCCTATTGGTAGTAGCGCGACATCTGGACTGTATAGTTCTCCAATGAGCTCCATTTCACTGAATAGACCGGTATCACCAGCATGGTAGATACTTAGATCTCTACCTCTGACAACTACTCCTACCGGGACGCCACGACTACTAGAGTGTGTTGCAGGAGTGAGTATTATTTCCAAGTCTGGGATTTTCAATGCTCCACCAATATTTCCACCTATTGCTTTTACTCCATGCTCTTCTGCATAAAGAGCTATTTCGTAGACTCCAACCACTACTCCACCTGTTAATCTAGCTATTTCAATAGCGTCTCCCAAGTGGTCTCCATGATCGTGAGTTACTATGATGTAGTCTACTTTCCTGTCTTTAAAGTCTCGTGGTTTAACAGGGCTTAATGGGTTTCCAGCCCATGGATCAATGAGAATTGTTTTTTCTTTTCCATCGAGGCCCGTTAATACTACTTCAAAGAAACTATGTCCATAATACTTGATAACTCCCATAACACACACCTCTATTTATCAGTTATTAATTCCCGGAATTATTATTGTTTTCGCTAGAGAAAACCTTTGAGTGTGTACTACATGGTTACAGACGAAGAAGTAGAGAAGTTGTTGAAAGCCGGTGGTATTGCAAAGCGCGCTGTAAAACTAGCAGAATCTATTGTTAAACCAGGAGTTAAATTGATTGAAGTAGCCAGCACGCTCGAAAAATACATTGTTGAACAAGGAGGGCAGCCAGCTTTTCCAGTAAACATTAGTGTAAACAATATCAGCAGCACACTACACACCAATTCCAAACGATGAATCCATTATTCCAGACAACTCAGTCGTTAAAATAGACATTGGAGTCCACGTAGATGGATACATAGCCGACACTGCTATTACACTATGCTTTAACCCCGTCTACGAGGGCCTCGTAGAAGCAGCTAGAAAAGCACTTGAAAAAGCCATCGAAGTTGTTAAACCAGGTATACGTGCATCTGAAATAGGCAGGGTAATAGAAGACACTATTAGAAGCCATGGCTACAAACCAATTAAAAACCTCTCTGGACACGGCCTCGAGAGATTTATTATACATAGTGGAGTAATAATTCCAAACTACCATGATAGATTAAACTTGTTTAAACTCGGAGAAGGCGTGTATGCAATAGAGCCATTTGCAAGTAATGGAGATGGAATAGTAGATGAAGGCCCAATTACAGCAATCTATGCATTAAAACCATCTACAAAGCGAATACCAGACGCTGCGAGACAAGTATACGAGGCAATATACAATGAGAGAAAAACCCTGCCCTTCGCGGCGAGATGGTATGTCAAACCAGGAAGTGAGACCACGTTTTACAAAGCTCTAGATGAATTAAAACGCTCTCGTCTACTAGTCGAATACCCTATACTCGTTGAAAGAAAAAACGCTATTGTATCTCAATTCGAACACACAATTGTTATTACAAAAAGAGAAGTAATTGTGACAACTATATAGATTTGAGAAAGTAGAGAATTAAAAAACACACAATCTACGAAGTATATTACTTAATTCTCTCCTCGACAACAATCATTGTAACAGTAGTTCTAATATCTGGTAGCTTTCTGATTTTATTGGTTACAATCTCTCTTATTTTCTCGAGAGCATCAGTTTCAACTTTGACTACGAGGTCGTAGGTTCCATAGACGACATAGGCTTCTTTTACCTCGGGGATTTTCATTAACTCTTCTACGACTTTACTCTCTGATCCAATCTCCGTCTGTATTAGGATTATAGCTGACTTCTTAGTCTCGGGCATTTCCTACCCCAATTATTTAGTTATTATAGGGGATATAATAAACTTATTTTCCACTGAGGTAATGGTGCAATAATGGAAACACCTAGAATAATGGTTTTACTCTATAGAGAAGACGATCCAAGCAAGAATACAGCGTTAAAACTAGTTAGAATGGGGTTTGCAGTACTGGTTTCAAAACACAGCGTTAGAGGATACCCCCTGGTTCTCAATCCCTACTCAAATACGTATCTTGGACCATGGTATAGAAACCAGGTGTTACAACACGGTGTACTAGTCCTTGACGCCAGCTGGAAAAAACTCTCTAAAAACAAGTTTAAGGGTCTACGGGGAGAACACGTTAAACTCCCCCCTCTACTACCAGGAAACCCTATCAACTATGGAAAACCATGTATGTTGTCTAGTATAGAGGCCGTTGCAGCAACACTCTACATAACTGGGTTTCAAGACCTCTACAAGAAGATTTTAGGAGTATTTAAATGGATGAATACGTTTGACGCATTAAACAAAGAACTACTAGACGAGTATGCACGTGTATCAACACTCGAAGAACTAAGAGAAGTAATTATATCATACTGGGAAGTAGAAAACCCATGTATAATACAGGAGGCTGGAGAGGCGGCCGAGGCATAACCCGTGTTCTGTACACCCGCATTCGTCTAAGCGGCCCATACCGGTCGCGCGGCACCTCACCCCGGACCCGGGCCTTGCACCGCGCGGGGCGGTCGTTTCAACGCCTCCGCCACGGTCCTCAACCGTTTAAACCCCTCGTCGCCGAGGGGTGGACGGCCTCATAGCCATGTCGTGGCGGCCGTATCGTTTCTGTACCGTTGCCGCGGGGACTACCCGCGCCCCTTACGGGGCCGCGCTGCCGCGGGGTGCACGGAGTTTCCTCACCCTTCACTAGTAATCCAGGCGTGGGCGGGGCCTCGGCCGCCTCCAAGATATAATACTTGATAAAGGGTTATTTTTCCATCCACGTTGAAGGCATAAAAATTGATCCACTTGAAGAGGTTCGGCTACCACTGGATACATAGAAAACACGTGTCTCGCCTGGAACCCAGTTTTAGTAAATTCCCGCTGGACAGAAACATGTCTATTAGGTATCAATTTCCACATTGTAGTCTAGTTAGCGAGAACAATAATAATTTAAATGGTCAAGACTGATAAAAAGCCTGGTCAACGCTAGGGGGCCATGTCCACCCGCAATGGAGGGGACGAACCCCCCGGTTTATGGACCAGGATCACTCCGCTAAACCCCCACCCCTGCCCTTCAACTGGAAAACTAAACCCTCTATATCTAAACAACTAATCTTCTCTTCTACTATAAGAGAAGTGATAGAGTAGTTAGTGCATAGACTTAATGCTTGAATATACTAGTAGAATCTTGTTGTATTATTATTGATCTTATTATCATTATACAAACTAGTAATAGAAAAATAGTGCATTAATTATACACTTGTTTACTCGAATTACTATGTCTTTGTAGCTAGTCTTGCAATTTAGATTGTATTGATTTCTTGTAGAATGAGTTGATTGTGTTATTGATTTAATAGTGTACGGGGTTTTGCATTGGAAGATGAGGGGTGGGTACCTGTGGTTTTTCTGGAGTGGAAGCCGAGGGGCGGAACCTTTGGTTTCAAGGTGGGAAAATTGCCCCACATAATTCATCCCACTCCAGGTCCAGTCGGGGTCGAGGGGTAGAACCTTTGGTTTCCAATAGTGGAATCAATAGGAGCCATTCATATATATCTCAAATTTATTTTTGCATTGTGTCGTATACGGTGGTTTTCTATGGTAACGATTATATAATTATCCATGTCTCTTAATGATATTAGGTGGTATATGTGAGTAAGAGTAGTGAAAGAGTGATCTTGGTTTCAACCAAGCCATTGAGAGAATACTTGATAGAAATAGCAGTAATGTTCCAAGAGGGTGCTGAGACAATAGTGATAAAGGGGTATGGACGCTTTATTAGTAAAGCAGTAGACCTCTATAATGCCCTAGTTAGTAAAATGGGAGGTAGTATCGAGTACCAGGGAGCATCAATTGGCAGCGAGGTTGTCCAGGGGAGGTCTAAGCCCTATATAGTTATTAAGGTAAAGAGGAGGTACTAGAGCGGCTTCTACTAGTCCACGAGTTACAAGCGAGGCAACAATACCTCTCACTGCTAGCAATCCCTGGATTTCACCCCTACTAATACCATCAATAACTTCCTCCATTCTCCTTGTTAACTCGACAGATATGAATTCTGGATAATACTTCTTCAAGTACTCGTATACTTCAACCCCTCTCTTAGTTGGAACCAGCTTCTTCCGCTCTTTTGATTCAATTATATAGCCGTGTCTTCTAAGACTAGCAATAATTTTTGCATATGTACTTGGACGTCCAATACCCAGCTTCTTCATGAGTAATACAACATCACCAGAAGTATAGAGTGCTATTCTACTCGAATCAGATACTTCTACTTTCTCTATGGACACCTCGATGACATTACGGCCTTTCAAGTCTCTGTATAATCTAACTTGCTGGATTTTGTTAAATCCATCATCGAGTACATCTAGTAGTACTTCTAGCTCACCCAGCTCTAGATCTCCGAGTTTAACAGTAAATCTAGCTTTTACTGCTTTAAACGGCTTCATTTGACTAGCAATAAACCTCTTAAATATCACACTGTATAGTTTTAAGTGTAAACCTGTAAGTGGTATTACAACAGGAATTAATCCTTCATCTATAGCTTGTAGTAGTTCATCAGCATCTAATGGGTAGACGGGCCGTATCGCCTCGTGGGTACCAGGCTGACCCCAGTGGCTAAACCTGGAATACTCTAATAGATTCTTCTTTGATAGGTATTCGCGGGCTATTGATAATCCTACACTACTAATATATGTGCTATCCGTTCTATGGTATGTTATAAGACCTGCTTCGAATAATTCCTGTGCAGTCTTCATTGCCACGTCTACTGGCAAGCCGATTTTAGAGGCCTCGACGAGCAGTTCATCAGTTGTTAAGGGTGGTTTAGGCTGTACTTCTACTACTTCTTCGGCCTTCTTTACTAGTGTAAGACTAGTTGCAGACTTAATCTTCTCGAGTAGTTCTTCTTGTTTTCTATCTATGTATATGGTAAAAGACAAGTCCACTGGTTCTTTGAATTTAAATACTACTCGTTTACACTTGTTTGCCAGGTGTTCTCTATACCTCTCAATTATTAATCCAAGAACGGGGGTTTGTACACGGCCGGCTCCGAGATTTCTCCTAGAGTATACAATTTGTAGTTTCTGGCTTAGAGCGAAGCCTACAAGTCTATCTAAAATCCTCCTATACATTTCCGCCTCGACGAGGTTTAAATCAATCCACCTCTTGTTTCCAAGAGCTTTGAGTAGTTCGTTTAGTGTTATTTCATGTAGTTCTATCCTCCATATATTGGTATTTACTTCTTTAATCGATGTGTATACATCATATGCTATTTTCTCTCCCTCCATGTCAGGGTCTGTTGCAATGTAGACTTCATCTACTTCACTAGCTAGCTTCCTCAATACATCTATAACGTATTTTGAATCACTGTAAGCTGGACTATTGCAGCGAGGACACTTATCGTAGTCTGTAAACTGAGTACCACATATACGACACTTTCTAATTGTAGTGTAAACTGGTTTTACCAGTGTGTCTCCAAGTATTACGCCGTAAAGCCCTGTTTTCTCGTCTATTGTTAAATCGTATATGTGTCCCCTTGTAGCAACTATATTGAATTCTATTACCTCTTGATCTATTTTCGCTGGAATAGTGTATACACTTATATCTCTAATCCTCCTCGCTGTCGGCTTACCGAAAAACCTCGCTATTGTCTTAGCCTTGGTTGGTGATTCTACTACTAGTAGTATAGACTTGTACTTTAAACTATCGCCACTACTAGTTTTTCTCGTGGATTCAATGAGGTGTTTTTCTCCCTGTAAATCAATGTCTCCGAGGTGTTTGAAAACTAGTTCTTTATTAAAAGACCTTAGTTTCTCTTCTAATCCTCTAACTAGGTTTTCAAGTCTCTTTTCTTCAATTATAATTGATAATCCATGTGTCATTCTATTTCCTATTAGCCTACTCGCCCTACCAGATGCCTGGATATATGTCATTACGTCTGGTATTAGTGCTTCATATCTGCTATTTGATTTTACAAGTGTAATAGTACCTAGTGTTAAAACACCTTGTTCATCTAGTATTGATTTAACGAGCTCTAGTGTCTCACTATATACTTCTTTGACTTCTTGGTATAAACCAGCTAGTTTCTGAATGTTTATAATAGAGTCTTCGGGTATCTTCCCAGTTAAACACAGTTTAATTATACGCTTCTCTGAGGGGGAGAGCGTCAGTGTCTTCTTTCTTAGTTCTACTGCTGTTTTTCTTAGAGCTGGGTCGTTTCTTCTACTTGCTATTTCAACAAGTGTACGTGTCAACATGTTTATTTTTGCCAGGAAAGACTCGATTGAAACAGCGAATACAGGTGTTCCGAGAAATACAACGTATTTTATTTGTTGTGGTGCATCAATACCTCTAACACTCGAACCATAATACGTGGAATACCCAATTAAAACATCTATTTTACCCTCTACTAGGAGGGATATTGATTTAGCATTAGCCTCGGCTACTTTAAATCCGTGTTTTTCAAGCTCGCTCTTTACTTTCCCGGTTAGATCATTAAACACTGTTTTCATGGGGTGGTGTGGAGATAAGTATACTATACATCCTCTACCGAGTTTTCCAACTAGGTTAACTATTATCGAAGCCGTTTCATTACGGTTTTCTACTAGAGTATAGCTGTCGGTGATATTTCTACCATAAATGCTTATACCAGACAAGTCTATTCTAAGAAGGTCTTTGAGTATTCTACTAGCTGGTCCACGACTACGGCCTGTTGCAGACGCGACTATTAATTGACTACTCTTTGTTCTACTGATTTCTTCTTCGAGTTCTCTATCTACTTCGAGGTATTCTCGTATTAATTCTTCTGGGTTTCTACCATAGACTTTACTAACCATGAGCTTCCAGAGTAGACTACTCCTCTTTTTAACTAGTTCTACTGCTCTATCAGTAAATCCAAGTAGTTTTACTAGCCCTACTACTCCCTTCTCGCTTTTTATCAAGCTATCTACATCGTCTACTATGACAACGTCTGGTGTACAAGTAGCTAGTAGAGCATGGTTTTTGAGGAGGAAGTGGTTTGTAACAACTAGTAGATTGTACTGGCAGTTCCTGATTTTCTCTAATACCTCTTCTCTATTCTTCTTCGACTTGGAGGAGTCATAACATAGTAGTCTACTCGTATCAAGACCTGTTTTCACAGCCTGCTGATACATTCTCTTGTAGGTTTGAGCTAGAAGGGATTTTGTTGGTGTTACATACAGTACTCTCTTGCCCTTTGAAGAAGCGTAGAGAGCATATACTGTTAGAAGAGTAGTTTTTCCAATGCCTGTTGGTGCTACGAGAACAGTGTTTTCACCACGTAAAATCCTCTTTAACCAGTGTTTTTGAGCACCCCAGGGTTTAAACCCTGTTGCTTTCTCAAAGAATTTTTCAAAGTCTTCCTCGCCGGTTTTCAAGAGGTCTAGATATATCTTTAAAGGCGAGTATTCACCACTATAAGCGTCAAGTGAACCCTGAATTAAAGCAGTGTGATTGTCTCTGTATACTGGTATAATAGTACTCACAGTCCCCCGTTGTTGAATGCCCTACTTGAAATACTTTTAAATGGGGGAGGTCGGTAATACCACGAGAAAGAAAAGTATTTAAGCACCGGGCACTATTCTAGTTTTATGAAATCTATACATAAACAAAAGAGATAGGTGGATAAATATGGCCCAACCACAAAGCGCAAACACAGTATTAGTTGGTAAGAAACCAGTAATGAACTATGTAATAGCAGTATTAACTCTAGTACACCAAGGCGTAAAAGAAATCTACATCAAAGCCCGTGGAAGAGCAATTAGCAAAGCAGTAGATGCAGTAGAGATAATAAAGAACAGATTCCTACCAGGCAAAGTAGAAGTAGAAGACATCAAAATCGGTAGCCAAACACTAACCAACCCACAAGGCAGAGAAGCAAGAGTCAGCATCATCGAGATTAAACTAAAGATCAAAGAGTAAACACAAAAATAAAAATACATTGTTTTTAACACTTTATTGCTCTCTTTCGTCGATACCCCATGCCGCGCATACCCTCAAACTCTATTATTATACAAGTAGACTTTTCACAACTAGACACTATAGTTAAAACAATTGAATACCTCATTGAAAACAAAGTAGAGAAAACATGTATCCTCCTAGAACCCGTAGCAGTAGAAACAAGATTAAACCGTGAACTAGTAACCCTCGCAGTTAACCCACCAGCTCTGATAATACCTAGTTTGGCAAATACACATGAATTAAGTAGTGGAGTAAGAGTAGATAGAGATACATGGGCTGAATACACCTGTATAGACCCGCAACTACTACACAGTGTTATGAAACCCCTCATTGATGGAAGAGACATAGTAGTTGAAAACCTAGAAGTACACATAGAGCAATCATGTATTGAGTGTACAACCCCTCTGGTTTTACAACAATACATATTGAAATATCCACACATACCACACATTATAAGAGTAGATTACGAACTCGTTGAAAACCAGTATAGAGAATTACTGAGAAAAGGAGTAGTGGTAGTAGTGGCCTGTGTAAAACAGAACACGATACAACCACTCGTATGGCTAGAAGAGAAAAACAATGCAAAAACCCTTTATGCATGTAAACCGAGTAGAGGACTAGAGTGGATTGTCTACGGGTCTATAATAGACATAGTGTTGTACGCTATTTCCACTAGATCCGCTAGATCAACTAATTAAAAGACTTCCACGGAAAACAGGAAAGATGCGTCTAGATGTACAGTGGTTCTATTATTACCTTCAAACTTCATATTCTTCTTTATTTGAGTTTAGCAGTGAGGGTAGATTTAATTGTATTTTTTGAAAACACGAGGTCTAATGGGTTTTAGTAGAGACTAGTTTCCTGGTCTTCGCCGAGGTATTCATCTAGATTGAGTGTTTTTCTCTTTCTAGCTTGGAATTCTTCAGTTGTTTTCTCGAGGATTATCTCGTACATTACTGCTTCTTTTCCACCTGGTTTTGGTCTCAGTAATCTTCCTAATCTCTGTATGAATTGTCTTCGTGAACCAGTACCAGATACTAATATTCCAACATTGGCGTCTGGTATGTCTAGTCCCTCATCTCCAACTGTTGTAACTACTAGTATTCCACGTTGTGCATACTTGAATTCTTGAAGGGCCCTTTTTCTCTCTTCTTCGGGTGTGTCGCCTGTTAATAGTAGTGCTTCTAGTCTTCTAGCTATTTCTCTTGCTTGATCTACATATTGCGTGAAAACTATTACTTTATTCCCCTTTTCGTATTCTTCTCTCGCTATTTCAACAGCTTTATCTATTTTAGAAGTTGATTTAGCAAGTAGCATTCTCGCCTCGCTGTGTATTTTAAGGGCCTCGGCGGCCCTTGAGTCCCCTCTACGTGCTAGTTCTAGTACTTCTTGGAATTTTAATCCTCCAACGAGTGCTCTATACTTCTTTCTCAACTGCTCGTATAATTCTCTCTCTTGTTTTGAAAGCTTTACTTTGACCGTTATGACTTTGTATGGTGCTAGATAGCCTTGTTCTACTAGTTCACCTGGTAGTTTATAGTATACTATTCCACCTAGTAGCGGAAATAATTCTTCGTGTTTACCGTCTTCACGTGTTGGTGTTGCAGATAAACCCATTCTATAGACTGCTATTGAATGCATAGCAATATACTTGAACTTCTCGGCTGGCAAGTGGTGAACTTCGTCTACAATTAACATTCCAAAATACGGTGAGAGAGTATTAATGTTTCTAAAACCACTTTGATAAGTTGTAATTGTTACTGGTGCTAGTTTTTTCTCCTCGCTGTAGAAGACGCCGACCATGTGTGGAGGAATAGTAGTGTATTTGAGAATGAATTCCCGCCACTGGAGTACTTGTTCTTTAGTGTATGCTATAATGAGTGTTCTAGTATTAACACGTGTTAAAGCAGCAAGTGCAACAATGCTTTTACCTGCACCTGTTGGTAGGGCGATTACTCCACGATAATTATTTTCAATCCATTTCTCAAGCGCTTCTTTTTGATAGGGGCGTAATTCTATGTTTCTTAGTTCTGGCTGGATCACTAGTGGTTTCTCGGTAAACAGGTTTTGAGGGTCTAGTACGTTGCCTAGTTTGTCTCTAAGTGTTTTATATACATCTGGTGCTTTGTATGGAAGGATTTCTAGTACGACTTTGTCTTCTACGAGCCCTATAAACCTGGGACTATACTTCTTTAAATCTTCTTTTACAACACCATATATTGACCTGGGAATACTTAGTTTAACAACACCTTTACTAGAAATCCACTCGAAAACAGGAGTGTAGTTGCTTGCCACTTCTTCGAGCTTGACTTCTACTTCTCTACAATCAATCGAATACTCGCATACAAGGTTTTTAATGTCTACTAGTGTATACCCGTTTCTAAAGGCCTTGTCTAGGTTTAATCTAAACGATTTAACGCCGTTTTCAAAACCCATGTAGTCTGCAATACGTGTTAGTTCTTTAAACTCGTCTTCTTCAAGCCATTTTTTCACTCTAAAAACAATCACTCTTCTACACCTTCAATTTGAAAATACGTGATTTCACTTTCATCGACTGGAGACCACTCACTCCAACCTGGTTTTACACTACTACATAGAATATAGTAGACTCCAATACTATAATTCCTTGGTATATAAAAGTAAACCATACCCTTCTCGCTAACCACTGTATTAGAGAGTTTTAGTAAAATACTTGTATTCTCGTCGAGTTCCTTTGAAGCTGGTATTTGAACTAGTAGTCCCCGTAGTAAAACCCTGTATTCTCCGACTAGGTTTACTAGTGATATATACACGCATAGCTTCCATTCACTACATTCTCCACATATTTTTAAGTGATCTACACCTAGTCCAATAGCTTCATCTAAAACCTCTTGGTTGACAATGCCCATTTTTACTAGGGTTTCGTCAAATATGTATTTTACCAAATTGCTCGCCGCGTGGGTTTATCATCATCAATCGGTACTTAAAACCCCGCTCATCGCCGATTTATTTAAATCTTTAAATACCTTAATTAACTCAATGCTAATAGTGTAATTGAGGGCTGATTTAATTGAGTAGTTGGAGTAAGAGAGTACTAGTTATAAGAAAACCATTAGAGAGAGAGGTTGAAGAGTTTGTAGAGAAGCTAGTGAGGGTTCACGGTAAAAGCAAGGCAGATAAAATGAAGTTGAGACTACTTGCATCCGAGGTTTTGAGGTTGATTAAACCCTCTCTTTCATATAGAGATCTATACGAGTTAACAGGCCTCCCCGAGTCTGTTTTATGTAGATATGTTAGGGGCTCTGTAATACCCAGTTTCGAACATGCAACCAGGATACTTGCACGTATTAGCCTCTCAGTAGACCTTGGACACTTATTGAGAGACCTTGTTGAACACGAAAAAAGCCCAATTATAGACTTGTTACGGGTTTTAAAAGACCCGTATGTAGCGAGACTTCTCTCAATAATGATATATCTAGACCTAGCAGACAGGAAGATAACTAAGATAATTGCAACAGCTGAAGCAGTACTCCCAATAGCTACAATGCTGTCAATAGAGTTTAGTGCACCCATTGTACTAGTAAAGAGGAATAAGAGCTACCCGGGCATTCAATACTACAGTATAAGCGTTATGAGGGGGCCACGCGACGTTGAAACACTATACTTAGACAGAGATCTCGTAACGAGAAAAGACAGTGTTCTCGTACTATCAGATGTCGTATACTCTGGTAAAACACTTGAAGCAGTATTACACATGTTAATGAAGTCCAAGGCTGAAATAGTCGATGTATATGTAATTATGGGTTTAGGCTCTAATTGGATGGAGCGTTTAAAACCATACAATGTCAAAGTACTCTCAATAGTACCCTTTGAGATATAATGGGAGTCAGTTCTAGGAATAAAAGGGGATATTGATTAAAAACACAATGGTGGTGGAATGTCGATAGAGGAAACAGTGAAAGTCGATTCAAAAGGCCGTGTCACCATTCCATCAGCAATTAGAGAATTGTTTGATATAAGAGAAGGCATGTATTTACTAATGATTGCCGATAAAAACTCGAAAGAAATAAAACTAGTACCAATACCAATAACAGCACAATTAATTAAACTAAGATTAATAGTAGAAGACCGCATGGGTGTTCTAGCAGACATAACCAAGTTTCTAGCCTCTAAAAACGTCGATATAATTTCATCAAAATGCATTGTACTAAAGAGAGAAGAACTAGGAGAATGCGAAATGATAATTGACATTAGTAGGAGTAACTATGCAGACCCATCGCTCGTTGAAGAAGATCTCAGAAGACTAGAACCAGTTAAAAACGTCGAAGTATTTAAACTAATGTAGTTTAATATAGCAGTAGAGAAAGCGTTTAAAGGGCTCTTTTCTTGAAGACAGTTTATACTGGATGTTGCGGGTTCCCCACAGCTAGAAACAAGTATTACAGAGTATTCAGTGTTGTTGAATTACAAAATACATTCTATGAACTACCAAGTATTGACTGGGCTAGAAATCTCAGAGAAGAAGCACCACGAGAATTCAAATTTACTGTTAAAGCATGGCAGGTAATAACACATCCACACTCTTCTCCAACATGGAAGAAAATGAAGAAGAAGCCAGGTGGAAACCTGGAAAACTATGGTTATTTAAAGCCAACACGTGAAAACATAGATGCATTTGAAAAAACACTTGAAGTTGCACGTGTTCTCAACGCTGAAATAATTGTTCTCCAAACGCCTTCAAGTATGCCCAGTGATCAAGAGACTATTAGAAACATTGATGTATTCTTTGAGAGTATTAAAAGCTATTTAAAAAATGAGATAATAGGCTGGGAGGTCCGGGGCCCTCTGCTCAGTAATTCAGAACTACCTAGAATACTTGAAAAACACGATGTGGTACATGTAATCGATGTCTTCAAAGGCAGGCCTCTCTATAAGTCTTCAATGCAAATTCTATATACGAGACTACATGGTAAAGGGCCCGGTGAAGTCAATTATAGCTATAACTATACAGATCAAGACCTTGAAGAATTGACAAGTATACTCCTCTCCGAGGATTACAACATAGCTTTTGTTTTATTCAATAATGTAAAAATGTTGGAAAATGCTTTGAGATTCAAAGAAATTGCTAGTAAGAAGCAAGAGTCAATAATATGGCTTTGAATACTTTACTGCTTACTCATAATTCTTGCAAGGTTTTCACTGAGTGGTTGATATACTACTCCACGCTCTGTTATAATACCTGTTACTAAGTCTGGATCAGTAATGTCAAACGCGTAGTTCAACGCGTTTACTTCTTGGAGTGTTATTGGGTGTCCATATATGTATTTTACCTCGTTTGGACTTCTCTCTTCTATAACTACCTGGTCTATTGTTCTCGACATGTCTATAGTACTTGTCGGTGCTGCAACGTAGAATGGGATATTGTTTCTCTTTGCGGCAAGAGCGATCATATATGTTCCAATCTTGTTTACAACGTATCCATCACGAGTAACTCTATCAGCACCTACTACGACTAGGTCTACGAGTCCCTTACGCATAACCATGCCTACAGTGTTGTCTGTTATAAGTGTTACTGGTATGCCTTCTTTGACTAATTCATAAACTGTTATTCGTGCACCTTGAAGCATTGGCCTTGTCTCAGTGGCTATTACTCTTATCTTCTTCCCTTTATACCATGCTATTCTAATTACTGCGAGGGCTGTACCATATGCTGATGTAGCTAGTGCACCAGCATTACAGTGTGTTAAAATAGTAGCATTGTCTGGTACGAGTTCTGCTCCATACTCTCCAATTCTTATATTTGCTTGTACATCCTCCCAGTAGATGTCTACAGCCTCTCTTGTCAAAGCCTCTGTTATTTTAAATGTATCACTCGTCTTCTTCAACGACTCGTTTAATGCACTCTCTATTCTCTTCAATGCATAGAATAAATTGTAGGCTGTAGGCCTAGTCTTCCATAATTTCTCAATAGCTTTTCGTATTTCGAATTCATATGAATCAATTGATAGTGTAGATACTTTATGTGCATATGCGGCAACAGCTAGTGCGGCCGCTACTCCAATAGCTGGTGCACCACGAATTTCCATGTCTACTATTGCTTTTGCAATTCTATCCGGGTCACTAGAACAAACCACTTCTTCTACAAAAGGAAGCTTCAATGTATTAATCCAACAAACTTCTTTTCTCTCTTTGTCAAACCATACAGCTCTAATTTTAATAGGGTATAGAGTATTCAAATCAAACACCCTAGTGAAAACTAGATTTCAGAGAAAGGTAAAAAGCTAAAACACCAAAAAGAGTAAACACATTAAACATACAAACTCCTTCAACTACTTGGCATATAGTTTCACAATGTATTAGGAGTTCTATTCCAACACTGTTTCCAAGACACTACTATAAGTTTTCATATTACTAGAAACAATTCATCATAATTAAAAACCATTCAAATTACCACTAGTTATTCTATGTTTCCCTGGTTTCTAGTAGGGGTTTTGGTGGGATTTTTTCAATTGGTAAAGTTTTTAAACCACCACGAGAAAACAATGACCAGTAACAACAAAAAGAAACTACAACACTAGAGTATGTATCCACCTATTTTCTCGCTGAATTTTAGTATTTGTATAACTATGAGTTTATTGTCTTTAAATCCGAGGATTACGTCTCCCTCCTCGCTTAGCCATTCTTCTTCGGGTGTTTCTTCCGGGTCGAAGTGTATGTATAGTATGTCGTTTTGTTTATCGTATTCTACTTCTATGTTTGCCGGTATTTTAACCGTGTATTGTTTTTCTGCCTCCAATAGTGTTCCCTCTATAGTGGTGATAGTACAACGTCTGTAAAGTCTAGTGGTAGCGGCTTGTTTTTGGATTTGTATTCATCGTATTTCTTCTCGAGGAAGCTCCTGAAGACCGGGCATGTCTCGAATTTTCCTTCTCTATCACACTTAGTGCCCATTGTTAAAAAGCACATTTTTGTCCTCTTATCGAAGTATGGACACATTTTATGGTATTGTTTTGCACTCTTGAGAATTCTATTTACCCATTTCTGTTTCTCATCGACTTTTTTGTCTTGTCTCTCCATGAGGGCTTCATCAAGGTCTTTTTCAGAAATTCTCGTTGATGATGACAATATACATCACCTCGTCAAGTGAATTCCCTATGCCTAAGATAATTACTTATCATCCTAATATAATTATTCACTTAGTATACAGTGGATGGTAGAATGGAAGAGTCTCTAGTGAGAGAACTACGGAGAGTATATGGGAGTTTAACAGAGGTATTAATTAACAAATTGAAAAACCCGCCACGCAGACTCTACATGCGTGTTGTTACTACTAGAGCTGAGAGAGAAGAAGTATTAAGACTACTACGTAGTGACAATGTACTTGCTTATCCAGACCCCTATACACCAGAGGCAATATACGTAGAAGTAGAGGGGCCTTTTGAAATCCAGTGTGAGAGCGATAAAGAAATCATAGTTGACGATAAAACAGCATCTTCTCTCCTCCTAGGTGCAAACCTATATAGACCAGGCGTGGTTAAAACGCCGGTATTTAACCCGGGCGAGAAGCTACTAGTTGTTACACGTACTGGTATTCCAGTAGCGTGTGTTGAAACAATTGTTTCAAGTAGAGAACTCTATAGAATGAAACGTGGACTAGTAGCTAAAAATATATCTTCCCCCTATAGAGCTCCAAGAATAACAGAAACCAGGGCTTACACAGCGGGGTTAATTTATCCACAGAGTCTTCCAAGCATGGCTACTATACACGCATTGTCTCCAAAACCAGGAGAGTTAATAGTAGATATGAATGCCTCACCCGGGGGTAAATCAAGCCATATAATACAGTATACTAGAGGCAAGTCTAGACTGGTATCTATTGATAGAAACGAGAAGAAGGTCGCTTTGTTGAAAGAAACACTCATAAAACTAGGACTCGATTTAAACAACGTTGCAATCCCCGGCGACTCCCGCTATATACACATTGATTTAAACCTAGAGAATAGAGCAGATAGAATTCTGATAGACCCACCCTGCAGCAATCTCGGTGTGAGGCCAGTATTAAAACAAGATAAAACCATTAGAGATGTGGAAAACCTAGTTGAATACCAGAAGCAGTTTCTAAAAGCCGCATACCACGTTGTGAAAAAGAATGGTATAGTAGTATATTCAACATGTACTCTCACACTACGTGAAAACGAAGAAAACATTAGATATGCTGTTGAAGAACTAGGATTTACTAGTGTAGAACTAGAAAAACCACTACCATACAGTGAAGTAGTTAAATACAAGGGTATTGTTGGATACAGATACAGCCCTCTCTCACACGACATGCCAGGCTACTTTATAGCTGTATTAACAAAGTAGTTTAGAACTGTCTACGCGTTATTTTAGCTCCACAAAGTGGACACGTCTCTACTCCCGGCGATGCCGGTGTGTAGCCGCAAACGGGACAGTATGCTCTATAAACACGTAGTGTGTTTACTCCACGAGTTCTCAGTGGTTTAAAGCCTATTCCAATATACAGTAGGAGGTTTTGGAGTTCGTAGTCGTCTGTAATAACTATGGTTGTATAGCCCATGTTGTTTAATTGTATTGCTAGAGCGGCTACTTCAATATCTGTTTTTGAGAGTTTATGTATTGATCCAACCTCTATGGCCTTTTTTCTCGCTTCTTCCACGTATTGAAGACCAGGGTTTGAAACAGTAATTAATCCAAGGTCTATGGCTTCAAATAGTGCTTCCCGGTTTTCACGGTCAATTACTTCTCTAACAGCATTTTCCGTTGTATATACTTCAAAGATGTTTCTTGGGAGTAGTCTATAGTACTTGGCGATTAATGCACTAGTATCTAATATTATGGCTTTCTTCAATTTAGAACACGCATTGTCTTGGTTCAATAATGGATCTCCAAATGTTTCTCTTCTCTCTAAATCTAACAACTCTTACATATCTAAATCCGTGTTTTACTTCAACAACACTATTGTCTTTTAACAGTGTGAGTTGCTCGCCATCAGCATATAGTAGTGTTGGGTTTTTCACCCATATTCTTACAGTACTGTATGGTGGAGCTACTATACTGGGTAGTCCGAGTTGTAGTGGGTTTAGAGATGTTATTATTAGCGATTCATGGTCTGGCATTACTAGTGGGCCTCTCGCGGATAGATTATGTCCGCTTGATCCATGAGAAGACGCTGTAATGATGCCGTCTCCCTCGAATAGCATGGATGTTTCTGCAGTGTGGGAAGTAATAGTTACTTTGAACTTGGTGACTTTACCCAGATCACTACTAACAAATACAGCGTCATTTACAAAGTATTTACATGTTTCTCCAGTGCATAATTGATATAATGGTATGTTTTCAAGGTAGAAATCTCCCTTTAAAACACGTTCTACTATTTTAGCAGGGTCTGGGAGGCCCTGTTCATAATATGCATTTCTCTTTCCACAAGGATATGGTAGTATAAGCGAGTAGAATGTAGAGTACTTAGCAGACTTCATAAATGTCCCGTCTCCACCAATAGAGACTATGAGATCGAAGTCTAGTGCTTCTTCGTTTTCTCTTTTTGTAAACAAGTCGTCAACTGATATTGCGTGAACAGGTATACCATGTATTCTCAGAGACGATGTTATACGATTAGCAATTTCAAGACACTTCTCTACTGGTTTATACACTAAGAGAGCATTTGTAAACAGTGTTATTCCCCCTTTCTCCACGCGTTGATTTATCTATTATCACCCTATTCAACTTTATTAATTAATGTAGAGTAGTGTCTGAATAGGCGTGTTGAAATGCCAGTATGTATAGAGGTCTCGAGAGAGCTGGCTGAAACAGTTCTCAGAGAGCTACGTAAACAGGGTTTACTAGATGATTTACACCTTGTTCAGAGGAGAGATAGTAGTGTATTAATCCCTGTAAAGGAAAACCCGGGAAGCCAGGTTAGAATAGGCGAATACATATTCACTGCTGTCGAGTGTAGTGTACCAGAGAAAAAGAAAACTAGTGTTAAACTACCATCACTAGATGTAATTGGAGACGTAGTAATAATTAGAGAAAACGTATTGGGTTTATGGGATACAAGCGAATTAATCAATGCTATTAGACAAGTATATCCTAGAGTTAAATCTATATGGATCAAGGAGTTAACAGTAGACGAGTATAGAAAACCAGTTTTAAGGCTTTTATGGGGAGAGGAGAAGAGAGAAGTAGTTGCAAAAGAACACGGGTTGCAATTCAAAGTAAAACTGGGAGAAGTATACTTTAATCCAAGACTCTCCGAGGAACACCATAGACTAGCAGAAGCAACCAAAAGCGGCGAGGTAGTAGTTGATGCTTTTACAGGTATAGGTGGATTTGCCATACACATCGCTAGTCTTAAAACCAGCCTGGTTATAGCTAATGATGCAAACCCAGTAGCCTACAAACTACTCGTTGAAAACATAGAGTTAAATAAGAAGAAGTTGAAGGGGACGGTGATACCATTAAACATGGATGCTAGAGAACTACCCTTTATCCTCAGAGAGGGCTTGGCTGATAGAGTAATAGCTGATCTACCCATGTGGAGCACTGAATTCGCCGATGTATACAATAAGTTGTTGAAACCCGGAGGAATACTCCACTTGTATCGATTATCGAGAGATGAATACTTGTTGTTAGAGGAACTAGAAAACGCGTTTTCAAACTGGGAGATTTTAGAGTGTAGAATCGTCATGGAATACGCTCCTAGAACTGGTATATTTAGATGTGATCTCGTCAAGTCTAAACACGTATAGATAAACCCTTAGAGTTGTAGATGGGTTTTTCAGGGATTCTACAAGTTCTCGTTTTAAATCACCAGCTGCTTTATTAGCTCTTACTCCGAGAGTAGCTGGTTCTATATACTCGCTTTTTCTAATAATGATCTTTCCTGGGTCACTTAGAATTAAGCGTGGTGAACCCTGTGCTAGAATAAAATCTCGTAGATTTCCTACTTCGAGGACAACTATTAATATTGAATCCTCGTGTTTTAAACACTCTTTGAAGTCTGGATTGAGACTACTAGTTGATTTATTAGCAGATACACCAATAATACAGTCTCCACGAGGTGTTACATAATCCTCCATTGTAATCTCTACGGTTGTTCTATGAGTTGCCTTTATATTCGGGTGTCCACGTGCAAACACGATTTCACTACAAACCAATCCCTCCACCCTTACATCAAGGTAATTAGGATGCAATGTATTAATTGAATACGTGGGGGTTAAAACTTGGATTTTGAAGAACAAAGAAGACGCGTAGTCGAGACCCTCGTATACCTAGGCTACTTGAAAAACCCCCGGGTTATAAAGGCACTACTAACAGTTCCACGCGAGTTATTCGTCCCCGAACACATGAGAGAATACGCATATATCGACTCACCACTACCAATTGGGCACGGACAGACAATTAGCGCTATACACATGGTTGCAATAATGACAGAGGAACTAGCACCAGAACCAGGAGACATAGTCTTAGAAGTAGGTACAGGCTCAGGCTATCAAGCAGCAGTACTAGCAGAAATAGTTGCCAGGCAAGACCCCAGTAGACGAGGACATGTCTATACTATTGAGAGAATAAGGGAACTAGTAGAATTCGCCAAGAGAAACCTTGAAAGAGCGGGATATGGCAACTACGTAACAGTAATACATGGAGATGGAACACTAGGATACCCCGAGAGAGCACCATACGACAAAATAATAGTCACAGCAGCAGCGCCAGACGTTCCGAAACCACTGCTGGAACAGTTGAAAGAGGGAGGGAGACTAGTCATACCAATAGGAGACCCATACATACAGAGACTAGTAACCATTGAAAAACACAGAGATGGAATCAAAAAGAAATACGGTATAGAATGCGTATTCGTCCCACTACTGGGAAAATACGGCTGGAGAGTCTAGATACACGTTAAATACTTCGCTTCAACTCTTTTCACTGTGTATGTGTGGTATAAAAATAGAGTATGTGTCTCTATATAAATTGCATTTAATTCTCTATAGCATTGTCTAAGACCATCAGTATGGAAGTGTTTTTCAAATAGGGGACTGTATTTTTAGCCTATTATTGTAGATTTCGCGATCTCAAAGGCGAGTAGTAAGAGTATGACTATTGTAAAAACATTGTACCTCTTCAAGAATACCCTGGTAAAACCTGGTGTCGGCTGTTTTAATAACTGGATTATAGAGTATATGAGGCCCGCCTCTGGTATCAAGATCAACGTAAATGTCTGTGAGAGTAAAACAGAATACCCTGCTTTGTAGTCTAGAAATAAGAGAGGGCCCAAGATCAATCCTAGTATTGTAAAGATCGATCCGGGCAATCCAGCAGTCCTGGGACCATAGACTATTGCAACACTTCTAACACGCTTTCTCTTATCACCCTCCATGTCTTGAATACTCTGAATAACCTCGCGTCCAAGGTTTACGAAGAAAGCAATCCAAGCAATTTTCAGTACCACGTGATTAACCGACCCCGTGGCTGTGAGAGACCCATATATAAAAGACGATGAAACACATAGTGCAACAACAATATTACCTAGTAGCCCAGTTGCCTTGAGCTTTAAACTATAAATAATCGACAAGGCATACATTACGTTTAGCACTATAAAAGATTGAATATTGACTCGTAGTGAGAAAACAAAGCCCACTATAAACAGTAGAATACCAAACACTATAGCACCTCTTCTAGAAACTCTACTAGAAGGTAGCGGTGCAGTGGGCCTGTTTACAACGTCGATTTCATAGTCGACAACGTCGTTAAAAACAAATGACGAAGCAGTCATTGACATTGATGCTAATATTGAGGTAAATACTAGGCTTGGCCCATAAAGACAGAGAGCCCTATGAGCAGAGGACCTATTGGTCGAGTTAACTCTATATATGCACTAATTGTCCTCGAGAACTTCATTAAAACTCCTTTTTACACTGTATTATTAGCTAATGGTATTATTGCCTTATATTTTTCTATGCCGGTAGTATACTTCTCAATCCTCTTATTGTATCCATGGTGTTCACGAGGATTGATTATATGGATACTCTCGTCTCCGGGTACTAATAGACCTTGATTTATACACTGTATTTAAAATACACTATTGTGTAGAGTTGGTCCCAGTGGATGAGGGAGTTACCCTGTTTATAATGTATATGGGTTTTGAGACTAGTTCATGATTTAACTTTATTTTTTAGTAAACCACTTTGCTAATCCTTGCTGTGTTCCCTTTATGTTTTCTCTGTATGCTTTTACTAGTCTTTCAAGCGCGTTTTTTACTCTTTCTTCGTTGAAGTCGTGTTCTCTAACTAGTAACTCTATTACTTGTTTCTCGTCGGGTTCACGCCATTCTAGTCTATAGTTTTTCGTTACTGGTGGGTCTAGGAAGTACTTCTTTATTGCTACTACGTCTACTTCTATGGGTGATTTTAATAGTGCTTTAGGTATTTTCTCTATGCTTCCATATGCTTTTACTAGTTGTAGTGCTTTTTTGGGCCCTATGCCCTCAAACCCGTCTGGATTGTAGTCTGTTCCTATTAGTATACCCAGGTCTACTAGGGATTCACGTGTTAAACCCAGTTTTACGAGGAGTTTGTCGAGTTCTATTATTTCAGGGAATATTTCAATGTATTCTTCTTTTCTAGGTAGTTTTCGCTTACCGCTAATTGTAAGGTTTCTAATGAGTCTTGGTGAACCAAATAGTAAACTGTCATAGTCTTGAGAAGCAGATGCGTACGCGTCGCCTATTCTAGCCATATATGCTGCTTGTGCTTCGCCCTCAGCTGGTGCCTGTACCCATGGAATACCCATTGCATCCAATAGTCTCTTTGAGTCTTCAACCATTGAATCAGTTAGTTTTGAAGCTATAGCTGCATATCTCCTTGCCGCTTCTAAATCTCCTGTTCTAACTGCTTCTTCGTATTTTTTAACTGCTTCTTCTTTAACTACACGTCTTCTCTCTATTTCTTTTGCTTTTAACTCTGGGGGTTTCCCGTCGAATACATATACTGGTTTAATACCGTCTTCTACGAGGTTTATTGTTCTATAGAAGAGCCCGCTTAAATGACTAGTTATTCTCCCCTGGCTGTCTAATAGGGGGGTTCCATCCGGCTGTCTTATGGCTGTTAGAAACTGGTATAGTGCATTATAAGCATCTATTGCTACTACTCTACCCCTGAGGACTCTGAGATCGCGTATTTGAATAATAATGTCTTCTGGAATCAAGTCTTTAAGGTCTACGCCCAATTAGCCCCCTTAACAGAATATCTCTAAACTCCTTATTTTAGACTCACGCCGAGAACTGTGTATATGCTTGTGGTGCTAGTTTAATAAGGAATTCTTTTCCAACATGTTCAACTGTTATTATACCACTCAACTCGTACTTCATGAGTACACTGTATAATTCTGGTGTTGTTGTTTCAATACCATACTCTTTTTTCAATAAATCAATTAGCTTGGATTCCGCTATACCCTCCGGCCTCGACAATATTATCTCTAATACTGCTCTATGTAGAGGCATTCTCCTCCATACTTCATGGTTTTTCATCAATACAACCACCCTCTTCATCCATATACAGATGGTTTTGTATACTTGGGTATACTGCGCCTAATCTTCTCGTTCCATTCATTGTAGAATCTAATGAGGTCTTCACTCAAGCTTGGTTTAATTATTTCTAGAGCTCTTATAAAGTGTCTTCTCTCAACTCTCTTAATAGTGGGGTCTTCGCGCAGTGCAAGTAGAAATGCTTCTCTAACAAGTGCTTCTAGGTCTGCACCGCTATAGTTCTCGGTGGCTTTAGCCAGCTCGTATAAGTCGACGTCTGGTGCTAGAGGTAGGTATTTCGTGTGGATTTTAAGTATTTCTAGTCTGGCCTCGAAGTCTGGTGGTGGAACATAAACTAGTTTATCAAATCTACCCGGTCTCAGTAGTGCAGGGTCTATTAAGTCTGGTCTATTAGTTGCAGCTATTACTACTACATTGTTTAATTCTTTGATTCCATCTAGTTCTGTAATTAACTGTGTTACTATGCGCTCTGTTACACCGGAATCACTTGCTACTCCTCTTATTGGGGCGAGAGAGTCTATTTCATCAAAGAATATAACTGTGGGTGCGTGCATTCTGGCTTTCTTGAAGATCTCTCGTATTGCTTTTTCTGACTCGCCAACCCATTTACTGAGTACTTCGGGGCCTCTTACAGCAATAAAGTTTACTCTGCTTTCTTTGGCTACTGCTTTTGCTAGTAGTGTTTTACCGCATCCTGGTGGGCCGTAGAGTAGTACTCCCTTGGGTGGTTTAATGCCGTATCTTCTATATAGCTCTGGGTTTTTCAATGGTAGTTCAATGCTTTCTCTGAGTACTTGTTTTACTTCTCTCAATCCACCTATATCGCTCCATGAGACTTCTGGTGCTTCAATAAATATTTCTCTTAGCCCGCTTGGTACAATGTTTCTAAATGCTACGAGGAAGTCTTCGTTTGTAACTTGTAGTTTACTGAGTATTTCTTCCTGGCTACATGTTGGACACGATTCAATCGCTCTCTTAATAGCCCTCATAACTGCTTCTTTAACTAGTATTGAAAGGTCTGCACCAGTATATCCATGAGTCATATCAGCTAGTTTTTCAAGGTCTACATCTGGTGCTAGTAATCCAAGTTCTTGTAGTCTACGAGTGTGAACCATTAGTATTTCAAACCTTCCCTTCTTGTCTGGTATTGGTATTTCTATTTCAACATCGAATCTACCCGGTCTTCTAAGTGCTGGGTCTATGGCGTTTGGTCTATTAGTAGCAGCTATTACTATGACGTTTCCACGACTTTCAAGACCATCCATTAACGCGAGGAGTTGTGCAACGACGCGTTTTTCTACTTCACCTGTTACCTCGTCTCTTTTTGGCGCTATAGCATCTATTTCATCAATGAATATTATAGCTGGATACTTCCTCGCTTTTTTCTTGGCGATTTTAAATATTTCTCTCAATCTCTGCTCTGACTCACCATAGAATTTACTCATTATTTCAGGTCCGTTTATTACAATGAAATATGCGTTTAACTCGTTTGCAAGTGCTTTTGCTAGTAGTGTTTTACCGCATCCTGGTGGGCCGTAGAGTAGCACTCCCTTGGGTGGTTCAATAGCGAGTTTAGCAAATACTTTACGGTATTTAAATGGTAGTTCTATTATGTCGCGTAGTTTCTGGATAACGGGCCCTAGTCCGCCAATGTCTTCAAAGGTTACTCGTGGTACTTCTCCTACTGGTTCATCAAATACTATTACCTCTGTGTCTTCTGCAACTATTACAGGTCCTCTTGGTTTCACTGTTACTACTTTAAACGGTATTTTTACTCCTTCAATAACAACTGCTACTTCATCTCCTTCGTGTACGGGTAGTGAGAGGAGTCCATGTTTAATTCTCGTGAGGACAGATGAGTCTATTGGCGCGTGGAAGTTTACTGGTGCTAGTTTAACTATTTTTGCATATCTACGCTCTACTTTCTCGACGTAGACCAAGTCTCCTACTTCGACTCTAGCGTTTTTCATAGAGAGCTTGTTTAACCTTATAACCTCTCTACCTCTATCTTCTTCGCGCCCGCTACGTACAATAACCGCTGTTTCCTGCTCACCCTCAACTAGCAGTAGGTCTCCGCTATTAATACCAAATTTCTCCATTATTTCAGGGTCTACTTCCGCCACTCCAATCGACGAACTATCTTCTAATTCTTCAACTCTAAGCACTAGTCTTACTTGTTTCAACATTTCATTATACACCATTGAAAGCCTAGTAATAGAAGGCTTAGTGGGCCCGCGGGGATTTGAACCCCGGACCTCCGCCGTGTCAGGGCGGCGTCCTAACCAGGCTAGACGACGGGCCCTTCTAACATAGAACATTGTATACAGGGTTTAAAAATAAAAGTATTGGAGAAATCGCAGTGGGCCCGGGGGGATTTGAACCCCCGACCTACGGGTCGCCCCTCCAGACTCATCTCATCCCTTAATGGTCGAGTGACCCGTAGACGTAGTCTGGAGCCCGCCGCTCTGCCTGGCTGAGCTACGGGCCCACTGCCTCTCATCCAATATGTATAGGTTGTTAACAAGGTATTAAAAACCTTTTAACATAGTAGTTATGGAAAGTAGAGTAATAGCGGTGCATAGAGCATTGAAGTACCCGCTTGACAGGATATGTATAAAGAGCGGTGTTTACTGCCCTTCATGCCAGAGGAAAATAGAAACAGGAGTGGTTTCAGAAGTAGACTTGCAAGTACTCAGAGAACTCGTTAATCTCGAAGACAAGTTGAAGCAATTGAAAAAAGGCGAGTATGTTAAATCAGTAGATACTGGTAGTGAAATACTAGTATTGATTAAAAACGGATTTGATCAATCGGAACTGGCCCAGTTAGAAAAAGAACTATCAAGTACACTGGGTAGAAGAGTAAAAGTAATAGAATATGTAAATGACACTAAAAAACTAATAGAGCAGATTATAGCACCAGCATCACTACTAGGAGTAAACAAGATATGGTTGCCAACAGGCGAAGAACTAGTAACAATAAGAGTTTCAAAGAGAGATAGAAGGTTTCTAGCGAGAAATAAAGAACAGTACGAGGCAACAATTGAAAAAGTAACTGGTGTAAAAGCAAGAATTGTTTTTGAATAAATCCTTAGATTATTTTCCCTCAAAATAAAGTTTGTCCTTAAATAACTCTCGTAAAACAATTGAAGCATACATTCCCGGTTCTAGTTCGAATTCATAGATAACAGAGTCTCCACGCGTGTAAACTACGTTGTTTCTTGGTTTAAACAATCCAGGTCTATGAAAACATGGAAGGAGTTTAATGACGCTGGGTTTTAGGGATTCAAGGTAGAATATATCACTATAGTAGTCTGTTGCATTCAAGCATCCAGGCATTGGGAGACTAGTAGCTAGTCCATTTAGACTACTAATCTCTATGATTTTATTTAGTAATAGGTTGAATAGATAGCTTGCATATGCATCTACCAGTATATTGTGGGTTTTCTTTGCTAGACTAGTCATTCCCATACCTAGCTTTGAAGAAATATAGTGTTCTTCGTAGATAAGCCCCCTGTATACTCCAAGTAATCTGCGGAGAGATACATCTGGGTCTTCAAGGAGATGTATTGTTCTAAGTAGTACATCTGCAAACAAGTCTTCTCGTTTCAACAATAATAGTTTTCCCAGTAAGTGAGAGTTGCATCTTTTAACACCGAATCTTTGATATCCATAATACGATGGTATACCAGTAGTTGAAATAATATCTACTATTTCTCTCAGTGTTTTAACTACTTCTACCCTTCCAGTCTCTATTATCACAGTGAATTTGTTTCCTTGAAATATGCTCCTAGAAGGCTTTTTCTTTGTAAATCCAACTAGTTCTATTTTAACACCTCTAGTTTCAATGGGTAGTAATGATGGATCCAGTAGCTGAGATTTTATAAAGAAATATGATTTAGTAGTTGCATTTTTGTCTTTAATACCAAAGAATATTATGTTTCCCACTGGTATACCTAGTTTACTCGAAACCAATTCCAGTGCTTTAAACGTCTCAGTATTTACTTTTAAAACACGGAGTACAGCGTATTCTCCCTTCTCATTGTTAAATCCTGTTTTTTCAAAATCAACTATTTCCTCGACTATAAATGACTCTGGTGAAACAGTGTATTCTACTCCAAGCGACTTGTCTACTACACTGTATTTAATTCCAGTTGCATAATCGAGGGGGTGTGGATAGACCAGCATTTACAATCCACTATAGTGTTTTCAAATGCCCGGTTATTTTATCTATTTTCTCGTCTGGAGCGGGGCCTATGCCAATAGCTGTTACTGTACCTGGTGGTAGCTCAGTTAAACCAGCATCGGCTATTAATGCAGTGGGGAGGCCTGAATACCTTGCTTTCTCATATATTTCAAGTAGTTCTCTCTCACTAGAAACCTTTAATACGATCTTCTTTTGGCCACTACTCAACCATTCTTGAAACCATTCAGAAGCGTGTTTTTGTGCTTCGAGAGCTGCTGATACAGCGGCGTGTGCTACTTGTACTGCTAGTTTCCCCTTACTCATATTTAAATCTGTTCTAACAACTATTACCTGCTTCAATGTAAACACCTATAAATAATTTATAAGGTTTTTAAGTTATGAATTAACACACTAGGTATTTACACAGGGTGTGTGCTTTGAGTAACTATGTACTGAGAGAGGAAATTAAACTACACGAAACAGCAACGATGGTTATATGCACAAGTTGTAGAAAGCCATTTACACCAGGAGAACACGGCGTCGAATTCGTCTGCCCCAATTGTGGAAAAGCAGTTATTAGGAGATGTAAGAGATGTCGTCAACTAGCAGTCGAGTATGAATGCCCCAATTGTGGTTTTAGAGGTCCGTGAGGTGGTTGTATGGCTAAAGTAGCAGTTATAATGAGAGTATTTCCAGAAGACATAGATGTAAACCTTGAAAACCTAGTCAAGGAAATAGAAGAGAGACTACCAGAGGGATATAGTGTTAAAGCATGGGATGAAGAACCAATAGCATTTGGATTAAAAGCATTGAGATTAATAATAACAATGCCCGAAGAAAGCGAGGGAGGAACAGAGCCTCTAGAAGAACTAATAAGCCAAATACCCCGTGTAAGCCAAGTAGAAGTATTAATGGTACACCGTGTTCTAGAGTAAAGCCAAAGAAACAAATTGTTTTTCACTACTGAAAACTACTCCTTGAAATCAAAGCACTATTTCAATCATTGGGAAGTAGAGATATTCTTGAAAACAAATTAACCCTCGTCTATGCGGGCCTTTTCAGCATCTATCAGGGGGTACTTACCCGGGTTCTCTCGTCATCGGGTCTAATAAACTATATTGTTTAACATTAATTTATACCTAGAGTCAAAGAAGAATTTGAAAAAGTCTTTTCATACTAGGCGGTAATTGATTGCTGATTCTTTAAAAAGAATTGAAGAAACTAAAAAAGTTTAATCAGAGAACTAGTAACGAGTAAACTCTCTATAAGACTACTTCTTCTTTTCTTCTTTCTTTTCCTCCTTCTTCTTCTGGCTCATGGAACCGTTTGTCCCTAGAGGAAACCCTCTAGGGACTTCCGCCTCGCCCACAAGGCTTTAGTTATCTCTGTGGGTTCATGGGTGGCTGTCGAGCCCAACGGCACGGGGCTCCCATCTACGTTTATCCCCGCGGGGCTTGGAGCACTGCTCCCATCACCCCACAGTCTCCAATACCACACAACTTCACCGACAACAACAAAACCCCATACAACCCCAAAAACTTTTCAGCCCACCCCTATTTTAACTCTATTTTTCCAGTAGAACTTATATACCTTAACTCGTTGAATAACTCGTTTGTTTTGTAGTAGTCGAGTACTAGTAAATACCTGCGAATTAACTAGTTTCGAGTAGGAATTCTAGGCGAGGGAATTCCCAACGAGGGAGTCGTTGGGTATTCAGAGTAGACTGGAGGCTAGATGTAAGTTGATTAAAGTTTTTCTTCTCTTCTCCATAATTCAGTCATTCTACGTCTTCTAATATTAAACATTTCTCTATCTATGTATTTATATACTGTTGAGTGCATTCTTCCCTCTATGAGCATTTCTATTGCTTTCTTTGCGATATTAGCTGTTTCATAGTCTCCTATTATAGCTACGTAGTGGTCGTATACTGATATATAGGTTCCAGTTAGTTCTTCTAGTGTTCTACGTGCTTTTCCTTCTTCACCTATAACACGACCTAGTACTCTCTTAATATGGTTTGGTTTGTCTCCAACGTATTGTCTAACATCTACTACTTCTAGAATCTGGTCTTCTTCTAGTAGTCTAAACGCTCTCTCGGGGCTGAAACCATACCCGATGGCTCTAACAATGTTTTGGGCTCGCATTAAATCTAGTGCTGTTGTATTTGGTGAAGCTGGCTCTATTATGACTGAACCAGTATTTGAATCTACTGTTATAATTGTTCGTGTTTTCTCTTCGATTTCCTTTTTTACTCTACCGTTTTCTCCAAGTAGTACTCCTATTCTATCTAGTGGTAGTTTCTCGTATAGTCTCGTCACGCCCATTATAAACTTTGCTTTCTCTTCTCCAGACATGGTATTATCTTCCCCAGTAATTCTTCAGTGTTGTCAGTCTCTATTTTTGCTTCTTTCTTAAAAAACCTAATTATGTTTTCAACATCTCTCTTGAGAAAGTCGTATGTATTTGGATGGTTTATATCTACTGCTTGACTCACATCTATTATTGCTATATCTAGTGGTTCTGGTTTAACCATGATGTTGTATTCTGATAGGTCTCCATGAACTAGTCTAGCTTTACACACTATTTTTTCTAGTTCCTCTACTACTAGTTTGTAAATAGTGTTTAATTCTTCTTCTGTTAGTTCCTTATACGCCTCTATTAGTAGTGGATATCTCATTCGATCCTCTCCGAGAAACTCCATTACTAAGACATTGTTGAGGTAGGCTATTGGTCTCGGTACTTTAACACCAGCTTCATACATCTTACTTAAATTACTAAACTCCTTTCTAGTCCATGCAAAAATAAGTGAGCGGGTATCTTTGGGTTTTAACCCTTCGAATCTAGGATCGCCCATTATATACTTGTAGATTCCTTTTTTAAACTCTGCCGTGCTAGTCAGGTAGATTTTAACTGCGAGGGGTTTACCGGTTTTATCATATCCCAGGTATACTTTTGCTTCTTTACCAGAGCTTATAACTCCACTTATTTTTCTGAGTACTCCGCGCCTATAGAGCTCAATAATAGTCATTACTGTAGATGTATCAAAAACTTCATCAACTACTTCAAATAAATCCTTGTCTTTTACTCTCTCTTCCCAGGGTTTTGTTGCTTCTTTGAGGAGGCGGTCTATTTCATCTATCTTCATACTGCTCCACTAATGGCATCTATGAATTCCTTGGGTACTACGCCACGCTCTACTAGCTTCTCGATTTCACTCCTACTATATTTGTGTATGATGTCTCCCTTGTCTGATCCAGGACTCCATAAACCAACGAGTACAATATCTCCCTCCATTATCCATACTTTCTTTCTGATTTTACCCGGTATTCTAGCTTTTCTATCATATCCATCAAGACATTTTACAAGGACGAAGTCTCCACCAAGGTGTTTTAATACACCGCAAATTATTGTTGCTTCATCTAGGTTTGGTAGTGGAATATCAACTGGTTTTTCTTCTACTGGTTCTTTTTTCTTGCCCAATCAACCACCCTTTTCTATGGGTACAAATGATTCTATATCGTCTGCCCTAATTAATATAATTCTATCTCCGGGTTTAAGATTATTGGTTAAACGACTTGGTTTTAATACTCTTTTTTCTCCTGTAGAGGGGTTTTCTACGAGTATTTTGTTATCTACTACTTCTCTAACAATGTATTCTTCCTTCTCTATTCTCGTGGGGTGTTTCAACTGGTTTTTCCAGTATAATCCTAAATCTACTTCTTCGAGTGTATTGGTTTCTAAATTCATAATTAGCAATTTGTTTTTATCAACTAGTTTTACTACTCCGAGTTTACCCTTGTATAATACAATGTCTTCTTCTTTGAAAACTGGTATTCTTGCGACGTATGTTACTACTCCAAGCCATTTACCACTAGATGAATCGTATCTAGTTGGCTTGAATGAGCTGGTTATTCTAGCCGAGTATTTTCTAGTTAATACCTCTATAATTCTCCTTGCAATTGTAGGATTATCTAGTTCTATATCTACTCCCTCGGGTAGTTCGTTGATATTGATAATTAAATCAGGGTTTATTCCCGATGTAGCTGTTTTTACAACATCTCTAACTAGTTCACGAGTGAAATCTCGACTAGTAAATCTTATTTGTACTAAGTGGCTGTATTTACCGATCGAGCGTGCTAGACAGCGAGGGCATTTATGATATGTTATTTTAGCTGTGAATTCTCTTGTTATACTTACTGATTTACCATCTACGCTGACTTCTAGTACAGCTCTAACATTCACTATTGAGGGGTCTAACTGGCTCCAGTCGTCTAGGTATAGTGATTTTAATTCTGCTCCTTCAATTAAACTCTTACTTGCTTCGTGTACCAGGATGTATTCTATTATCTCGGGTATTGAGAGAGGTGGACTCCACTCTCCTCTATACTGCCATGAATTACATATGGGGCAGATTGTTACTTTGACTTCTAGTGGCTTTTTGAATACATCATTGTATTTAACAAAGCAGTCTGGGCAGTAACCCCGGATTAATTTTTCTTTGGGTGTTGGTTTTCCACACTTTATACAATACCACAAGTACTACAACCTCGTGAAAAACGCTATTGGAATATTATTTACTACGAGTACAGAGTCTACGTGGATAAAACCAGATTTAATAGCTGTAGATACCGTTGTATCTCCAACTAGATTTGCACTACTCGCGTTTTCTAGGTCTAATAACAGTTCTTCTGGTGTTTTCAACTCTCCTTTGAAGTAGGATGGGTCAACGTGGAATTTTATTTTACGTGATGGGTCAGCTAAAACAACACCTAGTAATTCAGCATCACATGCAGCTACTATTACCTCTCCATTAGACCTGTGTATTTTAACATAGATCTTTTTTTCACTCTGCATTTCAACCACTAAAATGCCTGGAAACTTGTTTCTGCACCACAGGCTTCACACTTCAATATAAAGACCTTGCCTTTCTTTGTTAGTTTTGTATGGAATGAACCACAAGTAGAGCATTTAACATATTTCTGGACGAATCTATCGAGGAGTTGATTTATTGATACAGCGCTGAATTTACCTCTCAGCTCTAATTGGCCTGCTTCGTTTATTGATCCTGGAACATTTAATTCCTTCATGAAATACCTTTTCAATAATTCTTCTTCGCGGTTTAAAACCTGGGCTATATCTCTAAAGTTTTGGATAATGGTTTTTCCACCTATTACTAAGACGTTTGCTTTGGGTACTTCGAATACTTCTTCACTACCCTTTCTACCAGCTAGTTTTGTAAATGCTCTATCTAGTAGTTCTTCGTAACTGTATTCTCTTATAGTCTTCAACTAGTACACCTATTTGAGTTCTAATATGTGTTAGTAAAAAGGGTGTATTATAAATAATGTAGTGTAGTAGAAACCCTCGTGGATGAATAATGGTAAAAGTATACATTGAAACCTATGGATGTGCATTGAATAAAAGCGATGAAGCACTCATGATTGCTAAGCTATTGGAAAGGGGTCATAGAGTAGTTGATAGTATTGAAGACGCAGACGTTGTAGTTGTAAATACGTGTACTGTTAGACTAGATACAGAGTATAAAATGATCAATAGAATAAAGAAGCTGAGAGAAACCTGTTTAACACAAGGTAAAAAACTAGTTGTAGCTGGATGTATGGCTAAAACACAGCCATTTACTATTACAACTATTGCACCAGAAGCATCTCTAATATCACCTCAAAACGCCGATAAAATATATCTAGCAGTAGAAAACCCTGGTAGAATAATTCTCTTAGAGGGTAGTCGTACAAGGGATTTAATAGGCCTCGTTAAAGGCTTACGCGTTGTTCCTATTCCCATACAAGAAGGTTGTTTATCCAATTGCAACTTCTGTATAACAAAACACGCAAGGAGACAACTAGTTAGTCACAGTATAGAAGCAGTTGTAAAAGCAGTGAGAGAAGCAGTTGAATCGGGAGCTGTAGAAATAGAGTTGACAGGTATGGATCTAGGTGCTTATGGAATAGACTTGTATAGAAAGAGAAAACTAGTAGACTTGATCGAGAGAATAGTGAGCGAAGTAGATGGAAACTACATGTTGAGAATTGGCATGATGAACCCGGAACACCTACCAGACCTAATTGACGGACTGATAAGTATCATGAAAAACACGAGTAGAGTATACAAATTCCTCCATATACCACTACAATCCGGTAGTGATAGAATTCTAAAACTCATGGGGAGAAAATATACTGTTGACTTCTATAGAGCAATAGTTAAAGAAGTAAAAGAAAAAATACCGGGTGTAAGCATAGCTACAGACATTATTGTAGGACATCCTGGTGAAACAGAAGAAGATTTTGAACAAACGCTCCAAGTAATTAGAGAGCTGGAATTTGAAAGGGTACACTTAGCAAGCTATAGTATGAGGCCGCTAACACTCTCTGCTTCGATGACACAACTACCTACAAGTGTAAAGAAAGAGAGAGTTAAGAAAGCACTAGAGGTAATCGAAGAAGTAGGCTTGAAGATGAGAGAGAAATATCTTGGAAAAACAGTAGAAGTATTTGTAACTGAAAAAACTAATACTTGGATTGGCCGTCTAGACAACTATATCCCAGTAGTTATAAAGAACAGTAGTGGATTAGATTATGGCGTTAAAACCAGGGTTTACATAGATGAAATAACATTTTTTGATTTACGGGGTGTAGTAATAGATAGTAGTGTCTAAGTAGTAATCCCCTTTATTTTACCTAGAAACTTCTCGTTTTTAGCAAGTATGAAGAGGGTATATCCTGGAAGTAATTGTACATCTCCACTTATAGATTGGAGTTCTTTTCCATCATGTACTAGTAGTGGATATGCTTCATCTTCTTCTAAGCGGTGTTCGCTTAGAGAGGTTCTAGCGGCAATATCGTTTTCACCAATAGTAACAACGTACAACTTGTATTCACTAAGCGGATATGGCAGTTCAGCAACAATTCTTGGAGTTGTAAGAGATGTAAGTATTTGTTTAATTATACCACCAATTAGTGAAGGCCTTACGAGTGGTGTTCCCAATTCTAGGCTTTTAACTAATTCAGCTACTTTAGGGTCTTTAAATACACCAATTCTCACTGGAATCTTATATTGTTTTGCAATAGCCAGTACTAGGAAGTTGACTTCATCTTTACTTGTAAGCGCGAGAACAGCATTTATCTCTCTCATGTTTATTTCTTCGTATACACTGGTATCACTAGCGTCACCTTCAATAACTAGGATGTCACCTAGTCTTTCAAGTTCTTGCCTCCGTTTGGGGTCTGACTCTATAACTATAACTTGATCAACTATTTCACGTATAACGGGATCTCTCAACAACAATACAGTTGTACCACCACCACCAGCAATGAGAATTCTTAGTTTCATATAAACCCCCTATTGCCAGAATACACTATTAATCTAAGATTACAAATAGCCTGTAAAATATTTTGAAATACAAACTAGTGAATTCACCTTGATTGATTAGGGGTAGAGAGGACGCGGGCCCGCCGGGATTCGAACCCGGGTCCTCCGGCTATCTTCGCACCGGCCTCTAGCTTAGAAGGCCGGCGCCCTGTCCTGGCTAGGCGACGGGCCCATTTCTACTCCTAAATATGGTTCTGGGTGATTTATATCTTACTGCCTAGTTCAATCATTTATTTAGTCTAGGGGTTTAAAAGCATGGTTTTTATTGTCTTACTTGTTTCCGCTACAAATTGCTTTTTCTAGTGCTTCTAGTACTACTTTTCTGTCTATTGGTTGCTGTGATTTATATATCACGTGGTCTGGTTTACCTCCTCCCTTGTATCCGTGTTGAGCTAAGTATTCTCCTAGTTTTCTCAAGTCTATGTTTAACGACTTGTTTTTCTCTGGGTCTATTGATGCTTCAATAGTGTTTTCAACCACTAGTAGTAGTAGTTTCTTTTGTTTGAATACTAGTTCATTGATTATTTTCTCCGATAATTTCTCGTCTCGGCTTGGTAATTCGAGTATTACTGTTTCTACACCACATATATTCATGGTTTCTCTTGCTGCCTGTTCAATTACGAGTTTTCCTATGAGCTCCCTGTACTTGTTGACAACAGTGTTTAATTCATTGTAGTCGCTTGCTAGTTTTTTAACGGCTGTAACGACGTCTTGGCTTTTAGCTTCAATTGTAGTGAGTACAGTGTTCTTTTCTTCTTCGAGTTTGTTTATGTATTCTACTAGTTTAGTGCCGGCTATGAATTCTAGTCTTACTACTCCATCTTGTATTCTTTCTGCATTAATGATCTTTATACCTCCAACCTCGGATGTATTGTATAAGTGTGTTCCAAAACATGCTTGTGCATCCCATCCGGGTATTTCAACTATTCTGAGTTTCTCAGTATAGATTGCTCCTCCCTGGTGAATTTTAATACCGTATTTTTCTTCTGCTTCAAATCTATCGAGGTAGTGGAATTTCAAGTCTATTCTACTATTTACTATTTCGTTTGCAACACGCTCTATTTCCTTTACGAGTTCTGGTGTTAGTGGTTTATGGTGTGTAATATCCAATCTGGCTTTTTCAAGTGTTTTCTCTGCACCAGCTTGCCAAACGTGGTCTCCGAGAACTCTTCTAGCAGCTGCTAGTACAATGTGTGTTGCGGTATGATGCTTCATTAGTGTATATCTTCTATTCCAGTCTATTTCAACTACTACCGAATCGCCTGGTTTAAATACTGGTTCCCGGTCTAATACGTGTACAATGACGTCTCCTACTTTGCCAACATATGTCAACTTGTATTCTTCACCATTAAATCTAATTACTCCTACATCGTGGTCTTGTCCTCCAGCCCATGGATACGCGATTGTTTTATCTAAGACCACGTATTTACCAAGTACTCCTAGAACACTGGCTTCGATCTTGGTTATATATGGGTTTTCATGGAAGACTCGTCTAGTGGGGTTGAAGCTCGATGCCCACTTAGCTATTTCTCCAGGGAATTCGTGTTCTTTTGTTTTAACTAGTTGGCTAGGTGATGCATGTCTACTGGCTATCATTGAATAGAAATCTTTTGGTACTTCAACGGTTATTCCTAATTGGCTGGCTCTTTCAGCTATGAATTCTGGTGGTATTCCATGCGAGTCGTATAGTTCTACTAGGTCTTCTAAAGTAAGGCTCTTCTTTTTCTTTACTACTTTCTCGGCTATTTCTACGCCTCTCAAGACATTGTTTATAAACTTGTTTACTTCTGTGAGAGCAACGTCTAATATGTAGTCTCTGTGGGCTTCGAATTTACCATATATGTAGTCGTTTCTCCAGTACTTGATTTGTCTATCAAATAATTCGGCTACAATATCTGGTAGTTTACTGTATTCTATACGTAGTTTAACAAGGTTTCTAAATAGTCTTCTTAAAACAAGTCTTGCTAGATAGCCTTCACCCGTGTTTGATGGTACTATGCCGTCAGAGAGCATTAGTGAGAGTGTTCTCACGTGGTCTAGTATACTATACAAGTATACAGAGTCAACTAGTTGTTTTACGTATTCGCCGAAGCCGGCGTCATTGACTTCTCTAATATAGTCGTCTATACCACTTATCTCTTTGTCGCTGAGGAGGTAGACAACTCTCTTTAATACATCGTAGGGTGGTTCTTCTACTCCAAGTATATCACGGTATTCTCTCACCAAGTCTCCATATATAGCGTGGAAGCTCGTTGGTGATTTCTGGGTTAACCAGGCTATTCTCTCTATACCATATCCACAGTCTACTACGAGTACTGGTGTTGGAACGTATTTTCCATCTACTACTTTATAAGCCATGTGGACAAGTGTAGCAACCTCCATGCCGTCAACTAGTACTTCTGGTGCAGGGCCAGCGTTTCCCCCGCCTTCCCACCAGCCTTCTTTAAAGACAATATCGTCTAGGTTTAATCCTATTTCCTTTGTGAAGAACTCGATTGTATTGTCTAGTATTCCCTCCGACCAGTATATAAACTTCCCTGGTTTATTGAAAGCGTGCATTCCACCCATTTCAAAACTAGATAAGTGTCTACCAAAGGTCAATCCGACGTTATCTATATCTGTGAGGCGGATTGAAGGCTGGATAATAACTAGTGGATTGTGTGGGGGTTCTGCAAGCCCCTCTGTTGCTTCTGGTTGAAATACTACTATTGAAGCAATAGTTAAATACAAGTCGTTCCGCCACTTCGCCAGTACGGGGTAGGGGTCTATGACGCCGTGGCCTTTACGCTTGAGGAAATCAATGAATTTCTCTCTTACTTCTCTCAAACTGAGTGGTTTAACCCCCTTGTATTCTCTGTATAGAAACTCGTATTTACTACAGGGTCTATCTGGACAAGTATCTCTCGGTATTCTACTCCAGAAGAATTCCCCGCATTTTTTACACTGGTATCTTTGATAACCATATTGTCTACTCAAATACTCGTAGTTAACACCAATTTCTCTCTCCACATTATCCACCATTATACAGCTATAAGTATTTCTAGAAGAGTAATATTTTTATCTCCTACTCTACTAGCTACTAGGATGTTGTAGGTAGGCTATTGTATTTTCTACATGCTGTAAAAACAAAGATTTCTCTCAATAAAACACTGTGTTTATATGTTAGCCGAATAGTGCTGAGAATCCTTCTGCTAGTGCTTCTTCGCTTACTGCTTGTTCTTCTTCTTTCTTCTCCTCTTCCTTCTTCTCTTCTTTTGGTTGTTCAGCGGTTGCTGGAGCGGCTTGTACTGGGGCAGCTGCTACTGGAGCGGCTAGTGCTTGCTCTAATACTTTTGCAATATCAATGTTCTTTATTGCTGCTACTAGTGATTTTACACGTACTTCGTCTACTGCAATACCAGCTGATTCAAGTACTTTCTTTAGATTTTCTTCATTTATTTCTTTTCCAGCTTTGTAAAGCAATAGTGTTGCATATACGTACTCGATATTAACCACCCCATTTAATTCTAGTCTTCTAAGGTTTAAATGTAGATAAGGGCTTTTAAAGTTGTAGTTGTAGTTTTTACTTATAGAGCTCTTTATTTCCAAGTCGCTGGAAACTCATGTACTTCTACTTATAGTTTCAACTACTCTAATAAGGTATTCTTTAAAGAATTCTTCTGCGTATTGAAGTAGATTCATGTCGACGTTTTCAATTGTATCTGTATACCAGTGGTAGTTAGCTATTCTTCCCTTTTCATCTTTACCTAGAAAAGCAATTGCATTAAAACCAGCCGCCATTACAGCCAGCGCATCTGTAGGTAGAAGTAGATTTTTCATTTTCTGCACTCTCCGTTTGTTCCTAGAGGTTTTTCCTCTAGGGACTTCCACCTCGTCCACAGTGGTTTTTCCAACCGCTGTGGGGTCATGGGTGGCCTTCGTCCCGAACGGCACGCGGGACACATCTAGACTTAGCTCCAGGGGGCTTGGAGCACTGCTCCCATCGCCCCAACCAACAACAAAAACCATCAACCAACCCTAATAAGCTTTTCTACCCCTCATTCTTTTTCCGCGTTTCCTCGGCTATTTCAAGAAGTATCTTTCCAGCTTTTCTATAAAAGACCACTCCCTCGCCTTCGAGAAACGTGATCTTTCCAGCTCCCAAATTATCTAGAATTATGAATTGTGTATCTCTCGGGAGGATTTTAGAGTATTTTTTATAAAGTGTTTCATACCTCTCACTCCAGCACCTTCACTACCTGTAAATAGAAATACAATATCTATGTTTTCAGGGAATTCACTTCTATGATTAGTAAAATACTCGGCTAATGCAAGTGTTAAAGCAACTCCACTACCATTATCATTAGCACCTTGAACATATCTACCAGTTACCTCGCAGAAAAACATTAAAACAGTAATAATAGCTGTAGCAACAAGCCGGCTCGTAGAAAAACCTCTGCAATTGAATGAATATTGAATACACTGAGTAGTATTCCAATTGGAACTATTAGAAAACATACAAAGATAACCTTGGATACTACACCCAAGTAGTCTACGAGTTTTGGATGAAATAGTATACTTGCTCTTTGAGTATCGTAATGAGCTGAAACAATAATCAATTTCTTCCCGTTATTATCAAACCTGGTGAAAACATTTTGAGATTGATATTTCGGCATAAAGCTTGTCTCTATGGGGACTCCACTCACTTCTAGTAGAAAGAGTGATAATCCAAGTATACTTAGAAGTAGAGCTAATATATTGAATAAACCACCGTATTTTAATGAAATAGATGCTGAGAAACATAGGAGAACAGCTACTTGTAGTGGTAGTAAGTAGAGATTATCTCTTGTAGTTTTAAAACTCTGCCATTCTACATTGTAGCCCATACGTTTAAGCTCTCTTGCAATATACTCAGCGGCTTTCCTCTCGTCTTCAGTACCAGGTCCTCGAGGCCCTATTTTAACCAATTCCTCTAGGTATTCACGAGCGGTCTTTAAGCGAAAAGTAACCTCTTGACACTACCATAATAACTCATATAGCCCCTACTTATAACTACTATAACAAGTTACAAACCGGGTTTTTGAATTGAAGTATCTACACGGTATACTAGGATGTAGAGGCTTTATATGATAGAGAAACTACTTGGAATGTAAAAATCCTTGATGAATATAGATTTAGCCGAATAGTGCTGAGAATCCTTCTGCTAGTGCTTCTTCGCTTACTGCTTGTTCTTCTTCTTTCTTCTCCTCTTCCTTCTTCTCTTCTTTCTTTTCTACTTTTGTCGGTGTTTGTTGAACTGGTAGTTTTACTTCCAATCCAAGGTCTGGAGCGTATTTTGATATTTCTACTGCTAATGCTAGTGCTTTTAATTGTGCTGTGCGTAATACGTATTCTGCTGTTTCTGGTGTTATAAAGCCTGCTTCTGCAGCTAGTGCTAGTGCTTGGCGGTGTGCTTTTACTAATACAATGTTTAATACTGGTGGTTCTGGTATTACTAGTTCAACAGCTAGTTTCAATCCATCTAGTGCTGCTGTCTTAATCATTTCTTCGTATTCAGCTATGTTTAATACTAGTTTATCACCGGGTATAATTAAGTGGCCGTCGCGACCACACTTTATTTTAACTCTTATTTCTTTTAGTGCTAATCCGAGTTTTTGTAGTAGTGATGCTAGATCAGTTGATATCTTGTCTCCTGGTTTAGCAACTACTGTGTCTTTTGCAACGTATATTACGTTGCCTTGTACTTTCGTCTGTATTTTCAATCTACCAAACACGCTGAGCATTGGACCGGCTGGTATACCAGTGTTACCTTCGGGAATAACTATTTCCTTGTCTACTATTTCGCCGGGGCTGTAGTAGTCGTTAGTTACAAAGTTTCTCACAATATCAGCTATTTCAAATACGTTTCGATCTGTAAATATCAGCATTATTTGGCCAGTCATGTAGGGTTCGAGTTCTTTAACTGGAATGCCTGCTTCTCCAAGTGCTTTTAATGCGACTTTTGGTTTAACTACTCTTAATACAGCTATTTTATCTAGTTTTTTACGTAGCATTTGAATGTGTTTTGCTGGTATTCCAGTTAAATCTACTACTAGGAAAACAGGGTATTTCTCGGCTAGTTCTCGTATTTCACTGGCTATTTTAAGCTTCCACTCTGGTAGTTTGTGTCTTGTTTTAAGCATACTCATTTAATTCACCTCTAAAGCGCGAGTTCTACGGGTATACCCATGGTTGTCTTAAAGACGAGTTTACCAATATTTGCTGTTCTAGACGGGAGTTTTGACTCTACAGCTGATAAGACAGCTAGGGCGTTTTCTGCAAGGTCTTCGGGCTTCATATCCTCGGTTCCAATGGCCGTCATTAATATTGGTTGATCCTTTATTTTAACCAACACGGAATTCTTATATCTCTCTATTAGAGATTTCAATGCGCCACCCGATGGAACCGGCACTGGCATTTTACCGCGTGGTCCAAGGGCTGGACCGAGTACTCTACCAGCAACACCCATTAAATCGGCTTTAACTAATACCCAGTCGCATTCAGAAGCTATTTTCTTGGCTTGCTTCTTGTTTAATTCACGTAGCTCGTTACTTGTTATTACTTTGTAAGCTCCAGCTTCCTTAGCAACCTCGGCGAGGTCTGGGTCTACGACAACACATACTTTTGCTTCTTTACCTCTACCTTTAGGTAGGTTTACTACTTCTCTGATTTTTACCTGCTGGCTCTTTAAGTCTATGTCTTGTAGAACAATTATTAATTCAACACTTTGTTTGAAGTTTCGTCCTTTACCTAGTTCTACTGCTTTTGCAATGTATTGTGTTAATACTTCTCTACTTGGAAGAGACATTTAAACCACCTATTTCTCCCATTCCTCCTGGTATTTTGAAAGAATTTCATCGTAAACTCCTTGTTCTACGAGTTTAACTACTTCTTTGGGGTCTTTGCCCTCAACTGTAACGCCTATTGCTCTAGCAGTTCCCAAAATAGTTTTAACAGCTGCTTTCAATGTTTTAGCGGTTAACTGGTCTTTCTTCATAATAGCTATTTTAACAATGTCTTCGAATTTAACGTCGCCTATTTTCTTGTGAGCTGGGTCTCCAGATGGTTCTTTTGCGCCAGCGGCTTTCATTAGTAATGCTGTTGTTGTCGGTATACCTACTCTTACCTCGTATTTACGTGTATCAGTATCTATTTCTATTTCAACTGGGACTGGTAGCCCCTCGTAGTCTTTTGTCAACTCGTTTATTTTGTTTACTACTTCTACTACGTTTAACTTGTATGGTGATAGAGTTGGGCCTATTGGTGGGCCCGGCGTTGCCTTTCCTCCTTCAACTATGAATTTCAGCGTTTTCTTTACCATTTCCTAACCACCCTTTTTCACGTAATTTATTGGTATTGTTACGGGTATTGAAAAAGTAGCCTCTAATAGATTAACTGTAAGGATATTTTTACTTTTATCTATTGATACCACGCGGGCTTTCATACCTCTAAAAGGCCCACGTGTAATCTCTACGACGTCTCCCACGTTAATCTCCTCGAGTATTTCACGTGGTTTTATCGTTCCAATAAGTTCGCTTAAAGCTATTTTTAAAATTCTCTGTGTTGAAGCATATTTGATATTTGATAGAAGTCTATATAGCTCGGTTGGATTACTTGTTTCAACAAATACGTATCCTCGAACTCCAGGAGCAACTAGTATTGATTTAACACCCGTGGATTCTCCTTTACTCAGAGCTTCAAGTATTCTCCTCTCTACAATTAAGGCTACATCTAGTTCTCTCCCAGCTGTTGTTTTCACAGCGTAGATACTAGTTGCTTCTTTACTCTCAGAGCTCATGTTATTCAACCCGTAAATGGAAATAGAGTAGTATAGAATATCAAGCGTATTACAAAAGCTATTAAACCAATAAGCATGAAGCCTAGAAGTGTGATTTTAAGTAGAGTCATATACTCTTCTCTATCTGGCTTACTAGCTATTTGAAATATCTTTTTCCAAGCATCAATCAACTCTCTTAAATTCATTTACAACACACCTAGTCTTCTTGTGGAAGCACTTTATCTAGGTATTCTAAGTGGTTAAAAGGCTTTAAATCCCTATAATCTTGGCCTGTACCAATAAAAACTATTGGTTTTTTCAACACGTAGACAAGAGATATTGGTACACCACCTTCTTCATATGCATCATATTTTGTCACAATAAATCCATCTACTCCCACGGCATCATTGAAAAACCTTGCTTGTTCAATAGCGTCGTTTCCGGTTAACGCGTCTACAACGAGTAGTTTAAGGTCTGGTTTTACCACCTTCATTATCTTTCTCAACTCGTTTACTAAGTCTACATCAGTGTGCATTCTACCAGCAGTATCAATTAATACAACGTCAAAACCCCTGTTTTGAGCATAGGATATTCCATCATATGCTACAGAAGCGGGGTCTGCGCCATATTTACCCATAAATACAGGAATTCCAGTTTTCTCCGAGTGTTTCTTTAACTGTTCTTGTGCAGCTGCTCTAAAAGTGTCAGCTGCAATCATTAATGGTCTATGCCCGTGTTCACGTAGATATACAGCTACTTTTGCAATACTTGTTGTTTTACCTACACCGTTTACTCCCATAAAGACTATTTTTAGTGGTTTTCTCGTCTTGGCTAGTTCTAATATATCTATTCTCCCAGCGCTCTCAAAGTAGCTAGATATTATTTCTCGTAGTGTTTTAACAAGGGTTTTCTTGTCTCGTATTTTCTTTTCCTCGATTAACTCTTTGATTTTATTAGCAATGTCTTCTGCTGCTTCAAAAGCCACATCTCTACTTATTAATTCTAGTTTAAATTCTTCGAGGGCTTCATAGAGTTTTTCTTTTGGTATGAGGAGAGTAGTAGCTGTATCTACTACGGAGTCTATAAACTTCTTAAATGATTCACGTAACTTACCTAGTTTAGATAGCAATTTCTACACTCTTACTGGGTTTCTTGTTGCATTTGTGTTTGAAACACCTGGTTTAGTATTCTCTGTATGCTTGTGTATTCCTCGGCGAGAAGTCTACGTCTTGATTGAATATCGTTAATTGTTTTTTCGAGTCCTTGAAGCCTCTTAGATAGTATTTCAAGTGCTTTTTCCTTATTGGTTTTTAAGTAGAAACCCGAACCCAGATTGACTATTAAACTGCTACTCCAGTTTTCAGCTATTGTTGCCGGGATCATAACACTGGATAATCTGTCGAGTACTATGTATCCACTACTTGGTTTTTCATCTAGGTTTTTCAACGTATCTATTGCTAATTGGAGCTCTCTATAGTGTGATAGATAAGTATTGAGTGTAGCGTCGAGTACTTCAATACTTTGTCTTAGTTCTTCTGCTCTAGCTAGTAGTTCTTCGAGTGTTACTACTTGTTTCTCTCCTTGATTGCTTTGCTCACTGCTCATTGTTTAACTAGCCTCTCTACTCTCAATATGTGTAGTATTCTTGGACTTGTTGCTTCTTCGGGTGGAATTACCTCTACTTTCTCTATTTTGATATGGTATCTCTTGAGTTTATGTCTACTTCCTAGAACCGAGTATACTTTTTCTAGTGCGTCTTTCTCTGAGAGAGCTCTAACTTCTTGTGTAAAATTCTGCCATGTGGGGTATCTATCGTGGCTTATTAACATGCGCCCGGTTATTCTATATATTTTTACTTCTCCACTCATTCTCCACCACCACTAAACCCGGTTTTAACTCTAAGCACCTCTGGACCTGTAGTATTACCACCTACAACAACTCCTTTATTATTTGCTATTATCCCGCTTTTAACATATGGTACTCCGCCATTTATAGTAGCGTATTCTACAGATACTTTTGCTATGGTTTTCAATATCTTTAAGTCGTCTTCACTTGCATCAGGGTGTATTACTCCACCATTATCGTTTATTACAGCTACACTGCCTGGTACATCTAGGTTTACTAAGCGGGCTTTGTAGAATTCAACTCCGAGAATACTTGAAAGTCTTTTAACTTCTTCGTCTTCTAGGAGGGGACTTGCTATACACGCGTGGTTGTTACACAATATGAGGTTTCCAAGTGCTGTATATCTACTATTAGATACAACCACTTCGAGATCTACTCCATTTTCTCTAATCTCTCTCTTTATGTGTTCTAATTCTTCGTCGAATATGATGTGTGGAAGTATAATTGCATGGTTGTTTCCAGCAATAAATACACCGTTGAGTATTGTACCAGCGATTTTCGCTATTATGGGGGTAACTTGGAGTACACTATTCATTTCTCTAATATCGTCTTCGCCTATTCCAGGTGGGAGAATAAGCACTTTGTCATTTGCATAAGCGTAAATACCAATATTAGGGTTTCCGAAAAAACTCATACGTGTTATTTCAACCATGAGTAAACACCTAGAGTTTACTTGCGGGAAGCCTTGCTGGGTCTAACTAAAAATGCTTTAACTACTTTTTCTTCTTTGTCAAATCTGACTTCAACTACTACTCTTCTAGGTGGTTTTTCGCGTCCACGAGACCATACATAGTTGTTTATAGCTGGGTCGATAACTATCTTTTCTGCTTCTTTATAGTGGCGTGCTAGGTATTTTCTTATAAGTCTTATTGCTCTGTCAGCTCTATTAGCTCTTCTACCAAAATATACTCTCTTTAATGGAATAATATGTATTGATTTCTCAATGCTTTTCTGCTCACTCATAACTCACCACCTAGATGTTCTTTAACTTGGATCTTCTCCAGTGTCTAAGTCTGAATGAACGTCTAACTCTCAACCTGGTTTTCAATGATACCCATATGGGAATTGGTTTATTACTATTGTGAGCGGCTGCAAGTCTTAATTTCCTAGCTACGTGTTTATTTCTAGCCATATAAATCCCCCACTACTTCCTCTTAAATGTAATCTTTGTTTCACGTTTTGTCTGCTCATATAGTTCAGATAACAACCTCTTTAAAAAATCATCTGTTACGGGGATGGGTATTCTCCTTTGTTGAGCTAGGATTATTAATTGTTCTTCGAGGGCTGTGGCTAATTCGGGTTTAACTAGTCTTAAATTATTTAATCTCTCTCTTGCTTCAGGTGTGAGTATCTGTCTTAGTATTGCCTCTATTTGTGCTCTTCTAGCTTGTTCTTCCTCCATTCTACGTTTTAACTCGGCTAGTTTACGTGCTTTAAGAGCTTCTAGTTCTTCGTCGCTATAACCAGTGTATTCTTCACCGTTCATGTACTACCACTTGGAGCGCCAAGTATTTTTACACGGAGAGATGCTGGTAGGTATTTTGCTAGTTCTGGGTTTTCACTAGCTACTTCTAATGCTACTTCTAGTGCTATTCTATCTAGTAGTGCTCTACCCTGTGGTGTTAATACTCTACCTCTTCTTGTTTTTCTAACTAGTTGTGCTTGTTCTAGCTGTTGTAGTATTTTTCTAATAGCGTTTCCTGGTGCGCGATATGTTCTCTCTGGTCTAACACCACGTCTTTTTCTACCACCATACTCTCTTCTAAACTCGGTTAGCCCCATTGGTTCTCCTGCTTTATAGAGTTTTCTGAGTATACTAGCTGCTCTGTAATACCACCAATTGGGGTCTTCTGGCGGCTTTTCTTTGAAACACCCCGTTTTGACAAATGTTGCCCAGTGTGGTGGTTTTACTTCTGGCACGTTCTCCTTTAGATACTGTGCTAGTTTCGCTATTAATTTATCTGCTGGTACTTCTAAAGCTGTAACCATTAATCAACACCAAATTTGTTAACTTGACTAATCATTGATTTTTAGGTTATTTTTCCTTTATAAGCATGATTGTAAAGCCTCTTACTTCGTATACACGTGAATTCGTTCGCTCAGCTATTTCTCTAGCTATAGCGTCTATGTCGTCACTATATGTTTTTCTAAATGATTTTAAAACACGTATTTTTACAACACCGTGTTTTTCTAGTCTTGTTTTAACTTCGTTTATAAACGCGTCTGTTAAGCCATTTTTACCTAGTTGCACGTCTACTTTACCAGTTATTCTCTCTTTGATTTTTTCTTTGAGGTCTTTATCATAAATCTCCTTGTCCACCCGCAAAGGAGACACCTATATACTACTCGTGAACCCCTACCCTCACTCTTAATTCTAACACTCAGTGTTAAACCGGGTATTAGTGGTACATAACACTTTCTGCAATAGCTTCTTTTATACTTTCTAGGTATTTTCACTCTCGCTTTGCCAGCTATTCTAATAGCTATTTCTACATACCTCCTCGCTAATTCAACGTCTCCACGGTGGAGTCTATCAAATGCTTGTTTAAACAATATTTCTATTCTCTCACGTGCAATATTCTTCAATAGTTTTTCACGGTTGCTCATTTCTCCTCCACTAGAGACTACATTGATTAAAAGGTGTTATAGATTATAGTGTTGTGGTTATAGAGGAATAGGATTATGCGTAGTAAACTAGTATTAATACTACTAGAGGCCTCATTAGAAACAGTTCCAGCATCAATAGCAAATCACCCAGCAGTAGTTAAAACAGCTAGTAGGCGTGGTAAAAAACCAACCGAGATACTACTAGATAAAAGTATACACTATCATGCAATGAAGAAACTACCAAGAGCGGAAAAGCGTGGTAGACCAGACATTGTCCACATAGCACTACTAGAAGCACTTGAAAGCCCCTTAAATAAAACTGGTGGTTTATCCACGTATATCTATACTATTGAAGGACACGCTGTATTCATAGATCCATCTACGAGAATACCGAGAAACTACAATAGATTTGTAGGATTAATGGAGCAATTGTTTAAAGAAGGAAGAGTACCACCAGGTAGTGAAAAACCACTATTATATCTCAAAACAATTAAACTAGAAGATTTAATAAAAGAATCCATGAGTAGAGGACTGATACTACTAAGCGAAGAATGTGAATACAAACCAGTATATAGTGTTGTAGAAGAAGCAATTAGTGAAAAACTAGCAATTGGTATAGGAGGATTCCCCCATGGAGACTTCGAAGAAGAAACAAAGAAGCAAGCTGTTAGATGCTACTCTATATATAGAGAGCCTCTATCAACCCATATCGTTGTATCTAGAATAATCGCCTCAGCCGAGAAAATACTAGGCGTCATAGAACTATAAATATTCAGATAGAGTTTAGAATTCAAAAACGCCCGTGAACTTTTAGCTAGACACTTCAATTGCAGTTTTTAACCAACCGATTAATGATAAGGAGAGAGGCGTATTTTTATGCAGGAGACAACTCTACATCCACGAGACCCTCTAGACATTTATGCAGAGTGGAACAGACTCGACGTTAATGAAAACGCAAATAGATATCAGGGGCCTGGTAGCTTTTTCGCCTGGCTACTCGACGAGAAAATCAAAGAAGATGCCTACAATTTAATTCCAAACCACATACTAAGAGCACACATGGATGGATTAATATACATACATAAACTACCATACAGTGTGTGGCTTCCTTATTGTACAGGACACAGTATTGCACGACTGCTTGAAAAAGGCTTGAAGACACCCACGGTTATCTCGAGGCCGGCTAGACACCTCGACACGCTCGTAGACCACATTGCAAACTACTTGATTACAATGCAACACTACTTTACTGGTGCACAGGCTTTTTCAAGTGTTGAATGGTATGCTGGGCCATTTATACGCAGTGATAAACCAGACGAGAAGCAGTTGAAGCAACAACTACAGAGGCTTCTCTTCAACCTCAACTACCCCACGAGAATCGGGCTTCAAACACCTTTCACCAACTTCACTGTTACAATGAACGCCCCGAAGAAAATGCTAGAGGGAGACCACGCTGTCTATGGCGGTAGAGAAGCGGGAGTTCTCGGAGAATACGAAGAAGAAGCAAAGAGGTTTCTCAAAGCTCTATTCCAGCTATACCTAGAAGGAGACGCCGTGGGGCAACCCTTCACATTCCCCATACCGACACTAATGGTTACAGCTTCATGGATATGGGAAGACCCAGAACTACACGAACTGGTGTTCAAAGTAGCTGCTAAACGAGGAAGCTTCTATTGGTTGAATACAAGAGTCGTTGACCCAGACGCCACATATTCGATGTGTTGCAGAATTAATGTGGATAAAAATGAATTATTGTATGCCTACAACGGCTCCAAGTTCAAGCTCTCGCTGTCAAAGAGAGACGCTGAGGAAGCCCGTGAGGAATACTGGAAGCAAATCGAGAAGCAACGCTTCGGCGGCCTCTGGGCTCTGCCTGATATTACCGGGTCTGTGAACGTTGTAGACATCAACTTGCCCAGGATAGCCCTCGAGGCGCAGAGAGAGGAGCACAGGTTCTGGGAGCTATACGATGAGAGATTGAAGCTTGTGAGAGAAGCACTTGAGTGGCAGAGGGAGAGGTATGTCAGGCTTATGAAGCAGTATCCAAACTTCTACGCTATGATACTCGAGTACATGCATGAATTCCCCTCTAGCCACTTCAACACTATTGGAATTATTGGTCTACCAGAAGCAGCCGCTCTACTAATGCAGGAGCCAAAGCTGTGGCTCGACGGCGCTAGGAGAGACTGGCTCCGCGCCGCCGAGTTGATGAGGAAGATGGTTGAGTATGCTACGAGTAGAGCCCGTGAGTGGATGATGGAGACTGGTGTTCCATGGAACGTAGAGGAGGTACCAGGCGAGTCGGCGGCTCCAAAGCTGGCTCTTAGAGATATGAAGTTGTATCCAGAGCTAGCTGAATACCTGCCAGCTGAGCCACTATACAGCACTAGCGTTGCACCATACTATGCAGAAATGGAGTTGCCGGACAGAATAGAAGTAGAGCAGAGAGTTCAGAAATACTTTACTGGAGGCGTCATGATGCACTTATTCCTCGCCGAGGAGCCGGATCCAGAGGCGCTTGCCAAACTAGCAAAGAGGATAATGGAGACTGACATAGTCTACTGGAGCTTCACGCCAGCCATAACCCACTGCAACAACTGCGACTACACTGCGACAGGACTCTACAAGACATGCCCCAGGTGTGGGAGTGAAAACATTGATGTTTGGAGCAGAATTATCGGCTACTACCGTCCACTCAGAAACTGGAATCCATATCGTAGAAGAGAGTTCTGGCAGAGACAGCACTATAAATTCTAATAAGCTGTTTTTCTCCCACCATGCCTTTAGCTTCCACGTGGAGGATTTACTATGCGTTTATATACCGCTGGCTGGAAGAGCGTCTCACTAGTCGATGTTGTAGAACACCCAACATTTACTCTCTGGCTTTGTGGTTGCAACCTTCAATGCCCCTTCTGTCACAACTGGCGGATTGCTGAACGAGACTCCAAGCTATGTAAATGGATTGAGGTAGATGCAATACTAGAGGAGGTTGAAGCCAGCAAGTTCCTCGTAGACTACCTACACGTTACTGGTGGAGAACCCCTAATACAATACACTAGTGTAAAAGAATTATTTGAGAAAACACGTCGAATAGGACTTGCTACAAGTTTAAACTCTAATTTAACAATACCTCTACACTATTTAAAACACATTGTAGAACCAGGACTAGTGGACCATGTAGCAACAGACTTTAAAATTCCACCAAGTTTCTTATACGGCCTACCCGAGAAAGCATCTATGGTTTTATGGAGAAACTTCGTAGAATCCCTCAAATACCTAGGGGGTAAAGGTGTAGAGTTGGAGCTCAGAATACCGGTCTATAAAGAGCTAGCTCCCAGCACACTAGAGAAATACCTTGATGAAATAATATCGTATTTAAACCCAGATAAAACAACAGTGGTTTTCAATCCACTGCTAGGAGAGCCGTTTACAAACCCCAGGGATCCAGCATGGTGTAGAAAACACTGTATTATAGACGATGAACAAGTGAAAAAACTTACCAGTGTTTTCAGCGAGAAGGGGTTTAATAAAATAATAGTTAAATCGATACCGGGGTTTACACGTTGAAGTATCTACCAAGTGTTAAACTACTATACTATCTCTCAGACACCGAGAGAATTATTGCCACTAGTGCAAAAGCAACGCTTTCGCCAAGAGACTTTAATAGTATAAACGAGAAAATGAGCGTGGAGGACATTGAAAACTGGCTTAGAGAACTCGTTGTTAGGGGTCACGGTAGCCCGCTAGAACACAGTATCTATGTCTTCGAGGTAACTTGTAGTAGGGTTTGTAGCCACCAGTTGGTTAGACACAGACACGCTAGTTACACACAGTTGAGTCAGAGATATAGTGATAAATACCTGAAGAGCCTGGTAGAAGAAGCATCTAGACTGCTGGGTAAAACCCCGCCAGCTACATTTGGAGAAACAGCCCTCCTACTAGAAGATGTAGTTGAAAGCAACCTCGTATTCAACCAGCTACTAGAGCTTGCTTCACAGGCTTTCATTATACCACCAGTAATCGTAGAGAACAGGAATGAGGGCTTTCTCAAAGGGCTTCTAGCATCTACGGCCGAATACTACAGGGCGCTTGCTAGCGGGGTATCCTATGAAGACGCCAGGTACCTCCTACCACAAGCCGTGAAGACGAGAATTATTGTCTCTATGAATGCACGTGAGCTGGTAGAGGTCTTCCTCCCATTGAGAATGTGTAGCCGTGCACAGTGGGAGATACGATTTATAGCGTGGGAGCTGTGGAGGCAGCTTGTATCAGTCCACCCCAGGATATTCAAATACACGGGTCCAAGATGCGTGCTCGCCGAGAACAGGAGTAGACGCCAGCCATGCACACTAAACGAGTTCCTAGAGGGCAGGTGCGAGTTCACAATTGAGAGATGTCCAGAGAAAACACCAAGACATAAAATACTTGAGTGTTTAAACACGGCTGGATCGATATAACGAGTAGACAGATAGTAATACACGTTGATTTCTTGGTTTAAAAGGAATCCATGTTTATACACTAGTGAGGTGGTTTATATTGATACTAAGCGACTGGGATATACGTGTCTACCTTGAAAAGAAGTTGCTGGTTATAGACCCACTCTATCCAGACACTGTCAGGGAAAATGGTGTTGACTTGAGGTTTGGTTATAGATTCTGTAGGTTTAAAGGAAACAATGTAGTAATAGATACAAAAACAATGAATGTACCAGAAGCACTTGAATGCATAGATGTAGATGGAAACGGGTTTCTAGTGAAGCCATACGAGCACGTATTAGCCACCACGCTCGAATGGGTCGAGCTACCACACGACCTTGTCGGACTAGTAAACCTCAGAAGCAGTTTTGCAAGAGCGGGGCTCTACATTCCGCCAACAGTAATAGACGCCGGGTTCAAGGGAAACGTAACCATCGAGCTGATTGGCGGCATGCACCCAGTCAGAGTGTATCCCGAGCAGAGGTTTCTACACGTCGTGTTCTTGAGGACGAGTAGCCCGGTCTACAAGCCCTACCAGGGCAAATACCAGGGTCAAGTCAATGTAACACCTCCAAAACCAGATTAAGGAGTTGGAAAAATGCCGCCGCCGGGATTTGAACCCGGGTCACGGGCTTTCCACGCCTCCCTACAGGGGCTCGAGAGGCCCGCATACTTGACCGGGCTATACTACGGCGGCATCTATATAAACTAGAATTCTAAGGGGTTTTTTAAGCATTGTCGTCTAGGTAGCAATTTAGATCAACTGGTAGGTCTGAATTGCCCAGTATAATACTATTACTGTCTGGATTGTAGAAGATGTTTACTGATCTGAACACGATGCCTACACTTATAGCTCTATCTACGTATTTCTTTATTTCTCTGTCTACACTGCAATATAGTTTAAACCCAGTGCTAAATGGTACACCAGCTATAAATACTACTATTCCACTCCCGCCACTCTCAACGTATTTTGCTAGTGCACTTAACTGCCTCCACCCGCGCTGTGTTGGTGCATCTGGATATCCAGCAAGTCCTCCAGGCAACTCCATTACAGCGCTTTTTAATTCAACGAGTACGAGTCTACCACTACAGTTAAAAGCATAATCTACTACTTCACTGTTGAGTCTGTAATTCCTCTTTACGAGTATACAGTTTTCTAGCCACGGTATATGTCCTTGTTTAACAGCTTCCACGAATGCTTTTTCCTGTAGACTAGTATCTACTAGGTATGCATACTGGTTTTTCTCAACTGCAATCAATCTATACTTTAATTTACCGGTTTTATTTGGTATACAATACCCTTTTCTACCCTTAACTAGTATATTGGTTAATCTACCAGTATTGTTTAAATATACCGGTGAAGGCTTATTGTCTAATAATACTTCAACAGTAAACCTTGATTTTCTCTCTTGAATAATACATTCAACTGGATTGACTGGTTTCAATAGTATCTGTGTATACAATGGATTCACTCTCTACTTGTCTATGTTTAATTAATTTCTTTATTTCTCCTAGCCAGAGGATAAAGAGTAGTATTATTGATATTTGCCCTAAATCAGGGTATACTACTCCCCCTAGATCTGTTTTTTCAAGTATTACTAGTGGGAGTATAGTGATCTCGTATTGAGGATTACATAAAACAGCTTTTGTTGAAACAATGTATATGTAGGAGTAATTGAAGATTGCGAGTAGTAGCAATAGAAGTGTTAAAACATATTTAACTATTATCCTCTTGATGTCAAAGAGTGCATATATGGTGATAACAACGACAACTATTATTGAAATGTACAGTGATAATATTGATGTAACACTACCTATATCGCAGAATACCTGATTTGGCAACTACTACACCATGAATTTTCTAGTTTGATACTAGTTGATAGAATTATACATTAGGGGTTTTTAACGAGTTCGTTTAATACGAGATATGATATATATAGAGCTCTAGCTTTGTCTTCAAGGTATTTCAATATCAATTCTCTTTCTCTCTCCAGTATTTTCCTGTGTTCACGTATCTTTTTGAGTATAGTTAGTATAGTAGCATAGTTTACTCTCGGCTCTACACCTAGATTTACAGCTATTTCTTCTACACTTGTTAACCCGAGATCACTTTTTGATATCAGTGGTGTCACAGCAATTACTTGTTCTCTACTACTAGATATATGTGATGCTATTCTACGTAAATTGGCTTGTTTTACTTGTGAGAGCAGTATATCAACGTCTTCAACTATTAACTTGTAGTCTTCATAGTAGACTTTATCCAACAAACTACTTTCAACTTCAAGTAGTGATTGTGGTGGTTTAACTAGTGGTAGTGGTGGATAGATCTCCACGGAACCAGTAAACTTCTCTCCATCATAGAATCCATGAGCAGTAAGTAGTGATGGTGTGAGTGATTCTTCATCTAATACCTCGCTTACTACTACATATGCAAGTAGTTTTAAAGCTGGACTAGGCCGCGGTATTATGAGCTCTCTACCTTTAATAAAAGCTCTTATTTTATCCCTGGCTAGTATGTAGTCTACAACGCGTAGAGCATGGTTTCTAACTAGGTCCCAGTCAAACTCTATTGTTACAAGTGTTGAATATGCGATGTCGTCTATTTCAGATATAATAATTCTATCTAGTTCGTCTGGATTATGGGTTTTAATAAACTCTCTTATTTTAAACCAGTCTAGTTTTTCAATTAACCCTGCTGCTTCTGGCTCGTGGAGAGAGAAATACTTGTATTCACCGATTTTCACGACATCGTATAGTATTGTGTGTAGTGGAATACCCATATACCTCCTCAACAATACAATAATGTATGCGAGTCCTAGTCTAATGAGCTCGGTGTTTTCTCTTGGATCTATTGGATACGTGTAACCATATGTGAAATCACGGTATTCCCCTCCCGTTGGCATGGGAACATAGATTGTTCTCTTATCATAGTATACAATGGGCTCTCCCTTTACAACCATGTATTTTGGTTTCTCTGATCGAACAGTCCAAATACACCTTTCAGGTATTTTAATGTATTTTCCAAAACCATTTCTAGGAGTATAAACTACGCACAACTCCTCGCTGGTTATTCTACCCGAGAGCAGGTCTCTTATAATACTTGGTGTTTCACTCCACTTTAACTTGATATACCTGTATTCTTCGAGGGCTACAGATAATGCATCACTACTTCTAAAATCAATTTCTCTAATACTTTTTTCAATAATGCTTCTAACAAACCTTGTAGTTCTACCAGTATTTAGTGATACAACTATAGCTTCCTCTCCATAGTCTATATTTCCAGGTTGAAACTTCTCTACTAGGTCTACGTGTCCAATGGGTTCTAGTGGTATTAACTCTCCGTTTTTCTCGAGATACCTCTTAATACCATATGGTGGCGCATACTCGTAGAAATTGATCTTCTCGTATACTTCTCTCAACTTCTTTTCTACAACAACACCCTCACTAGTTAAAACACCAGTTGCTTTTAATGCTTCTACTTCTCGTTTATCTAGTTCTTGTTTAAACCATGGCGATAATAGTTTAATTACACCTGTAAACAGGTATATATAGAGGTTATCTGGATTCACAATGGTTTTCTCGAGTCCCAGACCAAGCCAGTTTTTAAAAGAATCTAGACCACTACTCAATAACTCCTTATCCCATCTAGCATATGGAATAATAATCGTCTCTGAAAACCCTAGTTCTCTCCTACGGCCTTTCCTCCCCTCTCTCTGATAGAACTCTCTAACGCTTTCTGGGAGGCCTAGGTGTACTACTCTAGTAATTAAGCCTATATCAATACCTTGTGATAGCGTACGGGGTGAAACAATGACTTTTATTTCACCTCTTCTCGCCTTCTCCTCGATTTCTTCTCGTGTTTTCTTGGGGACTAAGTGGTGGTGGCTTGCTATTGGCGCATTTGAACCATATTTTTGTTTTATTGTTTTTACTAGTTCCTCGGCTGAACCAATACTCCTTGTAAATACGAGTGTTACGTATTCATCGTTAAAGTATTCTGTTATTATCTCGGCTGGATCTACGTGTATACTGGGTATGTCGTATCCAAGGCTTTCAAGAATCGAGATTATTCTATATGCTTCTCTCTTGAATTCACTATAACTACTAATTATCTTTGTATACTCGTTTAGTTCTGGGTGTTCTCTAACTATCTTTGACCATTGATCTCTAATATTCCTCCATACAACTTCTAGGTTTTTACCTAGTACAATATACGTTCTATTCTCAACTCTAAACGGCTCACCCTCAATTACACGACAGTTTCTACCTGTTTCCTCGGAGAGGAATTTACAGAGGTCTTCTGGATTTGCTATTCCAGCTGAGAGAACGGCTACTTGTAATCTCTCCGCACTGATCTTTGAGAGTATTTTTATTAACGCCATAAAGAGCGCTAGACATCTCGGCCCATAGAAATCCAATTCATCTACAACTAGTAGGTTTAATTTAGAGTATATGGGGGCTAGTAGTGCACTACTCTTCTTCACCATATACTTTTTTAAATCATGGAGGAGAAAAGCGGGGTTTGTTACTATAAGGTTTGATGTTCCAATAGAGAATCTAAGTGAGGTTAAACCCTTCTTTTTAACTAGTTCTTCTCTCCTAACACTATCTAGTTGGAGTGGTGTTTTACCAATTAAACCCATATACTTCTCTATTCGTTTAACTTGGTCGTTTGCAAGTGCTAGTGTTGGATAGACAGCTATAACGTGGAAATCCTTGTTTTTCTTTAACTCGTTTAACACGTAGAGTATCCATGCTTCTGTTTTACCACTACCAGTACCGGCTCTTAAAACAATGTTTTCTCCGTTTTCCAATGCAGTGTATGCTTCATACTGGTGTTTATAGAGGTACGAACTGCCTATTTCTAAACTGGAAAACTCTGGGACGACGTCAATAAACCTTAAATTAGAGTATTTGGGCTCACTTGGAGGATCTATTAATTCAATAAAACTATAGCCCCTACTAGACAATACACTACCAGTAGATATCCTCGGCATTGTTTAACAAAGCCCCTTAAACACTCTATACAAACCCTTCTTCTATAATGTATTGTTAAACCCGGTAATTTATTGTAGTACAGCAGAGTTTAGTTGAACACTAATTTTCAAGAGTTGTTTTCTAGGGTTGTAGTAGACGCGGGCCCGCCGGGATTTGAACCCGGGTCCTCCGGCTTTCCACGCAGTGGCTTAGGAGGCCGGCGCCCTGTCCTGGCTAGGCGACGGGCCCATTGACTCCTTTACCTATATGTGTTATTTGGGGTTTTTAAACAATGGTTGCTTTATTATTGGGTTTAAAGTGGAATTAGCATTGTAATATTGTATGCTAGTAGAGCGAGGAGATAGGCTGTTGTCATCATTAGTACTATTGTTGAAATGGTTGTCTTCCAATTCTTTGTTTCACTGTAAATAGTTGCTATGGTTGCCAGGCACGGTACATATAGTGCTATAAACAATGCAAGTGAAACACTTGTTGGAATAGATAAACCAAGTGTTCTATACGCGTCAAGTGGATTGTTGACTCCAGTTGAAGCCACTATAGCACCCAGTATTAACTCCTTTGCTAGAAATCCCAGTAGTAGAGCATACCCCACGATCCACGTGTTTTCCCCGCTAACACCAAGTGGTTTCAATACTACTCCAAGACTCCTAGAAATGTATGCTGCAATGCTTTCCTCTGGGTTTTCCGTGTAGGATAATGTTGGAGTCGTGTGTTGTAGCCCCCATGATATAATGCTCACTAGAAAGATAACAGTACCTGCTTTAATCAAGAAGTGTTTTAAGTGGTGCCATGTAAACCACCATACTACTTTAAAATATGGTCTATGTAATGGTGGTATTTCGAGTAGTAATTCTACTTCTTCATATCGCTTTCTCTTCTCAAACAAGTACAATACATAATTTAACAATAACACTACTAGAAACGACGTCAAGTATACTATTGGGACGAGTAGAGCACCAATTACTCCTCCAAGCGAAGCTGATAAAACAAGTAGGACTACGAGGCGTGCTTGGCAGGGTATGAATGGTGTTAATATTATTAATCTCAATCTCTCTAAGTGGTTTGGAATAGCCCTTGTAGACATAACTCCCGGTACATTACATCCGAGACTGAGAGTTAATGGTAGTATTGCGTGTCCAGATAAACCAAATTTACTTAGTAATATGTGTGCTCCTATTGCTAGTCTTGGAAGTAATCCAGAGTCTTCTAGTGCTCCCAGTACTATCATTACAATAGCTATTAGTGGAATAAAGACTACTACCGAAACTACACCAGCAATAATACCACCAGTTATAAAAGATGAAAATGGTGTTTCACCGAGAACTCCAATAATATAGTTGTTTAAAGCATCAAATAATTTCTCAATTAAACTTGAAAGCGAATACTCCTCTAGTAAAACAGCTAGTTCTGTATATCCAAAGTGCTCTAAAATAGTTGTTAAGGGGTAGCCAGTGTTTACTATGAAAACCAAGATGAATAATGTGAATATAATGCTAGTTGAAAGCAGAGGGGCTATGTATGGATTATAAAATATTCTAGGCGACCTCACCCGCTCTAGTCGAGCATATACTACGGCGTTTTTCAACAGGTTGTCTCTTATAAAGTGCATTTTTCTCATTGATATATATGCTGCTAGATCTCTTCCAATCCTCCTCCTAGCTTCTTCTCTGATTTCAAATAGTTCTCTATATTTATCACTCAATTTCTCTTTCACTAGTTTTTCTACTTCTTCATCTCCCTCGAGGAATTTTAGTGCAAGCCATCTAGCTGGGTATTTAGAGACTAGTTCTCTATCTACGCGGAGAGCGTCTTCAATTCCCGTTATAAATGGTTCGAGTTCTCCATAGTCTATTCTAAGAAGTCTCCCCTGAACACGAGTTTTTTCAATGATCTCATCTAGTAGTTCTTCTACTCCACTACCCTTAATTGCTGAGACTGGTACTACTGGAACTCCAAGTCTCTTCTCTATTAAATCATAGTTTATATGGATACCCTTACTGTGAGCAATATCTACTTTTGTAATAGCTATTAATGCCTTGCTAGTTAATTCTAGCACTTCAACTGCGAGGTAGAATGTTCGTTCGAGTGCTAGAGAATCTACAAGTACTACTAAGAGGTCTGGGTTTTCCTCTACTACGAAGTTCCTCGATATTTTCTCTTCTAGTGTAAAATATGAGAGTCCATAAATCCCCGGGAGATCTACTATTTTAATTTCGTATTCTTTATACTTAATGGTGCTTTCAACTCGTTCTACTGTTGTACCAGGCCAATTAGATACTATTACATTTCCCTTTGTAAGCACGTTGAAAAGAGTTGATTTGCCAACATTTGGTTGCCCTATGAGTCCCACTAGGAGTTTAGACATGGTTATTCAACTCTTACAAGTATTTTTCTAGCAATTCCTCTACCAAGAGATATCTCGGCGCTTCCAACTCTAACGATTATTGGTCCAGTACCTCTATTGAAAACGACTTCTAAGTGGGTTCCGGGTAGAATACCCATCTGGTAGAGTCTACGACGCCATCCTCCCCCATGAATTTCAAGTATTGTTACGACCCTTCCTTCTTTCACAGTATCCAAGCTTGTAGTATTCTCCATAAGTACCACCGTTAATAATTTTAGACATGTCTAAACTTATATATTTTTAGACAAGTCTAAAATTATAGTAGCCTAGATGTCTAGGAGGAGAGATCGCTACATTCTACAACAATCAATCTAGCTATTCTCCTCGGTACTTGGATTTCTCTATTACTTAATTCAATTATTATTGTATCAGAGTCTTTTCCCAGGATTTTTATAGAAGAGCCAACTCTAATAGAGTTTTCACTGGCATATTCTAATACTATTCTTAACTCGCCGAGTAATCTCTTTACAATACAGGTTTTATTATCAGGTGCTTCACTGAGTGTAGTTTTCTTTTTTAATTCATAGTCTACGACTGGGTTTCCATGTGGACAGGTTGATGGTTTACCCAGGTATTCATATATTCTCTCTATTATCTCGCTTGGTAAGTGTTCTAAGTAGTGTGCATAGTAGTGGGCATCTTTATCGTTAAAACCAAGTATTTTTGTTAGAAACAACTCTGCTATTCTATGTCTTCTAATAATTTCTCTCGCTATTTCCCTTCCTTTTTCTGTTAGTGTAACACGATGGTATTTTTCGCGTATAACTAGTCCTCTACTCTCTAGTCTACTAACAATTTTTGAAACAGTTGCATTTGATACTCCGAGTTCTCTAGATATATCACTTGTCTTGGCTTCTCCAAGGGCTTCTTCTAGTCTATAAATAGTTGTTAAGTAGTCTTCTATTCTAGCTGATACACGTGGCATTTAAATACCTCGGATACAAGAGTATTTTAAGGTTAAATACACCTAAGAAATATTTAAACCAAGTATTATTTAAAATGATGGTGCTTATTATGCCCAAGGAAGTAACAAGTAGAGAAGAATTTATAAAGATCACCGAGAGAGCTGTAGAGTGTAGAGTAGTAAAACTAGAAAAAGAAGGAGTAGCAAAAGTTAAAGCTAGAACACCACGTTATCTATACACAATAAAAATACCACTAAACGAACTAGACGAGTTTTTAAAACAATTAAAATGCCAAAACATAAAATTCATTGAATAAAATTTCTTTTCAACAAACCTAAACCTCTCCTTTTCTACTAAATAAACCAAGAATTTATTAGAGCCGGGGGCGGGATTCGAACCCGCGGTAGAGCGGGTGTCTGGGCCCCCTGCCCAGATAAAGCCCTGCAGCCCGCCGCCTTAGACCGCTCGGCCACCCCGGCTTCCAATAAATAACTCCTAGTAAACCAGTTTATAAATACATCAATTGAGGAGTGTGTAGTGGAAGGGCGACCCCGTCTCCCGCTCATCCCGACCGTTTGTCCCTAGAGGTCTTTCCTCTAGGGACTTCCACCTTGCCCACAGTGGTTTTTTGACCACTGTGGGGTCATGGGTGGCGGTTGAGCCCAACGGCACGGGGCTCCCATCTACGGGTAAAAGCCCTAGAGGGCTTGGAGCATTGCTCCCATCGCCCCAACCAACAACAAAACCACCAACCAACCCTAATAAGCTTTCTGCCCCGGGACTCGGGGTTGTTGCGAGAGCAACCGGGGCTTCATGTATAGATATCTCGTTTACGAGTTTTTATTTTCGCCTTGTTGAATTCTACTATAAGTTTAACTACATCTAGGAGAATGAGAGAGTGTGTGAAAAATAATTGTTTTTTATCTACTTTACGTCTAATTCGTTGGTTTTTGCTATTTTAATATTGAGAACTGATTCTGCTATTCCATTTGAATATCTTGCAATTCTCTTAACACTGTCTAGTATTAGTGTTGCAATTACTTTTTCTTTGATGTCTATTGGTGCTACTACTATTTTATTGTATAATATATCTTCGAGTGTTTCAACAAATTGTTTTGTCTGGTTTATTACCTCTTCTGCCTCTCTCCTACTTAGTGTATAGAGGGAATTCATTGCCTTATTGAAGAGTTCTGCGTCTTTAACTAGGTAGTCTGCTATAAGTGGTCCACTATTTCTCAATCCTTGTATAGCAATAACTCTCTTAGCAATGTTTACTGCGTGGTCTGCTATTCTCTCTAGGTTTCTAGCTATAATTCTATAGCTCAACGCCTCTGTTACATTTGATAATCCAAGTTCATGTTGTATTTTAATGTCTAATAGAGCCATTGAAAGCTCGCGTGCTATCATGTGGTGGAATCTATCTGCTTCATCATCTCTCTGTATTATTCCATGAGCTATGTTTAAATCACCTGTTTTTAAGAGTTCAATGGCGTCTTGAAGCATACTGTTTACTATTAAGTGTAGTCTCTTAATCGCATTTATTAATGGTATTTCCTGGATGTTTAGTAGTACCTTAAATGTTATCGTATTATATGTTTCCTCGACGACTTCTATACCTGGAAGCTTAATTCTAACTAGGTTTTTTACATCACTTATGAATTTTGCTAGTTCTGGTATGTTTTTATCAAATACTACATTTATGATATTGTAGCCTGTAATGTACGCTCCTAGTATTGAACGGAAAACTTGTGAGACATCAACACCTGGATAAACCCTTATATTTATTCTCAACTGGGCGGGTTCTACGTTTGGAGGTATTAATACTAGTTTATCACCGAATTTCTCGACGAGTATATAGTCACCACTCTTTAATTTAACAGAGTCAACCCACTCTTTGGGAAGTGTAATTATATACGATGATGAACCAGTTCTTTGAACACGTCTTTTCTCTATTCCAATCATTAGAGTTCACCCACATATATGAATATATTTGTCTTTATCTCACTTAATAAAATAAATTAAAGCCTTATATATTCTTACACTATGTGTCAATATATTTGTTTCCATAGATCAAAAAATACTCTTTACAAGTAAATACGGATCAAAGGATAGTATAGATGTTACAGAAGCAAGATGGGATAAAAAGGGAGTGGGCCCGCGGGGATTTGAACCCCGGACCTCCGCCTCTCCCAGCAGGGGCTTGTAAGGGCGGCGTCCTACCAGGCTAGACGACGGGCCCCTAGCCACCCAGTTTTATTAAACGAGTGTTTATGGGTTTAAAAAACATTATCTTCGGGATTTCTCTATACATCTAACTGAGTTTTTAGTGTTGAGGATTAATACTCGTGTATCTTCTATTAGTCTAGAAGCAACATCTACTTTGTGCCTTAATCCAGGTGTTAATGCATCTGGATAGTCGAGTTTTCTTAGTTCTGAGTATATGTATTCCATGACCTCTAAGTATTCTTCAGCCTCCTCTATTTTTAGCTCGTCTAGTAGTTTAATTACGTATCTACGTATTTCTCCAATTAAATCTCCCAGTCCCTGGAGGTATGGAACTATAGTTACTTCTAACTCGCTAATTGAAGGAGTAGAATGCTGTGTTATTATAGAGTAGAACATGTAGGCTTCAACGTATTCACCAAGACAGTTGTAGACAAGCCCCGAGTACTTTAAATCTGGGTGGTTTTCAACTAGTTTATTTAATTCTCTCACTAGCTCTCTAGCTTTAACTAGTAGTTCTCCAGCCTGACTCCACTCACCCCGGTGAACCATGTGTACAATACTCCCCGCAAGCCTCGTTATTTCACGTGATAATTTAATAACTTCTTCTCTCACAGCATCTTTTTCACTCAGCAACCTCTCTACAAACTCTAAGTCTTTTTGTAAAACAATGAGATTTTTCCACTTCTCACTAGTTGACACGTATAGCACCCCGTAGTTTTTTATTGTTGGAAAACATAGAAAACTTTTAAAAAACCCTTGTAAAAATGAAGATAATTGGTAGTGTATTCTCTCCCGCCGTAGCTCAGCGGAAGAGCGCCCGGCTGTAGTGAGGGGGTGCAGCCACCGGGTGGTCGGGGGTTCAAATCCCCCCGGCGGGATTTCAAATTGTTTTTATGAGGAATTAAGTGTCGGATCGGCTCTTCTACATCACTATTCAGATTCGCGGTTGCTCTTCATCCAGTAACTAATTAATCAATTGCTTCTTAAAATCTCCTTTTCATTCAAGGCATTACAGTGGCGCAGAACCCTTTTTCTATTAGTGCTGTTTTAAGTGGTTCTGCTTCGCCGGGGCGGAAGCCGTCAACTATAACTAGTTGTGGATTTGATAATTCAACGTATTTTAATAAATCAGTATAGTCTGCGTGGTCGCTTAGAGATACTACATAGGTGTAATCATCTACTTTTGTAAATGGTTCTCTAGTGTAGCGGCCTGTTAAAACAATGTGTAATCCTCTACCATCTAGTCTTCTACTCTTCGCTAGATTAAAGTGTTTGAAAACAATGTATTTCGTGTTGTTATTATTGTTTATAAACTCGTTTTCCCTGTAGAAAACACCATAGTTAAATCCATATTTCTCTACGAGGAGCTTTGCAGCCCTGTATACTTTCTCTGGGAGGATAAAAGGGTTTGATACACCAGCATCTCGGAGAATACTCATTACTTCTTGCATTTTACCGTGGTAGGCATATATGTAGACTCGTTTATACTTGTCAAGCCCTTCTAAGACAAGGTCTACTAGAATTTGTGGAATGCTCTCTTTAAACGGCCTTGAATAAATGGGGCTTCCATAAGTAGCTTCAATAACTAGTACATCGGGGTTTTCAATAACCTCTGTTCTACTTGTTAATTTAAAATCACCAGTGTATCCCAGTGTGATTTTTGGTTCTTCTAGTTTAACTAGTACTTGTGAAGATCCTGGTATGTGGTCTGCATTGAGTAGTGTTATTTCGTCTCCATTGATTTTAAACGACTCGTGGTATTCAAGCGGCTTCTTTTTCAATTTATAGTGTGGAAGCAGGTCTTTGTCTACATAGTTGAGTACTTCTGCTAAGTCTAGTGTTATAGGTGTTGCAATAATGTATTTTGAATACTTTATGCTTTCATTTAATCCTATTAAGTGGTCTGAGTGTGCGTGAGTTATAATTCTAACTGGTGTTTCCGCGAATCCATCTATTGCAATGTTTCTTCCAAATACTATTGCACCAGTAATTAGTATTTTGACGTTTTCCAAGTATTCTCTGTAGTTATAAATGCATAGCTGGCTTGTCATACTCGTCAACCATTACTTTCCTCTACAAACCTCCACTTCTTAGACTTGGGGTCGAAGTATATAGCGTTGTCTAAGTAGAGAGCTCTCCACAACTCGTAGCCAGGGCTTCCGAGTATACTAGCTATTTCTTCTTCTTTATTAGTAGATATCTCATTTAGTTTTTCTTTGAACTCGCGCCAGTAGTCAGGGTCGACTGCAATTCTCTCTTTACTTAGTTTGATTATTATAGCTCCCATTCTCTCGAAGTATGCAAATAATCTGTCGCGTTGTATTCTAGGTGGTAGTTTACTCTCAAATAATACTTTTTCTTCTCTCAGCCTTTCAATACCGGTTTTACGGGGAGTGATTGCTTCACGTGGTTTTTCTTCGTGGATTTTCTTTATTGATTCTTCTAGGTTTTTTACTCGTTGATCCAGGTCTTCTATTTTCTCGTAGATTTCTATAACCTGCCTCTTTAAATTCTCGATGACTGCGAGGTTTTTGTTTAACTCGTCTTGTATATATCTTTCAAGTCTAGATTTCAATTTTTCTAGTTCATCTACTTGAATTCTACCTCTAATAGAACTAGTTAGAATTGAAAGAATGTATTCTTCAATACTTGCAAAACCTTCTCTCCTAGCCTGGTTTTCCAGCTGGGTGTATAAATCCTCTGGTATTTTAATTCTCAATTCCCGTTGTGTTTTACTCTCTTTCATAGTAAATATCCAAACTCTTTGTATTCAGGTTAATTATGGATAATACCTAGATTTAAACACAGTTTATAGAGGTGTTAATCATGCTTTATAGTGATGCACACTTACATGTAAACCCTGTAAAGGGGTTTGGAGCGAGCAAGATAGCCAAGAAGTTTAAGAGTATAGGTGGATGGTTTATCTCTATTGTTAGTCTTCCACCTTACCACTATGGATTTACAGAGCCGAGTATTGAATCATATAGGAGAGTACTCGAAATCCTCCAGCGAGAAGCAAGTAGAGCTAGAGAACAGGGGTTGGAAGTAGCTGTCTTTATGGGTTTACACCCAGCTGAAATAGACTACTACTATAAACAAGGAGTTAAACCAGATAAACTAGCAGGACTAGTCGACCAGGTATTAAAACTCATTGAAGACAGTATTAAAACAGGAGTAATAAATGGAATAGGTGAAGTAGGCAGGCAACACTATGGTACAAGCCCCGAGAGATTTGTCTTCGCAGAGACTATTATGGTGAAAACACTTATACTAGCAAGAGACTATGATGTACCAGTTCAACTCCACACTGAACAAGGAGGTTTTGCAACTGCATACTCAATTAGTCAACTTGCAAGTCTCGTAAAAATACCTTTATCAAGAATAATACTACACCATGCAAACCTAGAGACAGCCAGGTGGACTGAATACTTTGGAATACCATTTACAGCTCCAGTGAGACATTTCGATGAAAAATACGCATCTCACAAATGGATTAACTGTATGATTGAATCAGACTTTATAGACGACCCCGAGAGACCAGGGGTAGCAGCATATCCATGGGAAATACCAACCGTTCTAAACAAGCTAATAGAAAAAGGTGTTGTAACAGAAGAACAAGTATACAAGATCATGGTAGACAATATAGCTAGATTATTTAGAGTTAAGCCACCATGAGGTGTATTTCGACGAAGTGTGAAATATGTAGTGTTAATCCAGCAGAATATACTTGTAGAATGTGTGGTAGAAGAGTGTGTAGTGAAGACTACGATGAAGAGGAAGAATTGTGTAAAATATGTAAGACAGCACGGTGCGAGGTTTGTAAGAGGCAATTGGCAATTACTACGTGTAAGTATTGTAGACGCCTAGTTTGCGAAGACTGCTCAATTCAAATATCACTAGTTGAATATGTATGTATTGATTGCTACAAAAAGGTGGTTAAAAATGAAAACAGGTAAACTTCCATGGTTTGTAATGGAGGAACTCTTATCCCTACTACCAATTAAAGACTTAGACGTAGTCATCAGCCCTTCACAAGGAGAAGATGCAGCTGTAATTAGAGTTAGAGATGGATTTCTCGTAGTACACTCAGACCCGATTACAACCGGGGCTAGAAGAGCAGGCTATCTCGCCGTACACGTTGCAGCAAACGACATAGCAGTACGTGGAGTGGAACCACGCTGGTTTCTACCAGTTATCCTTCTACCAAGTAAATACAGTGAAAACGATGTAAGAGAATTATTTCAAGACATGTCGAGAGCACTTAGAGAAATAAATGGTGTGGTTGTTGGTGGACACACTGAGGTAACGCCTGGAATAGATAGACCAATAATAACTATGACTACAATGGGATATACAAGTACAAGAGTTATACTAACACGCGATGCAAGACCAGGCGACTACCTCTACGTAATAGGACGTGTAGGTGGAGAAGGCGCTGGAATCTTAGCATGGGATTTCCAAGAAAAACTTTTAGAGAAAAAAGTAAACTTAGAAACCATAGAGAAAGCTAAAAACTACATATTTGAAATCAGTGTTGTAAAAACAGCTCTCGGAATTAAAGACTATGTATCAGCTATGCATGATGCCACCGAGGGCGGTGTTTTACAAGCAGTTAGAGAACTAGCAGTAGCTAGTGGTAGTAGAGCAATAATAGATATCGATAAAATAAGAATTGAAAAAACAGTTAGCGAGATAACGAGCGCTATGGGAGTAAACCCATTAAAACTCCTGAGTAGCGGGTGTATTGTTGCAAGTGTACCAGCGAGTAGAAGAGAAAAGCTAGAAGAAAAACTAAACAAACTAGGCGTACAATACAGTTGTATAGGAGTACTAGAAAAAGGCTCTGGAGAAGTAGTATTAAAAAGTAGGGGCGAAATAATTGAAGTAGTAGATAAAGACATAATAGACGAAATATATAAATTGTGGTAGTAATTCAACCTGAATTGGTGGGATTAAATGTCAATGCCGATAACACAAGGTCTTGAATTAACAGTTAAAACACTAGACTCTGTAGTCACTAGTATTAGAAACAACGTGTTGAGATCTGAGGGAGCAATAGATAAAAAAGCGATTGGAGCTGTTGCAAGACTAGTTGAATTACTAGAGAAGACGGCGAGTACACTAGAAGCTCTTTCAAAGAAACTAGTCGAGGTTAAAGGAGACTTTGTAGAGATCTCGCCGTTCTTCTATTTGTTTAAGGCTGGAAACAACATAGTATTATTGAGGACAAAACCAGAACACATAGCATTATCATTCAATCTAGATTCAAAAACAATCTCTATTAAAACCAGACAGGGAGAGCTATCAGTATCACAGAGTGGACTAATAGTGAAAGCACGTGGAATAGCCTTTGAAATAACGCCGTTTACACCAGAAGGATTTAATGCTAGAAAAGATGAACTAAGAATTCTACTAGGTATATTCGAGAAAACTGTATACAAGAGGCTTATTCCAAACATCGAGCAAAAAGTTCTTAAGAGATAAATTATTTTTGAAAAACGCTAAGCAGTAGTTGTTTGTCCTGTGCTCGGTGATGGCAGGGCTTTTGGTAGTTCTGGGAATGTTTCTCTTATCTTTTGCTCTGCAACTATTCTTGCTTCTTCTAGTATCTTCTTTGCTTCTGCATCCATACCGACGTCTACGCTGAGACCGAGGTCTGCCATGCTCTCGCCCATTGCTGTTTCTAGTTCTCTTACTGCTACTTGTAAGTCTATCCAGATGTCTGGAGCGATGTTCTTGACTATTCCAAGTGCTTCTCTCATTACACCTATTACTGGTGCAACCTCGTTGATTGCACCGCCATATATCATAAATGTTTCTAGTTTTAGCGAGGCATGTTCTAGTGCATATTGTACTGTTAGTAATTGTTTTGTAATCTTTCTAATTTCGGCTACTTCTTTAGCATACATTTTTGCTCTTAACTCATCTTTCTTTATCATTGCATCAACAATGTTTTCGAATAATATTCTGTCTCTCTCGGAGAGTTTGTCAATGTAGCTTGCTATTTTACCCATAGCGGTTTTTAACCTGTATTGAGCGAGAATTGTCTTTTTCTCTAGTGATTCATTCTCGTTTGTAAAGAGCTTTCTTATTTTGTCTCCAATTGTTTCTTCTCTTCTCCAGGCCATATATCTATCCCGTAAGACCTATGCTTAGAGATTAGCTTTTAAACCATCTGTCTATTGAAACCCGTTATTGTTTGATTAATGTATTAAGAGTCTTCACACCACATATAAGAACTCGTCTAGGCGTGGTATAAATGTTGTAGAGCTCTAGAAATATAAATAAAACTTATAAGCTCAGCAATTATTAATCAGCTACAAGCTTTGATTTCATTATTGAGTAAAGGTGTATTGTTTTGAGTATAGACCAGTACATTGTGTGTTTTGAAAACTGCACGCTTAGACATATTGAAGCTCTTGCAATGCTTGGTTTAATAGTAGAAGCCAAACAAGAAGACTGTGAGAGACCGCGTTTCAAGAAAATAACTGCTACGTTATACGATGGGCGTGTAGTTACATCTACATGCTACCTCGACGAGGAGGTAGCACACTCTCTAAGAATAATCCAAATATACATTGGAGTCGCCAGGAAAAACAACGCTATTGGCAAACTCGCCATAGTTGAAGGCAGAGCTGAAGAATAGAAAGCATAGTAGAAGAAATTTAAACTACTGTAAAGAAACATTAACTTGGATGATGAACGGTATTACCAGTGACTAGTGATCGAGCCCCAAGAACTGAGTAAAAACCAATATGCAGTGGAGAATACGTAATGATTATTACACTCCAGTCAATAACTCTAACTGGAACTCCAGTTAAACCGGGTAAACCACCCCAAATTGACTCATGTTGCGGGTTAATACAGGTTAGTATTGAAGTACTAGTAGTATTGCTACTTCTAGCTTCGATAATCCTCTCAATAACAATATTGATACTTGGAAAACAATTGTTTACTACTAGAGAGGATAAGACACTAGGAAAACACTTCTCTTAACGCTAATTCAACAATCTTACTCCTGGCAAGTTTAACTTCTACTCTACCCCCTAGAATACTCGGTATGTCTAGGCTCTTCTCACTTAGCACGGCGAGAACACTATTTAAATCTATTCTCAACGGGAGGGAACCTGTATACTCGAGGAGGTTTAGTAATTCATATAGTATGTTCTTTCTGTAAGTATATTCATCTAGAATACCGTATCCTCCGAGTTCTCTGATTTTAAAATATCCAAGTAAATATTCTTCTTCTACTCCTTCTTCATAGTAAAATCTCTGCGATGCAAGTATTCTAGATGCTTTATTCAGTGCTAGAGCAGGAATATTGTGTATAACTGAAGCTATACGTATATTTGAATTCATAGAAGAGATTTCACTATATATTCTTTCATGTATTTCTCTGTTAATACCACTCGACAATGTAATAATTACTCTTGGTGTAAGAGTAAACGAGTATGCATTGTTTTCACTGAAATAGTCAACTACGCGTTTAACTAGTTCTAAACGCTCTTTCTCCGGTATTGTTGAATTAATCAATGTAATTGTATACCGCGACATTTCAGACTACTCTCTTACATCTAGATTTAAATTTATATAATAGCTATAATTAAACTAAAACAGGGGGCTTTAATTGGGCGGTATATTCGGTGGTATTTGTAAAACAGGTATTCCACGAGGAGCGATCTTTGAGGGTTTAAAGAGATTAATTTATAGAGGTTATGATGGAGCTGGCGTTGCAATTCTACGTGGTGGTTCAATAGAGGTTAGAAAGGCACCCGGCCACCTCTTTAATGTTGCTAAACAAGTAGATTTTGTAAACATAGACTCTAAGGTCGCTGTTGGACACACCAGGTATGCTAGTAGAGGTTGGCCTGTATATGAAAATACACATCCATTTCTAGACTGTACTGGTAGAATAGCTGTTGTTGGAGATGGTATTATAGAGAACTATGAAGAAGTAAAAACAATACTTGAGAGTAGAGGGCACGTGTTTAAATCTAGAACTGATACAGAAGTAGCTGTTCACCTAGTTGAAGAATACTTGAAACAGGGATTGGATTTAACGAGAGCACTATTGAAGACAGCAAGAGAGTTGAAGGGCAATTATGCATTAGTATTTCTAGTTGCACCGGAAGAGAAACTAGTAGTTATTCAACATGGACAACCAATAGTGGTTGGTTTTAGTGGAGATAAAAACTGTGTATTTGTATCGAGCGACCTACCATCTCTACATGGTTTTGCCGAGTACGGTTACATACTCGAAGATAAAACAATAGCCATTGTTTCACTAGAGGGGCTTCAAGTATTCGACATAGAAACAGAGTCTCTAGTAGACCCGGGCTCGATGCAATTAAAACGTGTAAAACCAGTTGTTGAATACGTTGAAAAAGCTGGTTATCCACACTACATGATCAAGGAGATACATGAAGTACCAGATGCACTGGTTGGAACGACTCTATCAGTAATGGACAAGTATCTCAGACTTGCAGCAATGATTGTAAGTAGAGGAGAAAAAGTCTACGTGGTTGGAACAGGTACCAGTTACCACGCCGCTCTAACCTCAGTATACTACTTTACAGAACTAGCAGGATTAAGTGTTACACCGGTATCCGCAGCCGAGTTTCCATACTCTCTCCTCGAAAGCGTTGAAACAGGTACTGTTTTAATTGCTATTAGTCAAAGTGGTGAAACAAGCGATGTAATAAATACTGTTAAACTAGCAAAACAAAGAGGTGCTGTAATAATCGGTATTACAAACAATGTTGGTTCTAGACTAGCATTAGAGTCAAATGTATATCTCCCAATAGGCGCAGGGCCGGAGCTGGCAGTTCCAGCAACTAAGACTTTTACATCTACACTTGCAGCACTACTCCTACTAGCGTCATATACTGGAGTATTCTCGGGGCTTAGAAAAATAGAAGAACATAAAATCCTAGTCGAGGAAATGAGGAATTACGCAAAGACTCTCAAAGAAACTATTCCATACATCGAAGAAAATGCATCTAGAGTATCAAGAGAGCTAAAAGACGCTATTGGTGCATATGTCGCTAGTAGTGGAATAACATATCCTATAGCAGTAGAAGGAGCTTTGAAGTTAAAAGAAGCTTCTCTACTCCACGCTGAAGGGTATCAATTAGGTGAATTGAGACACGGCCCAGTCTCTATTATAACACAGAGATTTCCAGTTATCCTCATAGAGCCATACGAAGAGCAAGCACACTCACTATACTTGAAAGTTCTAGGCGAACTAGAAGCGAGAAGAGCGAACATTATATCTATAGAGAGCAAGCTTAAAACAAACTATGCTTCGATAATACTACCACAAACACAGAAACACTTCTATCCAATATCTGTTGCTGTAGCACTCCAATTAATAGCCTACTACACAGGTGTAGCGAGAAATCTCCCAGTAGATACACCACCGGGACTAGCAAAAACACTAACTACATAGAACAGTTGTTTTCAATTTTCAAGCTAAATACATGGATTTAATAGGTTTTTAAATCACACTAAATATTGAGCGATGAGGAGTCCTAGTCCAGGTTGACAGGGTGATAGGAAACTCCGGGGCCGAGTCACTAAAACTTTTTACCCACGCTGACTCTAGAGTCAATGAGTAGTGAAAGGGTGTATTGTTTGAGTATAACGCTTGATCCATGGGGACATATGGCAATAGAAGACTATGAAAGGCTACTCGTTGAATTCGGTATTAAACCAGTGAGAGAACTGCTAGCACAATACAACTTAGACCACAAGTACTTTACACGTGGAGTAATATTTGGCCATAGAGACCTTGATTTATGGTTAAACTCTTATCTATCTGGTAAAAAAGTAGCTGTATTAACTGGCTTCATGCCCAGTGGAGATCCACATCTTGGTACAGCAATGGTATACGAAGAACTAAAATACTTCCAGGAGAAAGGAGTATTTGTCAAGATAGCTATTGCAGATGCCGAGGCATATGCTGTTAGAAGAGAAGATAGGTCAATGGTGGTTAATAGAGGACTAGACTTCATAGCACACGCTATTGCGTGGGGTATAGACCCGGAGAAAGCGGGTTTCTACTACCAGACAAACATGGATAGTTCCTACTACAGGTTAATACAAATGTTTTCAAGAAAAATAACAGAAGCTGAGATGAAAGCTATATATGGAGATCTCTCGCCAGCAAAAATAATATCTGCACTAACACAGGCAGCAGACATACTCCACTTACAACTAGACGAGTATGGAGGATACAAGTACATATTAGTCCCGGTTGGAGTAGACCAAGACCCTCATTTAAGATTGACGAGAGACCTAGCTGATAGATTTGAAAACGAGCTCGGATTAACTAGGCCGGCTTCGATATACCATAAGCTACTAAGAGGTTTAGATGGAAATAAAATGAGTAAGAGCAGGCCTGAATTCGCTATACACTTAACAGACCCTGTTGAAATAGCAGAGAAAAAACTGATGAACGCGTTAACGGGTGGTAGAGCTACAGCAGAAGAACAGCGAAGACTTGGAGGAGAACCATTAAAGTGTACTATCTTCGAGTTATATACATATCACTTGGCAAGAGATGAAAAAGAATTGAGGGAAATATATGAGGACTGTGTCTCGGGTAGAATACTATGTGGGCAGTGTAAGAGGAGAGCAGGCAGAGAAACTAAAAAGCCTCCTCGTCGAGCATCAAAAGAGATATAGAGAAATAAAGAGCAACGTAGAGAAATATGTGAAAAAACCATCATTCTAAGAAGTAAATCTCTTATATCTACTCTCTCGGGTTTACATAGAAGAGTAAAAATAGCTATCAACTACTCTTATAAAACACCCATTTCTCTAAGAATATCTAGTGTTGTTTTCTCTGGGTTTTCAGCTTTTGTAATAGCTGATCCAACAATTACCACGTCTACCCCTCTCTCCACTAGTCCTTTTATTACACCTGGTTTGAGGCCTCCAGCTACTCCGACTCTCACACCTAGTTCTTCTTTTGTTTTCACGGCTTCTCTAACTAGTTCTTCGCCTGTTACACCTCTAAGTCTCTGGACGCTTATACCTACATGGAAGAGTATTACATCTGGTTCATACCTCGCTATTTCAACTGCTCTCTTGTATGGTTCTCTAACTCCAATTAAGTCTACTATGAGTGCTCTACCATACTCTTTCTTTGTATCACTTGCTTCTTTCAATGTCTCTTCATCTGCTAATCCAAGTACCGTAAAAGCGTCTGCTCCTGCAGAATAGACTATTTTCGCCTCTATTGAGGGTACATCCATGGTTTTAGTGTCAGCTACAAGGTAGCACTTTGTTATTTCTTTGAGTGCTTTAACAGCTATTCTTCCCCATGCTTTAATCAATGGAGTTCCCGCTTCTATCCATATATGCCCGCATTTTGTTACAGCTGTAATTCTTGAGGCTATGTCAACTGCTTTTACTAGCTCGTCGAGGTCTAGTGCAATCTGTAAAACCGGGTACACTCTACCACCACTTTCATTTATAGTAGAACATAGATAAAAAACAATATGGGAGAATGAATGAGTGAATCAGATAGTAGTGTGAAGAAGATTAAAGATGAGATTAGATGGAGAATATGGAGACTCCTAGAAGAAACAAATACAGCTGCTTTTCCACGCCCGGTTTACGGTAGAATACCCAACTTCAAAGGAGCAGATATAGCAGCTAGATTTATAATTGAATTAGAAGAGTGGAAGAAAGCTAGAGTAGTAAAATCTAACCCGGATTCTCCACAATACCATCTCCGTCTACAAGCATTGAGAGAAGGTAAAATACTAGTAATGGCTTCTCCACGTCTACTCAACGGGTTTATATTAATTGATCCGGCGAAAATACCACAAAGTAAACTCTCACAAGTAGCTACAATAGCAGGTGCGTTTAGGTATGGAAGACTGGTTTCACTTAGAGAAATACCCATAATAGACCTAGTAGTAACAGGCTGTGTAGCAGTAAATGAAAAAGGTGTTAGACTGGGTAAGGGTGGAGGGTACTCAGAGCTAGAATATGGAATACTACGAGAACTCGGATTAATAGACGAGAAAACTCCAATAGTTACAACAATACATGATCTACAAGTAGTTAAAGACGAAATACCACTAGAAATACACGACTACACAGTAGACTATTATGCAACACCAACAAAACTCTACAAACCAGACTCGAAATACAAGTATAGACCTAGAGGAATATATAGAGAGCTATTAACACCTCAACTAAGAGAACTACGCGTTATAAAAGAACTATTTGAAATAACGGGGAGAAGTAATTAAATAAACTCGTTTACTAGCTGTACACTCCACTAGTTTTCAAATCACTCTGTGAGTTGTTTTAAAGATAATGGAATTCTAATCTCTTTAAACTGGTAATGCGTTAATTTTTGTAATTGGAGAACGAACACATGTTCGGTGATCACATAGTGGACAATTTAATTCAAGAAATCAAGAAGTTGAAGAAAGAACTAGACGCGGTTATACTAGTACATAATTACCAATTACCCTCAATCCAGGATGTAGCAGACTATATTGGTGACAGTTTAGAACTATCTATTAAAGTTGCAGTTGAAGTAAACGCGAAGTATATTGTCTTCTGTGGTGTTGACTTCATGGCTGAACAAGTAGCTGTAATAAATCGAAATGCAATTGTTTTACACCCTGATCCAAGCGCTCAATGCCCAATGGCAAATATGATTACACTTGAAGATGTACGTAGAGCTAGAAAGCAATATCCCAATACACCAATTGTAATGTATGTTAACAGCCCAGCTATTGTAAAAGCAGAGTCAGACTACATTGTTACAAGTGCTAATGCCGTCAACGTCGTCAAGGCTATTGATAGTGATGTAATCATATTTGGACCAGATAGACACCTAGCTGAATACGTTGCAGAAGTAACAGGTAAAACAGTTATTCCAATTCCACCCAATGGACACTGTCCAGTACACGTAAAATTCAACCCGTTTGAAATCACTAATTTGAAAACTCTATATAGAGATTCCATATTCATTGCCCACCCAGAGTGCACGGCCGATGTAAAGAAACAAGCTGATTTCATTGGTAGTACTAGTCAAATGATTAAATTTGTTAGAAACTGCCAGTGTAAACATGTTCTTGTAGGTACAGAAATAGGTTTAATCTATAGATTGGCCAGAGAAAACCCTGATAAAGTATTTATTCCTGCTTCTACGAGTGCAATATGTCTAGACATGAAGAAAATAACTATTGAAAAAGTCTATAGGAGTTTAAAAGACAAAGTCTATAGAGTTGAAGTACCAGAAGAAATAGCTCGTAGAGTCGTCAAGGCAATTGAAAACACATATAGAGTTCTAGGGGTTGAACCACCATGGTCGAAGAAGTAATATACAATAAACTACTAGAATTCATTGAAGAAGATATGCCATTTGGAGATCTTACAACAAATATACTAATACCAGAATCTACAACTGTAAAAGCACGTATTGTTGCTAAACAAAAAGGCATTGTAGCATGCATTGAAGAAGTAGTGTACTTTATGCGTAAACTAGGTTTAGAAGTAGATCCAAGAGTTAGAGATGGAGAAGAAGTAGACAGGGGAAAAACAGTAATAGAGGTTGTAGGGCCGGCACGAACAATATTAAGTATTGAAAGAGTTGTATTGAATTTACTAATGCATTGTAGTGGAATAGCAACAGAAGTTAGAAAACTAGTTGAACTAGTTAGAAGAGTAAACAACAGGGTTAAAATAGCGGCAACACGGAAGACCCTACCCGGCCTTAGATACTTTGAAAAGAAGGCGGTTCAAGTTGGTGGTGGAGATGCGCATAGATACTCTCTATCAGACGCTGTATTAATCAAAGACAACCACATTAGCATTATTGGTAATTTAGAAGAAGCAATTAAAACAGCTAGAAGCAAAACTAGTTTTATCCATAAAATAGAAGTTGAAGTGTCAACGGTAGAAGATGCTATTAAAGCAGTAGAATACGGCGTAGATGTAGTAATGCTTGATAATATGAAGCCGGAAGAAGTAGCTAGAGTTATAGAAGAACTACGTAAGAGAGGGTTGAGAGATAGAGTTTTAATTGAAGTATCTGGTGGAATAACACCCGATAACATTTTAGAATACGCTAAACTAGACGTAGACGTCATTAGTTGTGGATACATTACAATGTCGAGTAGACATATTGATATGAGTTTAGACATAGTTGAGGTGGTTAAAAAGTGAAAATAGCCGTTCTTGGATGTGGAGCAATAGGATCAATAATAGTTGAAAGCATATGTAGTGGAGAAATTAGAAATGCTGAATTAACAGCTCTAATGGACATATACCCGGATAAATGCGAGAAAATACTAGAAAACTACTGCCCCACGGTAAAAGCCAATATAAGTATTTGTAGAGACCTAGATTGTATGTTTAACTCTAAACCACAACTAGTAGTAGAAGCAGCATCACAAAAAGCTGTAGAAGAATACATTCCTAAAATACTATCACGAGGAATAAACACCGTCATACTTAGCGTGGGTGCTCTACTCGATGAAAACACTCTCCAAGAGATAAAACAGGCTTGTATGAAGAGTGGAAGTAGAGTATACATACCCACAGGTGCAATTGCCGGATTAGATGCTGTTAAAGCTCTTTCAAACAAAGGAATTAAGAGAATCGTTCTTAGAACATATAAAAACGCATATTCGTTTGATAAGAATACTCTTGAAAAACTTGGCTTCAAGGAGGTAACTGCGAAGACAAAGATCTATGAGGGTAGGGGAGATGTAGCTGTAAAACTATTTTCAGCAAATGTAAACGTTGTTGCTGCGCTATCACTAGCCGCTGGAGTAATTCCATGGGTTGAAGTATATGCTGATCCAGAATTAAAGAGAAATATTCATGAAATAGAAGTTGAAAGCAATGTATCAACAATCTATATAAGAGTAGAGAATACACCACATCCTCTCAATCCAAAAACAAGTTATTTAGCAGCTCTATCAGCTCTCCAATTATTAAAGAGAATTGTAGTGGAGGAACCAATAGAGGTTGGTACATAAACAAATAATCAACGATCAAGGAAAAAGAATTGAAAAACAACATATTTACTTCCAAGTCTTTATTTACATAGAGGTGTATAAATTGAAATACGAGGGTTTGAGTAGAGAGAAGTTAATAGAATTCGTTGTCCAAGGAGTAAATGAGAGGTTGAAAGCATTCTTCGACGAGCTATATAGAGAAGTAGAATTGGAAGCTATAAAAGCAAGAGATGTAGTTGATGTTGCAAAAAAATTTACATTGAGGGGTGGTAAGAGACTAAGAGCTGTATTAGCACTTGTTGGTTATTGGAGTCGCGAGTGGGGTAGTGGTAGTTTAAATCCAATAATGGATGTTATGGTTGCAATAGAACTACTCCAAAGCTATCTGCTAGTACACGACGACATAATGGATAGAGACGAGGTTAGAAGAGGAGGGCCTACAGCACACGTTGTTTTCAGAGAAATATGCAGGAAACATGGTTGGAGTGATTGCAGTCACTACGGTATATCACAGGCAATTACAACTGGAGACTACTTGGAAGCATTAGCTGTTGGACTACTAGCCTCGAAAAACATTGATCCAGTCTTAGTACCACAACTGGTTTCAACATATACACGTGGACTTAGACTAGTAGCTTATGGACAATACCTAGATGTATTATTCTCTAAACTACCACTTCGAAACGTGGGAGAAGAAGACATTACACTCGTATATAAATTAAAGACATCGTCTTACACAATAGAACTTCCACTACACCTAGGTGCAATAGCATCTGGTAAACACAATGATAGACTGCTACGGGAACTCTCAGAATACGCTAATCCAGCGGGTGTGGCTTTCCAAATAAGAGACGATATTATTGGATTATATGGAGACCCCAGTGTAACGGGTAAACCAGCTGGTAGCGATGTAAAAGGAAAGAAGAAAACACTACTCGTAATTAAAGCATACGAGTATGCTAGTAGCGATGATAGAAAACTCCTCGAACTCGTCTATGATGAAATGAGCGAAGAAGAAATAACAGATGAATACGTAGAGAGAGTTAGAGAAATAGTGAAAACTACTGGTGCACTAGAATACTGTGAAAAAACAATTAAAAACAATGTCGAGAAAGCACTTGGTGCTATCAAAGACTCCAAGGAGATTTCTAGCGAGGCGAGAGAGTTCCTAGAGTGGTTGACTTATAAACTAGCTTATAGAGAGAAATAAAACAATTCGAATATAGTGGAGGGAGTAAATGGGTAGAAAGAGAGGAGAAATAGAGGAATGGTTGAAAAAGATATTTTTTACTGGGAGGAGTAGCGAGTACTTTATATACGTTAAATACAGAGTTGACAACGAGGAGACTCTCAAGCCTATTCCAGGCGAGATCATAATTGATGTTCGTGGAGGATATATATTTACTAAAAACGGTGATCAAATACCGTTTCACAGAGTTGTTGAAATAAGGAGTAAAAAAGGAGAATTGGTTTATAAAAGAGGCTAGATCCAGCCGCGTAGTTTCATTGCTCTTACTACTCTGTCAACAGCTATGGCGTAGGCTGCCATTCTCATTGGGTATTGTGAATACTTCTTTTGCCACTCGTCGAATACTCTATTGAAGTTTTGAGACATCATTTTGTCTAGTCTGTCTAGTGCTTCTTGGTCTGTTAGGAAGCATCCCATTCTGTTGTGGCTCCACTCAATCCAGCTCATTGTTACTCCGCCAGCGTTTGCTAGAATGTCTGGTACTACTACAACGCCTTTTTCATGTAGGATCCTGTCTGCTTCTGGGGTTGTTGGTCCATTTGCACCTTCAGATATTACTTTTGCTTTTACTCTGTGTACGTTTTCAGCTGTAATTACGTTTTCAATTGCAGCTGGTACGAGTATGTCTACTGGGAGTTCGAGTAGTTCCATGTGGTTCTTGGATACTTTTACACCTTCGCCCTTGTAGTTGATGACGCTTCCTGTCTTGTTCTTTACTTCTATCACTTCATTGATGTTTAATCCCTTCGGGTTGTATATGTATCCCTGGCTGTCGCTTACTGCTACAACTATTGCTCCCCACTCTGCTAGGTATTTAGCAGCATACATTCCAACGTTTCCAAATCCATGTACTGCTACAGTTTTGCCTTCTACTCCGCCAAGAACTCTCTTAGCTGCTTCTCTTGCTGTTAGTGCTACTCCATATCCTGTTGATACTACTCTAGCATATAATCCACCGAGGTCTACTGGTTTAGCTGTTACTACGCCCCATGCATATGATGGTTGACCAGTGATTTTTGCGTATTCGTCGTAGTACCAAGCCATTACTTGTGGATTAGTGTAGACGTCTGGTGCTGGAATGTCTAGGTCTGGACCGACGTCTTTAGCTAGTGCGGCAAAGTACTTTCTACTTAGTTCTTCTAGTTCTCTCTGTGAGAGTGTCTTGGGGTCTACTCTAACAGCTCCTTTTCCACCACCATATGGTATTCCAGCTAGAGAGTTCTTCCAAGTCATCCACATTGAGAGAGCTACAGTTTCACCTGCAGTGGCGTTGGGGCTGTATCTAATACCTCCTTTGTAGGGTCCTAGAGCACTATTGTGCTGGCTTCTCCATCCAACATATGTTTCTACTTTGCCATTATCTCTCTTGACAGCAATTTTTACTTGTACTAGTTTTTCAGGGTGTCTAAGTACTTCAACGTATTCATCTGGTAGTCCTAGGATTGAAGCTGCTTCTTTTAATTGTTTAACAGCCATTTGGTAAACCGGGTCGTTTTCATATAGAGTTGCATATTCGGACATTTAATACGCACCCGACTCAAATATAATGAAGTCAAGAGTTTATAAATTTATTGATAGGCGAATATGCAAGTATATATGGTATATATTGATCACTAAAATATACAGAGAAATCAGCCCTCACACGGCTCTTCATATAATCCGAACCGAAGTCGCTCATCATCAAAAAGAATAATAGTTTTAAACCCTATATACTTAAACACGGGGCTTCTATGAAGCCTGCAATACTAGTAATAGATATGCTAAGAGAATTTGTATATGGCCGTTTAAAGAGTCCAAGTGCGCTTGAAATCCTTCCAAGAATAAAGCAAATAGTGGAAAAAGCACGCGAGAAAAACATTCCCGTTATATACTTAGCAGACCAGCACCTCCCAATAGACTACGAGTTGAATATTTGGGGTCCTCATGCGATGAAGGGAGATCCTGAGGCATCTATAGTAGATGAATTAAAACCAGTTGAAAATAGAGATCTAGTTTTCTACAAGAGGTCTTATAGCGGGTTTAGAGAAACAGGGTTAGCATATGTTTTAAGAGATCTCGGAGTAGACACAGTGGTTTTAACTGGGATACATACACATATCTGTGTATTTCACACAGCTATTGACGCGTACTACGAGAGATTTAAGTTGATAATAGTAGAAGACGCTGTTGCAGCGTTTAGTAGAGAAGACCATGAATACGCGTTGAAATACATGGAGAAAGTTCTTGGAGCACGAATAGTAAAGACAAGCGAACTACTTGAATTAATAGATAAGCTCTAGTCTACTCTACACTGTTTTTTCCAGTAGTTAACTATTTCTTCTTCAACAGGGTCTGGCTTCGATGTCACTATTATACTGTGTGGTGGAGGCGGATATTTATAGCTCCCGAGTTTCTCCAGGGTATCAGCACATATTTTTTCATCTCTCCAACCCAGTCTAGCTAGTCCAATAGCTATTCTATCTCTGAGTTTTCCAGCATAGTCTAGTTCGAGAAGTATACTTGTTGCTTCCGGTATGCTCATAGCTTTGTTTTCTTCAATTCTTAGATCTAATAGTACTAGCGTGTGGAGTCCTCTATTCAAGTTATCATAAATTGTTTCAACTGTACTTATTGGTTTAAAGTGTGTTGGATATATAAGTGTAACTATTTTTCCAAATCTATAGGTTTGAAGACCCGTTCTACTATATGCTAGTGTTAAAATAGAAATACCGTTTACTACTTTAAACTCAATATTGTTTTCCATGGCCTCGCTGAGTATTGCATCGTGTGTTGTAGCTATAAAGGGGTCTCCTGGAACAGCTATTACAACCAGTTTTTCTCTTGCTCTATTAATTATTTCTCTAATGGCGTTTCCCTCGAGATCTCTTCTCTTGGCAAAAATAAACTCTGCATTTGAATTGAGGGTTTTAAGGTCTTCGAGAGGGTCTTCATATAGAGAAGTATATGTATCAACATATACTACATCTGCTTTTTTAATCCATTCCACTGCTTCACTAGTTAAATGTCTTAGTGAATAGCCTAATCCAATGAAAACCAGCATTATTCCTCAAGCCCTCGGAGACTGGTTGTCATTGTACTTATATACCAAGTAAACTATGTAGAAAGCCGCTATTGAATAAATCAATATAGTAAACACCATGGTATAGTGGTGTGTAATGGATATAGAGTATGCTGCTTCTCTCACGGCTGGTATTGAACGTAGAAATATAATAAACCCGTATACAAAGTTTGAGGGGTCTGACGAGAAACAATCATATATAAACTTGTCTGCCGGTACCCATTTCCAATCCTCTGCTACAAAGATATAGTCTGAACCCGCAATCAGTGGAGTTGCAAACATGATAAATCCAAATACGAAACTAATTATTGAGTTAATGAATACATAGAGGTTTACAATGGATTTTTTCACTTTTTGATCTCTGAGTAGAGAAGTAAACACTATTAGTGGAGGAGCAGTCCACACCAAGTAGTTTATATTGCCGATTTTATTGAGAAATACTAGTCCAGCTACTAGTAACACCATGTATTTTACAATAATAAAGTATTCATCATTATAGTTTGTTTCAAGCTTCCACCACATATTGAATACTGTAAGTACCAGGTATGCTAGAAACGGTATTATCCATACCGTAGATACTAGTTCAACAATAATGTTCAATTCGTATTTATAGTAGTATAGGGGTATAGCCCATATACTCATATATTGCGGCAGCCTCCTCGCATGGAAGAACAATATTTTATCTAGAAAGGCTGTGGGCGAGGTAATAAAGAATGGAGCTATAAAGACACCGACAGTTAAAACCACGCCTAGTAAAAACTGTTTCAGCTCTCTAATAGCTCTTTTCTTGTAGAGATATAGTACAACAGGGAGTGCTAGTACACCTAGAGTTTGCTTTAATAAACTGGCTAGTGCAAGGTAAACACCTGTAGCAGTATACTTTTTGTATTTAAGACTAGTAATTGCGAGGAGAATAAAGAGACTTGCTGTTAAATCAAACTGGTAGCTTAGAATTAACGAGTACGCTGAGAAAGTAGCAAGCCATAAATAACCAGCTATTCTACCATAATGCCTACGTAGTATAAAGTATATTGTATTAAACGCTATAAGAAGAGGTATTTTGTTTATTACAACCTGGGCTAGTAGGTTTTCACCAAATAACCAGGTTGCAACAGCGTGTGTGAGTACAAAGTGGAATATTGCAAGTGGTGGATAAGCAACTTTTAATTCAGATGTATAGATTTCAAGTATTCTACCAGTTTTAAAGTATTCATTATACCATGCAATAAAGTAATTTACATCGTAGTAGTTCCATCCAATGATCATTAAATAAACATTAATAATGTTTACAACTACTAGGTATATGTATTCCCTCGACAATACATTCCTTGTTTTTACAAGTGTTGATTTAATAGAGTGCAAGTTTTATCCTCCAAAACAACGCGGTTTCAACACGGTTTCAAAAATAAGATTACTTACTAGGATAAATATAATAGATTTCAGGTGTAAAAGTATTGCAGAAATACATATATGTTAAAATCGGAGGAAGCTTTATAACCAATAAAGACAACCCTGTTTCACTCAACTATAAAGCACTCAAATCACTCTACGAGGTTTTAAATAGAATAAATAGCTTAAAGATCATTATGGGTAATGGAGGAGGTAGTTTTGCACACTACACCGTATTAAAACACAGAGAGAGCGGTGGTAGAGAGCTCTTAGTGAAATGCCACGAAGCCACCAGGTCGCTAAATAGAATTATCGTAGACTACTTGGTGAACAAGGGTCTACCAGTTACTAGTGTTCAAACAAGTGCTATAGTATACTATGACGAGGAGAAAAAAGATTTCGACGTCTTCTATAAACCAGTAGAAATCCTCGTAGAAACAGGTATTATACCTGTTCTATATGGTGAGTGTATTCCAACGAAGAGTAAACCAATAGTTTTATCAACAGAGAGAGTGTTTGAACTACTTTCAAGGTATTTAAAACCGGAGAGAATGATCTTGTTGACTGATGTACCTGGAGTCTATAATTGTAATCCCAAGACTTGTAGAAACCCAGAGCTAATTCATAAGATTACGCCTGGAAACCTCGAAGATGTATTGAAGCTTCTAAGAGAAAACGAGAAAGCAGATGCTACTGGTGGAATCTATGGAAAGGTATTGTCAATGAGTAAACTAGCTGTGGAGTTAAAAATAGATGTTGTTGTAGTATCGGGCTTTGATGTTGAATCTGTTATAGAAGCTATTAGAGGCGGTATTCCAAGAAATTCTACTTTAATTACACATAGAGAGGATTAAACAATATAGATTGTAACAACGTTCTTGTTTTCCTCAATGTAAACCTGTCTCTTTCCAGGTATTACAATAGCTACTTCACGCTCACCTATAACGACATAGTCTACTATAAACTGTCCAGACGTGATAATAGTGAGAAATCCACCAACTCGTGTTTTAATACTTCTAAAACTAGCTAAGTGTGTTGAAACCTCATCCTGTGTTTTTACTTGTTCTGGGCACGCTGTATTATTCGACTGGTAGTATAAATAGACTACTTTCTTTTTTCCACTTCTAATTTCGTGAATACTATACCCTGTAACACCAGTAGCTGTAATTATCCTCTGTCTTAACTCTAGTGTTAAACCAGATTCTATTTGAATTACATCTCCTCCAACACTAATTTCTATGCATCTATTTTCCAGTTTCATATAGTGTTTCTGCAAATACCAAGACACCACTTAATTCATTTATATAAGACTTGTTTTTTGTATTTAATTAAAACTATGGGTGTGATTATGCCAAAGACACCAAGTGTAATACTAAGAGAAGAATTAAAAAGTAGAAATATAGAGTTGCTAGACATCTATAGCTTTAAAGACCACGACGTTATAAGAGTACGCGATAAACTAACTGGTAAAGTTGCACTATATACTTCAAAGAGAAAGGTAAACACGCTGTCTTCAAAAGAAGAAATTGTAAAACTAGCTGATGAATTAAAGAAGTTGTTCTAACCAGGCTTTTTAATTCTAATCCATGTTGTTTCAAGTCCTTTATCCATTAATTGAATACCGTATTTAGCGAGCTCGCTCCTTATAGTATCTGCTAGATCATACATTCCTCTCTTTCGTAGTTCTCTTCTAACATCTACTAGTATGCCGATTAAACCATCTAGTTCTACTTCTTCTCTACTTGGCTCGGCCTCCTCGAATATATTGAATACGTAGTTAATTGATTTCAGTGTTTTCAATGCAAGTGAAACCAGCATGTGTTTTGGATTATACTGTATATCTCTATATATAGTGGTCAGCAACTTGTTGAGTGCTGCTATAGCTTCTGGTGTATTAAAGTCGTTGCTTAATGCCCTGTGGAACTCTATATATATATTGTTTAATTCTGCAACAATCTTTAAGTCATTGTCGTTTAAGTAGTGGAGGTCGCGGGCTTCTCTAGATAATTTGACTAGTAATTCGTAAGCTGATACTACACGATTATAGAGTTTTTCAGCTTGTTCTAGTGCTTCATCTGTAAATCCAAGTGGTTTTCTATAGTGTACTTGGAGATACCAGAGTCTAAGAACTCCTGGACTCCACTTCTTCAAAGCGTCTTTTAATGGAACAATATTGCCCAGGCTCTTACTCATTTTATCTGCTCCAACCATTACGAGTCCTGTATGCATCCATATTGATACCCATGGCTTCTCGTCGAAGAATGCCTCGCTCTGTGCTCTCTCGTTTTCATGGTGGGGGAATATTAGGTCTGTTCCACCACCGTGAATGTCGAATCTACCCCCTAGATACCTAGAACTCATTACACTGCACTCTATATGCCAGCCCGGTCTACCCTTCCCCCAGGGGCTCTCCCAGTATGGTTCTCCTGGTTTAGCTGCTTTCCAAAGAGCGAAGTCGTATGGTTTCTTTTTTTCGCCGAGGAATTCTGGTTCTTGATTCCAGTATTCTTTTTCTAGTCTACCCGATAGTCTTCCATAGTCTTCATACTTGTCTACTTCGAAGTAGACGCTTCCACTTGGTGTTACATAAGCATATCCTTTATCTATGAGTCTCTGTATGAACTCTATTATTTCATTTATATGGCTTGTTACTCTTGGATGGTGGTCTATTTTTACACCTAGTTTCTCTAGGGCTTCAAGGTAGTCTTTGGTGTATTCTTCTACTATTTCTCTCCAATCACGGTTTTCTTCATGGCTTCTCTTTATGATCTTGTCGTCTATATCAGTTATATTCATTACGTGTACTACATTGTATCCTCTAAGATTTAGATATCTCTTGAAGGAGTCGTAGACTACATATGTTCTTCCATGACCTATATGGGTGTAGTCGTAGACTGTGGGTCCACACACGTAGATTTTAACTGTTTGTGGTTGGAGAGGATAAAGTGGTTTTTCACTCTTAGAGAGGGTATCATATATTTTTATCTCGAATTGATTTGACACAATGTCTCTATTCACCTCTATAGTATCTACTATATACATCCATTATTATCTTTCCAGTCTTAATAAATAAATCTGCTAGCTCCTCCGTTGTCAGGTATTTCTTAAAGGCTTCTTCGCCGTGTAGTACATCACTTACTATTAATACACATGCAGTTTGAAATCCACGCATCCATCCAAGACCGAATAATACAGCGGCCTCCATTTCTACTGCTACTATTCCATAATGCTCCATTCTACTAGCGAAATCAGGTGATTCAGCGTAGAATGCATCACTAGAGAATACTGGTCCCTGTTTAAATGGTATTTTATTTTCTACGAGAGCTTCTATTATCCGTGTAGTTAGTACAGGATCTGGCGAGGTTGCTCCACAAATTCCAGGCATGTATTGTCCTAGAGCACAGCCACCACTAGGATATGCTGCTCCAGTTGCAACTATTATATCGCCTATTCTAGTATCTCTTCTAATTCCACCAGTTGTTCCAAGTCTCACTATTCTCTTTGCTCCTAGCTGGCTTAGTTCCTCGAATACTATTGCAGCACTCGGTCCTCCTATTCCGTGAGTAGCTAGTGTTATACGGTTGTTTTTATAGTGTCCTGTAACTACTTTTAGTCCTCTATGAGTATTTACTACTTTCGGGTCTTCGAGGAGGTTTGAGAGGAGGTCTATTCTACCAGGGTCTCCAGATGCAATTACGTTTTCAGCTATGTCTTCTTTTGAGGCCTTTATGTGAATGGGCATTAAACCACCTACTTACTACTTTTCTTCTTCCTGGTTTTTCTCTTTTTACTCTTTGACTTTGTCTTTGATTTTTTAGACTTTTTTCTCCTCTTCTTTTTCTTTTTCTCTTCTATTTTTGGTTTTGGTTTGGGTAGGAGGAGTTCGTGTGGATAGATTATTCTAGTGTATTCATTGCCTTCTAATACAATGAAGTCGTAGTCTATATTGTTTATTGATAGATTTCCCTCGTATACTATGAATTGTGATGATGGTTTATACTCGTATACTACACGGCAGTTAGTGGGCTCTGTACACTTAATAAAGAGTATTCTACGTAGGTATTGTGGTTTGGGTATTAGCACTGTAGACGCGTTGAGATCTCCGCCTTCACCAATAATTACTTTTTGACCGAGTGTTTCAACTTCTATTAGTACAAGTGAATCACTTGTTTTCTCGTGGACCATGTATTCACCGGCTACTTCGAGTAGTTTATTAATTACTTTTTCACGTGATTCTTCGCTATCTACTTCTTTAATATCCCATTTCTCGTCTTCTACGCGGAAGCCCGTAATACTCACATTATCGTCTTTTTCCTCGACTTGTTTCAACTTTAATATCTTAGTAGCTATTTTCAATGAATTCACCTATTATACCCCTCTCGAGTAGTTTGAAAAGCACTGGTACATCAATAGATAATAAATTTATCTCCACGTATATACTTTTATCATGGGGTGTACTCATGGATGTAAAATTCATTAAAATACCCGTTAAAATACCAGAGGGAGCAAACGTCATTATTGGTAGAAGCCACTTTATAAAGACAGTTGAAGACATATACGAGGTCCTCGTGACAAGTGTGCCAGGTATTAAATTTGGATTGGCATTTAACGAAGCAAGTGGTAAGAGATTGGTTCGCTACGAGGGAAACGATGAAGAACTAGTAAAAGTAGCTGTAGAGACAGCATTAAATATTGGTGCTGGACACACATTTGTCTTGTTTATTAGAAACGCGTATCCAATCAATGTATTAAACCAGTTGAAACAAGTTCAAGAAGTAGTATCACTATATGTCGCGACAGGTAATCCAGTCGAGGTAATAGTGGCTGAAACCAGTCAGGGTAGAACTATTATTGGAGTTGTTGATGGATATCCACCACTAGGTGTAGAATCAGAAGAGGATAAAAGGGAGAGAAAGGAATTTCTGAGGAAAATAGGGTATAAGAAGTAGAGTATACTATTGCAGTGCTACTAGTACTCGCTATTAGACTCGTTGAGCACGCTGATTATATGGCCTATGGCGATATCTCCTTGAATCTTAATTATTTTTATTTTTACTCTTGAACCGCTAGTAGCGTTTGGAATAATTATTTTTTTATCTCCATATCGAACTACTCCATTGCCTTTCTCGTCAATGTCGTATATATTGACTGTTATAACATCTCCTATTCTCAGACTCCTTTCTTCCGGGTTTCTTATTGATGGATAGATACTGAATCTCTGTATGTTGCTACTATATGGATTCCAACCCTGTTGTTTTTTATTGTTGTTTCTAGACACGTGTAACACACTATACGCTATGTCTTTTATCACTGGTTTAAATAAGTATAAAACCTTTAAAAAGTTTGAGGTGGTTGTTTGAAGCTTGATTTTCTAAGACACATAGCTAATCCATTGATTGATAAATACGTTGAAGAAGGAAAACTGTCTCCAAGAGATGCTATTGAAGTTAAAAAAGCACTATATAGAGCCGAGGAAAAATACAAGTTTAGTATTTATGGAGGAAGCCCATTAAATCTAGCTAGATACTTTGAATCAAAAGACTTTGAAGAGTTAATTCAACTCTTAAAATCTATGAATATAGTGGAACTACTATTCGACCTACTGGGAAAAATCGAGGAAGCATATCCAGAATACAAAGAGTTAATTGATAAAACAAGGGAAGTAAAAGAGAAGTACTTGTCTAAACCACTAGTAGAAACCAGTAGACAAGAAGAAGAAAAGAAGTGTATAGAAATAGATGAACTCGTTAAACTAGTAGAAGAGTATTTAAAACCAGAGAGCATCAATATCGAGAAAAACATAGTTAAAGCAGTAGTTAAAGGCGGGATAGAAGTAGATATTGGACTGTATAAACAACACATTAAAGTAGTAGTTAAAATTAATAGAAATGCAATTCAAACACCGAGAAGTATACTAGTCAAGGTGGCTGATATTGCAGAAAAAACTCTTTGTATTTGACTGTGATGGAGTATTAACAGTAGATAAAAGCAGCTGGGGATTCCTCCACGAGTATTTTGGTAGCCGAGACAACTCTTATTTCGCTGAACTATATAGAAAGGGAGTGATATCGTATCTTGACTGGATGAAAATAGATATAGCGTTAATGATACACAGCTATGGAAAACCAATAAAGAAGAGCGAAGTAGAAAACGCGCTTTCAAAAATAAAACTAAGAAACACGGCGAAGAGAGTAGTTGACGAAATTAAAAAGAAGGGCCATTACACGGCAATTGTTAGTAGTGGTGTCGACTTACTCGTAAAGAGGGTTTGTAGTGAACTAGGTGTAGACATCTGTTTATATAATGAACTCTACTTCTACAATGATGAACTAGTACCTGGTGGAGTAGCGAGAGTTCCACTGAGAGAAAAGAAAGAAGTAGTATTAAACCTAGCAAGTAGTCTCAGTGTAAATAGAGAAAACGTTGTATACGTGGGAGATAGCGAGTGGGATATAGAGATATTTAAATCCGTTGGTGTTTCAATAGCTGTTGAACCCTGTGGGAAAGCGTGTCAACACGCTAAATACGTAGTTAGAGATCTAGATAAAATCCTCGAGCTAGGGTTGATATAGAGTAGTATTGAATAGGGATTGAAACACACTATATATACGGGTAGTCCATGGTAGACTGGTTTATTACACTATGGAATTACAGACCAGACGCTCTAACAGTTTGGAGCGACCCGGTAGTCAAGGAGAGATTGTCACATTACTATAGTGTAATGAAAAATGAAAAACCAGCTAGATTTCTAGTTGCAAAACTCCTCGCAGTAGATGTAGACCCATATAATTCAGAGATGAGTATTGAAGAACTCTGGAAAATACACGAAGAAGCAGCAAGGGTATTTCAGGGATTTTACAGAGACGTGGCTTCCGAGGGCCTTCGTGGACTCGAGAAATACGAAAAACCAAGGTATAGCTATCTAGATGTAAAAATCGCTATTGCATACCGGCTAGTAAACCCATGCAGACTATGTGAACGTAGATGTGGAGTTCTAAGACTAGAGGGAAAACCAGGTGTTTGCACAATGGATAAAGATGTAATAGTACACAGCTACTTCCACCACATGGGTGAAGAAGCACCACTGGTTCCAAGTGGAACAATATTCTATGGAGGATGTAATTTCAAGTGCGTGTTTTGCCAAAACTACGATATAAGCCAGGTAAACCCGCGGAGTGGTGAGAAGTTAACTCCTCGAGAACTAGCATCTATACAAGTCTATTTAAGGCGTACTGGCGCCCGGAATATAAACCATGTAGGCGGGGATCCAACGCCGCACATTCCATTCATACTTGAAAGCTTCAAATACGTTGATGTAAACGTTCCCCAGTTATGGAATAGCAATATGTATATGAGCGAGGAGTCTATGAAGCTATTAGAAGACATTATTGACATATGGCTACCAGACCTCAAATACGGTAACAACCAGTGTGCTTGGAGGCTCAGTAAAGTTAGAAACTACTGGGAGGTTGCGACGAGAAATATAAAGAGAGCGCATGATAGTGGAGACATTATTATAAGACACCTCGTTCTACCAAACCATATTGAATGCTGTACAAAACCAGTACTTGAATGGATTGCAAAGAATACACCTAGAGCACTAGTTAACATAATGGACCAGTATAGACCAGAACACCTCGTAGTAAAATACCCCGAAATGTATAAAGATATTGCTAGAAGACCCCGTCACAGCGAGATTATGGAGGCATATAGAATAGCAGATGAACTGGGATTAGTCTACAAACCTGTCTCCTAATTTAAACTACTTCTCTAATTAAAGACAATACTGGAAACGAGGTGTAGTGGGATTTGAGCGTGGAGGGAGTAAACGAGTATTACTTCGATAATTACTATAGAGTAGTCGTCCTCGAAGATGAAGGGGGCTTCTTAGTATCAGTAGATGTATATATTACTGATTGGCGTCTAGGAGAACCAGTTGAAAAATGCATAAACAACACTTGTCTACTAGTAAAAGAGATCACTCTAAACAATAGTCAAGAATATCCATGCAATCCCAGTAAAATCACTATTATAGGTGTGAAAACAAGTGGTAAGAGAGAAACAATTAGTGTTAAATGGCTCTGTAGAGAGAAACCAGGATATAATCAGATTCAAGCACTCTACGAGCTATCTTGGAGAATAGCTCGTGGAGAACAGATTTAATCTTAAATAATACCTCTCTATATATACACCAGTAGTTGAAGATGATAGTTTACAGTGTATGATTGGTAAGGGCGAGAAACACTATGATTAAGGAGTTTAAACCAAAAATATCTTCTACTAGGTGGGATCCAAGTAGAGAACTAGAACTAGCTAAGAAGTGGGAAGAAGAGAAACTATACGAGTTCCACTTCTCCCCCGAAGACCCCAGAGAAATAATTGCAATAGATACTCCTCCACCATATGCGAGTGGAAAATGGCATGTTGGTGGAGCAGCACACTATGCTCAAATAGACATGATTGCACGATACTTCCGCATGAAGGGATACAACGTTATTGTCCCATTTTACGCTGATAGAAATGGACTACCAGTTGAAGTGCAAGTAGAAAAAGCATACAAGATAAATGCTCATGAATACGCTAAAACACCAGAGGGGAGAGCGAAATTCCTAGAAATGTGCAAGGCTTTCCTAGATAAAACAGAAGAAGAACTCGTAAAGATATGGAAGAGACTTGGATGCAGTTTTGACTACTGGAGGAATGGTACTGATAGCCCCGAATATAGACGTATAACACAAGCAACATTTATTGAGTTGTTTAATAGGGGATTGATATACGAAGCGGAGAGGCCAGTAAACTTCTGCCCCAGGTGTAAAACTACTCTTGCAGACGCTGAATTAGAGTATTTAGAGGAAGAGGGCTATTTATACTATATTAAATTCCCATTGAAAGACTCTAGTGAATACCTAGTTGTAGCTACTACGAGGCCCGAGCTACTCAGGTCTTGTAAAGCACTAGCATATAATCCAAAAGACGAGAGGTATAAACACTTAGAGGGTAGAGTAGCTATTAACCCATTATACGGTCATGAAATGCCAATTCTACAACACGATATAATAGACCCTGATTTCGGTACAGGACTAGTAATGATATGTAGTTATGGAGACCACGCAGATGTTGTTATGTTTAGAGACCTGGGATTAGAGCCAATAGTAATAGTAGACAAAGATGGAAAACTAACAGAAGAAGCCGGCCCACTAGCAGGATTAACTATTAGAGAGGCGAGAGCTAAAGCAGTAGAACTACTAGAAGCTAAAGGCCTGTTATTAAAGAAAGAAAAGATAAAACACAATGTTCCTGTTTGCTGGAGGTGTAAAACACCAATTCAAATAATACACGCGCGTGAATGGTTTCTTAAACAACTAGAATTCAAAGATGCACTACTAAAACTAATTGATGAAATGGAGTTTAAACCAGAATTCCACAAGGTAAAACTAGTAGACTGGATTAACTCTGTTACAACTGATTGGCCAATAAGTAGAGATAGATTCTACGCTACAGAAGTACCTGTTTGGAGATGTAGAAAGTGTGGTGCTATACTAGTACCAGAACCCGGTAGATACTATCAGCCATGGAGAGACCCACCACCATGGGATAAATGCCCTAAGTGTGGAGCACCAGCTAGCGAGTTAGAAGGCGAGAAGAAAGTATTCGACACGTGGTTTGACAGCAGTATCTCTGTACTATATGTTACAGGCTACTTGAGAAACCCCGAATTATTTAATAAAGCATTCAAGAACACTATTAGACCGCAGGGCGTAGACATTGTTAGAACATGGCTATACTACACTATTCTCAGAGTATACCAGTTAACTGGTAAACCAGCATTTAGATGGATACGTATAAGTGGAATGGGATTAGACGAGAAAGGAGAAGCAATGCATAAATCAAAAGGTAATGTAATAGATCCAGAGCCATTCCTAGAGAAGTATGGTGCAGACGCCTTTAGATTCTGGGCTGCATCTAGTGCTAAACTAGGCTACGACTACAGGTTTAGTGAGGCAACAATTAAAACAGGACTGTTATTTGCAACCAAGCTGTGGAATATAGCTAGATACATATCAAACTTCCCAGAGCCAGATACATACGAATTGAGGCCAATAGATAGAGCTACACTTGCACTACTCAATAGAGTATTACTCAACGTAGACTCTGGATATAGAGAGCTAGATGTATACATACCAGTAAGTGAAATATACCAGTTTACATGGAACTACTTTGCATCACACTACTTAGAGCTAACTAAGACAAGAGCTTACAATGCTAGTGGTAAATACAGCGTGGAGGAACAAAAGGCAGCTTGGTATGTACTACACTACACGTTAAAAGCTATTCTCCGTGCACTAGCACCAATAATGCCGTTTGTAACAGACGCTATTTATAGAGAACTATATGGTAGAACAGTCCATAAAGAGGTATTCCCAGAACCAGAAGAAGAATACCTAGAAGAAAACCCAGACCTAGCATTGAAGGTAATAGAGGTTAACCACGCTATATGGAAGTACAAGAAGGAAAATGGATTAAAACTATCACAGCCACTAGAAGTCAAAGTATACCTACCAATAAGTATTAAACCAGCACTAGAAGAACTAGTAGACCTACATGGATTAAAGAACGTTGATTTCTACGAGGAGAAACCACCAGAAAACACTATTGATATTGGTGGAGGAGTTTATATTCAACGCTGATTTTCTATCTAAATAGTTTTTCAATACTCCATATTACTCTGTCTATTCTTGTTTTAAAAGGGGGTTTTCCATAAACAGGCCTTGTCAACCCCTTTCTAATAGATTCGAAAATAGCCTCTATTTTTAAATCACTTACTTCAATTACGTTGAATGCAGCGCCAATCTCGCCGGGTATGTGTGCGTCGCTATTTGCTAGTCCTGGCTTGCCGAGTATTCTCGCTGCTTCAATTGCTTTTTTATTAGCTCCTCTTGTTGCAGATGCATTCCATACCTCGATAGCATCCCAGTCTCTGTATTCAAATACAAGGTCGCCTATACCCAGTCTGAGAGTGTCGAATGGGTGTGCTGGTACAATTAAACAGTTTTCACTGTGTGCTTTTTCTATTAGAGCATCTACTCTACGTGGAAAATCTATTTCTCTCTCACAGTATAAGAGTATATCTCCATGCTCGCTTCTAACTTCAACTCCAGGTATTACGAGGACACCAGTGTTTTCCATGTATCGTTTTGCGTGTATACTACCAGTAAATGTATCGTGGTCGGTTATTGATACAACTTGTAAACCGTGCTCGCGAGCAGTATAGAGTATTTCTAGAGGCCCTGCTCTCCCATCACTAAAAGACGAGTGTATGTGTAAATCGGCTTTAACAAGCACAACAAACACCTTTAATTCACAAAACTTTTAGTGTTTAACACGTTTTAAACATAGCTGGTGGTTATAGAGGTGTATTGTTTTTGCACGTAGTTGTTTTAGTTGAAAGGGAGGAGTGTGATCTATGCGGTCTCTGCGTGGAGTATTGTCCTGGCCACGTATTTAGTATTAGAGATAAACAATTGCTAGTCAATGAATCAAAGTGTTTAGAGTGCTATGTATGTATACCTATTTGTCCAAAGAGAGCTATAAGAATAGAGGTTTACAATGGACAACGCAGTCTCTTTAAATAAATTATTCAAAATATGGTTTTAACTCGTTTCTACAATATGGGCATTTATAGTGTACTTTTCTAGCGTCTGCTGCACAGAAATATGCTTTTAACCCGTTAGATAGGCATTTTGGACAATAATATATGTTCTTTAACTCATATCCCTGGAAGAAGTCTAGTGTTGTAGCACACATTATACACTTCTCTGTCGTCCAACCCTTATGTCCTGGTTTATTTGCACCTCTAAGCAAGCCAATAGTCATATTTTTCACCCTTCCCACATATCTAAGGGATAGAGGGGTTTTTAAATTAATATAGAGGTGTGGTAATGAATATACTGGCTACTTCAGACGTCCACAGTCCCACGCATCTACCTTTATTTCTAGAGGCGCTTAAAAACACTGTGAGTGAACCAGATATAATTGTATTTGCTGGAGACATGGTTGAAAGAAACAATGTATTTGCTCTTAGACACGTCTTAGATGTTGTTTCAAAACGGTTTCCAAGAGCTAGAATTATCTCTGTCTTCGGAAATGACGAGTATAGGGGCTACGAAAAACTATATATGTCAATATATAAAGAAGTAACATGGCTAAACGATGACTACACTACTCTTAATGACAATGAACTATGTATTATAGGGACAAGAGGGGCGCTGGATAAGCCAACTCCATGGCAGGCTAGAAATATACCAGATATACAGAAATACTACATTGAACTACCATTTAGAATAGAGCAAATGGCGTTAAATCTGAGAAATCAAGGTTGTAGAAAAATAGTTTTGATTTCACACTATGGTGTAACGAGAAAAAACCTAGTAGGCGAGAAAATAGAGACATATCCATATCTAGCTTCTACAAGATTCGAGAAAGTAATTAGAAAGGAGATTATAGACTTAGTAATTCATGGACATGTTCATCTAGGATTATACGAAGTAGTCTATGTAAAAGACGTTCCAGTATACAATGTAGCTCTCCCAGCAAGAAAGAAACTCGTTGAAATCAAGATATAGGAGTCGTTGTATATAACTAGTTTTTGACTGGTGTATTCAATGGAGGAGTCTTTAAGTATAGTAAAAACACTTGTAAGAGGAGTATTAACGGGGGTAAACGCATATATAAAGCCCGGTGGAGTCCACAGACTAGTACCAGTTAAAATACTCGATGAAGTAGTATGTAATATCACTTCGAGTATAGACTTCCTAGTAGAAGCGGTTGAAGCAGGTATACGTGTTAGAAAAGGAGAGCTGGTAGCTACAAGTGTAGACTACGCAAAACTGTTTACTGGGCCTTTAAAAGAGAGTTTTAGAAACTGTAGTGGCGTACACCCAGAATACCTCATCCCTCTCTCAGTATTCGGCTTTACTATTGGCCTCAGCGACGTAGAAAGCATTCTCGAAGAGAGCAACAAGTTTAAAAAAGCACTTGAAACAGTAAACGGGGTAAACAAGTGGAGTGATATAAAACAATTAATAGAGGTCTTTAGAGTTGTTGGACGCAACGATATGTATGAACATTTACAAGCAACTGGTTATACACAAATAACACTTTTAAGGTCGGGAGTAACCTTCAACGAGGTATTTAGGGTATTGAGTTCTAAGTGGCGTGGATTTACACTAGTAGATTCAAAAGAAGGAGTTGTATTCCACTATTTAAAACAACTAGTTGATCTACACAAAGAGTATAAATCACTTGAAAACGCCTTGATAGCACTCTACATGGACTTGATAAAACAACACGTCCCTCAATCCCTCCAAGACAAAGTAAGAGAAGCACAGAATTGTAAATACATGGCTACACCAGAATGCGTGAGGATAATGTATGAACTAGACGTATTGTTTAGAAAGAATAAATTAAACTTTGAATGGGCAAGTGAGATTACAGCGTTGACAGCAGCACTTGCAAGTTTTGAGGGTCTGAAGTAGAATTATTCTCCATTCATCTCTCTTTCTAATAGTTCTATTAGAAAACGTGTTCTCTCAGTGTATTTCTCTGCTATTTTTCTAGAGTAGTTGTAGTGCATGAGTTTGTGTAGTTTTAATATTTTCTCGTAGAAGTGGTTCAGTGATACCTCTAAGCTCCTACCGTGTTTTTCACCGTATAGGAATACACGTAGAAAACCAATTAATCCAAGCGCGTCTAGTTTATCTGCATCACTGAGTATTTTACCCAATACATCTGGGTTTACATTGTTGTTTTTAGAATAGCTAAAACTATGTGCTTTTATTGCCTCGACGACTTGTTTTAATTCTATTTCACTACACTCTGCTTCTTTTAGCAACTCCTCAGCGATTAAAGCAGAGTAGTATGCGTGTGGTTCACCTATTTCTCTTCCAATATCGTGGAGGTAAACAGCTAGTTTTAAAAGTAGTGGATTTACATCGAGTTCTTCGTTTTCTCTTATTCTCAATGCCCACTTGTATACTCTTTCAACGTGGTGTATTCCATGCTCTATTGATTTATCGTAGAGTGCTTTGGCGATTAAAACAATTATTTCTGATTTAATGGTGTTGCACATATCTCCCAGCACACTCTAATAGTATTCTAGCTGTTTCCAACGGTATACTTACACCATGCTTGGTTAATAGTGTTTCAACGGTTTTTTCCGGGTTGAAAGAGTTTTCTACTGCAATCCCTGTAAACAACCATGTAAACACGTCTAGTAGTAGACATGGTATTTGTGTAATTGTACAAACAGTATTCCATGCATTTCTAACTACTCTACTGTAACTACTACTTGTTAATTCTTTAGCACACTTGTGTAAATCTACATTACTGCAATTACTCACTATACAGCTTGTTAGAGCGAGCAGCGCGTTTCTATAGTCTACTGGTATACTTATACCTGTGAAATCAGGTGTTAAACCACTAGCTATACAGTAGTATCCATACATTTTCGCGGCAAACACGATGGTCTTACTATCCCGGTCTACTCCCAGTGTACGTGATAATTCGTCTACTAGATCTTTTACTCTACTACAGTATTGTAGTGGATTAGCAACTAGTTTCTCAGCTAGTTTAGAAGAAGTGAAAACACGTATTCTCTTAATTTTCTGATCTAGGCTTCTAGTGCAGTGTGTTTCAACGAGGAATCTTTCAAATCTACTGGGTAGTGGTTCACTACTTGGCTTGCTAAAATACCTTGAAAACACTGTCCAATACTCCTCGCCCGGCATGGATAACTGGTAGCTTATTAACGCGTTTGAAACAACTAGTAGAGCTGTCCAACTACTAACTAGAGATCCAAGTAGGTTTTTAACAGCTGTATACTGTGGATCTCTAGTTAACAATTGAGAAATCACATGTTCTATTTTCTTTAATTCACTTGCAACTAGTTTTACTCTTTCATTGTCGACAACTAGCCGGCTTGTAATTTCAAACCACCATTTATGTTTTATATAAGTATGTATACCAGTATTATTCACAACGAATTAAATCGTCGAGTTGAATAGTAATGGCATCTATTGTTTTCACTTGTAAAAACAATGAAATAGTTGGTTTTAACGAAGCAGAAGAACTAGTAGTATACGACATGGACTCAAAGAAGATTACTGCTAGATTAAAGAAACCTAGAAATATAGAGTTATTAGAGGATATATTAGAAGAATACGATCCATGGATAATTGCCACAGTAGAAGTAGACCCAGAAATACACGACCAACTACGCGAAATGGGGTTTAAAGTAGAAATTGTAAAACCCTCTAAACTCAACGATTATATTGAAGAAGTATTCGGGTAGACAGCTTTATGCTTATAAAACACATAGCACTCGACTTGTCAACAAGAGATCCAGGCGTTGAAGAAGGAATTAGGCGTGTTTTAACAAGTAGTTGTATAGAGCTGTATAGAGGTAGTGTTGAAAGAGGAGATCTCATAGTCTATAATTGTAGAGATTCGATTGTATCAACATTGAAAACAAGTGATTTTCTACTAGTAGACATTATTGGAGAAGAACGTGTATTTGAAGAACTATTAAATGTTCTGCCACGCGAGTACATTATGGTTAGACTCTTAGAGAGAGGGTTTCCAGTGAATAGGTGACTACTTTAATGGCTACTCGAAACGATCAATTAATCGTCTTTTTCGATGAAAACAACTGCGTTGGTTTCAAGAAGAGGAATTCGTTAACAGATGAACTACATGAAAAATGGTATGGAGTCTATAGAGAAGGGGTTTTTGTATTAAACCTTGTTGAACTAGCATATCTACTATCAACTAGTAGAGTAGTTGTAAAGAATGGAGATAAAGATATAAGTACACTACAAGAACTTGTTTCACAATACAATAAGTGTTTTGATACTAGTTTCTGGCCTATGCTCTCAGTGTTTAAAGACCTTAGAGAGAGGGGTAGGAGAGTTAGAGTATTAGGCCCTATGAAATTCCTCGTTAAAGACAAATCGGGTGATTTAAGACTAGTATACATTCTCGAAGAAAAGTATTCAGTCAGTGTAAACCGCCTCGTAGAGTTAATTGAAGAGGCTAGAAGGAATAATCTAAAGGCAACTCTTGCAATTGTGAGTTTACAGGGAGAGTTAACATATTACGAGTCTAATCTAGTTGATTTATGGGTTGAGAAAAATGAGTGAGTATAATCCACCACGTGGTATGAGGGACATTATTGGTGAAGACGCCGAACTATACGAGTATTTATTTGAAGAATTCAAGTCAACCGCTAGAAGACATGGATTTGAACCAATTATAACTCCTACACTAGAATACTTCTCGCTCTTTGAAGCTAAGAGTGGCGAGGAAATAAAGAAGTCAATGTATGTATTCGAGGATAAAGCAGGACGTAGAGTAGCATTGAGGCCCGAGGTAACGGCGAGTGTTATTAGAGCTTATCTTAGACAGTTAAGAGCTAGGCCAAAACCCATTAGACTCTACTACGTAGCACAATGTTTTAGATACGAGGAGCCACAACATGCTAGGTATAGAGAGTTCTGGCAGGGTGGACTAGAAGTTATTGGAGACCCAGATGTAAATGGTGATCTAGCCGCTGCTACTACAGCTAGTAGCTTCCTCGAAGAAATAGGTGTAAAACACTACTATGAAGTAGGTAATGTAGCAATATACAGAGCTTTTATGAGTGCAATGGGTTTGAGTGAAGAAGTACAAGACCACATCCTCCACTTAATAGATAAAGATAGAATTAACGAAGCACTCTCAGAGTTGAAAAACCTAGTTGGAGATAAAACAGAAATAATAGAGAGACTGGTTTCAACTGAGGACCTTGATAAAGTAGAATCTCTTGTAAACGAATACAAAGACTTTCTAGGAGAGAAATACGAGAGAGTTATACAAGAACAATCAAGACTTAGAGACTTTATTACTATTCTACGAGAACTAGGCTTCAACGCTAAATACCAGCCTAAACTCGTTAGGGGTCTAGCATACTATACTGGATTGATCTTTGAATACAAATTAGAAAACGCGCCGGGAGCTCCAAGTATTGGTGGTGGTGGTAGATATGATGGTTTAACAATGGTTTACAACGGCCCCTTTGAGTATTCAACCGGCCTCGCACTTGGAATAGATAGAATAGCTCTAGCGTTGAGTGGGAGAGAGCTACCGAGAACATATCGGAAAATAGCAATATTGGTAATTGGCAATGCACCACTAGTTATTGGCTATAAAATACTAGATAGAATAGTAAAAACAAACCGTGGAGTAACCGGCTTTGTCTTAAAGACAAAATCTCTCCCTAAATCACTCGAATACGCTGGTAAAATAGGAGTTGACTACACGGTAATAATTGGTGAGAGAGAATATAGAGAGGGAGTTGTAGCATTAAAAGACATGAAGACTGGTGAACAAGTAAAACTATCTATTGATGAATTGATCAACAGGTTTTCTCAGTAGAGCACTCTATAATCTTAATAAGCACAATAAGTATTCTCATATATAGAGTCTTTTATGGGTGTCTCTCTTGGCTAGATTGAAACTAGAGAGAATTAGTGAATACGAGTGGCGTATTCCAAAAGGAGCAAAACCATGTATGAATACCGATGCAATTATCTTTGCAGACGAATACCTATTAGAGAAAATGGAGAGCGATTTAACACTCGACCAGGCGGCCAATGTCGCCTGTCTACCGGGTATTAAACTATACTCTTACGTCATGCCGGACGGCCACCAGGGATATGGTTTTCCAATAGGTGGAGTTGCAGGATTCGACGTTGAAGAGGGCGTTATAAGTCCTGGTGGTGTTGGCTACGATATAAACTGTGGTGTTAGAGTACTGAGAACTAATCTATCAGTAGAAGACGTTAAACCAAGACTAAAAGACCTAGTAGATACATTGTTTAGAAATGTACCAAGTGGTGTTGGCTCAACCGGCCAGTTAAGACTCTCGTTCAAAGACCTAGACGAGGTATTAGAATACGGTGTTAAATGGGCTATTGAACACGGTTTTGGATGGGAGAGAGACGCCGAGCACACAGAAGAGCGTGGATCAATGAAGGGCGCTAGAGCAGATAAAGTAAGCAAGGTTGCAAAGCAAAGAGGACACGAGCAGCTGGGTACACTGGGTGCTGGAAACCACTTCTTAGAAATACAAGTAGTAGATAGAATATACGACCCCGAAATAGCGAAAGTAATGGGTATTACACACGTTGGACAGATAACAGTAATGGTTCACACTGGTAGCCGTGGACTAGGACACCAAGTAGCAAGCGACTACTTGCAAATCATGGAGAGAGCAATGAGGAAGTATGGTATAAACGTACCAGATAGAGAGCTAGCAGGACTTCCATTTAAGAGCCCCGAAGCACAAGACTACTTCGCCGCAATGGCTGCAGCAGCAAACTTCGCCTGGACTAATAGACAGATAATTACACACTGGGTTAGAGAGAGCTTTAGAAAAGTATTTAGACAAGACCCTGAAGCACTTGGAATGGAGTTAATCTACGATGTAGCACACAACATAGCTAAAATAGAAGAACACATTGTAAACGGCGAGAAACACAGAGTAGTAGTACACAGGAAGGGAGCTACAAGAGCCTTCCCACCAGGACACCCAGAAATACCAAGCGACTATTCGAGTATAGGGCAACCAGTATTAATACCTGGAAGTATGGGTACAGCGAGCTATATACTAGTTGGTACACCACACGGTGCTAGAACATGGTATAGTGCACCACATGGTGCTGGTAGATGGCTGAGCAGAGGAGATGCTATTAGAACACAACCACCAGAGAAAGTAATAGAGGAATTAAGTAGCAAGGGAGTAGTATTGAGAGCAGCAACAAGGAGAGTTATAAGCGAAGAAGCACCAGAAGCATATAAAGACGTAGACCGCGTAGTACTAGTAGCTGAAAAAGTGAAAATTGCTAAACCAGTTGTGAGACTCATACCAATAGGAGTAGTAAAAGGCTAGTGTTTTCACAATTTTCTCTCTACTACTTTAAAAGAAATACGTGTAAATATTCAACCACCTGCATACAATGGCATTACGAGTACTTCGTCTCCATTATTTAAAACCTGTTTTTCCTGTGGAAACCTATAGTTAACGTATACTACTCCCTTTGTTTTTACTTCTTCGAGTTCACGTGATATTATCTCTACAAGGTCTTCTATTGTAGCATCATCGTTTAACTCGTATATTCTCTCCTTTCCCATTTTCTCGGCGAATGTTGAGATAAATTTTACTTTCACGTATTTCATATTTCTCTAACCCAGTGTATATATGTGTATTGTTAATTTAAATCATTGTGTCAACATTTCCCACAGTTGTAGTAATGTTTATAAACTTAGAGATGTATAGTTTATCCCTGGAAAGGTGTCATAACTAATGCCTGGAGGATATATGGGTAGAGTCCTACGTGTAGACCTTTGGAAGGAGAAAGTATATGTTGAACCACTCCCACCAGAAAACATTCTTAGAATGTGGCTTGGTGGGCGTGGACTGGGAGTATACTACATGTTGAAAGAGGTTAATCCAAGAGTAGACCCGTTTAGCCCAGAAAACAAGGCTATAGTTGCTACAGGGCCTGTTACGGGTATTGCTGGTATTCCGGCTAGTGGTAGATGGTGTTCTGTCACCAAGTCTCCACTGACAAATACTATTCACGATGCACAGAGCGGTGGTAAATTCGGCCCTGAATTAAAAATGGCTGGCTTCGACCTTGTAATAATAGAGGGTAAAGCAGAGAAACCAGTATACCTGTGGATTCAAGATGGAAAAGCAGAGTTGAGAGATGCTAGACACTTATGGGGTAAAGATACTCATGCTACTACAGACGAGATAATCGAGGAGTTAACACCAGTGGTTGGAAGAGACGAGGCTAGACACATTAAAGTCGCTTGTATTGGACCAGCTGGCGAGAGATTAGTTAGATATGCGTGTATTATAAACGATAAGAGTAGAGCTGCTGGTAGAGGAGGACATGGAGCAGTATGGGGTAGTAAGAACTTCAAGGCTATAGCTGTTCGTGGACATTTGAAACCAAAGGTAGCTAGGGAAGAAGTATTTAAAGAAACAGTTGTTAAATCAATGGATTTAATAAAGAAGTCTCCTGTTACAAGCGAGGGTCTACCCAAGTATGGAACAGCTATCCTAGTAAACATTATTAATGCACACGGTATATTCCCCGCACGCAATTTCCAAACTGGTGTCTTCCAAGAAGCAGATAAGATAAGCGGTGAGACAATAGCTAGAGAAATCATGGACTGGGAGAAGTATAGGGAAGAAATATGCTGGGGTTGCCCAATAGGTTGTGCTAGATACACTAGAATCAATAAACCACCATTTACTGGTGAGGGCGGTGGTCCAGAATACGAGACAGTATGGGCTCTCGGTGCACAAACAGGTACTGGAGACCTGGCAGCAGTATCAAAAGCAAACTATTTGTGCAATGAGCTTGGATTAGACACTATATCAATGGGCCACGTTATAGGTACATTCCTAGAACTAGTTGAAAAAGGCAAGATTCCACCCGAGAAGCTTAGAGGGCTGAAAGCAGAGTGGGGTAATGGAGAAGTACTAGTTGAACTAGTGTGGAGAACAGCGTATAGATCTGGTATTGGAGACGACCTTGCAGAGGGAGCGTTGAGACTAGCAAGCAAGTATGGTGCTCCAGAACTAGCAATGGTTGTAAGAGGACAAGAGCTACCAGCATACGATCCACGCGGTGTACAAGGACATGGATTAGCATATGCGACAAGCAATCGTGGTGGATGCCACTTAAGAGCATACCTTATATCACCAGAAGTACTGGGAGTACCGGTTAAAGTAGATAGGTTTGAAACAAAGGGTAAGGGTAGACTAGTCAAAGAAATGCAAGATGCCTTCGCAGCACTAGACAGCATGATCGTCTGCAAATTCGTCACGTTTGCATACTATGTCGATGTACTAGCAGAACAAGTATCAGCTGTTACGGGTTGGGATGTAACACCCGAGGAATTCTACAAGATAGGAGAGAGAATATACAACGCGGAGAGAGCATTTAATGTACTATCATTTGGAGACGGCGAGGAATACGATACACTACCAAAGAGACTACTAGAAGAACCAATGCCTGAGGGCCCAGTAAAAGGACACGTTGTAAGACTGAAAGAAATGCTACCAGAATACTACGAGGCAAGAGGCTGGATCAAGGGCCGTCCAACAAGGGCTAAACTCGAAGAACTAGGATTAAAGTGGCTGGCTGATAGACTAGAAGAAGAAGGGTTACTCCCAGGTTAAATCCAATTCTTTTTTAACCTACTCCAACCCCCATATACTGGTTTATAGAGGTTTAAGCCTTGAGTATTCTTAGAATAGGAGATTGGATTATAACACATACAGAGTCTTTTAAACCAAGAGAAATAGTTTTAGAAGTATCTACAAAGTGTAATCTACAGTGTATACACTGCTTCCGCTACGCCGTACAGGGCTTTAAATACACCGACCTAGACTTTGAATCCTATAGGAAAATATTGGATAACGCAGTGGATTCCAGTGTAAAAAAGATAGTGTTTACTGGTTGGGGAGAGCCAACAATAAACCCCTACATCCTAGACATGCTGGAGTATGCGAAGAAGCACGGGTTATACACAGTATTAAACACTAATGGTATTCTACTAAGCGAGCTAGCCAGCGACCTTGTAAAAATAGGTGTTGACGAGCTATATGTTAGTATTGACGCTGTAGACGTCGAGTTATACGGGGAAATCCGTAGACTAGGCGATCTCTCAATAGTATCACAGGGTTTAAAAACACTATTAGAGCATAAAGAAAAGTCTTCTACTAGAGCCCCCGTTGTAAAAACCATATATACTATTAACAAATTAAATATTAGTAGCATAGAGAAAATCCTCGACTACGCTGTAGAAGCAGGTATACAAGAAGTATATCTAAGCCTCTATATTCCATATGAAGGGGGCCTTAGAGGCCTTGAGTGCGATAGTGAAGACTGTCTACGCGAGCTTAAAATACAACTAGAGAAAATAGCAATCAAAGCAATTAATTCACCAGTTAAAATCTCGGCTCCCAATATCTCATCTTATACTTCGCGTCAATGCCCCTTTGCATTCAATAGAGCAATCTTTATTCGAAGCGATGGAAAAGCATCTCCCTGTATATACATGGCTTATACATGGACAACTATATACCGTGGAGTAAAGAGGATAATACAGGAATACATTATTGGAGATGCATTAAACGAGAAGATCACAGAGATATGGAGGAGAAACATAGACATGTACTTCAAATTATTCTTTAACTACATGCCTTCATGTATAGACTGCGAACTCGTAAAATACTGTAGCTACACACTAAGCACAGAATTTGACTGCTGGGGAAACAAACCAAACTGCTCGCACTGTCCATACCACTACAAATCCTCATACTGCCCAGTCTAATACAATGTAGAAAACCATAAAACAGGGGGTCTAGCAAGGAAGAAAAGAATACATTGTTTTCCCAGAATTCACTTCCACCGTTAAGAGTAAAAGAATATTCATACCAGTATCTCTTATACTCAATAATACGATAGAAGTTAGGATATGGAATACAGCATATAAATTAATCACTGTAAAACCACTGAGTATTGAACAATAGGGTAGAACACAGTAGATGAGACTGTACTCTACCGAGGACACATGTTTGAAGAGGAGATGTAAAACACGAATAAAAATAGAAGACTAGAGAGTAGAGTTACTAGTCTTCTCTCTTCTTAAACATATTTCTCTTCAAGTGTCTTACATAAGCTACAGCTACTATTGCACCACCAGCACCAGCCACTACTAGCGAGACAATAATGGGTTCTGGAATTGACACTGGTTGCTGGGTCTCTGGGTATTCACTAGACACATAGTATGCTACTAAATCATTGCCTTCAACAGTAAACACAACGATCTTACCAGGACTACCCCAGGCAAAACCACAATGTTAACCGGAGTTACATTTGTTGCTCCACTGTTATTAATTGGAATAACAAAAACACCAATATCTCCGTTTTCACCGACAAGAGTTATAAAGGCATTGTAGTTTCTTGTAACCAGGTCTCTTACAGCATAGACCACGGGGAACAATCCACTACCAGAATCATAAGCTACTCTGACATAGCCAGCGTTTCTATCAGCCAACGGCACCAACTCAGTATTATCTCCATTAATATCAATAAACGTGATATTAACATATCCACGTGCACTATAGGCAACTAGCCATTTATCACTACCACCAGCAATCCATGGATAGAAAGTAATAGCCTCGCCATAGTCGAGTAACTGTTTAGGACCAGTAACACTACGAGTACTCAAATCAACCACTGCATAAGCCAATGCACTAGCAGTCTCATTATAAACAGTTAATGTATAACCACCACTACCAAGCAAAGCAGTATACGTAGGGTAGACATTAAAGAGCGATCGATTATCAACGCCGAGATCAGTGTCTGGACCTTGATCACCAGTTCTACTGTCAACAGTGTAGGAATGAGTATAGAAGCCTTGCGTTGAATCAGAAGTACTATGGATAGCTATAATATTGTGATCAGTTGTTTTATTTCTAGCTATAACGATGAAGGATTTCGTTTTATTATCATATATCATTCCACCCATAACATCAACTCCAACTCTTACATCTGATGCGTTTCCTCCACTGAGAACTGGGCCAAATGATCTAATAGATTTCAATGTTGAGTTATCAATAAGGTTTAAATAATACCAGGAACGATTAGTGGATTGATAACCATATCCAATAATCCAATACTCAGTTCCATTGGCGTGTTTGAAATTGACAACTAGTGGATGGTATTGATGGCTTCCACTGTATGCATAGAAGAACTGGTTTAGACTAGTATCGTATGGTATTGGCTTTGTAGGATCAATTGGTATGAAAGTATGTAATGTAATATTGTATCTGGTAGTAGTACCTATGAGTGTACTCCACTGTGTCCACGCTACTAGAAAACAGGAGTTGTTTGCCGCTATTGATATCGTTCCACGATATACGTTGGTTTGGTTAACCAGGCCATAGTCAACTGCTACTTGGCTTAAATTAACCTTTCGTACAATATTGCCGTTTTTATCTAGTATTACAACCCATAAGTGATAGGTATTGTACTCGGAGAATGCTACTCCGATATAGTTTCCATCTGGTGTAACGGCTACTCTAACACCCCATCTATCGCCATAGCTTACTCCCTGAGGTGTACTTGCTAGTACTACTCTGTTTATTACTGGTTGTTTTTTTTAGATTTTGTCTTTCTGTATTACTTCTAGTTTCCTTGATCGACATGATCGTTGATTATTGGCAATAAATCTGTTAAATCTGTCAAATACGCCGAGAAGGACTTGGTTTTAGACTCAGGCCTACACAACATGTCACAGCACTTTTTATTGAATCTAACGATCACGATGAATACACTTTATAGACACGGCGAACACTTAACTATTAATGTAGTGAAAGAGTTAAAACAATACAGAGTTATTCTAGGTGTTTTACGAGGAAATTCGATGTTTCTTAGCTATTGCAAGGTGTATCCAACTGGGTCCTTCACTCAGTGTTTTTAGTTCTTCGAGACAAGTGTATTGAGTTGTATTTGTGTCTATATGTAATCCTACAATTATAACTACTTCTACACCTGTTTGCTCAATAACTCTACATATTGTATCATTGGTTAAATCCCATGGATTACTAATCCATATGAAACGAGCTGGGTCGGGGTTTCTAATAGCTAAGTGGATGTATCTTGCGTGGTCTGCCCAAGCTATTATTACAGTGTTTTCTACTAGTTCCTTGTTGTTTTTAAAGAATTCATAGACATCCATGTAAACAGGTGATGGTGCTAATCGAGGTGGAAATTCTCTTAGAGATTCATAATATGTGAAAAACCAATTGTAACCATATGCAAATGAAAGACCTGGTAGCGAAGCAATTAATAAATAAGCTACTAACACCCTCCAATCACTAGTTGCTCTAACTAATCCTATAGTTGCTAGCGTAGTAACTAATGGAGTAGCACCAATTAGAAATCTATACCATGTTGTAACACTTGAAAATGGTGCTATCATTGGAGAGATACCAGCTACTAGTAAGGCTATGGTAACTATAGTGGTATATCTAGCTCTACTCTTAGACATAGCTATTAAAGCTAATGGTAGAATAAGGCCATAACCCGCTACTAGGTACGAGAGTGCTTGGTCTCCTTCATAACTAGCTACGAGTCCCGGTGGCAGAACACCAACAGTGCTTACAAAGCTATAGGGTCTTCTCCAATACCAGATTTCTAACACTGTATTCACAGTTAAACCCACTGTGCCGACTATAGAGGTAGTTGTATTTCTATTCTTTAAACCATGGTATAGGAGTACTAGGGATAATATAAAGCCGGCAAACCCTGTTACTTCATGGCTTAACCCACACGCTACTAGAAGTAATAATACAGATAGAGCATGCTTAGGAGTCTTAGGCTCCCTCCACTTCTCAAGTACTAGTATTGTCGCGAGGAGTATAACTGAGCCTAGTAACTGCCTCTGATAGTCCCAGGAAATCCTTAGATTTAACACGTAGATTGTAGTTAGAAAACCGGATAACAGTCCAATCCACCACTTTCTCCTCTCATCTATCTCCATGGCTAGTATTGCCGAGAGTGAAGCCATGAAAGCATATGCTATACTTGGATAGAACTTGAATAAATACCAGGCGTCAACAAAATAGGTAAATGGTACTAGTAGCATGGGTAGTAGTGGTGGAGTATTTCTTAAACCACCCATCCAGTAGTAACTAGTAAATGGATTGAGTTTTTCTCTGAAGTCTAATAAGTGGGCAACATACTCCGGGGTATCCCAGCCTATAAGCAAGGGCCACCAGTGGAGCTCTGGGATAAATCTAAATGTAAATGCAAATAAACCTACTACAATGGCTACTAGTACTATGTGCTTTTCAAATACGTGTATAACTATGTGTGTACAATAGTGTAGAGCATTAATAGCATCGCAGAATGCAGGTTTCTCTTTGATAATAATGACGCCACCTAGTACTATGTGTAAAATATTTGCTATTAACACTATAAAAGAGCCCAGTACTATTAGTAGAGAGCTTGCAAATCCCTGAACAGTGTAGTAATCACCAATTAAGGCGTTGAAAGAGCCAATAGTAAACGTCTTGTTGAAGTATATGCTCAGTATTCTACCCCAAACTGTGAAGAGTCCTCCAATAAAGACTAGTAATATAGTAGAGTAAAATGGTTTTTTATAGAGTCTTTTGAGCTCCCAGTAGACAGCTAGTAGAGTTAGTATTGTTGAAGTCCAGGCAAAGTAGTCATAAGTAACCCTTTTAGTTAAAAAGGGGGTTGTAGACTATGACGCCATATATCATTAATACCAGAGATGCTAGAGAAACAAGTAGGCTGTTAAGTCCAGGAATCTTTAAAACTCTGAGTAGTCTCGACCTACTCATATTCATCCCTATATTTACGTAGTTAGTGTTTTCTTCGTATAAGAATGTTTAAAGGAGTATTCTATGGAGGAAAAAAGTATGGAAGAAGAGGCTATTTCCTCCATAGTTCTTCATTGAAGTCTTTAGTAACATATTTAGATACTATGAGAGCGCCTAGTGGGTCTCCTATTACATTTAACATTGTTTCAAATGGATCTACAGCTGGGTGAACTCCAACCATCCAACCAGCTGCTTCAATGGGTATGCCGAGTGCAGCTGCTGTTGCTACTGCTACTATTGCTGCTCCACCGGGAACTCCTGCTGCAGCTGTAGCTCCTAGAAAACCTAGAGTTACTAATCCCAGTATCTCGGCAAATCCTAATGGTATTCCAAGCGCCTGGAAAGCAAATAATGTAAACAATGTAATGGTTGCACAAGCACCTTGCATGTTTATTGTTGCTGCCACGGGCAGAAGTACTGTGGCTACATCTCTCGAGATACCTGCTCTTAGAGCACAGTCTATTGTTACAGGTAGTGTTGCATTACTACTTGCAGTAGAGAACGCCGTAATCATTGCTGGATAGAACTTCTTCCAGAACTTTAATGGGTTTACTCTGGCAACTAGTAGCATTATTAAGGGCTGGAATACTAGGAGAACGAGAAAGCCGCTTACATAGAAAGCTAGTACTAACTTGGCAAAAGCTCCAACGGCAATAACGCCTACAACTGCTGCTACATTAGCCATTAATGCAAATACACCTATTGGACCGTACCATAGAATGAAGTCTAGTAGTTTGTAAACCACTGCTAGTAGCGACTCAATCAACCTCGTTAAGAAGTCTTTGACTTGTGGCGTAGTTCTTCCTATTAAGCCAACAGCTATTCCAAGTAGTATAGCTGTGAAGATTATTTGAAGCATTTTAAGATTTAGAAACATATCTATGAAGTTGGATGGAATAATGTTCTTTACGTAGTCTGCTATTGTTAGTTTTGCAGGAGTTACTGCTTGACCACCTGGTAGTGTAACTCCTTCACCTGGTTTAATCATTGCACCTATCATGTAAGCTGTTCCCGATGCAATCAACCCCATGAGAAGCCAGTAGGGTATGAATCCCATAAAGATCTTGCCTAACTTGACAAGATCTCCCATATTCATTACAGCCCATGTAATACAGAGGAATACTAGTGGTCCTACAATAAACTTCAATAGGGATACATAGATGTCTCCAAGAATGGCAATGTTTTTAACGGGTTCGCCTACAATAATGCCAACTATTAGTCCTACAATAGCAGCTATTAAGAGGAGTATTGGCCTCTTTCCTAGTTTAATCTGGAATACTATTTCGCTCATGATTACACCATGATACATAACATTAAGTAGTATTTATAAATTAAACCTACATATACGTCTAGTATTTACTCATATATTCTATAATGTGTCGTCTATATATTATATATTATATATATTCTAACCAAACAACTCCTGCGATAATAGTAGATTTGCTAGATAGTCATATCGGGCTACTCAGGGGAATCAACATTTTATGTAGAGGAAGGACCCGACGGAAGCCCGTTTCATTGTCCCGCGATGACGCGGGCCTCGCGGGCCGAGGGCCATTTATACTATATTGTAATTGAGTGCTTTAATTCTCAATGATAAATATCTACTTCTAGTGATGATTAAACTGGAGAGTAATAGTATTATATTTTGAAAAATTGAAAAATACTTTTATCCTATTGGTTGGAGTATTGTGTTTATGAGACCAGTCATGATATAGGAACCTATGTATATTCCTAGTCCTGTTATAATCAATAGTATTGATAAATAATAGAATATTCCATATTTCGATCCGGGGTTTACCGCGTATAGTGCAATAATGTTGGATATCATCATTACAATCGATGAAATATTAGTAACTAGAGAGACATCAAGAGGTGATATCATGAGAAAACCAATCATTCTAATATACTCCGAGGAAATGTCTCGTAGAAAACTAGATATTATGTTTGAAAAAGTGTTTATAAAACTACTAATAAACAACAATATAATCAATGCTGTTAAATGCATAAAGTATAGGGTTACCTCGAAGGTTTTAAATATTTGAATATAAGATGTTCTAAGCCTGAAAAGCTCGTTAGTATGATCCGATATTAATGCACCAGCTGTGGCCATATTACCACCTAGTTCAGTAGTATCTATGAAAATATACATACCTCTAGCAACCATTTCACTGTTTAATTCGTCAGCAAAGAGCTCCCATGCAATTCTCGGGTCAACTCTGTTTACAAGTCTAGCATACGTCTTACTCAATGGTTTCTTTAACTTTCCAAGCTCTGCTACGAGGAGGGGTTTAAGTGCCTCAACCATATTGGGTAGTACAGACAAGTGTTCTCCATAACTCCTTATAAATGCAGGAAAGAACATGTCATACTCGTTTATTCTATTTTCGAGTATTTTGACTAGTATTCCAGAGGGTAGGAAGCCCAATCCAGCTATAATCAAGGTTACTGCTGTATTTTCAATTCTATATATGTCTCCAGATACAACGAGATATACGAGTAGTAAAACAAAGATAACAAATCCCATTAAACCAGTTAATTCAATGAGAAGTAGAAGTCGAATTTTTCTTCGTGGTTTAGATTCGAAGAGTGGTCTTCGAGTAAAAACAAAGAGTAGTATTGCCATACCCAGTAATGTAAATCCTTCACTGATTATACCAGTGAGAATTAACTGTGTTATTTCACCAAAGATCATACCTAGAAGCATGAGAGTTGCAACCATGAAAGTTAGTGCTCCTAGTAGAGTTGTATAAACACCTAAAACTACTCTGAGCGCGTTGATTAATCTATTAAATGCTGAGCTATACTCTGCAAACAAAGTGTTGTATTCTATACGGAGATATTCTTCGACGTTTGCACCCGTTGCAACAATAGCAGATAATCTCTGGAGAAACGTTTCATCAACTTTAGACCCGGCCTCTCTTGCTACTAGTTTAAGTGCTTCTGGCGCGCTATATCCCCAGTTTTTAATCAACTCGCTTAGTTTTCGAAATAGATTTCTATATTTTTTCCTATAGAAACGAGTCTCGCCAACTCTGCCGAACATTGTTGTTAATGGTGGATTACCTGTAATCATACACATCATGTGTACAAGTATATATATCAAGTCTTCCGAGACGGGGATTACTCCTATTCTCTTAACTGCACCCAGGAAAACTAAAAACATAAGTGAGCCAAAAACTACAAATACACCTAGTATTGCGTTAATGGGGAATGGTAAGAGAATAGCTAAATAGTAAACTATAACTAAGTCAATAATGAGTACTCCAAGTAAGATCCATTTACTAACTCCTAGCTTGTAGAGAACACGAGATAAAGTACTGGAAATAGCGTTTTGTAGTTTATCTAAGATTGAACTAATCTTACTCAATTAGAATAATTCACCTCTAAGTAGTCTTTTATAGGCTTCTTCTAAACCAAGTTCATATGTTTTAACAATTGCCTTGAATACATCGTAGTAGTCAAGTATATTCTTTTCTACTAGTAGTCTTAGATATTTAGCTCTCAAATCGAGTTCATCATAAATAAGCTTTATATCTCTCCTAGAAATACCTCTCATAACAGCTATTTTCTCTTCGAGCAAGTAGCTTGAACCTCTACCAGAAAACCTGTGTTCGTCTTTTACTGGGTCCCAGATAAAAACAGGAATAGCTGCTATTGAATCGGTGCGTGGGTCATAGCCAACGATTTCGTATACAGAGATCATTCTACGAACTAGCATTCCTCGTTTATCATAGACTGAGGATTGAAACCAGGCGATATTTAATGCATCTAAATTCGTTTTAGGCACGCTTATTGGTGGATTAGTCAATCTCTGTAAAAGTCTTTCGAGGTTGGCAGCGTGAAATGTTGATAATACTGGGTGGCCGGTTTGAATTGCTTGAAAAGCAATATTGCCTTCAGCACCTCTAATCTCACCAACAATAATGTAGTTTGGACGTTGACGTAGAGCGGCTTTTAACAAGTCAAACATTGTAACACTACTTTCTGGCCTACCAGTATCTCTCGTTAGCTCTCTCACCCAGTTTTTATGTGGTAGTGTAACTTCGGCTGTATCTTCTATTGTGACAATTTTATTGTTTGGACGTATAAATACTGCAAGGGCGTTTAACGCCGTGGTTTTACCACTCGCTGTTTCTCCACATATAAATGCACTCATACCCTCTGAGAGCATAATCCACATATATGCAGCGGCTAGTTCATTAAAAGTACCCCATTTGATCAACTGTGTAACGCTAATTGGAACTTTGGCAACTTTACGAATTGTAAAATTACTGCCAAATAAACTAACATCAGTGCCATATACTATATTTATTCTACTTCCATCTGGTAGAGTGGCGTCAACAATTGGTCTGGCTCTTGAGATTGGTTTGCCGATTTTTTCGCCTAGTTTAATAATGAAATTATCTAATTCCTCTTCGCTTTTGAAGCCAATATTGGTTTCTAATGTTCCAAAGATTTTATGTACTATGTAGATGTTTCCTACGCCTTTGGCGCTAATATCTTCGAGGTAGGGATCTCTTAGGAAGGGCTCTAGAATATCAACTCCTATTTTATCTCTAATTAGGTGGTATTTAATATAGTCGACGTCTTCAATGTAAACGGGTACTCGGAGTAAACCGGGTTTTAACGTGTTGTAGTCGACTGGTTTGTCTTTTACATCAATTACTTCTTCGAGTAGTTCTAGTAGAAGCTTTTTTCTCTCTTCTGCAGTTTCAGTTGTGTGTTCTGGTTTGATCTTGAATGCTAAGGCTTCTTCAATTAGTTTAAATAAGTTGGGATGAGGGTAAGGTGGCTCGATGACAATGTATTGGTTAAAACCAGCTGCTGTTTTAACGAGGTTAGTTACGTGTATAAATATTCCTCCTCCAACAGGATATACAACATTTACTTTACTCCACATCTTCATGTCTCCAGTTGGTCTATCAACCAGCAGTGGTTCTTCTCCATGTTTTTGTTTGAATTCCTCGAGGTATTTAACTAGGTAGACGGGTCTATCTCCAAAATCTGGTTCTTTAACTTCTCTTTTACTCCTCTTAATTATCTTTAAACTCAAGCGTTGAAGGTTCAGCATTTCTATCACCCTAGGCTTTCGCTAGTGCCATTGGAACCAATTTTATTCCAAATGCAGGATCGATTTCAAATGTAATTGTATTCTCGAAAACACTAGGTACTCCCTTCAACTTAACAATATTCATGACTTTTAGAGTCCTCCCACCCATTTCAGCATTTTTCAATTCTATATATCCATCTGCAATTGCTTTTATTTCCGAGTAGAAGGCTTCAGACAGTTCTTCTGGGTGTAGAGTTAAAAATACGAGTTTTCCTCTATCAACGAGTCTTTTAACTATTGTGAGGAAGTTAGCAATGTCTTCTTTTTTAGAGCCCTTTATAAGAATATTAAAGGAGTCTATGGCATAGACATCATATTCCTCCACTGTTGAAACCATGTGGTTGAGAGTTAGAGACAACAGGTCTCGACCAGTGGTTTCCACCCATTTAACTCTAGGTATTTGAGTAGAATAAATCTTTAGATATCCCTTTAGAAAATAATTGATTACATCAAACCCTGCACTCTTCAATGCTCGAAGATATCCCAGGGTAGTAGTTTCAGTTGTAACAACAATGACTTTTAAACCACTCTTTAAAGCACCATATATGAATTGTTGTAATACAACTGTTTTACCTGTACCATGACCTCCTTCAATTACTATTAAAGCTGGGAAGGGTATACCACCAGCTAGTTTTACATCTAGTTCTTCATTTCCAGTTGTAATTGTACGTGTTTTAATCAGTTAAAATCACCCATTTAGAGTCGGATACACCATAGTGAGAAACAAACACTATTTTCAATGGCCTACTTCTATCTATATCTATAATATTAGTACTAAGCCGTAATAATCCTATTTCACTACTCTCTATAACTGGGTGGTCTTTAAATTCAACCCAGTAGTCTCCAACTAGAATAACCCTTGTAATATTCCACTGTAGAGGATATGTAAGCTTCATTGTTTTAAGAGATCCATTTGTAGAGTAGTACTCAATTATCAAGTCACATGCGTCGAATTTATATAGTGCTAAGGGCCCATGATTCATGATTTTTAATTCTCCCTCTAAGACACTACCATTGTATGTAACATTCAATTCTATAATGCTTATCCTAGTTGTCTTCTTCTGGAGGTCTTCATATCCCAATTTTAAAATATTAGTAAACATTGTAGTAGCTGCAAATATTACACTAATAATTGAAATCAATACAAGAAATAAGAGGACTATTACTGTAAATCCTGGTACAATGATTTCAGAGGGCATGAATTACCTCCTCATCCAACAACATATGTTGTTGAATACCCATTAGACAATACTAGTTTTATCTCTAGTGGGAGAGTGTAGCTTTCTATTAATTGTATAGTGAGTAGTACTGTTTCGCCTCTTTCAAGTACACCGGGTTGTGAACCATATTCTATGTAATTCACTCTATGTTGTGAATCAAGACGTGTTGAGTAATACATTGTTTTACCATTGTAATCTGTTATTATAACATCTATGTTGTTGAGATCACTATATGCTACATCACCCGTGTTCTTTACGTATATGTATATAATTGAGCTTTCTTTATCAATAGTTGCATGAATTATTGAAACACTGAGTCTATAGGATTCATATCTACTTCTTATACTAATAGATATAGTGTTAAATAGAGTATTTAATTGACCAATAACAACTGATGCAAAGAGCGAAGCCATTAAAACAGCTGCAATTGTTAGTATTGCATGGGTTATTGTTGCTGACTCCCCCATTTATATCCATCACCCTTGTTATCTACCTGGTTTTCTCTTTGTTGCTCTGGGGGAATTGTTTTTCTTCTTCTTGACTCTGTTAGCATATTAACTATTGTTTTCAATACTTCTTCTTCAAGAGCTTCTTCTCTTATACCCATGTTTCTTAGAAATAGATATATGAGTAGAGTGTTTTCTTCTGGTGTAATGTTTTCTTTTATAGATTGTTCTACTGTGTCTATAATAGTCTTTATTAATTTTGCTTCATCACTTGAAACTATTTTCAAGTTTTCTATTAATTCGAGTATTCTTTCGACACTAGATCTTGGATAATACTTCATTAATTCATACGTTGTCTTCATTAATAAAAGCATACGATTCAATGCTACTCCTGTAAGAGTAGCTCTCTCTTCTCTTATCACTCTACTGGCCTCACTTAAAATACCAGCTAGTTCTCTCAGCTCGCTTGGAGCACTACGAGTAGGTGGAGTGCTTGGTGTAACCTCTGGTTTTTCAATTACTTGTGGTTTTTCTCTTCTAGCTTCTTCAATAATTCTAGGTGTAGTTGTAGTAGACTCTATCTCGCTTGAAGTAGTTTGAGGTGCTGGTTGCGTGGTAATTTGTGGTTTAACTTCTTCTCTGGGACGGTAGAGACTATAGGGGCCTGTTAAATCAGCAAGTATAGCTTTGATTTCAGCTAGAGCACTAGCTAGTTCCGATACCGTTGTTTTTAACTCCTTTAAATCTCTAACTAAATCTACTTCCTGCCCCACTTCTCCCACCTCTCTTGTAGTAGAAGCATATTCGGGCTCGGGTAGTGAAACAAGTGATTTTGAGAGAAAGTATGATAGTATCTTCTTAACGATAAGCCTACTATACCAATCCCTCCAAGGCCAAATCTTCTCAACGAGTACACCGGGCTCAACCACATATCACCAACCCCCTCTCAGTGAAGTACACGGGATCTCTATATAGAAACATAGAGTAAGCACTAGCAAACAAGACACTAGAAGAGAGAAAACCAAGAACTAGAAGCAGTATAAACAATAATACAAGACCATACACTCCAAGAGCCAGTGAGAGAATTAATTGAGAAGCAAGAAATAAACCAGTAACAAACCCAGTAAACACTACGAGTGAAAGAATAAACACCACCATCAAACCCCTCCTAAACACACCAAACCTAAAACAAACCTTCACAACACCCACCCAGAGGGAATGATAAATAGAGAAAAAAAGAATTGAGTTTAGGAATTACAATCACCCTAATATAACAAATTCGTTCGCGGTCAACGTTGGTGGCACACTTCTCTCAACGATTAATGGAGCTCCCAGTAGTGGCTTAATTTCAACAGTGAACTGCTGGTATTGAGACAATGTTAGATTGTTTGGTAGAGTAATAACTACAAGGAATTTCTCGCCTACTTCTAACACAGTGTCATCGTCTCCCTGTATAATGTAGATACTGGCAACAGGAGTTGTTGCTGAATCATTCTTCAACTGAGCTAAGTTTACAGTTTTTCCTAGAGTGGATGAATTGGGGTCAAACCCAAAGTTTATCTTGCTAAATGCTCCTCCCGGTAGTTTTATCATAATGTCTATTTTCGTGTTGTTGAAGTCTACTGCTAGTTGTCCTGGTGATACTTTTAATGGTATGTAGATAGCTGTTACTTTTGGCCCGGTTTCAACATATCCTAGTACTGCACCATCGACTTCTAGTGCTGTTGTAGCCTCGTTTAGTCCTTGTTGCATTACTTCTTTGCTCTTCTGCGTGGTGTACATACCCATGTTTATTACTACGAATGCTAGTGCTGCTGCTACGATTACAAAGGCTATTAAGATGATTGCGGCTTCAATACCTACAATGCCTTTCTTTGTGGGCATTTCTTTCACCTCGTTTTCTATTTTTTCCTCTTTGTCCTTAAAAAACACGGTTTTTTCTTCGGCGTCTCGTCGACATTGACTGGTTAATGAGGGTTTCGCCGGGCCGTCGAATCCACTGGGTTTACACGTTGGTGTGGGGATGTTGGTTTTAAGGTAATTTAATGCTATGTATGTATAGGAGGAAAGAGCGGGGTTAGCGAGTTGATTGCTTGGGAGGGATTGAGCGTCATTGTTGATGGATTAATAGTTAAACAAGTAGTTATTGCTAGTTTTACCCATGGGGTTATTGCATATTGGCCTCCTCATATAGATAGAGAGGTCTTGGATATCTTTGATCAGTTGTATATTCGAACACCGGATTTATCCTATATGCTATTATACGATAGGAAACTCAATAAGAGGTATCTCGTGGTAGTCAATAAAGATAAAATTTTAGCAATGGAGGTCGATGAGAGAGTAGATGTTGTTAAACTAGGTGAAAAACTACTAGGTGTCTTCGAGAAGCTAAATAAACTAGCCAAGAGCACTTACTCCAAGCTTACTTAGCGTAATATTGAAGACAACTAGTAGTAGAGAAGTAATTAAGCCGAGAATAACAAGCCATTTATACCCTGCTAAGAAGACTCCTACACTGAGAACAGCTATGATAACTCCTAGAATGGTATTTACAGTTCTCTGTATTTCGCTAAGCCATGGAGTACCAGTTAAATATACAAGTAGTTTGTAAAACCTGTTTTCATTGAATAATCGGTAGTGGGGGATCTTTTTTAAAACTTCTAATCCCTGTTTATCTAGTACTAATACTTTTTCTCCTTCTTTTTCAATTAATTTAAAAAACCTCGTTGGAGAACGTGTAAAAGACTCGATTAGAATATTGAGGGTTTTCTCTGCGTCAACAAGGATTTTACTTGCTTCGCTGATTGTAGCATATCCTTTCTTAGATAATCCTACATAGACAAGCAATTTATAGAGGTTTATAGATAAAACTAGTTCTCTCGACAAATTTAGTCTCACTGGTGTTTCTAATATATTATCACTTGCTGTTTTAACAGGTGTTAAGACTTCTATAAGTCTACGAACAAATTCACGGCCATGCTCGCTCAACCCCACGTATAGATCGTCTTCTTGGTCTACTCTAGCAATTAAACCTTTTCTTTCGAGTTTTCGCAGAGAGTCTAGAATAGACTTTCTCGAATCTCCTATAGCTCTCGAGAGCTCTGTTATTGATACAGGTTGTTGTTTTTCAGCAAGATATAAGATAATACTGAATTGATTAGTAGCCCTTGAGAAATCAATAATGCTATCTAAGTCTTTGAGAAGCACGAGTTTCGTCATAGCGCTCCTAGCGGTAGTCATCACTATCACTCTAACTTCAATATACAATTAAGACGTGTTTTAAGGTATAGGTCTAAAGTTGTTTAAACTGTGGTTTTCAACGGGAGCATTCACTGTGAAATTAATGAAATGGAAAAATGGATTGAGATATTCATTGTAGATAATACGTAAACCAAGATAGATAAAGGATTTTAATCGGGTTGAAAAAGACTCTATATTATTAGTCTCCCTGTTTTAGCATTGAATAACAGGATTTTTCTAAGGTCTAGTTTCAAGTATACTTCTTCTCCGGGTTCTAGTTTTAGTGTTGCTGGTGTTCTCACTTTGACTAGGTCGTTTCCTACTAGAATGTTTACTATGTTTTCTGAGCCGAGTGCTTCTATAACGTCTACTTTGACTTTTAAGATACCGTATGGGTCTTTGAATGGTTCTTTGCTCAGCTCTATGTATTCTGGTCTTATACCTAGAAATACTGTTCTAGTATCTTCTTTTATTATTGTCTCAGCGTATTTTGGTGCAATGGGTATTTTGAGTAGGTCGTAGCATACTATGTGGTAGTTTGATTTAATTCTACCTTCTCCTAGAATACTTCCTTCTAGTCCGCTTGGAACAGTGTATTCGAAGCCAACTGGTTCTTCTACTAGCTCGCAGGATATAAGGTTCATTGGTGGATTGCCGATAAATGTAGCTACAAATATATCTTGTGGTTTATTGTATAGATTGTCTGGTGTATCTACTTGTAGTACTCTACCTTTATTCATAATGGCTATACGGTCGCTCATACTCATTGCTTCTACTTGGTCGTGGGTAACGTAGATTGTTGTTATACCGAGTGTTCTCTGTAGCTTCTTCAATTCACTCCTCATTAATATTCTTAATTTAGCGTCTAGATTACTTAAGGGCTCGTCTAGTAGCCATACTTTTGGTTTTCTAACTAGTGCTCGTGCTAGTGCTACTCTTTGTTGTTGTCCACCGCTCAGCTGGCTTGGATATCTATCTAGTAGCTCCTCGATCCCCAGGAATCTAGCTGCTTCAAGTACTCTCTTTTTAATTTCTTCTTTGGTTAATCCCAGTTGTTTTCTTCTGGCTTCAAGTGGAAATGCTATGTTTTCAAAGACAGTCATGTGTGGGTATAAAGCGTAGTTCTGGAATACCATTGCAATATCTCTATCTCTAGGGTGTAGATTTGTAACCACTTGATCATCTATTAAAACATCTCCTTCATCTGGAAACTCTAACCCAGCTATTATTCTCAGAGTAGTAGATTTACCACAGCCGCTTGGACCTAGTAGTGTAAAGAATTCTCCATCATTTATTTTTAAATTAACGTGGTCAACAGCTTCTACTTTACCAAATCTCTTAACAATATTTCTGAGTTCAACACGTGCCATTACAATCCACTCAAATCCATTTATTTAAATGTGATTAAACAGGGATAAAAAACACCTATTACTTCCTACTAGCTTTTTTAACAAATAGGTATCCAGTAGAGAAGCCAATTATCAACATTACTATTCCAATACCTATTGATGTAGCTGTGTCAACTTCTCTTATAGTTACTGGTTGACTCGTAGTCTCTGTAACAGTCTTTGTCGATTCAATTGTTTCTGTAATAGTTGTTGTTGACGTAATCGTTGTTGTTATAACGGGTGTGAGTACTGGTTTGTATATTGTAATCATATAGACAACTCCATATATTTGAGCAGGTGTTTTCTCATCTATGTTGAACGAGCGGAGCATACTATACTGGTCTTGTTTCGTGGGGGCGAGTACATCTAGTACTTTTGGTAGTACACCGTTTAGTATGGCAAGTGAGTATTCCGCTGGCACGTTTACTTGCCACTCACCGCCACCAATAGTAAATGATCTTATTTTATTCTCACCGTATCCATCATGACTAGTAACTAGTACTGCTATGACCCATTTACCAGCGTTTTCAACATCGTATAATACTTGTTTTGAAACCTCTACTATTATTGAATTCGTGGATTGATCAGCGTAGGCCTTTAACACGCCGTTTTGTACTAATGGCGTGTCTTTATCATAGTAGTATAGTGCTGTTTTCTCGCCTTGTGGTAGCGGGTCTGTGCCCCAGCCAGGAGCTACTAGTAGAGCCATATGCCATCCATGTGCTATTTCTACTCCAAGTCCAAACGTGTCTTTCTTGCCCGTAGCTGGCATAGTTGTCTTTACATAGACGTGTATTTGCTGGAGGCTCCAGCCGTTTGGCCCGCCCCATGGATTGCCACCTAGATTCTTAAATACAAATCTAAGCATTAACTTGTCTCCCTGGTCTATCATAGTAAACCTCAATAAATCGAATACTCCTGGTTGGAATGCTGGGTTTGATGGATAGCCATAGCCGCCTGCACCATCATCGTCTCCCTCTGGGTCTGCAATATCCATTAATACTCCTCCACTAGTTGTTTCGGGTGGTGGTATTGGTATAGAGAGCATGTATGCTAGTCCAAGTCTAGATGAATACTCTACTAGCTCGTTACTGCTATATAATACTATTGCAAAGAATGCTAGTTGGCCGGTTGCCAAGTCTAGGTCTTTAATGCTGGTTGATAATTCAATTATGTAGTTTCCACTACTTCCTCCAATAGCTAGTTCTTTGACGTCTCTGGTTTTAATCCATCCTCCTCTTCCCTCGGCCTTCGAGATAACTGCTGTTTTAGCTACTGGATCTATTAATAGTTCTCTAGCTAGGTGTATACCGAGGTCTATTCTACTGTTTCTTGGGTATACATTGTATTCTGGATTATACGGTGTCATTTTAACAACTGGTGTTGCAAAGTAAACTGCTATTTTAGTGTTTGATAGAGTAGTTGTCTTAAATTAAACGCGAAGTAGAGGTTGTTTGAATCAAGTGCTACGTAGACTACTGGTAGTTTCTCGCCTACTACTACTTGTAGTGCTTTACCCTCATTTACAAGTGTTGACCATGTAGCTTCCAGTGAGCCGTCAACTGTTAGTTGTTTATCTAACAGTCTCGGAGCGTTCTGGTTGAGTGTACCTATTGGTGTTCCATCTGGATAAGCAGAGACTAATAGGTATTCTGGCGGGGTGAGGCCGGCGAGTTCATATGCCCTAGCTAAATATGCCTTGAATAATGGGTCGAATGTTGCTGGCGATCCTCCTCCATCTCCACCATACCACCACCACCAATCGCTTGCTTCTGCCTTCATAATATATTTTGCTATTACGGGGTGTTTATCGTAGAGTTCATTGAATGATGATACACCTAGCTTCTTGAAAACGTCTTCTCTTGTTTTTACAAGCCACATCCAGGCAGTGTTTTCTTGTCTATGTCCAATCCAAATAGCTACTTCTCCACCACCCCAAGAACCCTCTGGTAGTCTAGCCTGTATTGTTTTACGTGGTAGGTCTGAGTAGGCGTCTCCATAACTATTCTCTGGTAGATCAGCAATATCTCTACCCTGTAAGTCTAGGTATTTGTATTGATTTGATGGTAGTTCTCTCGCTACATTCGGGAATCTAGAGATAAATTCTCCCGGTGTAATAGTCTCGATTACACCTTGTTTTTGTAGCTCGCTGAGTCTAGAGTATAGCTTGTTGAGGAATACATCTCCGAATTCAGGGTAGTTTTCCCATGGGTTTTCACCATCTAGTGCTATAACTACTAGTCTAGGCCCCTTGGCGCCCTTGGCTATGCCTAGTATTTTATCTACGAGGTCGTTTACGGCTTGGTCTTGATCCCAGTTACTATATTGAAAACTAATCAAGTTGCTTACTTCTGTATCGCGGAATACAATGTATATTCTGCCCTCTGGGAAGTCTATATACCATGGTATACCGAGGTTTTCAATGTCATCAGTGTTTACACCAGTAGCTCCAAGTATTGACTCGTCTGTTATAGTCCAGGTGATACCAGCTCTTCTAAAAGCTCTTACGACATATTCGTTTACTGCTTGCTCGGCCGGCCATACACCGTGTGGTGTAACACCTAGTTTTGACTTGAAGAGTTCAATACTGAATTTTACGTGTACTTCTAGGTCGTCTGAGAAGCCAAAGTCTACTATTAGTGGGGCTAGTGGGTGGCTGTATGGTACGGGTATGACTTCGACTTGTCCTTTGCTTGCTAGTTCTCTATATATTGGAATAATGTTTTTCACTATGTCTTCGTGTACTCTTAATACTTTAACCAGGTCTTCTATTGTAAATCCAGGATTGCTCTGTGTATAGGCTTTTTCCTGCATACTATATATTTCAGGGTATTTCTCCCTGGCTACTTGTGGGTCAATCCACATTAAGTTGAATAATACTGCTAAATCAATAGTGTTTTGTCCTAGTAGATTACCCTGGGTAAACCCGTTTACAATGCATTCTTTATACTCTAATTCAGTCTTAGCTGTTCTACCACAGTCACTTATTAATCTCTGTACTAGGTCTCTTAGAGAACTATATCTAGGAGATCTATTGATTATTCTCGCCCAGTTTACATCGAAGAAGCCCCCTGGAATTCTAAGCATTTCAAATACGTCGTCTTTTGTTATTGTTCCATTAGCGATTTTCCACGATATTATCTGTCTCTTATCCATTCTCCCGTTTTCAGCCATGTCTATTATTTGCTCTAGTAGGGATCCCGAGAAGGTAAATGTTGCTTTTACATCTGGATACTTGCTTAGAATATAAGCCATTTTATAGTAGTTTCCAACACTTTGCATTCTAACCCATGGTAGTACGAGGTGGGATTCATCTGCACTGTAATACCATGGCTGGTGATAATGCCAGACAAACGCTACATAGATTTTTTCTGTACTAGCTTCTATAATATTGGTTACTATATTCAACCCGTTAATAGCTAGTAGAGATAGTAGTAGGATGGAGAGTAGTATGTATGTATATGATTTATTCAATATTTCACCTATGTATAGAGAGCGCAGTTCGAACTTATAAAGAATAATTTAATTACTTGTTTAAACAATAGATAATTTATTGGTTGATTTAAATTGAAGTGGAAGTGTTTAAACTGCGGGTTTGAAGTAGATGCGAGTGTTGAATACTACTGGAAGTGTCCTAGGTGTAGTAGTCCACTAATACTAGACTATGAGTCAACATGTGAAATAGTAGAGTCGAAAAACGTGTGGGAGAGGTATAGAGGGTTTATACCATTTAAACCAGGAAAATATAGAGGTGAAGGATTAACACCACTTGTAGAAGAGAAAATAGGTGAACACAGAGTACTCTTTAAACTAGACTATCTCAATCCAGGTGGTAGTTTTAAAGATAGAGGTACTGCTCTCGCAATAGCTTATGGCTATAAACTAGGATTTAAAAAGACACTTGTAGATACAAGTGGAAATACTGGTATAAGTGTAACACTATACTCTAAACTATACGGGCTAGAACCAATAATAGTAATGCCTACTACTGCTCCACAAGGAAAGAAAAAAGCTGTTTTAAAACTAGGTGGTAGACTCGTAGAAGCAGAATCTAGAGCCACTGCTACACAACTAGTTACACGGTTTATGAGTGAACCAGGCGTATACTATGTCGGACACATATGGAACCACTTATATCCAATTGGACATGCTACAATAGCATATGAGGTATTCGAGGAACAGGGAGTTCCAGACGTAGTTATAGTACCAGTTGGCTCGGGAGGACTACTCCTAGGCGTACACTATGGTTTCAAGAAGCTAAAAGAGTGTGGATTGATAAATAGAATGCCTAGAATTATAGGTGTTCAGGGATATAGCTGTCAACCAGTATACAGAGAACTCTACGGTACCGAAGAAAAAGGCGAAGAATCAAACCTCGCAGACGGCATACTCGTACCAAATCCACCGAGAACAAGAGAAATAGTAGAAGCAGTAAAATCAACAAGTGGAGAAGTAGTACTAGTAGGAAACACAGAAATAACTAGAGCACACAGTGAACTATGGGAACAGGGATTCCTAGTAGAACCGACATCAGCAGCCACATACGCTGGATACAAGAAAATAATGAATAAAATACCAAGCGGGTCGAAAACACTAATAGTCCTAACAGGCTCAGGACTAAAAACACTATAGGTAAAAACCTATTAAAGACAAAGAAGCAATAATAATAAATGCCCACGGGCAGGGGTAGGTCCCGGCCCACCGGGGCAGACAACCACGCGGGGTGTATACAAACCCACCATCCCCCACGCATAGGCAATGAACTCCGCCCCATGGGGCTGGCGGAGGCGGAGCCCCCTCTGGAGAGAGGGGGTGAACCGCCTTAGCCGGGAGAACCAGGCCAGGCCCGGAAGGGAGCAACCTAATCCCGGACGCCAGCGTTCATGGGTCACCGGAGGGAGCCGGCGTGGGATGGCTCTGGTGGGTTTGTATACACCCCGCGTGGAGCTCTGCCCGTGGGCGTTTATATCCTAGCGCTTAGTAGTAATGCAAGTGCTAGGAGTGCTAGTGTAATACTGTTTACTATGCTTCCTACTTTCTTCCCAGCGACTTCTATAACTATTCTACCACCATCTGTTATAAATAATGGTAGTGTATTAATGAATACCAGACTATAGTTTACAATGTGGATCCATAGGAGTAGTCTTACCAGGCCTAGAAAGATGAATGGGTCTATTATATTCAATAAGTTTCTTGACGGTGCTATTGGCTCTAGTATTACTCCCAGTTTGTCTTCTACGGGGTTTTTCCACACTGTAATATTTTTGTAGCCAGAGCCGGGTCTATACACTAGTAGCTCGATTGTTAGTGATTCGTTTCGAGACATTATTTCTCTAAGCGCTGTTAGATTTGCTGGTGAACCATTTATTTCATATACTACATCACCTGGTTTCAACCCGGCTCTACTAGCTGGTGTTTCTTGTTCTACTTCTCTTATTATAAAACCACTTGGTGAAACAGTGAATTGTAGTATTCCAAGTGCTAGTAGTGCAACTACTAGGTTTACTGCAACACCCGCGGCGAGTATAGCTGTTTTTACTTTTTTAGATGCTTCGGCGAAGATTTTTTCATCTATTTCTACGAAGGCAGCTGGTAGTATGAGTGCTAGTATAAACCCGTATGATTTAACGGGTATACCTGTTTTCAAAGCTATTTTAGCGTGCATGTATTCGTGTAGTACTACTCCTACTCCAACAGCTATTGCAAAATAGAGTAAGTCGTTTCCAGTGATATTCAATCCTGGTAGTAGAATTACTACTTCACGAGAACCCTTGAATAAACCAGTATAAATAAGGCTTGCTAAGCTTTGAATAGCGAAGAATAACGCTATTATAAATAGCGCTATACACACATAGGGTAATACTCCACTACTAGTCGAGCTTATACCCTCATACTTCTTTTTCACTAGGAGTATAGTGTAGTATTGTAGTTCAATACTTGTCTTCTCGCTACGAACAATCTTTTTTAACACTATGTATAAAGTATTTACGAGAATCCATGCTCCTATAAAGTATACTATGTATACCGGTATATCCACTTTCACCCCCTGTATAAACATCTTTTTCTACGTATATGTTTAAGGGTGTAATTAAATAAGTGGGTTTTGATTGAGTGGTTTGTGTTGACTAGAACGAGGGTTAGAAGTACACCTGAATTCCGCGAAGTAGAGTATACACCAGAGCATTGGAGGCTACTTAGAGAATTACGGAGTAAAGCTAGGAGTATAATGGAGCCTCTTGCACGTCAGGGTTTTACATTGTGGTTGCATGGTAGTATAGCTAGAGGAGATGTCCGGGAGAAAAGCGATATAGACATAGTTATCCCCGTCAAGCTACCAGGATACCTGGTAGAACTAGCACTAGAGAAAGCTGGATTTAAATATTATTCGAGGTATATAGTAGCTGCAACACCAACCACGACGCCAAAGGGTATTATATATCTAGACGCCGAGGAGAGAATATCTATTAGTTTTCCACTAGTTGAGTTTAAACCAAGAGAACTAGAGTTCTTCAAGTATAGTGGAGTAATAGACTACCAGGGACTATTATTAGACAAGAGAGTACCAGGAGTAAACAAAAACCTTGTTTTAATAATACCAACCGAGAAAGGACACATTGAAACACCAGTTATAGGATACGAAGACTATGTAGCTAAAACTCTCGAGGTAAGTGTCGACATCGTTAAAGAAAGAGTAGAGGTGTTATCAAAGAGAGATCAAGTTGGAAGAACAGGTATATTCGCGAAAATACCGTTAGCACCAGGTGAAAGCTTTGAAGAAGGATTTGAAAGACTATTAAGAGAAAAACCATTAATGAGGAGAATACTCGAAGAAGAATCATAGTCACTCTACGCATTTTGGAGTCGTAGAAAACCCTGTTGTTAAAGACTATTCTGGTTTAAAGACTTTAAATCTAAGTATTGCAACTATTCCTCCAAAACCAGCTAGTTCACCGCCAATATCTGTTTTTGATGGTACTATTACTACATCTGCTTTTCTATCATAAGCATTTCTCAGTGTTTCATACACAGTGTTTCTTAGTTCGTCGTCTGGTGTGCGGAGTAGTTCGTCTAGTACTAGTAGTTTCTCTACTGCTCCTATTAGAGCGGCACTTCTTACTTCTTCTACTCCATAAGCTACTAATTCATGGTCTTTAACTAGTAGTTCTTTAAACTCGTTGAGTATACTAGTGGCTTTTACTAGACTCAACTCTCCCATTATATTCTTGAATAAATCTCTATTCAAAGCCTCGGATATACCCTTACATCCACCAGTAGACGTTGTATCTGTATACAATGGGAGTTTAGTGTTTTCCCCGATTAGGGTTTTCAACTGGTTTTTTATTTCGCCGGGCCCTACGATAACTACTGCATTAACATCTTCGTTTTTCAGTGTTTGAACTACTACTTCAACTACTTGTTTGAGATATGTTTTAATTATTGATTCATGGTCTACTGCGTAATGCTTGCTTGGTAGGTTTACACTAGACTCCCATATGTGTTTAACTCCCTGTTCTGCTACTAGCCCTATGCAGACCTCGTCGAAGTCTATTGATACAACGAGTACTCTATTCTTTGTTGTCTGGCGTTTGAGTAGGTCTACTTCTATTTTACTCCATTCTTCTTTGACGATACTCAATACATCTCCAACACCAATACTCAATGTGTGGTGTTTACCTTGTACACCGAATTTCTCGGGGCCTTCTACAACAATACCCGATATTCTTATTTTATTGGTGAATTCTTGGAATTCTATTTTTTTCACTTTTACTCCCAGTATCATTGGTATACGTGAGCCCTCTGATCCATCTCCAACTTTTACTTCACGTGTTGTTTTAGCGTATACTATATCTCCCTCTCTCAAGACATTGTAGAGTATCCATAAATCGTCGAGTGTTTCAACTTGTACTTGTATTACACCGTGTTTTAAGTCTTCTCCCAGTATCTTCATTATCCCAGCTTCAACATCAACTATTGGTTTTAACTATTGATTAATCTTTATTCCTGTTTAAACAATATTAATTGTTTGAGGATTAAACCCATGAGTGAAATCGAATTCTACTTACTAGATGTAACATATGAGGTTGTTGGTGGAGAACCCCATATTATAATGTATGGAGTATCCAGAGATGGACGGAGAATAGTTCTCCGCGACAAGTCTTTTAGACCATATTTCTACGCAATAATTAGTGACGATGTAGACCCTACTCTACTAGTATCAAAAATTAAAGCTCTCTCAGAACCCAATTCTCCAATTACTAGTGTTGAACAAGTATACAAGAAGTATTATGGTAGACCAGTCAAGGCATTGAAAATAACTACTGTTATACCAGAATACGTTAGACGCTATAGAGACAAAGTAAAGTCGATTAGAGGAGTAGAAGAAGTCGTCGAGGCAGATATACGGTTTAGTATGAGGTATATTCTAGACAAAGAACTGAGGCCGTGTGGTTGGCACATAGTTAGAGTTAGAGAATCCCCGTCGACGAAGTCTTTTAGAGTAGATAGTGAATACGAGGTTGTTGGAGAGATAAGAATCGCTTGAAGACTCAACACCACCCAGAGATTTAAGGTTAATGGCTGTTGACATAGAGGTTTACAGTGAACACGGTTCTCCAAAGCCAAGTAGAGACCCAGTTATAATAATTGGAGTTGGTGTTCCAGGCGGGGGTGTAAAACAGTTTACTGCTAGTGGACTAGACGATAGAAACGCTATAGCCGAGTTTGTAGACTACGTATTAAAATATGATCCAGACATTATACTCGGCTACAATAGCAACTCGTTTGACTGGCCCTATCTACTCGAGAGAACACGTGTACTCGGAATTAGATTTGATATTGGGAGAAGAATCGGCGCACTCCCCACTACTAGTACTTATGGACACATATCTATACCCGGTAGACTAAGCGTTGATTTATACAATTACGCAGAAGAAATCTCAGAAATAAAATTGAAGAGTTTAGATGTAGTAGCTGAATACCTTGGTGTAATGAAGAGAAACGAGAGGGTTTTAATAGACTACACAGAGTTCCCCAAGTACTGGAGAGACCCCGAGAAAAAGAAGTTGTTGTTAAAGTATAATGAAGACGATGTTGTCTCCACACTGGGGCTGGCAGATAAATTCCTACCATTTGCTATGCAGTTATCCTATATTACGAGGATTCCACTAGACCAGGTTGGAGCGGCGAGTGTTGGTTTTAGACTTGAATGGGTTTTAATGTATGAGGCCTATAAGAGAAACGAGTTGATCCCCAATAGAGAGGAGAGAGAGGTAGAAACCTACAAGGGTGCAGTAGTGTTTAAACCAGTTCCAGGTATACATGAAGATATAGCTGTACTAGACTTTACTAGTATGTATCCTAGCATCATGATCAAGTACAATGTAGGTCCAGATACACTAGTTGGAGAATTATGCGAGGGAGAAGGATACAATATAGCGCCAGAAGTAGGACATTGTTTTAGAGCTGAACCACCAGGATTCTTCAAAGACGTACTAGTTAAACTACTACAATTGAGAAAGAGTATTAGAGAAGAAATGAAAAAGTATCCTCCAACTAGCTACGAGTATAGACTACTAGACGAGAGACAGAGAGCAGTGAAAATCCTAGCTAATGCAACATATGGATATATGGGTTGGACTGGTGCACGATGGTATTGTAAAGCATGTGCTGAAGCAGTAACAGCTTGGGGTAGGCAATTAATTAGAAAAGCAGTTGATTTAGCTTCAAACCTTGGATTGAAAGTCATATATGGAGATACAGACTCTCTCTTTGTAACCTACAATCCAGAGAAAATAAAGATATTTATTGAACTCGTCGAGAGAGAACTAGGATTTGAAATCAAAGTCGACAAGGTATACAAGAGAGTATTCTTTACAGAAGCCAAGAAGAGATATGCTGGACTACTAGAAGACGGTAGAATAGACATTGTAGGATTTGAGGCGGTGAGAGGCGATTGGGCTGAAGTAGCCAAGGAGGTACAGGAAAACATTGTAGAAATACTCCTTAAAGAGGGGAGTGTTGATAAAGCAGTTGAATACGTGAGAACAGTAATATCGAATTTAATGCAGGGTAAAATACCACTAGAAAAACTCATTATATGGAAGACACTTACAAAACCACTAGAAGAATACGAGGCAACAGCACCCCATGTAAAAGCTGCTCGTAGATTAATCAACCAGGGGTTTAAAGTAGAAGTTGGTGATAAAATAGGATATGTGGTATTAAAGGGGACGGGTTCTATTTCAGATAGAGCATATCCATACATACTTGTCAAAGACCCTAAGACAATAGACTACAACTACTATATAGACCATCAAATAATACCGGCAACTCTTAGAATACTAGAGTATTTTGGAGTATCAGAAACACAGTTAAAACGAGCATCAACTGGTAGAAAAGGATTATTTGAATACCTTGGTAAAAAACAATCTTAGAGATTCAACTCGTTATAAGTCAATACTGTTGTTTCGGGTGGTTTATACTGGATTTTTCCGAGCCGGGCAGCAATAATCAATTTTACATTCTTACTCGCCGCTGTATCTACTAGTCTCTGAGTAGCTATACCATCCATTAAAACAGCGTATGCTTTACCAGGCTCTATATTCGACAATTCATTTACCAAGTCTCTAACTGGTATTCTCTTTATCTCGCTCCAGTCTTGTGCGTAGATAATGGATTCTAGTGTTCCCTGAAGGCTTTTAGCAGTGTTGATTACTGATTCTGGAATTGTAATTGTCTCAGCTTCTCTAGCTACTTCTGGTATTTTATGGAGTTTTCTCTGTGTTTGGAGTAGTTCTTCGGCTTCTTTAACCCCGCTTTTTACTTGTTCTTCAAGGTATTCCAGGGTTGACTTTGCATTTTTCAATGCTTCTTCGATTTCTTTACCGGTTAAGTCTTCTACTTCTCTGTTTGGTGGTGCTCTAGAGATGTAGTCTACTCTAATAGTCCTCAATACTTCTTTTATAATTAAGTCTCCGCCGTGGTCTCCATCAACTAATAGGATGATCTTTTTCTGGCTAGCTAGGTTTTTAATAGTGTCTGGTACTCTGCGTGCTCCGCCAAGTGCTATTACATTGGTGTACCCGTATCTCAATAAGTTTATAACGTCTGCTCTACCCTCTACTACTATGATCGTATCGCTTTTATCTACGTCGGGGCCTGCTGGCAGGCCTTCTGGTCCATAGGAGACGGGTTCTGGTGCTTTAAGGTATTCTTGTATACTTCTAATGACTTCTTTAATGTCTGGTGTTTTCTCTTTACCCCATAATCTGAGTATTTCAACTGTTCTCTCAATGATCTTCTTTATTTTCTCGAGTCTTAGGTCTTGGATATCCTGTATTTTTACTTCGGCGTCGTATGGTCCTACACGATCTACTGTTTCAACCATGGCTGCTAGTAGTGCTGTCTCTATTCTGTCGAGATTGCTTGGTATTAGGATTTCACCGATTGTCTTGTTTCCCTGTGTTTTCGTGTTTACTATTATTCTTCCTACTCTACCCTTGTCTTGTAGATTTCTCAAGTCGAATTCGCTTCCAAGTAGTCCTTCTGTCTGCCCGAATAATGCTCCTATAATGTCGTGTTTTTCAACTACTCCGTCAACGACTATTCTAGCTCTAATTAAATATTTAGCCATAAGTGTGACACCTGAAGTCTACGAAAACAATTTTGTTATACCTGGTAATAGTGTTTACTCTATTGTTGTCTTGGTTGGAGGGGGTTTGTTTAAACAATTCTAACTCTATTTACTTTTTTGTTTTGCCAACTATACCTTCTAATCCTCTTGCTTCGTCCAAAACCACATGCTGCACAATATCCTTTTGCAACGTTGAAACTGTGTCTTCCACATCTACGGCATCTAATGTGTGTTTTGCTTCTTCCATGTTTACCCATGCTTGGTGTTCCTTTTACCATGTTTCAACCACCTCTTTCTACTCTGTTATGGGGGAGATGAGTATTACATTGTCTCCTCTAATAACTACTGTTCCTAGTTTTCTCACTGTTCCATCGCTTCTTATTTCTTCTGTATCGTCTAATACAATGTTTAAGTGTTGGTCGAAGCTTCTTAGTTTTCCTCTTAGTGAAATACCCTCTCTTGTTTTAATTAATACTATGTTGCCGACGTTTTCTTCTAGTATTTTGTGTGCAGTGTCACTCAAATCTAACACCTTGTATATACCTACTTGATTTAATCATAGTTTAAAGCTATACTATCCTAAACGTGTTAAACAAGTTAAGGGTTAAAAAATACATTACACACAAATTCTTCATCAAGATTTATTAAGCTTAAATCTCTATTGTGTCTCACAGTTAAAAACACGTAGATGAGGGTTGATTATTCATGCCCTTTAACAAAGGAGACTTTTTGCTCGTAGAATACACGATTAGAGTGAAAGATACAAATGCAGTAATAGACACTACAGATGCAGAACTAGCGAAAAAAGAAAACATATACGAGTCAAATAGAATCTATGGACCAGTACTAATAGTACTTGGAAAGAACTGGTTAAACGCCTACGTCGAAGAAGAAATAGCAAAACTAAGTGAAAACGAAGAAAAAGAAATAGAACTACCACCAGAAAAAGCATTCGGTGAGAGAGACCCCAGTAAAGTAAGAATATTTAGTCTACGTGAATTCCAGAGGAGAGGATATACAGTCAGCGTTGGAGACGTAGTTGAAGTAGGAGGAGTAAGAGGTATTGTTAAACAAATAAGTGGTGGTAGAGTAACAATAGATTTCAACCACCCACTAGCCGGTAAAACACTAGTATACAAAGTAAAAGTAGTTAGAAAACTCGAAGACTTCAACGAGAAAGCAAAATACCTAGCTTCTAGACATCTAGGAATACCCAGCGATGAAGTAAGTGTAGAATACAGTGAAGGAGACGGAAAACTAGTAGTTAAAATACCCGGTAAATACATTACACGTGAAAACCTAGGCTACTCCAAACTAACACTAGCAGCTGACGTATTCGAGTTGTTTAAAGACCAGGTAAAAACCCTAGTATACCAAGAAGAGATAAAGAAGCCACAATAACCAAATCGTTTTTAACTCCTAAATAACACTGGTTTCACGAAGTACTTTTAAAGCAGCTTCTTCAGATACCCCTCTTTCACCTAGAATAGTATACCTTTCTGGTCTAATACTTGGAGCTATAGTCAATGCTTTTACTAGGATTTCTGGTGGCAGTCCCAACTCGCTTGCAGTTGTCGGCAACCCTATTTTCCTCATTACTCTCCTTATACGCTTCCATAACGGGTCTCCGTAAATATAGAGCATTATAATAGTGCCGAGTGCTACTGCTTCCCCGTGGAGTACTCTTCCAGGAGCTAGTATTTCTAGTGCATGAGCAAATAAATGCTCGCTTCCACTCGCCGGTCTGCTAGAACCAGCTATACACATTGAAACACCACTACTTACAAGTGCTTCTACTAGTATTCTCACTCCTTCTGGTGAACTAGAAGCTATTTCTTCATGGTATCTAAGAGCGTGTTTAGCACTTAGAAGTGCTAGTTGAGCAGCGTATTCTCCATAATACTCGCCTTTTAATCTATGTGCTAGTTGCCAGTCTCTTACAGATACGAATTTCCCTAGTAGGTCTCCTATACCGGATAGTATTAGTCTCTTTGGTGCTTTCGAGATAATATCTGTATCAGCTATTACCGCGTATGGAGTACTAGTCTTCATACTATATGGTTTATCACTACCTTTCAAACTGGCAAAAGGACTTGCTATTCCATCGTGGCTGGGCGCGAGTGGTATACTAATAACTGGTACTCCTGTTTTGAAACCTGTGTATTTAGCAATATCTATTGATTTACCACCACCAACGCCAATAACAACATCTATACTTTTACTACTAGCTTCTTCGGCGATTCTCTGAGCTGTTTCAAGTTTAGAGTCTTTTACTCTCCAAACAAATACTTCTCCAAAATCTCTTGCTGTTTTCTCGACGAATACTCCTCCCGCTGTATACGTGTTTTCTCCTGTGACTACGCCTATTCTAAGTGTTTCTTTATCATTTAACTCTCTGAGTATACTGGGGAGGCTATTCAGTGCTCCACTACCAACAATAACCTTTAATGGTAGAATAATCTCGTGTATTCTACTCATACCACTCACTATTTTTCACATTGTCCCTCTATGGTTTTGTAGAGTAATAAGTATTTAAGTCTAAATAGGGTTATCAATAACACAGTAACTTACTTAGACTTGGTGTTTACTGAAATGAATGTTGAATCTAAGACTACAACTGTTGGATTAACACTGAGAGACTACGTGGTTCTAGCAGCTGATAAAAGAGCTACAGCCGGCCCTGCAGTATACCATAAAGCAGTAAAGAAAATAGCTAAAATAACTGATAGAGCAGCAATGACTATTTCAGGTCTTGTAGCAGACGCTCAGATATTAGTAGACAATATGAGGTATATAGTACGTGAATACGAGCTGTCTACTGGTAGACCAATGAGTATAAGGGCGATGGCATCAAATCTCTCTCTAATACTATCAACGTATTTAAGAATCTATCCATTTATTGTTCAACTACTACTTGGAGGCTACGATGAGAAAGAGGGGCCCAGCCTCTACTACTTAGACCTATATGGAACAGTAACAAGAGAGAAATACATGGCTACTGGCAGTGGATCCCCCGTGGCATTTGGCGTGTTGGAATCAGGATATAGAGAAGATTTAACGCTGGAAGCAGCAGTAGACCTAGCAGTAAAAGCTGTCACGGCTGCATTGAGTAGAGATGGCTTCTCGGGAGAGGGAGTTGACGTACTAGTAATTGGTAGAGATGGAGTAGTACTTGAAAAAACAATTCAATTAAAGAAAACTCTCACTCCAACCTCGAAAACCGAGTAGTCTCTATTTTTAAAAGGGTTGAATACATACTCTTAATCGGTCTTGTTTATCAATGCTTTTAATCCTGCAAGCTAGAGAGGGGTTATAGTTGACATCAGGAAGACTGTTGCTAGACAGAGGAAAACTAATGCTGTTGAAGAGTATAATGGAGGAAATACCGGCTGAGCTCGAACTATCAAATATTGAATTCGAGGGTCCATTAATAGTAATATACATTAGAAATAGAAAAGCACTAGTTAAATACCCGATGCTAGCACAGACAATAGCGAAGAAAGTTAGAAAGAGAATAGTTATACGAGTATCTCCCGATGCAAGACTCGACAAAGAAGAAGCCAAGAAAATAATAATTGAATACTCGCCTAAAGAAGCCGGCATAGACCCCAATGGAATGTACTTTGACGAGGCAAGCGGGGAAGTATTAGTAAAAGCAGAGAAGCCAGGATATATCATTGGCAAGGGCAACGTTTTTCGAAACATGCTTCTAGCTGAAACAGGGTGGAGAGTAGTACCACTTAGAACAACACCGTTCGAGACAAAAACACTCAAAGAAATCACTAACTACTTGATTAAACAAAGCGAGTATAGACTGGAATTTCTGAGAACACTTGGCGAGAGAGTACATAGAGATGTAATATATAAAAACAACTATGTTAGAATAACCGGCCTCGGCGGGTTTAGAGAAGTCGGTAGATCAGCGATACTAGTTGAAACAAGAGAGAGTAGAATACTGTTAGACTTTGGAATAAATGTTGGCGCGTTTTCAGACCCGTTCAAAGCCTATCCAATAATAGATATATTGAGAATAGACGAGCTAGATGGAGTAATAGTAACACACGCACACCTAGACCACGCTGGACTGGTACCATTACTCTACAAGTATGGGTATAGAGGACCAGTATATACTACCAAGCCAACTAGAGAGTTAATGGCTATAATGCTCAAAGACCTACTAGAAGTCTCAAAGAAATCAGGTAGATATATTCCATATGGAGAAAAAGACTTGTTAACAGCACTAACACACACTATAACAGTAGACTATGACGAAGTAACAGATGTAGCACCAGATATAAAGCTCACAATGTACAATGCTGGCCACCTCCTTGGATCTGGAATAGTACACCTCCACATTGGAATGGGATTATACAATATCGTCTACACAGGCGACTTTAAATATGCTGATTCAAGACTGCTGAGTAGAGCACACACAGAATTCCCAAGAGTAGAAGCACTTATAATGGAGAGTACTTATGGAGCCAGCCTGCAAGAACCAAGAGCGCAAGCAGAAGCTAGATTAATAGAAATTGTAAAGAGAACAGCAGAGCGCAATGGAGTAACACTAATACCCGTATTCGCAGCTGGTAGAGGACAAGAAATACTCCTAGTATTAAACAGTGCTATAAAAGAAAAACAAATACCACCAATTAACATCTACGTTGAGGGATTAGTAAACGAGGTAACAGCAGTACATCTACAATACCCAGAATACCTCAGCAAGAAAGTTAGAGAGGATATCTACAATGGTGAAAACCCATTTATAACAGACAACGTGAAAATCCTGGAAGGCCCTGTTGCAAGGCCGGACATAGTGGAAGACAGGCCATCAGTAATTATTGCAACTAATGGAATGTTGAATGGAGGCCCTGCAGTAGAATACTTTAAACTACTAGCAGAAGACCCGAGAAACGCAATTGTATTCGTTGGATACCAGGCCGAGGGAACACTTGGAAGAATGGTTAAAGATGGAATGAAAGAAGTATCAATAATTGTTGAAAACAAAGTAGAAGCTATAAAAGTAAACCTCGAAGTAGAAAGCATTGACGGCTTCAGTGGACACAGCGATCAACGCGAACTACTAGCATATGCAAGAGATATTAATCCAAAACCAAAAACAATTATTTTAAACCACGGAGAGCCAAACGCTATAGATGCACTCGCATCATTATTAAAGAAGTCAAAGGAGATCAGGGCTTACACTCAGAAAATACTAACACCATCAAATCTCGACTCAATCCACTTAACAGCACAGTAGGAGTGGATGTAATTGAAGCGAGCACTATTCCCCGGTAGATTTCAGCCATTTCACAAAGGACACTTGGCAGCTATAAATCAATTACTCGACGAGTACGATGAAGTAATAGTTGCTATTGGAAGCGCGCAAGAAGGGTATACATGTCGAAATCCATTTACAGCTGGAGAGCGCTGGGAAATGATATATAGAGTAATAAGAGAAAACGGGCTTCTTGGAAGGGTCTGGATGATAACTATTCCAGATATAAATATGCCTCTGACTTGGACAGCATACGTATTATCAATGTCTCCCAAAGTAGACGTTGTAGCCTCTGGAAACCCCCAGACACTATACCTGTTTGAATGGCTTGGTAAACCAACCAAGAGGGTTACTCTACTAGAACCCACGAGGTATCATGGTACGAGGATAAGAGAGTTAATGGCTAGAGGTAGCGATGAATGGCGTGAACTAGTACCACCATCGGTATCTGAATACATAGATGAAATGAAGGGAGTAGAAAGAGTTAGGAGGTTGTGTTTCGATGAACATACTACGTATTGATGGAAGTATGGGTGAGGGAGGAGGACAGATACTAAGATACTCGCTAGCACTATCAGCACTACTTCTCCAACCAGTAGAAGTATACAATATTAGAGCTAAGAGGAGCAATCCCGGGCTAAGACCACAGCATTTAACAACTGTTAAAGCACTAGCAGAGCTCACTAAAGCAGAAGTTGAAGGTGCGCACGTAGGTAGTTCGAGACTAGTATTCAAGCCCGTTGAAAGACGCTGTGGAGATTTTACATTTGATATTGGAACAGCTGGAAGCGTCTCTCTCGTAATCCAAGCAATACTACCAGTACTATTGTTTAGCGATTGCTCTTCTAGAGTGACAATTAAAGGAGGTACTAATGTACCAATGAGTCCACCAATAGACTACATGATACACGTATTTACATATAATCTTAGACATTTCGGCGTAAATGTAGATATTAAACTACATAGACGTGGACACTACCCTAGAGGTGGTGGATTAGTAGAACTACGTGTAAACCCCGTTAAACAGCCATTAACACCCATAAACAAGGTTTCACGTGGTAAACCAGTAAAACTATTCATTACAAGCCACGCTGTAAAACTACCACACCACGTTGCAAAGAGACAAGCGGATTCAGCATTAAACATACTTAGAAAATACATTAATGTAGAGCCGAGAGTTGAAATAGAAACATATCCACCAGAGAGAGATCCACATCTAGGCCCTGGAAGCGGAATACTAGTATACGTAGAAACAGATATGGATGTTAGACTTGGAGGCGACTCTCTTGGCGAAAAAGGTAAACCAGCAGAGAAAGTTGGTGAAGAAGCCGCGTTATCACTAATTGAAGACTATGAAACAGGAATGGCGTTTGATAAACACATGGGTGATATGCTTATACCATATATGTTTCTAGCTAGAGGTGAAAGCATTGCAGGTGTATCAAGAATAACAATGCATCTCGCTACAGCTGTAGAAGTAGCAAAACTCTTTATTCCAAGTGCCCGCGTAGGAGTACAAGGCGAGATAGGTAAACCCGGTATAGTGAGAATTACTGGTGTTTCTTTTTCTCCTTGAGACAGCTTACTAGTAGTTGGCGGATTTCATCTAGATTGTAGCCTGTTAATGCAGAAATAGGTATGGGTTTTAAACCAGTTTTACTTTCAACTTCTCTCATATACTCCTCCAACTCTGTTTTCGAGAGTAAGTCTGCTTTATTGAAGACTATGGTTACTGGTTTATCACCGAGGAGGCGTTTTACTGATTCATAAACGTTTAATTGTTCTTGGAGTGTATAGTAGAAGCTAGGTGTATAGGCAAATAAGTAGACTACGTGGTCTGCTAGGTGTTTCAGTGCAAGTATTGCTTTGTATTCAATAATATTCTTTTCTTCAATTGGAGTATCCAGTATACCCGGTGAGTCAATAATAACTATTCTACCATATGGTTCGACAACGAGGTGTCCAGCTATAAGGGTTTTCGTTGTAAACGGGTATGAGCCAATTTCTGGTTTTGCACTAGTTAGTTTTGAAAGTAGTGTTGACTTGCCGACTTGTGGAAGCCCGGCGAGGACGACAATATAGTCTCCCCTTGTATCGGGCATTTTAGATACTTCCTTTAAGTATTCTTTAACTAGTACTACTCGTTTATCCATTCTCTTATATATTGATAAAAGCCTGCCTATACCAGCTCTAAAAGTCAATACTATTCTTCTCTTTCTCTTTGAATCCAAACTACCTAGTTCTTGAAGAGCCCACTTGTATATATTTCTAGCTAGTTTAATCCTCTTTTTCACGTCGGCTATGTATTCTTCTACAGTGCTACCAGTATATACCTTAAATAGCTCTCTATAGAAGTCACCAGCGTTTTGAATCAATACGAGTGCTTCGAGGAGCTTGTTTAATTCGCTTTCAATTACCTGGAATGCCGATGTTGTTTTCCTCTTCATAAATAACTTGAAGTCTTCGCCTTCTAATGGCTTGATCTTTTTCAATGAATTGTTTAAATACTCGTAGAGCTCGTTGTAGTTTCTAACGTATAGTTTAGACAATACTGGCTTTTCCATTTAAATCCACGCTGTAAAATTACTTGTATATTTCGTCTAGTATACTTAATCTCTATATCGAATTATTATTCTATACTTATTTTTCTAACTAGCTGGAAAACACTGCATTGTTTTCGAGTTGAGAGTTAAAGGGTTGGATTTGCGGCGACTTCAGTATTTTCTCGGCTATACTCCACAGTCTATTATAACTTGTATTACTAATATTGAATATTTTGACTACATCTTCTCTACTTGGATATCTCCCTGTTTCAAGTTTTACTGCAACCATATAGGCGAGAGCGTATTTACTCCTCTCGCTTCTAGCTAGAAAAGCTGGATTAACACTATTAATAAACTCTAATCCTTTCTTTACTATGTCCCAATACCCATATTCCTCGATGTTTTTAACTGCTTTAATTGATGCTTTTGATTTTATTGCGTGTACGTGTTTTTTCTCGTTGATTATCTTGTTATAGTCTACTTCGAGCCATGGTTTCCTCTTAACTAGTCTATTTGTTTTTTCATATATGCGTAGTAGTTTTCTGTATTCTCGTGAAACAATTGGTTTAATACTACGTGGTTGTTCTCTAATAGAGTCTTCTTCTACATTGTTTACTCTATAATACTGGCATTCAAGTGTTGTCAGTGTATAGTGAACTAGCCCACAAGAACTACAAACTACTTCTCCACGCTCATAATCCCAGATAAGCGTCCCTCCACAAATAGAACACTTCACTTTCGCCACCAATTGATGCTCTGTGGACCGGGTTTATTATAGAATTGGTTTTTTGTGATGGAGACTCGGAGTAGGCCGAAAGTATTCTTAAAACTATATTTACCTTGTTTACAATTATTCTAAACAAGACGCTTAATGGTGGTATCGATGGGAATGGTTTTACCGGGAACAGCTGTTGGTATTAAAACACGTGACGGAGTAGTACTAGCTACCGACAAGAGAGTAACATACGATGGCTTCATAATGAGCCGCCAAGCAACAAAAGTACACGCTATTACAAGTCGTAGTGGAGTAGCATTTGCAGGTCTCATGGGAGATATTGGCTATATAACAAAACTACTGAAATACGAGGCAAAGAAATACGAGTTGGAAATGGGAAGAGAAATGAAAACAAGGAGTCTAGCTAAAGTACTCTCAATCATACTCTACAGCTACAAGTTCTTTCCAATGTTTACAGAAGTAATAGTTGGAGGCTACGACGAGGCACCAGTACTCTTCATACTAGACCCTGTTGGAAGCGTAATAGAAGAAAAATACGCCACGGCAGGCTCAGGACACCAGTTAGCAATAGGCTATATAGAGCCAAGATACCGTGAAGACCTATCACTAGAAGAAGCAGAGCAATTGGCAATAGGAGCAATAAAGACAGTTATAGAGAGAGACGTGTTATCTGGTGATGGAGTAGACATAATAATATTCACCAAGGATGGATACAAGGTAAAAGAATACCTATTTAAAACACTACAAGAACAACGATAACTCCTATACACACGATTAAACTAAATTTTAAATTCTTCTAACAATGTTTATTCAAGATAGGAGATACATATTGAACACTGAAAAACCCGAATTATTGCTTCGAGAGTTAATAACATGTTCAATTGTACTCGAGAAAATGATTTCTGATCTATACTTTGAACTATATGAGAAGACGAGAGACCCAGATATAAAGCTATTGTTTAGAGTTATTGGCCTCGAGAGCAAAAGACATTCTGAAATACTCGAGGAAACGGCTGTTACCTATGGATTAAAACAGGAGAGGGTTGACTGTAGAAAACACCTTGGAGAACTATTTGTAGTCGTAGAAAGTGTTTTAAATCAATTAAGAGAGAAGTCAGAGCTGACTTTGAAAGACCTGGAGACTATACTAGGGAAGAATTGTATACTAGAAAACTTTGTTGGCGAAGAAACATATCATAGAATTCTCCTTCCACTCCTAGTAGACATGGTGCCAGATGCTTCGGAGTCTCTAGTGCGAATAATGAATAAGATTGTTAGAGACGAGGAATTCCACGAGGAGGCTTTGAAGTACATTATAAGTAGAATTCGAACTAGTCAATAATTGTGTTAATTAATACTGTTTAGTTCTACTGGGTATATAGTATTCTACTGTGTTTCAACTCGTGTTTTTATATCCTAGTTTCTATTGTGTACTACTGGTGACGAATACATGGTTGATAAACACAGAGTTGTCATGGTGTTTTTGATTCTAGGTTTGGTTTCACTCTTTGCTGACATGGTTTATGAGGGTGGTAGGTCGATTAGTGGTGCATATCTTGCTGAGTTAAACGCGCCGGCTTCTTCGAGTGCACTGATTGGTGTTGGCGAGTTTCTGGGACTGGTATTCAGGTTTTTCTCTGGGTATATCTCGGCTGTTATTCAATCTCCACTGGTTCTCTGGGGCTCTGTGTTTCTAGGGTATGCTATTACAGCTCTATGTATACCGCTTATAGGGTTTACGAGTAGCTGGGAGATTGTAGTACTACTATATGTCCTCGACAGAGTTGGTAAGGGGTTGAGAGCACCTGCTAGAGACGTTGTTTTAGCAGAGGTTTCAGAGGGTATTGGTGTTGGTAGGGGTTTTGGAGTACACGAACTACTCGACCAGCTCGGCGCGTTTATAGGTCCCTTGATAGTTAGTATTGTACTGGTTTACTATGGGTATAGAGTAGCCTATTTCACACTGTTAATTCCTGGTTTAATCTCGTTGATCCTTGTTGCAACAGCGTGGACTCTGTATCCTAGGCCCAAAGCTACTACCACTAGGAGACCTGGTTTGACACTGAAGGGTTACAATAAGGGCTTCTGGCTGTATACTATTGCTACTTGTATACTGGCATTGGGGTTTATACACTGGTCTATTGCATCATATTATCTAAGGCAGTTTAGGGGTTTACCAGGCGAGACTATTGGATTAATCTACGCGGTTGCAATGCTTGTAGATGCACTTGTAGCAGTACCACTCGGTGTATTATTTGATAAAGCCAAGGTAAAGGTGTTACTGTTAATTCCACTTTTAATACCGTTCTCAATAGGCCTCTTAGTATATACACCCATAGAACTCATATACCTCGCTGCGATCCCGTGGGGTATAGTAATGTGCTCAGAGGAGAGTATAATGAGGGCTACAATAGCAGTACTAGTAGAGCCATCTAAGAGGCCGTTGGCATATGGTTTATTCGGGCTTTTATTCGGGTCTATTTGGGCTCTAGGAGGCTTTATATACACAGCGATACTTGGAAGCCCAGTATACATGGTGATATATGCAGTTGCCACATCTCTTCTCTCTCTATACCTATACTACCTACTAGTCGAGTCTTGGATAGAATAATTGTTTTAAACTAGGAAAACTCGGTGTAGAAAGATTTTTAAGCAAAGTGCACTTTTCTAAATCTAGGGTGCACCATGGTTTCCAGAGAAATGATTGAAAAAGCACGTGAATTACACGGTCACATATGCCCATTTTTAGTAATTGGATTGAGAATTGGTGAAATAGCACTCAGTAAACTCGGAGTAGAGAAACCTGGTTTTACAGAGAGTCTTAGAGAAGACATTGTAGCAATAGTAGAAGTAAACAACTGTATGAGTGACGGAATACAAATAGCAACAGGTTGTACTTTTGGAAACAACTCGCTAATCTACCTAGACACGGGTAAAAACGCAGTTACAATACTAAAGAGGGGTGGAAGGAAGGGTATAAGGATATACGTTGACTCCGAGAAAATAAGAGAGAAATACTTCCCTAGAGAAGCAGTAGAATTATTTAGAAAAGTAAGAGTTAGAGGAGAGGGTAGCGAGGAAGACGCTAAGAGACTCCGAGAGCTATGGGAGGAAATAGCGTTGAAACTAGCCGATCTCCCAGAAGAAGAGTTTACTATACAAGAAGTAGAGGTGACGATCGACCTGGAGAGAGCACCAATCTATGATAGTGTGAGGTGTAGTAAGTGCGGCGAGCTCGTAATGGCTCCTAAAGCAGTATATATTGATGGAAAACCACACTGTGCAACTTGTGCTGGTAGAGAAGTCCCAGTTGTTATTGGAAGAGGTATTACACCAGCCTTCCTCGCGCCATTCAAAGTAGTCCGTGTTTTAAACAAGTAGTAGGGGGTGTGGTAGTAGTGAAGACTGTGAAAAACCCTGTATTAATCCTATTAATCCTCGTATTTGCAATTACACCAATACTACTAGTTGTAAAACCCGGTTTTACACCACATAGTAATCAATACGCTGAGCAAACGAGTACAACGGGGCCTATGAGCAATAATGGACAAGTAGAATACATTTTAGTCGTAGACGTGACTAATAGAACACTCAGTATACCGAGAAACATTTCTAGAATTGTAGCTATAGGGCCAGGCGCCCTTAGACTAGTAGTATACCTCGACGCAGTAGACCTAGTAGTAGGAGTCGAAGAACTAGAAGTAAAGAGCTGTATTGGAAGAGACTATGCAATGGCATACTGTGATTACATAAAGAATCTACCGATAATAGGCCCGGGAGGTCCGAGGAGCCCGCCAGACCCCGAGAAGATAATTCAGGTAAAACCCCAATTGATAATTATGAGTAGAACATATGTTAGCCTATATCCGCCAGAGAGACTAGAGTCTGAGACAGGTGTTCCAGTACTAGTCGTAGATTATGGTTCACCCGGCTATCTACAACTAGAAGACTTGAAGAAAGCACTCTTACTACTGGGTAAGGTATTAAATAGAGAAGAGAGAGCTAGAAGTCTAGCTAGCTATATTGACTCGGTACTCGTAGACCTAGATAGTAGAGTAAAACACATTGTAGTAAAACCACGTGTATATATAGGTGCAATATCGTATCAGGGTGCACAACCATTTACTACTTCCCAGGCGAAGTTTGCACCCCTAGTACTACTTAGCACGCCGTCTATAGTAGACGAGTTGAAGCCGGAGGGTGGGGTAGTAAGCGTGGACTTCGAGTGGTTGATCCAGGTGCAACCAGACGTTGTATTCATAGATGAAAACAACTTGAAACTAGTCGTGGAGGACTTCTCGAAGAACAAGGAGAAGTATTGTCTACTAAGAGCTTTCAGGGAAGGGAGAGTCTACGGTGTAATACCATTCAATTACTACCATACAAATATAGCAACGGCTATCGCTAATACATACTATATTGGTAGTATTCTATACCCCGAGGCCTTTAGAGATATAAATCCAGTGGAGAAAGCAGACGAGGTGTTTAAAGCATTCACTGGTAAGCCACTATATAGTTTATTTGTTGAAAACGGCTACCCGGGATATGTAGACCTAGCCGTCTTCTTCAAGTGTGATTAGAAAATGCACGTGGAACACATAGAGAAATACGTGAAAAAGAAAATGCTTTTTATCTCTATACTTCTATCCCTCCTAGTTTTACTCATACCACTAGCTGTGTCTATGGGGACGTATAATGCTGGCTTACTAGATGTATTCAATGTATTACTTGGCAATAACGACCTATCTACAGAGGTCAAGGCTGTTTTACTATTGAGGACTAGAAGGGTGTTTGCCTCTATACTACTAGGTGGCATCCTTGGAGTGGGAGGCGTCTGTATACAGGCGGCGATGAGGAATCCCATGGCCTCGCCTTTTACACTGGGTATATCACACGCTGCCGCACTAGGTGTAGCATTGAGTTTAATACTTGGTGTTTCAGGCTCTGTTAGATATAGAGTAATCCAGGTCTCTAATCCATATATTACTACTCTATTTGCACTTGGATTTGCACTGGTACAAGTAGTCATTGTATTAACACTGGCTTATAGAGCGGGGTTGACCGAGAGATCACTAGTACTCGCAGCTATAGCTACTAGTTTCTTCTACCAAGCAGTATTAAGCCTAGTACAATACCTACTACTCAATGAACTCCAATTGGCAGTAGTTGTCTACTGGTTGTTTGGCGATATTGGAAGAGTTGACTGGACGGGACTATGGGTTTTAACCGTGGTATTTGTATTTACAGCTCTCTACTGCTTTCTTAGAGCAATAGACCTAGACTTAATCTCTCTGGGAGACGACGTTGCAGCATCTAGTGGTGTTGACCCCAAGAGGCTTAGACTAGAAGTAGTATTAATTGCTACAGTAGGAGCATCGATTTCAACGGCTTTTGCCGGAGTACTGGCTTTTCTATGCCTAGTTGCACCACACGTATCTAGACTACTACTTGGTGGTACACATAGATATTTAATACCGGGATCAATACTCACAGGTGCATTGTTGACTCTAGTAGCAGACACTCTGGGAAGGCTTATTATCAAGCCCATGGTTCTACCAGCTGGAATAATTCTCTCGCTAATAGGAGCACCACTACTAGTACTCCTACTAGTAAGAGGTGGTCGTTAATGGCTATTCTGAGAATACAAGGCGTAGAAGTAAGATATGGGAGTACAAGGGTTCTCGAAGATATAGCAATGGACGTAGAGGAGGGAGAGGTAGTAACGGTATTAGGGCCGAATGGAAGCGGGAAAACAACTCTTCTTAAAACAATAGATGGAATTGTAAAGCCGGTTAGAGGATCAATATACATAGATACTAAGAATGCTTTGAGTATGAAGAGGAGGGAGATAGCTCGTTTAATAGGCCTTGTCCCACAAAGGGTAAACATCTACCATGGAGTAAAGGTATTTGAGTTTGTATTAACGGGGCGAAGGCCACACATAGACTACCTGCCTTCAAAGAAAGATATAGAGATTACACTCGAGTATATGAAGGCCCTTGAAATAGACCACTTAGCCAGTAGAGACATAACAGAGCTGAGTGGTGGAGAGCTACAGAGAGCACTTATAGCTAGAGCACTAGTTGCAGAGCCTAGAATACTACTATTAGACGAGCCTACTTCAAACCTCGATGTAAAATACCAGTTGTCTATACTCGACTTTATACACTGGTTTTCAAAGACAAAGAAGGTAACAGTTATAATGTCTCTACATGATTTAACCCAGGCATATAGATACTCTGATAAAACAGTATTATTGAAAAACGGTAGAATACATGCAATGGGAGAAACTGTTAAAACTCTAACACCTGAAACCATATTTGAAGTATACGGCGTGAAAACCAAGATAATACCCGAGTTAAAAGCAATAATACCTTTAAACCCATAGCCATAGTCACACCACTAGCTGGCTCCACGTAGAGAAGACAACGGTGTAGAAACAACCTCCCTCTGAGAAGACAAGAATAGTGGAATGAGTCTACATATTTACGGGGTTTTATGTTATGATATAATGATGCTTGGAGGATTATGTGTCTCCTAGAAGAAGTCTCATATTTACACTAGCACTTTCTCTACTACTAACAAGTATTGTTGCAATAGCGACTGCTAGTTATAGCTATAGAGGTGTAATTCGAGCTCCGAGTAATATATAGTTTCTGTAGAGACTCTTCGCGAGGACTACTATTCGCTGTTGGCTCAAATGACACACGGCTTGGTATTCCAAAACAAGGAAAAGCAAAAACAAAAGTAAACACGGTTAAAAAGAGAAAGGAGTGTAAAAATCGAAATCAATGAAACAAGGATTATTCTACTACTTCTTCTATTTTAATTGCTCCTACAGGACACGCTTCAGCCGCGTGTTTAATGCATTCATAGAGTTCTCCTGGTACTACTCCAATAGATATCTCGTTCTTGTTTTCAACAGCGTATTTATCTACTACCATGGTTTTACCAGTATCTGGATCTAGAGTGAAGACCTCGGGGCATATTGCCGGTGCTACACCACAGCCAATACATAGTTCTCTATTAACTACTACTTTGTATTTTGCCAATTCAAACACCATTTTAGACTATTTTAAACACGTATATTAAACGCGCTTTCTACAAGCTGGAAGCAATTGTTGATTAAGCTTTGTCTCTAATTATGTATTCTAATCCATTGATTTAAATTACAACTTTTCTGCTATGTATAACTAGTTTTAAATTTTGATTTTTAAATATTTAATATAGTGGAGTCAACTCAATGGCAATCAAAAATTATAATACACGTGTTGACTCAGTATTGTATGGTGTACGTAGTGGAGTGGTTTTTGGAAAACAGTGTTTTAAGAGCGTTGATACTTGGCTTAATTCCTGCTCTAGCGACTTCTCTAGGTGGATTAATAGGGTTAATTGGTGTTAGAGGACGCGAAGTACACTTGGATGTAGGCTTGGGGTTTAGTGCTGGTGTTATGACTGTAACAGCATTTACTAGTCTACTACTACCAGCTATTGAATTAGGTGGTGTATTCTTGACTACACTAGGGTTTTTAACTGGTGTACTAGTAGTTGTTTTACTAAATAGAATCATTCCACACGAGCACTTAATGAAGGGTTATGAAGGCCCTGTTTCAATGAAGAATAAAATTAAACACGTATGGCTTGTCGTGCTAGCAATACTCATACACAATCTACCAGAGGGCCTAGCTGTTGGTGGTTCATCTAGTATTGGATTGTCTATGGGTTTAATTACAGCTGTTGCTATAGGAGTACAGGATATACCAGAAGGATTTGTAGTCTCGTTTCCACTAGCAGTAGCTGGGAGAAGTAAGAGGACTGCACTAGCTATTAGTGTATTGAGTGGTTTGAGTGAGACGGTAATGGCTGTAATAGCTGCTCTTCTATCTACTGGTTCAACTAGTCTACTAGTATTTACACTTTCATTAGCGGCTGGTTCAATGATATACGTAGTAAGCCACGAAGTAATACCAGAGACACATAGACACGGGCATGAATCGCTCTCAACAACAGGGTTTATACTTGGATTTATATTAATGCTGTGGCTTGAATCCCTACTAGGCTAGGTAGACGAGTAGTTTTAACATAGAATTATACTTTTACTGGAATAGAGTAGACTCCTACCTACTAATAACTTATAATCCGAGTTGTAATTCAGTATTTTCCGGGTGGTTTATACGGAATTGAATAATCAGCTATACAGTGAAATAGTTGGCTTGGGATTGATTATATATTTAATTGCAATGTTGATTGTAAGGAGTAAGAAGACCCATATACCAGCATGGAGCATCATGGCCTTTACATCCTTTATTACTGTTGTCACTGGACTCGTAGGCTTCGACGAACTGGGCAGTGTAATAGACCTCGACGTAGTATTGTTTCTAATAGGTATGTTTAGTCTAGTTAGCCTCGCAGAGTCCTCCGGCCTTCTCTCAGCTCTCTCTATTTGGTATATAAGTAGGTTTAAAACAAGGTATTCACTAGTCTATGCTTCTTCACTCCTCTTCGGACTACTAGCTGCTTTCGCCGTAAACGATACAGTTGCTCTTATGGGGCCTCCTATAGCATACATGGTTTCAAAGGCAGCTGGATTAAACCCCAAGTTTATGTTTCTACTACTAGCATATTCTCTTACAATAGGCTCTGTAATGACTCCAATTGGAAATCCTCAAAACATGTTAATAGCTATACAGAGTGGTATTACAGCACCGTTTATTCAATTCCTCTGGAGGCTTACAATACCAACAATTATCAATCTCGTACTACTCTCATTGATAATGATAAAGATTTTCAAAGTAGAGAATACAAGGGTTGAAATAGACTCGATACCACGAGAGTATATTAGTGATAAACGAGACGCTGTAATCGCCGGGGTTGGATTAGCGATTGCTATACTGGGCTTAATAGTAAACGATGTACTAGAGTTAATGGGTCTACCACACATAACTCACAGAGGGTTTATACCATTTATAATAGCTGCTGGATTATATACACTAGCTAAAAATCCAAGGAGGGTATTGTCTGGTGTTGACTGGGGTACAATAGTTTTCTTTATAACAATGTTTATAACTATGGAGGGTATATGGCGGAGCAGGGTTTTACAACCTGTTTTAACACTTCTACTACCATGTAAACTAGGAGGCTTGGAGAGTGTAGTGTCTATTACTATTGCTTCAATACTTTTGAGTCAAGTACTAAGTAATGTTCCATTTGTAAAACTATTTATTCCATTTATGGAGAGCCTTGGATACACGTCGATAGATATAAACGCGTGGCTTGCACTAGCAGCAATGTCTACAATAGCTGGTAATCTAACAATTCTAGGTGCTGCATCGAATATTATAGTATTAGAAACACTTGAAAGTAAAATGAATACTACGATATCATTTATAGAGTTCTTTAAAATAGGATTGGTAGTAACTATTGTTAACACTATTGTGTACCTTGTATTTCTCCTCGTATAGTGGGCTACTAGTACTAGGCTTGTTTAAAGGAGGGTTTTACTTTTAATTAGTGTTATGGTGGTGCTTATGGACTCTATATACATAGTCTACCCGGTTATAACAGCTATAATTTGGAGTTTTAATCCAGCTGTAATATATCGATTCGCGAGGAATTCACCACCATCATTTTTCACTGCTATAAGAGCCCTTCTAGCAGTATTATTCATAGTATTATTCACTGTTTTTACTGGTACATTGCATTTTTCCTCTTTAACTCCAATGCTTGTATTCTTCATGGTTGTATCTGGTGTTCTCGGCCCAGGACTTGGAGATATTGCTTATACAAGGAGTATACAGCTTATTGGTGGTTCCCTAGCGATAGTCATCGGCTACCTCTATATATTCTTTGCACAAGTATTCTCGTTTATATTATTTGGCGAGAAACTTGGTTTAACAGAGCTGGTTGGCGGAACACTTGCTTTTCTCGGTATATTAATTGCTACACGTGGAAACAATAATGGAAGTAGAGCGTCTAAAACAGGAATACTACTAGCTTTCTCAGCAGCTGTATTATGGGGTTTTGCCGCGTCTATAATAAGTATGTTTAGAGGATTAGTAGACCCATATACAGTTTCTTTAATTAGATCCGCGTCTGTAGTTGTATTTTCACTCATAGTTAGCTTCATGAGAAGAGAGAATAGAGTCGTAGATAAGGGATTTATAATTGCTACTTTTATAACGGGTGTTTTCAGCTGGGGTATTGGAATGGTTTTATTTACTTATTCAATATACCAATTGGGAGTCTCAGCAACAGTTGTTGCAACAGCACTAGCACCTGTATTATCACAGTTAACAACGAGAATTATAGCTAAAGAACCATTTTCACCCTTTATTGTAGCCGGCGCTATACTAGTATCACTTGGAATAATAGTCCACTCTCTCTAGCAGTTTTACAACTTAAAACCTCGTTTCTTAGGCAGAGGTCAGAGTATCCGACTCCTTAAAACCCATCTATAATGCATTCTGGATAAGGGGTTAAAGTGGAGCGTGGATTGCTAGATATTGTTGTCAACACGTCTACTACTACGAGTGTAGATTATGAATTATTGAATAGTATAGTTAACTCGTTGGAATTGTACAGGAAGACTTGGAGTGATGAAGACTATACAATGTTTCTCCAATCATTCAATAAAATGCTGGAGTCTATATCACCAATTAAATATTATCCAGAAGTATTGTGGAAACTAGACTCTCTAGATGTACTCCCCTTATGGGGTTTAAACATAGACAAACAGCTACTCATGGACCTACTGGCTGACATAGTACTAGTTAAAACAAGTAGTGGTAGATACGACTATGTTGCCTCTTTGAAAAACAATCTAATAATACTCATGCGTGAACTAGGCGTGGATGAACCCGAAGAAGTCTTAAAGACATGTAGTAGTAGAATTGATGAAGGAGAATGCCTAGTCTACACGGCTATACTGCTCTTGATTAAATCATCAAATCCCTAGTATTAAACAGCGTACAGGGTTTCACTATGTACTAGTATATATATTGCAATAGAGATCATTAATAGAGAGCCAATAATTCTAACAAGCCTTTCACGTCTAAGTAAAACCAAATGTATTGACTTCAACTTTGTTAAACCGGCTAGACCGAGAAACAACACTATAATCGGGGATACGAAAACAGCTATGTAGTATAGTGTTAACGGTATAAACACGGAGAGGCTGAGTCCTAGTTTTCGTGACAGTAGAATATAGGTTATAAGTAGCTGAGCTGAACATGTGAGTATTGTAAAAGAAGATATTAATCCAATTACCAGTGTAGCAAAGAGGCTTCTTATAGCATACTTTTGAAGGTCTAGTTTAGAAGCTATCTTACATGGAATATCGTCTTCTCTACAAACAAATTGATCACTATGTTCAATCCTGTTTTTCAAAATTGACATTATGAGCGTTAGAAAACCATAAATCAATAGTATAGCTCCAAGAATCTGCATGGGCAATTTAATAACAGATAGTAGTGAGTATGCTACAAGAGCAATTATAAAGTAGCCTGTGTAAACAGAAGCTATAAATACAATACCTGTTTTAACAGCATATCGATGGTTTACCATTAAAGCCGAAATAAAGATACTAGCGAATAAAGCATAGAAGCAGGGATCAAACGAGTCTATTAGTGCAAAACTCGTTATTGTAGCCAGCAACGTTAAATAATCCATGGAATAACTCACACTTGAATACTAGTTCATATATCTTTCCAGTGTATTTTCAACTTATAACTCTTATTTAACGCGTTGAATTAACCAGTGTTTTTATTTCATCTATTTTCATGTAAACACGTCTCTCCAATCTCTTCACGTATAAAGCCATAATTGCAGATATTAGTGATTGAAAACCAGCACCTACAAGTATTAGTGCGGCTAGTCCCTTTATATGGTGTACTACTCCCATAAAGTAGTATCTATATGCAACCCATATACCCAGTATTAACCCAGGAATTAATAGTAGTGATCCAAGGGTGAATATTAGAAACGTTGGATTATAACGCCAAGTCAATTTAATCATATCTACTGCTATTTTAAACCCGTGTGTTACACCTAGTTTCTTGGCTTTAGGGTCTATTCTAGGCCTGTATTCTATTGGTACTTCGCATACATCGCAGAGATTTGCGAAGTGTGAAGCTATTTCTACCTCGACGCTAAAACCCTTCATTTCATAGTTTACTTCTCTCATTTTATCAGTTAACCCCATATACATACCGCTTAATACATCTCTAAGATTTGTTCCATACAGCGTGTTGAATGCAAGCGTTAAGAGTTTATTTCCGATTTTAAATATTAGTCGTTGTGATTCCTTACCAAATAATCTAGCACCTATAACTAGACTACACTTCTTCTTTTTCAATTCACTGTATAATAGTGGAATTGCACTTGCTGGATATGTTCCATCACCATCCATTACTACAACTATTGGTGTTGAAACGTATTGAAGACCTGTTTTAACAGCCAATGCTTTACCTTTACCTTCTTGCATTACTACTTTAACGCCTTTAGAGCGGGCTATTTCAACTGTTTTATCTGTACTGCCACCGTCGACAACTACTATGTTTTCAAGTGGTATACCAACTTGGATTAACTCGTCTATTACTACTCCAATAGCTTTTTCTTCGTTTAATACTGGTATAATTACACTTACTTCACTTGGATCAAAACTAGTTTTTAAACTACCAGTCAATAACTACACCTTTCCCACTCCTAGTATTAGCGACGAATATGTTGATCCCATGATTTCCAAGTATTTTAAATAGGGTTTATGGATTTTAACCTGTTTCACTATTGGATCTGTTGTGTTAGAAAATAGATTAAAGTAGCAGTGAATAATCCAAAAAGTAAATGGTGGTCATTCTTCTAGACTATCTTAGAAGTGCTATTGATCTCAATACATCTGCAGCATCTTCACATTTGTCTGCAGCGTTTTCCACCATGGATACTATTTCTCTGAGTACAATACACCTAGATGGTTTTGATTTATCACAGTATTCTAGTGTTGCTTCTAGTACTTCTATGTGTAATTCATCTACTTTTTCTTCGATTGTTTCTATTTTATCGGCGATTTCTAAAACCCTCTTTTTATTTCCAGCTAGGAGTTCTCTAGTTGCTTTTTGAATCAACTTGGTTGCTTCTAATACATGAGAAGCCATTTCAATTAGTTTATCAATAACTCCTTCTGGAATTTCACCGTCTTGTAAGAGACTTAATCTTCTACACCACGCCTTGGCATAAGAAGCAATATCATCACTAGTTATTACTAGTCTAACTACTTCTTCTCTATCAATTGGGTGAAAAGTACTCTCAGCGAGCTCCACTAGTATCTTTCTCTTTAAATCATCTGCCTCTCTCTCGGCGTCAAATACTCTTTTCCAATCTTCATTAAACTTCTCCCAATTCCTTTCGCGAAATGCTTCGACAGCGTGTAAAGCATATTCTACAACAATTACAATCTTTGATATGTGTTCAATGTATAATTCAAGAGCTCTTCTCTCCATAGACCTAGAAATCCAGCCCCAAGTAGACAACTCCAACACCACTGAGTAGTAATAGAGTAGTGTAGTATATATATGGTGTTCACTGTAAACTATATAGTTGTATAAGACTACTAGACAAGTCAAAAACCTTTTCTCGAAACCACACAGCATGTTTCAACAACGAATATTCTACGGGCTGAAAAGTTTTTGGGGTTGTATGGGGTTTTGTTGTTGTCGGTGAAGTTGTGTGGTATTGGAGACTGTGGGGTGATGGGAGCAGTGCTCCAAGCCCCGCGGGGATAAACGTAGATGGGAGCCCCGTGCCGTTGGGCTCGGCAGCCACCCATGAACCCACAGTGGTCTCTAAAACCCTGTGGGCGAGGTGGAGGTCCCTAGAGGAAACCCTCTAGGGACAAACGGATTACATACCTAAAAATACTTTTGTAAACAAGTAGTAAAAGCCCATGGAGAGAGTAGCTGATGTGGGGAGGGTTAGAAACCAGGAGAGTATAATGCCTAATACTAGTTTTAAATTGAGTGCTTGTCTAATGCTTCGATGTCTACCTATTCCTGCTCCAATAATTGTCCCAACTGATATATACGTGGTTGATATGGGCATTCCATAGCCAAACAACATGTATGGAATAGTTGTAAATATCCATGTTGAAGAGGCAGAGATGATGGATGATGATAGAGAGCCTATAGGGTCGAGTTTTGTTATTTTATAAGCCATTGTTTCAACAACTCGTCTGCCAAGTAGTACTCCGCCTAGAATAATGAATAGTGCACCATATAGTGTGAGTAGAAACCTAGAGTCTAGACTCGAGAAGAACGTGGTAGAGCCTACTATTGCATAGTATACACCAGTAGCGTTAGCTACATCGTTGGCTCCAAATGCATATCCATCCCACGCAGAGGCGAGTATGGCTAGTCCTCGTATTCCACGCTCACCAATTTTTACTCTAGAGAAAACGCGTTCTAGTACTATATAGAGAATTGCAGTTAGAGCTATTGCTAGAAGAGGAGATATTGTCCAACTTATAATGATTTTTGATACTACATCTAAATTGAGCTTAGTGTTCTGGCCAAGTATGATCATTGCTAGCCCCACACCTATTACTCCACCAGTTGCACTTTGAGACGTCGACACTGGCAGTCCTAGATAGCTAGCTATGTAGACCCAGATCAAAGCGGCGAGAGAAGCAGATACAGCGCCATAAATATTTAGATTCGATACAACTCCTTTACCAAGAGTTTTCATAACCATATGCCCCTGGAGGATTGCCCCTAGAAGAACACTAATAGAAAACACTAGTAGTGCGCTTCTATACTTTAAAACACCGCCTCCAACAGGGCCTGCAATAGAGTTTGCAGTGTCGTTTGCTCCAATTCCCATAGCGTAAACTGCTGCAAGTGCTAAACCGAGCCCTAATAGTAGTATTTCCACAGTGCCCTCTACCAATTCAGTTTTCTAGATGGTTATATAGACCAGCTATTGTCAACTATATAGACATATATAGAAAAGAAGCAATAACAACTCAGCATTCCTGGCCTTCATCAACATATTCAGGCACGCGCGCATCATCACCAAGTAGTATTTCTATTTTCTAATTAGATTTTAAACACTAACTTAAAACTATGGCGAGATGGATTGATAAGAGTTGGAATATGTATTCTTCTCAAGAAGCAGTAGCAAGTATTAAATTGGAGTTGCAGGTAAAGAAACCATGAAGAATTAAATAAGAGATTTAAAGTTTATATATAGCATAGAAATAACCCCTCCCCTTACATTTAAAATCAAACTCTCCCCTTGCAAGTAGCAAAACATATCTTACTAAAAGCCAATACAATTACTTGAATACGCATACAAAGTTCAATGGGGTTATAAAATGAAACATCAAGTCTTACGTGGAAGGGGAAGGGGGTAAAATTTATAAGTTTCCAAGGGGGAGTATTTTATGGTGATAAAAATGATTACGATTACACAATTAAAAAACAAGGTTATTGGACGCCACGTCTACGGGGAACTCTATGGATGCGATCCTGAACTACTCAGCGATGAGAAATACCTCGTAGAAGTAATAAGAGAAGCAGCAAAAATAGGTGAATTCACACTACTAGATGTAAAAGCGTGGAAAATACATCCCGGAGTAAGCGTTGTAGGAATTGTATTGGAAAGCCATATAAGTATACATACATGGCCCGAGTACGAGTTCGCCACAGTAGATGTCTATACGTGTGGATTGAAGGGAGACCCCGAGAAAACCTTTAAATACATTGTTGAAAAACTAAGAGCTAAACGCTATACAATGAAGTATGCATCTAGAAACTACGAGGAAGAGTAATGAAAAAAGACATTTTAATAATTGGAGCTGGACCAGCCGGCCTGTATACAGCTCTAAATACTAGAGGAGTAGATGTCGTTATAATAGAAGAACACATACAACCAGGCATTCCTAAACACTGTGCAGGAATCGTTGGAGAATACGTTGCCCGATTAGTAAACAATTTATCTAATCGTATTGTCGACGCCTCATATAGAAAAATAGTCTTTACAACACCAATGGGGAAAGCTAGACTGGAATTTAAAAAACCAATAGCTTACCACGTCAATAGGCCCCTCTTAGAACAAGTACTGGCCTCGAGAGTTGAAAGCCTCGGCCACACCATTATATGGGGGCAAAAAGCAAAACCACGTGGATTAAACACTATTAGTATAGGAGATAGAGATGTTGAATACAATAAACTAGTTGTAGCTGAAGGCCCCCTTGGAATATTCAAAAAGAAGTTAATTAGAGAAAAAGGAGAATACCTATATGGATTTCAAGTTCTATGTGAAGCAGACGTAGAGGAAGAAGATGGTTTAACCATAGTGTACAGTGAATACACACCTGAATTCTTTGCTTGGATCACACCGGTTTCAAATGGACTGGTTCAAATAGGCTATGCAAGTAGAAATCCACGCGAGAAAACGCTTTTGAAACACGTAGAGAAGTATACAGGGGTAGTTGTTAAAAGAGTTTTAGAGAGATATGGTGGATTAATACCAGTAAATAAACCACTCAAAAACCCTTTGATACACGGTAGAATAGTGTTTCACGGTGATGCAGTCCCCTTAGTAAAACCCTATACTGGTGGAGGATTATACTATATATTCAAGCTCTCGCCAATACTTGCAAAACATCTCGAAGAAGACACGTTGAGTAAATACATTGAAGACTATAAAACAAGGTTTTACATTGGGAGTAGAATAGAATACTTAGCCACTATTTTCTCTCGTAAAACAAGGTATTTCATACCTGTTTCATTTGTAAACGCGCTCTATAAAATGGGGCTTGTAGAACATGTTGATTTCGACAAACACTATAGGTTAATACTCAAACTACTCGGAGTTATACCAATTCTTCCATTTTCCTTTCTCTATTTAAACACTCGTTGATTCTCTCAGCTATATTTTTCACGGCTGTTAATACCTCGAATGATACTTCTAAGCCGAGGTCAAGGGTTTTCGGGTATATACCTATAATAAATACTTCTTCAACACCAATAGTATTTTTGAGTAGATTTAGAATTAGTGATTGTGGAATACTATGTGTCGAAATAACTAGCCCGTAGTCTTCTATCGAATCACTAGCTACTACTACCACGTCTCCCGGCCTACCATTTTTAAACAATGCCGCGTCGATTACTACTAGTCTACTGGGATGATAGTTTTCGATTTCGCCAATACAGTTTTCCAATCCATACTCGCATTTAATACACGTAATACCATGTCTAGCTAGTTCATTGCATGCTATTAGGCCTGCTTGATCGTCTTGTCTTAGAGGAGAGCCAAGGCCTAGAATTAAAAAATTATTTTGGAATAGACTACAAAAATCATTCAATTTCTACTACCGTGGCGCGTTTGAAGCCCTCTTTAACAGGTCTTCCCACATTGCATCTACGTATTCTTGTAGTTGTTTGAGTAGTTCTTTGTTTTCTGGTCTTAGTAGGTGTCTAAATCTACCTTGTACCTCTACGAATTTCTCAATGGGTTGTTTTAGTGATGGATTTCTAGCAATGACGAGGCTTCTGTCTGTGAGTACATATCCTGTTTCTGGTGTCCACTCCCATAGTGGGAAGTAGCAGGTGTCTACTGCTCTCCTCAAGATCTCTATTGATATGCTCTCTTCGTGTCTCCATCCTCTATCACAGCTACTTAATGCGTGTATAAATGCTGGCCCGTTGACTTCAATTCCCTTTCTTACCTTCTTCATAAAGTCCATCCAGTGGGCTGGTGTTGCAGTTGCAACATATGGTATTCTATGGGCAACCATTATCTCTGCTATTGGCTTCTTGCTTTCTCCCTTACCAGGTAGTACGCTTCCAACTGGTGATGTTGTTGTCCACGCGTACTTCGGGGTTCCACCAGACCTTTGTATACCAGTGTTCATGTATGCTTCGTTGTCGTATAGTATGTATAGTACGTCGTGGCCTCTCTCAGCCATACCGCTTAGTGCTTGGAATCCAATATCGTATGTTCCACCGTCACCAGCAAATACTACGACGTCTACGTGGTCGTATTTTAATCTACCAGTTTTCTTCATTGCTTTAATTCCTGCTTCTATTCCACCCGCTGTTGCAGCGGCGTTTTCGAATGCATTGTGGATCCATGGAACGGCCCAGCTTGTATATGGATAAATCGTTGTTGAAACCTCGAGACAGCCTGTGGCGTTGACTACTATCGTGGGCCCTCTAAAGGCGAAACTAGCTAGTTTAACGACTATTGGAGCTGCGCAACCAGCACACATTCTGTGTCCTGGGAGAAGGGCTGGTCTTCTCTGTTCTGCTAGTTGTCTTAGATTGAATATTAATGGTAGCTCTTTCTTTTCTCCTGGTTCGAATATCCAGATCTTGTATGGTGGTTCTCCTTTTTTAACTGGTATTTCAGGTAGAGTTTTAACTACGACCATTAAGCCCTCACCCCTATAAACCTAAATCTCTCTTCTTCTGGAACATATCCTCTTTCAAGGTCTTTGAGTAGCTGGTTGATCATTTCCTCAATCATGCTTGGAGATAGGTCTCTACCGCCAAGTCCATATACGTAGTCTATGAGTACTGGTCTATTCTTTTCATGGTATAGTGTAGCGGCTATGTCTAGGTATAATGCTCCGTATTGTCCTGGCCCTATTGCTTTATCCATTACGGCTACTAGCTTCGCGTCTTTTAGTAGTTCGCGGACGTCTTTGTGTGGGAATGGTCTAAACGACCTTATTCTCAATACTCCTATTTTTACTCCTTTTTCACGGTATTTCTTTACTACACTTCTAATGGTTCCTGTACTACTACCCATTGCTACTATAACAATATCAGCATCTTCAACCATGTATGGATCTACTAGTCCATTACCATATTTTCTACCAGTTAGTTGATACCATTCTTCGTTTACTTGTTTAATGACTTCAACGGCTTTCTCCATTGCTTTTAATTGTGGTATTTTCATTTCAAAGTAGTAGTCGTATAGTGCGAGATTACCCATGGATAGTGGTCTAGCTGGGTCTAGCGCGTAGTCTACTTCTTCATCGTAGTAGTCTACTTTGACTTTTGCGAGTTTTCTAGGTCCGCCGAGGAATTCGTATACTGCTTGGTCTGGTAGTACATGTATGTTTTCAAGTGTGTGGCTTAGGAAGAAGCCGTCTATGTGGACTGAGACTGGTAGTTGTACCTCTGGGTGTTCAGATATCTTAAATGCCTGTATAGTGGTGTCATAGGCTTCTTGGACGTTCTCGGCGAATAACATTACCCATCCAGCATCTCTCATTAAATAAGCATCTGCATGGTCGTTGTGAATATTGATTGGTGCTGAGAGAGCACGGTTTACAACTGCTAGTACCATTGGCAGTCTCAATCCACTTGCAATATATAGTATTTCAACCATTAATGCCAGTCCCTGAGCCGAGGTAGCAGTAAATGCTCTTGCACCGGCAGCTGCAGCACCTACACATGCACTCATAGCTGAGTGCTCTGATTCAACGGCTACGAATTCCGTGTGGACTTCTCCATTAGCTACAAACTCAGAAAACTTCTCGACAATTATTGTTTGAGGAGTAATTGGGTATGCAGCGACGACGTCTACATAGCTCTGTTTTACAGCGTATGCTATTGCTTCGTCTCCATTGACATTTAGCATAATTTGTTTTTCACGTGGATATTTGGGTATTAATTCAAGTCTACTCATTACTACTCACCCACTTCGGGAACCATGCTTATCGCTTTAACAGGACACTCATGTGCGCAAATACCACATCCTTTACAGTAGTCGTAGTTTACACTTACTTTTTCTCCATCCCATATAATCGACATGTCTGGACAGAACAACCAGCAAATTAAGCACTTTGTACACTTGTTTTGGTCTATTACTGGTCTAAGCGCTCTCCAATCACCAGTTTTAACATCTGTTGATAGTCTAAATGCTACTCCTCCAAGTGGTATTTCTCTCCATGATCTAAGAGTACTCATATCTCTTACACCTCGCGGGCTTCTTCTAGTGCTTTTTTAACTAATAATATGTTTTTCTCTGCTACTGGTTTACTAAATCTCTCGCTAATAGCTTTTTCTACGCTTTCTAGTTTAATCAATCCGATTTTTACAAGGCCGGCTAGCATAGCAGTATTTGTAATTTTTGATTTTAGAATTTCTAGTGCTAGCTTGGATGCAGGTATTAATACTACTTTGTAGTCTCCGCGTTTTATACCGAGTGCTTTAAATACTTGTTCTTCGTCTCCAGTGTAATTTGTAATTATTGTTCCACCTGGTTTTAGACCTGAGACAATGTTTGGTGATAGTAGTGTATAGTCTAATACTACTACTATATCTGGATTATAGATCATACTGTGTATTTCAATTGGTTCATCACTAATTCTCGTGAACGCGAGGATTGGTGCTCCAGACCTCTCGGGGCCGAATGCTGGAAAGCTCTGGACGTATTTTCCCTCATAAGATGCAGCTATAGCTGTTAGATTGCTGGCAGTCCACCCGCCTTGTCCTCCTCTACTATGCCATCTAATTTCAGTGATCAACTAGTTCACCCGTTAAACGAATATAGAGAACCTGGTTTAAATAAATGTTTTTCTAGGTACTACAGTATTATACGGTTTAGATTGTTTATTTACGTGTCTTTACTGTTTATAGAAGTATTTACTTTTTAAATCCAAGAAGTATTAATAAAAACATGGTGTTTACAGGTTTGACGCAACAGAGTGTTATTGGTTTAATCACTAGGTCTAGTAGTAAGTATCGTGTAAACATAATAGTAGATAGATGTAAAGAATGCGGTATATGTATATCTGTTTGTCCAACAAAGGTTTTAGAAAGGTCTAATATACTAAACAAGTATGGATACCACCCACCAGAACCAGTTAATATTGACAAGTGTATTGGTTGCAAGCTATGTGAATACAACTGCCCTGATTTCGCTGTATTTATTGAAAAGGTGGGATGAATGAGAAAAACATTTGCATCTGGTAATATAGCTATAGCTGAAGGTGCAATGACAGCTGGACTTAAATTCTACGCCGGCTATCCGATAACGCCGAGTTCTGAGATAATGGAGTATCTAGCTGAAAAACTACCCAGGAAAGGAGGAGTAGTAATACAAATGGAGGACGAAATAGGTTCAATAAACGCTATTATAGGTGCATCCTGGGCTGGCGTCAAGGCAATGACTGCAACCTCTGGCCCTGGATTCTCGTTAATGGCCGAGGCCCTTGGATTAGCAGTGATGTCAGAGACGCCTATAGTAGTAGTAGATGTAATGCGTGCAGGCCCCAGTACAGGTGTTCCAACAAAAACATCGCAATCAGATGTATTACAAGTTAGATGGGCCGCTCACGGAGACTATATTATACCTGTATATGCACCGTGGAGTGTGCAAGAAGCATATGATTTAACAGTAAAAGCATTTAATACAGCTGAATTATTAAGAACACCTGTAATACTGTTGAGCGATGCTGTAATTGCACACTTATGGGAGCCGTTGACAATCTATGAGAGAGGTGAAATAGAAGTTATTGATAGAAAAATCCCTGTTGAATCAAGTGGAACACCATATCCACCATACAAGCCAGACCCCGATCTAGTCCCGCCAATGCCCGTGTTTGGAAGAGGATTTAAAACAATCGTGGAATCACTTACACACGATGAGAAAGGCTTTTATGCACCAAGAGATGACGCTCAAAAAGCTCTTGTAAAACGCCTTGTTCTAAAAATACTAAAGAGAATAGACTATATATACGAGCAAGAAACAAGGTTTACTGAGGATGCAGAAGTACTACTTGTTTCATACGGCTCTACAGCTAGATCAGTATTAAACGTAGTTTTAGAATTGAGAAAACGCGGCATTAAAGCTGGATTTCTAAGATTAAAGACGCTATGGCCGCTCGACGAAGAGAGGATTAGAAAGAGTAGTAGTGCTAAAAAGATAATTGTTGTTGAAAACAACATTGGCAAAATATACATGGATATAGATAGAATATTCAAAGATAGAGAGGTATATCCTGCACCAGTTATAAGTCTCGATCTCCCCACTCCAAAAGATGTCTTAGAGGTGGTTGAACAATGGCTATAACCTATACACACCCCCTAGATAAACACTTGAGACTAGAGAGAATACCAACACTATACTGTCCTGGTTGCGGTCTTGGAATAGGTCTCGGGGCAATGCTCCGCGCCCTCGATAAGAGGATATCAGAGGGCGTAATAGATCCACGTAAAGTATTCTGGGTCGGCGGTATAGGTTGCACAGCGAGAATGGTCTTCTATGTAAACTATGATGCAGCACATGTAATACATGGTAGATCAATACCATTCGCTATTGGAGCCGTACTAGCAAACCCAGAGTTAAAGGCCATCGTTGTAGGTGGAGATGGAGATATTGCTGGAATAGGTGGAAACCACCTCGTCCACGCGGCGAGGAGAAATATAGATATGATTGTAGTGATGTTTACAAACTTCGTGTATGCTATGACTGGTGGACAAGTAGCACCTACAACACCACGAAAAGTAAAAACAACAACTACACCATATGGAAACCCAGAATACCCAATGAACGCTGTTAAACTCGTTGGTTCACTAAATGCCAACTATGTGGCAAGAGCAAGTGTTACCACTCCACACTACATCGAGCAATTCTTCTATAAAGCACTCGGTATGAGTGGATTTAGATTTATAGAAGTTGTATCAACATGTCCAGAAGTCTATGGTAGACACATTGGTCTAAGAGACCCAGTAGAAATGTACAATGAATTAAAGAAAAGAGTAAAATACAAACACAAACCAAGCCTCGAAGAAGCAGAAATAGACTGGGAGAAAGGCATTGTAATAGGTGAATTCATAGAGAGAAATAATCCATCCTTCATAGAAATCCTAAGAGGTGGACAGGCTTGAAGTATGAAATACTAGTAGTTGGTAGAGGAGGGCAGGGAGTACTACTACTAGGGAGACTACTAGGACTAGCAACTAGTAAATACGCTGGATTATACTCTATCGTTACAGAGAGCTACGCTGCAGAAACACGCGGTGGAGAAAGCAGATCTGATATAATAATAGCTTCATCAATGGAGGAAGTACCATACGTCAAAGTATTAAACCCTGATATAGCTGTATTTATGTTTCCATATAAAATAGAGTACTATAAATCCCTACTCCGAGAACACACAATTGTAGTAATAGACGAAGAATACATATCACCCAACACCTTCCAAGGCTACAAGCTAATAACACATAGATTTAGCGAGATAGCCGAGAAAACACTTGGTACTCGTAGAGTAGCAAACATATTAATTCTGGGTAGAATACTAAGAGAAATAAATGCATTAAACATAGAACAAGTCAAAAAAGCACTAGAAGACATAATACCACAAAACTGGCTACAATTAAACTTCAAAGCACTAGAAGAAGGATATAAACTCCCATAAACAACATTATTTGTTTACTCCATATTTAAACCTGGTTTCCAAAGCCACAATCCTCCTTCTCTTTTCCTAACAAGCTCGGGTCCTTCGAGTTCTATTATAACTACTTCTGCTACAAATACTCTGCCCTCTATTAAATGGCCTGAAACAGTCGAGCCATCTCTTTTACCTATAGCTACATGTATATGTGCGAATGGTTCACCCTCGCGTAGACTTATATTGCCTAGAGCACTGATTAATTCAACGTCTTCATTGACTTCGAATACTTCATATCTCTGAGCGATTCGATCATAATATCCTAGTTTGCAGTTTTTAAGAGATCCGATCGCTAAAACAACTCCAGCTTTAATACCTTTAGTTTTAGCAAACTTGTTTACATATGCTAGGAGTTCTTCGTCTTCTGGAATTCTAAATACGTGGACAAACCCTATTCTATACAATTTACTCAACCCATTTCTTGATTTTCCACGTCATATACTTAAATCTTTCACATTAGCTATCAATGATTAAAACCCAGTCTACTAGGAGATTAATACATGGTGATGAATGCACGTCAGGTTGATTTGATGAAAGGCCTCCCACCGGGCTGATCCTGTAACAAGATATAACCTCCACTGAGAAACAACGTATTGACGAGTTCTTGATAGAGATGTTTCAGTGGGTAACCGCTATTTCATCGAATACCTCAAACTCCCCGAAGAATTCATCATCAATGTGTATTCCTTGAAAACCAGTTTAATATTTATTGTGATTAGTATTGTGTGCTTCAATTAGTTTCTTTAAATAATAGTTTTCTACGAGTTCTCTTTTGAGACTTGATTCTTCGCCGTGGCCTGGAAGTATAATATAGTCCCCTGGTAACAAGGCTATTTTTCTAAGTGAGAAAGCTAGTTGTCTACTAGACCCGCCCGGTAGATCCGTTCTACCCACGGTTCCCTTAAACAACGTGTCACCTGTAAATAAGAAGTTGCCTACTAGTATACATACACTACCTGGACTATGTCCAGGAGTATGAATAATTTTTACTTTTACATCTCCAAAATATAGTTCGCTATCACTACCAAGTAGTACTAGATTTCGTGGCTTTACAAATACATCTCTATACAGGTATTCCCCGTATATAGCAGAGTATTCGAAAATCTCCAAGTCATCTCTATGTAGATAGACATCTACACCGAGTTTCTCCGAGATTTTACCAGCATAGAATACATGGTCGAAGTGTCCATGTGTTAAAACAATGAATTCTATTGTATCGATGTTTAATTCATTTATTAACTCGTAGATTTTAAACGGTTCAACACCAGCGTCTACAATAAATCCCCTACCTCTAGCATTATAGACAATATAGGAGTTAGAGTATAGTGGTCCACCAGTAATCTTTATATAATTCAACATGTTTAACCATCCTTTCCCATGCTCTAGTTTATTATACAGTAGAGACTATATTCAATTAGTTTTAGAGAAAAGTAGAGTAAGAGTTAAATAATAAAAACACTGTGTTTCCTTATGTTGGAGCTGGTTGTTCAACTTGTGTTTTCCCTGGTTTCCAAGTAAGACCTAGTATTCCATCAATTAGTGATAATAGAAAACCTATAAAGAATCCTCCACCCACTACGAATAAACTGAGAACACCGAAGATCAAACCTATAATTGATTCATTCTTGACTTTACCAGGATCTCCACTATTAACCATTAAAGCGCCAATTACTACTAGAATACCAAAAATCAATCCAAGAAATCCCACACCAATTACTAATCCACTAGCCGAAGTAGCGGCTGGTAACTCCATTCCAGCTATAACACCACCGAGGGCAATGACGAAAATGCCGCCAATTATAATGAAGATACCGCCAATTAATAGTAATATAAATGCTGCAGTTGGTTTTTCCATTATATCATCCTTGATAAAAATAATGTGGGAAAAACATATAATTTACCTCCTACAGCAGAAATTATTGTCAACGAGAATTGAATATACTTTGAGAAGTATTGGCTACAATAGATTTAAACCCAGATTGAATTTATTCCATAGTGGTGGGCCGGTAGCTCAGCTGGAAGAGCGCCGCCCTCGCACGGCGGAGGTCCCGGGTTCGAATCCCGGCCGGTCCACTACATAAATGCTCTTGATTCTTTTTCTTTTGCACTAGGTGGTAGTACTGGATGCCACTCGTTAAATCCAGATACAATCGCGAAATATGTATTTAGAAATCTTGTAAGTAGTCTCATAAAGAATGGTTTTCCATTTTTCTCTATTTCTTCTGTGTATACTTCTGCATTAATAGCTATTGCAACCGGGTTTACCATGTCTGGTTGGATAGCTATTTTACAATCGTGGCATACAAGAAGGCTTTTTGAGAGTATTGAGTGCATTACTCGTAGTCTCTCTGTGGGTTCTAGTTTATCTAGTGCTGACTTGTGTTCTGGCGAGATAGCTATTCCCATTGCTAGTATAATTCTATCTCTTTTGTCAAGCGGCATAACAACAGTAAATTTTAGTCCAGGGGCGCCTGGAGTTGTAACTCCAATACCCCATGCAATCCTGGCTTCTGGTGGTGCTTCTAGTTTGGCTACTAGAAATGATTCCTCAATGAGCCACTTTGTAACTAAGTCGGTAATATCCATTCTAACACCTAGTCACTACTATTATTAATATTAATATTAGTTAATAACTTGAATCTACTTGAAGATAGTATTCCACTTGTTTCTAATTAAAAACAATCCCAGTACTTCTACAACTAAGTCTGCTATAGATCCAGGATTAATACCCCGCGAGTAAAACTCTCTATCTAGTTCATTAACAATCATTACCCAGTCCGAGCCAGCATTTACTACCGTATTGTGAACTACTCTGGCTTTATCTTGTATTTCACGTGCAGTTTTCTCACCGTGTTTCAATAGTACTATAGTATCAATGTTTCTACTGAGGAGGTAAAGATATGTTTCTACAATAGCTCTATTTAAATCACCATGTGTGTTCAATCTCTCTCTTAGATAAACCTCGCCTCTAAATCCCTCTTCAAAGCCGTTTATGGCTTCTCGTGCAACCACGTCGAATTTTGCACTGTACTTTAATACGTCGATCAATCTATGATTTCTCTCAATAATCTTCTTTTTATACCTTGAATCCCAGATGTTTACAAATCCATTTGTTTTATCACTTGGTTTTAAATAGCTTGGAGCGGCTTTTCTAACTGCTTTGTAGTAGTATATAGTATCGTATACACTTGTTTCTTCTAGTGATTCTCTAGCAGTTCTCCCTAGTTCATTGAAATTTCTTATTTCACAGCGGATCATTCTACCTAGTGAAACACTCATTAAACTCAATAGTAGTGATGAGCCGAGACAAGTATTGGAATAACCTTCTTTTAATACATCGCTGAGTAATCCATATACGAGGTCTCCAATTACTATTCTTCTATGTCCTCTAAACCCTCTTCTAATTCCTTTCTCGAAGTATTTCAATGAATATATTCCTGTTGCTAGAAACGCTTCGTATTTGAGTTCTGGATTGTCTCTCAATCTATGTACATTTCCTGGTTTTGGATAGCTAGATACTTCTAGTAGAAGAGCCAGGGATAACTGTTCTGCAAGGGTTTTTAAAATATTTCTATTCATGTAGAGCAATTACCTTGATACAACTACTTTCTCTCTGCTAGTACTCTATCTAGTGCTAGTAGAGCAGCTATATTGCTTTTTACTAATTCAACTTTTGTTCTCAAATCTATTGCTTGTTCTTCTTCTTCAACTTGCTCGTTGATAAACCACTGGAGGAATGCTTCAGTTGCTTTATCACCGTGTTTTCTAGCGAGGTCTACGAGACTCCATATTCTCTGAGTGTTTTCTCTTTCCGCTTCATAGAAGTCTTTAACTGCTTCTTCAACACTACTCCAATTCTTCTTTACTGGTGTAACCTCGTATAGTTCTACACGCCAACCCCTTCTAGTAATATATTCATAGAATTTCAGCGCGTGTTCTAATTCCTCTTTGGCTTGGAGCATAAAGTAGTGTGCAAATCCATTGAGTGCTAATCCCTGGAAGTATGCAGCCATTGCAAAGTATAAATAGGCGTTTTTAAGCTCTTGGTTTAATTGCTTGTTTAAGGCTTCAATTATTTCCTCGTTCAAGAAGACCACCTAGTTAATCTATATTCAACCAGTGTTATTTAAACACATATCACTCTATATTTTTCATGGTGTGTAAATTGCGTGATCCAAGAATAGCAAATCTAGCTAGACTTGTCGTAGATTACTGTGTAAGTATTAAGGAGGGGGAAGAAGTCAGTATAAACGGCTCAGTAGAATCCATTCCATTCATACGGGAACTAGTAAAGGAAATTGTTCAGCGTGGAGGATATCCAATAATACAGATAACAGATGAATCAATAATAGAAGCATTCTATAAATATGCACCTGAAAACGTATTGAGGCACATTAGCCCAATAGAGAGGGAAATGACTCAGAAAATAAATGCAACTATTAGAATACTTGCTCCAACACACACTAAACCACTTGTAGGTGTAGACCCTGAGAAATTGAGAATTAGGAGTATGGCTACTAGAGAGCTCTCAGAAATATTCCTTAAGAGGAGCGCGGTGGGAGAATTAAAATGGGTTGTAGTAGCATATCCAACTCGAGCACTAGCACAAGAAGCCGGGATGAGCATTGAAGAATACGAGGAGTTTGTATTTAAAGCAACAATGGCTGATTTAGAAGACCCTATTACAGCATGGCGTGAAGTAGGTAGAAGACAAGAGAAAATAGCTGAATTACTCAATAAAGTAAAGGAACTGAGGTTCCAGGGGCCGGGTATAGACTTGTACATGCGTGTTGATGGTAGAAAGTGGATTAATGATGATGGTAGAAACAACATGCCTGGTGGAGAAGTCTTTTCAGCACCAATAGAAGACAGCGTGGAGGGATACGTGGAATTCGACTATCCAGCAATTTGGCGTGGTGTTGAAGTAGAAGGAATAAAACTAGTATTTAGAAATGGCAGTGTAGTTGAAGCAAGAGCTACTAGAAACGAAGAATTCCTTAGAAAAATGCTCAGTGTAGACGAGGGGGCAAAGAGGCTTGGCGAGATTGCATTTGGTTTGAACTACAATATAACGAGAATTACAAGAGAGATATTATTCGATGAGAAAATAGGTGGTACAATACACATGGCGCTTGGTTCTGCATACCCCGAGACCGGTGGGAGAAATATCTCTGGTATACACTGGGACCTCATTAAAGACATGAAAAAAGGAAGGGTTTATGCAGACGGCGATTTAATATATGAAAACGGTAGGTTTATTATTGAGTTCTAAACAATCTACTCTACATTAGCGTGTTTTTCTTTCATATCTTCTTCTGTTATTCCAAGTTTATTCATTAATTCAACTACTACTCCATCAAGAAATATCAATGTAGTAATCTCGAATAGTGTTCCCAGTGGTGCTAGTGGTTCGTGTATACCTCTCATCTGCCTCAATAGATAGTCTTCTTCTATAGCTAGTTTTGTTCTACCAGGTATTCTAACAATGACATCGGCTACTTTTCCCAACGGGCTATCTGGATATGTCGTTATAGCTATAACTTTAGCTCCAATAGATTTCGCTGTCTCTGCAACAGCAACAACTGTTTTTGTACGTCCCGAACCAGATACTGCTATTAATATATCGTCTTTTCTCACTGGTGGAGTAATTGTTTCTCCAATAACGTATACGTCGAAATCCATGTGTAGTAGTCTCATTGCAAATGCTTTGACAACGAGGCCGCTTCTACCCGCACCCACGACAAATATTTTCTTACCATCTCTACGGGCTTTTAACAACAAGTCTATCATTGCTTCCTTCTCTTCATCACTAATTAACTCTATTGCTTTTGTTACAAAATCAACTATTTGAATAATTGCGTCTTTAGCTAGACCTGAAACCATTTATTTCCCTAACTACGCTAATGTATTTGATAATTTAAATAATTGATTTATTAGCGAGCAATACAATTATTAATTTAGCCCCGCTCCCTCACACCTCCATGAGATCCCATGCTGGGAGATGAAGATGAGGGAGGGCGGTCGGGCGGGGTACAATTCTAGAATCAATGGGCGGTGGTATTGAGTCAGAATCTCACTGTAATACGCTTATTTGACCCATGGAAGTCACCACTCTGTACGTGTCCTAGAAAATATAGCCTCCACCCCTATACTGGTTGTAGTCATCAATGCATATACTGCTACGCCACCTCCTATATAGGTTTGAAGAATAGTATCCCCAAAGACGGGTTTATTCGGAGACTACAAAGAGATATTTCAATAATACCACGCGGCTCTATTGTCGAATTGAGTACGAGTAGCGATCCATTTCCACCAATAGAAGAAAAACAATTATTGACGCGTAGAGCAATTGAAATACTAGCACGTCATGGTTTTAGAATACTAATAACTACGAAATCGCATATTGTTGTAAGAGATGTTGACATCCTTGTTAATTCCCAGTCAGCAGTAATGATTACAATTACTACTCTAAGAGAAGATGTGGCCAGGTTAATAGAGCCGGGGGCTCCAAGCCCCAAAATGAGAGTAGAAGCTATTCGAAAACTAGTAGATCAGGGAGTACCTGTTGGAGTCCGCGTAGACCCGGTTATACCATATGTAAATGATGATCCAAACGAGTTGACAGAAATAGTAGAAGTAGTTGCTAGTGCGGGAGCAAAACACATTGTTACATCTACATACAAGGCTAAATGGGATAGTTTAAAACGATTTAGAGAACTCCTCGGAGAAACAGGGTTGAAAATAAATAATCTATACCGGGAAAAAGGTGTTTGGATACACGGATACCTCTACCTACCAGTAGACTATAGAAAACAATTACTCAAACCAGTTATAGACACAGCGAGAAAATATGGTTTAACACATGCAACATGTAGAGAGGGATTAATAGAATACAATAGAGCACAAAGCTGTGATGGCAGTCATTTAACAATACTAAAACAATTAAAATAATAATATACACTGAGTAAAAGAGGTGATTACATGAATAACGAACACCGGGAAAACCTAGTAGAACTAGCTGAATACGAGGGAAAATGCCCTATTTGCCAGGGAAAACTAGTAATTAAAGACTACAAATATACAGCTCCACTTGTAGGAGACCTTTTAATCTCAGTATCTAAATGTGAAAACTGCGGGTTTAAACACACAGATGTATTTCTACTTTCAACCAATGAACCGAGAAAAGTAGTTTACAGAGTGGAAGAACCAGGAGATGATAGAGCACTACTAGTAAAGAGCTCTACTTGTAAAATAGAAGTTCCAGAACTGGGAGTTACGATAGAACCAGGCATATACTCTCAAGGATATATAACTACAGTAGAGGGAATAATACTCGACGTTATATCAATAACAGAAAGCCTATGTAGTAGTGGCGACGCACCACTAGATAAATGCAACGAAGTACTAGATAAATTGAGAAAAGCACATAGAAATGAACTACCATATACAGTAATACTATACGACTATCTAGGAGTATGCGATATCATAAACGACAAGAAAAAACCGGTTTACGAACCACTAGAATTGAATCAAGAGTAGTACTCTTCATTATACAAAACCAGAACAATTGTATTATTCCGAATAAGTGAACAGTTATATAGCCAATTACAAAATAAAATTCAAAACAACAAAAACTCACATACGTTATTACTATCTCCACACATGAAGTAAAAATTTATACATGGTCATAAACATTTTATAATCTCAAACATTATAAAATAATTTGTTATATCAAACTGTGTGCGTTTTACACTTGTTAACAAAAAATAAAGTTTTTAAGCTCACACAGATAAATGTTATTATTGAAAATAGGGGTGTAGAATATGCCAGAGAAACTAAAATTCTTCGACCTAAAAGCAAAGAAGTATTTCGAGACTGACCAATACGAGGTAGTAGTAAAAGAGACAAAGAGGGGCAAGATAAAGATCGCCTTTGCTGTCAGCCCATACACTGGCAAGAAATTCGCTAGAATACTAGGCCCAGCAAAGTAAACGCGTTGAGTGTTTATTTATATAATTAAAAACTTTTTTCTCTTCTCTATTTCTATTTACATTATGTACCAGTGCATACATGGCTGGGTATTTGCTGTGAGAACTTGTCTTTTAATAAGATGATTTTTTCTAGTGATTCAATAAAGTAGTCTACTTCTTCAAATGTATTATAGAGGTAGTAGCTTGCTCTAACAGTTCCTTTTAATCCAAGTCTATAGTGGAGTGGGTGGGCGCAGTGCATACCTGTTCTCACAGCTATTCCAAACAAGTCTAGGGCTGCGCCTACTGTGTGGTGGTTTAAGCCTTTTATATTGAATGCAATAACACCTGTTTTATCTGCTGGATTTCTTGGTCCATAGTATTCTATTATGCCCTCGAATTCCTGGAATCTTTTTAGTGTATATTTTACTAGTTCTTCTTCGTGTTTACGTATATTCTCCATGCCTATTTTTGAGAGGTATTTTACTGCTTCAGCTAGACCGATACCCTCTATAATATTTGGTGTTCCAGCTTCAAATCTCCAGGGTAGATCATGCCATACAATAGAGTCTAGTGTAACCTCTTTAATGGTGTCTCCTCCTACTTTAAACGGCTTCATTTCTTCGAGTATGTCTTCTCTACCCCATAATACACCTATACCTGTCGGGCCAAGCATTTTATGGCCGCTGAAGGCGAGGAAGTCTACATCTAGTTCTCTAACGTTTGTTGTTATGTGGGGGACGCTTTGTGCTCCATCAGCTACAACTATTGCTCCTACTTCATGGGCTCTTTTAGCTATTCTCTTAGCATCATTTATAGTTCCAAGTACATTGCTAGCTATTGGAAAAGCAACTATTTTCGTCTTCTCAGTTATTAACTCGTCTAATTGCTCGTATTTGAGATAACCATTGTTTGTTATATCAATGTATTTTACTCTAGCTTTCTTTAACTGTGCTATAAGTCTCCATGGTAGCATATTGCTGTGGTGGTCCATTATTGTAACTACTATTTCATCTCCCTCGCTAATATTCCACAATCCCCATCCATAAGCAATAGTATTCAATGCTTCAGTCGTGTTACTAACAAAGACGACTTCTCTCCACGAGTATGCATTTATGAATTTAGCTACTACTTCATGTGCTTCTTCGTAGAGTTTACTCGCCTCCTGGCTTAGCGTGTGCAGTCCTCGGTGTACATTTGCATAGTGGTTTTTCATAAACTCCTCCATTGCTCTTATTACTTGTATAGGTTTTTGAGTAGAAGCTGCATTGTCGAAATATACTATTGTTCTATCACCTATTTTCCTCTCGAGAAATGGGAAGTCTTTTCTTATTTCTTCAACGTTAATCAAGTACAACACCCTTAGGGGTAATATAGTGCTAGGAGAATATTATTTTTTCCACTTATACCTTGTTGATTTCAATACTCTCTACTCTTCCATCTGTTATTTTAACCAAGCCATAATAACCCTTCATTAAGGGGCCTGGGTGTAGAATAATTGTTTCTCCTCTACTACTCCAGCCACTGTGTTCGTGTATGTGGCCTGTAATCCATAGAGTTGGTTTTATTCTATCTAGGTATTCACGAAATACTCGTGAACCAGTATTTACACCGTTTACCTCGTCGAAGAAGCCATGTATTGGTTGATGTGTGACTACTATTTTCATGTGGTCTTTAAACCGCTGTAGTGATAAATATGTGTTTTCAACTAGTTCTCTAAAATCTACTTCGGAAAACTCGATCATAGTGTTAAATGGTGTGATCCCGCTACCCCCTATACCAGAGAATACAACACCATTTAACTCCAGAGTGGTTCCATGTAGGTTAACTATGTTTCCACCAATATTTCTTACATTGAGGAGCTCTACGGGGTCACAATTACCCGGTATAAACAACACCATTGTATTAAACAACTGCCTGGTTTTCTCTAAAATCTTTACGGCTGTATCAACAGTTTTAAAGTATGTGAGGTCTCCGGCAACTACTACTACATCTAATTTAATTCCCCTATCTACTAGCACCTCTGCTAGTGTTTTCAATTTGCTTATTTTCTCGTGGATATCACTTAAAGCAAGTATATACACTTCAAATACACCGTTTAAGTTTAACTACTATTATGGATTATGATATAATAAGAGGAATTATAGTTGTTGGATAATTCAGAGGAGTATATAGCAAACTGGTGTTTACTCTTGGTTAAATGTAGTTTTTGCGATAGACAAGCAGTATATGTAAATAGAATTAGTGGGCTTGCCTACTGTAGAATACACTTTATTGAGTATTTCGAGCGGAAGGCGAGAAAAACCATTAGAAAATACAATATGTTGAATCCAGGAGACCATGTTGTTGTAGGTGTTAGTGGTGGAAAAGACTCAATGGCTCTCTTACACTTCCTTTTAAAGCTAAAAAAGAAGATACCGGGACTGGAGGTTACAGCTGTACTTGTAGATGAGGGTATAAAGGGGTATAGAGAAAAGACAATACCAACACTTGTAAACTACGCTGAAAAACACAGTGTTAAATATATCATTGCTAGTTTCAAAGACTATATTGGCGCTACACTAGACGAAATAGTTCAAAAGAGTTTTGAATTAAAACTACCCTACATGCCCTGTAGTTATTGCGGTGTATTTAGAAGACATGTATTAAACACTGTAGCAAGAGAAGTAGGAGCTACAGTTTTAGCAACAGCCCATAATTTAGACGACATGGTTCAAACATACTTAATGAACTTGATCAATAATAGCTGGGATAGAATACTATCACTAGCACCAGTGAGATCCTCTAGTGAAGAATACATTGTAAAGAGAATTAAACCCTTCTATGAAATACCTGAGAAAGAAACAGCATTGTATGCTCTACTCAATGGACTTATACAACCAGAATTCAATCAATGTCCATATGTTAAATACAATGTTAGATTTACAATTAGAAAACTAGTAAATGAACTAGAAGACAAATACCCTGGTTCGAAATATGGTCTACTTAGAAGCCTTCTTGAATTAATAGAATTACAAAACAAAGCTAAACTAGTAGAGAAAAACTTTGAGCGTTGTGCTATTTGTGGAAATCCATCATCCCACCCAGTATGTAGAGCGTGTGTGTTTAGAGCACATCTAGGCTTGTTGAAAAACGAAGAGAAGTTAAAACTAGATGTTTTACTTAGAGAAAACCCGGATGTAGCTAAACTATTTAAGCAAGCAGGTAGTGGAAACCAGCTTCAATAATTTATTATTGTAGCTGTATTTCTCTTAACTAGTAGAGTTTAATGAGTAATTCGATATAGTGGTGGAATATATGGATATTAGCACGCTAATGCCTTACTTCAGAGAACTAGGAGCTCTTGGACTATTCCTGCTTGCACTAGTATCTAATGCAATACCGTATTCAACAATACCATATCTAGTTGTTATAGCTCCCTCAATTCTAGCACGTCTTAGAGGACTAGACTTGCTAATAGCAATTCTAACATTGTCAGCTGGTGCAACAATGGGAAAGCTAGTTGTATACTTCATTGGTAGATCGCTTGGTAGAATAGAGAAAATAAAGAATTTCACTTGGAGTTCTACAAAATTCTTTTCAAAACACAAAAAATCAGTATTTACACTTATTTTTCTAGTAGCTGCACTACCACTTCCAGACGATGTATTTTATATTCCAATAGCCACTGCTAGATACAGTATAATATACTTTACAATAGCATTGTTTCTAGGAAAGCTTGTAATAACTATTTTAACAGCATTATATGGTATATCGTTGGGGTTTTTACTCGAAGAAACAGCTAAACTACCAGTTTACATTAGTATTCCAGTAATGATTGCTGTGACAATAGTGTTAACTATACTAGTAAACAAAATAGACTGGGCTGGTGTAGAAAACACATATATTGAAAAAGGTGCTTTACACGCATTTATCTACCTCTTAAAATCAATTATAAAACTATTGTTTATTACACCATTAGTTAAACTTATAACAATCCTTGAAAAATACTTTTAGTGGAGATGAGGAGGAACCCGGGAGATAGAGTTTAAAGCGATGAATTGAAATATAGAATGCGGGCACCGATCCGCCTCTAGATCAAACTGGCAACAAGAAACACCATAAATACTGTTAAGAAAACAATGTTTTCAAATCCTATAAGTGAATAGATGAAACCTGATAATAGAGTTGCAATTAACGCGGCTGATTCACCAAGTAATAAATAAGTTGTTGATTCAGCGCGGCCCAGGCTTTCTACATAGAGAGAATAGAACAATATGTCTATTACACTATTCAAATACAGTATTAAACTCAATACAACAACTGGTACGAGGAAGCTAGTATTTACTAGTGGAGGTAGTAGAGCTAGAGATATTAATCCACGTAGAATTAAACGTTGTTTAATGCCATTTACTCTATTTGACTGGATTATAAATAATGGAACTAGTAAACCCCTGGCAAGAGCATAAACACCGAGAATACTCGTTGATACATAACCAAGACTTCTCAGGTATACTGGTAATTGAATTAAGAGAAAGCTGTTTGACAAACGATATAGTGTTAAACACGCTAGAACAGTAAAGGGTTTTCTCGGTTTTTCTCTATTAATAGTTTTTCTCTTAAAAGAACTTATCAATATCCTGTGATCTCCACGTAGAAGCTCGTAGATAAATAAGTTGTTAGTTATAGAGGTTTCTATTCTAGTAATTCCTGTTTCTATTCTATAAAGTGTTCTCTCGATTCTCAATGGTGGATCTCTTACAACCAGAAATGATAGTATTGCAGGTAGTCCAATAATAGATATGAACATGTATAGATTGTCAACTATGAAGTCTGAAAATATGGATAGAAAACCCAGAAGAACCGATTCAAAAGCTCTAGTTGCAATACTCCTCTTAACTAGTAAATTCTCCCAGTAGTAGCTGGGGTTGTGTTCATGAATATATGCTGTTACAGCTGTTAGCGAGAGAGCTTGGAGAATAGAGTATGAAATATACGTTGTATACAGGTATTGTGGAATATGTGTATTGAAGAATACCCCTAGTCCTGCTCCATAGGTGATAAGAGAGATTGTAGTAAATAACAACTGTATTTTTATAATGCCTTTATCGCCTAGTTTACCACCAATATACAAGCTAAACAAATAGACTACATATCCAATAGTGTTAAAAACACCTAGTTGTGCTGGTGTTACTCCTCCAATAGTGATTGCAATTATATCTGTAAATATATCCATGGCATTTCCAATTGCAACTACTAGTGCTAGTAGCAATAGTGTATTCATTTTTGTTTTCCCACCAATTCACTAAACTAGGTTTTGAAATAGTTTTAAAGGATAATACTCTAACTCCACCCTTTAAACTGGTCGTATCTCAAAATGGCTAGTTTCTCTCCATTGAAGTAGATGCCTGGTTCAACATCTACAACTCTTCCAACTATACTGTATTCTATTCCATAGTATTCTAGCTCGTTGACTACTTCGTTGACGTGTTCTTCTCGAACACCCATTACTACTCCGTATTCCTCTCCACCGTTTAAACAATACTCGAGAATACACTTGGTGTTTTCTCTACAGTGTTCGCTTAGTTCTCTATGTGTATGTGGCGGCTGATCTATTTTAATTCCATAACCGCTTAGTTTACTGAGATAGTGTAGCGTATAGCCTAGTCCATCGCTTACATCCATTGTAGCAGTTATTGCTCTATAATGGGTAGAAACCAGGTATCCAATTTCAATTCTTGCACGTGGTCTTTTAGTAGCTGAAACAACCCATTCCTGCTTCCACGCCTCTTCAAAACCGTGTTTTACAACATAGCCCATTGCACCATACACTCCCGTCACTATTACTCTATCTCCTGGTTTCAACCCTCTCCTGCCTGGAGGGTTTTTCATACTTGTAAAACCCACTACTGTTATTGCTATCCATGGCTCAGAACTATTATTGGTGTCTCCTCCAAGAACTCTAATATTGTAGAAGCTACTAGCCTCTCTCAATCCATTTATGAATTCTAGTAACTCGCTGGTTTTCCACTCGCTGGGTATTCCAAGAGCGATCATTGCGTATAAAGGAATACCACCCTTAACTAATACATCACTTACCGGACCCGTAAATGCAGCCCATGCAACATCATCCAGGTTTCTCCATGGTAGTTTCAGGGACTTTACTGTATAAGCATCCATAGCCATTATTATACGAGGGCCTCGTGGAAGAATATCACGTGCGTCATCGGGATAGGAGAGGTATTCACCATAGGATGGTCGATGGACTAGTTTACTCGCAATTAAGTCTACTATTTCTTCTTCTGTTAGAGAACCCAGTTCTCTATTGTATTCACTAGTCATACAAATACACCTTAATTACATCGTTTTTCTCATATCCCTCTAGTTCTTCGGGTATAACAATGTATCCATTTGTCTTTAAGAGACTACTAATTACTCCACTTCCACGCAACATATATGGCTCTGCATGGAATACTCCGTTTTCATCTCTAACAATAACACGGATTAGAGATGTATAGCCAACATTATTAGGTGTTCTCTTGTCGAGAACTGCATATATGTATTTTCTCTCAAATCCCTTTAATCCAAGCCACTTTATCAGTGCATTACGTAGTATCAACTCGTATCCAGTCCAAGCAGCTACTGGATAACCCGATAGTGATAACACTACTTTCCCCCTGTATATAAACGAAGTAGTAGGCCTACCAGGCCTCATTTTAACTCCTCGAAATACAACTCGGTCGGCGTGTTCAATAATTCTTGAAATAACATCTGACTCGCTTACCCCGGTACCACCAGTTGTTATAATTATGTCGACGCCGCGTTCAACTTCTCTATCAAATGCTTTTCTCAGAGCTTCAGCGTTGTCTGGTACTATACCAGTATAGTATACGTCAAATATGCCGTCTTTTACGAGTGATGAGTATATAGTGTAGGCAGATGAATTGTATACTCTGCCATTAACAACCCTTGATCCAGGTTCAATCAATTCGTCTCCAATTGCTACAATTGAAACCCTTATTCTCCTATAGACAAATATATCCATTAACCCACTAGCAGCTAGTGCTGTTACAACTGCTGGTTTTACTACTTCCCCTTTTGACGCCAGTAGATCTCCTTTTTTAAAGTCTTCGCCTCTTAATACAATATTTAATCCTTTTGGGGCTTGTCTATAAACATATATCTTGTTGCCTATAGACTTAACGTCTTCATCCATTAATACAGCATCAGCTCCACATGGTAGAAGCGCACCTGTGTGAACTCTAATACTAGTACCTGGCTCTAGACAAATATCACTTGGTGTTTGACCGGGCCTTAAAACCCCTATAACTCTAAGTTCTACTGGGTTGTACTGCGTCGCGCCGAGTGTATCAATACTTCTCACGGCATATCCATCTACCGCTGTGGAATCCCTGCTTGGCCTGTCTTCTAGTGCATATATGTCTTGTGCTATAATTCTACCAGTTGCTTGTGTTAACTTCACGCTTTCTACGTCTAGATTAATTGTTTCTCCTAGTGTTCTACTCAACGAGTTTATTGCCTCGGTGAGGCTTACTAGGTTTTTCAACACAATAACCACCTTGTAATCACTCACTGGATTTAACAATAGTTGTAAACACTACGAGTAATATAATAGAGCCGAGTATTAATTGCTGTATTGAAACTGACTCGCCCAGTAGTATATATGCAAGTAATCCAGCACCATAGGGCTCTCCAAAACTAATAGAAGACACTATAGATGCTGGATATTTACCTAGCAGGTAGTTCATTAATGTATGGCCAAATATCATTGGAATAACTGCGAGGAGAACGAGATATACAATAGTAGATACACTCTTCGGAATAATCTCTACTCCACTAACTACACTTACAACTCCAGTGATAAATGTAGCTATTGAATAGACTTTTATAGCATAAATAGTTGTTGGTTCCTTGAGCCTAGACCTTACATAGTATCCTGCTACAAAGTAAACAGCGGCAAACACACCTCCCAGTAGAGCTTCAATTACACCTAGATTAAACCCGATATCACTAACACCCAAGTATACTCCGAGCAGTATTGATGCAAGTATTAACCCGGCAACTTGTATTACTCTAGGCTTTCTAGAGAAAACAATAACTTCTATTATTAGAGAGTATATAGGGTAGAGAGTTACAAGTAGTGTACTTGTATAGACTGGAATGAGAAATAAACTATGCATCCAAACCAAGAAGTGCATTGCAAGAGCAAACCCAGCAATAAAGTGGTATATTGTATACCCACTAGTATAACCATGATTGTTTTTGAATTTCAATAGAGCAAAAAGTATTATGAGAGAAAACAGAAGGCGCCAAAATGCACATGTTTCAGCACTAGCACCTGATAATCTAACTAATACACTAGCAGAGCTTATTGACAACCATATTATAATTGTAAGCCCTAGTAGTGTTAGTTTTCCACGTAGCTTCATTGTAAATAGTTGATTCATCTACATCTTCCTGAGTTTGGGGAATCCAAGTATATCCATTAACTCCGAGAGGAGTATTAAAGTCATTACTGTAATAGCTGCTCTCGTATACTTTTTGTTTTCATCTTTCTCTGAGACAACAGGGTATTTTTCGTAGAATTTATTGAAGTCTAGTGCTAGGTTTAAAGCATACTCTAATATCTTGTTGGGACTCATTTCACTATATGCCTGTCTCAGTATACTTGGATATTTGAATATGTCTTCTACTAGTTTCTTTTCTTCAATTGTGAGTTCAGTTCCAACTATTCTACTAGTTAATCCAAGTGCTTTTTCAACGACTTGTCTTGGGTTGTCGAGGAATTCTAGTCCCCATAAATTCCTTACCACACCCTGTGCTCGTACAAATGCATATTGTATTATTGTACCATACTCTACTTCGCCTATTTTCTCCGGGTTGAATACTAGTACTTTAGATGGGTCTACAGAAACCAGTATTGCTCTTACATTTGAAACAGCTAGTTTTTCAGCTATTTCAATCGAGTCTTCTTTTATACTTGACTGCTTCTCGAATAGCTTCTTTAAAATATTTGTTTTAGCGTCGACGAGCATTTCATCGATTGTATAGTAAACTCCTCTCCTACCACTCATTCTCATTCCTTTTAAGTGTACCATTTCATATGCAAAGTGGTGTAAATTATCTGCTTCCTGCTCGTATCCCAAGAGGTATAGTACTGCTTTTAATTGTTTCTGCTCGCGTGTTTGTTCAATAGCTATTACATTGTATACTCTCCGCGCACCTAGTTCTCTAAACTTGTAGAGTGTATAGGCAATATCACGTGTAACATATAGAGTTGTACCATCACTTCTACGTACTATAAACCTTCCAGCTCTATCGGGGTGGAATAGCTTTAATACTTTTTCATTTACCTCGGCTGCATAATCTAGATTTACTTCTACAGCACCGCCTTCAATTGTTTTAGCATAACCTCTTTTCAACAACCCTTCTACTATTTCATGTGCTGTTTTTACTACTTCGGGGTTTGATTCAAAGTCGAATCCATTAAAGTGTATTCCTATACTATTGAGTGTCTCCTTGAACCCGTTTAATACGGGTTCTATAATTCTTCTAAACAAGCTTATTGTTTCAGAGTCTCCACTCTCAGCTAGTTGCATCAACTTGTTTATTTCTTCTTCTGCTTCTCGGTAATCTCTAATACTTGCTTTGAGTGCTGAGTGTAGTTCAGGATATTGTATTGCAAGTCTGGTTTCTGCTTTTGCGAAATCTATGTATTCTGAGAGTTCAGCTTTATACTCTTCTATCAGGTTTTTCAACTCGGTTATTAAGGGGTTTTGAGTGGTTTTACTAGTTTTCTTTAACTCTCTATAGATATCTCTTATTTTCTTTGTATTGAACCTATAGTTTTTCCTCCATGATATACTACAGAATTCAAAGCATAGTTCTCTAGGTATTCCTTCTAGTCTGCCTTCAAGGCATGGATTACATAAACTACTTGTTTTCTCGATGATTTGATTGATTTTATCTCGTAGTTTCTTTTCTAGTTTGTTTTTCTCTATGAGGATGTTTGTAAGAGCATATATTGCTCCATACCAGTGGTCTGGTTTGATATTGCCTGGTATACTGATACCGCTGGATTCAACTATTTTAGCACCATATACTAGTGTTGCTACTTGTCTACCCATATCATTGACGTAAAATCTTGTTTCTACATTGAATCCTAGTTTACTGAGTAGTCTTGCAAAAGTATCTCCTATAACACTATTTCTACCGCTACCAATGTGGAGTGGGTGTACTGGGTTGGCGCTAGTGTGTTCAACTACTACTTTCTCGCCGTTTCCCACGCTCTCTAGTTCTCTAAATATCTTTCCAGTAAAGTAGTCTTCTACGAGTTTTCTAAGTATTCCATGGTAGTTAATAGTTATATTCAAGTATCCATTTACAAATTCTACTTTTTCAACCCAGCATTCATCACGTGTAGAAGAATATAATTCAGTTGCAAGTAGAGAACCTATTTCACTCCACTTTGATCTCTCAATGTTTTTCAGTAAGGGGTGGACTGCCACTCCAAAATCGCCCATTTTGGGGTCGGGTGTTGGAGCAATCTTTAATCTACCAGTATTGATTAAATCAACTACTACTGATTCATCAATACCTAACACTCTTGCTACTACTTCGGGTAGTTTATCAACTACACAGCGCCATGATTCACTCATAGATGCCCCCAGTGTTTCTAAACGTGAATAATAATTAAGGAGTTATTAAGGCTCGTAGAGGAGTTGAATACACTGGTTTAAAAAGAAACGGGGAACAAGACTATTGTACTCCAAGCACTTCTTCGACTTTCCTGTAGAATCTAGTCCACCATTCTTCGGCGGCTGCATACATATCTTTCTTGAATAACTCAGCCCACTTGGAGTTGCCGTATTCTTCAGCTGCTTTAGCCATGAATTCAACTATGCGTTTTGAATCCCACATTTTCGGTGTTGCACCAGCTAGTTTCTGGTATTTGGCTATCTGTATATAGGTTTTCTTTGCTCTATCTAGAGCTCCAGGTATTCCATAGTACTTCTCGAGTATAACTGGCATTGTTTTCTCGGCCCAACCTCTGTGGAATCTACACACACCCAGGTTTTCAATCATTAACTCGTAGAATGCTCTATCTAGTGATTTAACAGCGAATTCCTCTGGCTCCATGAATACTCCACTATATACAGTCCAGTATTTTCCAAGTACGTATAGTGGTGCTACTAAGCCAGGTGTCCAATAGTAGTTTGGCGATATGTGTCCATTCTCGCCGAATACAGCATAGACTGGTAGATCGCTGAATTTAATCTTCTTCGAAGCTACTCTATCAGCATACATAATGTCGAGTATTTTCAGCAGCGTCTCTAACGCCTCTCTCGGCAACGAGTCTTAATAGTGGGTTTGCACCAAATGCTAGTTTCTCTACTAGTTCAACGGCTAGTTTTGCATTCCAAGCTGAAGTTTCTAGTGATATCCTTTCGGGGTCTAGTATGGGTGTACCGCTAATACCTACTTCTTCTGGCTTTAAGAGGTCTCTGCTTACAGCTTCAAATATAAAGCCTATTATGTATCCTAGTTCAATTGCGTCAAACCCGTAGGCGTCGGCTACTTCTACTACTCTCTCAGCGTCGTGTACGTCGAATATTCCAATGAATGGACCTAGACCATTGTATGGCTCGTAGTCGCTCTTATATTTTCCTTTTCTAACTTTCTTACATGCTAGTGGGCACGGTTCTCCACATGTTTTCCAGCTCTTGGTTACTATGGCTTCTTGGTTGAACTTCTCCCACATGTACTTCATTATTAATCCATGTAGTTTCTGTCTAACTTCTTTACTTGCATATATCATATTCCAGTGTATCATTGGTGTTGTTACTCCTAGATGTGGATAGTTACCGCCAAATGTACCTCCAGTATTGAGTTTTGAATCATATCTATACTTAGAACCCGTTTCGATAACTATTTGTGGATATGGTTTACCCATCAACTCTGTGTATAACTTGTTTAAAGCCGAGATATCTAGTAGTTCAGCTGGTTGATTCTTTGAGCGATCATAGGTTCCACCATATATAACAGCTGCTACGCCATGAGCTTTCAACAATACACTTCCACCACCAGCTCTAGCGGCAAAGTCTTCGCTTCCATAGTCTATTCTATCCTTAACAATAGTTAGTGATGCTAGTGCACCATTATTTGAGTAGTATGCTGCCGGGCCCACTAGTACACTCCTACTTGAATACTTAGTATAGAAGTCTCTATACTCGTCTAGCAAGTATTCTTGTAGTGCATATATTCCACGGTGTCCTCTATACTCTCTCCATATACTGAATAGTTTTTCTTGTTTAATCTCGTAGAATTCTACTTTTGGTTCTCCACTACCCTCGTCAAATACTTTTACAATTAACGGCTCACTACTCTGGCCTATAAATACTAGTGCATCAGCATTTACATTGAATTGAAATGCTGCTCCACCCATAGCAGATACGTGGAGACCATGTGTCATTGGGCTTCTAAATACAGCTATAAATCTGTGTACACCATAGAGTTTTGTACCAGCTAGTATTCCCGCTCCGAGAACTAGTGCATTGTCTGGGTGGTAGACTGGTTTTCTCCAAGATTCAAATCTCTCAAGGTGTAGTTTTACTCCTAGTTCTATAGGGCCCATTACTTCATCTATGCTGTATTCTTCAATCCAACTAGTTTTCTTTGACGTGTCAATAAATATAGCTCGATAAGTCTTCTTAGCACTATTCAAATCAATCCCCATAACTATTCTTTGAAAACAAGTTTTTAAATCTAGATTTTGAGGTCGAAACAAATACTCATGTAGATTTTTAAACAGACAAATAAAAGAGAAGACATGGTTTTCACTAGTGAAGTTTTTAATGAAATCCTATTTAAAAGCATGGATTTTATAGTGATTAAAAGACAGGGTAGGGATATAGAAGTGAAGACTAAGACTCCCCTCTTAATAGGAATTGGGGTTGTAGTAGTAGTATTAATCCTAGTAGTAACTCTACTACCAAATCTAACCCAGAAACCAGCACCTCAAAGAATTCTCGTTTATGCATACAATGATAAAATTACTGGAATAGATCCCAGTATAGAAGATGATACAGGTCTCGTAGTGCTCGGATCAATATATGAAACACTAACATACTACGATTATAAAACAGGCGAGGTAAAACCAAGACTAGCAGAAAGCTGGTATTCAAATGAAGATGGAACAGAATGGGTTTTCCACCTTAGAAGAGGCGTTGTATTCCACGATGGAACACCATTTAATGCAACAGCCGTTAAACTAAGCGTTGAGAGAGCTAGAGATATTTACCGCGAGACTGGTAGAGGCTTGGGTTATATATGGGATGCAGTAGAAGAAATTGAAGTAATTGATGAATATACTATTAAATTCAAGTTGTCTTACCCCCAGAGATTAGATCTATTGGCGAGCGCGTCTTACTCAGCATATATTTTCTCTCCAAGTGTACTGGAAAAAGCAGGCGTTAACGACTACATGGACCCTGCTCTCGAAGAATGGTTTAATAATGGAAACGCTATTGGAACAGGCCCCTATAAACTACTCTCATATGATCCGCAGAAAGAAGTCAAATTAGAGAAATTTAAAGAGTGGTGGGGTTGGAGTATTATTAAAAACGATAATGCACCTGACGTAGTAATAATAAAAGTTGTCGTTGATCCCTCAGCACAATATAATGGACTACTAAGCGGTGAAGTAGATATTGCATGTAGCATACCACGAGAAACAATAAAATCACTACTTGATAGAGGATATAAAGTAATCAATTTATCAACATACCACAACTTCGTATTGTTCTTTAACACTAAGAGATATCCAACCAATATAACAGAGTTTAGACTAGCAATTGCACACGCGATAGACTTAAATAGAGTTGTTTCAGAAGCCCTCCTAGGCCTAGGTAGAGTAGCTAGTGGTGTTGTACCATATGGTTTCCCGGGACACGTAGAGGGATTAACATACGAGTACAATCTAGATAAAGCACGAGAAGTACTTGCAAAATCCGGCGTGTCTACACCTATCAAAATAGAACTACTATACCAGGTAGACTATGAAGAAACAAGAGCGTTTGCAACAATATTCAAAACCATTATGGCACAATTAGGTATAGAAGTAGAGTTAAATCCACAAGACTGGGCCCGCTTAAAAGACATAGCTAAAGGAGTATGGGAAAACCCAGAGGAAACACCACACCTCATAATAGCTGACTGGTGGCCTACAATACCATCACCATTTGACTTCCTATACACTATGTTCCACAGTGAGTCAAAAGAGTGGAATTTCGCGGGTTATGAAAACTCGGAATTCGACGAGTTAATAGAAGAGGCCTGGTTGACAGAGGGAGTAAACTTTGAAAAATCACTGGAGATGTATAGAGAAGCACAATTAATACTCTATAATGAAGTTGTAGCTATTGGCTTATGGGATGAAATACGTCCATACATATACTCTAGTAGAATATACGTACCTGAAGACGCTTTAAATCCACTATATACATTTGTAATTAGATTTGAACTAGTTGAGGTAGGGTCGTAGAATTGCCAATAAGCCTTAACTATGTATTAAAAAGAACTTTTTTGTCTATTCTCATAGTTGTTGGAGTAATTGTTTTTACATATACACTACTCATAATTACTCCTGGTGATCCAGCTGTAAAATGGGCCGGCAATCCACGTGGACCTAAAGCACATGAAGCAGTAGAACTTGCTAGACGCGAGTTGGGGTTGGATCAACCGATATATATTCAAATAGCTAGATTTATATACAATGTCTTCACTGGAAATCTTGGATTGAGTATTGCATATAAAATACCTGTTACACAAGTTGTATACTCCGGGTTTACATCTACACTTGAACTCCTCTTGTTTACATACATACTTGCTGTCCCCATGGGAATATTGTTGGGATTGTACTCGGCTCTTCGTAGAGGAAGTAGTATTGACGGGTTTATTCAATCATTTAGTGTTGTATTAGCTAGTACTCCAACATTTTGGCTTGCAACTATAATTGTACTCGTAATATATTCTACTACGGGTTTTCTCCCGTATGGGCGTGTTTCAAGTAAAGTAGAAATAACAACTGGTTTTCAGAGTATCACGGGATTTTACTTATTGGACTCGTTGATACAGGGGAATATACCGGTTTTCCTCGATGTATTAACCAGGCTTATTCCACCAGCACTAGCAATATCTGTCTATCCACTTGGAGTTATTACAAGAGTTACTCGTACTTTAATAGCAGAAGCACTACTTGAAGACTATGTAAAGGCTGGTGTAGCGTGGGGTGTTAGTAGAACAACTATACTCAAACACTTTGTATTTAGGAGTATTATACCTCCAATAATACAGACATCTGGATTAGCCTTTGTCTACAGCATGGTTGATGCCATGGTTGTTGAAAGCCTTGTATTCGGTAGACCAGGGCTTGGAAGTATACTTCTAGATGCACTGCATAAAGCAGATTTTAGAGTTGCCTTGGCTCTTGTAATCTACTTGACAATATTCTACATTATTGTAAATACACTTGTAGATATAATACAGGCAATAATTGATCCAAGGGTGAAATTGTAAAGTGGAGTTGACACGATTAATACAGAGAAACCTCAAAAAGACTCGTTTTATAATTGGCGTAGTAATTACATCATTTATATTATTTCTCGCATTGTTTTCACCGTGGATTGCTCCATATCCTCGTGAAGGATATGGATATGTACCCTTGGAAATCGAGAGTAGAAAACTCCAACCACCTTCATTAAACCATTTATTTGGTACAGATGTGCTTGGTAGAGATTTGTTTTCTAGAATAGCTATTGGTGCTTCAACAGCTATAATTCAAGCATTTACAGTGATCTTTTTGAGTCTATTAATTGGACTCTTCGCGGGTATTTCAGCAGCTTATTTTAAAGGCGTTGTTGAACTAGTATTGAATTATTTAATAGAGCTCTTTATGGCTATACCAGCTATAGTAATAGCTTTGTTTTTAAGATTGAGTACGGGGCCGGGACTCCACGTAGTTATTATTTCACTAGTTACAACGTGGTGGGCGTGGTATGCAAGAATAACATATGTATACGCTAAAAGCATTGTAGAAATGGATTATGTTGTCCTCGCAAAATTATCTGGTTTAAGTGATTTGAAAATCATTGAAAGACACGTATTGAGAAATATTATCCAGCCCATTACAGTCCAGGCGATATCAGACCTGGGAAGCGCGCTTCTCGAAGCATCTGCTATAAACTTCATGGGGCTTGGACTACCACCAGGACACCCAGACTGGGGCGTTATACTCTACGAGGGTATTACAAGTCTCAGTCTTGAAGCATTTATACGTGCTCCATGGCTAGTTGTATTTCCCGGTTTATTTATATTGATTACAACACTAGGGTTTACTCTAATAGCTGATCCTCTACGAGAAGACCTAGATCCAAGGTTGAGAAGAAGGTGGAGACTATGGTTCTAGCAGTAAAAACAGTGAATTTGAGAATTGGCTACCTCGACGAAGAAGAAGAAAAAATACAGTGGGCTGTTAGAGGAGTAGACTTGGAAATCCAGGAGGGAGAATCATTTTGCCTTGTTGGTGAGAGCGGTTCTGGCAAAACAACACTTGCAAATGCAATAGCCGGCATTCTCCCACCGCATGCTGTAACCCAGGGTAAAGTATACATATTTGACAAACTAGTAGTTGATGACTCCTCAAGGAATTATAATGGAGTAAGAGGCCGTATAGTCAACTACATACCTCAAAACCCAGGTACAAGTTTAAACCCGTTTTTAACAATAGAAGACCACTTCTACTATGTACTGAGAGATCTATACAAATACGATAAGAGTAAATCTAAAAGTATAGCTATTGAGTCGCTGAGTAAAGTTGGATTAACCAGTGAAATACTAGACTACTATCCTCACGAACTAAGTGGTGGAATGAAGCAGAGGGTATTAATAGCTCTTGCACTAGCATCTAATGCTAGAATTATTGTTGCAGACGAGCCAACATCATCTGTAGATGCATCTCTAAGAGCCGGTATACTTGGTCTTCTAAGTAAACTAAATAAAGAGTATAGAGTAACATTGATTATTGTAACACACGATATTAAAATGACTAGTGTTATATGTAATAGAACAGCTGTAATGTACTCGGGAGAAATAGTTGAAATAGGTAAAACAAGTATTATACTCCAATCTCCCAAACACCCATATACTAGAATGCTAATGGAGTGTGTTCCAATACTAGGAGTTGAAAAACCCCTAAAACCACTACCAGGAGAGCTAACTCGCATATTCGAAGATATCTCTTGGTGTTCTTTTAGAGGGAGGTGTCCCTACGCCAGTGTAGAGTGTAAAACAACACCATCAATGATACCAGTAGGAGACGATGAAAGCCACTTTGTCAAGTGCTGGAGATTCCACGAGGTGGCCTAGAAGTGAGTGAAGAAGTAATTAAACTAGAGCGAGTAACAGCTGGTTATAAAGTAGTAAAGGGAGCACTATCAATCTGGAAACAAGTAAATGTCGTACTAAGAGATATAAGTTTCAGTATTGGTAAAAGCGAGAGACTAGCAATAATAGGCGAGAGTGGTTCTGGTAAAACAACACTATTAAAAGTAATACTCGGACTTCTCAAGCCAATTAAAGGCAGTGTATTACTGTATGGTAGAGACATCTATAGAATACCCGACGAGGAAAGAGAGAAAATATTGAGGAAGATAGGATATGTTCCACAAGACCCATACAGATCTCTCAATCCTGTTTTAAAAGTTAAAACTATAATTGGAGAGCCACTCGAAGTAATTGGTGAAAACAAAGAGAAAATTGAAAAGAGAGTTGTAGAAGTTGCAAGATTCGTAGGACTTCCTTGGAGCGCACTAGATGACACCCCTGAGGAACTCAGTGGTGGAATGAGACAGAGAGTATTAATAGCGAGAGCTATTATAGCAAACCCCGAAATACTAGTTCTCGACGAGCCAACCTCTGCACTAGACGTCTCTATACAAGCACAAATATTGAATCTACTAAACAATATATACAGTAACTTCAAACCAACAATGATTACTGTAACACATGATCTAGCTGTAGCTCAATACCTAGCTGATAGAGTAATAATATTGAAAGATGGATGTATAGTTGAAGAGGGAAAGCTCGAAGAAGTACTGTATAATCCAAGACACGAATACACTAAAACACTTGTTTCCAGCTACCTATATACAACTACAACTAATAGTGTAAGCGGCTTTAACAATAAAAGCTAAGTAGCTATATAACAATGTAGTGTGTATAAACAGGTGTTTCGTTGCAGCAACCAGTATATGTTACACCAAGACAATACAGGATCTTAGAGTTGCTTGTTAAGGGAGTTAATCAATTACACGATATAGCAAGAGAACTAGGTGTAAAACAAGAAGATCTAATGAGAGATCTAGCCGAGCTAGAAGCAAAAAAACTAATAGAAGTAGATAGAAAGACAGTTAAATATTACACTCCATCAGAAATTGCAAAGCAATACTTGAAAAACGGGTTTCCAGAGGAAATAGTCTACCAGTATATACAGAAATATATAGGTAAATCAACAAGCGACTTAGTAGAAGAACTCGTCAATAAAAACACAGCGCCGAGAGAAGAAGTATTAATTGGACTACAATACCTCGTTAAAGGAGGATGTATTGAAATCGAGCGGAAGACGTTGAAGTCTATAAACCAAGAAAAATGTGTCGAAGTAGTTAATCAAACAAATGAATTGAAAAAAGCACTTCAAATACTACTAGAAGAAGGCTCTGTAAGCGAGGAATTATTAAACACTTTAAAACGACGCAAACTCGTAGAAACAAGAGAGAAGACAATAATTACACTTAGAAAAACCAGTCTGCTCGAACAACTCTGGAGTATTGGTTTAATTAAAGAGAAAACATTGATAACAGTTGTCAAACCAGAATACGCTGTTGAACTAGATAAGTACCTGGTAAAAGAGTTTGATTTATCAATAGAACCACCATCACCACCAATATCCAAGAAACACCCATTTATGCAGTTTATTGAGGAATTGAGAGAAATAATGGTTAGTATGGGGTTTGAAGAAGTCAAAGGACCACATGTTGAAGCAGAACTATGGAATTTCGACGCGCTGTTTCAGGCTCAAGACCATCCAGCTAGAGAAATACACGATACATTCTTCGTGAAAACCCAGAGAAAGGCTACACCACCAAGCGACATTATAGAGCGTGCTAGAGTAATACACGAAGCAGGATGGGGCTACAAGTGGAGTCCAGAGAGAGCAATGAAACTGGTGCTTAGAAGCCAGACAACAGCTGTTACAGCGAGAGCTATTTATGAAAGAGGGCCTGGAGAATATAGAGTGTTTACAATAGACAGGAATTTCAGGCCTGAAAACCTAGATGCCAAACACAGCATGGAATTCCATCAATTAGACGGCGTAATAGTTGGTAAAAACGTGAATTTCAAACACCTCTTATACTTCTTCAAGGAGTTAGCAGCAGCTCTCGGCATTAAAGAAGTATGGTTTAAACCCGGCTACTTCCCATTCACCGAGCCAAGTGTTGAGGGATATGTAAAACACCCGAAACTCGGCTGGATCGAGGTATTTCCTGGTGGTATGTTTAGACCAGAAGTAATGGAGATACTTGGTGCAAAAGGCTATAACGCGGCTGCTTGGGGTATTGGAGTAGATAGACTTGCTATGGTTGTACTCGGAGTAGACGATATAAGACTACTCTTTGCGAGAGATCTCTATACACTTAGAGAAATGAGAAATCCAGGACTACCATTCTTCACTCATAAAACAAGTGGTAGAAGTGTAAAAGTTGTTCCAGCACCACTCTAGGTAAAGGTATATATTTTGTCTATAAACCCTGATAAAGCAAAATTCTATACAACAATCCTCTTCAATACACTATTGAATAAAAAACATAGTTACGACAAAGTATTTAGTGACATAGTTAGAAGATATAAGTTGACTCCACGCGAGGCATCACTATACTATAAACTCTTCTATAAACTAGTAGTCTACTACCACACAATTAGATTTCTATCTAGCTATAATGGATTTGGTCACAGTGTTTCTGGAATAGTAGAATACTTGTTTTCAAGAGCTTTCGACTTAGATAGAATACTAGATGAAGCACGCGAGCTCTCTCACTCACTGTCACCAATACTAAAACTGTCAATACTATATGGCTATCCATCATGGTTTATAAGAGATTTATATGGAAAACTACCAAGCAACGAGTTAGAAAGCATGCTGAAGTCTCTCAATGAGAAAAAGAGGTGGCTTCGTGTAAATACATTGAAAACAACTATAGAAGACGCTGTTGAATGCCTCGAGAAAACAAGTATTAGAGTAAAAAGACACGAGTACTACGAAGACGTTTTGCTAGTAGAGGATCCATTTGTAAAAATAGGTGTTAATGAATGTATTTCAAAGGGCTATGTTATACCACAAGACATTACTTCCTATACTGCTATTTCACTAGTTACTAGTCAAATAGAAGACTTTGTAGATGCATGTAGTGCGCCAGGTGTTAAATTAATACAGGTTTACTCACAGTTAAATCCACGTAGATTAGTTTCGGTAGACATAGATTTTGATCGGCTCACTACTACTAGAAAGCTGGTTTCAAAGTTTACTAGTAGGGACTACAATGTTATCTATGTAAATGCTGATTCAGCGTTTCTACAGTTAAATCTACCCAACTCGTTTATTCTCGTTGACGCTCCTTGCAGTAATACTGGTGCTATTTACGGCGATCCAACAGTTAAACTATACATTACAAAGAAGAAAATTCAAAAACTGAGTATTCTACAAAAGAGAATTCTAGTAAACGCCTTGAGAAATGGGAGAAAGATATATTATATGACGTGTAGTATTCACCCGCTTGAAGGAGAAGAAGTAGTAGACTATGTAGTTAGAAGACTAGGCCTCCGTGTAAAATTCGGTGAAATCCCCATTAATGACTTCATAGATAGGGGTTATCAAGGCTATACATCTTCTAATTACACTCGTAGAATATATCCACATAGAATCAAGGGCCAAGGATTCTTTCTAGCTCTACTAGAGGTTGAAAAACATGGATTATAAATTAAGTTACTTCTACGGAGTCTACCCTGGTAGAGCACTAGGCAACCTCATACTATTAGACCCTCTACTACCACCGAGGAAGTGTCCATTAAACTGTATAGTATGCCCTCTACCCAAACCAAAAACTTCTATGTATCAAAGTGGAATAGAAATACTAGTTAATGACGTCTATGAAGACTTGTTATCATCTATTCCAGAATCCACGTATATAGATGGTGTTTTAATTTGGGGTTATGGAGAACCATTATTAACGAGAAACCTCGATGAACTACTACTACATGTAAAAATACTTCTTAGAAAACAAGGTTTTCAAAGCAAGACGTATATACATTCTAGTTTAATACCACTAGTTAAAACATGTAGTAAACAAGAAAACACTGAGCAAACTAGTAAATGCGTTGAGTACTCATTGTTAATAAATCAGGTTGAAGGATTCCTCGTACCCTTTATATGGTATGAAAGCGAAAAATACCTGTTTGGATGGCCCCGTGAAACCGGGTTTTCAAACTATATTAACACACTTAGAGAGTTATTCCACGACAAAACAAACAAATTATTAATTGAACTATACTTGTTTAGATTAAACAATGAACAATACCCTAGTCCAAGCCACCTAGACGAAGTAGTCATCTACTTGAAGAAACTAGGTGTAAAACACGTTATTCTAAAACCCGTTGATAGACCTGTAAACCACAGCGATATAAAGCCACCACCATTAAAACTAGTCGAGAAATCAAGCGAATACCTCACAAGAGAAGGATTTAAAACAATAATTGACGGGTTTAGCAAACCATCACTCTACAAATGGAAGAACACGGCGAGAACACTATATAATCAAATACTTAGAATACCACTGAAATACAGTGAAATCAGAGAATTATATAGCGAACTAGGAGTAATAGCACTAGACAACCTACTATCCAAAGGCCTTGCAAAGAGAACTACGTGGTCTGGAGAAGTATACTACACTGGTATACAGCGAGAAACAACTCTATGAGAAATAATTCATTACGTTCTTAAAGCACAATTCAAGAATCCCTCAATATACAGTCTTTATATTCCACGCTATATTCTTCAGAGGCCCTTGTTTTGATTCTACTTACTGCTATGGTAATACCGGTTCATGTTCATGGTTTTTCTCTTCTTCTCTCTTAGAAAAATTAAAAGAGCTATTATTGAGAGGATTAGTGGGTAGGAAAAAAAGAGTAGTACTAGTAATTCATGCATTTACATCCCTGTTATAGTGCTAGTGGTATTCCCTCGCTCCTTGGATTGCCGGCTAGTATTAATCCTTGCTCGCTTAGTTTTCCAATGTGTACGTGTCCTCTTAGCTCTCCGTATTTGACTTGTTTAACTTGTATGTTACTGGTTGATGGTGGTGTGTTTAATGGTTCTTCTACTAGTACTTCTTGTACACCATAGGGTGTTGTATAGATAAATCTAGGTGTTGCTACCGCTCTATCCAACCTCATATTGTATACAAATATGTTTTCATATACTCTGAGGTGTAGTTGGGGCCTCATATCTCCTCCTACACATCCAATAATATACTTCTCTCTGCCAGTATCTACACCTAGTATTGAGAGTGTATGTAGTGGTAGTTTTCTTGGTGCTGGGCTATTTGGTAATCCCTTCTCTCTTGCGAATCCAATCGCTCTATTTTGAACTGGGAATCCACCGGCTACTAGGCCTGATCCAAAGGCGTGGAAGAGGCTTTGTATAAATCCTATTATTGCTTCTCCATCTGATACAATAAAGAATGTTGTATCTCCACCGGGTTTACCCGTGTATACTTTTTTCTCTTTTAGTAAACCAACTACTTTACTGTATTCAATATAGCTCTGTGGGTCTATCTCCATGTAGTCTGGGTCTCCGAGATAGAGGTCTCTGAAGTAGTATACATCGCTTACTGGTTTACTCCACTCTAGTATTCTCTCGGGGCTATTGTAGTCTAGTTTGTCAAGGTTTAACTCATATAGTGCACTAATTAATTGAAGTGTTGATACACCCTGAGTATTTGGTGGTAGCTCGTATAGTACTTTACCGGCTACTTCATACTTTAATGGTATTATCTTGTAAACTTCGTGCTCCATGAAGTCGTCTAATCCAACGTTTACTCCTTGATCTTGTAGTTCTCTTACAATTTCCTCTGCTAGACCACCATAGTAGAATTCTTCAAAGCCCCTTGTAGCAATTAGTCGGAGAGTTCTAGCCATTTCTTTGTTTTTATAGATAGCTCCTAGTGTTAACCCCTTGAAGTACTTAGACCACTTGTATCCACCTAGTTCTTTCTCTAGGCTTCTACTTGCTTCTGCTAGTGAAACTCCAACGTGGAATCCATTATATGCGAGTTTAATTGCAGGGTTTAATAATTCCTCGAGGGGCATAGACCCGTATTCATCATATATTGCACTCCACAATGCAACTAGTCCTGGTATAGTAACTGTCAGCGGGCCTCGGAGCGGGTTTTTCTCGATGAATTCATCAGGGTTGAATCCACTTGGAGATCTACCAGAAGAAGCATATGCTACTACTTCTCCATCTAGAAATCCAAGTAGAAATCCATCGCCGCCCGGGCCGCTCATGTGTGGCTGTACAACTGATAATACAGCGCTGACAGCTATAGCAGCATCAAAAGCGTTTCCTCCCTTCTCTAGTATTTTCAAACCTATTTGAGTAGCTAATTGATGGTCTGATACAACACCTTTTGAACCAACAACTATTTTACCAATCATTTATCTTCCCTCATGGATAGTATACTACTCCTTCTTCTCTTAACTTCTTTATTTCTTCTTCGTTGTATCCTAGTTCTCTTAGTACTTCTACTGTGTGTTCTCCTAGTAGTGGTGGGTGTTTATCGCTGTGGTATCTCGCTCCATTTATTAATCCAGGTTGGTTTAACTGGGGTATTTTTCCTAGTTTGGGGTGTGGTTGTTCAAATACAATGTCGCTTGATGCAACATATGGGTCTTTGAATACTTCGTCTATTTCGTATACAGGTGCAACTGGTACACCGTGTTCTTCGAGTAGTTTAATCCAGTATTCTCTCTTATTGGTCGAGAAGATTTCTTGTAGTATTTTTACTAGTTGCTCTCTATTTGCTACTCTATCAGCATTGGTTTTGAATAATGGGTTTTCACATAGATCCATTCTATTTAATGCCTCGCAGAGAGACCTCCACAATCTGTCGTTTGCAGCTGCTACAATAAACCACTTGCCCTCAAAGTCCATGAACGCCTGGTATGGAACCATTGATGGATGTGCATGACCCATTCTCTTTGGTTTTCTACCTGTTGCTAGATACATTAGTGGAACATAACACATTGAGAATATTGCTGCATCGTACATTGGTACTTCTATTTTTACTGGTTTTACACCAGAGTATAGTGCTGACAATGCATAGATTACTGAGAGCATTCCAGTCATAACGTCGAATAATGCAAAACTAACTCTAACAGGGGGATCGTTTTCACTACCAGTTGAAAGCATTAATCCAGACATTGCCTGGATTATTATATCGTATGCTGTTTTATCCTCGTAGATACTTCCCTGTCTAAAGCCCTTTATACTAACATATATGATCTCAGGGTTTACTTTTACTAGGCTTTCATAGTCTACTCCTAGCTTCTCGGGTGTTCCGGGCTTGAAGTTTTCTATGACTATGTGTGATCTAACTGCCAACTTGTATATTATCTCTCTACCCTTCTCGCTCTTTAAGTTTACAACAATACTTTTCTTGCCTCTATTAATAGACATGTAGTAAGCACTTTCCCCATTAACAAAAGGAGCCCAAGACCTTGTTTCATCGCCATGTGGTGCTTCTACTTTAACTACTTCTGCCCCTAGATCCGCTAGAATCATTGTTGCTATAGGGCCTGCTAGAGTGTGACTTAAATCTAGTACTCTAATACCACGTAGTAGCATTTTACAACCCCTTGTTTTATTAATTGACTCGTTTTAAATATATTGAATACTCCGTAGAGATCACGGTAATACCACATCCCCGCCTTAAAAGCGTTTTCCACCGCGATAAAATTACTGGAGTGATGTAAAAGGGGGTATGATGCCTACAACAGCATCTAGCACTGGATTAGGCTGGTTTAGTGGATTGTTTAGAAAGGATCCTTCGAAAAAAGAGATTTCTCAATCTATTTACATAATTGATAGAATGATAAAAAATCTTGAGAGTTCAAAGAAAAACCTTGAAACCGTAGTTGAAAATCACAAGAAAAATTTAAACTTCTATAGTGACGACCAAGACATGGCTAGAATTATCAATGAAGAAATAAACAACATTGGAGGATATATGAATATAATTGACAGAGCAATAAAACAACTCTCAGCTGTAAAATACAGACTTGAAACACTACTATACGTGAAAGAACCATTAACCCAACTACCACTAATAGTACAAGAACTCCAATCCGTAGAGCCATTAATACAGCAGATCAATCCAAACCTCATGGAGGCTATGTGGCAGTTACAGCAGAAAGTATCTAGTTTAATGACTGCATCATCATCTACTTCTATTTTAGGTATTCAGCCAAAAATACCTGAAAACACACAGGTAGCCAGGGAGAATCCAGGTATTCTAAATGGGTATACAGAGAACACTAGTAGACAAAGAGAAATACCAGTTGCGAGAGAAACCCCTACTAGCGTGATCAAAGAGAAAAAGACTATTCAAACACCCAGCTCTCCAAGTCCAGCTATTCCAGAAGCACAGAAAGAAATTGCAACTACGTCAAAACCGAGTCAACCAACTAGAATAGAGAGTAGAGAAGAAAATACTGCTGCACTAGTCGAGAAAAACATACCATTACACATAATAGAAGAGTGGATACTCCAAGAACTAAGAGTAAACAATGGAGTATTAGACTTGAAGACTTTTGAACACAAGTATGGAGTATCAAGGAAACTCGTATTTGAAGCACTCAACTCGCTTGAATCCAAGGGGTTAATTCGACTGCGTAGAAAACAATAGTTTTTCCCCCGCTTCTCAAACCATGATAGAGGGGTGATTTCGTGAGCATGTACCACCTAGCTGATAAGGGAGTAGAATACGCTCAAAAAGCAATATCAGCTGATAAAGCAGGTGATTATGAAACAGCTATTAAATACTATAAGATAGCAATAGACTTCTTCTCAAAATACCTTGTATTATACCCAGATGCACCACTAGCAGACTTCTATAAAGAACTCGTTGTTAAATATAAACAGAGAGTATCCTACCTTGAAAAAATACTTGCTGATAGAGCACGTGAACCCGCAGTAGGCGATAATGGAAGTGGAGCGCCACAATCGAATACGAGCCAGGTGGACCCTGGATTATTTGAAATATTAACGCCTGATCAAAGGCCTAGAAAAACATTTAATGACCTAGTAGACCTAGAAGGAGTTAAAAGAGCATTGAAACGAAGTGTTATATATCCAGTTAGAGATCCATCACTATACCCACTTGGATGGCCAAAGGGAATACTATTGTTTGGACCACCAGGATGTGGTAAAACAGAAATAACTCTTGCTCTCGCAAACGAAGTAAACGCTATATTGATAAATGTTAGCCCGGCAAACATTGTTAGTAAATGGCTTGGTGATACAGAGAAAAATGTAAAAGCGCTATTTAAGATCGCCAGAGAATATGCTTTGAAGGGAACACCAGTAATAATATTCATAGATGAAGTAGATGCATTATTCCAACAATACAGTGTTGAAGTAGGTGGTGAAAAGAGAGGTAGAAACCAGTTCCTCATAGAAATGGATGGACTAGCTAGTAAAGAACACGCTAAAATACCATTATTCGTAATTGGAGCAACCAATAAACCATGGAATCTCGACATTGGATTCATAAGAAGATTTGAAAGAAGAATCTACGTACCACCACCTACACGTGAAGTTAGAAAACAACTATTTGAATACTACACGAAGAAACTCGCCGAGAGATTTATACTGGAAAGTATAGACTACGATAAACTAGCAGAGTTAACAGAAGGCTATAGTTCATCAGATATTGTTTCAATAGTTAAAGAAGTACAAAACAACATCGTCGAAGAAATAAACGAGAAGGGATTAAAGCCGTCAGATAGAAAAATACGTACAGAAGACTTCATAGAAGTAATTAAAACACATAAACCAAGTATAGATAGCAAACTACTCGAAGTATACAAAGAGTGGAATAAACAATATGGAACATACAGTGAAGAACAATAACTCTACTAATTCTCTGTTTTAACTACAAACTATAATACCCCCAGTAGTAATCTACTTGTTGAAGAACTCATAGTGATGAAAGTCATGCCTAAGGAGTAATGACTGCAACCCTGGGGTAGCTGACTCCTTCTCTTGATCTGTTTAATAACGAATCAATACATTCTAGTCGTAAATTACACTTATAAAACACAGTATACTCCAAGCTTTACCTCTACATAAGGTATTTAAATCCAATACACTATATAATCCATATTGGTGATAAGAGCATGCCATGTACTCAGAAAATAAAAGTAAAAACACCCAGTGGCAAGGAATTAGAGCTTGTTCCAATTAAAGTATGGCAATTAGCTCCAACTGGGAGAAAAGGCGTTAAAATCGGGTTATTCCAAGACCCAGAGTCTGGTAGATACTTTAGAGTAAAAGTTCCAGAAGACTATCCAGTTTGTGGTTGAAAATAATACGCTGTTGCAACTACATATCTATTTTTATTTTTACTCTTTCTCAACATTAATTCAATAATCCTCATAGACTATAGGAAATAAGTTACTGTTGTTGGCACTCCTATATTCATATTCAAATAATGATCTCATATGCAATTTTTAACATAATTAAATAAATTCTCCACGGGATGGGTTATATTGAATGTATTTAATTACTGATTTAAAAAAGTCCATGAAGGGTTTTAAAGGCTGGGTATATGAAGAGATCTCGGGGATAAAATGCACACTTTAAGTATTCCAAAACTGCCTACTTTAAACGATATAAATATAAATGGTAAGAAAGTCTTCATGAGAATTGATATCAATGTACCCATAGATCCTGACACTGGAGATATCATAGATGATCGTAGGATAAGAATACACGCTAAATACATTCGAGAAATCATGGAGAAGCACAATCCCGCACTAGTACTGGGTTCACACCAGGGAAGACCAGGCTCTCCCGATTTTACAACTCTGGAAAAACACAGTGAATTATTGTCGAAGTATACTGGATTAAACATTCAATTTGTAAACGATGTTATTGGACCTACAGCTCTCAAGGCGATTAAAGAACTTAAACCAGGAGAAGTTATACTACTAGATAATTTGAGATTAGCATCTGAAGAAACACTTGAAGCGCCCCCAGAAGTACACGCTACAAGTATTTTCGCGAAGAGAATTGCTTCTAGTGTAGATATATATGTAAATGATGCATTTGCAACATCGCATAGAAGCCAACCCAGTATTGTAGGACTACCACTACTACTTCCAAGCGCCATAGGCCCACTTTTCGAGAAAGAAGTAAACGCCCTTCAAAAAATAATCTCTGACTCAGAGTCTCCAAGAATATATGTTCTTGGAGGCAAGAAGGTAGCAGAACACATTAGAGTTATTGAAAACCTAGTTAGAAATAGAATGGCTGATAGAATACTCACGTGTGGACTACTAGGAATACTATTTCTAGCTGCTAAAGGCGTAAATATAGGTGTTGAAAACTACAAGCTACTAGAAGAATCAGGTTTAATTCCACTAATACCAAGAGCTAGACATCTATTACTACGTGGAGCACCAATTGAAACACCGGTAGACTTCAAAGTAAGAATTAATGGAAATACAGAAAACGTATATCTAGGCCAGTTAAAAGGGCAAATTGTAGATATTGGTGAAAACACAAGCGAAATCTACAGTGAATTAATCAAAGAAGCAAAAACAGTAGTTATGCGTGGACCTGCAGGAGTTATAGAAGTAGAAGAGTATAGAAAGGGCACGTTGAAACTACTAAATGCAGCTATAAACTCTAAAGCATTTGTCTTAATAGCAGGTGGACATTTAGGAGCAATGGTATCTGATGAACTCGAAGGAAGAGTATATGTCTCGACAGGTGGAAACTCACTACTATTATTCCTTAGTGGAGAAGACCTTCCAGCATTCAAAGCACTAGAGTTATCAGCAAAAATGTTTCTAGGGTGGTAGAAATCTCAGTTAAAGTAGCTGTTAATGGCTATGGAACAATTGGAAAGAGAATAGCAGATGCAATATTGAAAACAGGTGATTTCAAACTCATTGGTGTATCAAAATATAGCTTCGATTACTCGGCAATACTAGCTGTTAAGAAAGGAATAAAGATCTTCGTACCCCGAGAGAAAATAGAAGAATTTAGAAGCAACGGTGTTGAACCGGAGGGGACAATAGACTATTTAATTGAAGAAGCAGAGTTAATATATGATGCATCACCTGGAAAACAAGGGGTTAAAAACAAGGAATTGTATTTAAAACACGGTAAATTCGCTGTATTCCAGGGTGGTGAACCACCGGAAGTAGCAGAAGTAAGCTATAGTACTCTCTGCAACTATACATCTGCAATTGGAAGAAAATACGTGAGAGTAGTTAGTTGTAATACAACGGGTATACTGAGAATACTGTGTTCACTAAATATAAAGCCAACATCTGTTTTCGTTACAATTGTTAGACGTGCAAGTGACCCACGAGAAGATACAAGGGGGCCAGTAAACTCAATATTATTAGACTCCTATACTATACCAAGTCATCACGCAAGAGATGTTAAAACCGTTATTGGAGAAATACCAGTAACAACAGCCTCTGTAGTAGTACCAACAACATTAATGCACGTCCAGGTATTCCAGCTCAACATAGATCAATCTATTCAACTCGACGATTTAGTAGAACAACTTGGAAAATCAAACAGGGTTGTCTTCGTAGACCCTTATTACACAGATATAGATACTACAGGTAAAATACTCGAGTTAGCTAGAGATGCTGGAAGAACGAGAAACGACGTCTATGAAAACATTGTATTTACAAGTACGCTCTACAAACAAGGAGGTAGTATATCATTTATACAAGCTATTCACCAAGAGTCAATAGTAATTCCTGAAAACATAGATGTAGCATATGCAATGTTAAATCTTGAAACAGATGTATTTAGAGTACTAGAAAAAACAAATAGTGCTCTCGGAGTAGGTTTAATTAAAGATTTAATAAGTATGGTGGGAAAATAGAAATAGGTGGTATACTTGACTGAAGCACCTTCATATACTATTAGCTTCTACTATAGAAAAATACTAGTCCCCATAGATGGAAGCGAGACTAGTTTGAGAGCACTGCACGTAGCAGTAGATATTGCTCAGAGATATGGATCCAAAGTAGTTGTTGTATACGCTAAACCCAAAAACACAGAGCTTGGCGAAGACCCTATTATAAAAGCCAAAGAGAGATTAAAGGAGACACCGGTGAACATTACTTATAAATACATTGAATTCGACCCTAGAAACGATAGTGCTTCTTCAGCTCTACTCAGAGAGATCTTAGAAGAGGGCTACGACCTTGTTGTTATAGGAGCTAGAGGTAAAAGCTTGTTTGGAGAAATAAATATTGGAAGTACTACGCTCGCAGTAGTTGTAAATGCTCCAACATCTGTGTTTATTGTTAGATAGTTTATTCAAAATAGTATTTTCTCAATACTTTTTTAATATCAACTAAGTCGGGTGTAATTCTCCAAGCGTTTAATGCAATCTCCCAGTATTTCTCTGGTTTATTGTAATACATGTCTATGATGCTGGCTAGTTTTGCCTTGAACTCCGTGTATTCTCTTTCATCTATTTCTTTAGCTCTGGGATCCTCGTAGATATTTACAAAGTCTCTAATGTCTTCTCCAAAGAGCCATCCATTAACTCCATCTGTTACTACTTCGAGTACTCCTCCATCACGGCTAGATAGTACTGGTACACCGTTTACAAGTGCTTTCATATAGCTTGTTCCACAAGCCTCCCATCCACTAAACGGTGTAAACAACCATAGATCTGAAGCTTTTACTAGTATTTTAGCGACTTCGAGATTGTAGTCTGGTATATACACTACATTTCTGAGTTTAAGAGATAAGTCTCTAAACCAGTAGAGGTATTTATATCCATCGGGGTCTTTTGGGTGTGGTTTACCAGCTAGTACTACAATAGCATTTAAATCTGGATTCTCCTCGAGGAATCTCGCTATGAAGTATGGTCTCTTATACCTAGACAGCCTCCTACTCCAGGTAATTACTATTTTATTGCCTACTTCAACTCCCGGCTTGTATACTCTGAGTAGACTCTCTAGCTCTCTCTTGGCTTCTAAACGCGTTTCTTTTAGCGTCTCGAGGTTGAATTCTCTTTTAAGCCATGCATTATAGAGTTTACTATCCATCCATCTCTCTAAGTATATTCCATTTGTTATTGCCTTTAGTTTTCCAGCTACCTCGGGGAAAATCCTTGGTATTATATCACTCTGTTTTTTCGATACAACTATTACTTCACTTAGTTTCTTAATAGACTCCCGTGTCATGTTGACGATACTCTCTGATTTTACTCCGAATTCTCGTTCAATAATATCGCCTGGGAATAATGGATGCCCCCATGGCCCAGGAGTGTGAATTATAATTCTTGCTTTCAACGTGTTGTTCATGAGGTATAGTATGAGGCCTGTATAGGATTCTTCAAGGTCGACAAGTGATATGTTTTCTAATCCAACATACTTATTCATATACTCCCAGCTAGCTTTTGCTAGTAGTACATACTTCATGTTTTTCTCGAAGTCGCTGTCTTCAATGTAGACTCTATCTGTTAGTTTACGCGCCCACTCAGGGCACTTGGCTTCGAATAAAACAGCTTTTGCTGTTTTATACTCGTAAATCCATGGTTGAATATACACTATATTATTATTTAGTGTTATTGTAAACTCCTCGCCTGGTTTAAGACTTCTATAGAATTCCTCGTTTGCGCTCTCTCGGTCCATTACTACGGTTGAACCGTGAAACTTTATCTTTGTATATCCACCACGGTAGTAGAGGCTTAGTACAAGGTAGTCTAGTCCCATGTCGCCGGCAGCGTAGAACTTGTCTCCTTCGAGGACTCCTAATCCGCCGGCGTAGTTTATTGATTTATCCAATGCAATTTCTGGTGTAATGCTAATTATTACCATGTAGTTAATCACCAACTCTATATATTTGAACTGGTAAATATTTAATTGTGATTTAAACGCCTCAATAAATAATTTATTTATTCTTGAATCATACACGTAAAATGGGGTTTGAAATTGATATCACCGAATCTATTACTCGACGAGTTGAAGAAGACTCCAATTACCGGTTTAGCAAGAGATTTTATTCGTAAAATAACTCTCTACCACAGAATACAGGGTAGTAGTGGATTAGAAAACGCTTTATCAATAGTTTCAGAGTTTCTATCGAGTAATGGATACGAAGTAAAATTATTTGATGTACCAAGTAGCTCACAGCGCGGATTTATGGAGACACCAGTATCATGGGATGTGTACGAGGGGAGAGTGGAATTTAAATCTAGTAAGGGTTTCACTCATATACTTGACTACATGGAACACCCTACACTTGTTTCAGCTCATTCTCCACCAGGCGAGGGCTGTGGAGAAGTAACATATTGTAGAGATCTCTCGAATTGCGAAGGAGATGTTGTACTCGTTGAAGCACCAGGATATATTGCATACAAGGAGCTAAATGCTCGTTTAATCATACTGTATGATAGTAAGAGACACCCTGATGCAGTACCATATACTGGGTTGTTTATAGGTGAAAACGAAGTAAAGAATACAAGTGTAGTAAACATTCCATATACTCTAGTAGCTAGAATACTCGCTTATCTAAATAAAGGAATGAAAGTAGAGGTTTGCTGGAGTGTAAAAACCAGTTTTTCAAGTAGGCCACAACGCGGTTTAATAGCATATAAAGGAAGCGAACCCGGAGTTCTCTACATCAGTCATATTTGCCATCCAAAACCAGGTGCACACGATAATGCAAGTGGTGTTGTTGCAAACTTGTTAACTGGGTTGTTAATTGATAAAGCTAGTAGAGAAGTGCCTCACGCACACTTATTTATTCCAGAGTACTCTGGAACAATATATGCTGATAAACACCTACCGTGGACTCCTAGAGGAGTAGTAAACCTCGACATGGTTGGCTCAAAGCAATGGATAACGAATTCAACACTCAATATTGTTATACCACCACTATTTATGGATTCAGAGATCACGCCATACACTTATTTAGCGACAAAACTAGTACTAGATGAAGCAGCGTCTTTTGGAGGATTTAAACTACCAGCTTCGAGATACTCTCTATCACCATATACGGCTGGTAGCGACCACGATGTTACATTGTCTTGGGGTTTAGACAGTGTAATGCTCAATGAATGGCCGAGTAAATATTATCATACAGACATGGACGACATAGACTCTATTTCACCGAGTCAACTAGTTAATACTGCTATTATAGCTTCACTAGCTGGAATACTATTCCAAAACGAGTATAAGAAAGAAGAAGTAGTTACAGTATACAAGAACTACTTGAAGTCATGGTATTCTATTGAAGCATTAAAACAAGGTGTTGATATCTCGCCACTCAGTAGAGTAATAGACAACCAGGTAAAAGCAGTATACGAGCCTTCATTAACTCCTATTTCATCGAGACTATACTATAAGAAACTCGGCTTTGAATTATACGATAAACTACGTAGTATTAAAGGAGCACACACCTACATCTCTGTCTATGCACCACTAGCTAAATCTCTAGGTGTTGAAAACCCGGTCGAATTATTCCAGTTGGAAAATATACTGTCGTGGAGCAGTGAAGAAAAACAATTAGTCTTAAAGGCTTGGAGTTTAATAGATGAATTGATTTAAAAAGGTGACATATACGCCGGTAATAACAGTGAGAAAAAGCGATTTAGAAACACTAGTGGGGCGCTCTCTGAGTAGAGAGGAATTACTATATCTACTAGCAAAACTAAAATGTGAAGTTGAAGAATTAGAAGACGATGTTTTAACATACGAGGCAAATAGTGATAGACCAGATTTATTCAGTGTTGAAGGGCTTTCTCGTGCTTTAAAACCATGGCTTGGAATACAGTGGAGGCCGTTTAAAATAGTGGACTCCAATGTAAACGGCTACGCTAAGAACATCAAGGAGAGACCATATGTAGCACTAGCGATCGTTAGAGACCTTGAATTATCAAACGAAGCAATATCGCAAATAATGCAACTACAAGAAAAAATAGCGCAGACATATGGTAGAAACAGGAAAAAGGTAAGTATTGGCTTATACGACTTAGACTACATAAAGCCCCCAATATACTATGATCTTGCAGACCCAGATGAAACACGTATTAAACCATTAAACGAGCCAGTTACCATGAGTCTACGTGAAATACTAGATAAAACAGAGAAAGGAGTACTCTATGGATTTATCATTAAAGACATGGAGAAATACCCTGTTTTAAGAGATTCTGAGGGCAGAATACTAAGTCTTGTACCAATAATAAACAGCGACGACTTCAAAGTAACCCCTGAAACTAGAAACGTCCTTATTGATGCAACTGGAACAAGCCTTGAAGAAGTAGTTAACGCTGTAACAATAATGGCTACCAGTCTGGCCGAAAGGTCTAGAAGCGGGGTTATAGAAGTAGTAAGAGTATACTATGAAGACGGATTAGTAGTTGAAGCACCACGTAGGAGTCAACTAGAAATAGAAGTAGAACTCGAATCTATTAATAGACTGCTTGGTACACAACTAGGTATACAAGACGTTGTGAAACTACTTTCATACTTCTACTACGAGGTCAAACCAGTAAATAATGAAAAACTCGTTGCTAAACCACCAATTTACAGATTAGACGTTAAAACATGGGTTGATATAGTAGAAGACGTTGCTATTGCATATGGATATGAAGTACTCGGAGAAGAAGCACTAAGTCTACCACCATCTACAACACCCGGTAGAAAACACCCAGTTGAATATCTCTCTTCGAGGCTAAGAGATATCCTAGTAGGATTTGGCTTCCAGGAAGTAGCAAACTACATTATGAGTAATCGTGAAATACAACTCAAACTCCTAGGAATAGATGAAGAATTAATAGTAGTTGAAAACCCGAAATCTGATAGATTTGAAGCACTGAGAATATGGCTTACACCACAATTACTAGAAGTAGTTAGAGAAAACATTGAGAAAACACCTAGATTAGCAATATTTGAAATAGGAGATGTTGTAATTCCAGATCCAAACATGGAGACCAGTGTGAGAATAGAGAGGCGTCTAGGACTAGCTATAACACATGAAAAAACAACATTGACAGATGGTATAGCCTACATTAAAACAATTCTACGTGAACTAGGAGTAGAAGCGGTATTTGAAAAGAAAGAAGTAAAGGGATTTCTACCAGAGAGAACAGCTAGTATAAAAGCTTGTGGGGGAGAACTCGGCTTTGTAGGTGAAATCGACCCACGTATACTCTACAAGATTGGAGTGAAAAACCCGGTGGTAATAGCAGAAATCATATTGAATAAAGTTATTAGTCTTTGTCTAAAGTAGTTTTTAAACGAGGATGAGGCTTGGAAGGGATGACCTGGGAGGGGATGAATTGACGGGCCTAGCTGACCCTATACTAGTTTTCAATGTATAGTCTCGCTCCTCTATTCTGTGGTCTAGCTATGAAAACTCTCACTGAATTATCTATTAAACTCTTAATTCTCTCGAGTAGTATCTGTGCTTTTAACTCGTTTTCAACGAGTCCATATACTGTTGGCCCCCACGAACTCTGCCCTACTCCTACTACTCCGAGTTGTTTTAATAATTCAATATACCTGCATGATGACTCAGCGAATACTCCACCTTGAACACTACTAAACATTCCGCCCACGTATTCTTGTAGTTCTCTTAGTGCATGTGAAAACTCTTCGAAGTCTCTTTCTAGTAGTGATGGAATCATTTTTGTAAAGAGGGTGTGTGATGCCTTCCATGAGAGTGAAGCATCTACTTCTATGGGTGTTGAAAATACTCTTTCTTCTTCTTTGTCGCTTAATCCTCTACCACTGGGTACAATAACTATAAATCTCCATTCCTCTGGGAAGTCGGCGTGGAAGAGGAGGTTTGGATAACTATTGTTTTTTACACCTGTATCTACTATGAAGCCGCCGTGAATGAATACATATGTTCCCACGCCTGATACCCTACCTAGTCCTAGTTTTCTCGCTATTGTTATAAGGTCTTCTCTTTTACCATTGGCAACTAGTAGTCCCAATGCTACTCCGAGTAGTAGCTGGGTAGTAGAGCCTAAACCCGTGTGTTTTGGAATACACTCTTCAATCACTACATATCCATTTTCCAAACCGTATTCTTCTATAATGGGTTTTAGTTTCTCGGAGACCTCGCTACTTCTACAACCAGATATATCGTGTTTCATTTCTGGATATACTACTATACGGTTTCGTGGAGTATCTACTCCAACACCAGTAGAAATAAATCTCCTAGTATCTAGTTTAAACGGGTTGATTATTCCAAAGTGTATTCTTGCAGGGGTTTCCACTATTATTTTTCTTCCAGCCATTTCTCAACCCACGATTGTATTTGCTCGACGAGTAATAATTCATGTAAACTACATGTTTTACGTGTTACTTCTATATTGTACTCGATTATATTACGATATTTATTTAGTGTTTTCTCGTCTGCTCTATCTTTCAATGCTTTTATCTTAGTGGCGTAGACTAGTATTTCTATTATTGCCGTATAACACCTAGTGTATGGCTCTAAAACAACTTCTTTATTCAGCCATTTATCTATAATTTCGTATTCAATAGAATAATACTCTCCCTGATCAACTATTTGACTTCTCTCTAAAACTATGTATCCAATACTATTGCTTAGTAGGGGTAGTCCGTGTTTTTCATCATATATTACTAGTTCTCTTAGTTTATTCAATCCATTAAACTCTGCTTTTAGAGATGTATATGTATAGATTGTGGGGGAGTATGTAATGTTCAAGGCGATTCTATGAGCTTTAAGTACGGCTTTTTCTAGTAGTCCGCCTTTATATATCTTTGTATAAATTCGATTTCCACTCTTAGTAAACCCTATTGGAGCTAGATATATGGAGTCGTCGAGGAGCGTTGAAAGCACTGCTTCGTATAAAACACCATCACGTATTACAAACTCCACTTGTAATCCCTCTCAACTACAGAAAAACCTGTAGACGTGTATTAACTCTTTCAAATCTCTTATTACAGCTACATTCAACTCTGGTATAATCTTGTATTCGCCTACCCCCCTCGATATTAGTACGCCTATAGCGCCAGCTGAGAGCGCTCCTCCCACGTCTTCAATTACATTGTCTCCAACATATATTATTCTCGATGGTTCAACCCCCATTTTCTCAGCAAATACTAGGAAAATACCACGGTCTGGTTTCGTTGAGCCAGTGATATCTGAAAATACTAGTGTTTCAAAGTACTCTATTATACCAGTAGATTCAAGTAGTAGTTTTGTATATTCACTAGGCCAGAATAATACGTTTCCAATAATTCCCATTCTAATTCTTTGACTAGATAGAATTGAAAGAGCTGGTTTTACATCATTAAATAATACCTCGTCGCCTACACTTCTAAAAGCAGATTTCAATACGTCATCGACAACTTCTACTTCAACGCCCAGTGCTCTCGCCATTAACACTCTTGATTTCACAAGTAGTTCCTGAGGCGTGATATTTGGATTTAACCTTCTTAACTTCTTGGCGTCTTCATATGCTTTTAAAATCCCTTCTTGTACTTTTCTCGTTTCTACTCTTAGTCTTTTCGAGGCCTCTATTGATATAGCGTCGAATATTTTATTGAGGTCAAAGAGAGTACCCCATACATCAAATCCTATAACACACTTTGAACTATTTTCTATGGGGCCCTTCAAATCTATCAACCTCTTCTATAATGTGGTCTATTACTTGTATTAGAATATCTAGTCCTAGACTAGTCGCGTCTGGTGAACCAGGGAGAACAACTACTATTTTACCATCATGCATTATACAAAGTGTTGTCCTGGTTAAAACCGCTCTCACACCTATTTTTTGATATGTTAAATACCTGAATAACTCGCCGAAACCCGGTAGACACCTCCACGCAGTTGATTCAACAACATCTACTGTGAGGTCTCTCGGGCTAGGCCCTGTTCCACCTAGAAATACTATAACTCGTTCTTGGGAGCTTCTTAAAACCCGTAGTATATCTCTATACGAGTTTCCAACTACTTCTTTTCCACTAACACAAAAACCTTTCTCTCGGAGTATTTCTACTGCTTTTTCACCACTAATATCTACACCGCCTCCAGCGAGGATGGTGTCGCTTACTACTACTACTTTAAATAAGTGTGTATTACAGTTCACGGTATACACCATTTATAACACGATTATTGATATATAAGCATGTATATTTTAATCTATTTTATTGGAATAACAAGGTTATTGGTGAGTAAAAACGCCAACGTCTTATTGTGAAGTATACGTTAGAAAAATACTTCCAGCGATTAAAGCGTATATAGCTTGTATGCTAGTTAAAGAATACGGGTTCTCGCAGTTGAAAACATCAAAAATCCTCGGTATGAAACAACCAGCTGTCAACTACTTGATCACTGGGAGGAGGAGAATACATTGTATGGCTGTTGTCGAGAAACTCCCAGAGCTCAAAAACCTACTTGACAACTATGTAGCAGAGATAGCTAGTGGCAAGTCGTTTGACCCGTGTGAAATATGTAAGAAGATAACGAATAATAGAGATGTATATAACTCTATTCTAAGAGTTGTCAAGGAACTCTAGTCTACTGGCTTTCTAAGAGTTCTTTGATGTCTATAAAGTGGTTTCTTGAAATCCTCTCCTTACTATCTACTACTACGCCTTCTACTTCTAGGAGTTTCTTTTTGAATTCTCTTGAAGCTCCTGTATATCCTCCAAGTTCTAGATTGCTGTGGACTACTCTATGACATGGAATAACAATTGGTTGCTTATTGTTTTTTAAACACCATGCTACAAGTCTAGGGCTTACTCCAAGTGTTCTAGCTATACTTCCATAGCTTGTAACGTATCCGGGTGGTATAAGACTAATAAGGATGTATACTGCTTCACATAGATCGTTTCTAGATGCTTTTTGAATAACGAGTCTATTTCTAGATTTAGATATTAAAAGCACTATTATACACCACGACACAATACAACTATTTTACCTTTTGAACCCTCTTTTATTGCTCTCGCTACAACATCGCATTTAGGGATTAGAATAAAGCATACTGGTTTTCCAAGGTCTACTTCTGATAAATACTCGTAGTGACTCATACCCTTTGCTATAATTAAATCTACTTCTCCAAGTACTTCTTTTACCCTGTTGTTTAATGCTTCAATATGTATTGATGATGTTGAACCATATACAACTAGTTTATCGAGTAGTTTATCTAATTGTAGTTCTAATGCATCACTTATTGTTACATCGTTTTGAAAACCTGGTTCTTCCTTTACTAATCCATATACTTTATTACCAAGCGATTTTATTTCACTCACTAGTAGTGTATCATATACTACTTCTCCTGAGTTGTCAAATAACCATGCTATAGTCTTACCTCCCCGGCTGAGTACACTATATAGTTTTGAAATATCGTTGACTACTACAGGGTATTCAATAATTGTTTTTGGTGTTAAAGTGTTTTCTACGGGATTGTGGTCTGCAACACCATAATCAATGAGGTTTGCAATAGCTGATAGTTTAACTAGGTATTCAAATCTTTCGTAGCCATCGAGTTTTCCAGCGTATTCACGGTGTAGGGAGAGGGATTCTAGTGCTTTCTTATTTGACGCCTTCTTTACTAGTCTATAGTATTCTATAATACTTGGTGCTAGTGAAACACTGTATTTAAATATACTTGTAGCTAGCTTAGTCAACTCTACATCTGGATTGAACAGTTCAAGTATTTTTCCAGCTATCATTTTAGAAACAATAAACTTCTCGGTATCACTTAAACTCGATTTTTCTACTTCTTTCAATCTAGTTGTTATTAAACACCTTAAACACTCTGGACCAGGCTTCATTACTCGTCAACCTATAGAAACACCTAGTTTATACATGAATTCTCTGTTTTTGATATTAAAATAACCCTGTTATAATTTAACATAGTAGAAGAGGAGGATTAAAATCGAGAGATTAATAGACCCTTACGGTAGGAGAATAGATAGTTTGAGAATACTTGTTACTTCTAGTTGTAATTATAATTGCATATTTTGTCATAGAGAGGGGATTTTCTGGAATACAAGAGATGTATTTAGTGCAGATGACTATGGTTTTATAGCTGATGTAGCAAGTAAATTAGGAGTAAAATACTATAAGTTGACTGGTGGAGAACCACTAGTTAGAAGAGACATACATGAAATAGTAGCTAGTATAAAACCATATTCTAGTGAGGTTTCACTTGTAACAAATGGATCTCTACTATCATTAAAAGCAGGTGTTTTAGCCGAAGCAGGATTAGATAGAGTAAATGTGAGTCTCCACTCGTTAAACCCAGAAGTCTATAGATACATTACAGGAGGCTCTATTCTACTAAAGAGAGTGCTTGAAGGTATTGATAGAGCACTAGACTATGGTATAAAAGTAAAATTAAACTATCTCGTCATGAAATCCAATATTGGCGAGTTTACAAAAATAATATCCTATGCTGAATCTAGAGGATTAAGTATTAATGTAATAGAATTAATACCTCTCGGCGTACCACCAGGCGTTTATGAAAAAGAACACGTTGGAGTAGGAGAGATCATTAAATACCTCGAGGAGAAAGCCGTTAAGAAATACTTTAGAGAACTGCACAATAGACCGGTGTACATACTCGACTCCGGTGTAAAAGTAGAAGTTGTTGTTGGATATGGAAACTACTTGTTTTGTTCAAAGTGTTCGAGAATAAGGCTTACACCAGACGGCTATTTAAAGCCGTGTCTATACGTTGAACAACCGAGAATTAGTATTGTAGAACAAGTAAAAACGAGAAATAGAGAGGAGCTCATAAAGGCATTTAGAGAGATAGTACTGCTTAGAAAACCGTTTTTCAAGCCTCCGGGGTAGTAGTATGTCTATTAAAATGATTGATATTACAAGCAAGCCGGTTTCATATAGAGAGGCAACAGCTACAGGTTTTATAAAACTAAAACCTGAAACTATTCACCGTATAAAAAACAAACTAGTTGAAAAAGGAGATGTATTAACAGCTTCAACAATAGCTGCAATAAACGCTGTTAAAAACACTCCACTACTACTACCACTATGTCATAACATACCAATAACAAACGTCGATGTAAAATACAATGTAGAAGACGAAGGGATTAGAGTATACGTCACTGTAAAATCTACTGCTCAAACAGGCGTGGAAATGGAGGCATTAACTGGTGTAGCAATAGCACTATTGAATATCTGGGATATGGTTAAAAAATACGAGAAAGACGAGTCGGGTCAATACCCCTACACAGTTATCACAGATATAAGAGTAATCAGTAAAGTCAAGGTTGAACAACGTGAAAATCAAAATTAAAACACTATCTCTACTGAGAGATATACTTGGTGAAACAATAGAACTAGTTGTAGACGGCCCTGTTAGAGTAGTCGATATTGTAGAAATACTGCGGAGTAAATACAGTCTACCCAGAGACATAGAAGTAATAGCTATTGTAAACGGCGAAGTAGTATCTATGGAGTATTTAATTAGCGAAGACAATATAACAGTATATTTAACACCACCATTTGCAGGTGGAGGACTACACATAGATGTAAGACTAATACGCGATGAGAAACCAGATTTAAACAAAATACTCGAAGATCTTAGTAGAATAGACCCTGCCTCCGGAGCACTATCAATATTTATAGGTTTTGTAAAGGGATTGATTGGTGAAAACAAAGTAGAAGTATTAGAATACGAAGCAGTTGAAGAAGCAGCAATTAATCAAATGAGAAAAATAGCTGTTGAAGAAGGAGTAAAACATGGTTTAAAAGCAGTTGTTATATGGCACTGGCTCGGCGAGCGAAAACCAGGCGAGACAACTCTACTAATTGCAACACTCGGAGAAAATAGGAGTAATGCAATAAAAGCAATGCAGATTATACTCGAGAGAGTAAAGAAAGAAGTACCAGTATTCAAACTAGAAAAGAGGAGTGATGGAGAATACTGGATTATAGGAGATGGTGTGAGAATACCAAGACAGAAAAATAGTTGATAGATAATTAAGTGGCGTGTGTATCGAAATGTATAAACCTCTAGCTTTACACCTAGTATTTGTAGGACTAGTACAGGGAGTTGGATTCAGGCCATTTATAACTCGTATAGCACTAAAACACGGATTGAAAGGATACGTTAAAAACATTGGTGGTAGCGAAGTCGAAGTATGGATTGAAGGAGACTCAGAGTCAATCGATAATTTCCTAGCATCTATATTCTATGAAAAACCACCTGTTGCAATAATAGACTATATCTATGCATCTTTTGAAGAACCGAGAGGATACGAGTTATTCACAATTGAGAAAAGCGAGAGCGGTGTATACACAAGGTCTAATATACCACCAGACTTTGCAGTATGTAGTGATTGCCTCAGAGAAATACTAGATCCAAGCAACAGGAGATATAAGTACCCATTTAACTCGTGTGCATGGTGCGGACCACGATTCTCTATGATGTATAAATCACCATATGACCGTGAAAACACTGCTATGGGGAAATACATTCTCTGTGAAGACTGTCTTAGAGAGTATAGAGACCCAGAGAATACTAGAAGATATCACGCCCAGGGCATTAGTTGCCCCCGCGATGGACCGAGATTGAAACTACTTGACAGAGATTTTAGAGAAATAGTTGTTGATGATCCAATAGTAGAAGCAGCTAAATTAATAGATGAAGGCTATATTGTAGCGGTAAAAGGCATTGGTGGATACCACATAGCATCACTAGCAACAAACGATGATGTTGTATTAGAGCTTAGAAAGAGAAAGAAGAGACCGAGAAAGCCGTTTGCTGTAATGGGGCTTGACGTTGATGTCCTCAAGAAACTAGTATACATGGATTCCAGTGACGAGGAGTTGTTAAGGTCTCCCCAGGCACCAATACTGCTTCTACCCAAGAAGCCAGATTCCCCTGTGTCTAGATATGTCTCTCCCGACTTGTCTCATGAGGGAGTATTTATTGCCTATACACCACTCCACTACTTGTTGTTAATGAATACCCGGGACAAATTCCTCGTAATGACCAGTGGAAACGTTCACGGCGAACCAATGTGTACGAGTGAAGAGTGTGCCAGGGCGAAGCTGGGAGAAATAGCCGACTACTTCCTAGTACACGACAGGGAAATAGTGAATAGAGTGGACGATAGTGTATTGAGAAAGACAGGAGGTAGCTACGTGTTTCTAAGGAGGAGCAGAGGGTATGCGCCAGCATGGATCACTATAAATAGGGATTTAAACGGCGAATATATTGCTTTCGGCGGGGATTTAACTTCAGCGGGAGCGGTTGGCTTCGAGGACAAAGTGGTTTTAACACAGTATATCGGCGACCTAGACTCACTCAGTGCTCAGAGAGACCTGTTGTCCTCTATAGAATTCCTCGTGGAAAACTACCACATAGGAGAAAAATACAAGCCAGTAGTAGTTGTAGACATGCATCCAAGACTCTACTCGAGGAAAATAGGATTAAAGTACGCGGAGAGCAATGGATTAAATGTCGTTGAAATACAACACCACTACGCCCACGTACTAGGTGCAGCAGTAGACAATAATCTCAGTGGACTAGTAGCCGGGGTAGCACTAGATGGTGTTGGCTGGGGGCTGGATAACACTATATGGGGCGCTGAAATACTATTATTCAACACCGAGGAATATGGGTTTAAGAGGCTCGGTTCAATAAAGCCACTCCCACTAACAAGTGATAGAGACACATATCAACCTATTAGATTAGCAGTATCATACTTTGTAAAACAAGGTTTTGAATTACAAGAAGTATTTAAACTCCTTGGATTAAACCTGGAGAGAGAAGTCTTAGTAGAATTAGAGGCCGTTTATAAACTAGTTAAACTAGGAAGACATACTCCAGCATCAAGTACTGGTAGATTAATAGACATGGTTGCAGCAATACTAAATCCATCTATAACGAGGAGTTATGAAGGAGAACCAGCAATATGGCTTGAAGCAAGAGCATATCACGGCGAGATAAGAGAAATCGACGATTTCAAAATTACAAGTGAAAACAATCTTCTACTATTAGACTATAGAGAAGTAGTTGAATGGATATTAAATAACAAAGAAAGACTTGAAGTAGAAACAATAGCACGTAGCTTTCTATATAATTATGGAGTTGCACTTGGAGAACTAGTATTGGAATCAATAAAGGGCCTTCGCGTGGACTATGTAGTAGCATCGGGGGGAGCAATAGTAAATGAATACATATATAGAGGATTGAGAAATAAACTAGCTGAACATGGCTTAAATGTGTTAATACCGAGGAGAATACCTCCAAATGATGGTGGACTAGCATTTGGTCAAGTAGTAGCAGCCTCTCTATATACTAGTGTAAATAGTTAATTAGTGTTTTTTAATTAAATTAATCAATCACTATATTGCAGTGGGATTTATATTCCACATAGCATTTTTAAGCACTTCCTATATAGGTTTACATGAGTGTGTTTTCATATGACACAGGTACAAGTAGAAGAGAAGAAGCCAGAATACAAGATTGTAAGGTATAGTCCGTGGCTAGTTCACTTTAACACTGGTGCTTGTAATGGATGTGATATAGAGGTTCTAGCTTCTCTTACTCCTCTCTATGACCCTGAAAGATTTGGTGTTAAACTCGCTCCTAGTATAAGGCACGGAGATATACTCGTTGTAACAGGCGCTGTGACTAAGAAGGCTGCCGAGAGACTTAAAATTCTCTATGAGCAAATGCCCTGCCCTAAATTCGTAGTAGCTGTTGGTGCATGTGCGGTTGATGGCGGTGTTTTCTATAAATCTTATAGTGTAGTGGGGGGTGCTGACAAAGTAGTCCCTGTTGCCGTCTACATACCCGGTTGTCCACCGAGACCAGAGGCTATACTCGACGGATTGGTTAAGCTTTTAGAAGCAATTAAAAAAGGAGAGGTGGAGAAGCATGGCTGTGGAGATGGACAAACACAGTCTTCTTGAAAGCTTCTCGATAGGTAAAGGTGTTGTTAAACCGAATAGAAAAGTCTATATTGTTGAACCGGGAAGTATAAAGAAAATATTTCATGCACTTATCGAGAAATATGGCTACGAGAGCTTCTATTTATCAACACTAATTGGAACAGATTTAAAAGACGAGGGGAAAATCAGATTAGACTACTACGTTATACTCCTACCCGAAGAAGAAACAATAGTATTGAGAACTTATCTTCCACGTGAAAACCCCGTAATAGATAGTATCATAGACATACTCCCAGGTGCACTTGCAGGCGAACTAGAAACACACGATTTACTCGGCGTTGTATTCAATGGTAATCCATTCCTTAAACGAGGTGCTTTTGTACCAAGCGATCTAGTCGAGAAAGGAGTATACCCGTTGAGAAAAGACAGTGGTGTATAGGAATGAGTATGAGTAAAGTTGTAGAAATCCCCATTGTAACCACGGAGGTTCCAATAGGTCCACAACACCCTGCACTACACGAACCAATAATGTTGAAAGTATATGCTGAGGGAGAAAGAGTAGTTAGAGTCGAAATCAACACTGGATACAACCATAGAGGAATAGAAAAACTATGTGAGAAAAATAGTTTCTATAGAGATATATTCATTGTTGGAAGAGTGTGTGGAATATGTAATGCAGTACATGCAAATGCATATGTTAGAGCACTAGAACAAATACTTGATTTATACCCCAATAAGAGAGCACAGTATCTTAGAGTACTCGCAATGGAATTAGAGAGAATACATAGCCACATGTTAATCAACGCTGTAATGGCAGAGATCATTGGTTTTGAAACACTATTCATGCATATAATGCTAGATAGAGAAAAGGTAATGAAAGCAAAAGAAATATTGACTGGAGGCCGTGTAATGGCAGACTACATGATGGTTGGAGGAGTACGGAGAGATATAGATGAAGAAAAGAGAAGTAGATTGAGAGATATACTCTTAAAACTAAAACCACGAGTTGAATACTACAAGAAGATATTTGAAGAAGACGAGACAATTACAAAGAGACTAATAGATGTTAGTAGAATATCATATCGTGATGTTACAAGTCACGGCCTTGTGGGCCCAGTAGCGAGAGCAAGTGGTGTAAAAATAGATTCTAGAGCAAGCGATAAATACGATGCATATGGTGAAATACCATTCAATGTAGTGACGAGAAACGAGGGCGATTCATGGGCGCGAATGATGGTTAGATGGGATGAAGTACTAGAATCAATTGAAATGGGATTATACATACTTGAACACCTACCATCTGATGGAAACCCTGTTCCAGATGAAAAGAGGCTTCCTAGAAAATTCCCACCTGGAGAAGCATACACGAGAGTTGAAGCCCCACGGGGTGAGTTAACATATTACGTTATGAGTGATGGTAAAGGTCAAAACCCGTATAGAGTGAAAATTAGAACTCCAAGCGTTAATAATATAATTAACAGTGGATTTATGTATCTAGAACACAGCCTTGCCGATGTACCGGTTATATTGGCGTCATTAGACCCCTGTATATCCTGTATGGAGAGAGTTACAGTAGTAGACCTTGAAAAGAAGACTAGTTATAAAGTGCACTTAAAAGACCTAGCTGGTGGTAGAGTGTGAAGAGACCCAAGTTGCTAGAACAAGTATTGAAAAGTCTTGTTTCAAAACCAGCCACTGTTCAATTCCCTAGAGAGAAAACCGAGGTTGAACCTGATTTCAGGGGGCTTCAATACGCTGATTTAACAAAGTGTACTGGTTGTAGTCTCTGCTCTATTGAGTGTCCAGCTGATGCAATAAAAATGACTTCTATTCCACAGGAATATGAAGCACCGAAAACAAATCCGAGAAGGCTGTATCCACTCATTAATTATGGTAAATGCGTCTACTGCTATAGGTGTGTAAAGGTTTGTCCAACGAATGCCTATATAGTCTCCAATAAATTCGACTTGGCTGGTTTTACTAGACTCACCTCTGAGCAGTTTTCGCTTTCAACTCTTAAAAAGGTGGGAGCATGATCTGGGAGTTGATACTTATAATTGCACTTTTATATCTGGCTTCTATAGTATTGTTTACTATAATAGCGTTTAAAGGCCCTACTCTTGGAGACCAGGTTTTAGCAATAGACGCTATAACATATGCAACTATAGTGCTCATGGTTTTATTCTCTATTTACTTTAAAGAACCAATACTCACAGTGGTAGTTATACCTCTCGCTCTCTGGGTTTACGCGCTAGATATATATATGGCTAAATACCTTGAAAAGGGTGATCTGGGTGCTTGACACACTAGTACTCATATCTAGAGTGCTAGGTCTTGCATTAATAGTTCTAGGTGGAATAGCATCTCTAATTGGAGCTATTGGATTCCATAGATTCAAAAACTTCTATCTAAGACTCCACCCACTAACAATTACAACTATCTGGGGTTGTGTATACCCGTTAATTGGCGTTACACTATTAACAATTACACTGAGCGAGCTAGGAGTCTACAGGTGGTTTATAGCTGGTGCTAGTTTTATAACAGCACTAATAGTGCTGTTCCTAGCACCAGCCGGTTCACACGCTATAGCGCGCGGTGTACACAAATCTAAAACAGCTAAAGTTCAACCTTGTTTAGCAGATTTACTAGATAGCGAGTTGTGTGGGTGATATACATGTACCCTGAAACCATTGTTTACTTAATAATGGCTGTATCAAGTATTTTATCAGTTGTAGCAGTATACCTAGCTATAATGGAGAGAGATCTCGTTAGAGCAGTATTGTATAGTGCTATTCAAAGCGGTCTCTATACAATTCTCTACTACTTTTTAATGGCTCCAGACATAGTCCTCGTCTATCTACCAGTGGCTGTTGGCCTCATTCCAGGTGTTCTACTCATCTTAATAAGTAAGACTGAGAGGGTGGAGAAGGAATGAAGAGAGCTATTGAACTATTAGTTATTATTTCATTAATACTTGGAGTATCACTTCTATTGACATTTGCTAGTGAACTACTGGTTCCAAGCAAGGACATTAGACTACTAGCATTATTCTACTTATTCACAGCTTTCAATCCACGAATAGAATATTATACTGTTTCATCACCAGAAGCCGTTACTGCTATAGTATGGGATTATAGAGGTCTTGACACACTATTTGAGACATCTGTCTTCTATCTCGCATTAATTGCTGGTTTAGCACTAGCGAGAAAACTATACACAGAAACCTATAGTGGAGAAGTAGTTAGTGGTGGATTATCAACAATTGTAAAAACAGTAACAAGAATAACTGCTCCAATGATTATTGTTGTAGGAGCATCAATCGGCCTACATGGTCATTTAACACCTGGAGGTGGTTTCCAGGGAGGGGCAACTATAGCTGTTGCACCAATGATATTTATTGTCGTGTATTCAACAATGTTTCTACTCAGTAAGGGTGTATCATCTAGTAGAATGCTATTACTTAGAAGTATAGGCTTGCTTGGTATTGGATTTACAGGTATTGCCGGATTCCTCATTGGACTGGCAGTCAATAAATACGCATATGTCTTTCAAAACCTACCCAAACCAGGCGCGGAGATTGGCCTGCCAGCGTATATTGGAAACGTATTAATTAGTGGTACACTATGGTTTTTCAACTTCTTTGAAATGCTTGCAGTAGCTGCTGGTTTTACAATTGCATTTACAGTACTACTACTTGCCCGGAGAGAGGGGTGAGTGTATGAACTTGGAATTCGTGAATTCATATTTACTAATTATTACACTGACATCACTACTAGTTAACTCTATAATAGCGATTTACGGTATATTTTACAGACCACACTATATCAAGAAAGTAATAGCTCTAACAATACTATCAGACACTATGAATACTTTTGCTATATATCTTGGTTATCGTAGATGGATTGACAACGTTAATCCAAGACCACCAGTACTAACAACGCCTCCAACAGATGAAGCTCTAGATAGCTTTATAAGGCAAGCCGTTGACCCACTACCACAAGCACTAGTATTAACAGCTGTAGTTATAGGTTTAGCTGTAACACTATTTCTAGTGTTTCAAGGATACATTCTCTACACTCACTATAAAACCCTTGATATGAGAGAAATTAAGAAGTTGAAGGGGTGATCTACATGGCGAGAGTTTTAAACACTATAATAGTAGCAGTTCTCGCGTTCTTGGTCTACATAGTATTCTCTGGTAGTGTAAGCTTTTATGATTTAACTACGGGTTTAATAGTAGCGGTAATAGTTGGGTTAATGTTTTCAAATATAACTCTACAAAACCCCAATAAAGTCTTAAATCCTGTGAGATGGTATTACGTATTGAGATATGCTCTTAGATACTTCATTATCGACGAGACTAAAGCACACTTAGATGTAATAAAGAGGATACTTCACCCCAAAGCACCAGTTAACCCTGCTATTGTCAAAGTACCATTCTATGTAGAATCAGATTATGCTAAAACAGCTATTGCTTGTAGTATTACTAACACACCAGGTACTGTTGTCGTTGAAATAGACGAGAATGAAAAAGTATTCTATGTACACTGGATTGACGCTAAAACACTTGAACCCGAAAAAGCTAGAGAAGAGATTTCACTTGTTTTCGAAAAGTATTCAAAGAAGATCTTTGACTAGGTGGGAGCATGGAGCTCGCATATACTCTACTTGGATTAACAACTCCAATTCTAATACTACACGCATTTTCAATACCACTAGCTAAAATAGTTAAATCCGAGAAGCTACCATACATACTGGCATTTACAGCATCACTGTTCGCCGCTATATCGTCGAGTTTTGTACTCTATGAAGTGTACCATAATGGTCCAATGATCTACATGTATGGTGGTTGGCCTCCACACTTCGGTATTGTATACGAAGTCGACGCATTAAACGCACTCGTGGGCTTTTTAACGAGCTGGGTTATGTTAGCAGTAGTATTGTATTCATACTGGTATAGACACCACTTAGACGACCCAGTATGGTATTTCATACTACTAGTTGGATTAGAAACAGGCATACTTGGCTGTCTATATACTGGTGATGCATTCAACTTGTTTGTAATGCTGGAAGTACTGGGTATTTCAGCGTATGGCCTAGTAGCATATCATAGAGATAAAGCAGAAGCTGTTGAAGCAGCTGCTAAATACGCGTTGATAGGTGCTGTTGCAACAACGTTTTACTTCACAGCAGTCGTACTACTATATGCTGGCTATGGATCTGTCAACATGGGTGTACTAGCACTAGCTTCGAGATCGCAACTTCTATGGTTGTTCTATGAAATACCGCCATCTATAAAGTACCTAACACTATTCTCTATCGCGCTAGCTCTATGGGTATTTACATATAAATCAGCGCTGTTCCCCAACCACTTCTGGCTACCAGATGCACACCCAGAAGCTCCAACACCTGTCTCGGCTGCTTTATCAGGACTAGTTGTAAATGTTGGTATTTATGCAACAGCTAGATTCCTATACACTATTTTCGGAGAATACAGTGCTCTCGGCGAATATAGAATAGTAGTTCTAGCCGCTCTATTCACACTAGGTGCTCTTGGTGGCTTGATTGGTGCTTTAATGATGATGACACAACAGGATATCAAGAGACTTCTAGCATACAGTACAATTTCACATGTTGGTATCGCCTATATGGGTATAACAGCTGGCTTTCTAAACGGCTCGAAAGAGGCAATAGCGTATGCTATAGCTGGTGGTGTAATACACATTGTAGCTCATGGAATCGCTAAAGCACTGCTCTTCATGTCTAGTGGTGTACTAATAGACGCTGCAGGCTCGAGAAACCTAGATGAAATGCGTGGTGTTGGAAGATACTACCCATTAACATCGGCTTCACTAATACTTGGCTTCCTCAGTCTAGCCGGCTTTATACCATTTATTGGATTCTACTCTAAGTGGTATATTGCACGTGGATATCTAGATGCAGAATTCCCAATAGCACCAATACTCATAATAGCAATATCAGCGCTTAGTCTACCAGGCTATCTAAAAGCAATAGCTGCCATTGTGTTTTCAACTAGAGAAAAACCAGTAAACACAGTAAAAGAGAGGTGGATTGAATACTTATTGTTCGCCATGGCTATTGCTCTAATAGTACTAGGCGTGGTATTTCAATACATGTGGCCATTCTATGAATCAGCGTCGAAGGAACTAGTTAGTGGATATCTTGAATACATAGACAGAGCAGTAGATAAAATACCCCTTGAATACCGTATATTCATTTCCAGTGAAATAGAGAGAATGCTTACGGGTGTAAAACCATGAAGACTACTCTCATATTAGATCCGGCTGGAGCATTAACAATAACAACTTTTGCAATGGCATTATCTATACTGGTAGTTTTTATCTTATACTATGCATTAAAGTCTAGACGAGTTAGAACAAGTACTCTATATTTATCTGGAGAACCAGAAAACGTTGTTTCAACGCCTACACCGAGTATTGCATCAATGTACTGGGGGTTTATGAAGAGATTTGCTAAATCACTCTATAGAATACTAGTCGAGGAAGTCCACACTGGTAGTCTACATGACTGGGCTCGATTTATATCGTCTTGGCTTGCTATATTGATCATACTAGCTATAATTATATTCATAGTATTCGTGCTCATGGGGTGAGATAGGATATGTTCATAGAGGTTTTAAATGGAATATTTAGTATAATAGTATTTCCCGGACTAGTATTTCTAGTAGCACTAGGCTTTTTCACACAGTACCTAGTAAGAAAGTTCAGTGCTAGGTATCAGAAGAGAATGGGGCCTTCATATGTAGGCCCTGCTGGAATTCTCCAGCCACTATACGATTTTCTCAAACTACTTAGAGTTAAAGAAATAGTTGTATCTAGATATGCAATGCCGAGAGTTGCTGAGTTATTTCTAGTTATTGGTATTGGCTCTATTGTATCATCAGTAATCTTTCTGCCACTAAGTTTATTCAATGTAGCAAGTGTATTTGATGTCTTAATATTCTTCTATTTGAGTAGTGTAATGCCATTGTTTATGTTGATTCTAGCATCTCTATCAATGCCTAGTCCATATACAAATATTGGTGTTTCAAGACTTCTATCACTAGTTACACTCGCCGAGCCAGTATACTTTGCATGCCTCGTTATACCAGTATACCTCGCTACAAGAGGAAAAGGAGTATTTATGAGTATGAGTAGTGCTTATGCTACAGTAGTAGAATTATGGGTAAAACCAGAAACCATTGTTGTAATGATACTAGTATTTATTGCCTTTATTATCAGTATACAGGTTAAAGCAATGTATCCACCATTCAATATACCAGAAGCAGAACAAGAAATAATTGCTGGTTTTGAAACAGAGTTTACTGGTCCACTACTAGCACTAGCAAAACTCCTACACGACCTAGACTTAGTTGTTGCATTAATAGCTGGTACTTATATACTACTAGGTGGTCCAGCACCATTTAGACATCTCTCTATAGAGGGCATTATACTAGTAGTAGTCAAATACCTCTTGCTATTATTCATTGTAGTAACAATAAAGAATATTATGGGGCGTTATAGAATAGAACAAGCATTACACACTATATTCAAGTATGGAGTAATACCAGTAATCGTAGCTGCTATAATGAGTTCTCTTATATAGTCAGAGTATAGTAGATACGTTAACAATTATTTTTGATTTAATAATCGTGTTTGTTTCAATAGTGGTTATTTCTAAACCAAGAGCAATTATATAGTCGTTGTATCCATAACTACGAGTATCTATTATTACTGTGTCATTAATAGTAAAGTAGTAGATATTATTCCAGCCCGGACCGTAGAGAGAAGTGTGGGGTGGGATATAATACAGTACTATTCTATCAAGCCAGTAAACACTATTTATTTCTGATGGAGCGAGAAGTATTGGTTTTTGTAAATCAATATTTCCAGGTAGAATATAGACTACTACTACTAGCCCAGTAGCATAGGTCGTGAGATGGTTTCTAACATGTATATAGCCATCTATAGAATAGTTTAATTGATATAATCCTGGTTTAGCTTTGATTACTCTAAGAATTTGATTATAACTTAAATTTACAGTGGGAATATAACTCGACAAATTGGTTTTCAAGTAAAAATAGTCATAGTCATCAAACCACCAATAACTAGTATTATACCTATATGTAAGAAATGATGTAATTGAAATAAAACCTGGATAGGTATAGTGAGATGGCCATAATTGTATATTACACAATGTGTTATATGGATTTGCAACATTATTTTTATATGGACACAGTAAAGGACCGTTTAATAGCAAATTTTCTACAATACTAGAATCGTTTAATGTAGTAGTCTTAGCTACAAAGACTTTATAGCCCAATTGGTTGAGTAGTGTAATAAAACTGGTTTCACTATATGGATCATCTCTTATTGTGGTTCTACTACTTGTTTTTAAATACTCCAGTAATTCTTGATCAATGTATGGTTTTAACTTAATGTTTTCTGGAGCGTTTAGTAATTTGGGATCGTTTCTTGGTAGGTAATAGATGATTTCTCCACTACTAGTTAGTAATTGAATTATTAATGGAGTTTCATTAATAGACAATAAGTATTCTCTAGTATTTGAAACAACTTCTTTTACAGAAATACTATATATTAACTCACCATCTAAGTTTCTTACAACTATTTCATCTAGGTTTACCGGTATATATGGGGTTACAGAGAGTTTAAACCAAGTGTCATTAACGTAGCTTAGTGATAGTATGGGTGGATAGACTAATAGTAACTGTCTATCTATGTATTCCGTGAATTGACTACTAATACCCTGTCTTGCATAGTCGACATATAGGTATAGAGTTGTTAGTACGCCAACTATTATAACTAGAGCTAAATAAGCTCCAATTATGGATTCTACTCCCTTCATAAAGCCCCTTTATTATGAATCAACTTGTTATTTACGAGAGATTAGTGAAAGTATTAGTTCAGCTATGTAAGCACATTATTGTTGCAGTAAAAACTAGGAGCTAGTATGTAATTTTGTATTTTAGTATTCCTGCTATTCCATTGAAAGTCTTGTTAAACCACTCGGCTTCTGGTAGGTCTTTGCTTATTACTACTGGTTTGACATTATATTGATGAGCTAATTCCAGCCACTGTGTAATGTCTTCGCGGTTTTCACTTATCAATAGTGTTTTTAATACTCCTTGTTCAAGAGCTAGTTTTACTTCTTCTTCTCCATATACTACTAGTCCATCGTCTTTGGCTAAGTGGTATTTGAATTCTTCTAATTGCTTCATTGAATCAGCGTATTCATAGTCTTTGAGTATATCACCAGCTTTACTAATCAATTCGCGTAGTCCTACCTCGCCCTGGTAGGAAACATCTATTAATTCCGGTGCCACGAGTTGTTTGAGCCTGTAGTCTAGGTAGTTTCCAGCTAGAAAGTCGTGTTTAGCATAGCCTGGTCCTCCCACAATGATTACTTTGAGTTTTCCTTGTTCTAGTAGTGGTAGAAACACGTTGTTTGCGTGTTCTCCAACTTTCTTGTAGAATTCATCAACCATTTGCTCGATAATTCTATCAAATCTCCTCTGGCTCTGTCCTCCTTTGTGGTGTTTACCTGGTATATAGGCTTCTAGTTCCTCTACTACTTCTAATCTATTACCTTTTAATAATCCAATTGTAGCGGCATCTCTTTCTACTATGAGTAGACCTGCAACACTGCTCTCTGTTGCCATTTCTTCTAGGTATTCCGTGTGGAAGTACTTGTCTGTTCTATAGAAGAATACAGGTACTTTCTCGGGTGGTACTAGCATGAGTACTATTGTTTCGCCGGTATCGGGGTTCATACCGGCAAATAATACTAGTCCATTGTCTGGAACTTTGGGTATTTTATTCAATCTATCATAAGCTACATTTAAAGCCCACTCAACAGCGTTTCTTGTTTTCTTTAGCTTTATGTTTTCAGCTACTGATATTTCCTGTCTCAGTAGTGCTAGTACATCGCTTATTGGACGTCCTGGTGGTATATAGAGACTCAAAAGTATAGTAGCATGTGCACTCCACTTTTTCAATTCTTTTATTATTTCACGTAGCATTTGCTTATCTACTTTTAGTTTTTCCAATTGTTCCTCTGTATAGCTAAAAACCCACAGCCCCATCCCTCTTTTAAATACGTGTGGATATATCCGTGGAGTATTAAGTGAGTGGGAAACACCCTAAAATACTTCGTGTAGGCAAATGATTTCTAAAAAGAGCTATTACTTCTTACCTCCGCCGCCACCGCCGCCGCCGCCCTTGGTCTTTGGACCAGCCTTCATTGCCTTCTTTGGTCTAAGAGTTCCCTTAGACTTGCATCTTCTACACTTTGTTGCTCCTGGTGGGTTTAGTGCACCGCATTTTCTACAAACCCATTTATTTAATACTCTTGCTTCAACTATTTTGAGTAGTTCGGGGTCGTTTATTGGCAAATCTATACACCCCCTACTCTTTTAAAAGCACTTGACTACACTCTAATATGAAAATGGCTGACAAGCCTTTTAAATATAGTTTATCTAGGTGATTTCTAGGCCTGCTTGTTCTAGTCTACTCTTTATTAATTCCTGCTCGTCTTCTAGGTATAGTGATATAGCGTATTCTACTAGTTTAGTGTTTAATCCCTTTGTTTTCAGTTCTCTTATATATCTGCCGAGCTTGTCGAGGTCTATGCCTTGTCTTGCTTTTAATACAATGTAGTATTCTGGGCGTATTGCTTTTACTTTTACTCCTTCAATTCTGTATTCTATGGTGTCTTCTAGTATTTCTATTGGGATTTCTACATCCATGTAGTTTTCATATAATTCAACTATGAGATTTCCTCTTTCAACTGGTACTACTAGTGATGGTGTACCGAGCTCTGTTGTTGAAATCTCCCAGCCGGCTTCTTCTGCTAGTTTTTCAAATACTTCTTTGTCGGCGATTGGACTGTGACTTATAACAAATAAGTCGAGGTCTCCCTCGAAAACACTGTGTCCAAGTGCTAGTTGAATACTTGTATCACCGATTATTACGGCGTCAATGTTTTTCTCTTGTAGTTTCTTTATTACAAATGCTATGTTTTTAATACTGTAACTCAATATAGTCAACCCCATTGAGTTTTAAACACGTTTCAAAGTAATTATTATTGATGGTTATATATGCAGATTGAATTTGATATTCATCGAGCCATGAAAGCCCAGGAGTACTTGTCAAAACGGGTTTTAGAAAGCTTGGATAAAACACCTAGAATAAACCCTGATATGGTTAGATACATTGCTGGATTCGACTCGTCTTATACTAGTGGAAAACAATGTGCAGTAGTAGTGGTTTACGACCTACAGGCAAAGAGAATAGTCGAAGAAAAACACGTATTTGTAGACGTCAAAGTACCCTACATACCAGGCCTCTTGGCATTTAGAGAAATACCAGGATATATCCGTGTATACCAGAAACTAGGTGTAAAACCAGATATTCTACTCGTCGATGGTCATGGACTAGCACACCCCAGAGCATTTGGTATTACAACACACCTCGGCCTAGTATTAGACAAACCAAGTATAGGAGTAGCCAAGAAGAAACTATACGGGGAAATAATTGAGGAAAATAATCGTAGACTAATACTAGCACATGGTAGAATAGTGGGCGAAGTAGTCAAACACGAAGGCCAAGACCTATACGTGAGTATTGGATATAAAATCACACTAGAAGACGCTGTTACAATAGTAAAATCACTCCTAGTAAAAGGCATAAAGCTACCAATACCAATACAAATAGCAGACACATACTCCAAAACAATTAAAAACAAGTACTACAAGTAGAAATATAAGGAGGGCCCGTAGCCTAGCCAGGATAGGGCGCCGGCCTGCGGAGCCGGAGGACCCGGGTTCAAATCCCGGCGGGCCCGCATCCTCAATGTAAATAAAAAGAGAAAAGAAATGAAAATAAGAGGAAAAAATAATTGGACTCACTACCTTACAATACAAGTATACGTATCTACTTCTGTGTGAATTGAAAGATAGAGTTCGCTAGATGCTTGTTCACTGGAATCTAGTGGTATGTGTGCATCGAAACTCCTTGTTATATCTGTAAAGGTTTCTTGGTATTCGAAATTACCGATTCTCGGATTCCAATTACTTGTATGTGGTATTCCATTTTTACTTGTTGCGACATGGATGTGTATTTTTGTCAGCGAGTATTCAGGAGCCATGTTAAATCTCACTATTATCTCACTTCCACTCTTCCAAATATATATATATCTCCAACATAAGTGTACTGTCTCCACATTAGATCCGTGGTTTGGTTTCCACCAGTATAGACATTGTATGTAGCCCAGCTGTTTCCGCCTAAATCGTATCCCCGAGCCCATGCTGTACTTGAATTACCGTCAAGAGTGCAGACTTCTTCACAGCTTGTTTCACAGTTAACTGTATATGTATAGTACATTCCCCAGTTTCCTCTGTTAGTAAACCTTGATCCCTGGCCCCAAGCAGTTTCTGTTCGAACCACTACTCCATAGTCGTCTACTCTGGCTACAACAGCGTGTGCCGCTATGTAGAGAGTGGTTTCTACTGGGCAGTATAGTTCAAACAACTCTGTTAAATTCACTGTAAACTCATAGTATTGAGACCATATTCCACTAGCTTGATATGGGAATAATCCCGGTATTGGATTACCCGTCTTTGTCTTTGGTATATCACTTAGATATGTAGCTACTGCTAAATGCGCATCTATTATATACCATGATGGATCTGTAATTACATATTCTACGTGGAGAATAATTGAGCTATCAACAACCTGGCTCCAAGTATTTACATACCCGATTTCCATGTATTGACCAGCTATTAATCGAGTAGTATAGAGATTGCTTGGTATTGCTTGAATAGTTGGAATTATAAATGTTAAGGATAAAAGTCCTAATAGAACTATTAAAAGATATGAACTCTTAGATTTGAATTTCAAACTTATTCACCTTGAAGCTATATATGCTATTACTAGTTAATAAACCTTTTATTTGAATGTTAGTGAATTATTGGATAAATTAACTAAAATAAAAGTTAGTTTATTAAGCTAATCAATAAATAAAATATACTTTGACTTTACTCCATGGGATTTCTACGAGGAAGAGTAGATTTGATTAATCAATAATTATTGAATACTATTGAGAAGAGTCGTTGACTAGGTATTTCTCCGAGATAATTTTCAAAATCGTAGTTGCAGAATCCCTGTCTACGCCGCATATCTCGGTTATGTTCTCAATGGATAGTTTTCTGTGTTTAATTATACATTCTACTCTTTCATCTAGTTGGGATAGTATTTTGTAGACTACTTCTGGATCTGGTTTGACAAGATATCTCTTTTTTCTACTTCCCCTTCCAATCTTTATTTCCTTGATTAATCCACTACGAATAAGGATAAATGTATGCCATTCTATAACTGCTTTACTCCCTAACTCTAGGATTTTCGAGAATGGTATAGCACCATTTCTACTTATTAATTCATATATTTGTCTTCTGAGTGGGTGTTCGAGCGCGTCTTCGTATTTAATCTTAGTTCTAAGTAGTACTGGTATTGCTAGTAGTGGAATTTTGTGTTTCCTCATAAACTCTTTTATTTCATCTAGAAATGAAATTGTTAAACCAGATGTACCAATAACTGCTAGTAAAGTAGCGATTGGAAGTTGTGGGTTAAACTTGTTTTCAGTATTTTCTAGTGTTTTTTGTATTTCTCTGGCTATTTTCTCTAGTGTTTTATTGTCGTTGGTTAGACAATAACTCCATAAATCATGGTTTTTCAATAATCCATTATCGGAGAGTACATCTGTATATATGGTGTTTTTACTTGTGGATTTGTAGTGAGCGACAGTCGCTCCATGACTGGTTAGAAGAGAGATATTTGTTGCTAAATGCACTTCTAAACAAGTGTTTTCTATGTGTTGCCCAGGAGAGACTATAATTCCACTTATTGAAGGATAATACTTGTTTAGATTACGAGCTACCTCATAACCACATGAATCATATGCTACATATACTATTAACTGTGGTTCTTCTACCCGGGTAGTTTGTAGTAGAAGTATCAATGCCGAAACCAAGAGACCCAGCGAAACAGCCTTTGCGACGAGTGAAATCCATGTCATTCTATTTTGGCCTCTGTTATCCATGATTTACAGTGTTAATGCTTCCTTTTAACTAATTACTAGGTGTGTTTATATAGTTATAGACTATGATCGAGGTGTAAAAAAGTAATTGTTTATATATCTATAGTAGCCTGGATAGCACTAGTTGTCAAGGTGTATTCATCATTAGGTAAGCCATTACCTTGGCGTCTGCTATTAGATTGTCTATTTTACTATATTCGTTTGGCATGTGTGCTGTTTCGTCTATTGTAGACCATACAGCTGCTGGTATTCCAATTCTCCTGAAGAAAGCCGCCACTGTTCCTCCTCCAATACCCCCTATTTTGGGTTTTAATCCTCTTAGTTCTTCGAGGGCCTTTACAAGTGTTTTGACTATTGGAGAGTCTATTGGTGTTGGTGGTGCTGCATCAGCTCTATTTAATACTTCTATTGTGAGTTGTGGGTATTCTACTCCATTAACGGTTTTTACATATTTGTTTTTAACTTGTTCAAACACTATTTTAACATCGTTTAATAATTCATCTAAGTTGTATCCGGGTAGTACTCTACAGTCTACTACTACTTCGTGTTCGCCTGGTATAATATTTGGTGAACCACTTGGATTTCTAGCCATTGTCGGCTCGCAAGTAGTGTATGGTGGGTCGAATAACTCGTCTATTCTACCATATTTCTCACGTATTAGTTTATCTAGTAGAAGTATGAATTCTGCTGAAATTCTATGTGGATTCAACCCCTTGTGTGGTATACTAGCATGTACTTGTATTCCCTTAACTCTCAATCTAGTCCACAATATTGATTTCTCGGCTACTTCGATGAAACTACCATCGCTTGCACCAGCATCGGGTACTAGTGCTACATCTCCTGGACTGAATAATTCTCGATGGTTTTCAACTAGGTATCCAAGTCCATACTCTGAGCCTGCTTCTTCATCGCTTACAAATGCCAATACAATTGTTCTCTTTGGTTTAACTCCCTCTTCGAGGAGTGCTTTAGCGGCTATTAATGATGCAACCATGGATTGCCCGTTATCCTCAGCTCCCCTACCATATACTCTTCCATTTACATAAACTGGTTCAAATGGTTTTGCAATAGTCCATGCGTTGAGATCTCCGGGTGGAACAACATCGAGGTGTGTTAGAATCCAGAGTTTCTCTTTGCCACTGCCCTTGATGTATGCTAGTATATTTGGTCTTACTCCACCCTTCGCACGTGGATCTGGGGCATTGACTACTTTTATATCGTCAAAACCCCACTGCTCTATTTCTCTCAGTAGGAACATTGCTTTCTCGTATTCGCCCTCACCACCAAAACTAGGGTTTACGGCTGGTCTTTTAATCAGCTCTATGAGGAGGTTTACAGCGTATTCTCTGAGGGAATCTATTTTCGAATAGATATTCATATTCATTTGAAACCGCCATGTAGAAAAATATAGTTGTGGAAAAAATAAAAATAATTTTAATTGGTTTATTCTGTTATCCTCTTGAGGCCTAGTTTGAACAACCAGGCCATTATCGCTACTAGTACTATTAATCCAAGTATGTCGCTTGAGAATGGTAGTGTATATGTAAATCCGCTAACTATTAATCCGGCGAAGGCTATTCCAACCAGTGCTTCACCAGCTATTAGTCCAGCTGCAGCTATTAGGCCGGCATCTGTACCTTCAGTAGTCTTTACTTTTCTTTCAACAAGTCCTCTTACTATACCACCAATAAATATTGTTACACCGAGGCTTAATGGTAGATATATACCTACTGCAACAGGCATTACAGGTGTTCTAAACTTTGAGCCTTTTGCTCTCAATATCTCGTCTATTATTATCAATATTATTGCTAGTATTACTCCTAGTCCAACCATGTCCCATGGAACATTTCCTTCAAATACTCCTTTTGTTAAACTAGCCATTAGAGTTGCTTGTGGAGCTGGTAGTGGGTGTTCTTTGGCTGTTGGTGTACCAGCTATACCATATGCTTGAATTAATAGGTTTATTACGGGAGCCATTACAAATGCTGCAACAATTACTCCAATAATCTCGGCTATTTGCTGTTTCCACGGTGTTGCACCAACAGCGTAGCCAGTGTATAGGTCTTGCATAATGTCTCCCGCTATTCCAGCAGACATACATAATACTCCAGCAAGTAGTATTGTAGCAGTAGCTCCCTCAGTAACAGGGAAGCCGAGAGCTTTTAGAATTAGAGCTGTAATTAAGAGGTTCATTATTGTAATACCAGATATTGGTAGGTTTGATGAGCCAACTACTCCAGCTAGATAGCCAGCTATTGATGTTCCAATAAAGCCTAGTATTAACATTAAAACACTGAGTAGTAGTGCTAGTACTACATCGTTTAATACAAAGTAGTAGAGTATACCTAGTGGAATAATAAATAGTACTAGTAGTAGTAATACATAGTTCATTGGTAGATCATGTTCAGTTCTAATTATTGCTCCACCTTCTTTTCTCTTTCTAGCCGCTTCAAGTCCTGATTTAATACCTCTAGCAATAGCAGATCTCAGTCTAATAAGACTCCATAATCCACCCATTAACATTGCTCCTACTCCAATAAATCTAACTTGTTTCTTCCATATTGTAAATGCAACAGACATCGGGTCTCCAGTCCATGGAGTCGTCGATGCTAGATATGGAATAAAGACAAACCATGCTAGTGCACCGCCAAGTAGTACTAAAATAGCAATGTTTAATCCTACAATGAATCCTACTGCTAGTAGTGCTGGTGACAAATCCATTCCAATATAGATGGGGGTACTACCTATAGCTCCAGCTGTTTCAATGCTTCCAGGCCACAAGCCGATTCCATTGAGGAATTTGTATATTGCACCAACTATTCCGCCATATGCTATTGGCCTCGCGTGAGCTCCTCCTTTATCTCCAGCTATGAGTACTTCGGCGCAAGCCCTTCCCTCTGGGAATGGTAGCTGCTCTTCAACTATATATGCTCTTCTAAGAATTATAGTGAATATTGCTCCTAGAGAGCCGCCTAGAGCAGCCATTATTGTTGTAAGCCAGTATGGTAGCTCAGTGTATAACTCGAGAATTATCAGTGCAGGCATAGTGAATATTACACCGGCAGCAAGGGCCTCGCCAGCCGATGCTATTGTTTGAACCATGTTGTTTCCAAGGATGTTCTTCTCTCCTAGCATTCTAAATACGGCTACTGATACTATAGCGGCTGGAATACTCGCAGAGATAGTCATACCAGCATATAGTCCTAGATATGCGTTCGCTGCTCCCATTATTACAGAGAGAATGGCGCCAAGGATTACATATTTTAGAGCTAGTTCTGGGAGGCTTTTTTCGGGGGGTATATATGGCATATATACACCCATAAATATAAAAAGGGGATTGGTTTAAAAATATGGTTTCCTAACTCTGTATCAAAGCATGGTATGCTAGAAATGGTGGAATAAACTCTTTTCAAACATTGAAAAGCCACTAGTAAGTACTAGGATCTTATCCATCCCTAGAATAATACCTAGAATATCTTGACATAGTTAGAGGGAAATATGGAAGAAGTACATAATGTATTTGAAATTCAATAGGGGTTACCAGAGGATTAAAAAGTAGTTTTAAATTTAGATAACTATATACTTTATTGAATAGCTGACTAGACGTGTGAGTACTTCTAGCGGGTTGGAGGGTTTCTCTGCTTCTAGTAGTAGCTCGTAGTCTCTCATTGTAAGGGGGTTTGTACGGTGTATAACGAGAGATCTCTGTGTTGTAACAATAGCGTGTAGTACTCCTCCCTCTGTGAATAGTGTCTTGATTGCACTCCAGTCTTTTCTGCTTGGTAGTGGATTATCGTGTGGATGAGTGTGGGCAGAAATACAGAGTGGTATATGTGGAATTACTACTCTATCTTCTTCTCCCTCGAGGAGGAAGCCAACGCCATTCATTGTAACTCCAAAATAATATTCAGTGTTTGTTTCACGTGTTTTCCAAGCGTGCTCTATTATTCTCCTATGGTAGTTTTCTAAGTAGTCTTCTAGGACTCTATGATACAAATAAAACATTGAATTTCCTCTAATTGATTCGACTCGGGCATTAACACTGTATTTATCTTGGAATAGTTCAATGCTTTCTCTTAGATTATACTTGCAGTCAACGCCTTGGACTACTACTTCTCTATTGTTGTATTCTACTAGTATATCTCTACACTCAGCGTCTTCAAGTATGTCTTCGAGGAAGTTGATTAATCTACATAAAAACCCTGTTTTCCTAGTATTACTGTCTTCAAATACATTGTGGTATTTCAATATAGTCAGCCAGTGTTATTTATCCTCCTTCGTAGAGTGGAGTGTATATTGCAACTTCATCTCCATCATGTATAATGGTGGAGTTTGTGGAATCTACTCCATTGACTTGAACTAGTATAATTGGTATTTTACTAAGCCATTCTCTTAGCACGCTGTATTTTTCAACTAGTATTTCTATTAGCTCTTCTACTTTTACTTCTCTCGCTGTATCTATATACTCTATTGACTTACCTATTATCTCGCCGATTATCCCCGAGTAGACTATTTTCACTCTAGGCATTTCCAGAGTCTTCCCTTCTACTACTCGTTTTCAATACTGCTTTGAATATATTGATGTAGCCAGTACACCTACAGAGTACTCCTTTCAAGTATTCTTTTACATCTTCAATACTTGGATTTTGCTTTTCTCTCAGTAAGTATTCTCCCATCAATATAAATGCTGGTGTACAATATCCACACTGGAAAGCTCCTTCTTCGATAAAGGCTTTTTGTAGTTTTGTCAAGCCCTCTCTAGATAATCCTTCATCAGTTACTACTTCTCTACCATTTACATCGACTGTAAGTGTTAAACAAGATAGTACTGGTTCGCCATCAATTAACACAGTGCAATTACCACACTCTCCTATTCCACAGGCATACTTCACGCTTTTAACTCCTAGTTTATCTCTCAGTGTATTAATTAACAACTCGTTTGGTTCAACATCTACTACTACTTGTTCTCCATTTAGTTTAAATAATACTTTAACCATGAATCTCACCCTTCAATCTCATGTAAGCTGTTTGAAGAGCATCGTATACGAGGATTTTCGAGATGTATCTTCTATACTCTGCTGTACTCCGTACATCTGTTATTGGTGATATCTCCTCGTCTAGTAGTGTAATTGCTTTTCTAATCTCAGTGTCTTTTAATTCGAGATTTCTTAATGAGTATTCAACGTGTCTAGCACGTATTGGTTGTGGTGCTACCGAGCCAAGTGCTATTCTAATATCTTTAATCACGTTGTCTTCTACTACTATGTATACAGCGGCACTTGCAATAGCTAGGTCTACTGCTACACGAGAAATCTTTTTAAATGCTGATGAACCCCTACCAGCCTTCTCGACAATTACTTCTTTTAGTACCTCGTTTGGTTCAAGAATGGTTTTACCAGGGCCTTTAAAGAATTCTTCGAGGTCTACTATTCTCTCTCCTCTTCTACTAGCAACTACCACTCTGGCATTATGTACTAGTAGTGGTGGTGCGGTATCGGCGGCTGGCGATGCATTACAGAGGTTTCCTCCAATAGTAGCCATATTTCTAATTTGAATACTCGCCATTACTTTAACAGCATCGTAAAGTGCTGGTATGTATTTCTCTATGAGTAGTGATTTCTCTAGTTCTCTCAGTGTTGTAAGAGCACCTATTCTAATGTAGTCTCCATCTTCTCTAATGTATTTTAGCTCGCTAATTCTCTTGATGTTTACTATTACACGGGGTTCCACCAGCCTAGTTTTCATTTTAACAATGAGGTCTGTTCCACCAGCTAGTATTCTCGCATCGCTTCTATACTTGTCTAGTATTTCAAGTGCTTCACTGAGTGTTTTTGGCTCGTAGTATTCGAAATTGAATGGTATAATCCTTGTATTTCTACTCGTTATATTGACGGGTGGTATTTCTCCTACCATGGAGTTTCACCTTTCTCTCGGAGTGCTTTAATAATCTTGTCTGGTGTAACTGGGAGCTCGTAGAATCTAACACCTATAGCATTGTATACAGCGTTGAGTATAGCGCCAACAGCTGGATTCATAGCCGCTTCTCCAAGGCCTTTTGCTCCAAACGGTCCTGTTGGCTCATATGTATTGGCAAGTATTACTTTGAAGTCTTCGGGGTTTACCACGTCTCCAGCTGTTGGTATCTTGTAGTCTGTTATTAGTATTCTACCCATTATTTCACCGGTAACAGGGTCGTATTTTGTGTCTTCTGTGAAAGCCATGCCCCAAGCCATTGCAAACCCGCCGTGTAGTTGTCCTTCGACCATGTCTGGATTTATTGGTGTACCCACGTCTGCTCCAGCTACTACTCTTACTGGTCTTACTTTGCCAGTCCACGTGTCTACTTCTACTTCTACATAGTACACAGTGAAACTTGGAGGGGCAGAAGTCGAGCGGTAGGTAACAGATGCTATTAGTGTGCCCCAATTTCTCTGCCAGGCTGTCTTAGCTATTTCTCTTAGTGTGATCTTTATATCTGTTCCTTCAACGTAGACTACTGTCTCACCTAGTTTCTCATCGTAGCCTATTTTTAATGCTTCGGGGTTAACGACTCTACCTAGAATCCTCGTTGCTGTTTCAAAGATTTTCTGTTTTAGTATTTGAGCGGCTCTTCTAGCACACTCTCCACCAACATAGGTTCCACGAGATGCATGAGTACACACGTCGTAGGGAGTGTTTTCTGTGCTCGCTGTTGCCAGGTTTATTAGTTCCGGTGGTACTCCTAGCTCCTCAGCTATTATTTTTACATGTGCATCTAGAGATCCACCACCATGGTCTTGTAGTGCTGTTAAATAGTCTAGTGTTCCATCTTCGTTTAACTTCAATATACAACCCGTGAAGTCTATTACCTCGCCGCTTATGGGGCCTCCAGCACCAGAAGTATGGAATCCACGTGCAACACCTATTCCACGCCTATACCTCCCCTTCTTTTCCGAGGGACTACCCCTCTTATCCCAGTTAATTAACTCCTTCCCCTTTAAGAGGAGTTCTGGAACACCATCAGATTTAATAACTGATTTAACAGTGGGCCCCTGACCCCAGAATATGTCGCCTCGGCCCACATAGTTTTCAAGTCTTAATTCAATGGGGTCTATTCCCAATTTCTCTGCTATTTCATCGATCATTGTTTCAACAGCCCATTGGACTTCTGGAGCCCCATAACCTCTAAGAGCACAACCCGGTACTTTATTCGTGTAAACAGCTATACCTCTATACCTGATATTCCTCCACTTATACATCGATACAAACCATCCAAGACTAGTGCCGAGTAGTGGATATGGTTGTACTTGGTGGGCACCTACATCTAGTATATTTGTAAACTCGGCCGCTGTAAACAAACCATCTTTCTTCACGCCAATTTTGAATTTAAAGTGAAAGACGAAGTTTGAGTGGTCTAACATGTCTTCTTCTCTAGTATACGCTATCTTAACGGGCTTCTTTGCCTTGAGGCAGAGGGCTACTGCTATTGGTACAAGGTAGTTTACTTGTATACTTGAACCAAATGATCCACCTATTGGTACTTTAACAACGTTTATTCTACTCTCGGGTATGTTGAATAACTGGCTGACCAGTATTCTCGTATTGTGTATAGTTTGAGTCGTAGTGTATATAGTGAGTTTACCACCGGGTTCTGGAACAACGAGAACAGCTTTTGGCTCTAATTGCATATGGTATCTCTTTCCCGTTTTAAAAGACCTTTCCAATACTAGGTCTGCTTCACTAAATCCTTTCTCTACATCTCCCTCTTCATAGTCTAATCTAGCAGCTACATTGTTTTCTACTTCAATCCATTTATCTCCCTTCATGATTCTCTCGTGTATTTTTGGTGCTCCAGGCTTCATTGCCTCGTATGGATCTAGTATTGGATTGTATATTCTCTCAAATTCTATTTTAACGGCTTCAGCCGCTCTTTGAGCTAGCTCTTCTGATGGTGCTGCCACAGCTACTACTGGTTCACCTAGATATCGTGGTTTATATGTTAATACATATGTATCTTTAAACGTGGCTTCCTCGATACTCACTAATCTAGGATTGTATGGTTTTTGCGGTATATCATCTGGTGTTAAAACAACGGCCCCCATTCTAACTGCTTCACTTACATCTATTTTCTTTATATCGGCGAAGGCATATGGACTCCTAACTATTCTACCAATCAACATACCAGGGTATTCGAGGTCATTAGTGAACTTTATAGAACCAGTGACTTTGGCTTCAGCGTCTTTTCGCGGTGTTTTCTTAGATATGAATTTAAATCCTGTTTGAGTCAACGCCCGGCTCCACCTGTGGCTACTTTGTATACTGCATTAATGATTTTAACGTAGCCAGTGCATCTACAGAGGTTGCCGAGGTATTCCTTTACATCGTCTCTTGATTTAAACCGGCCTTGTTTTATACCGGCCCACGCTGTCAACAATATACCCGGTGTACAGAAGCCGCATTGAATCGCTCCTTCCTCGATAAAGGAGTCTACGAGTTTTTTGAATAACTCGTCGTTTTCTAATCCCTCTACTGTCACTACTTCTCTACCATTGACTTGCATAGTTAGTAGCATACATGATGTTACTGGTTGACCATCTAGTAGAATAGTGCAACTACCACATTCTCCTCGTTCACAACCCCTCTTTACACTTTTAACTCGTAGTTTAAATCTCAGTGTATTTATTAGTGTCTCGTTTGGTTCAACATCTACTACTACTTTTTTGCCATTGAGTACAAATTCTACTTTCACTCAAAACCACCCTTGAAAGCGCGTTTATAGGATTTCAATAGTAGTTCTTCGACTAGAATACGCGAGACGTGGAGTCTATACTCGGCTGGAGCTCTCACATCACTAATTGGCGATATATCTCTATCTACGAGTTTAGAAGCCTCTCTAAATAAATCTATACTCGGCTCTTTACCAAGAAGGAATTCCTCGATGCTCCTTGCTCTAATGGGGACTGGAGCTACAGAGTTCAATGCTATTCTAGTATCCGTTATTAATCCATCATCTACTCTCAATGCAACAGCAACCGAGACAATAGAGATATCGTGTCCACGCCTCCTACCGATTTTCCTATATGCATATCCATGTCTCTCGAGGTTTCTATATGGAACAACTACTTCGACCAATAACTCCTTTTTATCTAGTGCTGTACGCCTGGGTCCAAGGAAGAACTCTGTCACCGGTATATATCTCTCGCCACTAGTACTCACAGCTTTAACAACGGCTTCGTAAACAAGTAGTGGTGGTGCTGTATCTGCTGCTGGCGACGCATTACAGAGGTTTCCTCCAATAGTAGCCATATTTCTAATCTGCCAGTATGCAAACTCCCTCGCGGCCTCCCATAGCAATGGTGTTTTAGAAGCAATTATAGGGGAATCTACGAGTTCCTGGATTGTGGTTAATGCTCCTATTCGAAGAGCTTCACCAGTGTCTACAATATATTTCAGTTCTTTCAATCCACTAGTATCTACTATACTCTTTGGTTTATACCTCCCTGTCTTCAAATCTAGGACTAGGTCTGTTCCACCAGCTAATACCATGGCGTCTTCGAGTTTATCTAGTAGTACTAGTGCTTCCTCGAGGCTTGATGGTTTATAGTATTCGAAACCTGGGAATCTATACATGGATCAACCCCTCCCACTTGTTCTAGTGTATTCAAGTATTCTCCATGGCGTGAGAGGTGTAGAAGTAATGTTTACTCCGAGTGCGTGGGCTATAGCGTTTGCTATTGAAGCCGGGCCGGGAATCAAGGCCATTTCTCCAACTCCCTTTGCACCGAATGCACCGTGTTTAAACCTGTCTTCTACGTATACCGGCTTCTCTATTTCAGGCATGTCTTTAGCTGTTGGCACTACGTAATCCGTGAAATTAGTGTTTACAACCCATCCTTTTTCATTGAAGTACAAGTACTCCATTAGAGTATAGCCTACTGCCTGGGCTATAGCGCCCTCGATCTGACCCTCTACTTGCTGTGGATTAATTATTTTACCTGCGGCGAGGCCTGGGTATACTCTGAGTACTTTGACCTCGCCTGTCCATGTATCTACTTCTACCTCGGTGATTAACACTATGTAGCTGTATGCTGGATACGCGAATCCCTGTCCAACGGTTTCATCGAATCTACCTTTTGGTAGGTAGTAGTAGCCTGTAGCGCTTACTTCTACTCCTCTTGCATATGCTTCTCTTACTAGGTCTCTCCAAGATATGTTCTTTGATGGATCGCTCTTAGAGTATACTCTTCCATCTCTAAACTCTATGTCTTCTGGGTTTACACCAAGTAGTTTCGCGGCGAGACTAGCCATTCTCTCTCTGATCTTGGCTGTAGCGACTAGTATCCCCACTCCACCAATACTTGTACCTCTAGAGGCATGTGTAGCACCCGTGTCTGGTGCATCTGTCGAGGCGAATACTACTTTGACTCTGTCTACTGGTACACCGAGTATTTCGGAGACTATTTGTACATGTGAGCTCGTAGGTGAGCCCTGGCCCATTTCAACTATTCCAGTATACACGGTTACAGAGCCGTCTAGTTCTACCTTTACGTAGGCATTAGACCAGTCTGGAACAGCCCTCGATGTGCTTATTCCATGCCATGCAACAGCTACTCCAATACCACGTTTAAACCTCTCGCTAGTCTTATTATACTCTTCTATCTCCCTCCTCTTCCTCCACCAATCAGCCTTCAAAGCTGTTTTCTCTAGTGCTTCGCCAACACCCACCGAGTGGTCTAAAACCTGGCTTGTAAGCGTTGTAGAACCCTCTCTCAAGATATTTCTAAGCCTGAACTCCACGGGGTCTAATCCCAGCTTCTCTGCTAAAAGGTCCATTTGTCTCTCAACAGCGAATTGAATAGATAAATTACCAAATCCTCTGAAAGAGCCCTGGTAGACCTTGTTTGTATATACCGCGTATCCATCTACTTTCGCGTTTGGTACCTCGTAGGGGCCTGAAGCATGCATTGTCGCCCTCCAGAGGATAAATGGACCTCTATTCGCATATGCACCGGTATCATGTATTATTGTAACATCGATTGCTGTTAACTTACCGTTTTCATCTACTCCACTCTTATATCTAATTACTGCGGCTTCACGCTTCGGATGTATTTTAATTGATTCTTCTCTACTGTAGAGTATAAAGGCTGGTTTACCAGTCAAATATGCTACTAGTGCTGCTTTAGCACATGTTAATGGCCCCTCGTCGTCTTTACCTCCAAATCCTCCACCAATGTATGGTGCTACTACTTTAACCTTGCTCATTGGTATACCGAGGACTCTTGAAATAATTTTCTGGCCTAGATGGGGGTATTGTAGTCCACCTATAACGGTTATTCTACCCTCGCTCTCGGGTATCGCTAGTGCGGCTTCTGTCTCTAAATAAGCGTGTTCTTGGTGGTGGAGTCTATACTCGTTTTCTACTACTACTTGTGCTTTGGAGAAGCCTTCTTCTACATTTCCCTTTCTCACTCTCGTCTGGAAGGCTATGTTGGAACCTCTCTCTTCATGGATTAATACATCTCTTCTCTCTAGTGCTTCTAATGGGTCTAGTAGTGCAGGTAGCTCTTCGTATTCAACAACTACTTCTTCGGCTGCCTTGATTGCTTTTTCATAGTCTCTAGCTGCTACTAGTGCTACTACTTCACCGGGATATCTCACCTTTCCCTGTGCTAGGAGAGGCTGGTCTGGTATGGCGTATCCAACCTGGTTTTCACCTGGTATATCGCGGGCTGTATAGACCCCGTATACTCCACTAATTGATAGTGCTCTAGAGGCATCAATACTCTTTATTCTAGCGTGGGGCAGAGGGCTCAATACTTGTTTTATAAACAAGGCGTTTTCCAGGAAGTAGTCTATGTAGTAGTCCTCGGTGAACAGTGCTTTCCCGAGGGCTTTATCCAATGAGTCTACTCTATAAACCCCTCTACCAACTACTAGAAAGCTCTCCGAGGACATCCATTTCTCTAGGAGCTTGTATGGATCCTCCAATATCTACACCAATCCATAAACCCTAATTAAATTGATAATGGAGATGGTTAAAAATACATACTTTAATACACTACCCTAATAACTATATAGTGGTGTAGTTTGTGAACAGCCTACTTGTAAAAAACGGCCTTGTAGTAACTCCTAAAGGAGTTTTCAAACTAGATGTCAAAATAGAAAACGGTGTAATAAGCGAGCTCGGTAGAGACTTGTCGAGTAGTGGAGTAGAAGAAGTAATAGATGCGCGTGGACACTATGTATTCCCAGGAGTAGTAGATGAACACGTACACATGCGAGAGCCGGGATTAGAGTATAAAGATGACTTTGCACACGGCTCCAAGGCGGCAGTTAAAGGCGGAGTAACTACTGTTATAGAACACCCTAATACACTACCACCAGTAGACTCTCCAAGTAGAGTAATAGAAAAAGCAAGAATACTCGAGTCAAAAGCATACGTGGATTTTGCATTAACTGGTGTACTACACGATGGAAACACCCACTTATTTGAAGACATGCTTGGTGAAGGAGTAGTTGGATTCAAAGTGTTTATGGGGCCTACAACGGGGAATATTCCTCCACCAAGCGATCCCTCACTCTATGAAATACTATCTAAATCCGCCAAGTATAATACGAGAATAATGTTTCACGCTGAAGACCATGCGTTAATAGTATACTTCACAGAGAAAACCAAGAGACAGGGAGATAATCCATTATTGCATAGAGAAGCCAGGCCACCACTCGCCGAAGTATACAGTATTGTAAAAATAGCTAGTATTGCAAGGTACACTGGTGGAAAACCACACATAGTTCACGTTTCATCAATAGATGCACTTGAAGCCATAGTGAAAGCTAGAGAAATAGGTGTTGATATAACAGCTGAAACCTGTCCACAATACCTTGTACTAGACGAAGAAGACTATATCAAACACGGATCACTAGTAAAAGTCAACCCGCCAATACGTGGAGGAATACACCGAGTCAAACTCCTAGAAGCAGTTAAAAAAGGATTATTTGAAGCAATAGGCTCAGACCATGCACCACACACACCAGAAGAGAAATCCAAGAATATATGGGAGGCCGCTGCTGGATTCCCCGGTGTTCAAACACTATTCCCCCTGATGCTAGACCTAGCACTACGTGGACTAATCCCACTAGAAAAAATCCCACTACTACTATCAGAAAACCCGGCTAGATTGTTCAAGCTATGGCCATACAAGGGATCTATACTGCCAGGTGCTAGTGGAGACCTTGTAATCGTAGACCCCAATACAGAGTTCACTATTAAACCAGAATGGCTTGAATACAAGTACAAGCTATCTCCATTCATAGATTGGAGGGTTAAGGGTAGAATAAAACACGTTGTATTAAGAGGACACATAGTAGTACGGGATGGAGAGTTAACGAGTGTAAAAGTAGGTAGGTGGATTAAACCAGTTGGCTGAGACTACTATTTTTCTCTTTTCTCACTGGTTAATCTTTCTACTTTAGCCAAGTACCTAGAGTACTTCACTGTCTTCTCCGATACCTCCACCACGTCTCCCTCGTATACAACGAAGTGTCTGCGCTGAGCACCTGGTTTTACAATTTTGAATACTTCTTCTAGCATCCAGTGTAGTTGAGTACAATGCATACTTCCATCTACACTTAACACCGCTATTTCTTCAAAGCTACATCTTGCTAGTATACCACATAGTTTAAATCCAAGCATGTTTACGTGTTCTGCTTCTGGACAAGCTGTTACAACTATATACCCTTTCTTTTTAAATTCCTCTATGAGCCATGGCTTCTCGGTTTCAAGACACCTACTAGCTACTAGGAGTTTCTTTGAATCTCTGAACAATGTGGATTTAGCGTTAATATCTAGTAATCTGGGTAACTTGTACATTTACACACCTTGTTTAAATATTCTCTCAGGGTATACTATATATGGTGTACTCTATGTATCGTGGAATGGATGTAATATCTGCACTCCAGTTTTCTCGTAGCGACATAGAACACTTGATTAGAGTAGCAGAGGAATTAAGGCGGAGAGTAGAGTTTGGAGAGAAATTGGAAATAGCAAAAGGGAGGATTTTATTTACAGCCTTCTTCGAGCCAAGTACGAGAACAAGACTCAGTTTTCAATTCGCAATGACTAAACTGGGAGGTATGGTTGTAGACCTAGGCCCCGAAGAAGTATCAAGTATGGCCAAGGGCGAATCCCCCGAAGACACATTGAGAACAGTTGATAGTTATAATCCAGATGTAATAGTTGTAAGACACCGTGAACCCGGATTTGCAGCTAGAGCAGCAGAAATCTGTAAAACACCAGTTATAAATGCTGGTGATGGATACAATGAACATCCCACACAAGCACTACTAGACGTCTACACTATTTGGAGAGCACTTGGTAGAATAGATGGTGTTAGAATAGGGTTAATGGGCGATTTAAAATATGGTAGAACAGTATCAAGCCTCTCCTATGCACTATCAAACTTTAGAGACGTGGAAATACACTTTGTATCGCCGAGAGAACTACAACCACGCGAAGAAGTACTCAGAGTACTAGACAAGAGACGAGTGAGATACGAGCTACACGAGAAGCCAGACGAGGTAATAGAAAAACTAGATGTATTATACGTAACAAGACTACAAAAAGAGCGGATGAAGCCAGAGGACTATGAGAGGTTAAAGGGTAGCTATATAATCAACTACGAATACCTCAAGAAGTTTACACACATACCACTAATAATGCATCCACTACCACGAGTATGGGAGCTAACACCAGACGTCGACGGGCTACCACAGGCGATATACTTCGAGCAGGCTAGAAACGGATTGTATATACGAATGGCTTTAATAAAAGAGATCCTCGGCCTCTAACGCGTTTTTAACACCTTACTCACCAAAACGCGTATTCCAGTGGAACCAGGTATAATTCGTTTGTTTCATCGCCGCGTGCATATATAAGGTGGTTTGAGTAGTATACAAGTCTATTTCCAAGAGTATATGGCGTTGGATACAATAGTATGGGGAGAGCACGTAGCTCCCTGGTCGAGGTGTCTAGTCTATAAACCACTCCATACTCGCTACTATACCGCTGGGTGAAGTATAGATATCTAGATCCATCGTGTGTTAAACCATACAATCTATAATCGTGGACACCATAGACACCCACTGTTGAAACACCACTACTAGATACTCTATACACTACTATAATGGGCCCCGTACCACCCAGTAGTGATACGTAAACCCTGTCTCCACCACTCGCTGTACAAGTATACTCTGTAACAACCCCCTCTGTAATACCATGTAGAAACACATAGCCCGACGTAGCATTGTACACGCAGAGAGAGTTGTTGCCAACCCCCGGTACAACGACGATGGCGTCATTAACCACTGCTAAACCAGCACCTAGACCACTAGAACGACACGCAGTAGTCACCAGGCTCCAAGTATTCGAAGAGAAATCGTATCTGTACACACCACTAGTATTTAGTAAGTACAATGATCCCCTGGAAAAGGCTACACTGGTCTTCCCATCGAATACAGAGTTTATGCTTACTTCTCTAATAAACGATATGTTACCTAGACTGGTTAGGTTATATAGTAGTATTTTATTAGAACCGCCAATACCGACTGCGAGGCCGGTGAATCCTTCCGGGGCTTGTCTTACTACTACTCTATACACTTCGCCGCCCATAACGTATTCAAACCAGCGTGAAGCAACGAGGCTTCCCTCTTCATTATATACTTCTAGAACAGCGTTTTCCACTATAAAATAGTCCCAAACACCAAGTGATACGCTTCCATTGATCGACGTGGCCTCGCTTACAACACCCCCGGTTCGATTTTTCAATACTATCTTCCAACCCGGGGGAACGCTTGTAACGTTAACAAACCATGGAGGGGCATTGATAGTTATGAGTAGATTATCGAAGAATACAGTGAAATTATGCAAACTTTGATATATTCCCAACCCGGTTCGCGTAGGAGTTATACTTGTATCTCTCACTGATGTGTTGGCCGTTCTATTAACCCACATGCGGAGGTATTGAGTGCTGAACTCGTAGGATCCAATAATACCGTATGGACTCGCCCGGGTGTAACTCGTACTTGCAAGTTGTAGCCATCCATTTAGATATCTGTAGATATAAATTCGTGAAGCACTACCACCGGTCTCATATACTCCTAGAGTATAGAAGGCAGCAGTGGAATCTCTGTAGAATATAATCTCTACGTATCCAGCTCTTTGAGCGTGTCCACTCGTACTCGCTATTACAGCTGTATATATAGTGCCACTTGTCAGGTTTAGATTAACTAAGGCTATACACTCGCCTCCATGGTCTGAAGGCCGACTAGTGCGAGATATATATATTCTCTCTCTCGTTGCATCATACATCCAACTTTCATTACAGTTCAGCCTAGTTAATCTTCCCGCTGTAAAGGGGTTTGTTTTAAAGGTATCGTTGTATAATACGTTTGCACGTGATTGCAATTCAATATCAGCATCTACCAACGTGTGTATAATCGATCCAAGTGATAGCACCGTGCCTGCTTTAGCCGTTAATCCCAGGTTTAATAGTGTTGTGGGGTAGGGGTATGTTATAAATGGACACTTCACTACTTGGAATGTAATTACTGTGTTTCCAGCGTCGAAGAATACTATTCCACTATAGGTGTTGTTTAGTGTGAAGTATCCACTAGGGAAACTCATTTTTACATAGCCTACTTGGCCTGGCCCTAGTCTACCATTGAAACCTTCTATACTGGCATTTACACTCGGATGCCCCGAGACACCTCCTTCTACCGTGTACGTAACTAGCCCCTTATCTGTTTTCAACTGTATACTCGCGAGTTGGACTGGTATTCCCCGTTCATGTCTAATTGTAATAACTACGACTGTATTGTTGTTAATAGTAGTACATGCCTGTGCATAAGTAGAGAGCACTGGTGTTTTCAAAGCCTCTGTATAAGTATGGAGGAAGAAATAAATCAATCCAGAAACAGCAATTGTAAACGCAATAATTGCTAATATAGCCAGGTATGGATATTCAACACCCACTATCAACCCCCACAATATAAACTAGTAAAACCAGATTAAATCAATAACCAATACACATACTATTCAAAACACTACTTGGTTAAAACCATGATTAAACAAAAAAGTGGGATGGACATGTAAAGTTTTTTTAAGGTTTACACAAGAATAAATAATACATGGGTGGAAATATGAAAATACGTGGAGATCTAAGTGCACCAGTCTTAGCAATACTAGTAACAATTGGAGTAATAGCTGCAGGATTAGTACTACTAGCGTGGTTTTGGTGGTTTGCACCAACAGCTGGTCACGCAGGATCACTACAAATACTGGGACAGCCCGCAATAGACAATTCTACCAAGACAGCTTATATTTCAGTGAAAAACACTGGAAACGCCCCGATTACAATTGAGGGAGTAGTAGTAAAGGGTCAACAATGCACGTTTACTCAGCTACAATTACAACCAGGAGAGAGTAAAACTATAACAGTTAATTGCACTGGAGTAACCATTGATCTTAATGAGCGTGTTGTAAACGGAATTATTCATACTGACTACGGTGTGTACACTGTTAGCTTGGTTGTAGTTTAAGATTTTTTTCTTTTCTAGGCATTATTTTTTTCCTAGGTAGACATAGAGTGGGTTGGATGAGTGAATTGGATGATTTAAAGAGGAGTCTGTATGGGTTTTTGAGGCAGAGGGTGCCGGGTTTACTAGAGTTGCTCAATATCTACTGTATGACTAGTTATAGTAGTGATTGCCTCTCTCTGTTGTTTAAGAGTCCGAGCCGTGTTTACCAAGTTTTCCTCATGCATTATCGTGGAGACATGGTTTCAGCTGACTATGCTTTTACACTGGTATTTGCTGGTGGTATTGCACAGTTGCTAGGTAGATATGAACTAGCCAGTCAACTCTTAGAACTAGCGAAGACTGGTAGAGACAGCGAGTTTATTCAATTGGTATTGAAGTGTTTAAAGGGGTGAAAAGTTTATTAGGGTTGTGTGGGGATTTTTATGTGGGTATTGGAGACTGCGGGGTGATGGGAGCATTGCTCCAAGCCCCGCGGGGATAATCGTAGATGGGAGCCCCGTGCCGTTGGGCTCGACCGCCACCCATGACTCCATAGAGATAACTAAAGCCCTGTGGGCGAGGTGGAAGTCCCTAAAGGCAACCCCCGAAAAACCCAAAAACAATAAAGAATGACCCTTTAGGGACAAACGGTGTGGTTCGTGAAGACATTGTTTTCTCGAATGAGTCTCTGTGGAGAAGGTGTTGCGGGGTGGGTGGTTTGAAGAGATTTACTACTGGTGTATCCGGGCTTGACTCGTTGATTGGTGAAATTACTCCTCCATACACGGTAATGATTGCTGGTCACCCGGGAGCGGGTAAAACAACACTTGCTGAAACCATATGCTATAATAACGCTGTTAATGGATTAAAGTGTCTATACATATCACTATACGAGGACAAAGAGAAGCACTATAGATACATGGAGAGACTTGGATTAAGACTCAGCGAGGTAGAAGCACGGGGACTCTATAAATACGTAAAACTACCACTAACACTAGAAGTAGACTTCTTAGTAAACGAGATTAGTAAATTGATAAGTAAGGGATACGATATCATAGTAGTAGACTCTATTTCTGCACTGTTAGAACCAGTATTAAACAACCCGGAGAAGAGAGCGTGGTTACTAAACTACTTTTATCAAATACCGCTACTTACAAATGGACTACTAGTACTAATAGCAGAGCTACCATTTCTAGAAGAGAAACTAGCACTTGGTGGAATAGAATTCGTAGTAGACGCAGTGTTGATATTGAAGCACAGAGTTGGAAAAGGGTTTTTAACTAGAATACTCGAGATTAGAAAGACTCGTGGAGCACCACTACACATTGCTGAAATACCCTTCACCATAGTAGAGAATGTTGGAATCCAGGTATTTGCACCACCAGTACTAGCTGAAAAACCACGCGAGGGAGAAGAGGTAAAATTAGTATGTAGAGCTCTGGGCGAAGTAGTAGACCACTACCACATGGGCTTTATTGTAAACGTGTTTTTCCCACCGGGGGTTGTCGGTATACACGTAGAGTTTCTAGATATACTCGCGCTTTCTCTACTGAGAAAACTAAAAACACTAGTAGTTAGCTACACGCACCCGCCTAGTCTACTAAGAGAACGCCTAGTAAACCAATTAGTAGAAACCGGGTTTGACAGAAAGAGAGCGGAGAAACTAATCGACGAGTACTTTGTTATTACAGCATTAAACCCGTTTGGACAGAGTACATCAGAGATTTACTCGAGAGAACTCTCTCTCATAGAGGTAGTTAAACCCAACTTAGTTGTATTCCACGGAGTACACGTAGCTAGAGAAATGATAAAATACAAAGATTACATTAGAGAACTATACAACGAGCTACTATATCTAAAAAGTAAAAACATACTTGTAATTAGAATTGGAAGCTGTATTGATGAATCCAGGTGTATGAGTGAAGCATCTATAGCTGATGTAACGTATAAACTAGAATTAACTAGAACGGATACTGGTTTCGACAAGAGGCTGATTGTCTATAGAAGGTTTAGAGAACCATGTGTTCTACCGGGTAGTGTACTAGACGAGTGTGTTGGAGAGTGGAGGGATTTGATTAGAAGAGTCTATTTGAAGTCTTAGATTACCATCATCCCCACGACTATCTTTGCCAATGTATATATTAGTAGCATTAGTATAAATGACCTGTGGCTATACGTATAGGAGCCTCCTCTCACTACTCCAATGAGTATTGATATAAAGAGGAGTGAGAGTATTGATAGATTGTCGAGTAAACTATATATTCTCGGATCATATGTAAAGGGCAGTATTAGTGGAATGGAGTAACCAGTTCTCGCTGATTCAACAACGCCAACGATGTATTCAAAGACTTTTCTAATATACGCTATAAACCCTCCCACCACTGCGACTAATCCAATCATAATGGCTTCTAGTGTCCTAGCAAAACCCCTCGCTCTAGAAACCAAGTTGTTTATTCTCTCATAGCTAGAAGTAAACAATCTAAGCATTTGTGGAGTTGCACCTAGTCTTAAAATATTTATTAGTGTCTCAATGAATGCAGCGTGGAAGAGACTTGGTGCTCGTGCAACAATACTTACACGTAGTTTTTCGGATAAATAACCCATTGCAATAGTCCGCGTTAATCTCGTAATCTTCCTACCATATTTAACAGCACTCCTCTCTAATACAGAGACGAGGTTTTCACCCGTTGTAGCCGCCAGTGAAAGCGACTCCGAGGTTGCTCTTACAAATAAATCATAGAGTTTTACAAATCTATACTCTAGCTCTGATAGTATAAATCCAGGTAGTGTCGAAGCCATTACCATGGCAATATATAATTGTTCACTTAGAGGCTCTCGTTCTACTAGAAGAGAGAATATATTGTATAGTGTTAGAAACAATGGTGTTAAAATAGAAATAAACGAGGTAATTCTAAGTCTCCTAGAGGGTTTTACGACGAGGCTTGTAGGATATAGATTAGCTATTACAGCGTATAAAACAAAGAATACCAATACCTGCATTGTAAGAGAGACCCCAAGTACTAATAGTAGACTACCACCCATAACAGGAGCTATGGCTGCTACAATTACAGGTAGAAACAAGTATACAAAGAGAGATGCACCGACAATAATAGTGAAACTACCTATTAAACTAGCAACTTTTGATTCAAATAAACCATATATAGCATCAAATACTCTCTCAGCCGCCTCTGTGAATTCTCCATGTGTAGTAGCAGCTATTACTACTCTCCTCACATAACTAGAAATCTTTTCTGAGGGGTGATTAGCATACACAGTGTCTAGTGAACCAAGTAAAGAAGACGCTTTTACAGTAGCTATTTTCCTAGCAAACTTTACTTCTCTCGAAGAAGCCGGTAGCGAAATACTCTTCTCAATAATCGATATAACATCGTAGATAGGTATTTTTAAAACACTCAATACACGTAGTAGTATTACAAGATATGGTAGTTCAACTTCTACATCTGTCTTCCTCTGTGAAATCCACGAGTAAACTAGGAGACGGGGGAGTAAAATAACCACTATTAATATTGAGAAAAGTGCGAGTAGTGGGATTAAAATAAATACATTGAATCCATAGATACCAGTATATACGACTACAAAGAGGGAAAACCCTATAATTAAAACCAATACTACTTGAAGTAATCTGGCAAGGAACTGAATGCTCTCAGATTTCAAACCCCTACCTGCCCGTAATAGATTCGCTATGATGTATCTACGAGTAGACTCTGCATATACACGTGGAATAATCCTCCAATACCGCGCCAGTATAAGAGCTATAATAGACAGTAGTATAGAAGCAGTATTTAAACCCATAGAAAACTCTACAATAAACACTAGTAGACTTAAAATTATTAAGTATAGTATCCGCTTTTCTCTGAAAAACCATAGTTTATTAATTAAACGACTTTTCTCTTTGTTAGACAAGAAAATCCCTTGAAACAGCCTCCAAGTATATATTAATGCAGATGGATATTATTAAAAGACAAGGTGTAACTAGCGTTGGAGTAGCTTCTTTTCAAGTCTTCGATATATTATTTCAGCGAGTTCTCTATAATCCGGTCTATCGAGACTTGGATCCATAGAGACCGCTTCACTATATGTTTCTTCTAGAACCTCGACCATGGCTCTATATTCTCGTTCAAGGTCTTCTCTCGCAACTCTATGGGCAAGCGTTATTCTATCGATGAATTTAAGGTTTCTAATTGGGTTTTCCATAGCCAGCTCTATTCTATCCGTGGCCGGGTTGTATGTAAACAATGGTTTTACAATGTTTTCTTCGTATATGTAGACTTCGTGTCTATAGACTCTGCGCCCTGGCTCTTTCTCAATAACATTTGTTTTTACAAATACATTTAGCATTTTGAGGATTTGGGGATCTATGGATATTGGTGGAGAGATCAATCTAAGTATAGCGGCCTCGGGGCTCTCGGCGTGGAATGTTGTAATAGCGCAGTGTCCAAGTAGTATTGAGTGAGCCCACTCTCTCGCTTCCTCGCCTCTTACTTCACCTACTATCACGTAGTCTTGTGACAGCCTCACTCCTACTTTTAATAAATCAAACACTGTTACTTTGTATTCGCCATACTCTCTAGTAGTAGTTCTAGTCCAATACGGAGTTGGCAATCTAATCTCTGGTGTATCCTCTATTGTTAAAACCCTTGATCCAGGTGGTATTAATGCTAGTAGTGCAGTGGCCAGCGTGGTTTTACCACTCATCATTTCCCCGACGATTAAGATAGGGACTTTGTATTTTACCATTAACCATAGAAATGCTGTTTCCTCGATGCTGAGAGATCCATAGTTTATGAGTTTTAATACAGTCCATGGTTTCTCGGTTGGCTTTCTAATATCAATAGTCATGCTCTTCCTCATTGTTACATCTGATTCAAATACAATGGCTACTCTTGCCTCGTAGCGGGGCTCTATGAAGCTCGCTAGTGGCATTGCTTCTGAAACCGGTTTTCCAGCTCCTGCTGAGAGTCTGAGAGCTACTTCTACTACTTCATCTCTATTCAGAGTTATATTTGATAGTAGTCTTCCATAACTCCTGTGGTGTATTTGAATTGGTTTATCCGGCATTATATGGATGTTTATTACTGATGGATCTAGTAGGAAAGGCTCTAGTAGACTATAACCCGTATACTCTCTTTCAACAATGTGTCTAAGTCTTTCATCTCTAATACTCTCTATTAAATCCAGTAGTGATTCGTCTCCTACTAGTACATCATATAGTCTCTCTTCAATTACTGGTATTTCCCTAGATGCAACTGGATCTGTTGAAACAGTATCCCATATGATATATTGATCTCTAGTTATACAAACAGTGTAAAATGGTTTTTCAGGGGAGGGAACAAGGTATTTCTCAATACACTTTGACTCTATGGGTGGAGGTCTAAGTATTTTTAATTTCAGAGATTCTAATTCAATGGCCATATATTTATAACCTTGTCAGAGCACATCTATTTATTATTTGTACTATCTCCCTAAAATTTTGGTTTTTCTATAATTATGAATTGAATATTGTCTTCTCCTATTAATTCCTCTATGTATTTCTCACTACACTTTGAAAGTAGGATTAAATGGAGGTTTTCTATTGTTTTACTCTCAATGTGTTTTAATATACTACACTTCTCGCTTAACTTGACTAGCACATTATCTATTGTTTTAGTAGTGGCTGCAATAGCTATTACACTATCAGTATTATAGAATATCTCTATGAGCTCTGCGAGGGCAATTGTTTCTTCTGGAAATACTTCTACTAGTTTTTCCGGGTTGTTTGCAATGTTGCTTATACTGCTCTCACATTTTTTAATCCATGTACACTGTTGTGAAGCCACTACTCTACCACTAGCTATATCCATTAGTAGTGGAAACATTCTACATGCAAATGGTTTCTCTAAGTGTATTCTACAAGACTTTGCTCTTTCGTCGTAAAAGGGGCAGTATCCATGTATAATCCACTTGTAGAGTCCATTATCTAAGCGTTTAAATTCTAGTTTTAATCCCAGGTTTCTACCAAGTATTTTTAAATAGTATACCTCGTGGGGGAGGAGAATGGGCATATCTCTCTCATCGTTAAAGAAGCAACAATTACTACACCTTAAGCAATTAAAAACACTACACTCCATAATAAACCACCGTGTAAACAATTACCTCCAGTGAAAAACTAAGTATTTACTCTTGAAAATTAATTTCTCTTTGCTCTATCAATACTATATATAACTGCGTTGAGAGAAAATCTACTACATTCTCGCCAATGAGATATGAAAAAGTGGCGTCAATAATAAATAATATCGTCCAATCCACTAGATCAAAAGTCTATTTAATAAATAGTATTTTAAACCAGGTTTTACTGTGATACGGTATATTACCATAGTAGTAATTGAAAACAAGAGTAAAATCAAGACCCATATTTCTATACACTCTCACTACATAATTCAGGTATTATTGTTTTAAGTCCTTGTTCAAGTGTTATTTGTGGTTTATAGCCAAGGATTTCTCTAGCTCTCGATATATCAGCCCAGCTATCTCTTATATCACCCGGTCTGGGTGGAGTATACTCTAAGTCGACGTCTCCTCCTACTAGTTTAATTACTAGTCTAGCCAGGTCTATTATCCTCGTTGGACAACCAGTGCCGGCATTTAATATCATTCCATATGGTTGTTTTTCAATTACTTGTTCTAGTAGTCTCGATAAATCATCTACATGTATGAAATCACGTGTTTGTAATCCATCTCCATGGATTAATAATGGTTGTTTATTACATGCTCTAGTAATAAACTTCGTTATTACCCCTGCATACGTATTGCTTTGTCCAGGGCCGTATACATTGAATGGTCTTACTACTACGTATTTTAATCCATATCTACCATAGAATTCAACTATTTTTTCACCCATAAGCTTGCTTAAACCATAGGGTGATAGTGGGTTTAATGGGTGTTCTTCGCTTATTGGTGTTTTAACTGGGTTTCCATACACTGATGCTGAACTAATATATATCATTGGTTTACCTTGTTTAAGACTGGTTGATGCTACTACCGCTGTTCCACCAGCATTGTTATCTATGTATTCACGTGGTTTCTCGAATGACTCGTCTACACTGATATAGGCTGCTGTATGTATAACAATATCTATGTTTTTAACAATACTCCCCATGAAAAACTTGTTTCTTACATCTCCCTGTAAAACTGGTATTTCTGCATTGTAGAGTTTACTCAGTGCTCTTGGTGTAGTGTTTTCCATGTTGTCTACTACTATGACATCGTAGCCTCTTTTCTTAAGGTATAATGCTAGATTATGCCCTATAAAGCCAGCCCCGCCGGTTACAAGGATTTTCAAGGCGGTGAAAACACCTATTTCAAGTATTTCTCGACTAGGTATTCAACTAGGTCTTCTGGCGAGTATTCTCTACCAAAGCTCTTCTTTAACAACTCGCGTGGTGGATATACAGCTCCATATTTGTGTATTTTTTCTCTCTGCCATTCTCTTATAACACTGAATTCTCCACTGGCTATTCTATCGTATAACTTTATTTCATGTATCATTGTTTTTCTCGCCATTGCCGCGACTATGTTGCCTAGTGTGTATGTTGGGAAGTATCCAATACTACCCATACTCCAATGTATATCTTGAAGTATTCCCTCACTATAGGTTTTTGGTTTTACACCGAGTAGTTCCTCCATGGTGTTATTCCATAGTTCTGGTAGATCAGATATTTTCACTTCGCCTGTTAATGCTAGTTTTTCTAGTTCTGCTCTTAATACAATGTGCATATTGTATGTTACTTCATCAGCATCTACTCTAATCAAACTTGGTTTAACAGTATTGAAGTAATAGTATACTTCTTCAGGTGTGTATTTAGATATGAAGTCTAGGTTTTCACGGAGAACAGGGTATATGACCTCGACGAATTCCCTACTACGTCCTACAATGTTCTCCCAGAACCTGCTCTGACCCTCGTGTACACCGAGACTTACACCATCACCTACTGGTGTATATGCTAACGCTGGATCTATTTGTAACTGGTATAACGCGTGTCCATACTCGTGTATTACAGAGAACAGTGTTCTCTTAAAGTCTACTCCTTCATACCTAGTAGTAATTCTTACATCGTTTAAACCCATATCTATTGTGAATGGATGGGCTGAAACATCTAGTCTACCCTTTACGCCGAGTGGGTAGCCTAGGATTTCAAGTATTTTTCTATTAACTACCTCCATTCTCCCAGTATCGTATACTGTGTTTTCTAGTGGATGGGTTTGTGGATATCTACCCTCGTCTACTACTCTCTCAACTACTTTTTTGAGTTCTTTCTTTAAATAACCAAGTATTCTATCGACGTCTTCTGTTTTCAATCCTTCTTCGTAGAGGTCTAGTAGTGCGTCATATGGGTGTTTCTCCCAGCCTAGATAATTAGCTGTTTTCCTAGCTAGTTCAAATATTTTCTCTAGGTATGGTCTAAACAATTCAAAGTCGTTTCTAGTTTTTGCTTCTCTCCACGCGATCATTGCTTCCTGGGTTACTTTTGCTCTCTCAGCTACAAGCCATGGTGGGAGCGCTCTAGCTATTCTAATAGCTCTCTTTAAAACTCTTACAACTCCTTTTTCATAGTCGTTGAGGCCCTCTATACCTTCTGCTCTCTCTACTAGTTCAACGAAGTCTTGTCTAAGGAGTAGTTGTTGTCTCAATAATTCTAGTTCAGCACGGGCTATAGCCCTGTCTCTGTATCCTTCTCTAGGCATATATGTCTCGCTATCCCAAGACATTAATGCCAGGGCGTGTGATATACTCCAGAGGACTCGGTATTTCTCAATGATTTCTCTTACAACGGGGTTTTCAAACACCAAGACTTGTACACCCAGTCAATTACTAAACCAGCTTGGTTTAAAAACAAATATCTATGGGTTGATTATTGTATAATTGGTGTACTTGCTTGTCTTGGAGGTTTAAAGTTTGCAGTGTTGAGGAAGCTAAGTGGATTGATGAAGAAGCCGGGAGGAGGGGCATAGACCACTCTCTGTTAATGGAGGATGCTGGAACAGCAGTATTCAACCTTGTACACAGAGTTTACGGCGTCTACGGCAGGAAATACCTGGTAGTAGCTGGAACGGGAAATAATGGTGGAGACGCCCTTGTAGCTGCTAGGAGAATATATGCTTATGGAGGTAGTGTAAAAATACATATTGTGGGAGACCCCGAGAAATATAGAGAACCAGCGAGGAAAAACTATGAAATAATAGTAAAAATGGGCGTTCCCTTAAAAATAACGAGGAGTGAAAGCGATCTCCTAGAACTCGAAAAAGACCTTGAATGGAGTGATATAGTAATAGTTGGATTAATTGGTATTGGATTAAAAGGCGAGGTTACTGGAATTACTAGACAGGTTATCGAGGCGATTAATAAATCAGGTAAACCAGTTGTAAGTATAGATATACCCTCTGGAATAGATGGTAATAATGGATTAGTTAGAGGAGTAGCGGTGAAATCAACTTACACTGTGACTTTTGGACTACCAAAAATAGGTAATATATTATACCCTGGCTACTACTATTGTGGAAAACTATTTGTTTCCCGGTTGTCCTACCCGCCAGACCTGCTGGGATCAGAGAAGATAAAAGTAGAGTTAAACACACCTGTTAAACTCCCAGAGAGGGTTAAATGGGGGCATAAGGGAAGCTTTGGAAAACTACTCGTTGTAGCCGGGGCGAGGTATTACTATGGTGCGCCATACTATAGTAGCTATTCATTCCTCAAAGCGGGCGGCGGCTACTCGCGTCTAGTTGCACCTAGAAGCGTTATTCCCATTATAGCATCTCGTTGTAGTGAGGTTGTCTACCATCCAGTAGAAGAAACAGAAGATGGTACTCTATCATTAAGGAGTTATAGTCAAATAATGAGTATTATAGAGGAATACGGAGTAGACATAGTAGTAGTCGGCCCAGGCACATCGTTAAACCAGGAAACACAAGAGTTAATATTGAAACTAGTTGAATCTATTGACAAACCACTAATTATAGATGGCGATGGAATAACAGCACTCTCGAAAAACCCGGGTATTCTTAGAAATAGACGTGCACCAACTATTCTAACACCACACCCCATAGAATTTACAAGGTTAACCAACGTCCAATTTAGCGAACTACGTGAAAACCCTGTAGGTATTGTTTCTAGAGTAGCACGTGAATTAAACTCCTATATAGTATTGAAGGGAGCACACTCAGTCATAGTATATCCTGATGGAAGAGTATTTATCAATATGACTGGAAACCCGGGTATGGCAAAAGCCGGCATGGGAGACGTACTCAATGGAGTAATAGCTGCAATGTATGGAATTGGATTAAGAGATATTGGAGAAGCAGTGAGAATGGGTGTATTAATACATGGTTTAGCCGGAGACCTCGTAGCACAAGACATTGGAGAAGACGGTGTAACCCCCGACAATGTACTCGAATATCTACCCAGAGCAGTTAGAATTCTAAGAGAAAAACCGGAATACATAATTGAAAAGTATATGCCCGAGGAGATATAGATAGATGAGTGAATGCCGTGTAATACCATTTCAACAAGAATACCTTGAAAAAATATTGGAGATAGAGAAAGAGTGTTTTCCCCCATTAGAACAATTCGATTGCAGTGTTTTCTACTGGTATCTCTCACTAAACCCATTTTTCTACCTAGCAGAATGCAGAAGTGAAATAGCAGGATACATTCTCGGTGTTTTAGAAAATGATGGATCATGCCACATAGTTTCAATCGCAGTCAAAGAGAAGTGGCGGAGAAGGAGAATTGGTAGTTTACTCTTAAATACACTCCTCGAAGAATGTAGAAAGCATGGTGCTTGGAGGGCTATTCTAGAAGTCGCTGTTGACAACAAACCAGCTGTAAACTTATACTTGAAACACGGGTTTATAGTAAAGAAGATTATACCTAGATATTATTCCAGCGGGAGAGATGCTTTCTTCATGGAGAAAAAACTTTGAAAAACCGATCTTTCAATTTAATCAATATAGTGGTTTAAAGGGGCGGTTTGATGCAGTGGCTTGCTTATTCAATAATAGCAATGATACTATGGGGTTTTTGGGGTCTTGCGCTTAAACTAGCTGTTAGAGGATCTGATCATACAACAGCATATTTTCTAACTAGTCTAGCATCGTTTAGTCTAGCACTACTCATATATCTAACGAGTAATCCTAGTAGAAATAGTGATCCAAGCCCTACTGGAATATTATTTGCTATACTAGCTGGTTTAACAACTAGTCTAGGATCACTCCTAGTATACAAAGCACTAGAAAAAGGGCCAACACAACTAGTCATAGTGATTTCAGGGCTCTACCCACTAATCACTGTACTACTCTCAACACTAGTACTAGGCGAGCAATTAACACCTCATAGAATTGCTGGAATAGTTATGGCTGTAATCGCTATAATAATACTTAGTGTGTGATAGTACTTGTCGTTATCTAGATTAAAACTAGCAACAAGGAGAGATGTAGAGAGGAGAGTAGGAGAACTAGTTGAATTCTACCGTGAAACATATGGTTCAGCTCTCTTTATAGGGGAGAGAACGTACTATCCAAGAGAACTAGTATTAACACAAAGCCATATTGAATCAGATAAACTAGGATTAGTATTAAGATCCGTGTTGTTTGAAGCATATAGAGTACCAATAATAGTTGTTACTGGCGAGAAAAATAAACACTACGTTGTAGACGGCCACCACCGTGTAATAGTTTACTCTTGGCTTGACTGGCGAATACCTGGATATACAATTATTGTACCCGGGTATAAACCACGAATAGAGAAAAATATTATTGAAGTAGAAAGTATTAATCCACAAGACACTCCAATAGAGCTTTCTTGTTGGAGACATATTGTCAATACAATAAGGTTTTTTGAAAAACAATATGGTATACTAGCACGTGTATGGCTTGAAAACCTCAGGGTTGCACAATTAAAACCAACCGAGCCACCTATAAGAGATCCAAGTCCACACCCATCATCACAGTATTGTCCAATACTAGTCTACAAGTATATAAGTGAATACTATGTCGTAGATGGTCACCACAGAGTGTGTTTTAAACTCGTACAGGGTGAAAACACTATTCAATCAATTGTATTTACACTTGAAAACCAGGAGGTAGGATTAATTAAAACAGCTAGGAGACTTGGACATGCATATTTCACTCTTGAATACTGTGGAAAACCAGTTAAATAATGAAGCATAATATATAGTTCTAATGGTGTTTAAAACGACTCGTTACATACTAGTCTCTGGGTTAATACCATTTGAATCCGGTAAAACATGGTTTACTATTGGAGTAGGATTAGCTATTAGAAACCAGGGGTTTAAAGTCGCAGTGTATAAACCAGTTGCAGCTCATAATCTCTGGTATTCTCCGAGAACAATACGTAAATCTATTGAACTAGGAGTACTTGTAGGCAATGATGTATCTCTATACTATGATTATGGATTAATGCCTAATCCAGCTATTGGAAACCCCATAGCCCTTGCGACGACACCAGTAGACCCTGGAGTATACCTTGAAAACCTAAATACATACTATAGTGAACTAGAAAATATCTACTCTATTCTAGTTCTCTCTAGGAAGACTAGTTGTCTCTCAAACACTATTATACACAATTACTACCCTGAAAACACGCGTAAACTAGCGGGTAGAACAAAAAGGCTTGTTTTAAAACTCGCCAGGTATTTAAAAGCAGTTGAATCCAATATTGGAGAACTCAATGAATACATGTCTTCACGTAGAATTGAAGAAGAACTAGATAAGTGTCTAGAAGAGTATTCGCGTGGTATAGAAGTAGTGCTTGTTGAAAGCTTTAATGACGCGGTAGCTCCATATCTCGGTATACTAGATAAAATCATAGCTCTTGGAGTGGTAGCTCCATCTAGAATACTCGTTTACACCGACATTGAAGTAGTTAAAGAAATAGTAGAAGAAGCAGTAAGTAGTATGGGCTGGGAGGGCCTGAGAACAAAACACCTCGTTGAAAAAACTAAACCTTCATTTACAATCGAGACCACACCAATTAGTAAACCAGGAGTTAGAAGAGAACACGAATTATTTGTAAAACATGTTGTTTCAACTTAGAAACACTATGAATGTAGGAGTAGTGGAAAAATCTATTAGTGAAATTTAAAAGGGTTTCTATTGGTTAAAACATAACAAGGAGCCGCCGTAGTATAGCCCGGTCAAGTATGCGGGCCTTTCGAGCCGTGTGGCGGAGAAAGCCCGTGACCCGGGTTCAAATCCCGGCGGCGGCATTTCTCACATATTTGGGTTTCAACTATGAGAGAATACGATTTGAGGAAAATAGGAGGGTGTAGTGATAACCCAATATCATATCTCCTCAAAATACTAGAAGAAGGGCACGGAGAATTCACTGTTTTAACAAAGAAAACACTGATTCCACTAGAACTAGCTAGATTAATAGCAATGAGAAAAGGATATAGAGTAGACGTTATATCAGATGTTGGCGACGAGTTGAAATTAAGGTTTTATAGAGAAAAATAATTGCTTCTCCCAAGTGTTTTAATATAGAACTTGTTTTTCTCAGAGCCCGCTCTTTAAACATATTACTATGTGAGTGTATAGAGTTATATTGGTGTCTAGTTTGGTAAAGAAAATTCCAAGTACTCATGTCATTTATAGTTTTAGTCCTAGCAACAAACCCGTTGAGAAAGCTACACCCGGAGAAATAATTGTCTTTGAAACACTAGATGCCTTCGGCGGCCAGGTGAAAAGTGAAAATACACTACTTTCAAGTATTGACTGGACTCGTGTAAACCCGGCTACAGGGCCATTGTACATTGAAGGAGCTGAACCAGGCGATACACTAGTAGTAGACATACTCGACATAGATATCGCCGACTACGCCATTATAGCTGTTATTCCAGGCGCGGGCGTCTTGAGAGATAAAAAGTTCGAACCCAGAGTCAAAATCCTACCTGTAAGTAGGGGATGTATTTTATTCAATGGAATTAAACTCGTAGTAAAACCCATGATCGGCGTTATAGGTGTATCTCCACCAGACAATTCAATACCAACTGGTACCTCGGGACCTCATGGTGGAAACATGGATGTTGCAGAAGTTACAAAGGGATCCCGCGTATATCTACCAGTATTTGTAAAGGGTGGTTTACTCGCAATTGGCGACCTCCACGCGCTTCAAGCTGATGGAGAAATTTGTGTTGCGGCAGCTGAAACGCCTGGTAGTGTAACTGTTAGAGTGGAATTAATCAAAGGTAGAAAACCAAAACTACCAATAGTAGAAACACAAAACTACATACACATTATTGGGTATGGCGAAACACTCGATGAAGCAGCGTATAGAGCAACAGAAGTAGCTGTTGAAGCATTAATGAAAGAGCATTCAACGAGTTTTGAAGAGGCATACATGCTAGCCAGTCTAGTCGTAGACCTCAAAATAAACCAGAGTGTAGACCCTGCAAAAGGAGTTCGTGCATCAATACCAAAAAACTTAGTGTCTATAGATTCACTACTCCAATAATATAACAAGTATACAGGGTAAACCATGGAAAAATACATATTAAACATGTAACTATAAAAGAATGAACTCTACGGAGCCCTCTAGATAAACTTTTCCATTGAAAATATTTTTACCACTCTTTCAAACAATAGTTTGAACTATTTGTTTTCATATACTATTGATGTTTTATTTTAAGTAATATTTTATCTATTATGAAGTGGGAGAATTGTTAGACTCATTAGTGGGTAAAAAATAGATTACACAAAAGTTTATAACCTATGGATGATTAATTACTATGGGTGTGGGTAATGAATCCCAAATTCTTGAAAACCACTAGTGTAATTGTATTAATTCTAATCCTTGTAATACCACACATGGCAATTGCATTATCCCAAACTACAATACCAGAATTAAAGCCGGGTTATACAAGAGCCTATATTAGCCCAATACTACTAGACGATGAATTCTGGAAACATGGTGCATATGTTGAAGACTCTTCTCTACTATCAATTGGTAAACCAGACCCAGTTGAATTCGAAATAGCAGATGTGGAATTCGGACAAGTATTAATTATAATGAGTAGAACTACTTCGCCGATTGTATTAAAGGGCAAAGTATTGGGATTAATTGCTAATTTACCAACACACATGTACAACGTGGTTATTGCATGGATAACAAGAGATCAACTAAACAAACTAGGATCTACCCCGGGAGTATTAGCAATACTACCAGATATTAGACTAGACGTACTAGTAAACAAAGAGCAGAAAGTACTAAGAGAACTACTAGATAAAGACCCAGTACTAGCAGAGATTCTAGAAGCAGGTGGAAGCGGGCAGGGTACACACCACTATACAGTAGAAGTAACTGGAGCCTATGATGTATGGACTCAATATGGAATTAGAGGCGAAGGAGTAAAACTAGCGATAATCGATACTGGTGTAGACTACGGGTCGCCAGGTCTCGGGTTAGAAGCAATAGCTAGAGACGAGTATGGACTACCCTTGATATTCGATGCGAGTAGTCTTGGACTAGTATTAACACCTGTAAAAGCCACTGTACTTACTGATGGATATATAAGAGTAAACTATAGTGATCTATATGTATTCCAACCACCATACTACGTGTTTAGATGGACTAATAGATTATACGTTAGATTTACCGGTTGTGGTGGACGTTCAGGATGGCTAACAGTACCCGACACCTGGTATATTGGTAATATAACATTCAATCCAAGTGTTCCAATTAAATTTGGATTGGCATACCAGTACATATCGACATCTCTTGGTACACTCTACTATACTATTCCAGTAATAGTTGTAGACTCTAGTGGAGATGGATACTATGATACACTCTATGCTGACACTACTACAGCACTATACCTAGTGAGATGGGCGCTAGCAGTCTGTAATGTAACAATACCTGGTACACTTGGAACAACACCAGACTTCTCCTTTGCCGATGAAGAACCCATTACCTACGGCAACGAGGTAATAGCTAGAGACCTAGATGGAGATGGTATTAGAGATTACTCTGTGGGTGCACTGGCTGGATACGTCTACGACGCCGCGTTCGTAATACTACTAGAGAAACTTGGTACATGGAAGGAGTTAATGCCTCAAACACAACCACTATATGGATATTCAACAGCGAGTGTAATAATGTATGAGACATGGAGGTATGAGCCAGTAGCTATGGTATGGCCTGGTCTAGACCCGTATGGAGACTACGTTGTATTAGAATACGACTACCACAGTCACGGCACATACTGTGCAAACACAGCTGCTGGAAGAGACTTCTACGCTCAAACAGGCTACGGTGCGAGAAGTATTTCTGGACAAGCACCAGCAGCCAAGATCGCTGCTTCACCAGCACTATACTTTGGAACAACAGCTGTATCAATATACTTCTTCTCTGGCTTCGATCTCGCTACACCATATGGCGATGGATCAAGGTATCTATGGCCAAATCTACTCGTCAATCCATGGATTGCCTTCGAAGGCTATGAATGGACTTGGGTATATACTGGTGAACACCAGGTAGACATTACTAGTAACTCCTGGGGTATAAGTGGATGGGCTCTATGGGGATGGAATACTGGTTCAGACCCGTATAGCGTGATCTATGACTATACAATACTAACATCTGGAACAATGCACTTTGTAGCTGTTGGTAATGGTGGACCAGGCTACGGTACTGTTTCATCGCCGGCTAGTTCATCCTTTGCTATTGGTGTTGGTGCAGCGACAGAGTTTACTTATAGACCTCTATACGGCTACTGGCCTGGCTCCAGTAGAAACGTTATAACATGGAGTAATCGTGGACCAACAGAGCTAGGCGTTCTGACCTCCTCCCCGCCCTGAAGGGCGAGGGTTCCCTTTGGAGCGGAGAGGTTTGGGGCTACATTCCCAGCGAAAGCTGGGTTCAGCCCCGCGCCTGGTCTCAGGCGCGTTACCCCTACCCCGCTTAGGGCGGGGCTCGGGGCTATGGATTTTGTCCTAAGGCTACTCCACGCTAGAGGTTCGCCCACCGAGGCACTCCCCAAAACACATTATAGGATACACACCTTATAAGCTTTTCTATCCATCCCCGCCTTAAAAGGCGAGGCTTTCAGTTGTAAAACCAGATGTACTGGCTATTGGATCCTTTGCATGGGCTGTTGGTAGAACATGGGATGCACTTGGAAACGTTTATGGAATACGTAGACTAAGTGGATGGCTAGCATACAATTTATTCAGTGGTACAAGCCAGGCTACACCAATGGCTGCTGGTGTAGGAGCACTTGTTGTCTCAGCTTACAAAGCAAAATACGAGAGTAGAATGCCGCCATATCTATTGAAGACAATATTAATGAACACTGCTAAAGACACTGGATTCGACGAGTTATCCCAGGGTGCTGGATTCGTCAATGCATATAGAGCTGTTACAGCAGTATTAGATCCATCATTCCCCAAGGTGTACTCAACAGACTTTGCTAGAGACGTATTCAGCGAATTAGAATTAAACTATGCAGCGATAACCTATGGAGAATTCACTGAAATCGCTGGTTCATGGTTTGAACCAAAGATCTTTATACCACTCGTTAAAACATATGAAACAAGAAAGCTTACAATTGAAGGTGCTGGTACATATAGAGTATACCCAGCAAGACTAGTAGCAGTAGAAACAAGAGATATTTGTAGTGCGATAACAAGTGGTATTGATCTAGCTGGATGTAGTGGAGACACGGTATACCTCAATGTAACAGCCGCTACAGTCTACGCTCACGTCTTCATTGATCCAAGTACTCTAACTAAATACGACTTCTTTGAAATAGAAGCAGTATATCCATATGAATACTTTGAATCGGGTGGTAGAAGTGGAAACTACACCTTATTAATCGGTTCAAGCATATTAGACTTCGCCTACTGGATAGATGTTGGTGCAGATGGAGTATTCTCATGGAGTGAAACTGGTAGAATAACATATGATATACGTAGAGCTAATGCACTGAGAATACAGAGTGGTAGACTAAGCGAGAAACTAGCAGAAATTGAGGCACTTGCAGAGAGATATATAGGTGTAAATGTATCGAGTCTACCAAAATACCTAGTATTGAGAATTGGTGTTTCAGGAGCAACATTTAGAGGAATACTGCCAATTAAGATTAGAATAGTGGGATACAAACTATCACCATGGAGCGATGTACGTGTTAGCCCATCTATACTCACTGTAACAAGTGGTAGTAGAGTAGTAAATGTAACGGTTTCACCGACACCACTACGTGGATTCCACAGTGGATACATTGTAGTAGAAGAAATAACCAAGAAATATAGATACCTAGTACCAATATCATACTTCATACCATTAGAGATCACCAGTGAATACCTATATAAGATAACACCATACACGGAAAACACACCAAGAAAGAACACTTATATACGCGGTGCATTCGACTATACTTGGAGATATGAATCAGGTGATTGGAGAGTATTCAAAGTAATAGTATCACCATCACTAACAAATATATGGGCTCTTGGCGTTAGAGTAACATGGCCTATACACGGTAATACCAACTATGCAAGCAACCTCGACGTCCACGTCTACGGTCCATACACCTACTACATGGTAGACGAAGCATACAATGTATACACGTATAGTGTAAACACCGTTCAATTAGCAGCTGAGTTAACCAGAGACCCGGCAGGAGGATCCAGTTATAACCCAACCAGGTTCTGGGATGCATATAAGCCTGGAGAATCAATAATAGTTGCACCAGTATCTGGACCCGGTGTATATAGAGTAGTAGTTAGAAACATTCAGTATAGAGGATTATTCTATAATGAGTTATTTACACTCGAAGTATTTCCAATAACACTAAGAACAGTGTATTCATATAATGCTAATACAAAGACCTATACTTATTTAGTAACAATTAAAACACCGGGTTACTCTATGCAAACACTACCACAAACACTAACTCCAACTAGAGAAGCAATATATGTAACAAACATGGTATACATACCCGATATTTCAAATGTCGGTATAAGTGTATCAGCTAGTATAAACAGGGTCGATTATACAACTGGATTACTATATGCAACAATACAAGTAAAACACATTGATACAACACCACGTGGAATATACATGATACCATTATCAACAGTATTCAGTGTACCAGTAACAACATGTGGTTGGTTAGAAGGTGGCAATGCAAACATATACTCCTACCACAATGAAATACCACTAGTTATAACAGTAAAGATATAACTATAATTCACCTTTTTTCTTCATTCTCGTTTTTACCTATCCTCATTCTTTTCACTCCTCCTTTACGGGGAAATATGTTTAATAGTAGAGTAGTGTAATTTCCCATAGGACTGTTTCTAGATTAAAAAATATTAAAAAAACTGCTAGGTGATAGTATTATTGGTAACTAAGGAAAAGACGTGTGTATTGGTGAATAGCGTTGATTTACCAAGTTATAGTGTCACTGCTATTCATAGTATTCATAGGACTAATATCAATTGGAATCGACAGATTTATAGTTGCAACTTCTACAATAATCCTTCTTCTTTTACTGGGAGTTATCTCACCACATGAAGTTTTGAACTTTGTAGACTGGGATGTACTAGGATTAATTATCTTTATGAACATGTATAGCTATATCTTGGAAGAATCGGGTTTTGCCAGGTTTGTTACATACAAGATCGTATCATCTATTAAGAATACTAGAGTACTACTATATTCATTAATACTACTTTCGGGAATTGTCAGCTTGATCTTGGAAAACGCTGTTACAGTCTTTATATTTGCGCCTGTAGCCCTAGAGGCCTCTATAATGCTTGGTGTAGACCCTAGAAAGATATTAATTGGTATAGCACTAGCTGCTGGAATGTCTGGATCTGCGACAATGGTTGGTGATCCACCAGCAATGATCGTGGCAGGTCACTACAATCTTGGCTTTATGGACTTCATATTTTATAATACTAGGCCATCAATGTTTTTCTTAATACTAATACCCATGATAATAGCTATTGCATCATATGTATACTTCAACTTCAAAGAAATAGACGAAAAGAATATTGATTTATCAAAAGTAGACTTGGGAGCAGTAGACAAGTTGTTTGTATATGAAGCTCTTGTATTTCTACTAGTTAAAATAGTTTTATTGAGTGTAAGAAAAGAACTTGGATTACCTCTAACTATACCGGCGTTTATAGCATTAACATGTGTTTTAGCTACTAGAATTCTAGTACATAGAGATGTAGAGACAGCTAGAAACACTATTAGAGAGGGATTAGACTATAAACTACCAGTATTTCTTATATCAGTATTTCTACTGAGTAATTCTCTAAAGAAACACGGTGTAACAGACATTATAGCCAGCTACATATTGAGTTATGCTGGTGGAAACCCCATATCAATAGCTATAACTGTTTTTACACTCTCAGCTATTCTATCAGCATTTATAGAAAACATACCAGTAACACTAACACTACTACCAATAATAGACGTGGTATCAATAAATCTCAGAGTAGACCCCGTTATTCTAGCATGGGCAGCATTATCGGGTCTTACAGCTGGAGGAGGATATACATATATCGGAAGCGGAGCGAACGTTGTGGCCATCCATATACTCGAAAGCAAGAAAATAAAAACAACATTTAACTCCTTTATAAAGACGGCACTTCCATTCAATATAGTAAACACGATTACTGTATTAGGACTCTACATAGCAATATGGGGTCCCATTATTTTCAAGTAGTATACTGGCATTCATGATGTAATGAAGACTCTAAAGACTAGACTGAGATGGTCGCGGGCCCGCCGGGATTTGAACCCGGGTCTTCCGGCTCCGGAGGCCGGCGCCCTGTCCTGGCTAGGCTACGGGCCCCTTGTATTAATACAGGTTTTGAGGGTTTATTTTGGCATTTAGGGATAATAACTTATAGGAATGGCGTGGTGAATGTTTTTGAATGGATTAATTGATGAAGTATGGAGTTTAATCCAGAAGGCGGGAAGTGTTATCTACAGTGTTCTACATAAAACACCACTTGAATACAATACTAGTTTTTCCCGGATGTTTAATGCAAGTGTTTTCTTAAAGCTAGAAAACATGCAGAAAACTGGTTCTTTTAAATCACGTGGTGCTTTCTTCAAGATCTACAGTCATCTTGATGAAGCTAGAAAGAGGGGCGTAGTGGCCGCTTCGAGTGGCAATCATGCACAGGGTGTTGCTTTTGCAGCGTCTGCTCTAGGTGTAAAGGCAACTATTGTAATGCCCGAGACAGCACCTATATTCAAAATAAATGCAACTAGGAGTTATGGTGCAGAAGTAGTACTCTATGGTCGAGTATATGACGATGCATGTCAGAAAGCACTTGAAATAATGCGGGAAACAGGAGCAATGTTTGTACATCCATTCAACGATAAAGAAGTAATTGCTGGACAGGGAACAATAGGATTAGAAATAGCTAGTCAACTACCAGATGTAGAAGTAGTAGTTGTACCAATCGGGGGTGGTGGATTAATCTCGGGTATTGGAGTTGCATTAAAAAAGCATAAACCAGGAGTTAAAATAGTAGGGGTAGAACCAGAAGTAGCAGCTAAATACTACGAGTCTCGTAGAGTTGGGCAGAGACTTGTAATAGAGCCAAAATTGAGTCTTGCAGATGGCGTGGTAACAAAAACCATTGGCGACTTAACATGGGAGATAATGAACCAAGTAGTAGACGATGTAGTCAAAGTAAGCGAGGACTCTATTGCACAAGCTATTTACCTCCTCTTAGAGAGATCAAAAGTACTAGCAGAAGGCGCAGGAGCACTACCACTAGCTGCTATGCTAGAGGGACACTTCAATAATACTGGAAAGAAAACAGTCTTAGTAGTAAGCGGAGGTAATATAGATTTAACCATGCTCTACCGTGTTGTAATACGTGGATTAGCTACATCTGGAAGAATATCAATTGTTAGACTAGTAGTACCTGATGCTCCGGGTCAATTATATAGAGTTTTAGAAGTACTCTACAAATACAGATGTAATATCATAGATGTTAAACACGACAGGTTTAACCCAATTATACCAATTGGGCACGCAGTAGTAGACCTAGTGTTTGAAGCACCCAGTGGAGATATAGTGAGAGAATTAATTAAAGAGTTTAAAGAAATGGGTTATAGAGTAGAATAGTTTTTCATGGACATTTCTCGATTTTTGCTATTGCTTCTACTTCAATATCTACTCCACGAGGTAGATTTCTCACTTCGACAACACTTCTTGCTGGCGGGTCTTTCTCGAAGTATCTCGCATATATTTCATTGAATACCTGGAATTTTGATATATCTCTAAGAAACACTGTTGTTTTTACAATGTCTTCCATTGTGCCACCAGATGCTTCAACAATAGCTTTTATATTGTCTAGTACTCTTCTAACTTGGTTTTCAAAGCCCTCTGTAATTAATTGTCCCGTTGAAGGATCTATTGGTATCTGTCCAGATATAAATAATAAACCATCAATACATACTGCCTGGCTATAAGGGCCTATGGGTTTAGGGGCTTTATCCGTGAAAACAACCTTCTTCATATTATCACCATAAAGAATTACCTTTTAAGTAAATAAAAAGATTTGTATATGAGAGAGCAGTGAAAAAATATTATTGTTCCTCGGGTTTTACGAGTTTATAACCGATTATTCTCGATACTAGAATTGTACAGGCGTTGTCTCCGCTTACATTTATAGCTGTTCTCATGGCATCAGCAAATGCATCAATAACCCACATTATTCCAACTCCCTCTATTGGTAATCCTAGCGTTGAAAGGACAAATGCCAGCATTACTGTTCCACCACCTGGTATAGCGGCTGTTCCAATTGAGCCTATTAGCGCAGCGAATAATACTAGTCCGTATTGAGCTGGTGTTAACGTTACTCCAAATAATTGTGCGATAAAAACAGCGCTTAATGCTTGATATAATGCTGTACCATCCATGTTTACCGTTGCACCGATTGGTAGTGTTATCTTGAATACTTCGTCTTGTACACCCATTTTTTTAGCTGCCTCCATATTGTATGGTAGAACTACAGCACTAGACCTTGTTGTAAACGCTATTATAAATGGTGTTATTTGGTATTTGAAATAGGTAATTGGGTTTAATCCACCAATTGCAACTATAATTGAATATACTATAATCAAGTGGAATATTGAGAAACCATATTGTACTAGTAGGAAGCTAGCATATGCTTGTAGCATTTGTGGACCATACTGTGAGATCAACCATGCAGAATAACAAAAGACAGCTATTGGTGCATAATACATTATTACTCTTACAACACTAATTGACAACTCCGAGCCCAACTCGAGAAATCTAGCTACTATTCTACCATTTTCACCCATAAATAAAACCACTGCCACACCTAGTATTATTGCAAAAATTATCATTGATACAGATCCTCCAACAGCCAATAGTGCATTAAAATCTGTTTGGAAGAAACTCAACAATATATCTATACCACTAGGTGGTTTGGGTGGAGTATATCCAGCTGGAGGAGCTAGTTGAGTAGCTGTACCAGGCTGGAATATTAATCCACCGATAAGCCCCCAAAACGCGGCTAACAGTGATGTTCCAATGTAGAGTATTAGCATCCATAATAGTATAATACCCAGTTTTCTAGCATTAGCTATTGAAGAAGTAGCTGCTGAAATTGTAAAGAAGATCAACATTGGAATTACAATTCTAATCAATCGGACAAATATATCTCCAAACGCCTTCAACCAAGCATTTATATCGCTTCTAGCAGGTGCTTCTGGAATAGCTATTGTCAATATAAATCCAAACAATACACCGAGGACGAATGCTACTAGTATTCCTACTAGCAACCAATACCTTCTAGGCGTGCTCATTAATTCTCCCTCTTTCACTTAAATATATATGGTAATAATTAATAAATATTCCATTATGATACATGATAAGAGTGATTTTTCCAACCCACAGGTAAAAGTAGCCTCGTGTACCAAATCAAGTGTTACTTTGTATTTCAAAATCAAATTGAATAATAGAGGTGTTTCGACTAGCCAGGTGTTTCTATATCGCGAGAAGTACTAGAGCTGTAAATACTAGTATTCCAGCTACTATCTTTTTAATTGTTAGTTCTTCTTGTAGTAGTATTGTTGCCAGTATTATTACAAATAAAACACTAGAACGGTCAACGACTGCTACTTTACCTGCTTCTCCTTTCTGCAGGGCGAGAAAGTATAGTATCCAAGATGCGCCACCTGCTAGCCCACTCAGTATTATAAACATGTATTCTCGTTGTGTCAAACCAGTTAGTCCGCTATATCCTTTCGTGAAATATAGTACTGTAAATACTAGTATAGTCATTACAATTGATCTCAGAGCTGTCGCAGTAATAGAATCAACTCCTTGCAAGCCGATTTTGGCGAGTATAGAGGCTAGTGCAGCCGTCACTGCACTAAACAACGCGTATATAAACCATTCTGGTAGCATATTAACCACCAAGTAAACTAGTATAATGGAGTAAATTAAAACCGAGATTAACTGTGTAGTGTATTATCTTATTTGTAGATTATTATTCTAACACGTCCTCTCCTAGTTTCTATTTTTACTTTCTCCGGGTATACTTTAAATGGTAGTTCGATGACATCGCGGTATTCATAAAACCTTGTTTCTCCTGATTGACCGGTAATTCCGTGAAATCTAACTTCCTCTCTAAGCTTTGCTTTTATATACATATAGTTGTCTTGGAATTTTACTTCAAGAGATTTCTCGTCTGCCCTTGGTAGATCTACATATACCTCAATGTAGTTTCCTCTATCTCTTATACTATAGAGTGGTCTAAGGTATCCTTGGTGGTGCCACATTGGTCTAAACGCGTCTTCCATGTATTTTAACTCGTCTCTAAACTCTCTAAGTGTTTTCTCTATTTCGCTCTCTACGTATTCTCTAATTCTCTTTTCTAGTTCTCTCATTCTCTTGAAGAACTCGTCGAATTCGTCGCTGTACATGCTGGATCACCGTGTGCTCTAGGTATAGATAGGTATGGTGTGTTCAACGTCTTTTCTCATTTGGATAAGTCCGCGCATAGTGTTCTTCATAGCGTCTCGTGCTTTAATTCTAATTAATTCTGCTTCTTCTACTAGCTCTTTAACATCTATTGGTCTACCAATGATTTTTGAAACTAGTTCTAGGCTTTTCGCTGCTGCCTCGGGATCGGGGAATTCAAGGAAAGACTCTGTTAGTAGTAGAATAGTGTTTACTCTGGCATGTACGAGTTCTTTTAGTAGTAGTGCGTAGGGTCCTGCTAGAAAACCGTTTTCAAATGGTATAGCGTTTATATTCTTTGCTAGTTCAAATGAGCGTTGTGTTGTAGTTAAATAATATGTTTTCAAAGTGTCTAATTCAAATCTATTTTGTACCGGTATGCCAGAAGAGAGTATGACGTAGTCGACTCCTCGTCTTTCAAGGTAGTTTACTAGTACTCTTGATAACTGTATTAATCCAGGTAGACTGAGAGAAAACTCGTTGTATACAACTAGTAGGTTTCCACCAGTAAATACCCTTATAGGCGCTCTAATATAGCCATTATTAACAACTACTACTGGTGGTAGAAGCGTATAAGAATCAATACCAGCTACTTCTTTTAAACCAAGATTTTTCACTAAGTGCATTCCACTAATTACTCCTACAAGCCCTGTGTCTGGCAGAGAAATAAATGCAAAACTTGGTTTTTCGAGTTCTATGGGAGTGTATTCAATAACGTGGAAGTCTCCAATCCACTCTTCTCTATAAATACTCATAGTAGAATTCATTATTTACACCCGTATTTCTCGAGGTAGTAATAATTATTCAAGTGTAATAAAGACTTTGACGCTCGGCTTTCAATTCCCAGTATCTCATAGATTTTTAAACAAGTAGGTAAATCATTAATTTACATAACATTTCAAGGTGTTCTAGAAGTGCCTACTAAAATAAAAATAGAGGAGATACTAGGAGAACTAGAAAAGCAAAAAGCTTGTAGACTAGACGAGTTGCTTCAACAAAAACGTTTTCCACTAGAACCAACACGTGAAATAGAAGTACCTGGCTCTGAAATTGAAGGAGTAATAGAAATAGTTAAGCAATTCTCCGAGACAAGTAAACTCCGAATACTCCTCCTCCTATACTACAACGGCCCACTACCAGTATGTATAATATCCAGCGTCCTTGGTTTAGAGCAGACTCTCGTATCCCACCACTTAAAGACATTTAAATCACTCGGTCTGGTTGAATACGAGCGTAGAGGAAAATACAAACTCTACAAACTAACAAATTGCGCTGCAAACCTAGTAAAAGCACTACTAGAAACACTCGTAGAACAACAATTAAAATGCGAGAGGAAAACCCCGGGAGAACGGGAAACAGATTCAGTTGGAAATACTCAATAGAAATAATTTATAAACGCCAACTAAATATAACTCAATTCAGAGCGGCGGTCGTCTAGCCTGGACTAGGACGCCGGCCTGCCACGCCGGAGATCCCGGGTTCAAATCCCGGCCGCCGCACTCTCCTCTAAACCCGTCGTGGAAACCCACTACTCCAACTTTATATTCAAATCCCTGTGTTTTCCAGCATCTACTATTGTTTTCTAAACTATGAAGGTTGATGAATTACTCTGTGGAAGTAATAGTATGCTTATTTGAATATGTATTCACTCAATTCAGGAATATTTAAAAACCTGGTCTTTATGATATAACCATGTTAAGTATAGCTGTGTTATATACAACATGGTTATTTAAATAGAATGGTTGAGAAAATGAATGCAAGCGTGCTTCCAGCGCTGACACCATATGTGCTTATAATGGGTGCTTTTACACTAGTTTTCTTCAAAGTGTTTAAAGTGAACTCCTTGATTACTAGGTTCTATGTCTCTCTCTACCTTGTATTCTCGTTTATTGCTTCTCTCTTGATTTATAACCTCGTAGAGAATCAAGGAGTAGTCTACTATACTATTGGTGGTTTTCAGCCGCCAATAGGAATTACATATGTTGTAGATGGGTTTTCAGGGCTTATTGGATTAGTTATCTCGGGTCTTGCACTGTTTCTCTACCCATTGTTCTCGGTTTTTCCACGTGGTGTAGATGAGTACTATTTAGCACTGTATCTTGGACTTGTAGCGGGTTTACTGGGTGTTATATATACTGGTGATTTATTCAATATGTTTGTAATGTTGGAGGTTGCATTGATTTCATCTTATGGTTTAATAGCGCTTGGTTCTCATAAGGAATCGTATAAAGCAGTATTTGACTACATTATGATTGCCGGTGTTGGTGGAATACTGTTCTTCCTAGGTGTTGGATTAATATATTTTGCGGCTGGAACAGTCAATATTGGGCAATTGGGTTTAATCCAGTTGGGTATTGATACAGGTTATCGTGGACTAGTAGAAAACCCGGGTAGGTATCTGCCCATTCTAGCAATTATTCTATTTTGGAGTTTGGCAATAGATGAAGCACTAGCACCACTACACTTCTGGCTTCCACCAGCATATTCAAGTATAAATCCTGTTACAGCGTCTCTACTTGCAGGTGTTGCTGAGGGTGTTTCCTACTATGCACTAGCTAGAATTATCTATACAGTACTTGGTGGTTTAACACCGGTTTTAGAGTATTCGTTGAGAATACTAGGTATACTTACAATACTAGTTGGAGGATTGGGAGCAGTATACTCCAAGAGGATACTGTATACTATTGCATATACTGTAGTCATGGATTCCGGCTATATAGCAATAGCTCTCTCACTAGGGCCTAGTGGACTAGGTATTGCACTACTCTACATTATAGCACACGCCATTGTAAAACCACTACTATTTCTAACAGCTGGATGGATAAGGGAAACACATGGTACTGACAAACTAGACAGTGCTACGGGCTCGCTTAGAGCATCAAGGATTCTACAGTTGTCAATGGTCATTGGAGCTATAACCATTGCTGGTATACCACCAACTATATTCTTTACAGCCAAGCTACAGGTATACATGGGCCTCTTGGAAGCCATTAGTAGAGATTACACTATCCCGGTGGCATTAGTCGTTGCATTTATTGGATCTGCAATGGGCTTGGTTGCATTTCTCAAGATATTAAACTATACAGTGTTTGAAGCGAGTGGTATAAAGCAGGATATTCATGTCCCAGGCTTGTTAAAGATCTATTTATTGGTTTTAAGTATAGTGATTGTATTGCTCGGGTTGATTTATGGATTTGTTTTAGACCCCTTGATCTCCTCTACAGCCAGGTCTCTCATTGATGAGAGGAGTGTATACCTCGAAGTAGTTAGAAGAATACTGTGGATTGGTGATTAAAATGGTGTTATCTAGACTACTTAGTAAACTAGCTCGCTGGGCTCGTAGTAGGAGTATTTGGATGATCCATTATTGTTCAGCATGTGGAGCTGTAGAATTTCCACCACTAGTTATGGCTCCACTAGACTGGGAGAGATACGGCTACATGCCGGCGCCAACACCGAGACAGTGCGATCTCTACGTTGGAATGGGTTATTTAACCAAGAAGGCAGTTAAAATGTTTTTAAACATGTATAGACAAATGCCAGAACCACGTTTTGTAGCGGCTGGTTGCAACTGTACTGGTACTGGTGGATTATACTGGGATAGCTATGCAACCTACAAGAGACTAGACGACTTCGTAGAAGTAGAGGGATGGGTACCCGGCTGCATGCCAATGCCAGACGACTACTTCAGCCTCTTAGAATACTTGAGAAAGAAGATCTATGAGTCATCACTTGAAAAACACATATCTAGAATTAAACCAGATGCATTTGAGAAAATAAAGAAGTATGAAGAACTCGAGAGAAAACTCCTAGAGGAATACATTGAGAAATTAAAAAAGAGCCAGCAACAAGTAAACTATCAATTTACACCATCTTATCCAGAATGCTATGAATACAATGAAAAACACAAAATATGTAAAATAAGTATTGAAAACAACGACTTAAGGAGAGTAGTACAAGAACTAAAAGATCAAGGGTATAAACTACTAGTAAACATCAACCCTGTTGACTACCCAGATAAAGGCGTAATAGAAATATACTACATCTTTGAAAACCCGTCAACCAGCGAGCAGAAGTGGATTAAAACATATGTACCGAGAACAAACCCTGTAATAGACAGCATACACGACATATACCCACTAGCGCTCTACATTGAGAAAGAAGTATGGGAAATGATGGGTATTGAATTCAAAGGACATCCATCTCTCAGAAAATGGATCCTCGACGGCAACTGGGAGGGCCCTCCACCCCTTAGAAAAGACGTAGATACAGTTGAATTCGTTGTAAAACACGTATATGGTGGATACAAGTATGGAAGGTAGAAATACTCAAATAGTTTATTTTGGACCACAACACCCCGGTGTACCAGGTAATATAGCGTTTAAACTATGGTTAGATGGAGATAGAGTAGTTAAAGCCGAGGTAATACCTGGTTTTCTACACCGTGGATTCGAGAAAATGATGGAGAACCGTACATGGGAGATGAATGTAACACTTAGTTATAGATTTTGTGTTGAAGACCCAGACCACCTTGAAATAGCATATGCAATGGCGGTTGAAGACATAGTTAACGCCAACATACCTGAAAACGCTAAATGGATTAGAATGATCCAGGCTGAAATGGGTAGAATAGCATCACACTTGTTCTGGAGCCACTTTATTGGTGGAAGTATTGGATTGAGAACACCAGCATACTGGGCTGTAACAGCCAGAGAAGAAATCCTCAAGTGGTTTGGTAGAATAGCAGGACACAGAGTATACCACAATCTAAGTGTACCTGGTGGAATAAGATACAAGCTACCAGCAGACTTCAAAGAACACACATTAAAAGTCTTAGACTTCGTAGAGGAAAAAGCAAGAGACGTTGAAGAAGCACTATTGAAAAACAGTGTATTCAAAGCGAGAACAAGAAACCTTGGAAAACTAACAAGTGAAGAAGCATTAATGCTCGGCGTGACAGGCCCCGTGTTGAGAGCAACTGGCTACAAATATGATTTAAGAGTAAATGCTCCATACCTCAACTACGACAAAGTAAAATTCGAAGTTCCCACGGGATCCATTGGAGATGCGTATGATAGAAGCGTAGTTAGATTCAAAGAGATCTACCAGTCAATATCGATTATACGCCAAGCACTAGAAGAAGTAAAACTCGACGAGCCACTGAGAATTAAAATTGGACTAACCATTCCACCTGGAGAAGGAGTTGCACGTGTAGAATCAGCGAGAGGAGAATACGTGATCCACATTATAAGCCAAGGCGGTAGAAAACCCTATAGAGTTAGATTGAGAAGTATGTCTATGCCGCTATTAACAACAGTTGTCGACTATATACTGTCAAAAGAGGAGATTACAATAGCAGACTTCCCCGTTCTACTTGCTTCACTAGACCCATGCCCACCAGACCTAGATAGGTGAGAATCAATGGCTACACAAACACTTATTAAATCACTCAAATACCTGTTTACAACACCATATACAAGACTAGTCCCCAGAAAGGTAAAACCATTTAAAACAGAGAAGATTAGAGGAGCACACATATTAGACATGAATAAGTGTACTGGTTGTTCAATGTGTCAACAAGTCTGTCCAGCAGCATGTATAGATATGGTTCAAGTAGAAGGAAACTACCCGCAAAACCCTAGAAAGAGGTTTCCGAGAATCGATCATTCAAAATGCACTTTTTGCGCGCTGTGCGTAGAGTACTGTCCAGTGGGAGCGCTCTCAATGACTACTAGAACTGGCTACGAATTGTTTACAATAGATAAAAACACTACTCTAAAAAGCCCACTAGAACTATGCAGGATAGAAGGCGAGGTAACAGTAACCAAAGAGGATTTTGTAGTGGGAATTACTCCTGTTAAACTAGGCGAAGTACCTCTCAAGAGGGGGGAGTAATGGTTTCCTATGAAACACTACTAGGAGTCCTCCCAGTACTAATGAGTTTGTTTACAATAGCCATGATAATATATTCAATAAGAGTTTTTACTTCTAAAACACTTGGCAGTATGGTATTAGCTATTGACGCGCTTGTAGTAGACCTTGTTGTCTTAATGGTTTTGGTTGCTCTCTACTACAAGTCGGCTTTTCTCTTAATAGGAGTTATTCCACTAGCTTCTTGGGTATTTCTACTAGATGTAGTAGTAGCAAGATACCTCGAGAAGAGGTGGTCGAAGTGATAGACTTGATATTATTCTATATAGGCGTAGCACTAGTCTTTATTGGCGGCGTTATGGATATACTTGCAACCATCGGGTTCTTTAAATTCAAAGAATTCTATACTAGACTACACGCTGCAACAATTGGATCAATTGGTGGAGGACTTTATCCATTGATTGGAGTAGTCTTTATAGTACTTGGATTAGACATAGACTACAATTTAAAACTGGTTTTCACTGGTACTTCGATAATAGCGGCTGGAATAATAGCGCTTGCTACACCAGTCGGTTCGCACATTCTTGCTCGTGGAGTATATAGGTCGAGAGAGGAATCTCCAAGTGTTATCATAGATAGACTGGGAGAGGACTTGGAGACGGGTGAGATGGAGTGATCCTATTACTCTCATCTATAGCGGCAACACTAGCACTAATATCAACAATTCTAGTACTATACGAGAAAGACGTTGCTAAAGCCGTAGTATTAGCTGGAGTAGAATCTGTATTCTACGCTCTACTACTCCAAGTGTTTCTCGCTCCTGACTTGCTAATAGCATATGTTGGAATAGGTCTTGGATTAAACACTGTTGTATTACTCTACGTGTTGACAAAGGGTGAGAGATATGAAGAAGCTTGAAGTAGTTATACCCATAGTAATAGGTCTTGGATTATTCATACTATTATACAACTCGGGCTTGTTGAGTGTAGAGAGATCGCTAACTACACTTGCAGAGAAATACCTAGAATACATACCAGACGCGTCTTCTATTTACACCTCAATGGCGTTTGAAGTTGTAACAGCTGTTATATGGGATCAAAGAGGATTTGACACATACTTCGAGACAAGCGTGCTGTTCTTTGCAATAATAGCTACGTTAGCTATAGCATCAAAGCTTGAAGACATTATTGGAGAACGCCGTTCACTAACAATTATTGTTAGATTAGTGACGAGAATACTAGCTCCCATTATAGTAGTAGTAAGCATATCAATTGCGCTACACGGCCATATAACACCAGGCGGTGGCTTCCAGGGAGGAGCAGTATTCGTTATAGCACCACTACTATTAATGCTTGCATATACAAGTGATTGGATTAGAAGTAGAGGATTTACAGATAGAAAACTACTCCTACTTAGAGGTCTAGGAGTAACACTAATTGCCCTGGCTGGTCTAATACCAGTAGTATACTCGTATACAACCAATATAAATGCATATCTATTTCAAAACCAGGCTAAACCAGACTCGTTTTTCAATTATCCAGCATATCTGCAAACACCTATATCTACAATTCTCGTCTCTGGAACAATTATGTTGTTGAATATACTTGAATTCATTGCTGTTTTAACAGGGTTTACTCTTGCATTCTACTATCTAACAAGAGAATTCGAGAAGAGAGGTGGTGGAGAGTGATAGAAGAGTTGTTATGGTACTATATAGGTTTTACTATATTATTAACAATAGGGTTTTCAATTTACGGAATAGCAGTAAGACCACACTTAGTTAAGAAGATGGCTTTATTTACAATACTTGGAGACGCCGTATACGTACTACTAGTATATCTTGGATATACATTGAACTCCACTAATCCGCCAGTAATTCCAGGTGGAAGCCTGGAAAACCCAGTATTCTCCTCTAAAACAGATATACAGAGATTTATAGGTTCAACAGTAGACCCTATACCCCAAGTATTTATAGTTACAGCGATTGTTATAGGTCTAGCTGTATTCCTACTACTAGCAATTGTATCTCTTAGAATAGCACGTGAATACGGTACTCTCATTACAACCAAGATTAGAGAGGTGAGTGGAGATGAATAGGGGTTACTCTGTATCAATAGTGGTTTTCACTATAATACTTGCAGTTGTATATCTCGTCTATACTGGCTCATATGGACTAGTAGAGATTACTATTGCACTACTAGTAGGAGTAGGTGTTTCACTAGTACTGGCACCAGACTTAATTCTAAATCCAAGTAAGATGTCGCCGAGACGGTTTATTACAGCAATATACTATCTAGTTAAATACTTCACTATAATCGAGGCTAAAGCACACTGGAGTGTATTAAAACTAATATTGATGCCTAGTGCTAAATACAATCCTGCAATAGTGAGAATACCATATAGTGTAACAAGCGACTACTCAATACTATTAATATCTAACTCTATAACCAATACCCCTGGTACGGTAGTAATAGATGTCGACGAGAAGAGAAAGTATCTATACGTACACTGGATAGATGCTACTAGCGTTGAAGACCAAGAAGCTAGAAAGAGTGTTTCAGAGGAGTTTGAAAACTATGCTTACAAGATATTTGAATAGGTGATCATGGTATGGATGTATATGAATTTACATTAATCTATACATTGACCTCGATTACTACAGGGCTAATAATATACTTTGTTTTTTACTGGATGTTCCAGAAGTATGTAGCGTCTAAAACACCAGTTGAAAGAGATGAGGTATCAAGTCTTATTGTTATGGGTGGATTTATTGTTGAAGAACCAGCGAGAATACCAGTTACAAAGGTATTCAAGGATATTTATAAGAGGGCCCTTGGTAGACTCATGCTAGTTGAAGAGTGGACTAGTAGAACCTCTACTTGGTACCTAATCGGCCTGGTTGTACTCGCATTAATAGTTATAATTGCACTTGTATCGGGGTGGTAGAATATGATACTTGATTTGATTGTACAGGCTCTACTATATCCAGGCCTCTTATTTACAATAGTATTCATTATTTTTACACAGTGGTATGCGAGAAAACTGTCAGCGAGAATCCAGTATAGAAGAGGGCCAATACATGCCGGTCCAGCTGGCTTCCTCCAGCCACTAGCAGATCTATTGAAGCTCGTAGCTAAAAGAGACATGGTAAACAAGTATTCTCTCAACGTGAGCCCGGTAATCGTTATTAGCCTAGCTATAGGCTTCTTGATACTGGTTCAACTAGCTCTTCCAGTAGCCTATAAACCACTATATGCGAGATATGATTCACTCGCCATACTATACTTTATGTTGATAGCTCCATTTGCAATAGCATATCTAGCGGCAGCTCATCCAAACCCCTATACAAGTATAGGCGTAGCGAGGTTTCTAGCACAATTAGTAGTAGCTGAGCCATTATTTGCCATTACAGTTATTACACCATTAATTATTGGTGCCCGTCTCGGTGGAGAGTACAGTATATACCTTACAAGTATATTGTCACCGAAAATATGGAGTAGTGGATTAACGAGCTTTATAGCAATCCTGCTCTCTGCTATTGCCGGCTTTATAGCATTACTAGCTGTTTTAATGGTTAAACCATTTGACACACCAGAAGCAGAGTCGGAGATATACTGGGGTGTGTTTACAGAGGTGGGAGGGTCGAGACTAGCACTTGGATTCTTCTTGAAGTTTGCCGAGAGAATAGTATTTCCAATGCTCTATGCGTGTCTCTTCCTTGGTTGTACATGGCCTGTTGAACCATCAAACTGGCTTCTCTCAACAATAGTAGTGTATTTAAAGACACTATTAGTGTTTACAGTGCTTACAATAATCGATAATGTAATGCCAAGGTATAAACCAGAACAAGTAGTAGTATTTCTATTGAAATACGGGTATCCACCAGCTTTACTTGGCCTTCTCTTAGCACTAGTCTAAAAATCCCACTATTTTTCTAAGTGTTCAAGTAGTTTTTTGGCAATAAATAACGCTCCGTTTTCATAGTTTAAACTTGTTTTTTCTACTTCATCAATAGCTCTACGGAGTAGTCTGGGGTCTGGTTTATCGAGAAATACTGCTTTTATTTTCTCGGCGTAGATTTCAACGTCTTTTTTAGACGCACCTAGTGAAACTCTTGGATTGTATACGATTATAACTGGTTTTCCATATGCAAATCTAGCAGTAGAGGTTGTTGCACCACCTTGATGTGCTATAACGATGTCTGCGCCGGCAATCCACTTGTGTATGTCACTAGTATACTGGAATACAGTCCAAGACGGGTGTTTTTTCTTGTAGGGTTCAGGGTCTACATCACCAGTTTGCAATACTATGTTTTCCAGGCCTAATTGTGATATGGTATCAAATAACTCTTTGTATCCAAGAGTACCTGTTGTAACGAGGATATAGCCCTGGTTTCTTGGTTCATATATTCTTGGCTCGTATACAGGGCCGGAGACTATTCCACGTGGAAACAACTCTAATTGTTCTTCCCAGTGGAGGAAGACTTTTGCACCTGTTTTTACCAGTATATCTACCGCTCTAGATTTCGTTGTAAAACGCTCAATTGTTTCAAGTGTGTAAACAGGTGTTTTTAATAATATTTTAGACACTAGGGATGGCGGAATAGAGAAGTTAGATCCGCTTGCAAAGACTGCTCTGGGTTTACTTTTCAATACGCTACGTGTTGATTGAATAAACGCGTTTATCCATCTGTGTAACCCCTTGTATAATGGTTCTCCTGGCTTGCGTGGCAGGAAGAGGTATTCTACTTCTCCGAAGTTCTCGAATTTTCCAGCTAGAAACTCGTATCCTCTAGCTACTAGTATTGTATTGTTATTGAATCCCAATTTGTTGAGATACCATGCAATTGAATACGTGTATCCAGCGTGTCCACCATAACCGGCAATTAACAACAACTTCTTCTCACTCAATAAAAACACCTATCTAAATAATAGGAAAAGATGAGTGTATATAACTGTAAATAAAGGTGAGATTGGTTATCCCACAGCGTATTTTGCAACCATGTCTAGTATATAGTCCACTTGTTTCTTGATTGATGGAGGTAGTGGTGCATCAATACTCATAAAGCCTCTTACCAGTACTGCTTTTGCCTCTTCCTCGGTGAATCCACGGCTCATTAAGTAGTCTATTTCCTCGTCTGCTATTAATCCAATTGCTGCTTCGTGGCTGAGTAGTGCTCCCTGCTTTCTTGAGGTTATTATTGGTATCGATGAAATCACGGCTTTTGGAGATAGTAGTAGTCCGAGACACTCAATATGGCCTTTTGTATCTGACTCCAAGGCTTCTATTTCAGCTCTCGCATATGATTCTGATTCATCTCTAGCTACTACACGTGATACGTTTTCTACACCGGCACCTGGTTGCTCTAGTACTGCTTTGGATCCAATGTCATATATGCCCTTATTACTCGACGCTATAATAGATGCTAGATAGGCCCTGGCGTTTCTACCGAGGTAGACTACTGGATATGTTTGTATTGATGCTACTGGACTATAGGTTACATAGTAGTTTATGTATTCGCCTCCCTCTTCGACTTTTACCACTGTGCGGGGTCTTACATGTAGTCCCTCTGCCCATGCGTGTAGCATTGTAAATGTCAGCTTGGCGTTTTTAGCGATATAGAATTCTGATATACCAATGTGTACACCGTCTTTTACACCATGTGGTATTGCACAGCCTGTTACAAGGTGTGCTTCTGCACCCTCATCTACATATACAATGTTGTGTGCTGTTTGAACAACATTATTGCTTGTAATTGAGAGACAAGTATATATTGGAACAGGGACTTTAACGCCTGGTGGGACATATATAAAGTAGCCTACTTCGCCCCCGTAGAGATATGCAAACGCAGTATACTTGTCTTTAGTTGGATCTACTAGCTTCCAAGATAATTCTCTTGCAAATGGTTTTCTCAACAATGCTTCCTTAGTTGGTAGAACAATAACACCGTATTTCTCTAGGAGTTTAGCCATTGCAGTAGCTAGTGCTTGCTCGTTTCTCTGTGCATATGCAAGACTACTAGCATCTAATCCAACTCTACTAGTAGCTTTTAAGAGCGATGGGTCTACTTCCCGTGTCTCTTCCACGCCGGGTTCTTCGATTTTATATTTTGACAAATCAAGATCTGGACCGTAGGGTGCCGGCTTCTCGAGGGCTTTAAATACTAGTTGAGAATCATACACTACATACCACCCATAAGTACCTCCAATCCTTTTCTAAAACCAAACTTGAAGACTACAGGTAGTACTACATCGGGTGATCCACTATAAGCTATTTGACCATTCATTAATATGTGTACTTTGTCGATTTTACTCAGTTTCTCGGTGATCGCGCCTGTATGTGTAACCAGTATTAAACTAGTTCCTCTACTGCGTAGTGTCTCCATAGTTCTCGCTAGTATTTCAATACTCTCAACATCTACGCCGCTGTCTGGTTCGTCGAGTAGTGCTAGTTTGGGGTTTTGGAGCATTAATAGAAATAGCTCTGTTCTCTTTTTCTCGCGCCGCTAAATCCAACAAATAGGCTTCTATGTAGAAACGAGTTTACTAGTAGTGTTTTTGCTAGTAGTGTACAGTCGCTACACCCGTATTTCTTGGCCATGGCGTTTGCTACATCTATGAGTTTAACACCTTTGATTTCAGGTGGGTTTTGGTGGGCTAGTGCTATTCCGAGTTTTGCTCTTTCATAACTTGGCATATTGGTTATATCTACACCATTGAATATTATTGAGCCACCACAAATCCTTGTTTTCTTCAACCCCATGATTGCTGATAGTAGTGTTGATTTTCCACTTCCATTGGGCCCCATTATAACGTGTACTTCGCCCGGCTCTATTTTCAATGAAACTCCTTTAATTACTTCTTTGTCTTCAACGCATACTCTAAGGTCTACTAGTTCGAGCAGGGGCATTGTATCACTCAATAACAGTGTTATAGGTCTAGAGACTAATATATGTTACCACGTAAAACACTAGCGGCGTTCATATATAGCTAGAGACCTACTAGTCTGGAGTATAATAGTTGTTTCACCAGACTCAATAACTGTTAGTCCAGAACCTCTAGCAATACCCTTTAATAACAATGCTAGTTTCTTTTTCACGGGATCGTATTGAGGTAGTAGAATAATGTTTTCTCCCTGCGAGACTATTAATTGATTACTTAATCCAATAAACTCTATTGTTTCCACGGGGCTAAACCCTAGTTCTCTAATTGTTTTTCCAATAACTACTCCTCTCTCAACTACTTCTTCGTCTGTTTTAGCATTGAGTATATCTGGTGGTAGAATTGAAAACCCTAGTCTTGAAAGAAGGATTTCTATTTGTTTTTCTAGTAGTGCTCTTGGTGCATAGTAGCCCATATCTTCTAGTTTGACAGCGTTTTCTACTAGTTCTCTGAGGTAAGACGCTATGCTCATTCCTCTATTTCTAGCTATTTGTTTTAATAACTCTACGTATTCAGCGTCTACACCAATTGTTTTTCTATTCTTTCTCAAAGAAACCAGTCACCCTTATAGAGACAGTATTATCTCCTGTTTTGACTTCTAGGATATTTAAGTGGAAGCCCTTGGCCAGGTTTACAGCTATTTGCTCGGCTAGTTTCAGTATTCTCGGCGACTGCTCCATGAATGAAATAACAAATCTATATGATCCATCTCCCTCCTGGATAGTGTCTATGAGCGCACTTGAAATAAAAGCAGATAATGCCGCCTCGAAGAAACTGGGCGAAGAACCATGTTTAACTCTCATTAACTCTCCAAACCATATACAAGTCCTACCCATTTCCTCCAGTAGAGTATTGAATTCATCATCACTCATTTTATCAATTATAATTCTCGTTGTTTTCCATGGTAGAATAATAGAGCCAATACGTCTCAAGTCATCAATAACATCCGCGAAAACAAGTGCTCTAAGTATACTTGGCTTATACTTCATAATCTTCAAATTCGACTCTAAAATCTTCTCTATTAAGACAAGATACGGCATACCAACTCTCTCAGAAACCCTCATTGCTTCATCTATAAGCGATTCTGGTAACGGTACAAATCTACGTGGTTGACTACGCGACATCTACTCCAACCTACACTAATAAAAACATAGTGTTATTACAATATAAACGTGATTCCAGTGTTTAATGTAAAAAGTGTATACACATGTATACACCGTGTATACACATTTATAGACACAATCTTTAAAACATATCTAAACCGTTATTGTAAAACACGGGTGAGTCTATACATGAACTATAAGTCTATAATATCCACAATAGCCCTATTCGCAATAATATTACCCATAATAGCACCACTAGTACTAGAAATACCACTAGTAACAGCACAGCTACAACCAGTAATAGTCAATATACATGGCCCCATAAATGTAACAGGCTTAACCTATCCTGGAGTATATCCAGGCGATACTATAATGGTGGAAGTATATGTACCATTCCCTCAACCATTCACTGTTAAACTAGTAAACAGCCATAATAATAGCACAGTATACGACCAGAAAACAGTTACACCATATCAATCAGGATATGTAAATGTAACACTAGTAGTACCAAAAGAACTAAGAGAATTAATATCCATTGACGGTATATTAACAGTAAATCTATATGTTGGCCCATCCCCAACACCTGAATCAAAAAAACTATCGATACTACCATTAGTAGAAGTATATCCAACAGTAACACCACCACAAAACAATATTACCGTAACCATTTATGGATTACAACAAAACACTGTTGTTCAAAAAATCTATATTGGTACACACTCAATTCAGACACCTAAAACACCAGATGAATATGGAAGAGTGATAGTACCAGTAAATCTAACCGGACTATGTCTACCACAAGATACTTATGTCGTTTCATTTGAAGCAAATTCATCTTATGGTGTGTCTTCAGCATTCTATAGGAATGCAAGTCTAACAATTAGACCAATAGTTAAAATAATTAACGTTGACGCTGGTGAGCCAGCTGGACATGGAATGTGGGTGAATATTACAGGTAACATCTTCAAGGATAACATAGTAGTAGAGGGTTATGGATTCCCAGCCAATGTTAAAGTAACAACGATAAGACTACAAAACACGAACTTTACTAATGTCTACTATGACTTCCCAGTGAACGTTTATACTACTTCGTGTGGATGCTTCAATGTGACAGATCTATTATCCAAGAAACCAACAAACATGACTGCTGGATTATACATTCCAATAGTGTATATTGCTCCACGAGATGTAAATAGAACTGCAACCGAAGGAAATGTAACCCTGGGTAAAGAAGTAACCGTGAGTTTCGACTTATCTGTACTTAATATAGGGTTAAAAGGCTTTATCAATGCAACATCGCAGATTAATGGTACACTAGGCTATGCGCAAGCATCAGCCAATCAATCAATAAACAAGAACGATGTATTAAGCATTCTCATAGTAGATGGAGCTAAGAAATACATATTATCTGCCAATCTCAACCCAGATTACACTGTAACATTTGCTTTATACAATGCAACCGCGCTACCATACGTGACATTATTTAATGTAACAGTAAACTCCACCTACAACTCAACCCTAAGAGCAAATGTAACAGCTATATTATTCAACTTGAATGGAAAATACAATATCAACATCTCCGAGCCAGGGTATAGATACAAGGCAGAGTTCTATGAATATGCCAACCAAATACTACTAATATTGTATGAATATAAATTGACAATTACTGGCGGCTTTGTATACATGATTCACACGCCAAGTGGACAAAACAAAACATATACAACAGAGAACTTGACTGTTGATGGTACAGTAGTGAAGACTCCAACATGGAAATTCACTCATGAAGGATATACATACCAAGTAAACTGGGTATATGATGCTGAGGCAAAAGTCGTTACTATGACAGTAACGGTTAGTCTACCAGAAACACCATACGAGTTTAGAAATGTCTACTACTTGGTGAGACCAGTATTAATGTTCCTAGTAGGCAATGAACTACGCAAGACTTATCCAACATCAGTAATGCCAAACGAGACCATTACAATAGTGGCTTTTGGCTACTCACCAGGCTATGGATGGTATGATTTCAGAAACAATCTAACTGTAACCCTAGACATGGTGTCACCACTATTCACTGGAGAACTAGGTAGAGATGGTAACTTAACATTCAAGATAACAATACCACCAGGTACAACATTTGGTGCCCACTACATACACGGTATTGACTCTAGAGGATACGAGTACTCTGTTGCAATAGTTGTTGGTGCAAAAGGAGTATTCATAATTGTTGGTAAGCCAACCAGTAGAGAAGCATCTGCTAGCTACTACAACACAAGAATCGAGGCCTGTCCATGTGCCGTATACGAAGGCAAGTCATTCTGTGACGTCTGCGTAGTATACACTGGAGACTGCGACTACCTCGGTGACTACATAGAAGTAGAACTATATGGATTAAGACCAAACGAGACGCTAATAGATGTATATCTCAATGGAACCAAAGTATCTCCATCTCTAATAACACCGTCAAAACCAGTTGCAGACTCCAATGGTTATATGACTTTCAAGTTCCTAGTTCCATCAATTCCAGAAGGCGAATATACAATTAGAGTAATCACTAGTGTCTCTGGAGAACAGATATTATCCTGGAAGACCAATACGACCTATACAACATTTATAGTTAAACCCAAGCTATTATTGGTAACACTAGACAGTAATTTAACAAGTGGCAAGGCAATTCTACCAGTAATAGTTGGTAGTGGTGTAGTTAGAGTTATTGGAACAGGATTCAAACCTGGATTAACATTTGATACCATAGTAGTCAATATGACTGATGCATTTAGATCACTCTACACACATGTAAGAGACTGGAAAGTAGACACTAACGGTATAATTATTGGTGGAAAGGTAGCTGGCCAAGACTTGTATCCAGCACTACTATTCCCAGTACTACAACCAGGTAAATACGAGGTTAGAATTGTATACTATGAGGGAACAACAACAAAGATCTCTGAGCCAGGATACATCTACGTAGTCAACAACCTGACATTTGTTGCAACCAAAGACGATGTAACCCAGTTAAACAACGCGATTAACACTGGATTCAACAATGTACAAACCAGTCTCAACAATATTGTATCAACTATAACTACAAGCCTCAATACATTTAGCACTAAACTAGATGATATTTCAAGACAAGTATCAACAGGCTTCACTGATGTAAAGAGTATGTTAAACGACATTAACAGCACTCTAACTACTGTAAGAAGTGATGTAGGCGCTATTAAGAGTGATATGAACACTGTAAAGACAACATTGAACACTATACAAGGAATGTTAGCATCACTCGGTGGTAAATTAGACAATGCTCTAGCAATACTCACTGATGTAGAAAGCAATGTAACACTAATCAGGATTAAGACAGACAAGATTGATGAATTACTAAGCAAAATCAAGACTGACGAATTAATAGTCAAACTCGACGCACTAACAGGTAAAATAAGTACACTTGAAACTAAAGTAGGAGAAGTAGATACTAAAGTACAACAACTAAGTAAAAACACTGAAGATAGATTTAGCGCTCTCGACAACAAGGTATCATCAACAACAGCTAGTGCATCGACAAGCATGTACATCTCAATAGCTGCAACACTCTTCGCACTACTAGCAACAATCTTCAGCCTACTAGCATATACATCCATTAAGAAATCAGTAGCTCCAAAGTAAAGAGTAAATACCAAACCCTTTTTCTTTTTTCTCTAATTTCTATAATTTCCTAAAATCTCATTCTACTCTACTAGTATCTTACATATTGTTAACTCTGGTCTCTCTTAGTAGTATACCTCTCAGTAAGGGTTTTAATTGTAATCTCCTATTTCTTATACAGGTGGTTTATTTGAAACTATATGAATATGAAGCCAAGGAGATAGCTAGACGCTATAATATTCCAGTACCACGTGGAAAACCCGTTTCTACACCTGAAGAAGCCCAGCAAGTAGCAAGCGAGCTGGGAGGACAAGTAGTCATTAAGGCACAGGTTTTAGTTGGCGGTAGAGGACTAGCGGGAGGAGTGAAATTTGCTTCTACACCCGGAGAAGCAAGAGAAGTCAGCCGCTAAACTATTATCTACTGAGATACGTGGGTTAAAGGTTTCAACGGTGTTAGTAGAAGAAAAAATCTGTATATCGAGAGAACTATATTTATCACTAGTAATTGATAGAGCAGCTAGAAAACCAGTCTTCTTGATCTCAGAGATGGGCGGTGTTGAAATAGAGGAATTAGCTAGAAAATACCCTGATAAAATAAAGAAGATCTACATTGATCCCGAAGTAGGATATTCCAGTTACATGTCTAGAATCGCAGTTGATGTATTAAATCTACCATGGAGTAGCATTGGCGAATTAGATTCGATAATGAAGTCAATGTATAAGATAATGATAGACTATGATGCCGAACTAGTTGAATTCAATCCACTAGTATACACGTGCGACGGTAAATTAATAGCTGTAGACGCCAAGATTACAATAGACGATAACAGTTTGTTTAAACACCCTGAACTACAAGCACTTTATGGTAGAGAATACAGTGAATACGAGAGAAAAGCAAAAGAACTAGGATTTAGCTATGTAGAACTAGATGGAGATATAGGCGTTATAAGCAACGGTGCAGGATTGACAATGGCTACAATGGACTCTATTCTCTACTATGGTGGAAAACCAGCAAACTTCCTCGACATTGGTGGCGGTGCATCCAGGGATAGAGTAAAAGAAGCAGTAAAACTAATGCTACTACACCCAAGACCACGCGTCCTCCTAGTAAACATATTTGGTGGTATTACAAGATGCGACGAGGTGGCAATGGGTATTATAGAGGCACTAAGAGAAACAGGTAGCACTAAACCCATTGTTGTTAGAATGCTCGGTACAAACGAAGAAGAGGGTAGAAGGATATTAATAGAAAACGATATTGAAGTCTATGTAGAAATGGATGATGCAGTTAAAAAAGCAGTTGAATTAGCAAAGAGGTGAGGGGTTTATGGGCATACTTGTAAACTCTAATACAAGAATTATAGTACAGGGAATTACTGGTAGAGAGGGTGCATTCCACACTAAGTTAATGCTTGAATACGGTTCTAAAATAGTAGCTGGAACCTCCCCAGGCAAGAAGGGAACATATGTACATGGAGTACCAGTATACAATTCAATAGATGAAGCTATAAGAGAACAGGGAGCAATAGATGCATCAATAATATTTGTTCCAGCAAAATTCGCAGCAGACGCCGTGTATGAAGCAATAGATGCTGGATTGAAACTAGTAGTAGTAATCACAGAGGGAATACCCGTACACGACGAAGTTAAATTCGTAAACTACGCGAGAAAGAAAGGAGTAGTAATAGTAGGCCCCAATACACCTGGAGTAATGACAGTTGGAGAGTGTAAAATGGGTATAATGCCAGCCCACGTGTTCAAACCAGGTAGGATAGGACTAGTTTCGAGAAGTGGAACACTAACATATGAAATAGCACGCGAACTAGGAAAACACGGAGAAGGAGTATCAACCGTAGTAGGCCTTGGAGGAGACCCTGTTACAGGACTAGACTTTATCGACGTAGCAGAATTATTCTTCAAAGACCCAGCAACAGAAGCCATGGTACTAGTTGGAGAAATAGGTGGCGATGCAGAAGAAAGATTTGCAGTATACTACAAGAAAACAAGCTATAAGAAGCCAGTAGTAGCCTATATTGCTGGTAGAACAGCACCACCAGGTAAGAGAATGGGCCACGCTGGAGCAATAATATCAATGGGTATGGGAGACTATGCATCAAAGAAGAAAGCACTAGAAGAAGCAGGTATACCAGTAGCAGAAACACCCTCACAGGTACCAGTACTACTAAAACAAGTTCTAAGACAATAACACATTTTTTTTTACCGTAATACAATATTTTCTCTAAATTGGTGAGTAATAATGAGTATATTTGAGAAAATCGGACCCGGCGAAAAAGCCCCCGAGGAAGTATATGTATTAATAGAAATTCCAATGAATAGCGGTGTAAAATACGAATTAGACAAAGAGACAGGTGTTTTATTCGTAGATAGAATACTATATACATCAATGGTCTATCCATTCAACTATGGATTTATACCGGGAACACTAGAAGAAGATGGAGACCCAGTAGACGTATTAGTTATTTCGTATGACACGCTAGTACCCGGATCCGTTATTAAAGCAAAACCAATAGGTGTACTTGAAACACAAGACGAAAAGGGATACGACTCTAAAATCGTAGCTGTTCCAGCTGATAAAATAGACCCTAGATTCCAAAATATAAGAGACATAAACGATCTACCAGAAGCAATCAAGCAGAGAATAGAACACTTCTTTGCACACTACAAGGAGCTAGAAAAAGGTAAGTGGGTCAAGGTAATTGGCTGGAAGAATAGAGAGGTTGCACTAGAAAAGATTAGAAAGGCTATTGAGAGATATAGGGAATCAAAGAAGTAAAGTGGTTTAATGGAGTCTACTACACGCGAGAAAATAATAGAAATATTGAAAACAGCTGGAAGACCACTTACAGCAGAGGAAATAGCTGGTTTTTTAGGTGGCGATATAACCCCTCGCGACGTATACGAACATCTTCCTCATATCTCAAAGTCTCTTAGAGCTAGGAGTAATGGAAGAGAAATACTTGTAATGGAGCCTCCATACTGTAGAAAATGTGGTTTTGAATTTAGAGAACTAGATAGACCTAGAAAGCCAAGTAGATGTCCGCGTTGTAAAAGCGAGTGGATTTCTCCTTCACGCTTTACAATTATTATTGTAGACTAGTGTTTTTTAACTACTACTTCTAATACGTTTTGCGGATTCTTTCTCTTCACTCTTCCAACTAGTAGTCCATGTGCTATTATTGGTAAAGCTATTGTTGCATCAACGTGTACTGTTCTCTTTTTCGCGTGTGGTGATACCTTGCCCCAGCTAACGGCTTCTTCAAGTGTTGCACCGCTTAGTCCACCCCATTGCGGCATATCGGTTGTAAATTGAACTATGTATTCAAACCCCTTGTAGTAGTCGTGTCTACCCTCTTCGTATTCAGCTATTAGTGTTTGTGCTACAGTCATTAAGTTAACGTAGTCTTTGGGTACTCCACCACCAATATATATTGCTGAGACTTTCTTGCTGTGTCTACCTATTTCTACTAGTTGATAGAAGTCTTTAACCATGTCTAGTACTATGTGTTTTCCACTTCTATATGCTAGTAATAGGCCCATTCCATAACCGCTATCTACTAGTGCAGGCGAGAAAACGGGGACTTTTGCTCTATATGCTGCTGCTACAATGCTATCTATTCCCTTCTCATTGAGGAACTTTCCGAATTCATATAGGAATTCAGGTGTAGAGTATACTCCTTCTGGTAGAGTCTCAACGAATTCTCTTATCAAACCCTCCATTTTCCTATAGTCTAACTCGTTTGCAACCGTGTCGTAGAATCTATCATACTTTCTCTCTAAGAGCATAGCGTCATCTATACATGGATGTACTTTGTAGTATTTAAAGCCCATTGCTTCATATATGTCTTCGCTTATTATTGCACCAGTAGATACAACTACGTCAACATATCTCTCTTCAACCAGCCACTTAATTATCTTCCACATACCAGCAGTACTTATCGAGCCAGCCAGTCCGAGGAATATCGTGTTCTCTGGGTCGTTGAACATATCAATTAGTATTCTATAGGCTTCGCCGAGCGCGCGCCCCTGGAATGAAATATCATTCATTGCTAAGAGTAGTTCGTGAATACTCCTCTCTTTAACATCTAGCGCTTTTACTTCTCCATATGCAAAATCCGGTATTTCACTCACTATTCTCCACCATTAAAACCAGTAATACTTACAAATAGTTTAAATAAAAATCAGATTTAAAGCACTTTCCAAGGACACGATAGAACTGGAGTGCCGCCGCCGGGATTTGAACCCGGGACAACCGGATCTCTCCTGGGCCGACCCCGCTGTCCTCCAACCCGTATGAGTCCGGCGCTCTGGCCGGGCTGAGCTACGGCGGCACTCCCTGAGAGATAATTTATTTAGTATTCAGACTTAAAAACTCTTTCGCGTATATCTCTGATGTAGTTTATAGGGTAGGATGGGTGGTTTTATTGAGTAAAATAGTTTTGGAAATATCGCCTTTGAATATTGTGCTACTAGTATCTATTCTGGTATTGATTTCTCTAGCTATATGGATATTATACACTGATAGCAATACTGGCTATATATGGGTATACCCGTTAGATAGAGAGAGAATAGTATTTACATTGTTTAAATCAGAGGTTTTATTATTGAATTCTAGGGTTATCGAGAATATTACCAGTGTTACGGTTGTAACGGGTATACCTAGTTTTATTGGTGTAGGTGGTACAGGAGACTACGTTGTAATGTTAGTGCGCGGTCCAAGCATATATGTTTGGACTATAACTATATCGACAGTTGCTGGATATATATTGACATTATACAAATATAGAAAAGTAGTAAGAGAATACTCTATTAAAAACATTGCATTACTACTAGTCCTCATAGTATTATTCGTAATGCCCATAGTATCCCTTTTTATATATATTAATGAAGGCTTCAATAATGGATTTAACTACCATGAAGTAGTCGTATATGAAAACCTTGAATGTAAAACCATCAACATCACAGAGCTAGCTCTAGTGGGATATAACTGCGTGGACGGTGTAAAAGATGAAATCCAGGGAGACGTGGGTAAAATATATCTAGTTGCTTTTAAAGTAGATTTAAAAGACCAAGAGAATCCATTAGTAATCTTCACAGTGGATAATAAACCATTAGGAATAACTCATGGTATGTATGGTATGTCGAAGTTTATAACGAGTGGAAATGTAAATATCATAGTGTTATCAAGACAACCACTTGCAAATTCAACTCTGATTTACTATAAAGGAGAATTCACTGAAAAACCGGGTTTTTCACTAATAGTAGCAGTAATACCGGTATTAATGCTCGTAGTAGACCTAGTTATAGCAGGGGTTTTCTATTACAAGTTGAAGAAAGTATAGTTGTTGAATAGTATTGTTGAGTGCGGGGGGTGGGATTTGAACCCACGCAGGCCTACGCCACCGGGTCCTCAACCCGGCCCCTTTGGCCAGGCTCGGGCACCCCCGCTCTATTTTATTCTAGATTTTTACCAGGGTTAAAAACATAGTTCATGGGATTTAATAATATTTGTTTCACGGTGTTTACAGCGTATTCATATAGTTCTTTCGTTATTACTCCCTCTCTGTATAGTTCTACTAGTTCTTCTTCATCTACTATTTTAACCTCGCCTGATGGATGCACTACTACGTCTACTAGGAGGTCGTGGTATTTAATAATCGAGGGTGTGATTTCTGGCGGGGTATTGATGTTTATATATGTTCCAAGCCAAACCCCGCTTCTATAGTAGTTGTGTGTAATTATTGGAGAGCCTGTTTCTACAACCATGTAGTCTATATCTCCGGGTTTCTTGTCTACTCCAAGCCCGTCGTATATACCCTCGCTCTTCATAACTCTCTCTAGTACAATGAGTAATTTGTCTCTATTGTATTCTACTCTGTATAGTCTACCATGTTGTAGTCGTAATACTTCACCAGTTGGTTTAACGTGAATTAACTCGATTCTAGAGGTTTCTCTTAAACGTCTAGCTATATAGTTTAAAACTCCAATTTCAGTGTTTTCTCCCCTTGAAGGATGTAATGGCGACATGACTTCTTCTGCGAAGTCTACTAGGTCGCTGTATCCCATAGACTTCAAGCTGTGATGATAGTCTATTGTAAAACACGTTGTCCTTCTATACTCGTCTAGTTTCCTCTTAGCTATACTTGTCAAGCCAATTATACCGATGAACTCGCCATGTCTTAGTTTCACTGGTGAATCCTGTTCTCTTTGTTTTTGAAGTATCTGCTTGTATTCTTCTAGCAGTAGATCTATTTCTCTAGATAATTCGTCTCTATCAGCGTATTTAGCACTACTTCGAAAGTGTATTCCTATTCCACTCCCCATTAACTTAGATGTAGCTATAGCTGATAGTTTTGCTTTTACACTCGGATCGTAGATGTGTTCTGAAAACGTAATTCTTGGTTCTCCGTGTACAAGAGCTATTCTCTTACCAACAAGTCTAAAATTCCTTGTTAATACTAATCTCTCGTTTTTTCTTAGAGGAGCGTGTTTTACTCCAACGAGGATTTTTGCTCCTACATCTTCTCTACAGGGGTATAAGTAGCCTTTCTCCCCTCCTAGATCTACAATACAGCTATCACTAGTTTTCTCGACTACTACTCCTAGGTAGACGCTGTGGAGTTCTATTTTAGACTCCCATTTATACACGTAGTTTAATTTCTCGACGAGTACATCAAATACTCTTTTTGCTTCTACTGGGAATCCAAGTACTAGGATTTCATCTGGGTTTTCTGTGTCTTTAACTGTTGCATCACATGGACTGGTATCTATTGGTATATTGAGTCTCTCAATGATTTTATCACTGGCTTCTACGAGTTTAAATCCTTCTTCTAAGAGTAGTTTGGATACAGCTGTAGAATATATTCCTCTAACTCTCACATTAACCATTAAGTAATCCACCCATTAAAAACACTCTAGTGTAAATAAAAACACTTTTAGTTGAAAAACAATTTAGTCTTTAACTGTTTCTAGTAGTGCTATTATCTGCCATATTTTTGTACGAGCACTTAGAGGCATGTTTGGATCCTGGCTGACCTGGTCTAGTGCACTAATAGCGTTCGCGGCTCTTACACCGGGGGAATATCTCTCGTCTCTCAAGTAGTTGAGAGCTTCTGTTGCTGCACGCCTTATATTTCTAGGTACAGCAGTGTCATTTATTATACTGACAAGCATGAAGATCGCGCTTTTTATTTTTGCTTCGTTATCCATTACACGGCTCATCGACACCACCTCTATGCTAAATCTATAAATACACCATAATCTACAATTGATTTGAGGAGTGATTAGTCTAATATGTTTTATCCCTGGTGGGTTTATTGAAAAACGAGAAAGACCCAACGAAAATAATGGCTGAGTTGTTAAAGTCTGGAGCTACGATGCTGGCTGAAATCTGCCCTGTTGAAGGTTGTAATCTACCATTGTTTAAATTAAAGAGTGGTGAAGTCATATGTCCCGTTCATGGAAGAGTACACATAGTTAAAACAGATGAAGAAGCAAGACTAGTTTTTACACAGGTGTATACTTCGCAGATACTAGAGAAACTAGAAGCATATACTTTGAAAACAATTGATTCGCTATTGAATTCGAGTGACGTAGATCCAACGGATTTAATAAAGTGGCTTGAAGTACTCGAGCGTATTCAAAGACTTAAAACTAAGAAGTAGATTTTGCTCTGAGAGCGTTTAATACATGGTTTTCAACGTCTCTATATACTTCTTCAAAACTCCTCTTTGCATCAATCATTACTAGTAGTCCGCGTCGAACTAGTTCCAAGTAAACTTCTCTAACTCTATAAGTAAACTCTAGTTTTTCAAACTCCGGAAATCTCGTTTCCTGTGAGGTTTTACGATTCAACCCGGTTACAGGGTCTACATCTAAGTATATCGCTACATCTGGCTTTAAAGCCCATTTATTTACTTCTAAAACCCACTCTATTGGTGCTCCACTAGCTGATTGATACGCTACACTACTATAGAAGTATCTGTCTGATACAACTATATAGCCTTGATTGAGTAGTGGTTTAATTTTTAATTTAATGTGGAGTAGTCTATCAAGTGCAAATGTAAGAGCGTCGATATATGCGTCTCTGTATTCTCTGTACTTTGTTCTCATTAATTCAACAATGTCTGAATCTGTTGGTTCAAAAGTATATTCTGCTTTATACCCATAAGACCTTAGTTTCTCAACGAGTGTTTTTGCAATTGTGGTTTTACCAAATCCATCAATACCCTCCAATACTACAAATAAACCATTATTTTGCTTCAACACGGCATAATCCACCATTACAATTAACTACTATATATGTATCGTTTTCTAGTTTATCTATTATTCTAGTAGTTGAAATATATAGTGGTATACCAGCCAGAACACAGCCAGCTACTAGTAGTGGTTCAGCTTCTTCAACAATCATGCAGACCGGGGCCTTATCGTTTTTCTTCAATGCATAGATGATATAGGGTCCTACAGTACTGCCCCTACTACCTCTAAACACTAATACTCTCCCTGGAAAACATATGTTAGATCCGCGAATGCAACCTGTTTCCGGATCTACCTCACCGAAGAAGCTGAGGTATTGATCTAGTATTAAAACCCTCCCTCTACACTCTCCTGGAACAAGGGGTTTTAGAGCTAGCTCAGTATCCACAGATATATCTAATCACCTCTCTGAGACTTGTAATTATTGTTTTTAAACCATGTATTCTCCGCAAGTAGAATGCTGCTTTACCACTATTTGTTAATACATAATCATATTTCTTCTTGTTGAATACTGAGACCACGGGGCATGTTCCAGCAGCGATATCTACACCTCGAGCTCTTAATTCATTAATTAGAAAACTGTATTTGTCAAGGTATTCAGGTGGTAGTGTTAGTAATAGACTACCCCGTCTAACTCTACCATACTTTCTAATCAATTCTACTATTTGGAGGAGTTCGAGTGGGTGGAGGTGTGGACACCCTAAATAGCCTAGTACACTACTAGTTGACTTATGCTTTAAATCCAGGGATTCACCCATATACTTCTCTAAATCTTGTTTTTCAATAGTCAATTCTTCTTCAACTTCAACTCTATATGTGTTTTCAGGTGTAATTCCTGGAATTATTGCGAGTGCATGACTGCCACTAGCAGCCATTGATGCAAGTAGTATTTTTAACTCGCTGAAATCTATGTTTTCTAATCCATGTAGAACTGGTGTTTTCTTAACTACATCTCCAATGAATAGTCCAATTGCACCCATCGGGGTGTTTTTAACAACTGGGTCTAGTTTAACTATTATTCTTCCAACACGGTTTTCAAGTAGGTGTAATCCAGCATTATATGTATATCCAGTTATAGACGCAGCGAGAGCTATTGGACCTCCTTCTCTGTTAGTTAATGCTCCATAAATAGAATTAGCGTATATTACTGCACTACTCTCTCCCCATGCGAGGTGTTCTCCCTGTACTGGGGGTCTGTAGTAGTAGGGTATACAAGTAAATACTGGTTTAAACCCCATTCCAATTAATGCATCATCTATTACTTTCTGCTCTGACATGTATTTATTATCTATAATCGTGGAGAAACCCGAGTAGTCTATACAGCCGGGATTGATAGTAGTGTATACTCTAGCTCTACCTCCACGCTTATAGAAGTCAACTATAAACTCTAAACCATATTTTCCAATGTTTGAATAAGAAACACCTGATACATGAGCGTGTTTTACTTGGATTAACCGGTCTGCTCCAAGAGCTTCTCCAACTCGAATTATTAATTCAATTGCTTTTGCAGTTGCCCAGCCGTATTCTCCATTGAGCATTTTCTCTTGTTCTCTCGTGAGGTACATTATGGAATCTCCACTCTCTTGTATTTCTCGTAGGGCTCGTTTCGTGGAGTAATAGCTAGAAATACTACTTTATCTCCTATTCCATCCTTGCTTCTAGGTTCTAGTGTGCTACCACGGATATCTCTTATTATGTGGATGTCGTCACCACCCTTCATTCTAGTGGCAATAGCCCATTCAACCATGTTTGGATCGTCTACATCTATGTCTTCATCTACAACTACAACGTGTTTAATACTTGGATGAGCCGAGATAGCTGTTATTCCAGCTAGTTTAGCATCACCTTCACTACACTTCCTTGTAACTGATACAACTGCATGGAGCCACATTCCACCAGCTTCAGTCAATCTAACTGTTTTAACACAGGGAACTACTCTCTTTAGTTCAACATACATGTGTGCTTCTCGTGGTAGACCCATGAGTAGCCAGTGTTCCCATAACCCGGGTATAATTCCATGTACTAGTAGTGGTCTACGTCTAGCAACATACATTTTCTCAGCTATAAACACTGGCTGCTCTCTAACAATATCGGCTAGTAGAAGTATATCTGTAAACGGCCCCTCACTAGCTCTTTTATCCCTTGAAATCACGCCTTCAATAATTATACTAGCACTAGCTGGAACGGGTATTCCATATCTAGGTGTTTTAACAATTCTCGATTCTCCACCTAGTGCAGCACCTACTTCAACTTCGAATACACCGAGTGGTGGAGTTGTAGCAGCAGCGAATTCCTGGATTGGATCTAATCCGAGAACTAGTGCTACTGGTGCATCTCTACCTTTCTCGAAATACTTTGATACAAGATAGTTGAGGTGTCTAGGAACTATTCTCAATGCAACAGTATCTCTACTTAAACGCATTGTTCTATGGTAGCTAGCATTGCAAATACCCTCGTAGCAGATAATGTATATTGAGCTAGAGAGATAGTGGCCTCCATCCTCTCTAAAGAATTTTACAAATGGTATTCTATAGAAGTCTACATCTACTTCTTCAAATACATCATTGAAGTTTATTGTTTCAAGCTGTATATTTGGTGATAGTGCACGCTCTATTTTCACATAGGCTTCTTCAATAGAGTTTACACCGAGTAGTTTTACAATATCTTCTCTTCTAGTAAGTAGATTACTGTAAACAGGTGTTTCACCGTGGCCTTTGAGAGTTGCAAGTATAACACTATCTCTGTTTTTAAAAGCTAGTCTAGTCAACTCGTATTCTAATTCTATAGACTCTACATTTACTATTTTCTTTCCGAGTAGAGAAGCATACCTATGTAGTTCGCCAATGTTCATTGCTGTACAACCTCTATATATTCTTCTGTATAGTTTTCAGTTAACTTGAATTTGCCTAGTTTAACTACTTCTACTCTACCCGTATATTTAGTTCTAATTATGATTTCTCTGTTTTCAAAATCTATTTTCTCGATTACACCGGGGTATTCTGGGCCATTGACTACGCCGACACTACAATAAAGTCCTTTTTCAAATCCAATTGGATAAGCTTTAATTTTTTCAAAACCGTGTTTTCTGGCTTCTTCGAGGTTATAGCTTTTTACAACTCCGTAGACGTGGAGTGTTCCAGTGTAGTATCGTGCATGTATTACTCTTCCATCTATTATTGGAGTCAGTATGTTCTTGTCGACTTCGCTCCCCAGGAATAATGGGTGCCCAAGTATAACTACATCGTCGATTTTGGCTTTCAATATACTGGCGTCTTCGAGAAACTCTCTATATCTTAAACTTCTAAGAGCTCTACGCTCTTCTCTACTCCTTGCCTTCCTGTAGATTGGTGTTGGAAGCTCGTAGACTTCTACGCCTATTTTAACTAGTTGTTTAAATATGCCTTTTAACTCGTCGCCGAGGACGAAGACTACGTCTGGTTTTACCTTCTCTATAAGCATTAATTTGTGTTGTATTCCCTGCTCGTCTCTAACCCAGCCATCAGTATCTATTACTACTGCATCGTAGTTGCTTCTAAGTGCTTTTTCTACGAGTAGTTTTGTCTCGTAGATTATTGTTTGAGAGTATAATTGTGGTTTAATATCACCTATAAACTTCATTTCAAGTGGTTGTAGTTCTGTTAGCCAGTAGATTTGTTTATTTGAAGACCCCATAGTGATAAATCCCGGCGGACCTATATCTGCCTGTCCTACATCACTATCTATAACAATGGGCTTCAAGCCGTTGGCCAGCATTGTATTAAAAGTAATTGTAGTAAGAGATGTTTTGCCGCAATCAGTGCATCCAATAACAATTATTTTTCTAGCTCCTTTAGCAACTATGTCTCTCACTAGTTTTATTTTTTCAAGATATGGGTCGTTTTGGTCGAGTATTTGTATTTGTGATTCATCAAGCATTGATATATCTATTTCTGAGGGTTCAACAGCTACAACTACGTAGTTTCTAGTTTTATGTACAATGAATTTCTCGCCTGGTTCAACGATTTTCTCGTGTACACTGAGCCTGCCAGAGGCCAGTCTGACCTCCTCCCCGCCCTGAAGGGCGAGGGTTCCCTTTGGAGCGGAGAGGTTTGGGGCTACATTCCCAGCGAAAGCTGGGTTCAGCCCCGCGCCTGGTCTCAGGCGCGTTACCCCTACCCCGCTTAGGGCGGGGCTCGGGGCTATGGATTTTGTCCTAAGGCTACTCCACGCTAGAGGTTCGCCCACCGAGGCACTCCCCAAAACACATTATAGGATACACACCTTATAAGCTTTTCTATCCATCCCCGCCTTAAAAGGCGAGGCTTTCAGTTGTAACAGCCATGGGGCCGTATAGTTTTAATGCCTCGCCAGGCGCGAGTTTTACACGAGGCATTTTCTATTTAACCTCTACTCCCTTACTAAGTGCTATTCTATATGCTGCATAAATGTCTTTGTATCGAAATGGCTTTAATCCCTTGAGTCTTCTAGACAAGTATATTGTATCGTCTACTCTGTTTTTACTTGGAGTAGTACTGTATTCATCTACGAGTTCAAGGGGGATGTCTCTATATCTTGTTTTAACATACTCTACTACTTCAATCGAGTGGACGCCACTTCCAACCTTGATTTTTACTTCTTCGAATGGTATACAGTTCAATACGTAGTCTAAGTCTCTTGATAAGTCTTCTAAACCCCCCTCCCCGTATAGTAGAATGACGTCGTCGCCTAGTACTATGTAGCTAATTATTTTTCCAGGGTCTATACCCAACGCTATTGTTTTAAAACTAGTGATATACATTGTTGACAATATTGCTTTTTCCAGTTCTCGACAAGTGTGTTGGTGGTCGTAGACTACTAATACATCGCTTCTCTCTGAGAGCTCTCTCACAATAGAGTCTAGATCTGTATATACAATACTCCCATACGGTACCTCGCTCTCAGTGTAGTAATGGTGGAATTTAACACCGCGTCTCTTGAGTATCTCTAGTGTTTTCATAAACCACTTTGAATCATAGATAGCGACTACTAGTGGCCTCTTCTGCAATATTTCCTCTCCACCATTTATATAACTATGTAATAATGGATTTTATTTAGGTGTATTAAAGAGTGGTTGTTTACACAGGTAATACTGCTTTAGATGGTTTGATAAACGAGTATTCAAGTATTTTGTTTTATGGACCTGCTGGAGTCGGCAAGACAACTCTCTTGTTGACTATAGCTGGCAATCTATGTAGTGTCTACAGCTGTATATATATTTCCACCGAGGAAACACTACACTATGAAAGAATAGCTGTAAACCCTGAGAAATACGATAAAACATTGTTTACAGAAGCATATGATTTAGATACACTAGTTAAAACAGCAGTAGCTGTGAGTGCTTTAAAACCAAAATATGTTTTCGTTGATAGTATTAATGCTCTCTTCAGAGTAGAAGCACTACGCGAAGAAGCAGTTAGTAAACTAGCATTTATAACAGCACTACTATTGAAAACCATAGAGGAAACCAGTGGAAAACTATTTGCATCTGCACAAGTTAGAGTGGGAGAAACAGGTGAAATAGAAGCATCTGGTATTAAAATCCTAGAATACTACTTCGACTTAATTATTGGACTCTACTTTGAACCCGGCGGTAAAAGATATATTAAAATCGTAAAACCAATAGATAAAGCCTTAGAAGAAAAAATATTGTTTACTATAACGAGTAGGGGTGTTGAATGGATTGATCGAGGCTAGTGAGTTCGTTGAGTGGTTGTTGAAATACTACCTTCCACCAATGATTGCAAATGCTTCTCCTGTACTCGTAAAGGGAGCTAGGAGAATAGATAGAGGTAGATTATTTATTGATGGAAAACCAGTATTTGGAAGTAATAAGACCTGGGAGGGCCTCTTAATAGGCGTAGTAAACTCCTACATAGCTGGTTCTTCTCTGGCACTTGTATTTAGAGATAGCTATTTGGCCTTTCTAGGTCTCGGGGCAGGATTATTTGCACTACTAGGTGATATGATCGGTGCGTTTATAAAGAGGAGGATTGGATTAAAGCCAGGAGACCCTGCTCTCTTCCTCGACCAATGGGATTTTATACTTGGAGCTACATTCTTCTACTATGTCACTAATACAATACAAGTATTTGAGAAACCGGAATACATACTCATACTACTCGTATTAACATTTATACTACATGTATCAACAAATTTAATAGCCTACGTGTTAGGTTTAAAACAGTCTAAGCTTTAATTATATAAAGCATTGATTAATAATCAACATAAAGGGTGTGTGCTTTGGCGAAATACCCCAAAGTAATAGTAACATATTGCCCAAAGTGTAGAACACACACAGAACACTCAGTAACAATATACAAACACGGCAAGAGAAGAAGCCTCGCTGAAGGTGAGAGAAGATACGCTAGAAAGAAGAAGGGTTATGGTTCAAAGAGAAAACCAGAACAGAAGAGATTCGCCAAGACAACTAAGAAAGTAGTATTAAAATTAAAGTGTCAGAAGTGTGGTTATATAATCCACAGAGAAGGAATAAGATTAAAGAAAGCAGAGTTAACCGAGGTGGTTAAGTAGTGAAGAAGAAGAAAGTATTGATTCCAATGCCAAAGAGTAGATTTTACAAAGTAATATGTAAGAATTGCGGTGCAGAAAACATTGTTTTCAGCCACTCTACATATCCAGCTAGATGTAAAGTCTGTGGTACACAAATAATAAAGCCAACAGGTGGAAGAGCAGATATCATCAATGCAGAAGTAGTGGCAGAACTAGGATAGATCTTTCACCAGAATAATTCCCACATCAAAAATATATTAGTTGAACCCCTAATTCTATTTTAATGTTATAAAAGAATAGAAGTGAGGTTTATGAGTAGAGACCAGGTTATTGGATGGATACTAGTATTAGTATCACTAGTTGTAATCATAGTATACACATATATAATGTTCTTTACTAACTACTGGGAGCTACTAGTAAAAATAACACTTGTTGTAGGAGTACTAGGTATTGGAGGAATAATGGCGTGGATTGGATATACACTAGCAACAACACCTCCACCAAAACCAATCGAGGAAATAGAGAAAGAAATAGAAGAAGAACTCAAAAAACTAGAACAAGAAACAAGTAAAGAAGAAAAAACACAGTAAAAACAAGTGTTTTTCCTAGCAGCCCTTGTATATTTTTACACCAGTTCTACATAGTTTAAACACTGTTTTACTACATCCTCTTAGAGGAGCTATTTTAAAGAATACTTTTTGTGGCTCGCCCTCGGGATTAATATATCCTATTGCTTCTTTCGAAATAGTGCTTGGAATACCAGGATTTGTCCTGCAGTGTTCTTCGCATGTTTTAGCTTGATCCTCTAGTTCATAAAGCGACCTACATACTTCACATGCATAGTATTTAAAGCCATTTAACTCTACAATATAGACCATAACTACCACCCTAACCAGGGTTTTTAATTCAGAAATGAGTATTCTTCACCGTTCAGCGTTCGGGTTCCCTCATCACAGCCACTTATTATCTCTATAATAATATATCTTGAATAGGTGTTTATATGTGTAGAATACTTGGACTAGTCTATACTCAGCATAGTAGTGGGTCTTCTAGTAGTGAATTAAATACAAGTATAAGTGAAGTTATAGATGCATTTATAAAAGCTTCACAGTGTGATCCATACCTTCCATATAATTGTAGAGACTTCTGTAAAAACAGTGTTTCTAGTATTGAAAATAATTGCAGTCATAGTGATGGCTGGGGTCTATCCATTATTACATTTAACTCCAACACGCAAGGTAGTGTCTACTACTATAGGTCTACAACACCCATTTATAGAAAGACCTCTAGTGTACTCCTAATTGACGTAGTCAATAAAATCCTGTCTCTCGGAGAACCCGTTACACTCTACCTTGTACTCCACAGTAGAAAAAAGTCTCCTGGTGAACCGTTTGGATTAGAATATACACATCCATTTATGTATAATTTCGAACACGGTGTGGCGTGGTTTTCACACAATGGAAGTGCAAGTAAACGAGAATTAGCTGGTTCACTCGGGATAGGAGGCGAAGAAAACTATGTAGACTCACAGCTCCTTGGATTCTACATAGTTAAATACATTAGAGAGTGTGTTAAGGGAGAAGGCGATCTAGAGCACTGTGTAATAGAAGCATATAGAAAAGCTAAAAACTATATTCCAAGCAATACTGGATTCAATACAACACTACTACTGCTCTGGAAGAACACAATCCACTTATACATATCGCAATGGGTAAACAACCCCAGTAGCGAGGATAGAAAGAAATACTATGATATAATAGCCCGTGTTTCAAACAACCTTGTCTACACGGCTTCTATAACTATAAGAGAATACTTACCACTTAATCAACAGAGAGAACTCAGAGTAATAGAGCCCGGTGTCTATGAATTAAAACCAAGCAGTCTGGTTAAACTAGGAGATTTATAGAGGAGTGATTAACCCTTGAAGAATAAGACAATAGGATTTATAGTAAATCCAATAGCTGGAATGGGGGGTTCAGTCGGCTTAAAAGGCACTGATGGAGACGCCTACTATAAAGCACTAGAGAGAGGAGCAAAACCCGTAGCTCCCCACAGGGCTCTAGAATTCCTCGAAGCAGTAAACCACGAGGGGTTTAGAATTGTAGTAGCAGCTGGAGTAATGGGTGAGGAAATCGTCGCTAGAAGTAGACATAGAGATAAATTATACATGGTATTAGGCGAGCGGAAAACCAGTACCAGTAGAGAAGACACTATTAGAATTGCCCGTGAAATGCGTAGACTAGTAGACATAATAGTGTTTGTTGGTGGTGATGGAACAGCAAGAGATATACATGAAGCAGTAGACATGGAAATACCCGTTCTAGGCGTACCTAGTGGTGTAAAAATGTATAGTTCTGTCTTTGCTGTAAACCCAGTGGCGGCTGCTAGAATACTCGAAGAATTCCTCGAGGATAAAGCAATAATAGTAGAACGCGAAGTAATGGATATAGATGAAGAAGCATTTAGAAGAGACGAGTTTTCAATAAAACTCCATGGATACCTCTTAGTCCCAGTAGTTGAGGGGTTAATTCAATCCTCTAAGAGCATATATAGTGGTGTAGATGAAGAACTATCCAAGGAAGCCATTGCAGAATACATAATTGAATCAATGGAAAAAGACACACCATACATACTAGGCCCTGGAACCACTGTTAAAGCAATATGTAGAAAACTAGGTTTAAACTGTACTCTACTAGGATTCGACGTCTTATTAAACAAGAAGTTAATTATACGAGATGCATGGGAGAGGGATTTACTAGATGTAATTACAAAACACAATAGAGTAAAAGTAGTATTAACACCAATTGGGGGACAAGGCTTCCTCCTTGGTCGTGGCAATCAACAATTATCTCCAAGAGTTCTCCGTTTAATAGATAAAAAAGACTTGATTGTAGTAGCAACTACAAACAAGATCAGGAGTGTACCATATCTGCTAGTAGATACCGGTGATCCAGAGATAGATGTAAAGTTCTCTGGTTATATAAGAGTACTCGTAGACTACAATAGATTTATAGTTGTAAAAGTAGTTGCACAGAGATAATAGAGAAACCTATTTAAAGTTCCAATGTATATATTTTCAAAGTCGAGGTTGATTAAATATGAGTAAAACATACGAGTCTGTTGGAAACCTAAAAGTAGGTAGCTTTGTAATAATAGATGGAGAACCATGTAGAGTAGTAGATATTTCAAAAGCAAAAACAGGTAAACACGGTAGTGCAAAAGCAACAGTAACAGCTGTTGGATTATTCTCAAAATCCAAGAAAGTCCTAGTAGCACCAGTAGATTCACAAGTAGAAGTACCAATAGTAGAGAAGAGAATAGGTAGAATAATAGCAGATCTAGGAGATAAATTCCAGGTAATGGATGTAGAAACATTTGATATATTCGAGGTATCAAAAGACACAATAGACGAGACAATTAGAGATAAACTAACAACAGACCAGGAAGTAGAATACTGGCTAGTATTAAATACAAGGTTAATAGTACGTCCAAGATAACACATTAATTCAATTCATTCTTTTATTTCAACAAAGATAACAATACAACTAGTCCTCAAGAGCATTTAGAACACTCTTCACGGGTAAAAACTAAGCCTATTTATTTCACTATAAACATAATATATTATATATGGGTGAACTCTATGTCTCAAACTACTTCAGAGGCCACGAGATCTCTCAGTAGCGGTCTCGTTATAGCTGGTGCATATGCAGATAAAATCAGACGCACGCTGTTCGCGCAGTTAAAAGACCTTGTAAAACAAGATAAATCCTTTAGCAAAGAAGTAGCACGCGCAACTGGAGAATTAAACGCTGTATTATTCCGTATACTCGTAGAGGAATTGAAAATTGAAAAGGGAGATGTAGTTAGAATAAGAATAAACTATAATGTAGACCCCAATACGAAGAAGGTTATATGGGATTACTCATCACTGAGAATAGAGGTATTTAAACGAGTACCAGATGAAACAGTATCTCGAATAGTAGAAGATGTTTTAAAGAATAAACTAGCAGCACTCATTGAAGAATTTGCAAAAGCACCAGTAGCAATAGAGGAAAAAGTAGCTGCATTCTCTGCTCCCGAGGGGAAGGAGGAAGAGGTACCAGCGTCCAAAGTTGAAAAACCAGCTCCGTCAACACCTCTTCCACAACCTCAGCCACTACCAGCGCCACCAGTTACTCTTACTATAAGGGATATTGTGAGCTCTGCTGATGTACTCGGAGAAACCATTGATGGTGGATTACTACTTAAACTAAACGATAAAAAAGAACAGCCAATAGGCCTGGCTTCTATAACTCCAAGAGGAGATGAACTAGTAATCGACGCCATTATAATATATGAAGGTATAGCTAGGAGGTATATTGGCAAGAGCCGGGGTAAACTAAGCGATTACGATGAAAACCCGTCTCGCATAATAGACGATCTCGCCAATATAACTCCCACCGAGATACCACGAGATAAAGCAGACGAGTTAATACGAGAGAAAATGCAGAGTCTATACTAGTGTATTTTAAATCCCTTGATTTTCCTTCTCTCCTCGCTCCACTTATTGTATTTCAATTAGCGAACAACCCACTCCTTTAAATCATTTATTGATGCAATTTAGTTTCAAGGGAGGGTTATTGCCAAAACTCGATGTTGGCGAAGCACCGGAAGAAATACTAGAATTGAGTAATGAAGAGATACTAAGAGAATTTATTGATACACTACGAGCAGCTGGTGCTACTAGTGAAACAATAAAGTCATATACAGCAGCTATAAAAGACTTTCTATCATACATTGGAGATAAACCACTAAGAGAAGTAACACTCAGAGATGTTGTAAACTGGCGTAATGATAGATTAACCAATGGATTCCCCGGAGCTAAAACACACGATAAAACAAAGTGGCAGGTTACTATGCACTACTATACAATTATGCTACGCCGCTTCTTCAAGTGGCTTGGTTTAAAAGTAAAAATACCCGGTGTCAAGAAACCACCAGCTAAAATAGAGGCTTTGAGCGACGAGGAAGTAGCGGCATTATTCTCGGTTGCTAAGAAGCCAAGGGATAAGCTAATACTTCAATTACTATTAACCACCGGTCTCCGCAGTAGAGAGCTATTAGAATTGAGAGTTGGAGATATAGACTTCAATAAAGGCGTTATTAAAATACGAGGTGCAAAATACGGGAAGGAAAGACTTGTAACTGCTCCAAGAGAAGTCTTTGAGCTACTTGAAGCATGGATAAAACTAAATAATCTTGGATCCAGAGATAAAGTCTTTAATATCTCTTATCAAGCACTATACAAAATGCTTAAAAAACTAGCTGTTAAAGCAGGAGTAGATCCAGTCAAAGTTAGACCCCACATTCTAAGACATACATTTGCCACCATGGCTCTTAGAAGAGGCCTAAGCCTCCCCAGTCTACAAAGGCTTCTAGGACACAGTGATATAAGGACTACTCAGGTATACCTCCATATAACTATAGAAGATGTCAAAAGAGAATACGAAGAGAAAATAGGAAGTGTAATTAGTGTTAAGAAGTGCTCTGTGTGTGGAAGATATACTTCACTAGATGCACTGTACTGTCCATATTGTGGAGCACAATTCAAAGTGGACAGTGTAGAAGCTTCTACATAGAAGTAAACTCTACTCTATTAACCTAGCAATAACTATATGTGGAATCCTCGAATAACCAGGATTTCTCTCCCGGTATGCTTTAACCAAGTTTTCACCATCTTCAACTGGATAGTTGTCTTCGTATTTCTCTACTACTCCAACTATAGTTTCATCTAATACTAGAATATAGATTGGGTTTACAGGAATACTCCAGTTTTCACCCGAGTTCTTTATTTCCAATAGTTTTTCAAGAAATTCCTTGTCGCTACCATATGAATTACTTAGTACAGCTCTATAGTATGGAGTTATATAGTGTGCAACTATGTAGGCGGCTAACTCATTGTTTTTATATACTTTGATCGTTGTGAGCTCGCTGTGGTCTTCTAGCACTATGTGCGGACCATACTCAATACTATATCCATTGCTTGCCAGCTCGTTGAGAAACCTCGTTAAATCTCTAATTTTTTCAACAGCTACTATTCTAGCCATTAACTACACCATTTAACTACTAGTAGTGAATTAAGTATAATGACTCCTTATTAACAATAATCATGTATAGATAGGTAGAATAGTGGAGAACTATAATGCTAGTTGAATCCATTATACCCGGTAGTAGAGAAGAACGCGGGGTAGTTGGAGAAGTAAAACTATATCTGCAGGATCACCTCGACGATGTATGGACTATTGACGTCCCCGTGTTGAACTGGAAATACAAGTGTATTGTTTCAACTAGCGGTATTGAAAAACAGTGTTTTCCACTACCATATAGTTCAAATGGTTGTATAGAGATTAAACGCGACTCTATTACATGGATTAATAACCCCGAAGAACTCAGCGCAGTAGATGTAAAAGACAAAGTAGTAGTTATGCCATTCCCCGAAGACCCTGTATTACTAAGACTAACTAGTCTACTTGTAGCTCTACGTGGAGGATTATTATTGGTATTCTATGGAGAAGACAATATTATACATGGAGGACTAGTAACGGGGTCGCTTGGATTCTCATACAGTCCTACATCAAACCTCTCTATACCAGTTGTATCACTCGATAAAGAAACACTTTCAATACTGGTTTCCAATGGTGGTTCTATATGCATTGAACAAGTACTTGGAGATTCAACGGGCTGGATAGTTATGGGTGTTTTAAATGGTAGGAGAGATGAAGAAATACACATTATATCACATCATGATTCACTAATAGGTGGTTTAAAATCAACACCAACTACCATACTTCTTGAAGTAGCGAGGTCTCTGAGCAAGAGGGGTTCAAACCCCAGGAGATATACAATAGTGTTTACATCGCTTACATCTAGAGAGATAGGAGACCCTGAGCGAACAGAATACAGTTACACCTGGGGAGAAAGATATTTACTAAGACTACTAGATGCTAGAGGAAGCCTTGATAGAGTAGTTACTAGTATAGCACTAGGACCTCTACTACATAGTAGTGTTTTAAGAATACATGGACACTCATTAATACTTGGTTTACTCAGAGATATAGGAGTAGAGGTGAATGAAAATACTTTTCTACTAGAGTCGCATCCATATCTCGAATATGGTGTTCCATCAATAACCATTGTCTCTCACGAGTCTCTTAAATATAGAAATACTAGTAGACCAGTTGATAAACAAGTATACAGTGAAGTAGTAGAAAAGACTAGTAAACTAGTAGAATACATTATCAACAAGCTCTCAGAGAGAGAACAGTGGATTAAAACGCTTAGAGAACACACATATACCAAACTAGGAGATACTAGTCTTGAAATCCGTGTATTAGCTTCGAGAATACTAGAAACACTACTCGTAGAAGAAGATTTTAGAGCAGTGAGGAGAGTTATCAAGTTGAGTTATGGATTAACATACACGTTGTGTTTAAACCCGGTATTGTATAGTATAGAGGCCTCTCCATGGAGCACACTATCTCCAAATACACTAAGCAACATTGAAAGAATAGTGAGCGAGTGTAGAGGACTACTAGTTATTGGTGATAGTGATGGATACTCTACGATTATATCAAGTAGTGGTTTAACAAGAGACTACATTGACTCGCTTGTTAAATATAGAGTCAAAGTATTAAAGAAGAAAATTGATTATGAGTTTACTAAGACATTGTTGGAGAGTAAGGGTGAATAATACTTGTCGAAGAAAGCTATTGGAATAGATAAATTTACAGACTTTGACGACTGGTATCAAGATGTATTGAGAGAAGCAGATATAGTTGATATTAGATACCCTGTTAAAGGCATGATTGTGTGGCGTCCATATGGATTAAAAGCACTGAGATTAACACAGCGTATTCTAATGGATTTACTCGAGAAGACAGGCCATCAAGAAGCCTACTTCCCCACACTTATTCCCGAATCAGTATTCTCCAAGGAAAAAGACTTCCTCGAGGGTTTTGGAGGAGAAAGCTTTGTAGTAGAGGGAACTGGTACAAAGAAGTTTAATGAAAGATACTATTTAAGACCTACAAGCGAGACAGTAATGTATTACATGTGGAATCTATGGATAAAGGGCCTGCAAAGACCTCCCACTTAAAATGTACCAGGTTGTCAATGTATTTAGATATGAAACCAAAATGACACATCCAATTCTCAGAGTAAGAGAGATAATGGGGTTTATCGAAGCACATACAGCCCATGCCACCCCCGAAGAAGCTGAAATCCAGATTAAAGAAGCACTCAGTATATACAAAGAGTTCTTTGATAGACTGCAACTAGCATACTATATTATAAAAACACCTCCATGGGACACATTTGCAGGAGCTGAATACAACTACGACTTTATTACTGCAATGCCAGATGGAAAAGGCCTAGAACTAGGTAGTGTAATCAATCTAGGACAGCGATTTGCAAAAGCATTTGACATTAAATTCATGGATACAGATGGACAAGTAAAATACGTATATCAAACGTGTTACGGTGTGAGCGAGAGAGTACTTGGAGCAGTAATAGCAACACATGGAGATGAAAAGGGATTATTCTTCCCACCAGAAATAGCACCAATACAAGTAGTAATAGTGCCAATTGCAAAACCAGAAGAAAAACACATATTTGAATACGCGGGTAGAGTAAAACAACTACTTGAAAGAGAAGGTATACGAGTATACTTAGACGACGACTTAGAACATAATCCTGGATGGAAATACTACTACTGGGAGATGAAGGGCGTACCAACAAGGCTAGAAATAGGCCCCCGCGAAGTAGAACAGAAAACAGTAACTATTGCAAGAAGGGATGGAGCACCCAAGAAAACAGTTAAACTAGAAGAACTAGCATCAACCCTCAGAGAGATATGGGTGGAAATAAACAAGTTCTTGAAACAGAGAGCAATAGAACAACTTAGAAAACTATCAATTATAGCAACAAACTGCACACCAGTAGAAAACACTAGAGGACTTATAATTGCACCCTGGGATGGTAGTAGAGAAGAAGCTGAAGAATTAGAGAAAACATTTGGTAAAAGTGTACTTGGAGAAATAGTTGAAGCACCCTTCGAGCTACCACCACCCTCAAACTACACTACTTGTAGTGGTAAAAAGGCTGAAAAATGGGCTTTACTAGGGGTAACATATTAGTTAAAGGTTTTAAAGGGTAGTCTAGGATTATTTTTAAAAGCATTGTTTTCAAAAGGAGATAGATATGAGCGAGTATTTAAAACAATTAAAAATACAAATTGCTAGCAAAGTACAAGGAGTAAGATTTCAAGATGTCTCACCACTAGAAATAATGATTTTAAAAGAAGGACAGCCAGAAGTAAGAGTAAAAGACGAGAAAGACTATGTTACAGTGAAATATGGAGATCAAGTTATAAAGTATGATAAATGGTATACTAAACCAGAACACCTAGCTGAAATGATCAAAGTCTTCTTCTCAACACAGAAGAAGTAAACAAGGCAAGCCAAGTCAACGCTGTTTTTTAATCGATTTGATTTCTTCAACAATATAGTAGCCTTCATACTCAGATACAATGTGTTTTCTACCAGTTAATTCAAGTCTATACTTAAATAACGGTGCATCTACAACCAGTGTTTCGGCGTCACCGCCTTCAAAAGACAAGTTGAATCCATATTTCCGTGATAGTCTCACTAGTTTCTCAACGTCTTCCCTCGTTATTGGTTTTCCAAGAAGGTCTAGTGGTATACCCATTGATGTAATAGAGATTATTATGAATTCAATGCCCTCTCTTAGTAGACTCCACAAGTATTCTTCTTCATTAATCATCCATAGTGGAGTGTAAAACTTTAAACCTAGCTCGCGCGCTATTTCGCCGAATATCCTGTATTGAAAGACGCTTTTCAACGCCCCGCTCACTACTGCTTCAACACGGTATTTTTCTCTTATTCTCTTCAAGAGGTGTTTTAGTGTTTCCCTCTCTGCTTCTGGATTTACTAAGCCTGTAGATTCTAGTGGAATACCGAGTGATTGTGATTGTGCTAGTAGGCATTGGTAAAGGGGTTGATGATATAGCATTGAATACTTGTATGCAGGAATAACACTGGCGAGAACTACTACATCTAATCCATCTCTAACAGCTCTATGCAATGCCGTCGTGGAGTCTTTGCCTCCACTATACATGACAACAGCTCTCACTACAAGACACCTATTCGCTTTATATAGTGAATTATGGATATTACAGGGGTATAAACAATGAAAATAACAGTGCTATCTGACGATAAAGCATCAAAACAGAGATTGGTGGAGAAACACTCGTTTTCACTCTACATTGAGAGAGATAGTGAAATTATATTGTTTGATTTAGGAGTAGAATCCAGTGTTCTCGAGGTAAACACGGCTGTTTTGGGTTTAGACCTTGACATAGTCGACTATGCAATTGTATCACACGCTCACACTCCACACTACGGTGGATTTAAATATCTTTCACAAGAAGCACCATTTGTAACAGTGTATATTCCATTTGGTACAATGGAGTCTCTTGGATACACGTTTAGAGCTAATGGTTTAAAACCAGTGGAAGTAGTGAAATGGATTCAACTAGGTGAAGGAGTCTACTTGTCTAAACCATACTATGGACCACCATACGAGCACTTCTTGGTATTTGACTATAATGATGGATTAATAGTTGTAACTGGCTGTCTACACCCAGGTGTCGACGCGTTAATCGACATATCTAGCTACTTTAAAAAGAGAATTAAGGGGGTAATAGGAGGACTCCACTTATACAATGCACCAGAAGAAATCATACGTGATTTTACATGGAAACTCGTAGAAAAAGTAAACCCGGATTTTATAATACCACTTCACTGTAGTGGCCGCCGGATAATAGATGTACTGAGAAAAACCAGTATTAAAGTATTAGAGCTTAAAACAGGGGATTCAATAACACTATAGTGTTTTATTCTCTGTTTGCATCTCTATTTGATGTTTCACTGTATACGTATACTGTGTCGTTTAAAACTAGGTAGTATTTTCCTATTTCTGGATTACATATTACTGGTAGATCATATTTTCTTGAAATAGCATTAAATGAGTGTATGTCGCTGACAACAACTAGTTTAAACCGGGATTCATCTACCACACCATTAATAACCCTCTTTTTTAAACCAGCAGTGTTTTTCTCAATTGTAAACCCATATACCCTGCTTGCTAAAAATACAAGATTCATCATTACTACTCCAAGTATGATTGTGGTGTATAGTGTTATTGACCTAGCGCTGGCTACGCTAACCGAGAATCCAAAGGGCAAGTATAATTTATTCTCGGTGATTCTTTCATTGTTTTCACTATAGGTGTTGGTTAATCCACCAGTGGTGATTACTAGAATATTGTTGAGTTCATTTACACTTAGTAGTATATATGGTTCTAGTACATACTGCTTCTTCTCGCCGTTAGAATACGTTGATGCAACCACTAGTTTAATAGATATATTTACATCGTATCTCCTAGAAGCTGATTGTACTTCTAAATCAATTGTTTTTACGAGGTTTTCTATGTCTTTGAGCACTATAGAATCATTAATTGTTAAACTATTGCTTTCACTTATTTTTGGAGTTAATGGAAACTTCTTACTCCAAGCTGGAGTTGTAATAGTTATACTTGGCTCTAAATAATGCGTTGTATTTATAACTACCCCTTTCTTTGTATTGTTATATAAAATCCAGTTTAATTTAAACTCGTATTGAACACTATTAGCGAGTGATAGATAGACTGTTGGATTATATATGATTGTAGCGTAATCATATATTATTGATGGTTTAACACTAGTAGCATAACTTGTTTTAGCTTGGAGAACAGCTAGTTTATACGTCTCTGTATGGGAACTATAGGGATGTCTTCTATAGCTTTCAACCAGGTAGAAACCACTAATTGAGAAGAATATAGTAACTATTACTATTGAAGCCAAGAGGAGTTTTTTAACTAGTCTCCTCGAGGAGAATACTTTAAAACTAATACTCAATATAATTCGACCTCTTTTACCATGTAGAAAATGTAGATTAGGGATAATATACTGAGTGTAAAGGAAATCACATTGCTGTAGTTGCCGAATAGTTCAAGAAGGTATACTATTGGATATCCAATACCTGGTATTACAAAGACAACTTCACCAATAATACTTTCACTACATGCCCACAGCGGATCAGGGTCTCTATTAGCATCACCCTTCGTTATAAAACACTCATCTCCTTTAAACCCAATTACTCTGTGAGCTATAATTCCCATGTCACTCTTAAAAACTATTATATCATCAATTAAGATGTTTTCTCGGGGTGTAGGAATAGATACAATTATATCTCCAATATTAATACTCGGAGCCATACTACCACTAATAATAACTAAAAACCTAATACCTAGTAGAAAAGATACTAAGACTCCAATGGCTAATACAAAGATAAATATATATGCAATCTTCGAAAGTAAACTACTATGCTTCTTCACCACAGTGACACTCATAGGTTTTGTTAAACTATGTAGAATAAATGATACTAATAGTATTTGCAATACTACTGGAAATATAAAACTAAGAAGCGAATTAGCTAGAGGGAGTAGTGGAGCTAGATAGAAAAATACAATATATGATAACATAATAAATAATTGAGATTTAAAAACATATTGCCACGCAGTTATAGACAATAATATATTGAGAGATAAAATAGCAATATATTTTGTAATCCAATTGAAATTAGATGGCAAACCCTCTAAAATCATAGTATAAACAAGAGCAAACAAAAATGAAGAAGCAATTGTATAGATTAATGGATTGATTTTACCTACGTGTTTATTTACTATTAAAGCTCTAAAAGACTCAATAAACAATGTAGTTGAAACCACAAGGATAATTCGTAGTACATATGTAAATGGAGATAAAATATAAACATTCAAACCCATACCAAAAATCATACCTGTCAATATATATGAGACAAAATAGACGAGAAAAGCAAGATAGTTAAATATCATTGATGAATAATTCAATATGGGGTTTTCCATAGACTTATTGAATTCATAGTTTAATATAAACCCTGTGAGAAATAAAATAGATGGAATAATATAGTATGCTATTCCATATAGAATTCTAAACAACAATAAAAACACATATACTAGAGTTACAACTAGTGAAAACAAGTATAAATGAGTAGATGTGAAAAAAAGAAATAGCTTATATGAAACATCTTTAACCATGATTTAACACTCTACGATCGTTCCGGTTCAGTAGGAGTTATCATTGGAATACTTGTTGGTATACTATACTCGTTCCAGGCAACTGCATCAAACGATATTGTAAAACTCATTGTTGAACTCTGTGGAGCTGTTTGAAGTATTGTTAAATCAAAGCTAATATCAGCTGATTGACAGGGGTGTAATTGAACGCCGAAGTTGTCTCCCCACCATACTAGTATATCTGGTTGGCCATCTCCGCTAATGTCGAGTTCTACTCCTTGCTGCAACTCCTGCTCGTTTAACTCATAGTATTCTACGCCTCCAAATACAACTCTCCAAATCTTTAATGGAATTGTTCCATCATTGTGTACTTTAAATGCTATGTGTGTATAGTACCATGGATATACATTGTATAGAGTTATATTCATAGTGTCGTAATCTCCATCTCCATCACTATCAATTAACTCTACATTTGTACAGCCAACATCCTTGTCTAGTTGAAGCGCTCCGGGTAATGGTAGATAAGTTGCATTCCAGTCGTTTCCTCTAAAGTATCCATATCCTGGTTGCAGGCCACAAGCATCTAGCCATATTGTTGGTCCACTCATAATCTCCCAGTCTAGTTCACCACTAGCTACGTATGTATTTGCTCTTAGATTCATACTCCACATTGCAAGACCAACTAGTATTGCTACACTAATAAATCCACCTAACAATACGAGTTTTGTATTTATCTTGGTTTCTTTATTCACGAATTCACACCTCTAATTCAAATTACGAGTTACGAGAGAGCACTCGTACCTAGCGAGTGCTCTCGATGTGAAAAATTATGGTACCTCGTTCCACTGTGCAAACGTGTATTCTACTTCAAATGTGTATGTTGTTAGTTCTTCGGCTTCTTGTAATACAACTATTTTAATACCGAGTTCTAGTGTCTCTCCTGGATGTATTTGTGTGTCTTCTGGTATAATGAAATCTACACTTAATGCATTTTCATCGTATTCGGAGATACTGTAGTCTAGTAGTTTAACTGGTATTGTACCAATATTCTCTACTACTAGAGTTATTTCTGGTGCATATCCTGGATATGCGTTTACAATTGTTACGTTTAATTTAATTATGTTTTGTTCTTCGTCGTATACCTCTGGCTCTATAATGCATTTTGCAACGTCTTTTCCTTCTTCATTATGGAATGGTTCTCCTACCTGGGGGTCTGGGCCCTCGTCAGAGCAATACCAATCCACCCATGCGACCTGAACTTCTCCAGTGTGTACATATGTATTTATTCTTAACGTCTCCATCCACATTGCTGATGCTACACCTATTGTTAAGAGGATTAATCCGAGGATGGTTAATCCTTTGATTTGAGTTATTCCTTTCATTTCTTTACACCTTTGCAAGTAAATTCTATGAGTTGTTTTATTTAAAAAACTATGGCAGAAGTTATATAGATTAACTATCTAGATAAAACCTACATTTCTAAGTACTATTATTTTAACTTCTAAAACACCATTATCCGTATTGATTAAACTAGTTACTCGTTCAACTAGTTTTTTATCTTCGAGAGCTATAAGAAGAGGTAGCCCAGTATCTTTTGCTGTAATAATAGAATATCCAATATTTCTAATAGAGTAGAGAGATAGATTTTTCGAGTCTTCAATTAATAAAAACAAGTATTTGTAGAGAGGAGATTCGAAAACTTGATGTGAGTATTCTAGGCCTGAATGTCCCTTTATAGATTTATTCACAATTCTGCAATTATGCACTCCTAATTCATTTCTCAATGAACTTTCAAGTATTGAATAATTGTCTTGGAATTGATCACTATTACTACTCATCATTCTAAATATATCTCTTAATTTATCGAGGTATTGTAGTCCCTGAGGAGTAATAGAGTAATATATCCGTCTTCCTTCTTTGAATGAAATTAAAAGGTTACGATTAGTCATCCAGCCAAGTATTCCTTCGAGACTAGTAGTGTTTAAATTAGCATAGTAGAGAATGTGTGTTTTAGAAGTTTTATCTCTCTTAGCAACATACTCCAAGATTTTAACAACTACTTCGAGTTTACTTCTATGCAAAATAATAACGCCTCAAAATAGAATAATCAACAAGAAAGTTAATTATATTAGCTCCCAATAAACTTTACGTATTTTTTATTCATTTGAAAATTTAAAAAATTAATATATTGAGTCAGCTTTTACATTTATTTACTTAAGAGTAGCCTGGATCTAATTTAACTATTAACTCAGTGTTGCTTACACATAGTTCTATGTATAACCATACAACGAGTTTATATCCTGTGGGAATAATAACAGGGAGACTACTTGTATAATTCTCGACTGGTAGATCTGAACACGATAATAAACCCCAATAAGGTTTATTGCCAATTCCGGTTTTAATTGGACCATACATATATATTTGTGGAGTAGTATTGTATTCGCCTATTGAGTCAACTAGAGTTATATTTAAACCCTCTAGTTTAAAATCTAATTCACCATTGTTTTCTACTACTAAACCTATCCATAGTGCGTTTACAACTTCCGATCCAATCAATACGTGGAGTGTATCGTTTTCAAGAGATAGATAAGCTGAGTTAAACCCCATACAGGTTTTACCTGGATGTATAGCAAATAATCTCCAAGAACCTATTTCTAAGTGCGGTTTCAACATGGATATATAAGTGTTGACCCTGAGGTTTTCACTCCAAATTCCATAAACAACACCAACTAATAAAACCATCAGGATAAACAACATGGGTAAAAACACTGGTTTCAATTTAAACACCTGTGTTGAGTTAACGAGGTTTGGTGTTTATAAAGTAAATGTATTTTTAATCCACAATTAAAAACAATAGTGAAAACTACGATGAAAGAGATTTGTATTTTGGATGGTATTTCTTAATGTGTTCTGGTTTAACTTTCTTTAATTCTTCTTCTGGGAGTATAGCGAGCAGGTTCCATGCCCGGTCTAGTGTCTCCTCGATTGTTCTCCTCTCGTATTCACCCTGGTTGATAAACTCTCTTTCAAATCTATCTGCAAATTCAAGGTATTTTCTATCTCTTGGTGTAAGTGATTCTGTTCCAACAATTACACTCAGCTCTCTTAATCTAACACCTTCTGCATAGGAGCTTATTAACTGCATAAATACTCCGTGGTGGTCTTCTCTGGTTTTACCGGGTCCAATACCGTCTTTCATCAGTCTCGACAGGCTCATTAGTGGATCTATTGGTGGATAGATACCCTTCAACCACATTGTTCTCGAAAAGACTATCTGGCCCTCTGTAATGTAGCCTGTAAGGTCTGGTATTGGATGAGTTATATCGTCATCTGGCATTGTCAATATAGGCATTTGTGTTACACTTCCCTTTCTGCCGGCTACTTTACCAGCTCTCTCGTATATTGTGGCGAGGTCTGTATACATGTAGCCAGGGTACCCCCTTCTACCTGGTACTTCTTCTCTCGCCGCGCTCAGTTCTCTGAGTGCTTCACAGTAGAAAGTCATATCTGTCATTACTACAAGGACGTTCATGTCATGGCTCCAGGCTAAGTGCTCTGCTATTGTAAGAGCAACTCTTGGAGTAGCTATTCTCTCGATTACAGGGGCATCAGCTGTGTTTATAACTGCAACTACGTGTTCTAATCCACCAGTCTTCCTAAAGTTGTCAATAAAGAACATTGCATCATCGTATGGTACGCCAATAGCTGCAAATACAACTGCAAACTTCTCTTCTTTTCCTCTAACTCTTGCTTGTCTAACTATTTGTGCAGCTACTCTATTGTGTGGTAGTCCAGAACCACTAAATATTGGTAGTTTCTGTCCTCTTACAATACTGAATAATCCGTCAATAGCTGAAATACCGGTTTCAATAAACTCTGAGGGTGGGAGTCTTGAAGCAGGGTTTAATGGCTCTCCATTAATATCCCTGTATTCTTCTGGAATGATTGGTGGCCCTTTATCTATTGGTCTACCGAGACCATCGAGTATTCTACCGAGCACGTCTATACTTACTGGTATTTTTAGTGTTTCTCCTCTAAATCTCACCTTGGATCTCTTTAAATCAACATCTGATACTCCACCGAATACTTGTATAACAGTCATGGTTTTACTGGCGTCTATGACTTGTCCTAGTTTTACCTCGCCGCTTGGTAGTTCTACTTCTATTATTTCACCGTATTTTACTCCAGGTATTGTCTCGACGAATAATAGGCTACCCTGGGCTCTGAGTAGTTTGTGTGTTTCTCTTACTAGGAGGCTAGACACGTGTTTTCACCTCTTCAATGAGCGCGTTGAATTCATTTATTATTTCATTGTAGAGTTCTCCGAAGGCTTTTTTCATTTCTTCTCTTGGTGTAGTAGATGGAATATTCTTCATTCTAGCTATTCTCTCTCTAACTTTTAACTCTCTGATTTTCTCGAATGGTACACCTGCATCTATTGCTTCGCGTGCTTTATCATAGAATAGCTTTATAGCGTGGGCCATCCAGGCGTCTTTATAGGGTGGTGAATAAGCGTCGTCTAGGCTTAAAGCGTCTTGTTGTAGGAAGTCTTCTCTAATCATTCTCGCTACTTCTAGTATTAATCTATCATCTACTGGTAGCGCGTCTGCACCGACTAGTCTAACTAGTTCTTCTAGTTCTGCCTCTCTCTGGAGGGTTTTAGAGAAGAATTCTCTGAGTTGTGGGTATTCTGGGTCTATTTGCATCCACCACTCGCGGAGTTTTTCAATGTAGAGACTATAACTTGTCAACCAGTTGATTGCTGGATAGTGTCTTCTATAAGCCAAGTTAACGTCTAGTGCATAGAGTGCTCTAACTATTCTAAGTGTGGACTGTGTAACTGGCTCGCTGAAATCAGCTCCAGGCGGTGAGACAGCACCAATAATTGTAAGACTACCCATTCTCTCCGGGTTGCCGTATACTTTTACATAACCACTTCTCTCGTAGAAAGATGCAAGTCTAGAGCCCAGGTATGCGGGGAATCCTTCTTCGCCTGGTAGTTCTTCGAGTCTACCACTAATTTCTCTCATTGCCTCGGCCCATCTACTCGTTGAATCAGCAACTACGAGTACATTGTAGCCCATGTCTCTAAAGTACTCGCCTATTGTTACTCCTAGAAAGACGCTTGCTTCTCTCAGCTGCTACTGGCATGTTGCTAGTGTTTGCTATGAATACACTTCTCTCCATCATTGGCTTGCCGGTTTTCGGGTCAATTAGTTTTCTAAAGCTATGGAGTGCATCGGCCATTTCATTGCCTCTCTCGCCGCATCCAATATAGATTGTTATTTCGGCGTGGCTCCACTTAGTAAATGATTGCAGTGCAACTGTTTTACCAGTGCCGAAACCACCTGGAATAGCTGCTTTACCACCTATTCCAAGTGGAAACATGAAGTCTACTACTCTCATACCAGTAATTAATGGTTTATCTGGTTCTAGCTTCTCTCTATAGGGTCTTGGTTTTCTAACGGGCCACTTCTGTAGCATTGTTACTTCTCTTCCAGATATTCTGGCTACTGGTTCTTCTACTGTGTAGTCTCCCTCACTAGCAATCCACTCTATTGTACCGCTTACACCGTGTGGAACCATAATGTAGTGTTTAACTACTTCTGTTTCCTGTACGTAGCCTAGATAGTCTCCCGGCCCTACCTTGTCTCCTTGTTTAACTAGTGGAGTAAAATGCCATTTCTTATCGCGTGGTAGTGATGGTTGTTTAACTCCTTTTTTGATAAAGAATCCTATTAGTTCTTCTAGTTTTGTTAGTGGTCTTTGAATACCATCAAATATTGAACCTATTAGTCCGGGGCCTAGTTCTGCTGATAGTGGATAGCCTGTTGAATATACTGGTTCTCCTACTTGTATACCCGTTGTGTCTTCATATACTTGTATAATTGCTTTATCTCCTTCAACACCAATAACTTCTCCTATAAGTCTCTCGTTTCCAACTTCTACTACTTCGTAGACGCTTACTCCACGCATGTCTTCAGCTACTACTACTGGGCCTGAAACCCTGTATATTCTTCCTTTAAGCACACTAACACCTCTATAAAACTAATATATGCGTATGGATTTAAATGTAGGCTGGTAAATTGTAAAAATCAATCTATTTCTACCTCGATACCAAGTATTCTCCTCGCGATATTTCTATAGTATTCTCTTGGATCAATACGCATACCCTCCATGGGGTGTTCAATCATGAGAAATACTCCTTCACTATGTATTTTCTTCATGTATTCAACTAGGTCGAGGCATTCACTTTCAATAGTAGATAGATAAATGACTACGTCGTATTGCCTAATTGACTTATTGATGAATTCTCTTAGTTCACTGCAATCATGTTTAAAAACATAGTAGTCTACTCCAGCAGCAGCTGCTATTAGAGATAGTGGTTCATCACCAATAACTATTATTTTACCTGTTTTAATCACGGGTAAACCCACCTCTCAACAATAGTTTTCAATGTGTTTTTCAATTCCTCGTCGTTGAATACTATAGAGGTTAATACTAGTCTCAACAATACTGATTGTCTGAGAAGTAGAAAGTACGCTTTTAATAACTCGCTTGAATCATAAACATGAAGCATGAGATTTGCATAGTATGCTGGTAGAATTGTAGCTATAAAATCAAATATTTCTATTTTATCACTAAGTTTACTTACATCTTCGGCCATTAATGAAATAATCGAGAATATGGGTCTAAGTCTTCTAGTGGAATCTAGAGCTGACGGTATATCTACACGGGCCAATCTACATAGTTCTAGGTATTCATCATAATTAATCAATAACGGTCTAAATGTAGCTTCTTCTAGTTCTTGTATACTACACAGTCTAAGCAGTGTTATATCATAGAGTAATCCAGCTATTAATCTCTCGTATTGTGTGCTTGAATAAACAATATCTCTTCTAATATTGTCGAAAACTCTAGCTAGATCATCTCTGCTTACTCTTTTGAATCTAACACATCGTTTAACGAGGAGCTCTACAAATGGATTTAGTCTTGGACGACTAGTTGAAATATATTCTTCTAGGTGTTTCAACGACATACTTGGTAGAAAACTAGTTGGCTTTAAACCCTTAAAGTAGTTGATTAATCCAACTGTGGCATTGTATGTCTCATATACTCCTTCAACAGCTGTTGCTAGAGTAGTATTTTTTGCTTGTTTAACTAGTTCGTGGAGTCTACTTATATGGAAGTCATCGAGTGTTTTTAAAAGGCTTAGATGACTACCACGTGATTCCTCCCAGGTGCTGACTAATTCTGATGTAAAAGATTTATCAGCGAGTATTCTGAAAGCATCTTGTATATTTGTAGTAGTTGAGAGTAGTTTAAGGTATTCTTCTCTAAATACATATTCTCGTCTTGATAGGTACTTCAATGGACTCTATCCCCATAGAATTCTAGCTATTTTATCAATTAATTTCTGTTTTGCTTGTTCAAGCCTTGTTTCTAGTCTATTATCTACTACGAGGCCGGTTTCAGATTCTACTATGAGGCCTCCTAGTATGTCATCTCTTGGTACTACTTCTACATTGTCTAGGCCGAGCTCTGAGAGTATTTCTTTCATGTATTTTACATGGTTTGACTTTACGATTATCCGCGATGGTTTATCAATGTATGCTAGTGCTTCTTCTAGTAGGTTTTTAAGTGACTCTTTGACATTGTATTCTTCTCTCTTGATTAATTCTAGTGCTTCTTCGAATACTTTATTAATTACTTCTTCTTTGGCTTTGACAAGGAGGAGGTTTGATCTCGACTTGGCATCTGCTATTATCATACTGGCCTTTCTCTCTGCTTCTTCAATAATCCTTCTTCTCTCACTTTCTGCTTTTGCCCTCCACTTAGCTTCAGCTTCTCTTATAATTCCATCTGCTCTTCTTCTTGCTTCTTCTATTATTTCACTTGCTTTTCTCTCTGCTTCCCGTATTATTCTATCTCTTTCACTCAAAGCAGTGGCACCGTGTTAGCCTAGTATGCTTAATCCTAGTATAGTGAAGACTATTCCAAGTATTCCCAATAATTCTACGTATACTGCTAGAATAATTGTTGACATTAAGTTTCTACCTTTAGTTCGTGGCAGGTCTGCTTCGCCAGTAGCACATATTATTCCCTGAGCCCATGCTGAAAGCCACTCGGCAAAGAATCCTATTAATCCAATACCCAGTATTCCAAGTGCTTTAGCTATTGTTATAGACTCTATAATTCCTGGGAGATAGATTGATAATATATAGATCATTTGGATTAATCCATAGAATGTCTGAGTAATTGGAAGCGATGCTAGTAGCAAGACATTTCTAAATTGTGTTGGGTCTTCTGATAATACTGCCGCACCAGTGCTCGCAGCGTGTTTCATTCCAAGAATTGAACCTAGTATACCACCTAAAAGCGGTAGTACAGCTGCAATATATGCTACACCAGCTGGATCTAGAGATTCTATCATATTAAGCACCACTTGAATAATTAGTAAGCTGGGAATATAAATATTCTATTATTATGTAGATGTAGAAATTACTGTTTTACTGACTACTCTAAATGGGTTATACTCGTAGCCGTTTCCCTCATAGAACTTTGTTAGAAATTCCAGCATGCAGAGTCTCAACGAGTGTATAAATGCTCCTAATTCGGCGAGGACAAATACTAGTAGGTGTGCTATAAACGCTATTGGTATTCCTACTATTAGCCCTAGTACGATGTGGTATGTTGATAAATAGCTTATTAGAGAGGTAATGGTGTAGTTAAATATCATTGCCATATAGTATGTTGCCAGTCCCACACCGGCTAGTCTAACATAGCTCATTACATCTCCGAGTACACCAGTTATTTGAAATATCCACATTAAGAGGCCGAGAAACCTCATTGTCTTTAAACTACCAATAATAATCAATACTACACCGGTGAGAGTAGCATAGAGCAGTGTATTCATTGGTAGACTACCTATAACTGGTATATTGTAGTTAAAGAATGCTTTGAGCAGATATGGAATACCAAATATCTGCGATATAAACAATCCAACCTCTATTAGCAAACCACCTACATTTCCTTCTTTAATAGACTTTATAGTGGCTAGTACATGCGCGATATTGACATGGATTAATCCAATTATCAATGATAGTTTTATAAACTCCAGTGGACTGGTCAGTGAAGTTATTAATACTGGTGGATTAACTCCAAGTATATCTAGTAGATTACCAAATACAGTGCCCGTTAACAAGCCGAGTACTAGTGCTATAATATTCGAGACTATGAGAGTACCTTTAAACTCTTTGTAGACATGTGATTCTTTATCTACTACTAGTTTATCTAGTAGTAGGTATACTGCTAGTATGCCGGCAAGTGCATAGCCGAAATCAGCGTTCATTAATGCAAAGAATAATGCAAAGGAGTATGCTAGTAGTGGAGTTGGATCCCACTCATAATACCTTGGTACTCCATATAACCTGGTTATAACTTGGTAGAACTTTAATACTGGAGCGTTTTTCATGAGTGTTGGTGGTTCATCGCCCGGCTCCGGGTCTCTCAATTCATAGTATACTGGGATATCTATTCCACTCAGTAAACGAGTTAGACTACTGATTTTTTCCTCGGGGATCCAACCAGTTAAAACCGTTATGTGTTTAAGGTTTTTGAGTTTACCTATTACAGTGTATTTTTGTAATTGGTTGTCTATGTATAGTAGGTACTTGCCGAGTATTACAATATTGTCTTTTATAACACTGTTTATTGATGTTTCTAATTCATGGATTTTCTCTCTAACAATCTCTAGTTCTCTTGAAACCACTTCCCATAATTCACTCAGAGAACTTGTTTTTTCAATGTATTCAATTATTTTTCCACTTGGTATCCATGCATTAATGTTTCTGGCATTATTGATGAATTCATCGAGTTTACTTGTTTCTACGAGTGCTACAATTGCAATTGACTCCTCGTTGATAATATAAGATGTATGGGATTTGACTAGTTCTGGTTTTGTTATTAATTCTACTACGTCTTTTCTACAAGATACGAGTATACTTGAAACTCTCCTCCCTCTATAGTATAGGTTTCTAGTGGGTGTTTCACGAGGCAGCTTCAATATTATTTCATTGAATTTTGCTAATTCTTCTTCTAGCTCCATGAGGGATTTTAACTCTGTATTCATTTGATGTATTTTTGCATATATGCTTGCTACATCTTTTTTAATGTTGTCTATTTTTAAATTTGCTAGTTCGTATGCTGTTAATTCAACGGTTACATTTATGTTTTTAACGCGTGTAATCAATGCATTTATTTCTTCGCGTAGTCTTTGTAGTGTTTCATACTCTGATATCAGCTTTTTTTCTTCTACTCTAGATACATCTACTACTCCGGCTTCTTGGAGGACTTCTATTGTTTTCTCAGAGTATTCGAGTGGAGATGCCACTATTACTTTTTTCATTTTTGCTGGTTTGCTCAAAATGATCATTTCTTCAACCCTGTAACGACTTCTACTAGGAATTTCACAGCGTCTTTTAATCTAAGAGATGCAAGTGCTTTTAATTCTCTTGCTTTTTCTTCTCCTTCTTTAATTATTCTCTCTGCTTCTTGTTCTGCTTTTCTAACTACTTCTTCTGCTTCTAATTTATAGATCTCTATTGGTATTGGTTTGTTGAGGATTTCACTTGCTTTTCTCTGAGTGTCTTTTAAGATTTCTTCTCTTGTTTTCTCTGCTCTACTCATGATTTCATCAATTACTCTATCGAGTTCTTCAACACTCAATATTAAGCACCTTTACCGTGAATCTATAGTATTTGTCCTGGATTTAATAAGATTATAGTAGTGGTTCTGAGAATTCTACGGAGTTCAAGTATTCGTGTTCTATCAAGGTATAATGGAGTTGAAAAACTAATATTTAGAATACTAGCAACTACTTGTGATTCAAGCGGGTCTCTTATAATGTATACTCCATCTCCCTCAGCAAGGTATTCTAGTATTATTGGTAGTTTTAAATTACAGTTTCTACCACTAATACTCGCTAGAATTTCTAGTTCTCTAGGGTCGAATACATGTATTGAACCATTACTTGTCTGGATGTATGGTACTTCCATATTGATTAACTCGCAGATTGAAGCCCTTCGTCTTGGAAGGTGTTTATTAACTATTTTTAATTCTTCTCTTAGAAATACATCGAGGAAGTCTTCACTGTTCAAGCGTCTTCTTCCTCGTTAATACTTGTTTAATTCTCTTAAACCTGGCTTTTTCTTCTCTCTCCCTCTCGTCGAATTTTAATTGTAGTTGTCTAATTGTCTCGCGTAGTCTAGGTATAATAATGTGTTCTAGTGCATTTGTTTTTCTCTTAGTGGATGATATTTCCCTCCCCAGCTCGTAGAGCTCGTTTTCTAGTTTTGCAAGGTCTAGTAGGACTTGTATAAACTGTCTACTATACTCTGCAAATTCGTTTAAACCCGCTGGGTGGAGTTTAACGTCATCACTATACTTTAAAATAATTGTTTTTACTTTTACACCCATAATGTTTTCTGTACCAACATATATTTTGGGTTTAGGCGATGCTGTTTCAAGGTGGCTTAGTGCACTGGGTCCATAGATTCCAAGGACAACTTCTGCCCTTCTATACGCTTCGAGAAGTTGTTTTTGTAGTGTTTTTCTCTTTTTAACTGCTTCTAGTAGTGCCGCCATAAATTCATTAACTAGGATTGTAAGTCTCTCACCAAGGATTTTTCTAACTCTAATACTCGTTGTTAATCTCCGTTTAAGTCTAATCAACTCTATTTTCGTTGGTCTTACACGTGTAAGCGCTGACACTCTAGTAACACCGTTTTATACTCTAGTTTTAGCTATAAATAAAAAAGATAAATACATTGTAGACTGTGCTACCCGTTGAATATGGTTTTAAATCTTCTGGTTTGTTTCAGCGTCTTTAACTCCAATGAGCTTTATTTGTAGTGTATTACTGCCTCTATTAAATCTGTAACCAGCATATACTAGTGGTCTCCTCCCGTCTTTTTCATATACTTCTACTACTAGTATTTCTTCGCATTTATCCTCTTCGGGGAAGACCTGGCACCCCTTGTTCTCTATTATTGATGCATCTAGTCCGTATGGTTCTAGTGCTTCATTGATAATAAGTGGAAATCTTTCTTCAAGCATATCTAGGATCAAGTCTATAAATTCCCTAAAAGCCCAGTTATCACTACCCTCTACTCTTACCTCGAAGTATAAGAGTCGTTTCAGCACGCCTGGATCAATACTCATTTAACCACCTCTTAGAGCACTATATAGGAGTATTAGTAGTGCTGTTTTAGCATCTTTTATTTCATTATTCAATACCATTTCATATGCCTTACTGAAACTTATTTTAAATGGAGTTATTACCTCGTATTTTTCTGGTCTAGCACCAACATACTCTAAATTAGTAGCATAGTAGAAGTGGAGTATCTCCGTGCTATAACCCGGTGTTGGCGTAAAAGAACCTAGTTTAACTAGTTTCCCGGGCCGGTAACCTATTTCTTCTACTAGTTCTCTCTCCGCTGTTTCTTCTGGTGTTTCACCATTATCTACAACTCCAGCTGGTGCTTCAATAATATAGTCGTTTAGTGGAGCTCTAAACTGTTTTATCAATACTACTTCGTCGGGGGAGATAAATGGTAGTACTACAACTGCCTCGGGGAAGACGACAACGTCTCTCTCAAATACACCATCATCTTTCTCGTATATTCTTCTAACAACGTTGAACCTCAACCCCTTGAATAGTAAAACCTCGTTTTTCAATTTTGGTTTAATCAATTCTCTCGCCATTGATTATTAAGTTCAATAGCTCTATATATACAAATGGGGGTTGAATGCCGAGGTTTTGGTTTGGCCCGGCTGGTAAACCCATAACAATGAAGACTAGTGATATATTAAAAGCACCAGCGTTCCTCCGCGAAATTGGTTTAAACGCTATGGAGTATGAAGCGGTGAGAGGAGTTAATATAAAAGAAGATAAAGCGCGAGCTCTAGGCCTCGAAGCAAGAGCTAATGGTGTAAGACTAAGCCTCCACGCACCCTACTTTATAAACCTAGCTGGTAGAAAAGACGTTGTTGAAGCAAGTATAGAGAGATTAAAAGCAGCTGTAGAAGCAGCATACTGGATGGGTGCTTACGTAGTAGTCTTCCACCCAGGATACTATAAAGACGCCCCGTCGAAGAGAGAAGCTGTTAATAGAGTAGTTAATGCACTAGCGAGCGTTGTAGAATATAGAAGTCAATTAAACGCTAAAAACGTCTGGCTGGGCCCTGAGACAACTGGTAAAACAAGCCAGGTGGGTGATTTAAACGAGGTATTAGAAATATCGAGTAGAGTAGAGGGTACGAGGCCAGTAGTAGACTTCGCGCATTTATACGCGAGGAGCGGTGGAAAATTCATTAGGTCTGAAAAAGACGTTTTAAAAGTAATAGAAGAAATCGAGAAAAACCTTGGTTCATGGGCTTTAAAACCACTCCACATACACTTCTCCAAAATCGAGTATGGAAAGAGTGGTGAGAGAGAACACCATAGACTAGATGAAGAAGGCTATGGACCAGACTTTAAACACGTTTGCACTGCTCTATGCGAGACTGGAGTAGACGCTGTAGTTATAAGTGAAAGCCCTATATTAGAGCAAGATGCACTTGTAATGCTGAAGATGTGTAGAGAAATATGTGGTGAAAACTGCATTGTTGAACAAACTACGGAGTAGTCTAGAGGGATTGCTTCGTAGAATAGCTTGGATTATTAGTAAAACACGTGTAACTCCGAATCAACTAACTCTTTCAACAATACTTTTAGCACTAGCTGGATATGTATTGACTATTCAGTATAAAACACCATTTATTCTACTAGCAACTATTTTAACAACTGGTTTTCTAGACGCTATCGACGGTTCTCTCGCAAGACTCACTAATACAGCATCTAGAAGAGGTGCTTTTCTCGATTCTTTCACTGATAGAATATGCGAGATAATATACTCTCTAACTCTCATTGAACTAGGTTTCAACACTAAACTCGTACTACTATATCTAGCATTCTCTCTAATGGTTAGTTATACACGTGCGAGAGGAGAGTCTCTGGGAGTAAATATGAGTGGAGTTGGATTAATGGAGAGAGCTGAGAGATTGATTGGTCTATCAATAATACTACTGCTCTATGCTTACATACCAGATATAGCTCTACTATTATTCATAGTATTAACTATTCTAACTGGTATTACTGTACTAGAGAGGTTTCTATATGCGTGGAGAGTACTTAGCTCTCAAAGCGCTGATAGATCATAGTGTCCAATTAATGGTAGTGGTGTTTTGAAACTAGCGTATCCAAGTCTCAAAACATGGCTTTTTACAACTCCCACTCTATCACTAGCTCTCGTTATGAAATCACGGTATTCTTCGGGCAGGTCTAGTATTGATAAATGTGTTTTATCAGTTCTCAAAACAATTTTTGTATTTGCTAATTGTAGTATTATGTCGTGGACGTCTCTAGGGCTATGAGTACTAAATATTAAACCAAGTCTTCGCGCGCGGCCAAGTCTCGCTATTCTATCAATCATTGATGAAACGTTTTCAATGTATTCCTCTGCCCCGCCTCTACTAGGGAAAAACCTGTGTGCTTCATCAATAAATATCAATACTGGCTTGGCTGTCATTCTATACCTGCTTTCAACTATCTTCCACTCAAAGATCTTGTTTAGTATTCTAAATGCAACAATACTGATCGTCTTCTCTGGGTCTGCTTCAGAGTGTATTTGCAGGTATTCTAGGTCTACTACTATTGGATAACCATTAAATAATTCAAAGTGTTTTTCAAGTACTAGTCCAAGCGGTGGTTCATGGAGGTATTTGTCTTCTCCACTACCCTTAGTGTACACGTCGAAAAGTCCAGTATCTATTATTGCAGCTATTTGTCTAATCATGTTTTCAATAGTGCTTTTGTGTATTGCAAGGTCTTTTATTACTTCTACTACGTACTCCCTGCTTGGGTCGAGGACCACTCCTCTAGGCCTCGTGTATTTATCTTCTAGTCTATACCTTGCTTCTTTGAGCGCTTCATATAAGTCATAAATTGTCTCGAGGTATGCGTTTTTACATGTTAGTGCATGGAGTATTCTATGCAATGCGTCTTTTGCTTGTCTCGTGAAGTATGGATTCAAAGCTATTATTTCTCGGGGTGCAAAATCAGTAAATCTTAGGGCGTAGGGGATAATGTAGTAGTATATGTCTCGAGAGCTATTATTATATCTAATTCTAATTTTTGATTTTACAAATCTCAGGGGCCTTGGACTGCCTGGTTCTTCTACTACATCTATATCGATGATTTCATAGCTCCAATTAAACCTCGTGGTTAATGGGCGTAGAACACTATGGATATAATCTTCCCCGATAGCCTTCAATATACGGGCCCACGTCTCGTATTTAGCGAGGTATTCTTCAATCACGCTTCGTGTAACGGGGAGTATTACTACTACCCCGTTTAATCCATTTACTTTCTCCATGGATTTCTCGGCTAATACCACCTCGTCTCTAGAAGCATACGTGTTTATAGTCCATGGTGGTGGTAGAGGGATTGTAATATAGTCTTTATTGGGGTCTATTACAACAATACTTGGTTTTTCATCTCCAATATTATAGCCAGAATACATTGATGCAATCATGTTTTTAAGTAGAGTGGTTTTACCACTACCAGTTGTTCCCAGTACTAGTATGTGTTGATAAAATGCTTTTAATGGTAGAAACAAGGGGGCGTTTCCCTCGAAAGCCGGTGTATCTCCAATAGTAGCATATCCTAGAAATACTCCTGTTGTAGGTAGACCCATAATTTTCTGGATTATATGTGTATCTGTTAAGAGGACTACTGGGCTCTGCGGCTCTATAACATAGTTTGCTACTGTTAACTCGTCTGCTTCGGGATTGTATGCAAGTAGTGGCTTGGCTTTAATTCTCGTCTTTGTTAGTAATCCAGAGGCTTCTGAGTGTGGAAGAGGGTAGTACATATCTGGTAGGTCTAGTTCTGCAAGAATATCCCGTCTTTCAACACTGAGTACTTTCAAGCTTACAACATTCATTGTTTTAATATCTACTACTCCAAGTATACTGCCAGCCTGTGCGAGCATTGAGTAGTTTTGAAAGTATACTACTGGGTCAACATCGAATACTACATAACCTCCTTCTTCATTAATTAGTGATGGACTTGTCCGTGATACAAAGCCTACAATACGTCCTATTTTCTCGCTGAATTCAATTGCTTTCTTTAATTTCTCCTCGATATCTCTAACTATCTCGCTAGATGGCAAGAAACGCCTCCCCGTGGATCAATAGAAGAATTCTACCTCTACTTCAATTCAAATATGAGTTATAAAACACTAATATATTGACTAGTTGACTCCTCCGAGAGGCCTGTTGTATATAGTAGATACGATGTGATTGAAGAAGTGATCTTTTTAACTCTCTTATCAGTAATCAATATACTTAGAGGTAGAAGACCACCCATGTATAGACTATCATACACGATATATCCAAGTATATCGTTTTCACTCCACTCACTAGACTCGAAAACCTCTACTCTAAACACTAGGTAATTGCCCATTCTACCAGGTACAGGGTGTAGTCTCCGCGGTATTGCTAGATACCACATTATTCTCGGTGCATTGGGGATTTCGTGTTTTACTCTAATAGGCCCTACTACTACTGGTTTACCAGGTTCTGGATTACGAGTATTAATCAGTGTATAGAGATATGTTTCATCGCTCACCAAGCCCATGGCCATTCCAAACGGGTCTATACTCGACAAGTAGTAGCTACGCATTAACCTCTTTACAACCCCCGCAACGAGAACTCCCCGATTCATTATTTCTCTGAGTACTTCTACTCTCTCTTTATTTAAGTATTCAATGCTTTCAGAGTATATTGTTTTAACTACTTGGGCTTCTTCTATGTGTTCAAATACACGTATTTTAGGATAGATTAAGGGACCGTCGACGAGTAAAATATTATTAGAGACAGCTAGATTTGACGAGTTGAAAATCGATAATATACAGTTTTCAAGGCTTAATCTAAGCTCTCCAAGTGCTAATTGTTTATTATAACTACTCGTATATGGTTTTCCAAGAGGGTTTTTTGTCATTACCCCCGGCATGTCTAGTAAAAGCCATTCCTGCTCGCTGACTTCAATTCCCGGTATTAACAAGACGTGTCTGCATAGTGGTTTTTCTAGTCCAAGTAGTGAAGATGGACTGGGGACGTCTATTCCTCTACCAGTAAACCTACTAAAAATACTTCCAGCCCCAATTCCCAGGAAGAGGTAGGGTGTTTCGACAACTCTAGAACTAGAATCGAGTGCGTATAGTTCTCCTTGTGGTCTTAGGGGTTTAACATTGAGTGTTTTAATAAATTCTCTACTAGTTATCTCGACGTGTCTACTGGGTGTTTCCTCGAATACTACTGGTAGATCACGGCTACCACTATCTTCTAATCTACTAGTTACTGAAACACGTTTCCTCAGATCATTGATTAAACCAGATAGATAGCTCAATCTAGGTAATCCCAGGTAAAAGTGCTTCCACTATATTTAAATCAAGTTTAAAACCATGATTTAAATATATGCTATAGTTGATTAAGAGGTGTTGAGGTGCTTATGGTGTGGAGAGAAAAAAGAAAATCCTTATACTTGGAGATTGGGATGCAGATGGTGTAGTGGCAACAGCATTGTTAACTTATAGCCAGGAATACGCTAAGAAATATCCAATACAGGGAGATGTAGAAGTAGTAAAAATACCAGTAGACCCAGATAGAATAAGATATTTATTAACAGAGATAAAAGACAAGTATGAACTAGTCTACTTCCTCGACATACCATACAGTGAGGTATTAGGGGGAATAGTTAAATTAATGAAGCAACACTTTGAAATCGGTAGAATAGTATTTGTAGACCACCACATAGCCAGCATGCAGAAGATAAACGAGTTGAAAGAAGTATTTGACACTGTAATAGTAGATTATAGAATGCCAACATCTGTTCTCATCTATGAAGAACTAGTTAAAAACAATATACCAATACACCCGAAACTACGAGAATTCGTTGAAGTAATAAAATACATGGATGCAGGTAAGAGAATACCCGAGAAATACATGAAGCTGTTTGAAATAGCCAAAATGATTTCAAAAGCACTTACAGCTGTTAGAAACGAGGAATTATGGTTGAAAACTGTCTACTGGCTTGCAGACCCCACACCAGTACCAATGCCGTTAAACGAGACAACATGGGCAACCGTGAAAAAAGTTATTGAAGAAAGAGACAAGGAAGTAACTGATATAGCAATGAAACTAGCTATAGGAGCAGTAAAAGTAGGAGATTTCAGATTCGTGGATGCTAGACACGTGTGGAAGAAGAGGGGTGCTACAGCACTAGCATCTAAACTAGCATTAATACTAAAAGCACCCGTGGCAATGCTGGCTGGTACAAATAGAGGCTACTCCTTGCTAATTATAAAAGCATCTGGTGGTAGAGCATATAGAATAGCCAAGTTTCTACTAGCAGAAGGTATTGCAAACGATATAGCTGGACACCCCAATCTAGCAATAGTTAGAGTCTCCAAAGACATTGATAAAAAACAATTAATTGAAGCACTATATCAAGCACTATACTATGCATCATAGGTGCAACGTATTGAGAATTATTTTTCTAAAAGAATCCACTTTTATGCATAAACCATTCTACCACCACCCCGAAAACCCACGTAGAGTACTAGAAGTAAAATCATCTCTCGTATCAGAGGGAATAGCTGTAGAAGAAGAGAGTATTCAAAGAGTAGACAAGCGAGAAGCATTGAAGCTAGCTAGGAGAATACACTCACCAGAATACATAGACTACCTACTCAATCTATCACATAGAGCACCCATAGACATAGATGAAGACACCTACATGTCGAGAGATACCATGGACCTTGCACTAAGCTTCTTCTACCTAGCATACAAATACGCGCTTGAATCACGTAGAGTCTTCTTGATTGGAAGGCCCCCGGGACACCACGCCGGAATAGCTGGTGCAACTCCGGGTGTGTCATCAACAGGCTTTTGTATTCTAAATAATGCAGCCGTAGCTGTATATGGCTTTAGAGATGCTGGATACAAAAAGATAATGGTATTGGATTTCGACGCGCATCACGGTAATGGTACTATGGAGATATTTTATAGAGATAAAATACTACAAGTAGATTTCCACCAAGACCCAGATACACTATACCCACACACAGGATACCCCGATGAACTAGGAGAGGGTGATGGATATGGATACAAAGTAAACATTGTTCTACCAAGATATACAGGAGACGATTTATTCGCAGAACTAGTAGATATGGTTGAAAACCTAGTAGTAAAATACTCACCCGAAGCAATCGTTGTATCAGCTGGTTTTGACGCTTTTGAAAACGATGGACTAGCTGATTTATCGCTTACAGAGTTCTCATATTACAAACTAGGATTACTAGTTGAGAAAGTAAATGTCCCCACAGTAATAGTACTCGAAGGAGGTTATGGAATAGGCTTGAAAAGAGGAAGTATTGCTTTTACAAAAGCATTCTACACGCATCAATTAGAATATCCACCATTAACACAAACACCTAGAAGCGCCTATAGAAACACAGTTGAAACAGTGAAAAGAGTTTTAGAAAAAGCTAGTAGAAGGGTGCTGGAGTCTGGTTAGCGAGGTAGAAGTAAAACTACGAGTAGAAAACCCTCTACTTACAACCAGACTACTGGAAGAAACTGGTTTTAGTAAAATCTATGAGTGTATTGAAATCGATTACTACTATAACCATCCATGCAGAGACTTCTCGAAGACAGATGAAGCAGTTAGAATTAGATGGAGAAAGTGTAATTCAAGAGAATTCCTCGCACTAACCTACAAGGGACCGAAGAGAATTGATTCAATGGGTGTTAAAACAAGAGATGAACTAGAAATTAAATTGAATACAGAGTATAATAGCATACTCAACGAGCTATTACTAAAACTAGGGTTTAAACCAGTACTAGCAATAGCTAAAAAGAGAATTGTCTATAAATACCGTGGCATAGAGGCATCACTAGACGAGTTAATAGGTGTTGGATGGTTTCTCGAACTAGAATTACAGAGCGATGAAGATAGAGAAGTGTTTTCCTCCCTAGTGAAAAAACTAGTTGTAGAATATGGTTTAAAACCAGTTGAGAAAACATATCTTGAAATCTGCATAGAAACAAATAAATGCAGAGGGAAACTAGATTAACAAGGGGCTTTCATTGCAGAGTCGAAATTACAGTATAATAGACATTTTATACGAGTGGGTTTTAAAGGAGCAGTTGAAGAAACTACCAGAGTCTAGAGACCCAAGAATTATCTATGTAACAGACCTCGTTGGATGCAGCCATAAATACCACTTGAGAAAGAAATACCCCGAACTCACATTGTCATTTGAGCCAGCAGCTATACTCGGAGATATTGTCCACACGGGTTTAGGAAGACTACTCGCTGAAAAAGGGTTTGAAGTAGAATTAGAGGTATCGAGAGAAATAGTTGTTGATGGAGAACAATACTTGCTAAAGGGTAGGGTTGATGCTTTTAAGAGAGATGAGGGGCTCGTAGTAGAAGTTAAAACGAGTAGAACAGCTATTAATCTGCCCAGAGACCACCATGTAAAACAATTGAGAATATATCTTCAACTACTCGGCGCGGAGAAAGGCTTATTAATCTATATCACGCTAGACAAGCTAGTAGAATACCCAATTGAATACCAGCCTGTAGACATCGAAGAAGAAGTAAAAGCAATAATCAATGATACTGTCCACCCTAGATATCAATGGGAGTGTAAATACTGTGTTTATAGAAAACTATGTTCCTACTACGAGGAGTATAGAGAGAATTATAAAGAAGGAGAGAGATAGTATTTTTTGATGATGAGCGCTCGGGTTGGCTGCAATGTGATGACGGTCTTGAGTTCTGATCCTCTTACACACTAATTTTAAACACCATAATACTTCATACCATTTCTTGGTGATGAAAGGTCGGTTAACAGAGTGGTGAAGAACACGGCAAAAACTGATTTTATTCTTCCTTGATTATTTGCTTGGGTTCTACTATACCTCCAATTGCTCTTCTAATAGTGGATTTAACTTCTTCTGGTGTCACCGGACCCTTGTATTCAAGTATAAATGACTCGAATCTCTCCGGGTCTTTTACTCTATAAATTCTTGTTTCTATCCCCAACAGCTCTCTGAGTGCTTTAACTATTGCTCCTGGACTTACTCTATACCCGCTTATTTTCGCTATATTGTCTAGTCTTCCGAGGACGTATACATATCCATCTCTCGTTATGTAGGCATAGTCTCCTGTTCTATAATAGCCGTTTTTCCACTTCTCTCTGTATTCAACCGGGTATTTAATTGGCATTGCTGGCCATGGATTTCTAACTACTAGTTCACCAATAGACTCGGTTAATTCACGGCCCTCGCTGTCTACTACACCTACATTGAATCCTGGTATTGGTGTACCAGCCGAGCCAGGCGCGATTGGCGGGAATGTATAGTTTACTAGGTTGCCGGTTACAAATGTTCCTATTTCACTCTGTATATAGAGGTTTACTACGGGTATTCTACCAGTATACCCGTCTGGTTTTGAGTCAATAACTGGCGTTTTACCAGTACCTACTACTCTATAAGTCCAATACCATGTATCTGGTTCTAGTGGCTCGGCTGTTACTAGTATTGCTTTTAGTGTATCGAGATTTCTACTTGTTACATATTGGTCTCCTTGTTTTCTAAGTATTCTAAGAGCACTACTAGTTGTGAGAAATAGTGTTACAGCGTAGTCTTCTATAATCCTCCACCACCTATCCCATGACGGGTAGTCTGGTCCACCCTCGTATAAGACAATTGTTGAACCAATCATTAATGGACCGAATACAACGTAGCTTACACCAGTAATCCAACCAGGCCACACAGTACAGAAATAAGTGTCTCTAGGTCTAAGTCCTATCCACTGGCTTGTAGAATATACTTGTACTAGAAAGCCTCCCGTGGGGTAAACTATTTGACTATACTCGTCGCTGTAGCCACTGTGTAAGCCAAATAATGGGTGCTCACTGGGAGCGGTATAGTCTTCTATACTTCCACTGCTATAGCCGAGTAGTTCTTGGAGGCTTAGTTCACTATCTCTAAGCGGTGGCGTCCCCGGGTTTTCAATTACAACAACGGGGTTTTTAAAACCAGATAGTTCTACTGCTTTTCTAACTGTTGAAAGCGTGTCCACTAGTTTCCCACGGCGGGTGAAACCACTGGTTGCTAACAAAATGTTTGGGTTTACATCTCTAATCCTCTTGGCTAGCTCGTAGTAGCCAAAACCAGTGAAAACAGTTTCAAATGGTGCCCCGATCTTTACTGATGCTAAGAGAAATGCAAGGGCTTCTATTGAGGGAGATATATATGCTAAGACCCAGTCTCCTGGTCTAACTCCAATTGATCTGAGGCTAGACGCTATTCTACTGGCTAGTCTATCTAGCTCGCCATATGTAATTATACGTGAATCTCCCTCTTCATTCTCCCATATAAATGCTGGTTTACTCCAAATCCACGTATTTCTATGTTTGCCGATAATATTGTAGTATGCATTAATGTATCCACCAGTAAACCACTTGGTATTCGGCGGCTGGCCCTCGACAACTCTGCTCCACTTTCTACTCCATGATAGTTTTAATGCTTCTCTCTCCCAGAAGGAATACGGGTCTCGAATGCTTTCTTCATAGATCTTCCTGTACTCTATTGTTGAAACGGTTTTCCACTTCATTAATGGAGGAATAATTCTCTCGTTTGACAATAGTGTTTTAAGTGTTTCATAAGGGTCTACTTCCAAAGTAATACCACCTGTGTATATGGCTGGACCATATCTCTGAATTTATAGAGTAGTCGTGGATCCTCAGTGTGAACTGGTATAGTGACTACTGGTTTAATGGATTTAACTAGTTCAAAAGCGTCTTCGGGATTCATTACTGCTCCTCCACCAATGGGTGGAATTAAAACATCGATACTGGATTCTACTTGTATTAACTCGGGGACTAGGTCGCTGTCTCCAACATAGTATATACTTGGCCCTTCGGGAGGAGAGAGAATATATCCAACACTAAAACCCCTGGGATGGGGAACGCTGTCTCCATGTATACTAGGATCGTTGTAGGCTTCGCGCACAGTGATGCGTATACCTTCTACTTCTAATACATCCCCTGGTTTTACAATAACCCCTGTAAAAGGCGAGTAAACTCTTTTTTCACTGCTGACTGGTGAGTTAGTGTAGTGTCTACTGTGGCTGTGTGTGTAGAGTATTATACTGCAGTTTTCTACCTCGCTAGCAGGGTCGATGCAAATAGAGTGTTTATTGTATTCTACTTTAACACCGGCAAAGCCTATGCGTGTAATTACTGTGTTGCCTATTGAAAGCTTTTTCGGCATGGTTTTCAACTCAGCATATTCTTGGAACTATTTCTCCTCTTGGAGGTTCAACTACACGTAGTCCTCCAATGGGTGTTTCAGTTGCCACGTATCCCTTGAATACATCTGTTTCTCTTACTTCACCAATAATTCTAGCCTCTGTAAATCCTAGTTTGTGTATATACTCTAATACTTCCACAGCGCACTCTTCTCTCACGGCGAGTACAGCTGCTCCCTCGCTTGCAAGGTAGTATGGGTCTACTCCTAATACCTCGGCGTATCTTCTAACTGGTTCTCTCACTGGGACGTCGGCGTCTCTAATAACTATTAGTGTATTTGTCTTCGAGGCCCACTCGTTTAATACACCTGCTAACCCGCCTCTTGTTGGGTCTCGGGCTGCTGTAATACACGCTCTATACCTCTCTAGTAGTGGAAGCATTAGTTTAGTGAGTGGTTTGACATCGCTTTTCAATAATCCAGTTTCACTTGATTGCAGGCCTAGTTGTGCTAGTAGTATTACTGCGCCGTGATCTCCTAGATAACCACTCACAATAATCTTGTCTCCAGGCCTTGGATTATCGGTTATTGGCGGCCCCTCCGATATACCAATACCTGTTGTTGTAATGGTTATTCTGTCTACCTGCCCCTTGGGCATTACCTTGAAGTCTCCACCAATTAATGCTACTCCTTCTTCTTCGAGTGTTTTAATCAACGAGTCGACTATTACTTCTAGGTCTTCTAGTGGAAAGCCTTCTTCAACTATAATAGCGTCTAGTAGAGCTATTGGTCTTCCACCAAGCATTAAAACATCGTTTATTGACCCGCTCGCGGCTAATACACCTATATTGCCCCCGGGGAAGAACGGGGGGTTTACAGTATACGCGTCGATTGATACAACGAGGTATTTACCTCCACCTATTGGTATAGCGGCTGCATCGTCTGGTTCATCTATTCCAATACCTCCCTCTACGCGTTTAAATCTATCACTCACCCTCTTAAAGAATAATTTCTCGAGTATTTCATGCATTTCAACGCCTCCGGATCCATGGGCTAGAGTAATATATTCTTTCACTTTTTCTCACCCGTTATTTTCTTCGACTCTTTCAATAAGTATTCATAGATCTTTGTAAACCCGCTACTAGCTTCTTCTCCAAGTGTTGTTTTAAAGAATTCCAGTTGTTCTAATACCTCCTCCTCGTTCATTTCTGAAACTATTACTCCAGCGTGGATGATTACTATTGAGCCGGGCTTGACGCGCTCTTCGGAAATCCCTATTAAAACCTCTCGTGGAATACCGTCACCGTAATCCACGATTGCCGTCATTTTCTCGTGGTCGACACTTAATACCACTGCTGGTGAGCCAATGCACACATAGATCACCCCTTACTAGTTTTAACTTCGTTTGTAATTCGGAGTAGTAGGTCGCGGGACCCGAACCGAGCCCATATAGCACAAGTACCCTCAATTGAAACCATGCAGGGCCCTACTGGCTTCTGCGGTGTGCAAGCCTTCATGAATAACGGGCACTGTGTTGGATAAGCCTTGCCTAGTACTACTTCAGCACACCTACAACCCGGGGGCATGTCTTTCTCCCATTCAACTGGTTTCAACTCTCTAACACCGTATTCGTGGAAGGCGTCGTATAACCTGTATTCTTCTCTCAATCTCAACCCGCTCTTGGGGAGGAAGCCAATACCCCTCCATGCATCGTCTACTACTTCAAATACTTTGTTTATAGCGTTTTGTGCTCTTAGATCTCCATGCCATGAAACACTCCTCTTGTATTCAATAACTGTTTCAGCTTTACCTTCAACTAGTTGCTTCATTATTTCTAGAATAGATACGAGTACATCTAGTGGCTCAAAACCAGAGATCACAACTGGTAACCCATAGTTCTCTGAGACAGGAGTCCATGCTTTAGCACCTGTAATAGTAGAGACGTGGCCCGGGGCTATTACACCATTAATTGGTGGCTCAGTTGGTTTTTCTCTACTGACCTCTAGAGAGTAAAACATCGCGGGGGGCGTGAGTTTAACCAGGATTAGTAACTTGAGGTTTACTGGTAGGTGTTTCCTTAGAATACTCCAAGCGTATGCTGGTGCAGCTGTTTCAAACCCTACTCCTATAAAGACGGATGGCTTGCCGTGTCCAGCGGCGTCTCTAGTAGCTGATAGTATATCTTGTACTATTCTAACATCACCACCAAGACTCCTAGCCTCACTTAGAGAATAAGCTCCTCTAACACTCCTTCTAGCTCTCAACTTGTATACATCTCCATAGGCATAGACAACCACTCCATCCAGTGCGAGTTTAATTGACTCCTCGATGTAGTGAGAGGGGACAACACAAACCGGGCATCCAGGTCCTGCTACAAGCTCCATACCGCTTGGAACAAGGCTTCTAAGCCCATAGTATGTAATACTCCACTCGTGTGTACCGCAAAAATCCATTATTTTTAGTCTTTCAATACCTGTTTTAACAGTGTACTCTGTGAATAAACCCTTGATTTTCTCTACTACTATTTTTGCCAGTTCTCTATTAAACCTCAATTGTTTTTCTAGCTCGCTGTAAAAACCAAGAGTCAATTGTAAACACCGAGTTATAACCTAGTTATAGATAGTTTAATTAGAGTAAAATAAACTAGTGTCTTCTACACAACCGTCTTTTTGAACTCTCTAGTTAAGTATATATTGAGTAAAATCAACACTATTGTTAAAACCAACCCCAAGACCATTAGAGTAGTAATTAGAGCGGGTTCTCCAACACCAAAACATATTGGAATAAACAATATTATAATACAACCACCTCCACCTACTTTTACTTCTTCACTACTTGTTGTTAAAGCATAGTATACTTGTAGTAGTGTAGCTACAAAGACTAGTATTATACCTGTGAAAACAAGTAAGAAACCAATATACTGTAATTTCATCAATCTCCACCTCACAATACTGCTATTAGTATGTGGATTAAAACAAGAATTACTGTCAATACAATTGCAAGTACTAGTAGTGACTTAGCAATTCTCTGATTGCTTCCAACAACTATTGGTATTGGACCAATAATTACAACTCCACCAGCTTCTACTTCACTCTCTTCTCTAGTAGATTCTCTGAGGATACCAATAAATACAAGTATTATACCAATCAACACGAGTAAAACCGCTAGTGTTATTATAATCGGTATAAGTGTAAACATGGTGCAATCACTCTCACTTGTTTATTAATCCATTAATTATTAATTGTCTTAGACTGGATTTAATTTATTTATGGTGGTGGGAGTGAAAATACTAGTATTTCTACGGGTTATACCAATTGGAACAAGCAGTGCTAGTTTAAGTAACTATGTTGCAAGAGTAATCCGGGTTATAGAGTCAATGGGTTTAAAATACACTATTACACCTTTTGGTACAGGGATAGAATTAGAATCTTTTAATGAACTAAGCCGTCTACTCGAAGTAGTAACTAGTGAATTAAGGAAAACAGGTGTTTCAAGAATAGCAATTGATATATCACTAGATCTAAGATTTGATAAAGAAATAACACTGGAATATAAAATAGAATCTGTTAAGTCCAAGTTGACAAGTATACAATGAAAAATAATATTTCATTATTTCTAGTTCTAGAGTGCCCTTCTACACCATCATACAGGTTGGAGTAGATAGTAGGAGACAAGTTGTAAGGCTTTTTAATTCTCCTCTCTCCCTTTACGTATAGTAGTTGTGGAGAGTAAGCCTTATAAATCCATAGGCACTAATATTATATTTGGAAGTATGGTGTCTTGATTGAATCGCTCCATAGCACTCATCATCTTGATAGTACTAATCCTAGCATCAACCCCTATAGCTATTTCACAAGAAGATGAATTAGAGAGGCTTTACAAGAGCTGGATCGAGGGTAATCCTCTAGTCCTTGTAAGACTCGATGTAAAAATACCAAAAGTAGATGCTGACGAATGCCTTGTAGTTGTAGCTAGATTTCCCACACCACTAGCTCCAACAGAGTATGGTAGACTAGAATACCTGTATACCGGGTCTGTGTCTCCAGACTCTACGATAACAGTGAAGAAGTATATACCAGCTATTCCAGTCAAATTAAAATACGATGAAGTATCTAGAAGCTACACTGTTAAATACTATGAACCACAAGAATTCATCCTCATAGTAAACTGTGTTAAGGGCAAAGAGGAGGTATTGGTCTTCAATAGGGGTATAAGCGTCTACCCAAAGAGTCTACTAAACAGAGTAGAAGTAGACATGGCTAAACTCATGGAAGCAAGTGGGTTTAATACACAAGAAAGACCCATTACATACGAAGAAGTAGTAAGCAAAGACTGGAGTATTACTACTAGCGAAGATGCAAATATGCGTGATATAGGTGAAGGTGGAGGTGGTACAGGTAATCAGATATGTAGTATGACTATAGTAGAGCAGAGACCTGATTATAAACGTGGTGAGTGTAGAGCATGGGTTAAAGGACCCTACCTGTACAGCTTAAGTGGCCTTAATACAAGCTTCTGCTTTGTTCACTACCCAAGGCCTTCAGCCATGTACTTAACATACTTTGCAGGGGTTAGCTACTTGGGTAATCCGCCACCACTCAATCCAGCTGGTAAGAAAATAACTGCTGCGACTTTCTCTGGATGTTCTAGTCAACTTACTGGAAACTCCAGGGTCAGGGTATATCTCTACGTTAAATTTGTATATGAGGAAATTCTAATGTGTGGTAACTACTTCTGTAGAGAGGTTGGAATTCTCTACCCATCTGCTATACGGGATGTTGGAACTTGGTTGGAACCTTCTGAGGTATATCTACCACCTCAAACTAGACCGCATTGTGCTGATGGGCCTTCAGTCGGTGATCGTATTCAACCATTCCTCGAGGATTATGAGATTCGTGAAGGCGACTCTCCAATAAGCTCTATATCTATAACGTTTTCACTTCCAGGTAACATAGTTAGTTTGAACGTAGAACTATACAATGCTGGTAGGAGTGATAATCAGTATACAACACCATATGTTAATATTACCGATGTAAGTGGTAAGACCTACGGCTGGTATTATCGGTGGTTTAAATACTGCGACCCAATGACGTATGAATTACAGTTCGGAACGTAGACTTCAATGCTTTTCCCCTCTAATCCTCTCTCCACCTCTTAAAACACAATAGTGTTCTAGGTGGATAAACTAATTGGCAGAATACTTCGCGAACAATAGGTGCTCTATACTAGCCAGGAATAGGGATATCAAGAGTCTACATGTAGGAGAACTATGAGCTCACTAACTTTTCATCTTTTCTCTCATAAACTCCAATAGAATTACTTGCATTTTAGCCATCATCGGGTCTAAAAGTGCCAATCTAGAAGTCCAATTGCAATACGTAGTGAGTTGAATAAAATATAAAACTAGTTTTTATATCCATAGTTTTTTAACTAGTTTATTCCCGGGGCTTTGAATATCCTTCTTGTTTCATCTGTTAATGGTATAGAGCAACATGCATCAAATACTTCGCTGGGGTATTTACGTAGAACACTATAGTGTGGATTAGCTACGCGCTCAACAAGGTTTTTCTCAATGACTACTGGGTCTAAGAGTGGCTTGATATAACCCGGCCTCATACACCCCAAATAAATCTTTCCGGAATAGGTATTCCTTAAATACTCAATGTTTTCTAATACGATACCTGCTAGTTTCAATGGTTCATATTTTACATAGGGGTCTATGTAGACAAGTAGTGTAACTTCTTCTATACCGAGATCACTTAAAACACTTGTTTCTCTAGTGAGTAACTCTCTATCTAACCCTGGGTGCCATACGTAGATATGGGGTACTACGTGTAACCCGGTTTCAAGCATTCTAGTTAGTGCTTCAATATATCTCTCTGGTTTGAATTGAAACCCTCTTATTTCATTTACTATAAATGAACTCAGTGAAAACTCGTAGTCTACAACGTCTATTACTTCTTTCAATTCTAGTAGTAGGTCTCTATTAGTATTCAAACCCAAGTGTGCACTAGTAATTAATCCTAGTTCTCTCTTGACAACTCTTAATTCATCAATATAGTTTTCTATTGGTAGTACTCCATCACGGTTAAATCCACCACTAAGTAAGACTCCTCTTACTCCGTACTCGTATAGCTCTTTTATAACCCTGGTGAAATTAGATGGGTTTACGTGGACCATGTTTTCAAGGTATTTCCTATTACAGAATCTACAGTTTAATGCACACTGATTTCCCGTGAGTGATACGGGTTTATACTTGTATCTAGGTGTGAAGTACTGTATATTCACATTGATACACCAATTCCTTCTAGTTCTCTCTTTAATACTTCACGGTATTCTTCGAGTATTTGTCTAGATGGAATATTGTATATTGGGCCGCGGGGGCTTTCATTGTAGAATGGTCTATTACACCCTGGGCAACCACTCGTGTAAAACGCGTTTTCAAGTGTATTTAATGGTATTTGTTTTCTAATTGTGTTTTTCTCGTAGTCTATGTATTCATCTGGGTCCAAATTGTTTTCTAGTAGTAGTCTCGCGATTTGTACTAGTCTATAATATTCTATTTTAACGGGTGAGTAACCCCTCATAGTATAGTTGAATAATGCTACTCTACCACCAATACTATAAATCTTCTTCATAGCTGAGACTATTTCTCTTAGTGTCTCGCCAAGACCTGCAATTAAGTGTACGTATACATTGCCCCTGCCGAAGACACCTACTCCCTTCTCGATGAAAGACCAGTATATACTCCAACTATATGGTTTACTCCACTTCTCGAAGAGTTCTGGCGTCGACGTGTCTAATCCTACTCCCAGCGTGTCTACTCCGAGTTTTCTCGCTTCTTCAAGTATTGTTTTCGAGACTGGTGTTATAGCTAGTGAAAACGGCTTTGTTTCCCCGGCCTCTCTGATCCTCTTTAGTATTTCTAGTGCTTCTAGGTGGAAGCCTGGTTTAATAATTGTCTGTAGGCAGATACGTGTAAATACACTACTCCATTTCTCTAGTAGTTTACTGAGCTCGATTACAGGCCATGTAACCCTTCCCAGTTTATCACTCGTAGTATCTTGTATTTGTCTATGTGATTGTAGACAGAAGCCGCAGCTAGCACGGCAGCCAATTGGTGAATACTGGAGTAGATAGGCTGATGTAGGTGTTTCTTTTACTTTTAAATCTACGAGTCCTAGTTTAAACAGTGTTCCAATAGATACTCTTACATAGATTTCACTGTTCACCACTTTGGCACCAGTATTAACAATCAATAACATGTTTATTTATTCTACTATCTATATGTCTATCTACATCTTGGATTACAGGGTGTAAATACTTGAAGCTGAGAGTAATACTCGACCTGGAAGGACGTGATGCATATTGGCAAATGGCTATTGATGAAGCACTATTACAGTTGAGAGTGAGGGGAGAAGTAGAAAATACTCTTAGACTATACAGGTTTAAACCAAGTGCTGTGACAATAGGCTACTTTCAGAGAGTGGGCGATGCAGTCAACCTCGAATACATTAAAGCCAACAGTATTGATTTTACTAGGAGGATTACTGGCGGAGGCTCGGTATACCACGATACAAACGGCGAGGTAACATATAGTATCGTGCTACCAGTACAAGGAGTGCTAACAGATGTCCTTGAAAGCTACCGTGTAATATGTAGTGCATTAGTATATACACTTAGAAAACTAGGAGTAAACGCTGAGTTTGCACCAGTAAACGACGTTGTTGTTAGTGGTAGGAAGATCTCTGGTAGTGCACAGACACGTAGAATGGGTGTTCTCCTCCAACATGGAACACTAATGTATGCTACAAACCTCGATGTACTAGAAAAAACACTGGTTGCACCACGCGAGAAACTAGCGAGTAAGGGGGTTAAGAGTATAAGGGAGAGGGTTGTTACATTGAAAGACATTATTGGAGAAGTAGATGTGGATCTACTAGTTAAAACATTCATAGAGGGATTTAAACAAGCATTAAACGCCGAGATCTACCATGATGAATTATCAGAGAAAGAATTGAGAGTAGCTAGTGAATCAGTGGGTAAGTATAAGAGCCCTGAGTGGATTTACAAGAGGTGATTCTTCTTTGAAGTATGAATCAATTATTCTAAGACATGGTAAAACAGTTAAACTAGATGTTGCACTAAGTGATCAATGCGAAATAGTAAATGTAGTAGTATCCGGAGACTTCTTCGCCTACCCTGAAGACGCGATTGAAAAACTCGAGGATAAACTAAGATACTGTAATAGTAGAGAGTGTATTGAAAACGCGTTTGAAGCCCTCAGAGAAGCAGTGGTATTGGGGGTAGATGTTAAAGACTTAGAAAACAAACTAGTTGAACTCGTTGAGAAATGCAGGAGTGGACAACATCCTGCCCGGTATTAATCATCCCCTCTGGTTTACACAGGGTTTCCCATAGAATATTGAAATCTAGTTATTCACAGAGTAGAGCATCACCCGGCTTTTTAGTGGCTGATATGTAAAGGATTAAAATCCTCTATTACCATTAACCAGTGTTTCCTGGGTGGTGCTTATGGAGCATCGTAAACGCATTATATTAACAAGTGTGCTTTTAGCTGGAATAAGCCTGGATTTTTTCCATAGATCTATGACGGGGATTATGGAGAGGGAGATTTCCGAGATAGCTGGAGTCCTCGATGGTGACTCTAGAGTATTGTTATCATTGGCCTCTTCACTCTTCTTCTACGCGTATGGTTTTTCACAGTTTTTCCTCGGCTCGCTTCTAGATAGTTTTGGAATTAGTAGAGTTACAACGCTTCTACTACTGGTTATGGGTTTTGGAACACTACTCATGGCTACTGGCTCACCGGTTTTACTACTCGCTAGTAGAGTCGTGGTTGGATTTTCAGCTGCTGTGCTCTTTCTCTCGTATCAAAGAGCGCTCTCCCTCTACTATAGGAGGGATGAGCAGGCCTGGGCTACTGCTATTGGTTTAATGATTGGTAGTTTGAGCGCGTTGCTCGCTACATACCCGCTTAGATTATTCCTAGAGAGATTTGGCTTTGTATACACTGTTATAGTGTTGTCTACTATAACAATAATTGTCGCTGTATTGCTATGGCTTACTAGTCGCATCGGCCTTAGAGATAATGGCTCTAATGGAAGCATACTGGTAACACTTAGAAACCTAGGATTAATTGCTAAAGACCCGCATAGTTGGAGTGTAAGTATTGGTACACTAGCAACATATGGAGTAGTATTGTCATTCCAGTCTTCCTGGGGCCAGCTACTTCTATCAGATTACCATGGCCTAGATAGAATAGTTGTTAGCTACTACTTGATGCTACTTGCAACACTATTCCTAGTCTCATCGCTACTGGCCGGCTATATAAGCGACAAGATCATCCAGAAGAGAAAACCCATACTAATACTATCACATGTATTTATAGCAGTAGCATGGATCCTTCTCTACATAATACATCAATTTAGAAACAACTACCTACTCCCAATCTCTATAATCATAATGGGTGTAGGAGTAGGACTACATGTAGTGGCCCCACCAATGATAAGAGAAGTCTATGGTGTAGAAGTCAGCAGCGACATCAATAGCCTTCGCCAATATAGTACTCTTTATAGGAATAGCCCTGCTAAATACAATACTACCACTAGTAGACCCGTCAACCGCTGTATTGGCAAGCTTAATAATTACAACGGTGAGTACAATAATAGTTGCGAAATACGCTAGAGAAACACTGAAACAATAACGACTATGCAATAAAGATCATGGTTGAATGAAAAACCATTATTTCTTAAATCTATAGATTTCCACTAGGTGGTTCGGCCATGGTGCAAGAGTATACTTTTTCAGCCATTCTTCATCAATATGGATTTTTCTAAATTCCTCTACGACTCTCTCAACAAATTCTCTTGGTACGAGGCCTTTAGACACAGCTGGGCAGTCAAGGTCTAAGTATACGACTCTCTCGCCTGTTTTAAAATCATAGTATATTATTACAGGCCATATTCGGCAATCCAGTGGTCTATTACTGTATATTTTACACCTACCGTTCCCGTCTAGGAAGGGACAGGGTTCTCCATTTCTAGAACCAATAGCTTTGATACAGCCCAGCTCGGTTTCAACCATGAAGCTATTCCGTGAAAACTCCTCTTCTTCCTCGGGGAGGAGTATAGCATAGAATCTTTTACAGCAATTCACATTACAATTACTACATATCGATCCGAAATCCACGAAGTTAAATAGATATCTAGTCTTGAGTCTACTCATACACCCCTAGACCTGTCTCCAAGAACACACTTTTTATTTCAAGTTTTTATAGTTTTCCTCCAAATCTAGTAGTTCTTTGAGGTTTCTCGATGGGTATTGAGTACTGTAGCCCGTTGCTTTATAGGTTACTAGTAGTGAGCCTAGCTTACCGGCTCTAACTATATTGCAACCCATTAATACACCGTAGTGAACACCAGTATTAATAGCAACACCACAACCAGTTGTATCCACAAAGTTAACTCTATGTGCTGGTATAACTACAATTCTATTCCTCTCATAGATTAAAGAGCCCTCTTCGCATAGTTTAATTTGTGGTTTAATCGCCTTGTATAGTGTTTTTAAACCCTCTTCAATACTTTCAAATCACGTGATCTCCAGTAATTCTAAGTTCATTTAAAAACAAGTAGTCTATTAGCGTTGTTTTAACTTTGAATCACCTATATTAACACATAGTCTAGAGTAACCCGTGTGCTACTATATTCCTGTTGAACACGAGAGTGTGTAATAGGTTGATTTCACGTATTGATCACATCGCGTGAGTTAGAGTACTCTATTTTAACTAAACACAACACTAACTCTTCTTCTAAATCCACGGGTCTGGCCATGGGGGTAATTATATACTTGGCTACAAGGTCCTCATATGGATTTGTTTTATATAAGTATATATTGCTCTTATTTCTAGAATATTAATGGGAGCAATGACACGATAAGAGAGGGAGTAATTTTAATGCACTTAACGAGCTACATTATTACTACTCATACAAGTAGTAATAGCTTATTTGTTCCGCTCTCTAGGCAGAGTACAACGCCCCTTATACTCTATGTTTCACGCGATCCCAAAGACCCTGTATACACGGTAATAACGTATACTAAAGACCTTGAATTACTACCTCGAGTAAACGAGTTATTGAGAAATAGAGATTCAAAAATTCTTTCTCTAAATAGATTTATTTCTGAGAGGTCATTACTCATGATAGCTGTTAAAGAGAGGTGTGAATTCTACGAGTTAATTGAGAACTATGGGGTTACATTATTATCTCCCTATATTGTTAAAGGAGGGAAGAGAATATTTTGTGTAATGGGTGAAGAGGAACACATTGAAAAATACATAGATAACCTTCAATCATATTATGGAAAGAAAAACATTACTGCCAAAAGATCATCTCTTGCAGAGTGTATTGAAAACACTATAAAAGTATTATCTAGTAACTACGCCAAACTAGGTCTTACTAGTAGAGAATTATATATACTAAATAGAGCATATCAAGAAGGTTATTTTGGAAGTAAGAGAAGTATTCAACTCGAAGAACTAGCAAAGCAATTAAATCTATCTAAGCCAACTACGAGTATCATGCTTAGAAAGGCCATTGGAAAAGTATTAAGAAATATATTTGAAAACGAAGACTTGGAATACCTGGTCAACTAGGATAATTATAGAATTAAAAACTATGAATTAATATGGAAAATATATACTATATTTGACCCTTTTCCTTCAAAGCTAATATTTCTTTAACAGAGAGTCTTGGATTTACAAATGTTAAACCGCCATCGACAACTATTACCTGGCCAGTAATGAATTCCGCGTAGTCGCTTGCAAGAAAGACAACTAGATTCGCAACATCTTTTGGTAAACCAAACCTCTTGAGTGGGTTTATTAATTCCTGTATTTTAATGTCTTCGGGGCTCCAAATGGATTTTACACCAGGGGTTAGAATGGGGCCTGGAGCAATAGCGTTTACTGTTATCTTGTATGGAGCCAGTTCTGCGGCTAGACACTTAGTAAATCCTATTATACCAGCTTTAGCTGCTCCATAGTGTACTAGTCCTGGTACTCCATGATATATTCCTGTAATAGATGATATATTGATTATTCTACCATAGTTATTCTTGATCATGTGTGGTGCAACATATCTAGAGAATAGAAATGCACTTGTTAGATTTACATCTATCATTTCACGCCAAAATTCCTCGGTCATTTCAAGGAAGGGTTTTCTTGGAAATGCTCCTACATTGTTAACCAGTATATCTATTTTTCCAAATGTTCTTACTACTTCTTCAACTGCTCTTTCTACTTCTACTCTTTTTGTTGCATCTGCTATAACACCTATTGCTTTAACTCCTTGTTTTCTGACTTCTTCTACCGCTACTTCGAGGTCTTCTCTAGATCTATTTACGATAGCTATGTCTGCACCGTGTTTTGCTAGTGTTATAGCTGTTTCTAATCCTATTCCCTTTGCTCCGCCAGTAACTATAGCTACTCTACCAGTCAAATCGAGTTTCATTTTCTCTACCCATACTATGATAGTTTAAACAATGAACTCCCTTTCCTGTATGTTTCAATATAGTCTTCTATTGCTTTTTCATATAGGTATTTTGGAGTCCACCCTATTTCTGATCGTATTTTTGAATCATCTACAACAGCGGGGTATCTAACTGTTGGTTGTGGTTGGATCTCGTATTTTAGTGTTGGTATGTATTTTCTAACGAGCTCGGCGAACTCGATGACTTTGCTTACAAATCCTCCTGCATTGTAAACTCTAGATGGTGTTTTCTCGGCTTCCATTAATGCTACTAGTGCATCTACAGTGTCTCTAACGTAAATATAGTTTACTCTATCCTCGGGGTTCTTGATAATTACTTTTTCGCCTCTCAACGCGTTTTCTATAATTAAACTAGAATACTCGGCTGATGGACCTTTAAATCTACCAGGACCAAATACCACGGTTGGTCTTAGTGCTCTAAAATCGATTAGTCCTTTTCGAGCATACCATAATCCAATTAATTCACCAGTATACTTGGTTACTCCATAGTAGGAAACGGGTTTACCAGCATATTCCTCCTTAACCGGTTCTGGTGTATCTGGGTGATAGACAGATGCTGAACTCATAAATACGAATTTCTCTACTCCATGAGTAATAGATAACTCTATTAGATTCTGTGTAGCATCAATATTTACTCTTGTTGCTGCAACTGGGTTGTTTTCACATGTATCAGCTAGTAGTGCAGCTAGATGTATAACTACACTTGGCTTGTATTTCAAGAAGATCTTGTTCATAAAGATAACATCTGTTACATCACCAGAAATATAGACTAGTTTTGGGTGTTCATGGAAGGGCGATGGTTCTAAACTCGCTGAGACCACGCTATATCCTTTTTCAATTAGTTTCTCTACTAGAAATCTACCTATAAATCCACCGCCACCAGTAACTAATACGTCCAGTGCTACCACCGGTTAAAACGAAGAGAATTCAATCCTATAAATAGCCAATAAAACTGGTTTTATTTAAGCTATAAAACCACTTCTAGGGGAGAATAGAATACGGGTGTATATATATGAGCCAAACAAGTAAAAAGACGTATGGAGTATTCATACTAATCGCTATTGTAATAGGTATTATAGCTGGAGTAGCAGGGTATTTTGCCGGCTCCTCTAGTGTACAACCCTCTGGAGGAGCCGTCACTGTGACAACAACAGTAGCTACAACTCCACAACCCGAATACGAGTTGCATGTTGCATACCTCACTGCACCCAACCCGCTAGATACACACCACTATTTCTTCACTAGGTTTAAAGAAAAAGTCGAGGCGAGAACTGGTGGTAGAGTTAAAATAATACTACACCCGGGTGGAGAGCTCGGTGATCAATCACAATACTTAGAGTTGATGAGAACAGGACAGTTATTCATGGCTACAATCGAGGTATCTAGGTTTGCAGCCTATACAGATAAACTACAATTCCTCAACTTCCCTGGATTATTTAGGAGTACAGAGGAGGCAATGGCTTTTGCAGAGTCGGATTGGTTATTGGAGTATTCAAATAGTGTATTAAACGAGTTTGGATGGGTGGTACTAGGTATAACAGTGGGTGGAGCCAGATACTTCTTATCTATACCTGAAAAACCAATAACATCTCTTGAAAGCTTCCAGGGCTTAAAACTCCGTGTTATGAATTCACCGCCATATATAGACGCAGCTAAAGCACTTGGAGCAAATCCGAACACTATAGCATATGCAGAGTGTTATACAGCGCTACAAACCAAGACTATTGATGCAATGGAGAACGAGGTGGCCGCAATAATAGCTATGAGGTTTTACGAAGTAGCACCTAATATAGCGTTAATACCATGGGCTTATGCATGGCACTATGTAGTAGCAAGTAAACAAATACTAGACAGTCTCCCCGCAGATATAAGACAAATAATTATTGAAGCTGCACGTGAAGCATCATCAGAGAAGAATGCATGGGGCTTATTTGTAGAGCAAGTCATAGGACTACAATACTTGATGTCTAAGGGAGCTAAAATAATATATGTTGATACAAAGCCCATATTCGACAGATTAGAAAAAGAATTCCTACCAAAATACCAGGATAAAATACCAGCAGGAGCACTCCAATGGCTACAAAACTATAGAAAAAGTATGAGTTCATAGTTTTTTCTACACTCTCATTTATTATTCATATAGGTGTGCTTCCATGAATAAATTAGAGAGGGCTCTTGTAATAGTAGATAGAACACTAAACACTATAGAAACACTAGTATTACTAGTAACCGGTGTACTTTTAGTTAGCTCGTTATTCTATGCTGCAGTTGTGAGATATACTCATCTAGGCTCGTTCCCCGAGGAAACAGAGTTATCGTGGCTTCTATATTCATGGATGGTTTTTATTGGAAGTAGTAGTGTGTTGAGAGGAGGAGATCATCCACGAGTAGAAATCCTACCTAGAAAACTCGGCTGGAAGTATAAGATAGTTATCTATGTAGTTTCAATAATATATCTTGCATCAATAATCTATATACTAGTAAACTATAGATGGCTCTATTCAGTCCAGAAAACAGCAGTAATGCGTTTAAGTCTAATTTATTTTTACGATGCAGTTATTGTAGGATATTCCTTTATGATTGTGAGATATGTGATCAAAATTTTCAACTTAGTTAAAACTAGAGGAAGAGGGTGAAGAATAATGGAGTCCATTTTGCTCTTTATATTTTCTGCAATAACATCTTTTATAACCTCTCTACCGGTATGGCTAATTGCAATTGTATTTTTACTAATACTAATAGGATTAATTCTAATTGGACCACCAGTAACATTCGCTATAGGCTTAACAAGTCTACTATTTCTAGTTATATATGGCAAATCACTGTCAATTATAATATCAGCTATAATGATACCAATTTCATCGTTTCCACTACTCGGAGTATTCCTATTCATCTTAATGGGAGTTGTCTTCGAGAAAACCCGTCTAACAGAGGTAATTGTCGATGCATTAGAACCAGTTGTAGGTAGAGTAAAGGGTGGACTCGGCGTAGTAGTAACTCTTGGATGTGCATTCTATGGGCTACTCACAGGTGCAGTAGCTGCAACAGCAGCAGCGTTTTCCAAACTAGTAGGTCCTGAAATGGAGAAGCGAGGATACCCTAGGGATTTTGCTAGTGCAGTTATTACTGCTTCAGCACCACTAGGAGCATTTATACCTCCAAGTATACCTGCAATTATTCTTGCTACTTCAACAGGTACATCTGTATTTACAACATTTATGGTTGGTGCTTCACTGGGGTTGGTAATTGCGTTTACATTAATTGTATTGATAGTAATTATTTCATATATCAAGGGCTATGGAGGAATAGAAAAGAAATATACACTGAGAGAGATAATTATACGTTGGTTAAAAGCAATACCATTACTCTCAGTCCCCGTTGGAATACTAATAGGAATCTATATAGGAGTATTCTCGGTAACGGAAGGTGGAGCATTTGGTTGTATTCTAGCATTCATAGTGGCAGCATTATATCGAAGACTTAATTTAAAGAGTATACCAAGTATGTTTCTAGATGCAGCTAAATCTACAGCTGTAGTTATGTTAATGATTTCTACTTCTTACATTCTAAACTTTACATGGTCGTTAACGGGAATTAACGACTCTCTACTACGCTTCTTTAGAGGTATAGCTACAATATATAGTCCACAAATCTCTCTCGTTATACTAGCATTAATACTCGTTGTACTAGGTATGTTCTTCGACGTAATAGTACTAGCTGTAGCTTGGGGTTCAGTAATAGTGAGTACTTTTGCCCCATACGGCGTTAATCCATACCATATTAATGCATTATTCCTTATGGGTGTACTAATAGGTACTGCTACGCCACCAGTAGGAGCTGGAGTATTCGTTGTATCCGACGCTATGAAAATAAGTATTGAAAAACTATTGAAAGCAATGATACCATTTATCCTGCTATATGTAGCTATATACGTTGCTGTAATATTCATACCAGAACTAGCATTATGGATACCTAGACTAATAGGTCTAATATAGTGTTTTTTACTTCTAGACCACTATGCTCCAATATACTCATAACTATAAGTACTTCTTTTTTTTTCCTAATTGTAGTAGTGGGTGTTTTGTTTTGAGAGAAATTGGTGTTGTAGCGTCTTATTCTAGGTCTTTTGAAGCTCCTATACTAGTCTATAAGGGAGTTGAAGGATTCGTTAAAGAAGAATCCCTCGCGGTAATAGAAGATATTAAATTTAAGAGAATGTATTTGGGTGTTCTTAGATCCACTGTTAAACTAGACCCATTGCTTACTACAAGTTATAGATCTGCTGTTATTGAAAAACCAGAATTGGCTGAAGGCGGTTTAGACATACCCTATGAAACAGTATATGTTAAGATTATTGGTGAATTTACTGGTAATAGAATAGAACCTGCAACTACGCCTCCAACGCCTAGATCCAAGGTTTACCTCATCGAGTCGCCTAGGGATTTAAATCTTGATCTTGGCAGTGGATTAGTAATTGGTGTGCACAAATATAGTGGTGTAGAATTACCATTTAAGTCGGAGGCACTTAGATACCATGTAGCAGTAGTGGGGACAACGGGTACTGGTAAGTCGAGACTAGTTAAAGCACTTGTAGATGAAGTATTAGCTAAGACAAATATGAGTGTTTTAGTCTTTGACCATACGGGAATGGATTATACACCATACTGGCCTGATAAAACAGTGAGAGCTGATGAAATAGTATTAGATGTAGAAACAATTACTGAAGGATTAAAACTAGCTGTTGGTGCTGTTGAAAAACTAATTGAGGATTATGTTCCAATAGCTCTAATGGAATACATTATTTGTGAAAGTGGTAGAAGAGATTTATGTGAGCAGTGGCGTAACTTCATAAAATACCAGAAAAACCTACCTGATATTAGTAGAGAAGAAATTGAAAAACTCACTATAAATGTATCGAGTAGTCGCGCATGGAATCCAAGTAAACTAGCTGGTTACGTGAATAATACTGCTATGTATTTCGGTGCTAAACCAGCTACTCGATTAAAACTACCACTATATATAACGCTTTTCGCCGGACACTACATTGAGAGACTTAATAGTATGCGCTACAGCGTAGATGAATTAGTTGAGAAACTCCATAGAGATAAACTACTCGTAGTAGACCTCAGCACGGTTGAAACGGAAACTAGGAGGGTTATTGTCAAGAGATTTCTCGAGAGATTTTTGGGAGATTATTACTGAGAGATTGGAGCCTGTTAATACACTCGTAGTGATCGACGAAGCACATAATTACGCTTGCTATCAGGGTTGTAGTCCATCCAACCACATGATTGAAAAAACATTACGTGAAGGGAGAAAGTGGAATCTAGGAGTAGTACTAGCTAGTCAGAGAGTACTAGATTTCTCAATAGATATTAGAAACAATGTTAATACAGTGTTCTTTAGCAAGCTACAAACACCAAGCGATTTCGAGCAGTTAAAGAACTTCGTAGACCTTGCTGGTATAAGACTAGAAACACTATCACTACTGGAAACAAGAGAATTCTTCTTCGCGGGCCTCGGCAATCCATTGAAATACCCAATGTTGATCAAGGTGAGAGAGGTTGGAGGCCCCTCTCGATGAAACATTAATTAGTGGAGTATATGGTGTTTCACCTGAAATAGTCGATAAAGCCCTGGATAAAGCCGTTTGGAAACTAAGTAGAGAAATCGAGAAGTTGAAGAATACACTAGTTGAAATTAGAAAAACAATGGAGTCTAGAAGAGAACTCTTCGAGTTCGGTGTGGCCGGGCCTCCTAGAGAACTCTGTTATGTAGCAGTCGACTCTAGTTTCACGGCTCCAGCTATAGAGTTGGTCGGCGGCTGATCTTGGATTAGTAAACGTTGTCTCAGTCCTGTATGGTTCAAAGTGCGTTAAAGGCGGTGAGAAAACAGTGGAACCCAGGGTATATATTGATTTATGGTTTAACGACGACTTGACTAGTATTACAGCTAGGTATTATGAGAGACTAGTAGCCGGAGAACTACTAGAAAAAAAGAAAGAGGGCGTATTAGACTTCGACGTGCTCTTATTAGACGGCGAGTTAATACCGAGAACACTACCACGTAGTGGACTAGCCGGCGAGAGATTAAAGAAGACAGTAGACCTCACAAATGAAATAATAGAGCTCGCAGACTCTACTAATACAGCACTAGTAGGTGTTTTAAAGAGGAGTTATTCGCGAGACATCGTCAACATACTTGGATATGGTGGTCTAAGACTAAGTGATAAAGCAGTACTGAGTTTAATATTGAAGCCACTAGAATACGTTATAGCTGGTTCACACCACGATATAAATAGTGAACTAGAGAAACTAGAAGGAAAACCGGGTGTTCAAAGAGAATGGTTGAAAACAAGGCTTAAATGGTATGAATCCATAGTCAACAATATCCCAATGGGCTACACTGTTAAACTAGCTTTCTACCGGGCACCTACAACAATATATCCAGTAGCGACAAAAATAGAATATATAACTAGCGATACACTAGAGGACGACTCATTGATCTCTAGTATAATACACATTAGCGGCGAGACAGGTATACCAATACCAGTAGACTACGCAGACACTCTCTCGACAATAACCAAGGAATTAAAGCAAACAGTATACCAGAAACTACTAGCAGAACTAGCTAAAAACACCAAGATAGAAGCAAAAGACGCAATACTACTACTCTCACTAACAAACCCAGAGAAACTAAGACACCTATACTAGGCGAAAAACAATTTTAATATATTCCCCATGTTTAACTAGAAGGGTGGTCGGTACGAGTAGGATTATGCTAGTAATTATAGTTGTAGTACTAGTAGTTACTGGTCTACTAGGCTATCATACACATCAATTATACACAGGAGCCGAGAAAATAGAGGTATTAAGAGCAACAGTAAAAACTCTACAACTCCAAGGCTTTCCAATACCATCAAAAATAATCCTTGAAATAGAGTTACAACTAGATAATCCATCACCAGTAACACTAGAAATAGAGAGATTAAACTGTAGAATACTATTTAACAACGTGTTAATTGGTGAGGGCGTGAGAGAAAAAATCAAGCTACCAGGCAACACCAGTGTAAACACTACAATATTAATAGAGACAGAGATCTCAGATATAGTTGAAAACATACTAGTACAAATACTACAAGGTAAAAAGAATATAACGGTAACACTCGAAGGCTCGATGGAAATACCGGTTAAACCACTTGGAATAGAAGTAACAAGTAGAACAAGAACATTTAACATTACAGAAACATATTCTTTACCAGGGGTTCCAGGTTTTTAAATGGTCTATAATTGTGGATTCTAAGCTCTTCTATTTATCCTATACTCGTTGTTCTCCGCTGGTAGTATGGATTATGTGATCTTAGAAGGTATTTTACTCCTGGTCTTTGTTGTAGTGCTTGTGGGTAGAGATCCATGAGCATATCTACTTCTGGCGGTACATTAGTATTTATGTTTAATCCTAGTTTTCTAGCTTCTTCTACCGTTATTGGATAGTTGTGTGTATAGTGGCCCTCTGTGAGCTTCCTGGCTACTTCGAGTGCTTTTTTCCGTCCTATTTTATCTTCGAGTAGGTATACTATGAGTTCTTGTATTTCTCTATTTGCTTTCTCGGCTATGTCTGCCAGTATTAGGGTTTGATCGCTTGTAGCATTGCCTTTAGATTTGGCTATTTTAACAAGGCTTGGAGCCGGGTATACAGCGCCACCTACTTGTAGTTGTGGGTCTAGTGGTCCTAGAACAGCATCTGGATCCATTATTATTTCAACAGCTACTAGTGCTATCAATGTACCACCACTCATAGCGTAGTGTGGAATAATAACTATTTTCCCTGCTGGATGCCTCTTTAAAGCCATAGCTATTTGTGAAGCCGCTAATATAAGTCCTATAGGCGTGTATAGTATAAGAGCTATTGGCTGATTCGGCGGTGTTGTTCTAATAGCTCTCAATACGCTCTCAGAGTCCTCTATATCAATATATCTCTGGCCTCCTTCCCGCCTTAAAGGACGAGGCTTTCATTTGTAATTGCGGGTGTTGAACAATATATAGAAACAATATGAAAAACAATATATTCGTTAAATCAGTGAAACTCGATAGACCCACCTAGAAGAATAAATTGCCTCAGTTTAATGCCAGAGTATACAGAGTTACCTAATAGCTATTCCTATAGCTAGATAAAATCCTCCAATCCATCTACACAGCTCTTCTCTGTTTTCTCGACTGTTCTATCATGACCTCTTAAATCCATCATGCAATAGTCAAAATTATTTCTAGCTAGGTATTCAGCAAAGTTGACATATCTATCATTATGCTCGGCAAGCCCGTATACACCAATAACAAGTCTTCTACCCACACTAGTAAGCCAACGCCAGTAGGAAACCCTCAAGATAATTCAAGAAAACACTATTGACAACTATAGAGTTAAGACAAATATATCTACTCGAATAGGCATTATCAACTATGAATACGAGTTTCTAGTAGGTAGTTCATGTACTTTGATAGTTCACTCTTAAACCTCTCGTAGTTGAATTCCTTGGAGACACTAATACTCTTGTTTTTCAACTCCTCGTAGAGCACTCTATCACTCTCAATCCTCCTAATAATCCCGGGAACCTCGTTTACATCACTATAGCCTAGTATATCCGAAACCCTACTCACGATGTCAAACCATGCCCCGCCATCCCTATAGACAATGGGTATACAACCAGCAGCCATAGCCTCGACTACTGCTATACCAAAGTGCTCGGCGTATGGTGGGTGTAAATAGTACTTTGCTCTACCAAGTAGCTCTCTTAGCTTGTCTCGTGGCGTGTTAACCAGTAATTCAACGTTGTCTAAACCTTCTTTTTCAACCCGCCTCTCGATATCCTCAAGCACGGGTTTGGAGTATCGCTCGGCTGAGCCGGCAAGCACGAATTTATAATCTCTCATCTTCGCCGCAACGTCGAGTATTTTATCAAGTCCTTTCTCAGGGGTAAACCTTGAGACGGTGACGACTAGGTTTTCCCTGTCTCTATCTGCCACCTCGTTGAAGTACTCTATGTCGACTGTGGGATAGAGAACGTGAACCTTTCCCTTGAACTCTGGATAGGTTTCAAGTATCTTTTTAGCTGTCCAAGAACTGTTAGTAAACACCAGTCTTGGTTCACCCTCGATCGTCATGGCATACCGTTCGACGATGGAGTGGTATAGCCTGTAAGCAAAGCTCTTACCGAGCCTCTGAGACGCAATAATTTTCACTGGGAAGTGGATGTAGGAAACGTCTACGTTTAGAGGCGTGTTGCTACATGTCTCGAAGACTAAGTCGTAGCTGTGTTCTTTCTTTACGTTCTTTAGTGAAGACTTGATCGCCAGTAGCCGCTTGAGCCTCACAAATCTCCCTGGGCTTAGAACATCGAGGAAGCGGTAACTCAACGGAACTGGTTTAGCCACAACTCTGGGTTTGCGTCCGGGGGCGAGGAGGTTTATATTCCTCTCCAAGATGCTTCTATCCCTATAGAAAGTCAATATTTCAACATCGTAGCCGAGCTCATCGAGAGCTCTAGCCAACTCCAGCGCCAGCTTCTCAGCACCGCCAGCTATATCAAACAATGCGTGGAGTACTGCTATTCTCATAGAGATACCCCCATAATAGTCGGGTTCTCCAAATTACATATAGTTAACCATGCATACTATTATATTCCAAAATAATAAATAAAACACACTACTGATAGATGCTTTCAAGACACAGGTATATGTTTACCGTTTCCCGTCCTAGGTCGTGGTGGGTCTTGCCTGGGACGGGTTGTGTCTCGGCTCCACGCTTCATTGTGGCCACTGACCACTCTACGTGGAGGTCATGGACACCCTTCGGGAGGCCTACGGCACGAGGTATTACTACAGAGGTCTTCACGCTGTTAAACCTCGCTTTTTGTTTCTAACTCAACCTTGATTATTATTCTCTAACAAGTCTCTAAGTAAAATACATTTAAGTCTCCTCCCTAGAACCTATTGTATTATTCTTCGTGGAAAACTTATCCACTCATACATCTAGTGAACTTGTTTTCCATGGTGTCAATATATCGCTATTGCTGAGAATAAGTTTTATAGTTTTGATATGCTGATTATTTTACGGTGGTGTTGTAGTGTCTTACGTGTCAGTTATGCAAGGTCGTTCTGGTTTTGGAGAGATTGATGCTTTGCGGCGGATGAGGAGGGGTGTTTTGTATCTGCTTATTGCATGGTTGATAATGGTTGTTGCTGTTGCTACAGTATTTACTAGTTTTATTGTATCAATACCTGGTTTTATTAGGGTAAGAGGCCCACCCAGCTTTACTAGTATTCTACCCGGTGTAGTAGTTGCTTTGGTTTTACTCGTTATTGGAGTGGTTATTGCACTAGTTGGTTTCTACGTGGAGTTTATTCCTGGAGTAACGGGGTTGGCGCGTGTCCGCTCCGAGTTTTCAACTCCAGCACAACTCATTAGATTAGGATATATAGTGGGACTACTTCTTGTTTTAATTGGTATTCCATTAATACTAGTCGTTATAGGTGTCTTTGTAATCCTTGTTGGAATGGTATTTCTAATTATAGGTTTTATAGGAGTGGTAATACTGTGTTTTAAACTCAACGATGTATACAGTAACACGTTATACTTAGTTGCTGGGATACTATTCATAGTAGGTATTTTCATACATATACTCGAAGTACTTGCATGGATACTACTATACATAGCACTGGGTAAAACAATAAGAAAACTAGAAGCTACACAACTACCAATACAGCCACCCGTTTAAACCCTGGAGTTAAAAATACAGCGTGTATTCCTAGCAGGCTCTTTTTGAAACAAGAGTGCTTTTAATTGTTGAGCTACTAGTGTAATCTAGGTTTGATACAGTAGATCCCTAAAACTACTTTGCTAATCACAAGTCTCTAAGCTACACTGTGATGAAACTAGTCAACTAGGATTTTAACATGTGTAAATATCTATGTAAGTAATAATCTATAAAAGCTGTATTGGTTACATGAGAATTAACAGTTCTATTATTTAAATTTATAAATGTAAAGGCATATATTATTACTTGGGGTATTACTATGAGCGATATAGCAATTCCTCAAAGCCCTCGTAGTCTTGAAGAAATAAATGCCTTACAGCGCATGAAGAAGGGTGTACTACTAGTATTTATTGCATGGATATTCCTGGGAATATCTATTCTTGTTGGAATTACGAGTATTCTAGCAATGGGTGCTATGGATGGGCTTGAAGGCCTCGTAGCTGGTGGTGTCGCTCTTGTTGTTTTAATTATAGTTGGAGTTATAATTGCACTCATAGGACTATACAGAGAGTTTATTCCAGGAGTAAAGAACCTCGCGGATATCTATCCCGAATTCTCAACTGCTGCAAAACTCATTAGAATTGGATATATAGGAGGCCTAATACTACTATTAATCGGCGCTATACTCACACTAGTCCTTATTGGCCTCTTAATAATTGTTATTGGATTAATACTCGTATTCTTGGGTACCATAGGCGTTATAATACTGTGCTTCAAACTCAAAGACAAATACCAAGATACATTATACCTTGTTGCCGGAGTATTATTCATAATAGGCCTCTTTATACCAATACTTGCAGTAATAGCATGGATACTACTATACGCTGGTCTAGGGTCCACAGTGAAAAAACTACAAAGCACCACACCCTCACCAGCAACACAGCCCGTTTAAATCCAAGGGGTTAAATAAAAATATTTTTAGTTAATACCTCCCTACTTTCAGTGTATTTATAGATGAAGAAATCACTTAGTAATTCTATTATTTCACTGTCTTAAAAAGTACTTGTAGGTTAAACGAGTAGTTTGCGTGGTATAGGTTTTAAAGGTCTTTGTAAGTTTTTACTAGGACCTCTAATCTCCCATTAAACTCGAAGTAGAAGCTATGGATTGTTTTTAAGCTTTCTATTAATTCCTTAGTAATGCCTTTCTTGCTCTCATAATATCTCCTTGATGAGATCAATGTACTTTCTCGCTATTTCAATATAGTTATATTTCCTCGCGAAATCCAAGGCGTTTCTTGAGAGGTTTAACCATAACTCATGGTTTCCTAGGAGTTTTTCTAGGGCATTAGCGTAGTCTACTGGGTTGAAGCTATTAACCCTTATACCATTGAAGCCATCGATTACGACTTCTTCCGGTGTAGCGTTAGAGACTACTGCGGGGGTTCCACAAGCTGTAGCTTCTAGAGATGCATAGGAAAACGATTCGTAGCTTGAGGGCAGTATGAGAGCCTTTGCTTTACATAGAAGTTCTAGTTTTTCTTTTTCACTTATAGCATACTTGTACTCGACGCCCTCAACTCGTGGTAGTGTTGCAGGGGGTCCGATAACTACGAGTTTAACGTTGTAGCCTTTCTCTCTCAGTATTTTTACAGCCTCTATGCTAATCTGGGGGTTTTTAACAGGCCTAGTACCAATATGTATAATTATGTCTTCTCTCTCACCAGGTTCTAAGGGTTTGAAAAGCTCTAGTTTTAGAGGGAGTGGAATCACCGTGCAGTCTATATTGCGTCTTGTCTTAGTCTCATCTCTTAGTTTAGAGCTAACACAAATTATCCTATCATACCTTCTATACAACTCTCTCACGAGTATTTCGTAGAACCATCCTACTTTTCGGGTAAAACCATGGCTTACAGCAATTTTGGGTTTAAACATGAGGGGTATAATGCCGTTGACTATAGCTACATCGAAGCCTTCTTCTGAGAGGAGTTTAGAACCTTTTGTCAACCAATCAAAAGCCATTTTAAACCATGGGTCTCCTCTACACGGTTCTTGTTTCAATGTGTGTATGGGTATAGGGGAGTCGAGACCGTGCATTTCTTTAAACCACTCGCCGAGTTTCTCTCGTTCAACCCCCTGGTAACACCAGCTAAAAATAGTTGCTTCGTAGCCAAGCTTGATAAAACCCTCTGCTAGATAGGCAATAAATCTATTAACACCATCAAGGTGAGTAATATACTCTCTACGAATCAAAGCAATCTTCACAATTACCCACCAATTTTTAATCTCAATTAATTGTCCTTCCTAGCTAAGTTCGTTATCTTCATTGTTATTATTATTTTTGTATTTTTCTTAATTCCTCCAACTGCTTGTTCTACTCACTATTCTTTTTTACAATGGGGATTAGTGATAGAAGGGTTCCCACTATACAGAGGAATACGTAGATTACTAGTGAGGTCTCTACTGCTAGTGCTAGGTCTTCCTGTATTGTCATTATAGTGGTTATTATTGACATGCTTAGGGCCTGCCCGAGAAACCTCATAGTTGCTAGTAACGCGTTTGCCGAGCCGTATGCTTCTCGTGGACTCATATTTAATACAGCTGTAGTGTTTGGCGATGCAAAGAACGCGAAACCAGCTCCCAGTATTATCAATGCCGGGTATAACTGTGTTAGAGGGCTGTTTTGTTTTTGATTTGTGTTTGTTAGATTTATAAGCATTTATTTCTTTTATTATCATTGGTGATGGAGATTTCTGAGAGGTTGTTGAGGCCTAGGGAGGTTTGTGAGAGGCTTGGTATTAGCTACACTACTCTCTATCGCTGGATTAGAGATGGTAGGATTAGAGCTATTAGAACAGCTGGTGGCAAGTATAGAATACCCGAGAGCGAAGTTAAGAGAATTGCTGAGGGGCTATCCACTCTAGTTGAAACGAGAGCGGTAATCTACGCTCGTGTAAGCTCCTCAGACCAGAAGAGTGATTTAGAAAGACAAGTGGAATATCTAACTCAGTACTGTAGTGCTAGAGGCTATAGAGTAGTTGATGTTCTAAGCGATGTAGCTAGTGGTCTCAACACTAATCGTAAAGGTCTACTCAAACTATTCAACTACGTAGTAGATAGACAAGTTGACGTAGTAGTTGTAACGTACAAGGATAGATTAACAAGGTTTGGCTTTGAATACCTAGAATACTTCTTCAACCAATATGGTGTCAGAGTGGAAGTAGTCTTCGGAGAAGAACCAAAAGACGCATACCAGGAGCTAGTAGAAGATCTGCTAGCAGTAGTCACCAGCTTCGCTGGCAAACTCTATGGATTGAGGAGTCACAGAAAGAAAAAGCTAGTTGAAGGCTTTAAAAAACTCCTAGAAGAGGTTGAAAAAGAGTGTGTGTTTTAACAAGAACAATCGTTGTGCCCAGTATTAGGCTTTCAAGGAGGAAGCTAGATGTTTTCAAGGAGCTTGAAGCCCTCTATAAACAGATCCTCGTGGAACTCGTAGACTACGCCCTTAAGAACAAGATAGACTCTTTCACCAGGTTGAAAAAAGACAAATACCACGAGCTACGTGTGAGATATCCACGTCTTCCTAGCCACTACATACACACAGCATGCCAAGACGCCGCTACTCGTATTAAGAGTTTCTTGAAGCTGAAGAAAACGGGTTTAGCGGAAACAGAGAAACCAGTGGTCAAGAGTATTAGTATTTGGCTAGACGACCACTTATGGAAACGGGTGGGTTATACACTGATTCTTGTATCTACGCATAAGGGGTATATACCAGTGGAGTTACAACCACACAAGCTCTACTGGAAATATATTAACACAGGGTGGACATTGAGAACTCAGCCAAGGATCAAAGTCGACTACAAACATAGGAGGCTACTGGTATACTTCGTATTCGAGAAAGAAGTCGGCGTTAACACTGCTAATGCTGAAGAAGTAATCTCGGTAGACGTTAATGAAAACAATGTAACAGTTAAAGCATCTAGTAGAGTATACATTCTTGAAACCGGGATAAAGAATATTACGATAGGGTATGCTAGGTATAGAGAGGCTTTACAGAGCATTAAAGGCAATAAATGTATTAGCAGAGCTCTCCACGGCAGAGAGTGGAAGAGGAAGAGAGATATTAGATTGAAAATAGCCAATATCATTGCCAATACAGCTAAGAATTTGAATGCAGTGGTTGTAGTTGAAAACCTCCCAAGGAAATGCAGTGACAATATGATCAGGAATGTCGAGGATCCAGTGCTGAGGCACAGGATATACCAGGCTGGTTTTAGAAGCATGGTTAAATCCATAGAAGAAAAGTGCTTGGAGAAAGGCATTCTAGTATTCAAGGTAAACCCGAAAAACACTTCTTCCACGTGTCCACTCTGCAACTCCAAGCTGATGAGGGGCAGTGCCCCTAGGCATTTGAAATGCCCCAATTGCGGGTTCGAGTCTGGTAGAGACGTAGTCGCAGTTCTAAACATTGAAAAGAAGTATTTAACTCTCAAGGGGCCCATGCCGTTGGCCCCAATGCCCAGTGAACCCACTCTAGAGGTAGCAGTGCTACCAGTGAAAGAGTGGGCGAGGAGAAAGTCCCTAGATGCAATGAGAGACCATAAACCCATACAAACGAGCATCTAGGGACAAACGGCTTCAGGAGTCAGTAGTGTTAGACTATAAACTCCAATTGTTATCACCGCCATGCCCGTGGACGCTATTATTGATGGATTATAATGGTCTCCTAGAAACCCTGCAATAGGCGATAATAATACTTGTACTACTGGTTGAATACTCAGTATTAAACCAGTCTCGCTCGGCGGTAGACCACGTAGTTTCTGGAGGTAGTTGCTTAACAGTACTGTCAGCGCGTAGGTAGCACTGTAATTGAGTAGTGTAGCTACAACAGCCGCTATTATCCTCGTATTAAATAGTTTTGAATGGAGGATCCTACTACTCCACCGCTCTACTAGGAGTACAGTGGACAGCGAGATACATCCAGTGAGAGCTACTACGAGTCCAATTAGACTATTGAGGTTTGATGCTCCATAAATAATCATGCTTATCGAAGTAGCTGTAAACACCAATACTGGGATACTGGGTCTAGGAGACACTGTTCTACTAGACTCCACTGTCTTCAATGCAACTAGTAGTGCTAGTAGTGATACCAGGGTTTTAAACGCGAACAGTGAGCGCCACCCACAACAACTAGTTAAATAACCACCGAGCAAGGGCCCAGTGCTTAAACCCAGGTATACAGCCATAGTATTCAAGCCAATAGCTAATCCACGCCGCTCTCTCGGAGCAACTTCCCCCAGTACTGCTATAGCTGTACTAGTAATCATAGCAGCTGCCAATCCCTGTATAAACCTGTAAACCATTAAGTCTGTGAATCCACGAGCAGTGAAAACAGCGAGCGATGAAATAGTAAACAATACAAGACCCAATTTGAAAACCCTACTCCTACCAAGCCAGTCGCTAATCCTACCGAAAACGAGAACAGTTGAAGCAAGCGGTATTAAAAACGCGTTTACAACCCAGTTAACACTAGCAAGTGAGATTTCAAACTCAGATGCCATTAATGGCAGAGCAATAGCAATAGATGAAGAAGTAAACGGTGTGAGAAAAGAAGCCAGTGTGGTAGCTAGTAAAACAGCACGCCAGCCTCTAACCACCTTCATAAACACTAATCACCAATACCAGAAGAGTGAATAGTAGTAGAGAATAAAAATACAATAGCTAACACTACAAGCAAGTCATTACCGTTGATGTAGAAAGCATAAGGTAAAAACATATTAAGTAAAAACGTGGAATTCCTATACGGGTAGAGTGGTTTCGTGGAGATCCTATATTTGAGTAGAAGGGATATCGAGTCTCTAAACATAGCTCTTAGAGAGGTTATTGATGCAGTTGAGAAAGGGTTTAGATTGAAAGGCGAGGGCCGGGTTGAACTTCCTCCAAAACTGGGTGTTCACCCGAGGAAAACGCGTTTATTCATGCAATGCCGGTTTATATTGGTGGTGAAGTAGACGCTGTTGGTGTTAAATGGGTTTCTGGGTATCCTGGAAACCCGGCTAGGGGCCTCCCATATATAAAGGGCTTGATTATTCTCAACGACCCGTCTACTGGTATACCTATAGCTGTAATGGATGCTACATGGATTACTATGGTTCGCACGGGAGCAGCGTCTGGTGTCGCCGCGAAATACCTGGCCCCTGTGAAAACAAAGAGTATTGGTATAATAGGGCTCGGCGTCCAGGGGAGGATACACCTACTTGCTCTGAGAGAAGTACTCGAGTTTAAGAAGGCATATGTCTACGACGTATTACCAGAAAAGATAGAAAGGTATATCATGGATATGGGGTCTAAGTGTCCGGGTGTAGAGCTAGTCCCATGTAGAGACTACAAGTGTGCTACGAGAGACGCCGATGTAGTAGTCACAGCTACCACTATGTCGGAGGAGCCGAGGAGGTTTATAGGCCTCGACGACTTGAAAAAAGACTTTCTAGTCATAGCAGTAGACTATGATGCAGCCGTTAAAGAAGAAGTAGTAAACACAGCCGACGTCTTCGTTGTAGACGATAAACAACAATACCTAGCAACCAGGGCAAAAGGCCCATACTTCAAAAACTACCCCGGCAAAATAGAATTAGACATGGGAGACATATGCACCAAGAGAATAGAGCACCTGAGAAACAAGCCAAGAAAAGCAGCAATCCTACTAGGAATAGCAGTACACGACGTCGTAGTCGCCAAACTAGTATACGAAAAAGCAGTCAAACAAGGCACTGGAACAACCCTACCACTCCAACCAACACAACAAGACTAGCAAGACGTGTCTACTCTACTGGATCAAACAACGCAACAATATCTATAAAGTACACGAAGCGGTATCGCGATTCAAAAACCCAAGAAGTAGAATCAAGCAAGTAGTAAAACTAGCCCGCAGGGTAGATAAGCTAGAAGCAAGAGTAGACGAGTTCACCGTGAAAGTAAACAAGCTAGAAGAGGAAATCAATAAGCTCTCAACTATAATCAACGAGCTAGTCGAAAATACAGAACTACTACCACAAATCAGTGAAGTCAGGAAGCTTCTAGATGAAATCCTCTTTGAAACGAATTTCATTTGAGAACAGGCTGTGTTAAAAACGCGATAGATGAGAGTACTACGGTAGTAATGATTATTGTTATCGCTGGCGTGCAAGAGAACTTTTTGAGGGGCTGGATATGAAGAAGTATATGGATAGATATATACTCAATGTGAAGAAACATGTATTATTTTGTACAGCCTGCCCGTCATTTAAGAGAAAAGACTCTACGGGGTAACAAAGAGAGAAGTATTTTTCTATTCTCTTTAATTCCAAATCCCGGAAACCCATGCATCCACTACTACACAAGTAATAGTAGGCAGTGAAGCAAACCCTCTTCAACACCACGTTGACTGGTGTAAAATACAGTGGAGATAAGAGTGTTATAGGTGGATTTGGAAACTTAGAAGGGGTCTTTGACCAGGTCGAGAATGAAACTTGGAGAGTGAGCATGGATGCTCCTTGTTAAACAATGCTGAGAAGCAATAGTATTGAATACGAAGCTATACACGTACTATGTAACGCTACATTAGGAAATACTTTTCTATGCGAATAAATCTCTTCTCTGTAGCTTCGTCTTCTGTAAGAGCTTTACGCCCCTGTACATTTTAGTCCAAGTAGTACCTAATTTAGAGTCTAGGAAACCAGTAGCCTTGAAAACTAGTGGCACGAAGACTTTGTGATATGCTCTTAGAAGAGGCCATAAACCCTCTCTCAAAGCTAGCGAGTGTCCTACATGGTATACTATCTCGTAAGCTATCGTTGTGAAGCTGGGAGATAGATAGGTAGTATTAGTGGTCTTCTTTAGAGTCCTCTTCGATAGCCTCAATAGCGTGGCATCTTGAACTGCGTATATGGGGTCTACTTCCACGGCTGAGATATACCCGGACTTCACTGCTTCTTCAAATACCTCTAAGCCCCTCTCACTCCTAACGACTACTAGTGTTGCTCCTCCAAGCTTTTTGATGGGTTCATGGGGTAGAGTCCAAGGATCTGCGAGTGAAATATCAGCCTGAGTATTCGTCTGGTCTGTACAGAGGTAGCAGTTTAAACCATAAAAGTACTGTCCAAACCCGCAATCCCAGAAAACAGAGGAGGGTATTCGTATAATGCCCCTCTTGGTTTTTACAACTGTGTAGCCAGGCCACCCAGAACCCCTAAACCTCACTGATTCCACTTCGTCTACTCGTATACCAAAATACTTCAACGCGTACCTAGTAGCAAGTAGACTAGGCGTGTTTGAACAATAAAGTCCAGTATGGTATCTACTACAGCCCAGAGACTATTTAAACGCATATCTACTATGGGTTTTCGTAGTACTAGCTGTAATAGCACCACTACTACTGCCATTCTTGAAGTTCACGGGTCCAGCATACATATCATTTGCAGCTAAAGGCAGCGCCATTGGCGCGCCAGCTGGCTCACTACCTGCTACATGGGATATAGCGTGGTTCTGGCCAACTGTACCACTAGTTATAGCTTGTGGCGCACTCTCCGGATTCCACTCGGTAGTAGGCTCTGGAACCACGTCTAAACAATTGTCAAATGAACTAGATGCTCTACTCGTAGGTTATGGTGGAATGTTAACAGAGGGTGCTGTATCATCACTAGCAGTTATACTACCAGCAGCTCTTGTATGGGACTTTGCCTCTATAGCTCAGAGCGCTGGTATACCTCTCGAACTAGTAGCTAAGGCCGGTATAAACATTACAGCAACCCCCAATATATTGAAATTCACTGGAGCAGAGAGATTCTATACAGCGTATGGTTTTGCACAAGCTATGGCGTGGAGTAGAGTAGTGGGTATTGAAGCATTTCCAATATTATTCACTGGTTTCAAAACATTTGCCGCCTGGACTCTTACAGCGTTTGTACTTACAACTCTAGACACAGCGAATAGATTAGCTAGATTTGCCTGGAGTGAATTCTTCGACTGGGTTAAACCGAGATCGCCTGGTCTACATAAAGTATTGACTAATAGATGGATTGCTTCAATAATATCTGTGCTAATAGGTGCAGTAATGGCCTATCCAAAACTCCCAGATCCACTCAACCCCGGTAAATTCATATATGCATACAGTATTGTCTGGCCAGCATTCGCTGGTACCAACCAATTACTCGCAGCACTAGCATTATTAACAACGACTCTATGGGTCTACGTTATTCTAAAAGTAAGAGGTGGACTAAGCCTCCTCATGTTGATACCAGCATTATTCCTATGGGTTACTGTTACAGCAGCTTTAATCGTATGGTTGATATTCATAGTGCCATATCTACCAGCAATATATATTGTTGGTACTGGAACAATAGTAGCTATCTCAGTAGGCCTAGACTTCCTATTAATAATACTGTTTATTAGAGGATTGAGAATGGCTAGTAAACAATAGTTTTTTCTATCCAATATTCTTTTCATACTTATTCATGCTTCTATGGGGCGATCCTGTATGCTGGAAAAACTTAAAGGAATTATTAGAGAGCTATTGTGGTTTATCAAAGGAGTTGACCAAGCACTACTAGAGGAAAGTGTTAGCGCGTTGGAGGGAGAGTATTTAGAGCTTGAAACTGTTTTTCTCACAATAGTTCTAGGTCCACTCGTCGGTATTAGAACATTAACACCACTACTTAGTCTTGAACTATTAGATACACTGAGAGATGAATTGAGAATTCTCGCCTCGAGAGCTTTTAAAGGAGAAGATGTACTAGGCGATTTAATGTCTGCACTTGGTGGTGAGTGGTGATTAATCCAGTAGACTTACTGCAACCTATTTCGTGTTATCCCCACGTTGTCTTAGTTCTGGGTAAGGGTGGTGTAGGTAAAACAACGGTTTCTATACTCCTAGCTAGATCTCTAAGCCAGTTTGGTAGTACTCTACTATTAAGTCTAGACCCAGCAAAACACCTGGTTAAATACCTTGGTTTAACTAGTGAAGAACACGTCGAGATCACTAGAAACCTACATATTCAACAAATCACCATAGATAGAGAAGTAGAAGCTATTACATCTAAGTATGCAGAGCTACTCAGAGAACTCACACCATCTCTAACAGTATATAATATAGAAAACGTTGTCGACGTAGTTAAATATACACCTGGAGTAGAAGAAGAAGTATTTCTTAGAGCTCTACTAAGAGTTTATAAAAGCAACTACAATTACATTGTGGTTGACACACCTCCTACAGGAGTGGCATTGAGAACTCTAATACTCCCTAGTCTCTACCTGACCTGGCTAAATAAACTAATAGAGGTTAGAGAGAGAATAGTGTCTCTTAGATACGTTACAGCTAGAACACTGGGGAGAAAAGTAGAGTTAAAAGATAGAGCGCTGGAAAAACTCTATGAAATGAAGAGTGAATATGGGTATCTACGAGAACAACTAGCTCTACCTGAAAAAACCTCTTATGTAATAGTAGCTACACCAGAACCACTACCCATGTATGAACTCAGAGAAACATTTAACTTCTTGGTTCAGAAAACCCGGAATAAACCCAAACTACTTGTTTTAAATAGAGTATTACCTGAGAGTATAGCTAGTGAGCTCGGAGTACTAGAACTCCAGAGGAGATACATAGAGGAAATAGCGTCTTATGGTGTAAAATGGATTATTATTGAACACCTGGGTAGGCCAACTGAAAATATAAGAGATATAGAGGAATTAGAAGGTAGGATTAGGGTGTTAGAGAAGTGATTTCTCTAGATTATCTAGGTGTAGTAATACTATCAGTTCTCGCAGTGGCAATGGTGATCTGGTATTTTAAAATGAGAAAAGTTATGATTCTATTAATGAAAAAGGTTACAGATGACCTAGAAAAGTTCTTCAAGCCCCGAGATAAATCCTATATACTACTAGGATATCTTGTTGGCTATAAAGCAATATACGACCTGGAAAACGGTGATAAAGTCTACATTGTATATACAACTGTACCAAAATACTCACTACTATACTACCCTATAGCCAGGATCATGGGTAGAACCGATAAATTACACATAGCTATAAAACCCAATAAACGCTACGTAGTTAGAGAACTACACGTTGTTAACCAAGCTGATAGTAGACTACACGCAATACTATTAAAAGACCTTGGAGACTACGCCAACACACTCTCTAAACGCGAATTAGAAACACCTATGGGTAAATACATAGTCTACTATAAAGACATAGACGACTACGAATTCACCGAGAAAATACTTGCAAATACACCTATAACGATCTACAAGCTCTCAGCATACTCTAGAGAAAACCTAGTTGAAATAATAGCTGATGTAAGCTCTGGAAACGCTATACAAATAGCAGAAGTATTAAAAGAATTCAATAGGAAAATTACACGTGGTATTACTCAGTAACCACTCGTAATTAAAACAATTTAGAGAGTAAAATTAATTCCATTATTTTTATAGTAAAAGTACTTGATTTATTATTTAGAGGTGTATAATTTAATGCCTCCTACAGAGAAGAGAATAGAGGTTATTGATGGTATAGAAGTAGAAGTATTGGAATTCAGTGACACTGTTGAAACAGTAGATAAAGCATCAATGCTCAGCGGTTACCCGCCAGAGGTTATTGCTAAAACCATTCTATTGAAAGTAGACAATAATTATTTAATTGCTATTGTCAGAGGTGATAGAAGAATAGATTATAAGAAAGCATCTAGCTTACTGGGTGGAAGAGTTAAACTAGCAGATCCAAACGTAGTAAAACAAGTACTCGGAGTAGAAGTAGGAGCTGTAACTCCACTCAGCCCACGAGTAAGACAACTACCTGTAATAGTAGATCCCTTGATAACACAGCATGAATACGTGGTTTGTGGTGGAGGAGCACTAAACAAATTATACAGGGTGAAAGTAAGAGATCTACTGGAATACTTGAATCCCAGAATAGTCGACGTATTCAAATGAAACGAATAAACATGGTTAAACTACTTCTACCACGCAGTGTTTAAACTAGGAGATTATGCATATAGACTTGTAGACTATGGAATTTATAAATAGTTTTTGTATATTTTATTGATAGTGTATTCCGGTTATAATAATGGCTAGTACTAGAACACTCTCAGTATTCACCACTATATTATTAATAACAGGTCTCGGTGCGCTAGTAACCATCGCTCAGACAGGGTATGGTGGTAGTCTTCAAACCCCCAGTGATGTTATACTACATAGTGTTTGTGGTGATACCACAAGTGGGCTATTATTAGCTGTCGGCACAGACGGTAAAAACGGTGTGATATATAGAATTACATCTCTAGATACGTCTGATCCAAGTTATATGGTTTTACTTCAAAACTCTACGCCTTCCTCGGGATACGACAACCTCGGTTTCTATGCTTGTGAAGTAGTAGATAACTACCTATTTGTTGTTGGTGAGGTGGAAAAGAAAGAACCTCGGACAACTCAGATTCATGGCTATGTTGTAATCTACTCTATTAATGCTAACGGTACTCTAACATATCTATATTATAAAGTAAAAGGTTCTGGTACATCAAGCGTGTATAGTTATAAAGACATTGAAGTCAGGAAGATAGGTGATAGATACTATATGTACATGTTATCAATACTAGGAAGCAACGTTCACTTCCACTACGCGGTATTCATTCCACCCAATCAAGTAGAAGGGGATACCGTATATGTCAATTTGACTTGTAGTGGTTGCAATGGCTATGAGATATCATTGTATGGTGACTATCTTGGTGTTCTATATAGAGACAGCAGTAATAACCTAAACTTGACAATTTACGATGTCACAAATGGAGTACCAACCACGTTGCAGAGCGTTACATTGGTGTCGGGCAGAAATGTTTATTAGGGTCTGCTAGGGTTTTTTATTGTTGGTTGGGGTGATGGGAGCGTTGCTCCAAGCCCCGCGGGGATAAACGTAGATGGGAGCCCCGTGCCGTTGGGCTCGACCACCACCCATGAACCCACAGTGGTCTCCAAAGCCCTGTGGGCGAGGTGGAAGTCCCTAGAGGCAACCCCAAAACAATAAAGAATGACCCTCTAGGGACAAACGGTTTACTGGTAACGCTACTGTGGTAGCTTATAGTGGTGGATTCATAGTTGCAACTAATAGCGTCTTATACGGAGTATACCTAAATGGAAGTAAAGTAGAACTCACTAGTGTTAATGGTATTGTAATCGACATGTTTGTAACTGACAGTGTTGTATACATGTTTACACGAGCAGATTCAACTATCAATGTTATAGCCTACGATATTAAAAATAATTCTACGATCCTTATAGGTAGCATTGAAGCTACAAGTATTGGAACGAGTCATAGTGACTCCTACATTGTATATATTAACAACACTACGAAGGAAATTGTAAAGGCAAGTAGTTGTTATTCAACAGGTAGTTATCCAACTGTGTTCTATGGGGCTGGATCATCTGTCATCTACTGCGATTTAACCAAGCAGGGAACCCTGCCTTACCCTATGCCAGAACCATGGATTACCACGATAGCTATACCAACAGTGATAGTTGTTACTATAGCGTCTATTGTAAAGAAGTTTGAGTATTAGGCTTCTCTTTAATACTACCATTGATTCATTTGTTTAGTTATATGAAAAATCCACACTCGTTGAATACTATTCGTCTTAAGGATAATGTCTGGAGAAATATGGAAAACCCTGTATTTGTATTTCTCGGGTTTTGCATTATGGCCCGATGACACCCGGTATTTTTGGGTGTGGTGTTGCATATGCTATGTGTTTTAGGTTTAATATGTATTTAACTAATCTCTCGACCCCTATTCCCCACCCGCATGTTGGTTTTATTTCGTTGTTTCTTGTTAGTCCTAGGAACCACTCGTATTTATCTAGTGGCTCTTTATGTATTTCTATGATTTTCTCTCTTAGTTTCTCGTATCTATACTCTCTACAACCACCATCTAATACCTCGCCGTGTCCGCCTGGTAGTATGAGGTTGTAGTCTATGTTGTATCCTGGCCTGGCAGGGTCTTCTAGATAGTAGAATCCACGTGCTTTAACTGGGAAATTGGTTATCCAGACTGGGCTATTATATTCAATTGCTAATCTAGCCTCGGCCTCGAATGGTAATTCCTCGCCGTGTCTGATATCAAATCCCTTCTTTCTGAGTATTTCTACTGCTTCATCATATGTTATCCTCGGGTATGGTGGTTTATCAACCTCGTTTTCTAACCTCTCGATTTCACTATAGTCTAATAGCTCACTGTACTCGTTGAGTATTCTACGTATCGTGTAGTAGAGTGCTCTCTCACCTAGTTTTACTACTTCGTTCATTGATAAATCAGATGCCTCGATATCTACCTGTGTGAATTCTACGAGGTGTCTACCCGTATCTTTGTTTTCTACGGGTTCTAGTCTAATGTTCCTGGCTACATAGAATACTCTATCGAGGAGACTAGCGTATAACTGCTTATACATTATGAGACTACTCTGCAGTTCGTATACTCCACCATATAATTCAATACTTATCTTTCTCGCTCCCCGCAATCCCGGATCGCTCGATTTACCAATTATTGGTGGTGGTAGTTCTATAAAACCGTTTTTCAAAAGGAAGCTTCTTAAATTGTTGAGTACACTAGAATATACCAGTATGGATTTCAAGATACGGGGGTATTTGAGATATCTATAATAGTGTTTTGTGTATTCAACCGGGTCTTCTGGTGGGTCTATTGACTCGTTTTCTACTGGGGGATTTACTGGTTTATGTAGTACTCTGATTTCTCGAATACATATTCTACCAGGCCCTACTATCTCCCCTACTACTTCTACTTGTGACCAGCTTGGTATTTCACTTAGTCTCTCGTTGTCAATGCACTCTACTATTACCTCGTAGAATCCATGTATATTCCACAAGAGGATTTTTCCATCGGGAAGGTGTTTAATCCAGGATTTAAATCTTACGTGTTGACTACTTAGTTTTCTCAATCCACTCGTGTATTCTAGATATATGGGTTTACGAATAGATTGTGTTAAATGACATCCCTCTCCACCACGGAGAAATATTATTACAAGGAGGTTTTTAAACGCGTGTTTACATTTATAAATACCCCATAGCCTTGTATTTACTGGCTTGATAAATATATATTTATTAGAAGAATATTTATAAGTCTAGACGGATATATATTATTCATGCAGTAGGGCTTGATATCTATGTGGAATAACCAGTTTAAAATAAAATACGGAGATGTAGACCTCTACTTCGGTCCTGGTGTTCTACGAGAGCATGGTAAACACGCTCTAAGTGGTTCTAAAAGAGTTGTTATCGTCTCAACAAAGTCTGCTGCGAAGATCTCTGGTGCACTAGACGATATTGTATCAATACTAAGTGGTATTGGTGCAGAGTATACTGTTTACAATAAGATAACTCCTAATCCAACAACAGATAATGCCAATGAATTGATTAAACTAGTAGAAGAGTTCAATGCAGACACAATAATTGCTATTGGCGGTGGTAGCCCAATAGACACTGCAAAGGTAGCATCTGTTCTAGCTTACACCGGAGTAAAAGCAGAAGAATACATGTATGGCAAGCAACCACCTAGAAGAGATAAAATAGTAAAATTAGTCGCCATTAATCTAACACATGGAACTGGAACGGAGGTAGATAAATGGGCTGTACTCACAGTTACAGGAACTATTGATAAACTAGCTGCAGCTCCCCGCTACCCCGATGTAAGCTTCGACGATCCATTATACCTTACAACACTACCACGCGATCAAACCATGTATACAACATTTGACGCGTTCTACCATGTATATGAATCAGCCACTGGTAGAGCACGTAATCTATATATTGCAACCCTAGCAGAGGAAGCAGTAAGGAAAATGAAAGACTACTTGAAAATAGCGCTTGAAGATCCGAGAAACCTAGAAGCAAGAACAAACCTCCTCTACGCCTCAATGCTTGGTGGAATAGCCATTGATATTGGCGGCGTGCACATAGTACACTCACTAGAACACGGTTTCAGCGGGCTCATTCCAAACCTACCACACGGTGCTGGACTAGCTATTGTAGGTCCCTATGTAGCTTACTATATACATAAAGCAGTACCGGAAGAATCAGCTAGAATACTTAGAATACTAGACCCCTCAATCAAACCAGTAAGCGAAGACGCTGAGAAAGCAGTAAAAATAATACAGGAATTCCAGAGAAAACACGGATTCGAGCAGAGACTAAGCGATTATGGAATTAGAGAAGTCGATCTTGAAAAAGTAGTAGACTTCGCTATTAAACTAGCCAATGCTCTCAAACCCTTCTTGCCATTCGAAGTAAACAAATCACTCCTATTAGAAATAGCTCGCAGAGCACTCTAAACACTATTCTTTTTTCCTTTTCACATCCTCTTTTAATTCCTCGGTGTAAACACAGAGATAATAGCAGTATTCACACTAGAAAACCATCATCAATAACAACGTAGTTACAGCTGTCAATATAGATGCTGGAATAGTATACTTGTAGACCCTCGGCAACTCTGCTTTAAAGTATTTTGAAGACATTACCAGGCAAGCGTGCGCTGGAGACAGCATTGCACCTATAAAACCACCTAGAAAACCAATAGTGATATAGTTTGGATCAACCTGTATCAAACCCTTCAACGCGGGCTGTTTCCTTTTTGATTGCTTGTTGTTAAGTTTATAAGCTTTTATTACTATTTATTATCATTGGTGGTTGAGGTTTCTGAGAGGTTGTTGAGGCCTAGGGAGGTTTGTAAGAGGCTTGGTATTAGCTACACTACTCTCTATCGCTGGATTAGAAATGGTAGGATTAAAGCTGTTAGAATAGCTAGTGGTAGGTATAGAATCCCAGAGAGCGAACTCAAGAGAATCATAGAAGAGGTAGGGAATAAGTGACCAGTATAGCGAGAACCGTTATTGTTAATAGCACCAGGCTTCCTAGGAAAGTATTTAGTGTCTTCGTTGAACTTGAGGGTATGTACAGAAACATGGTTGAACAGTTGACGATGTATGCTGTTTCTAGTGGAATAACGAGTTTCACCAGGCTCAAAGCATTAAAGTACCGTGAATTGAGAAAACAATATCCACATTTACCAAGCCACTACGCCTACACTGCCTGTCAGGACGCATCCACTAGAGCCAAGAGCTTTCTAAAGTTGAAGAAGAAGGGCTTGACGGATAGAGAATACCCAGAGATTAGAAACGTTACTATCTGGCTAGACGACCATCTGTGGAAAACTAATAGCTTAACTTCTATCAGTATAGCTACCCACAAGGGCTGGGTAGTAGTAAAGTTCGAGCCACACAAACAGTATTGGAAATACATCAGTAGGGAATGGAGGCTCGCTTCAGAAGCCAAGATAAAACTCGACAAGAGAAACAGGCAGTTAATAATATACCTCGTCTTCATGAAAGAGGTAGATGTGTATAAGCCCAGGGGCTATCTCCCAGTGGATGTTAATGAGAATAGTGTTGCATTACTAGTTGATGGTGTGGTTTATCTCTTCGAGACTGGTATGGAGAGGCTTGTATTGGGATATTACTACCGCAGGAAGAGTATTCAAGAAAAGTATGATAAGCTCTACGGTGTTAATTCACGTGTTAGGAGGAAAACCATGAGGAAGCTCAAAGAGAGAAATAGGAAACAAGACATTAAATGGAAGCTGGCAAATATAATTGTTAGAGTTGCATACGAGAAACAATATACTGTCGTACTCGAAAAACTTGGTAAAAACCCAGCTGGCAACATGATTAAAAGAATTAAGGATGAGCAATTGAGGCACAGGATATACCAGGCATCATTCAAAGGAATTCAAAAGGCAATCGAGGAGAAAGCCAGAGAGCTAGGAGTTCCCGTGTTCTACGTAGACCCCAAGTATACCTCCAAGACATGTCCAATCCATAAATCACAGATAACCTATGATAACGGCTCCCGCATCGGCAAGTGCAGTATTGGCGGTGAGCTGTGGCATAGAGATGTTGTTGCATGCTGGAACCTGTTTTACAGGGCCCTAGGGGGTGATGGGAGCAGTGCTCCAAGCCCCCGGGGGCTTTTACCCGTAGATGGGAGCCCCGTGCCGTTGGGCTCGACAGCCACCCATGACCCCACAGTGGTCAAAAAACCACTGTGGGCGAGGTGGAAGTCCCTAGATGCAATGAGAGACCATAAACCCATACAAACGAGCATCTAGGGACAAACGGAATCCAAGTGCAACATATGTAAACTCGAATCCCGTGGCGAAAACTATTAGTAATGGTATTGTCAACATGGCGATAAATCCCCAATTAGACAATAGTGTAACTAGTATTTCAGCGAGACGTGTTTTCTCAATTGCTTTTCCATACATTAACGATATAACAATTAGTGTTATTAGTGAGGGGTCTAATGCTCTCTTAACTGCTTTAACTAGTATTCCACGTGGAACCCTATAGACTAATATTGAAATAGCGATTACAATTGCTAGTGCTATATATAATGGTATACTAGCTACAAGTAATAGTATTGCTAGTAGAATGAAGGGCCATGTGTGTAGTAGTCCACGTAGACCACTATTACTATTCCTCCAATTACCCCTCCCTCTCGTAATAACAGTGAAAACTACTATCCCAGATAATAGTGACGCTAGTGCTATAGGCCACGTCTTCTCCAATAATTCAGTATATGAGATGCCTAGTAGTGCTGATGCAATAATAATGGTTTGATATAATGGCCAAATAGTAATCCATATATGTCTAAACCAGTAGTTGGTAAATGTCTTCTCGTATGGATCTAGCTTCATCTTGGTGTATACCGGGTCGATCATAGTAGCAGAAATATATGCACCAGCAGGCATGGGAAGCAATCCAATAATTGCAGGAATAGATACAGCTGCTGTTTTCGCGCCAATGTATTCAAGGGATTCAACTAGTTCACCAGCGGCTTTTGTTTCACGGTAGATATTAGCAAAAATCATGGCGGAAACAAGCGAGGCCACGGTATTAAACATTGTATAGTTGAGCGACTCTAATACAACATCCACTACTCCAAAACCAAGTAGTGGAATCGAATACAATAAGAAAGAAGCAAGTATAGCCAGTGCTACACTAACCCTCTTTAAAACCAGTACCACAACAACCAATACACTTACAATAAACAAGTAGACCTGTATAAGCACGTCTAGACCACCCAAGTAGACTAATTGATTATACAAACAGCTTTTAATTCATAGTGTCCAGAATTCAAGAAGGCGTATCTGCAATAACCCTTAGAGCGAAAAATCATAGATTAATCTACGAGGAGGTGTTTACAACGCGCTGAGCCTCTCTTGGTTTAATTACATGTAATAATATTATGTAGACAACTATACTTATAGCAAGCCATGAGGCTATTCCTAATGCACCAAGACCACCTAAAACCTCTCTTTCACTCAATGGTAGACTAGAAGCCACTATTGTTAAACCCCATAGTGCGTTTATAGCTCCATGTAGTGATGCAGCTGGCAATACGCTTTTTCCTACTCGTGTTACTAGTAGGTGTGGAAGAGTAAAAACAGTGGTTAACAATGTAAACAATAATACTCCTAGATAACGGTTGACTTGATAGTTGTATCCTAAGAGTATTATTGCCGAGGCGTGCCAAAGTCCCCACAATACACCGATAATTACTGTATTTTTCAAGTTGGGATTACCACCTAGGAGATCGTATAGGTAGCCCCTCCACCCTATTTCCTCGCCAAGTGCAGACAATGCATTTATAGTTAATGCAGTTGGATAAGCGAGTATTAACTGCATATATGCTGATATTGTAGCCAAACTAACCACTTGTTCCTCGCTTAGCGTTGTATTAGTTGCTCGTATAGCGTCAACAATGACCTCAATGTATTCATTGAAATCGAAAAATCCCAGTAGGGAGGCGAGAACTACATATAATCCGAGAGCACTATAAACAAGTATTGGTGATACCAGGTACATTATAATAGCGTTCTTTGATAAACCAAGATATTCCTTTAGACTCTTAGATACACTCTCTCTATAGAGACGTAGACATATTAAAACACTAAGCGTAACACTCCACATCCTCGTAAACCCCCATAAAAACACTGGGAGATTAAACCATGCCACGGCAATATCTAGCATTAATGCAATTACATAGGATAATATGGTGAAAACCAGGATTTTCCAAGCAATATCTTTATTCAAAGCCTTCCCCTATTAACAGATTTATAATTGAAAATAAATATCTTTGGGTATTTCCGTGAATACTAGTTTGATATGTATATCTTGTCTATAATTTCTGAGAATTCATTGAATAAAGCATTATATGTTTCTATTGCTTTCGGGTTTGGTATTACTGCTTCAGCTGTGTGTAGTAGGCTATCTAGTACTTGCTGTAGTTTACCTGGTGATTCAAGGGCTTTAAGTGCTAGTAGAGAGTTGCCTACGTGGACAGCATCGGGTATTTGTGGGTAGACAACACGTGTTTTTAATAGATTTGACAATACGTATCTAACAAAGTAGTGTTGAGATAATTTGCCTCCTACTCTAACCTCACTGTATTTTACTCCATTATCACGCATAGCTCTATCTATTAGAGCTAGTAGCATTAATACTCCTTCAACTACTCCTCTAACAACGTCTATTCTATCTACTTCTAAACTGAGTTTTGCAAGCATCATTCTCTTAAAACTAGATATATAGGGTAGTCTCTCCGGGAAGAGAATCGGTATAGATATTACTTTCGGCTCTACATTAACGCGTTTAGATAGTTCGGAGAATACTTCTTCATATATTCTACTATCAATAGACCCATAGAGTAGCTTCAAAATATAGTCGACTACTACAGAGCCATTGTTTAACCCGCCACCACTAAGCCATACACCCCTCAATAAATAATATGTTTGAAAACGCATTAGAGGAGACGAGTCTACTACTGGTTGATTCGAAGTAGTTCTAAACATAGCACTAGTTCCTAGGTTTACTACGGCTATATCGCTTTTTCCACCAGTTAATCCTAGAATCATAGATCCCCCGTCGTAGACACCAAGTACTAGTTGAGTACCGTTCAGGTTTGTTTCAGATGCTATACTCCCCCTGAGTATTGTTATAGTATCTCCCTCGGCTAGACTGGGTAGTTTTGACTCGTCAATTCCAGCTATATTGAGTGCTAAATCATCCCATTTGAGATTGGATATGTTTAATAATTGATAGGTACCAGAAGCTGTTGAGTAATCGGTTACTGTTTCACCAGTTAAAACAGATAGAAGGTATGATTTAGCATCTAGAAACAACTTGGTTTTACCGAGTATATCTGGGTGTTTTTGTCTAAGCCACAATATCTTTGCTAGTGTATAAATATGTAGTGGCGGACAACCGGTTCTCTGGTAGAGCTCCCTAGTGTATGGTTTGAGTTGTTCTAGGATCATAGTTGCTCTTTCATCTTGCCATGTGAGAATACCTGTCAACGGTTTTAAATCACTGTCTACAGCAATAAAACCAAATAAATAAGTAGATAGAGAGACAACATCTGGTTTGAATTTAGAGTAGTGTTTAAGTAGTTTTACAACAGCATTAACAACATCTCTAGGGTTGTGCTCGTAGGCTAGTGGTTCTGGCTTCTTTGTTTCAACTGGGATATTAGAGTAGTCTATTATCTTTAATTCTTCACTAGTATCTACAAGTGCTGCCTTGATAAAACTTGTACCGACATCAATAGATAAAACCTTCAATAATAATCCCTTGTTCAATATCTAGAAATTATGGAGTAATAAAAGAACTTCGTAAAACAAGTTTTATTGAAAACTTAAAATAAACACTACTAATCCTCTTACACGGGGATCGCCGTGTTAAGAGGAGTTGTAACAGCACTAATAACGCCTTTTATGGATGACGGCAGTCTATGCCGTCCCTGCCTAGAGCAGCAAATAGAACTACAAGTAAAGGGAGGAGTAAACGCATTATTTATTTCAGGTACTTATGGTGAAGGCGTTATCACTAGTACTAGAACTAGAGAAGAATTACTCAAAGCAACCATAGAGATAGCACCAAGTAATCTCGCTATACTCCCCCATGTTGGTAGTGCAGATGTAGAAGTAGTACTACACCTGGCTAAACTAGCTAGAGATCTAGGCTATAAAGCAATAAGCACTGTTGGGCCAATATATCATGTTCCAACTAAAACAGGTCTTGTAAAATACTTTAACTATATAGCTAAAGCAGGTGTAGACATCGTAATATATAATAACAAGGGTAGACAGGGCTACAATATATCTCCAGACGACTTTGAATACATAGTTAGAGAAGTCCCCAGTGTAATTGGTATTAAAGATACTAGTTATGATGTAGACCAACTACTAGAATATGTAAAGAGATTTGGAAGTAAATACTTTATAGCTGGAGCTGGAGACAACTTACTCTACTATACATTTGCAATAGGTGCTTCAGCCCATATATGTGGTATATCAAATCTATTCCCTGAACTAGTAGTTGAACTATATAGGGCAGTGTCCGAGGGTAATCATGCAAAAGCTCTTGAACTCCAATACAAGATCAACTCGTTTAGAAAATTCATGAAGAAATTCGGTGTAGAAGCACAAGAAGTAATAAGAGTAGCTCTTAAATTCAGAGGTGTAAATGCTGGTTCTCCACCACTACAATTGAAATTTGAATTAAACGAGCAACAACTCTTAGAACTCAAGAAAATAGTTGAAGAATACTTGGGGGTTAAATAAATGACTAAGCCTAGAATTGCAATAGTTAACTCGAAGTCTTTTGGAGTATACACAGACGCTATTGAAAAACTAAGTAGAATAGCCGAGGTTACTAGAATAGAGGTTCCTAAGAATATAAGTGGTGTTGAATTAGCAAATAAACTACAGGGTTATAACTTCGTTGTAGCAAGTGTAACACCACAATACAGCCGTGAGTTCTTCGAGAAAAACGACTCGGTAGTTATGATTGTTAGACATGGTATTGGATACGACAATATAGATGTAATTGCAGCAGAAGAACACGGGGTAATAGTATCCAGAGTTCCAGGTTGGAGGGAGAGAGAAGCAGTTGCCGAGCATGCAATAGCTTTAATGTTAGATGCTCTAAGACACGTAACTAGATCGCACAATTACGTAAAAACAGGTAGATGGAGTGAGAGAGCTAAATTCATTGGTAGAGAACTACCCAGCCTCACAGTTGGGGTAATAGGGTTTGGAAACATAGGGTCGAGAGTAGCTGAAATAATCCGAAAAGGCTTTAAAGCAAGAGTTGTAGTCTACGATCCATATGTTCCAGTAGAGAAAATTAGAGAGCTCGAGTGTGAACCAGTAGAAAAACTAGAAGACCTACTTAGACAAGCAGATATAATTACTCTACATACAGCTCTAACACGTGAAACATACCACATGATAGGGAAGAAAGAATTTGAAGTAATGAAAGATGGTGTTATAATAGTAAACACAGCACGTGGAGAATTAATTGATGAAGAAGCACTAATAGAATACATTGAAAAAGGCAAAGTAGGCGCAGTAGCACTAGATGTTGTTACAGGTGAACCTATAGGTCCAGATCACCCACTACTCAAATATGAAAACGTCGTGATTACTCCACATATAGCTGCCTACACATATGAAGCACTAAGAGGAATGGATGAAGCAGTAGTTGAAGCAATACTCAACTACTTAGAAGGGAAACCAATAGATGGCTTGGTAGTCTCGCCGAGAAATCCAAGAAAACTAAAACTCTAAAACCCAAGTATTCTTTCTAAATTTTTAATCCACATAGTTTTTTTATCTACTTCTAGACGTGTTGAAATAATAGTAGCTTCTATTGGTGTTAACGACTTATATACTGGCGGCTTCTCCATTGATTAACTCGATTATTTGCTTGACGTGTATTTTTAATTCTCTGTGTATGTAGTGTGTTGCTATTATAACAATACTTCCATTACTCGCTATTCTTGCTAGGTCTTGTATTAACAGGCTTGTTCTACTAGCGTCTAGGAAAGTAAATGGTTCGTCTAGTGCTAGTATTTCAGGGTTTAAGATTAGTGCTCTTAGAATACTTATTGTCTTTGCCTGTCCAGCACTTAGCTTGCCGGCTGGTTTACCCAGTATTTCTCTAAGCATGTATCTATCAATATAGTATTCTACTAGTGAACTGTCTACTCTTGTATCTCCTCTTAGTTTCAATCCGAGTTTTAAATTGTATTCCACAGAGCCCCTGAGAAGTATTGGTTTATCGTGGACATACGCTATCCTCTTCTTTAACTCTACTCGTCTACTCTCATCATTTATACTCCAATAGTCGACTCCATCTACGAGTATTCTACCCTTTGATGGTTTGAGTATGAATGAAAGTATTTTCAATAGTGTTGTTTTACCAGAGCCGTTGGGACCTATTAATATGTATAATCCTGGATTTGTAAACTCCAAGTTAATGTTTTTCAAGACGTAGGATTTTCTATCATATGTAAACCACACGTCTTCTAGTCTAATCTCCATAATACTCGTTCACCCAATAGTTTCAAGACTACAACTAGTGATACAGTTATAGATACGAGGATTAATCCGAGTTGAATAGCGTACTCATAGTTTCCAAGAGATGTCTGGATAGCAATAGCTGTTGTTAATACATTGGTATAGCCTTCAATACCACCACCAACTATTAATGCAACACCTAGTTCTCCCATAGCTCTTGAGAAAGAGACCAGGTATGCTGATAGTAGGATGGGTGTTAGTTCTCTTAAGAGGAGTTTAAATACTGGTTTCTCCGTGCAACCCAGTGATAACACTAGCTCTCTAATTTTTTCTCTTAGAGTATAGTAGTGTCTAAACATATATGTATACGCCATGGGGAATGCTACTAGAAACTCACCTATTATAATAGCGTATGGTGTATAAATGAGTTTTAATGCGCCTAGTGGGCCCTTGGGAAAGAGCAACATGTATACTAGTAGACCAATAACAGTTGTTGGTACTCCTACAAGTGCCTCGAAGACGCTAGATACTATTTCAACGTATTTTCTTGAAAGCCTCGATATAATAGTGCTCAGTGCTATCGAGGACATAAATGCTATTAGTGCTGCTATTGACGAGATATAAATGCTTCTAATTGTCACTGTATAAATAGACTCCGTCATATCGCGTCCTCTCAATTAAATTAAGATTTATAGTTTTGTTAAAGCTTTCCATATTTCTCCAACTAATTCCTCGCGTCCACGAACAGGGTTTAATAAACCATTAAATCTCGATGCTATTAGCTCCTGGCCCCTGCTAATCAGGTAGTCTCTAAACTTGTATGCTATATACCATGTATATGGATTATCGCAAGACGGTGTTTTAGACAGGTACATTGAGTATACATTGACGAGGTTTACTGGATCGGTCTTCAACACTACTAGGTTAACCAGCTTCCCCTCACTCTTTAATTTAGAGTATGTTGCAATATCAGTTAGTGTATATGCGTTTCCAAGGTTCTCGGCTATTATTAGTGCTTGTATCATACCCTGCCCTGTTTTCAAATACCATTTTCTACCCTCTGGGTTTAAACCAGTAGTATTCCATAATTGTATTTCCCTGATGTGTGTTCCAGAGTAGTCTCCTCTACTTACAAATACTGCCAGCCCCTGCTCGCCTGCAATATATATCCTCTTAAATGCCTCAAAGACATTTTCAGCACTGCTAATATTTGCCGGGTCGTTAGCAGGGCCTACAATAACGAACTCGTTGTATGCAAAAAACGCTAGTTTCTCAATTAACCCCTTCTCAATATACTGCAACTCTAGTGTGGGGGCATGGGTAAAGCCAATACAAGCAGAGCCGTCGGCTAGTAGTCTTAGTGTTTCACCAGAACCTCTAACCAATACGTCGAATTTAATGTTTAAACCAGTAATATTGTTGAAGTCGCTGAATAATTCCTCGAGTAGTCCAATTTGGTATAGAGATGTAGTCGTAGCAACCCTCACAGTATACTGGCTTGAAGTAACGCTAGAATAATTTAACCCGGTATAGAAGCCAGCTAGAAACATAGATGCGAGTAGAATAATCAATAAAGCATAAATAGACCTAGTCTTCTTCAATGCGTCCACCGAGTTGTGAGACTCCGTTCTTCACGAGGTACCGGATCAGCCACCTGACCTCCTCCCCGCCCTGAAGGGCGAGGGTTCCCTTTGGAGCGGAGAGGTTTGGGGCTACATTCCCAGCGAAAGCTGGGTTCAGCCCCGCGCCTGGTCTCAGGCGCGTTACCCCTACCCCGCTTAGGGCGGGGCTCGGGGCTATGGATTTTGTCTTCGAGAGTATGTTGAATGCTCCCACTAAATCTGCGTTGAACACTTTGTTGTGTTTGTAGCACTTCAGCAATCCCCTGACTATTCTCTTGTGACCTATGTGTGTTCTACATATTGGGCATGTCCTCGACGTATCTCTTTCATCAACGTATTCTACTTCAATTCCGTACTCTTCAGCAACTTCCTTTAATCTCCTCAGTAGATAGCCATAGCTCCATGCATGGACAACTTCGAAGTTAGCCTTAGAGTTCTTGTTAGGTTCTTGTGCAATATATTTGGGGTAGCCTACGATTATTCTTCCAACACCTTTATAGTGCAACCACTCTATAGCGTTCCTAACAGCCCAGTCTATGCAGCTCTTCACCTGCTTTCTCCACTTCTTGTACATCCTCCTGAGCCTCTTAGATGTATTCAATCCATATCTATTCAAAGTGCTCTGATACCTAGCTATCCTGTTTCTCCAGTAGAAGCTCATTGATTTAAGGGGTCTCCCACGCACAAGCATGGCGGAGCCATCGTCCACGTAGATGGCCAACAGATTGTTGATGCCTATGTCTACTCCAGCAACTTTATCGCCAAGAGGTTTCATGGGAACTCTAACCCTCCTGCCCCCAACCATCTTCTCCTCGACGTCAAACGATATGTGTATGTACCACTTCTCCTCATCAGAGTCATAATGTATTTCCGCCCTTCCCTGCATACCAATAATGTGTATTCTACCAGAGAACCTTACCTTCAAAGAACCGATGGCTCCCAAACCCTTGATAACTATATAATCTCCATCAATCTTGTACTGGTCGTTTCTTAAAACTGTCCACAGCACTCTTCTACCTCCTCTCTTCCTGTAGCTCGGCGGATTAACCCTTTTCATGAATGGCGGTAGTCTCCCCTCTTTCTTTGCTTTCAACAGCGAGAAGAAGCTTCTCCAAGCCTCATCGTTTTTGTTCAGGACTTGCTGTGCTGTCGCTGAGCCAATCAACGTCTTGTACTTCTCGTAGAACTCCTTGTATGTTCCCTTCAAATCAACACTCTTGGTCTCGAAGAACATCCTCCTCCTAGCATAGCTCAGCTCGTTCCAGAGCTTCGACGACAAGCTACAGAGAGCCCTCAGCTTCGCTTCAGCATCTTTATCTGGAAGCAGTCTCAGCGTTACTGTTCTCTTCATCTCTCTCTCGCCCACTGCTCCTCAACATACCTCTTGACTACGTCGGCCGTTACATTCCCAACCGTTGCCACGAAGTAGCTTCTGCTCCAAAGCTTCCCTCTAGACGCTTTGGCTCTAAGCCCTGGAAACCTCTGCAGTATCCTCCTAGCGCTCTTACCCTTCAGGTAGTTCACGATATAGGCTGGAGAGTGCCTCGGAGGGCATAATGCAAACACGTGGACATGGTCGGGCATAACCTCTATAGCTAATGGTTCACACCCCAACTCTCTGAGTATTTCCTTCAAGACCTCTCTAGTGTACTCAGCAACCTCCCCCACAAGAACATCTTTACGGTACTTGGGAATCCACACAAAGTGGTAGCCACACCAATACCTAGCATGTCTAGTGCTTCTAAGGCTACTCCACGCTAGAGGTTCGCCCACCGAGGCACTCCCCAAAACACATTATAGGATACACACCTTATAAGCTTTTCTATCCATCCCCGCCTTAAAAGGCGAGGCTTTCAGTTGTAAACACATTATACTCATCTATGTTGAATTAGAAATTCGTACTAGCTATATAAATACAAAATGCATTATTTCAAGTACCCTACTGGGAGAGTTGATTCCACCTGTATGGTTTAATTAATAAACCTTGACTTGGATTACAAAGAGCGGATTGATTAAGAGTGAGAGTGAAATATAGTGGACTCAATAACAACGTTGTTGTTGTCAATAGGACTAGTATTTACAGCTGAAATTGGAGATAAAACAATGATATCTACAATTATACTTGCTCTTCAAACAGGTAGATTTATACAAGTAGTCGGCGCGTCTATTCTTGGTTTTACACTTGCAAATATTATTGCTGTCGTCGTCGGCTTTATTGCTAGGAGTATGGTAGACTTGTCTATATTGAAGATCCTGGCTGGAATACTGTTTATTGGAGTTGGATTCTGGATGATAATGGGTAAAGAGGAGGAAGAAGAAAAAACGAGTTTACATGGTGTACTAGCTGCATTCCTCACTGTTTTCCTCATGGAAATGGGTGATAAAACCCAGATAACTGTTTTCACTCTCTCTATGCTCTACGATAATCCATTAATAGTGTTGATTGGCGGTGTGTTGGGGTATGGAGTAGCCAATATATCTGGACTACTTGTCGCCAAGTATATTGAGGGTAGAGTAGACTGGTTGAAAATCAAGAAATATGCTGGATTGGTAATGGTGTTTATTGGTGTCCTAGTAGTAGTTGAATACATTCTCGGATATTGAGTCTAAACTAGGAGAACTTTAACTTCAATCTCTCTCCTTGTCTAACACCTAGTAGTCTACTCGCATCTCCTTTAAACACAGCTATCTCGAAGTAGCCCCATGAATTAATATAGCATGCTAGCTCTCCTTCTCTAACCCAGCTAAAACTAGGTACGTATTTACACTCGTATACTCTGCTATAATTTGAGATTTGTATACTACTCCACAGTGCTGGTTTTACTTGTTGTAGTAGTGACTCGTCAATATTTGTCATTATGTTTCCATATACATCAATGTATAGTATTGAGGCCTCGACAACCCTGTTTTCCAAGTCTACTCTTGGTTTTTCAATTTTCATTCTCACTATCTCGTCTGGTTTTAATTCCACTCCTATTTCTTCTAGTGGTATTCCACGACTAATCCATGCTGCTACTGGTGCAAAAATATCTCTACCGTGAAATGTTGACGATACTACTGGCAGTCTATACCTTGAATTCGACACGTCAAATACTCTTTTAATACCATCTATTTCTGCTAGTAGTGAGAGACATCCATTATCTGGGCCTACGAGGATGTAGTTGTTTGTCTCTATAACAATTGACTTCCTCTCCCCGCCGACACCAGGGTCTACTACTACAACGAATATTGTATTTCTGGGGAAATACCTTGCTGAAACAGCCAGCATTACTGTTGCTTCTAGTATATTGTGTCTCTCTACACCGTGTGTTAAATCAATTATTTCAGCGTCGGGGTTTATTGATTTAATAACTCCTTTCAAAACACCGACATATGGGTCTTTATATCCGTAGTCGGTCATTAACGCTATTATCTTCTTCACTTGTACACCACCATACTGTATTTTATTACTCCTTGATTCTAATAGTTATAAATAGCCGGGGATGGAGTCGATGGGCGGCCTGAATAATGATGATTGTTGACACGTTCGACCCGGCGTTCTACAGCCGATGATTAACAGCGGATAGCCTGATGTAAGTGATGATCCAGGTTGATATGAGGATTAATAAACCACTCGTATTAAACACTATATTGGTTTCTAGGAGAAAAGGTGTTGAAATTGGCATCTGGTATGGCGACGAAAACACTGCTTAAAAACACGTGGTTTTTGAGTAGTAGTGGATTCAAGTATGGATATGTATTCATCAATGGGTCTAGAATAGAAGACGCTGGTGAGGGAGACCCGCCGCCAGAATACGAGCTGGTAGAGTTAATGTATGACTTTGAGGGCGACGCGCTGGTAACTCATGGATACAGTGTAGTAGTAGACATTGTAGAATATGTTCTACGTGGATTAGACAATATTGATTTAAGTATATTTACACGTGAAGAACTGAGAAAACTAGCTAATGTTGGACTAGTAAACTCCTATATTAATGGTGTAACATTACCAGTTGCAATTACAAGCAAGCCAGAAGTAGTAGCTGATGTTGCACGTGAAAACATGATGAGAATAGCTTTAATTGTCGATAGAGGTACTGTCTCTAGAAACCCGTTTCTACTACTACTAGAAGTAGATAATGGAAAAGTATACTTTGAAGACCGTGTAATAGGAGAATACAACACGGTAATCTGTAAGCCGAAGACGATAACTAGTGAGTGTAGAATACTAGATACAAGGCAGTACGGCAATACAACAACCGCAATAGAAGAAGCATTTATGACAATAGGCGATGCACACAAAGCAATCGAGTTGCTAACTAATACCTATAGGTTGACAGGAGTAGATAGTGGATACATAGAGAAAAACAGTGCCTCAGACCTCATAATCCACGACATGAAAAACCCATTAAAGACACTACCACTAGTGAAAACAGCAAACATGGAGAAACTGGTTATGAGAGCCCAGCAACCAGACATTGTATTTATTGGAGGCGACATCTTCTACGACCATGGCGAAAACCTAGCTATACCAGTAGTAAAAATCCATGAAATAATCAAGAAGAGAGTAAAGTAGTATATACCTAGAGGAGTTTCCAACACTAATGTGGTTTGTGAGGAGTGGGCCCGCGGGGATTTGAACCCCGGACCTCCCGGTTATCAGCCGGGCGCTCCACCAAGCTGAGCTACGGGCCCTGACTAAAAATACTTATGGATTACCAGGGTTTTTAAATTAATACTATATTGACGGGTATTAAAACACAACTAGCTCAGTGAAGTCTCTCGTAGTGTCTTCTATTCTCTTAAGGTATATATTCTTTCCGGCGTGTATATATTGTATATGGGTGTATTGGTTTGAATGGATGGTGGGGTAAAGTACTATACGTTAACCTCACTAGTAAACAAGTCAAAGAGATAACACTGGATCCATCAGTATACCTCGAATACCTTGGTGGTAGAGGCCTCGCAATAAGGCTACTATGGGATTTAAACCCAATAGGAGTAGACCCGTTTTCACCATACAACCACTTGGTTATAGCTAACGGCCCCTTATCCTCGCTACCAGCTCCAAGTAGTGGTAAAATCCAGGTTGCAACTAAGAGCCCATTGACACTTGGATATGGAGATGGAAACCTGGGTTCAATGGCTAGCTTCCACTTGAAGAGAAGCGGGTATGATGCAATCGTGGTAACGGGTGCTTCGCGGAAGCCTGTATACCTGTATATTGAAAACGAAAAAGTAGAATTCAGAGACGCCGAGGACTTGTGGGGTCTAGACACGTTTACAGCTGAAGACAAGTTGATCAGGGAACACGGTAGAAATGTTGGAATACTATTGATTGGCCCGGCTGGTGAAAACCTCGTACGCTATGCAACTATAATATCACAGAAGGGTAGGAGTGGTGGTAGACCAGGCGTCGGCGCTGTAATGGGTAGTAAGAAACTCAAAGCCATTGTTGTAAAGGGCTCTAAAGAGCCGCCAATAGCCAACAAAGAAGAATTCAGGAAGATTGCTGAGGAAGCATATGAAAAAATCATGAAGAGCGACAACTACGACTTTTGGATTAGACAGGGTACAATGGCCACTATTGTCTGGAGCCAGCAAAACAGTGTCTTGCCAACAAGGAACTTTAGAGAGGGTGTTTGGGAGGAGTACGAGTCTATTAGTGGAGACTTAATGGAAAAGATCAAAATAGCTAGGAGGGGCTGTCCATTCTGCAATATGCAGTGTGGAAACGTAATACTAGACGACTCAAGCGAAGAGAGCGAGTTAGACTATGAAAACGTGGCAATGCTTGGAAGCAATATTCTCCTAAGTGATTTGAGACGTGTGGGAGAAATAAACAAACTAGCAGATAAAATGGGATTAGACACTATAAGCCTGGGTAACTCGCTTGGATTCTACATGGAGGCGAGTGAGAGAAAACTAGTCGAGGAGAAACTAGAATGGGGCGATTACAGAGAGATCAAGAGGCTGGTAATAGATATATCCCATAGGAGGGGCCTCGGTGCATTCCTAGCAGAGGGAGTAATGAGAATGTCCCGTAGCCTCGGTAGAGAAGCACGGGAATTCGCAGTACACGTCAAGGGATTAGAAGTATCTGCATACGACTGCCACGCTGCACCAGCAATGGCACTGGCATATGGTACTTCTCCAATTGGCGCACACCACAAAGACGCGTGGATTATAGCATTCGAGGTTAGAACTGACAGGTTTGGATACACGAGAGAAAAAGTCGAGAGACTAGTATTCCTACAAGACATGAGGGGTGGAATGTTCGAGTCGCTGACGACTTGTAGACTACCATGGGTAGAAGTAGCACTAGACCTAGAATACTACCCCAAGTTATTGACAGCGGCTACTGGTGTAACCTGGACACTAGAAGATATTAGAGTAGTAGCCAATAGAATATACTCGTTGATCAGAGCATACTGGATAAGAGAACACGGAGACTGGAGCCGTGAAATGGACTATGCACCAATAAGGTGGTTTAAACACCCATTAACCAAGGGTCCATATACAGGTATGAAACTAGACTTCGACAAATACAATAAAATGCTAGATATGTACTATGAAATGAGGGGATGGGACGAGCGTGGAATACCGAGAAAAGAAACACTACAAAAACTAAAACTAGACTATGTAATACCAGTTCTCGAAAAAATAGTTGAGTTAAAGTAAAACCCTTCAACGACAACAATTATTTTTTAATTCACTCAATTCTTTTTCCTCTTGATTACAATAGTGGAAGGGTGTATTGTAGAATTGACACTCTGCATACAGGGAAGAGTGGTGTCTGGAATAGGTAGAGCATGGTATTTCGTTGAGAAATATAGTGGTTTATTCGAGGGTTTAATTGATGGCAAACCATATCCTGGAACACTAAATATTGTTCTAGACAAGTGCTTCAACGAGGTGTTAGGGGGGATAGAGCCATTAATTATTAATCCACCAGAACCAGGTCTTTGTAGTGCAATAGCGTATAAGGGTTGGATTCGTGGAGTGAGAGTAGTCGTATTAAGGCCTCTTGCATCTAGACATGATTGTAGAGTAGTAGAGGTAATAGCTAGTGTTAAATTAAGAGATGTTCTTGGAGTTAGAGACGGGGATTTAATTGAAATATGTATTGAATAAAAAAGTCTACGTTGAGTAAAGTTTATTTGTAACGCTAATAATGTATTCTTCGATATTTATTGTTTGAGATGCACAAGAGCCAAATACTACTTCTAGGTTTTCTGGTCCTAGTAGGAATAGAATACCTAGTGCTACTATAACGAGTGTTAATACAGCTAGTGTAATCTTGGCTGCTTTGAAATCTATTTTCTTCTTTCCTGTTATTGGCGTACCTAATACCACGATGTAGAACAGTCTCATATATGATAGTAGTCCAATAGCACTTGCAATAATCACTAGTATAGCGGCTAATGGATTGTACTCGAAGAGTGCATTGTATAATAATAGTTTCGCTAGAAATCCAGGTAGTGGTGGAATACCAGCGAGTGTCAGTGTTGACACTGTAAAAGCTAGTCCTGGTAATAAATACCTTGTTCCCAGGCCTGAGAGCTCGTTTATATTTCTACTACCAGCTATTTTTATAAATACACCAGTACTCAAGAAGAGTGTTGCTTTAGCTAGTGAGTGCATTATGATATAGTATGTAGAGGCTAGTAGTCCTAGTTCACTAATACACGCTATACCCATAAACAAATAGCCGAGATTCATAACAGTAGAATATGCAATCAACCTCTTTACATCTGCCTGGATCATCATTAGTAAACCACCAACTAGCGCCGATAATCCACCCATAACGATAGCTATTAGTGAAATAGTTTCTCTAACACTGTATAATGGGTCGCTCATAGCACTCCAAGTAGCAATATAGAGGAATTTATAGAGTCCTACAATACCAGTATTTACTACGAGACCACTTAATAGTGCAGATATAGGTGTTGGTGCAGCTGGGTGTGCGTCTGGTAGCCAGAAGTGATTGGGGAATACACCGCTCTTTATACTAAAAGTCCAGAGTGAAATACCCAGTATTAACCCGAAGACTATGTAGTTTACCTCGCTTGTTACAATAGGTATTCTCAGTGAAAAGTCTACTATGTTTAGTGTTCCATAATAACTGTATACAAGGCCCATTGAGAGCAGGTATAGTGCTGTACCAAGCGAGCCTATAAACGCGTATTTTAATCCTGATACAATAGAGTCTCCTCTATGTCTATAATACATTACAAGTCCATAACTAGATACACTTGTTACTTCTAGCATTACGAATAAATTGAATAAATCACCCGTGTATATAACGCCTAGTAGTCCACAGGCATTTCCGAGTAGTAGTATTGTATACCATGGGTAGCCATCATCAACAATATAGCTCACACTATAAGTCATAATCATGAGAAGTATGAATGATGTAACTAGTCCGAGCAATGCACTGAAACGGTCTACAATATACGTTATACCTATGGGTGCAGGCCAACCAGCTGCTTTAAATACAAGTGGAGATTCTAGTCTATATGCTTCTATTGTAACTAGTAGTGAGAGTATAGTGGTTATAAATAGCCCTGTTATCCCCGTAGCCATTACAATATATCTATTTCTAGATGATAGATATACTAGTGGTGTTAGAAAAGCTGTAAATGCAGGGATAAAGGGTATTAAACCAATTAATACTTCGATCATAAACTCCCCACCTCAATCAAATATTCTACTTGCAAAGCGCTCGAATTCCAAGCTTATACTCTCTCTTGCTTTTAATGGATCTGTAGTGGTTACATTGATCCAGTTGACGTAGAAGTAGTCGTTTTTCTCGTCTACTACTATTGTTCCAGGTGTATTGGTAATAGAGCTCATTACGAGTAGTCTAGCATACCTTGAAACAGAAGCAACCGGTACTCTCACTATGCCTGGATTTATATCCATAGTAAATATTCTTTTAACAACATCCATGTGTGCTCTAAACTCTATTATTGTAATGTACTTTATGAAGTAGTATACTAGGTATAGGAATCTAATGGGTTGTTTTAATTTCTCCTCGTCTTCTACAAGATATTTTGCAGTTATAATACTGAGTATTATTGATACTAGTAGACCAGTAATTAGTGTTAATGGCGATATTGAACCAGTAAAAATAATGTAGACTATAAACACTAGTAACCATACAACTAGGTATTTCAACATTACTCTTCCACCCCACTCCCACTTAGTATTTCAATTATTTTCTTTGCATCAGTAGTACCAGTCAATCTATAAGCTTGAATAATACCGAAAGCTATGAGTGCATTTATTGCTAGACCGATTACTATACCGGTTAATACTAGTGCTTGTGGAAGCGGGTCTGAGGCGTGTTTAATCATGTAGTCTACATTTCCCCCGCTTAGATCTTCGTATACTGGTGGTATAAGGGGGTGTGTAAAGTAGAAGCCTGCGAGAATTACAGCTACAAATATAGTGTCTGAGAGTATTGTAAGTGAAATTAGTTTTTTAACCAGGCTTCTTCTATACACTATTCCATATATTGCTATCAACGAGTTTAATGCAAGTATTATTACTATTAGAGTATAGGATACTTCTTCAAGCACTGGTCTCACCTGTTTTGTAGAGTTCTTCGGGTATAGATAAATAGAGGGCTACAGCAATAAAACCAGATGCTACTGCAATAGACTCGAATATATTGTATAGCGATATACTACCACTTATCGGTATGCCGAGTACTTGTGCAGGATAGAATTTCTGGTTTGTTACAATTTCTAGTCCTTTTACTACGGGGAGTAGTGCTACTAATCCAATGGCTGTCAGTGCAAATCCTCTTAGAGCAACTAGTTTTGTACTAGTAATACCCTTTTCTAATAGTGCATACATTGAAAACACGGGTATTATCAACATAGCAGCTACAGCTAGTGCTGAACCACCCGGGAATCCACCACCAGGTGTTAAATGACCGTGGAATGTAATAGCTGTTGATATAGTGGCTATTAGCAACGAGATTATTTTGGTAGAGGTCTTTGAGAAGAGTGTTAGTCCCATAGGGGTTTTCGTAATGTTTTTCACGCTTATTCTAAATATTGCTAGTCCACCAACTATTGCCAGGTATAATACTAGTGTTTCATATATTGTATCTAGTCCTCTATAATCCCAGACTATTGCTGCAACTGCTTCTGGGCTACCAGTGTCTCTAATGGTATTGGTAACATAGTATACTGCTAGTTCTTTTAAACTCTGTGGAATAGGTATATCTAGTACTAGTGAAGCCACTATTGATACACTAAGGGCGAATACAACTAGTAGAATTAATACTAGGATTCTAGTATTCACTATCAACCACCCTCAAACCTCTCTGTCTTGCTAATAACAAATAGTACTAGTGCAGAGTATAATCCAACCGATACTGTTACATATGTCATTACAATATCTGGTGTAGACATTGTTTGTAATAGTATGGCGTAAGATATACTCTGACCAGCTGAGAATACAATTGCTTTCAACAAGTCTTTTTCTGTAATAGCCATGTAGACGAAAACCAGGCTTAATAGTGAAGCGGTAATTAATAGTATTATGGGTAGTATCATTGTGTCTCATCCTCTACTAGGTGGTCTACAATGGGGTTCCACTCAACTGTTTTTGATTTATGTGCTGCATATGCTAGTACATGGCTTCCAATGGGAGCAACAATCAATAATAGAATAGCTGTTACAAAAGACGCTCCTGCAATAGCGAATCTACCTGGTAGTTCTGGTAGCCCCAGGGCCATTAGTGAAATACCAATTAGTGGTAGTACAGCACCATATATAGCACCAATAGTTGCAGCGTGTAGTCTAACATAGAAGTTTGGAAATCTAACTAGTCCAATAGCAGCAATCAAGTCAAATACTCCACCAATAATAAATAACGCACTTCCAACCCAGAATAACACGGCCTCGATCATACTCCCACCTCGCGTGTAACCAAGTATTTAGATACATAGACGTCGAGTAGATAGACCCATAAAGCAAGCATTATAGGTGGAGCTATGAGAAACGGTGTTCTATGGTATATTGCAAGAGCCATTAAAAACACCGCTAGATCATACGATAACGAGTCAGCGGCGAGAACCATGTCGGGGATTGTTGGGCCCATAAGCAACCTATATGAATATAGAATAATAGCAACTATGTATAGTGGTGCACCAATAAGCACAACTAGCTCAGCGTATTCAATCAAGTTCTCAGCCAAAGTTTACTTTATAGGGGGGTGGGATATTTAAACATCACAAGTAAATGTATCTCTAACTTCCTCATAGATATCCAGAGAGATATAAATAAATTAAAACAATGTATTTTCTCTATAGAAGTATAGAGTAAAGGATTGATTTTATGAAGAATAAAGCAGTTGAAATAAAGAATTTCACTAAGAAATTCGGTAGCTTCATAGCAGTTGATAATTTAACACTCGATATATACGAGGGAGAAATATTCGGGCTACTAGGCCCCAATGGCTCGGGCAAGACAACAACACTTCTCACAATAGCTACTGTTTACAAACCGAGTGGTGGAGACATCTATGTATTTGGACACAGTGTTACACGTGAAGACTACGAGGTTAGAAAACTAGTTGGTATAGCGTTCCAAGACCCGAAGGCCATGTGGATTGATAAGCCAATAGACCTATTGAAGTGGCATGCTAGAGTAGTGGGCTACTCTGGGGAAGAGGCAAAGAGAGTTGTAAGAGAAGTAATGGAGTTGCTTGGATTATGGGAGCACAGAAACAAACAGTTCTACCAGTTGAGTGGTGGAACAAGGAAAAAAGTTGAACTAGCAAAAGTATTAATTCAAAAACCAAGAGTTGCAATACTCGACGAGCCAACAGCACAAGTAGATGTCTTATCTAAACATGCATTATGGGATGTAATCAAGAAACTACGCGATGAGGGAACAACTGTTATACTAGCAACAAACGACATGTTTGAAGCTGAAAGGGTTTGCGAGAGGATTGGTATTATATACAAGGGTAGGTTGAGGGCGCTGGGAACGATAAGCGAGTTAAAAGACTCTATTCCCAGTGGAGACGTAATAGAAGTGCAATACGAAGCGTCGAGTCTACCAGGCGAGTTGTTGAGAGAACTAGAGGTCTACGGTAAAGTAAAACACGAAAGCAATAGGATTACTATATATGTGGAAAAAGGCGAAGAGAAAGTAGTAGATATTGTCGACTTGTTTAAAAAGAGAGGTGTTCGAATAAAGAAGATTATGGTTAAAGAGCCAACACTAGACGATGTATTCACATATATTACTGGTGCTAAACTACGAGGTGAAGAATAGGGTGTCAATGCTTAGAACACTACTCGTTATTGCTTCATGGGACTTAATAAAGCTGAAGAATCAAAAAGTATTTATTGCTATGAGGTGGGCTTGGTTCACTGTTCAAATACTGGTTTTTGCACGTGCAATATCATATATTGTCTCTCACAGTGTAACCCAGTATACTGGTGGAGTAGACTACTACCACTTCTACATTCTCGGAGTATACACTACACTCCTATACTCTGCGAGTATTGCGAGAGGCTATATGATAGCAGATGAATTCGATGATGGAATAGTTGAATACCACCTCGCACTACCAGTTAAAAGAAACATACTCGCAGTTGGCAGGGTTATTGGTAGTAGTATTTCAACTATTATATTTACGTTTCCAATGATGATAATAGTATACATGGTGCTCGGCGTCCGCGATATACTAGCTATACTGGTATCGCTAGTCTCTGCGCTTGTTTTCTCAATGGGTGTTGTATCATTTGTTATAATGATTGTTTTCACTGTGAAATCAACAGACCTCACTGATATAATAGTAGGAGCTATTGACGCGCTACTAGTGAGGCTTAGCACGGTTTTCTACCCGCTACCAGTAATAATGGCTACTGGTATAGCACCATACTATATTGCTGCACTAGCAAATCCCATCTCGCACATGGCTGACTTCCTTAGAATACTATTGTTTCCCGAATACTACCTTGTAGTACAGCATGGATTATGGGCTTCATTAGTGTATTTAATAGGCTTCTCTATGGGCTTGCTTATACTTGCTATTGAATACTATGAAAAGAAGCTTGAAGCTGGCGGGTGGAGGTAATGGTGGGCCTTAGAGAATTCGTTTTACAGTCATTTATTGTTTCTCAGAGGGATTTAAAGAGGTTTTTTATGAATATCTACTGGCTGGCTGGTCAAGTAGCAATGAATATTGCTGACTTGGTTATATTTGGATTGATTTTTAGGGGTATAGTAAACCCTGTGTTGATACCAGACTACATCAAGTTTATTACTCCAGGTATACTCTGCCTCTCGATTTTCATCTCGTCTTTTACTATTGGGAGAGAAGTAGGTGTAGAGTTAAGGAGAGAGGTTACACACTACCTTGTATCTCTACCTATTACACGAGGAGCACTTGTTGCTGGGAGAATACTTGGCGGGGTATTGAGGGGTTTTGTATACCAGTTCGGGTTTATAATACTAGCTGTTTTAATAATGGGTCTGCCCACGCTGGATAAGTGGTTGTTGATTCTAGCTACCTCGCTACTACTTGCAACCACGATGTCTAGTATTTCTATTACTGTTTCAACGCTTACACGGGATTTTAATTTACAGGCTGCTGATTAGATCACTAGTATACTTCTTATTCTTCTTCGTATCAAACGTGTTCTATCCAGAAAAGGCAATAGCTGTGAGGCTGGGCCCAGCCGCTCCACTAGCATACTACTCGCCTGTCTCAATGGCTGTTAATATCTACAGGTATAGTTTTGGATATATCCAGCAAGTAGACTTATTGTTTAATCTAGGTGGACTAGTAGTATGGTGTATATTTGGATTGCTACTAGCATACAAGCTGTACATTAGAAATCTCACTAGGTAGTATATTTAAAACCCGTGATTGAATACATAGTAAGAGAAGACATCGTGGTTTCACAGGGGTGCTTAGATATGTCTACACAGAAACAAAAGAAAACAAGAGAGAAACTAAGTGTTCCAGAAGAGGTTTCAATGAGGAGTCTAAACGACCTTGGAGAAGTACTCACCAAGCTCAAAGCAGAAGTAGAAAAAGGAAATGTTAAATACATTACTCCATACATGCTTGCAACAACATATAACATCACTATAAGCGACGCCAAGAAAGTATTGAATGAAGCAGTTAAACAAGGATTTATGAAGCTATATAGTGGTGGAAGAAGAGTTAAAATCTACGTACCAGCCTAGCAGAATTCAATAGAGTGTAATACACTTTATTGTTTTAACTAGTCTCAGGACAAAACAGCTTTCTATCCCCCTGCTCTCCTCGCAGTCTCCGAGTTCAATGCCATACACAGTGGCATAGTAGATATTAGTTGATTAAACAACAATGTATATCAAGGTGGTGTTTACGCCTAGACGTTGTATGCGGCAGTGGCGTAGAAGACTGAGCTGTATGGAAGGCGCCGAGTTGAAAATGGTAGAAGAGCTATTCTATATCCCAGTAAAAACAACCAGCCCGGTGATTGCAGACTACGTAGAAATATATGATTACGAACTAGAAGCATTTAAACTAGTCCACTATGATGGATTAACCACAGATGAAGCAGCTGTTAAAATGGGATTGTCTAAAACAACATTTTGGCGTATACTAGAGCAAGCCAGAGTTAAAATAGCAAAAGCACTAGTAGAGAGAAAACCACTTAAAATAACTCCTTCTAGGAGAGAGGATTTACTCCAGCAGAGTTAGACCCTGTCCATTTGAAACATGTTTCACTCTAGATAAATATTGTTTATAAGGGGTTTTGAAACATGTTTCAAATTGGTGGTAAAACATGCCCTGGTGGAAGCACTGGCCTGGTCGTGGACCATGGAGGCACCTACCGTCTTGGGAGAGGCCTGGATGGATATATGGAAGAGGATGGTGTTGGAGCTGGATTAAACCACCAAGTAGAGAAGACGAAATTAGATATCTCGAGGAGTTAAAGAAATACATTACCGAAGTTGTATTAAAAGAAATTGATCGCAGACTCGAAGAACTAAGAGGAAAGTAGGAGGCAACCACTATGGAGTCTAGTGAAACAACTGTAATTGCTATTCCAGTAATCAGTGTTCGTGGAGAATACTATGTAAGCCATCATTTCGGTAGAGCACCATACTATGCCATTGTAGAATTAGGTAGAAGTGGATACAGGCGCATAGAGATACTGGAAAACCCTTCACCAAACCATGTTCACGGACATGGGAGAGGAGGTTCACACATTGTAAAACTCATAGAGTTGTTTACACCTAGAAGGGTTTCCAGTGTAGTAGTCTTGGGGATTGGTCCGGGTGCATACTATAGACTTAGAGAACAAGGAGTGAGAATATATTATCTACCAGTAAAACCAGGAGAATTAATACCGCTATCCAGGGCGATAGAAGCATATTTGAATAACCAAGTAGAAGAAGCATTAGAGCCAAGAGAACTAGATTAGTATACAAGTATAAAACCCAGTCCCCACTAGTAGATTTTATTGGAGCGGCGGTCGTCTAGCCTGGACTAGGACGCCGGCCCCCCAAGCCGGAGATCCCGGGTTCAAATCCCGGCCGCCGCATTTTCTTCTTCATTTATTTTAAGACCCTGTATATACAATAACTAGGTAATAGTGGACTCTAGAGAGGTGTTTTACGTGAAGACCCGGGTTATTGACACTGTTAAAGCAGCTGTAGTTGCTGGATTATATGCTGGATTAGTATACGCGCTTGCACCAATTAGCTTCCAAGAGTTTCAAATTAGAGTAGCCGATGCACTATTAATACTACCATTTCTCGACTACTTCGGCTTCCCCGCTGTGATTGGACTGGCTATTGGCTGTGCTATAGCTAATCTAGCATCTCCCTTCGGCGTAGTCGACATAGCGTTTGGCTCTTTCGCCAACCTCGCGGCTGGTTTAATAGCTTGGATTATTGGAAGGAGGAGTAAGAGTATACCTGCACTTATACTTGCATCTATACTTGAAGCGCTCGCTGTATCTCTTGTTGTCGGGTATTTCGTATTATACCTGTATGGTGGTATACCAGATATACTGGTAGCAATAGTGGGCGTGTTGGTTGGTAGCCTGGTTAGTATTAGTGTCTTGGGTGTTTCACTAGCGTTATTCCTATTGAAGAGGCTGGGTATAAAGTGATAAAACTAGAAGATGTAACAGTAGCGGTAGCTGGAGAACCAATACTCCGAGATATAAACCTCGAGTTTAAACCAGGATTACACCTTGTAATAGGGAGGAATGGTTCCGGCAAGTCTACACTGTTGAAGACTATTGCTGGATTAGTAAAACCCGTTAAAGGCCGTGTCTTGGTGTATGGACGCGACATACACAGTCTCACGAGGCGCGAAGTAGTCAAACTGGTTGGCTACACCTGGCAAAACCCCTATGCTGGATTTGTAGAGGCAAGTGTTAGAGATGAATTAGAGTTTACTAGGAGAGTTACTGGTGTTGAATTAAACAAAGAAATAGTAGAGCTACTCGTACCAAGACACTTAATGGATAGAAACCCGTTTACTCTTAGTGGTGGTGAAGCCAAGCGTGTTTCACTCGCTTCTATCTTGGCGCTGGATCAACCAGTATGGCTTTTAGACGAACCATTCGACTTCCTCGACACTAGTGGAGTAGAAGCTGTTACCAAATTGATATTTAGAGGAGTGGAGAAGGGAAAAATAGTGATTGTTGCAAGTGCTAACATGGCCTACCTCCACGTCTTCCGAGACAGCCGTGTAGTCTTGATATCGAGGGGCGTGGTTACTTTTGAAGGCGATTTCAAAGACCTCTCGTTGAGTATACTGGAAGAACACGGTGTTCCAACAAAGACATTAATGTGTGGTTGAATTGCTAGAAGAAGTATTCCAAGCGAGGGCGAGGAGGACCATACTACACAATTATAGAGCAATATACTTTAAACTACTACTAGTAGTACTTGTTGTTGCATCACGATTTATATCTATACACCTCGTACCCCTCCTACTCCTCGTTGATACACTAATACTCTTATACATTGGTGTTAGGAGAATATTGCTCGCCACGTTTACTACATGGGTTTTTCTAGCACTATTAATAACAAGTATTAACCTTCTACTCGGCTCGTTTAAACAAGAATACTTCTATAATCTAGTCTATGGTTTTACAACGTTTACTGCTACACTGTTATTCTTTGCTACTACAACACCAAGAGATCTACGGAGACTAATAGGATTCAATACGCTAACACTATCCTATTTATTCCTAGACTACTCCTATAAACTAGTAGTAGACACTATTCAATCACTACAAGCACGTGGATGGAGGGCTGGGCCATCGAGCACCAAGTATCTACTGAGAGCATTTGGAGTACTACTTGTAACAAGACTAAAAGAAGTAGAAGAAGCGCTCAGAGCGCGAGGACTAGAATAATAGTTTACATTGTATATTTATCCCTACTCTAATATATCGCTTTTTTCAATAATTGAATACCATTCTGTTTTGGTGAGTATTAAAGGCTTTAAAATATCTTAGTTTTATGGATGTTTTCAAGAAATGGTGGGTTGATTGAATAAATATAAAGACTTAGTTAGATCCATGTCTCTACGTGAAAAAATATCTCTCATCGTGGGTGCGGGTTTCTCGCGGAGTATTACTGGTGCTGCTGGTGAGACAAGGAGTATTGAGAGACTAGGCATACCTGGAGTGGTATTAGCTGATGGGCCAGCTGGACTTCGAATCCACCCCTTAAGGCTAGGAGTAAAAAACGAATTTTACGTTACGGCGTTTCCCAATGAGATAATGCTTGCATCTACTTGGAATACAATGCTCGTTGAAGAAGTTGGAAGAGCTATAGGTGAAGAAGTAAGGGATTATGGAGTTGATGTTTTACTAGCTCCCGGGTTAAACATGCATAGAATACCAATAGGTGGAAGAATATTCGAGTATTTCTCGGAAGACCCTATTCTAGCTGGTGAAATGGCTTCAGCATATGTTAATGGTGTACAATCAGCTGGAGTTGGAGCTACACTAAAACACTTTGTAGCTCACGAACAAGAAGTAAATAGACTCAAAGTAAACATTGTTGTCTCCGAGAGAGCATTGAGAGAAATATACTTGAGACCCTTTGAAATAGCAATTAAAAAATCTAAACCATGGGCTGTAATGGCTGCATATAATAAACTAAATGGTGTTTACTGTACACAGAATCCGTGGCTTCTTACAAAAGTTCTAAGAGAAGAATGGGGCTATAACGGCCTAGTAATGACTGATTGGCATGCTGGAGATAACCCCGTAGAGCAAATAAAAGCAGGCGTTGATTTAATCATGCCTGGAGACGACGAGATCATAGAGAAACTTATAGAGGCAGTTGAAAAAGGTGAAATCACCGAGGACATCGTCAATGAAAGAGTTCTACGAGTATTAGAATTAGTCGAGAAGAGTTTGAAGAGTAAGGGGTTTACAGCCCCTAATACCACTAATCTAGAAAAACACGCTGAAACAGCTTTAAAAGCAGCTATAGAGGGAATAGTGTTATTAAAAAACGATAATGCCCTCCCAGTTAAACCACCAGCAAAAATAGCTTTGTTTGGCCGTGGTTCATATTGGACTGTTAAAGGAGGACTAGGTAGTGGGGATTCATATCCTAAATACACGATTTCCATTGTTGATGGATTAAAAGAAAAGGGTTTCCAAATAGATAGTGAAATTGAAAATATCTATAGAAACACAGTGCATAGATGGTATGAATACGGCGAGTCCATATGGCTCTATAGAAAACTAAGAGAGAAAGCTCTTATCAACGTTGATCCATGGTTAATAGAATTATTAACCACTCATTATGTAGACACGGTTTTTGAATACCTACGTACAATGCATATTCAAGAAGACTTCTTTACAAACGAACAACTAGAAGAAGTAGCTAGGAGAAATGATCTAGCGATAATAACAATATCTAGAATATCGACTGAGGGATTTGATAGATTTCCATTTAAAGGAGACTTCTATCTCAGAGACGATGAATTAAACCTCATTAAAAACATATCTAGTGTTTTCCACAAGTATAACAAGAAAGTAGTGGTTTTACTCAATGTACCAGGCCCTATTGAAATAGTTAGTTGGAGAGATCTAGTAGATGCTATACTAGTTATATGGCTTCCAGGTCAAGAAGGCGGGAGAGCTGTTGCTAGCATTATAGCAGGTGATGTTTCACCCAGTGGAAAACTCCCATTGACATGGCCAAGTAACCTCTATGAAAATCCAGCGATGAGAACATATCCTAAAACACCAGGTGAAAACCCATCTGAGATAGTCTACCTCGAAGACATATATATGGGTTATAGATACTACGATACATTCAGTGTTAAACCAGCATACGAATTCGGTTTTGGATTAAGTTATACCAGGTTTGAATACAGCGACTTAGATATCCAACTAGGAGAAGATAAAATAATCGTAAAACTCAAAGTGAAAAATACTGGTTTATACCCGGGTAAAGAAGTTGTTCAAGTATACTTTAGAGCATTAAATACTAGATTGAATAAACCATACCAAGAACTCAAGGGATTTACAAAAACAAAACTATTAAATCCAGGTGAAGTAGACGATATAGTGGTTGAAATCCCCATAACCTATCTGGCTTCATTTAATGGAGCGTACTGGATTATTGAAAAAGGACCATATGAAGTGAGAATCGGTCGTTCATCGAGAGATATAGTCTTAGCAGGAAGAATTGAGTTAAACCGTGATTACTGCTATGATACAAAGTGGAGAGAAATTAATTGTTCTATAGAATAGTCTTTTTTCGATATAGAAGTAGAAATAGTGTTATTACACTTATTAATATAGTAGCTAGAGCAATGTAGAAGTACCAGTCTATTTTTTCCCCTCTAATACTTGTAGTTTGGGAGAGTTTAGATCCGAGTATATAGTACTCAATGATTTCTTGCACCCCCTGATCCTTCATTATAGCGTAAGGTCCATCATTCCAAGCCCATATACCGAGATGTAGTGATTTACAATTCAATGTAAATAATTGTTCTAGGATTTGGCCATAGTATTTCTCATCTATTTTCTCATCGAATACGATTTGTCTCTGTGGATTCCATGGTTCAATATATGCTTCTCTATCATTTAATCTAAGGCCAATTTCTCCTATGAATAATTCCTCGCAGGGTATACTAGTAGTAAATACACGTAGTTTATTAACAATGTATTCTGGAATTAGTAGTCGGTTATTTTTGTATTCATACACCCAGATATCAATACCTATTAATTCAAGACCAGCAATTCTTTTTAGTTTTAATAGTGTTTCTGGTTCTTCACTACTTGTTCCATAATAGTAGAATCGTGCTAGTGGAAATTCTTGTTTTAATTTCATGTATAGTTCAACCAGGTTTTCAATACATTGATTATTCATAGTGCACTTGGTTAACTCGCTAAATCCTAGAAAAGTGTTTTCTCCTCTTCCAATCGCTCTACGTAGACTTTCTATTATTTCTTCGTGTAGAATAATTTGATCTAGGTTACCTCTCCACGTCCATGATGGATGATATTTCTCTGGAAATAGGTTTATGTATAATACTCCATGTGTTTCTCTAAACTTCTCGATTAATTCGATTGATGTATTCAACCAGTTTTTAAGAGTAGTACTACATAATCCGCATTCAACATCGTATGCTAGTACTATTCCAGGTGTAAAGTTTTTATTGAAGGATTCTGGTTTGGTTTTCTCACCCCATGGTGTTATCCATGCTACAAGTTTCTTTGAATATATAGATAAATCCACTAGTTGACTTGTAGTGTAGTCGCCTATAACCAGCCAGTATTTAGATATATATGCTTCGACACCTACTTGTTTCGAGTAAAATATTTCATAACCTAATTCAATCGAGTACAATGTGTATTCGTGTTCACTTAGATTTAATCTCTTCATGGAATCCACTATGAAGTCTGAGAGGTTTAATACGATTTCTCCTTTTCTAATAGGGGGTTGTAGTACGTAGGCTATATAAGTCCACCCACTACCTATACTTCCAGCAATCCATATGTCGAATCTAACGTTTACGGGTTTTCCATTCACTAAGACTTCAACTACGTGAGAACCTATTTTTCTCCCAGCTGGTCTCGCATGATCGTGGTATAGCCAAATCATTAATTCTACATCTCCAGGGCCTGGTTGCCTTAAAACGCTGGATTTTAAAATCCATATGTCGAATGCTAGGTTTAAACCCGTTGTATAGTTTACTATTGAATAATCTAATACAGTGTGTATTTTTGGTAATAGATGTATTTCTAGTGGTAGTTTTAAATAAGAACTCGTTTTTCGATTTAAACTACTACTCCATGGTTTTACACCATATATTACTTCTGGGTAGGCGATTACATTCCATTCCCTTAATGGTATTTCATCGAGTGATAAATGTGTGTGTAATTCTAGAACACCTTGTTCGTTTATTTTAAGGTCTATGTATCCATTGAATTTGTTTTCAAAGCCGTTTAAACCCCACGCGTTGACGTCAATATATCCATATTCGATTTCTTTTTCATCCCATAATCTACTTGGAGTAGCAGTTGAAGTTAATGCTTTATTAGATGGAATTAACTCAATGATTTTGTATTGCTCCACTGTATTCTCCCCGTAGATGGGGATTATTGCTTGTAAGGTGGAAATCAATGAATATATGAGAAAGATTATAGAGAGTAGTAAAACAAAGTTATTTCTCTGCATAAAGCCAGCACTTTACCATTGATTTACCAATTTTAACATATATTGGTTCTTGTTTCTCGCATATTTCCATTTTAAAGGGGCATCTAGACGCAAATACACATCCTTTTGTCGACTTCGACTCTATAATTTGATATTTGAATTTCTCCTGCCATTTTCTATCTATTCGTGGAACTGCCTCAGAGAGCATTTTTGTATAGGGGTGCATGGGGTCTAGTAATATGTCTACGGGTCCTTGTTCAACTATTTGACCTCTATACAATACTACGACTTTGTCGCTGGCATAACTAGTTAATGCTAAATCGTGTCCTATGATAATCGAGGAGACTCCATCGTTTTCCTTGAGGTCTATAAATATATTTAATATATCTATTCTCGTCGAGGCATCAACCATGGATACTGGTTCATCAGCTATTATCAACTCGGGTTTAACTAGTAGGGCTCTTGCAATAGATAATCTCTGCAGTTGTCCACCACTAAATTCATGTGGATATTTTCCTAGAGCATCACGTGGATTTATCCCTACTCTCTCAAATACGGGTTTAACTATTTCAATTAATTCCTCATCGCCGGCTACTTGTTTTTTAAATGTATTTACTATAGTGTCATAAAAGACCTCTATTACTCGGCGTCTAGGGTTAAAACTGGAATATGGGTCTTGGAATACTCCTTGTATGTGTTTATAGTATTCTCTATCATTGATCTCCCAGATGTCTCTACCATTAAATAATATTTTTCCACTCGTTGGCTGAATAATCTTTAGTATTAGTCTTGCTATTGTTGATTTACCACTACCTGATTCCCCTAGGATTCCGAGGATTTCACCTCTACCTACTTCGAAAGATACGTTGTCTACTGCTTTAATACTGGTTTTACCTAGTAGTCCAATAGTAAATATCTTTGTTACATTTTGTAATTCTAATAGTGTCTCCATTATTTCACCCTTTTACATATAACCAGCATGAAACACGTGATCTACCTATTTGTATTATTGGCGGTTCTTCTACTCTACACTTATCCATTGCATGGGGGCATCTAGGGTGGAATCTACACCCTTTTGGTGGATTTAAGAGGCTTGGTGGTGCTCCTCCAAGTCCTCTCAACTTGTTTTGCTTGTAGTTTAAACCTATTGGAGGAATTGATTTTACCAGTAGAGATGTATATGGGTGGAGTGGTTCACGTATTATTTCTTCTACTTCGCCTTCTTCAACTAGTTTACCAGCATACATTGTTACTATTCTATCAGCTATTTGTCTAACCAGTGTTATATCATGTGTAATTATCATTAGTGAATCAACCGTTCCCTCGTCTCGTAGATCTCTTAGCAACTCTACTACTTGTCTCTGTGTAACAACATCTAGAGCGGAGGTTGGCTCATCTGCTATTAGAAGAGAGGGTTTGAAGAGTGTTGATATAGCTATAAGTACTCTTTGCTTCATACCACCCGATAATTGTAGTGGATACATATCGAGGACTTTCTCGGGGAGGTTGACTTGTCTAAGTCTTTCTTTAAATTTCGCTACTAATTCATCGTATTCTACTTTCTTCTCTGAGGCAATGTCTTTTAAAAACATTTTTATTTTTTTAATTGCAGGTAGTGAGTCAAGTGCGTATTGTGGAATATAGGCGAGTTTTGTCAATAGTAGATTTCTTTTTTCTTTTGGTGTTAATTCTGGAAGATTGTATTCCCCGAGGAACAGGGCTTTTCCACCAATATATACCATTGGGTATTTGGGTAGTATAATTGATTGGACGAAAGTTGATTTACCACTGCCGCTTTCTCCTATTATTCCTACAATTGTTTTTGAATCAACTCTAAGTGATACTCCATCAACGGCTTTTACCATTCCACTTAGTGTTTTATAGTAGACTTTATAGTCTTCGACAAGTAGGATTTCTCCACTCATTTATCTACACCTTTCTCAATCTTGGATTGAATACTTCGTCAAGAGAGAGGACTATTAAGTAGAGTGATGCTATAAACGCTACTATAATAATTCCTGGTATTAGCCAAGCCCACCAAACACCAGCCCATAAAACACCCATTTGTAGCCATTGATTTACTCTGGCGAATAATGACCAATCAGATGCTTTTATACCGAGGAATTCGAGTGTTACAGTAGCTGATAATCCATTAGCTAATTGTATGACGAAGACTAGTAGTATATATGATGCAATGTTTGGTAGTATGTCTTTAACTATTATTTTGAAATCAGAGTTCCCACTGAGTTTTGATACAACAATATAATCAGATATTTTTAACGCCATAACCTGTGCTCGAACAGCCCTAGCTGTCCAATGCCATGATAGTAGACCTATAGTGGAGCCTAGAAATACTATGTTTACTAGTTCTCTGTACTTAGCTGGAATTCCCTCTGATTGCAGGTAGAAAGAGCCTATGACTATCATTATAAATATTGTTGGAATAGTTAGTAGTAGATTTGTTGCTCCATCTACAATCTGGTCTATTAACCCGCCTTTATAACCTGCAATAAGCCCCAGTAGTACACCTACAATTGTTGCAACGAGAGCTGCAATAAAACCAACTGATAGTGAAACTCTAAGACCGTATACTGTTGAACTATAGATATCGTAGCCTAGATTGTCTGTTCCAAATGGGTGTCCTGGTGTAAGCGGGGGGAGTCTGGGTGTAGTGTGGTCTACTGGTCTATATGGTGTAAAGTAGGGTCCTATTATGGCGAGTAATATGACAGATACTACTATGCCTAGACAAATCCAAAACCTTATTTTTCTCTTTAATAGTATCCAAGTTATTGATCGAGAAAGTGAAGTCATGTTTTCACCCTCCTAGGAAACCATGTCTTATTCTGGGGTCTATGAGGATGTATAGTATGTCGATTAAGAAGTTGAATGCTATTACCATTATTGTATAGATTATCGCTATTCCCTGTATTAGAAAGATATCTCTGAAGTTTATAGCATAAATTAACGCTATACCTGTACCTGGATAGTTGAATACAGATGTGAGTGCTAAACCAGCCACGATTAACGTACCTAGCTGGACACCTAGACCTGTTATTTGTGGATTGATAGCATATCTAAACGCATATGAAGATATCTTTTTATCACTAAATCCAATAGACTCCATATATCTTGCATAATTCGACTCCAACTCGTAGATCATGAGTGTTCTCATACCAGAGGCCCATCCACCAGTAGAAACCAATACTAGTGAGAGAAATGGAAGAGTATATGCTCTCATAAACTCAATGAATGTAGAGTATGATGGATTAGTGAGAAAAGCCTTTATATCTATTGACGAGAGAACTGGTTTAAAGAAGCCTCCAAAGTATTGATTTGCTTCTATACCTACAAAGTATATCATTACTAAACCAAAGAGGAAATATGGTGTTGCAGTCAGTACGTATATTACTGGAACAAGTATTTTGTCGAGAGTTTTATACTTGGCTGCTAGAGCACCCAAGTAGTTTCCTATAAACCAACTAACAATTATTGCGGGAGTTAAGAGTATTAGGTCATTGAAAACAAGTTCTCTTAGTTTATCTGCAACTGGTGTAGCAAAATAAGTACTTACTCCTAGATCACCAGTTAACACTCTGTAAACATATGTAAAGTATTGTATAATGAGTGGTTTATCATATCCAAGCATTTCAATAGCTCTTTGCTTTAATGCCTCGAGTTGTTCACGCGTTATTTGTACTCCTACGGGCGTCATAAAACGTAGATATGCTGTCAGCGCGGGGTCTCCTGGGGCAAATCTTATTAAAATCCATATAATAGATATTGCAATATAGAAAACAATGATATACAATACTATTCTTTTAAGTAGATAAGCGATTATAGACATAGAAACAACCCAGTGTATCTAACTATAAGGGGGATTGGAGAAAAAATAATTGGATTAAATATATTCATTTCTACTCACTTTTTACCTCTTCTAGCTAGTAATAGTGCTACTACGGCCACTATAATGATTACAACTATAACGCCAATTATTAATCCAGTATAGTCTTGTGGTGGAGTTGTCTCTGCAGTTGTCGGTGTGGGGGTTGGTGATGGTGTAGTCGCGGGTGTGTATGCTGGCTTTAGGTTTAAGAGTACTAGGATTCCACCGTGTTGCCACATACCGTTCCAGGAGACTGGAACAGCATATGGATTATTGTTGCTCGGCCAGTTTGTCCAATACTTTGTTGAGGCTAGGAACCAGTATCCATTGTACCATAGTGGTAGTGCTGGCATTTCTTCTAGTAGTACTTTCTGGATCTCTCTGAGTACTTGGCGCATTTGTGCTTCGTATTCCGGTAGTGGTGGTATTGTGGCGAGTTGATCTATTAGTTCATTGAGTCGTGTGTTATTGTATCTTCCATGATTACCTATCCAAATACCCGGTGTTGCTCTATAAGCCCAGTAGTAGAGGGTATATGGGTGTGGAGATGCACTGCTACCAAAGTTGTTGATTGCTACATCGTATTCTCCACTATCTATCATTGACACGTAGAGGCCGAAATCGGGGAATCTCGCTTCTGCACAAATACCGACTTTTCTCAAGTCGTCAGCGATGTTTATTATTGCAAACATCCAGTCTGTCCAACCATATGGGACAATAATGGAGAATCTTATTGGCCTTCCATCTGGGAAGTCTCTACATCCATCTCCATCTCTATCTATATACCCTGCTTCATTGAGTATTTGCTTGGCTTTTTCAGGGTCGTATTTATAACCGTATTGTGCTATTAGATCTGTTGCTAAATACTTCTCCCAGTATGGTAGTAGTCCAACAGGGTTGGATTTAATTACTACTCCTTCAAACGCTGCGTTAATGATTTTATCGACGTCTATAGCGTAATACATAGCTTTTCTAAACTTGGGGTCGTTGAATGGTGGTTTCTCCGTGTTTACAAAGAGGAATGCAACGTTTGCTGATAGATAGTATGGTGGATTGTTATAGAATGCTACTACGAGGCCTTTTTTAACCATGTCTGGACCTCCAGGTATATAGAAGTTACTCCAGTCTAGTTCTCCAGCTCCAAGCATGTTTGCAGCTACTTGGTTGCTATAGACTATAACTCCCTTGACGTATTTTGGTGCTGGTAGACCAAATACAGTCTTACCCCACCAGTTTTCAACTCTCTCTAGTATAAAGTGGTCGTCGGCGAGCGAGTAGACTCTATACATACCACTAGCAACGATTTTCTTGGGGTCTTTATCGGGGGCTACAACCGGCCACTTAGTCAGGTCTACTAGTTCATCTTTGTACTGGTCTACGAAAGACTTCAATACGTGTCTTGGTAGTATGGGTGTGGTGTAGAGGTTATATAGGAAGTTTGCATAGTTGGGTGATTCGCTAAATACAAATCTAACTGTTTTACTATCTATTTTCTCTATTGATACAATGTAGTCTCTAACTCCACACCAAGCACACCAAGAGAGGGTATTTGGTACTTCGTAGAATGTAAATACAATGTCGTCGGCTGTGATTGGAGTACCATCCCACCATTTAGCCTCTTCTCTAAGTTTTATGACTACACGATTAGTTGTTTCCCACGTGGGTAGTTCCCTTGCTAGCCAGGGTATAAATCTCTCGTTTTCAGGTTTTATTGGAATCCAGAGGTAGAGGGGTTCATAGACTAATCCAACAGTACCCGATGCGGCTCCACCGTGATTGAATGGATTCCACTTATATGGTGGTTCCCACCAAGCTCCTCCCACAATAATTGTTTGTTCTCTTGGAATACCTGTTTGGGCTTGTATGGGCGTTACTGCGAATACTGGGAGGAGTAATAGGACCACTATTAGACTAGCTAGTTTTGGGTGTATGTGTATAGTATGATTCAATTTATACACCCTCATATATTACATATAATCATGAAGTTTATAAATTTTGTCTCCACGTAAATTACATTTAGAGGTGAAATACTTATAAATAACGATATGTATTATAATTTATAAGGGGTGGTATAATCAATGGTTTTACCCACGGGGTTTAAGTGGGGTGTTTCTCAATCGGGTTTTCAATTTGAAATGGGTGATTCCCTCAATAGATTTATAGATACTAATACTGATTGGTGGCATTGGGTTAGAGACTCCTATAATATCTCTTCGAAAATTGTTAGCGGCGACCTCCCAGAAGAAGGTGTAAACTATCTGGGTTTGTATAGTGTTGACCATGAAAACGCTAGGCGTCTTGGACTAGATATCTATAGAATCGGTGTAGAGTGGAGTAGGATTTTTCCTCATCCAACCTGGTTTGTAGAAGTAGATGTTGAATACGATGGAAGTGGTTTTATTAAAGATGTCAAAATAACCCGTGAAATACTTGAAGAACTAGATAGGATTGCAGATATTGACGCTATTGAATTATATAGACAGATAATCCTCGACTTGCGGGAAAGAGGATTCAAGGTAATAGTGAATCTCTTACACTTTACACTACCATATTGGCTCCATAATCCTATACGGGCGAGAAGTAGTAACATGGTAAAGGGGCCTAGGGGTTTAATAGAAGACTACTTCCCCGTGGAGTTTGCCAAGTTCGCTGCTTATACAGCGTGGAAACTAGGTGACTTAGTTGATATGTGGTCTACTATGAATGAACCACTAGTGCCAATCGAGCTTGGCTATATGGCTCCTTATAGTGGTTTCCCGCCGGGGGTTAATAGACCAGATCTAGTTGCTAAAGCATTTGAAAACACTGTTATAGCTCATACACTAGCATACCGGGTTATAAAGAGATTTGATACTGTAAAAGCAGATGCTGACTCTAAGAGCCCGGCTGAGGTTGGAATAATACATAATTTTATACCAGCATACCCCAGAAGCGAATCCGACTCTATCGGTGCAGAACACTACAACTACTTCCACAACTACATGTTGCTAGAAGCACTAGTACACGGTAGACTAGATACAGGCCTCGACGGAGAGTCGATTGTCAAGCCATGTATACTCGGTAATTCCATAGACTGGCTTGGAGCAAACTATTACACAAGACTGGTTATTAAGAGAAAGGAGTCTGCGCCGTATCCAATACTAGACTTTGAAGCAGTACCAGGGTATGGATATGCATGTATACCATATAGTAATTCAAAAATTGGCAGATGGTGTGATGGAATGGGTTGGGAGATGTTTCCAGAGGGGTTGGTTGAAGGACTTGGAATGGCTTATAGGTATTCAAGGGAAATCTATATTACAGAAAATGGTACTTCTGATCCAAGAGATATCAATAGACCTAGATTTATAATTAGTCACGTTTATGCTATTGAAAAAGCAGTAGATGAGGGTATTAACGTGAAGGGCTATATGCACTGGTCGTTAAACGACAACTATGAGTGGGCTCATGGTTTTAGACAGAAATTTGGTTTATTTGAAGTAGATATGATAACCAAAGAGAGGATTCCAAGACAATCAACAAGGGTATTTAGAGACATTGTTCAAAATAATGGTTTGACTAGTGAGCAATTAAAACTAGTGGTTTTCGAAGAAAAGAATCCAGGCGGGCTCTTATGAAGACTGTAGCTGTCAGCGAGGAAACCTGGAGAAAATTGAAAGAATTAAAAGAGAAAATAAAGGCGTCATCATTTGACGATGTAATAAATGCGCTTATAGAAGCATGGCATTTAACTTCTCTTAGAGAAGAAGTTTCAAAAGTAGATATGACGGTTTCATTCCACGAAGTACGTGAATTCATTACTACTATGAGGAGTATAGGAGGCGGGGAAAAACAGGTTAAAGATCAATAGGTATAACGTTATGATTGAGGATATACCATATAGAGAGTTTCTAGTAGATTCATATGCACTTGCATATCTATACTCTCTTGAAGAAAAAGACTTGTTGGTTTTACTACTTTCAAAATTCAAGTTTCATGTATCAACACTTTCTCTCTACGAATTTTTAACATATATATACTTTAAAATCCACGATTATACAAAGATATCTTCAATAGTAAACTTCTTGTTAAAAGTCCATGTAGTTGACGAAGTAAACACAGATATAGCTATTAAAGCATCAATGATAACTAGTGATTTACTCAAACATAGAATACCATATGAAATAATAGACGTAGTAAACACTGCAATATCACTAGTAAAAAACATACCAATACTCACAGATAATCCTGATAGATATAAAACATATTTGAAATACGGTATTACAGCATACTCAATTGAAGACTTTATTGTAAAATTCAAAAAACTACTCGAAGAAAGAAAACTTTAATAACAATGTACTAAGGATATTTTACTGGTCTAGGTGGTTTTGTGAAAACCGAGAGAAAGGGAAGTATAATACTAACTAATGGTGAATTTAAATTCCTACTCGGTGTAAACTATTGGCCCCGGAAACTAAATATTAGAATGTGGAGGGATTGGAGCGAAGCCGATATTATTGAAGATGTAAAACTCATAAAGGAACTCGGTATAAGAGTAGTGAGGTTTTTTATTAAAAACGAGGATTTTGCAGATGAAAATGCTAGTGTATATATGGATTCACTTGAAAAACTTGATAGATTTCTTAGAATTCTAGAATATTATGGTATTATTGGATTTGCAAGCTTTCTAGTTGGTCATATGAGTGGTAAGAATTGGAGGATTCCATGGTCTAAACCAGAAGAACTCTATACTCCACCGAGTATTGAAAAAACATGTAGGTTTATTGAAACTATTGTTGGAAAATTCAAGGATTACAATAGTATTGGTGGATGGATTTTAAGTAATGAGATTAGTCTTGTTAAAAAAGCTGAGAGTAGAGAAGAAGCACTTGCATTTTTGAGGGCTTTTTCTAAAACTGTTAAAAGTATTGATTTGAACCATGTTGTTTCATCTGGTGATTTAATAGATGGATATATGCAGGAAACACCTAATGTTAGAGATCTCGTCGACTATGTCGGCCTCCACCTTTACCTCTATGATAGCGATATTGTTAGACATGGATATACTTATAGCGCTATGTTAGAGCTGTATTCAAACGATGGTGATTTACCCGTAATTCTAGAAGAATTTGGATTTAGTACTTATCAATTCTCAGAAGAATCTCAAGCAAGATTTATAAACGAAGTATTATATTCGGCGTTAGCTCATGGTGCAAGTGGAGCTTTTATATGGTGTTTTTCCGATTTTCCAGACGAGTCTGATCCTCCATACGAGTGGAGACCTCTAGAACTAGGTTTTGGATTAATTAGAAAAAATGGCTCGTTAAAACCCGCTACTAGAGTTGTAAAGGAGTTTTCTAGAGTTCTCGAAGAAGTAGAGAAAATGGGTTTACATAGAGAGTTTAATAGGTTTATAACTGCATCTATTGTTGCCCCATTCTATTTATTTAGAGATTATGAATTTGTATGGTATAGAAACGTCGTTGATTTTCAGTCATTGATACAGCCGTTGATTGTTGCGTATATATTGGCTTCTAGTGCTGGTATACAATCATCTATGATATATGAGTTAGATATTGAAAAGGCTTTGAAAACCAGGAAGTTTATTATTATGCCTTCTGTAATAGTTGCACTGTCTTCTACGTGGAGAAGGCTCTTAAACTACGTTGAGAGTGGTGGTGTTGTATATACTTCTCTATTGAGAGGTATTGGTTTTCTTAGAGCTCTACATGAAGCACCGATGCATTTATGGATTGAGTTTTTCGGTGTGGAAAATATTCTCGAGGCTGGTTCTACAGGGTATAGACTACATGGTTTAACAACAATAGAGTTTGTAAGGGATTTTGGTGTGTTCACTAGTGGTGATAGATTAGAATTGTGGATTAATGAACCAGTATATACGTTTCTAGCCAAGCCCATAGATGCAGAAGTACTAGCGGTAGATGGCAGGGGGAATCCAGTATTATTTAAAACTAGAAGGGGTAGCGGCGTAGTGTATCTCTCACTAATACCAATAGAAACAGTAATAGCTAGACAAGAAGTAGTAGAGTGGAGTAGAAACCACCATAGAATATACGAGTCTATAGCGATAGAAGAAGACATTGAAAGACCGTATACATGTGAAAACCCAGAAGTAGAAGTAGTCGTATACAAGGGAAGAGAAAGCAATATTTTAATAACAATAAACCACGGCTATGAAAAACAAACAATAATACACTCTCCAATCCCAATTAAAGAAACCAGGAAAATAGGAGGAGACATAGAGGTAGAACTAGCTGGTCGAAACAAAATAAAATTAAATACACCGAGAAAAGGCGCTGGAATAATAGAAGTAAGACACTACTAAACACTGTGAAGACCTCGCTTAGTTAAATAGTTTCACATTGCTTGTCGCTGGCAAAGTGGATTTACTAATAGAAACAACTTCATTTCTAATTGGAAAGACATGTAGCCACTCTGAGAGGATTTGTGTAAGAGAAAAAACATGGATTTGTAGTGGAGAGAAAAAACTATCTTTTTCTTGATAGAATGTAGCCTACTGCTAATCCTATTACTAGTGTTATTATTGCTACTGTTATTGTGGTTGTTGTATCTAGTTCTCTAATGGTTGTAGTTATTGTTGTTGTTTTTGTCTCTGTCTGGGTTACTGTGTGTGTTGTGGTTGCATGGCTTGTAGTTGTTATTGTAGTGGCTACTATACTGGTTAATGTTTCTATTGTAGTTATGGTTTTAACTTCTGTTTTTGTCTCGGTTGTAGTAGTTGTTATTGCTTTCTCGTATATGTTGAATACTGGTGGTTTCACGGCGCTGGGTGGTGGGTTGATTCTCAGTATTCTAGCTATTGTTGGAGCTATTTGTAGTGATGATACTTCGCCGAGGTATCCTCCTCTAATATTGGCGCCTACTGCTATGAATACTGCTTTTAGCTCTCTATAGTGTGGTAGTACTGGGCCATGGTCTCCCGTTGCAGACACGAATGGTGTAACTACTTCTACCTCGACTGCTCTACCAGTGGCCGGGTTTTTCTTTAGAGTTGTTGAACTAACATATCCTGGCTTCAAGGCGAAGACAATGTCTCCTGTTCTCTCTCCTCCCAAGCCTATAATACTGCTTTCATTTCTAGTTATAACGAGGTCGAAGACTGGTTCTCCTGTATCTGGGTCTCTATATGATCTCAACAGGTTGATTATTGATTGAACAATGTTTTCGTATTCACTGCGTGGTACAATGCCATTTAATTCTCTTCCCTCTAGGTTTACAAATATGTGTCCGTGGTATGTCATATAGGCTTTTGTCTCGTTTACTACTACTTTGAATGCTGTGTCTACTGTGATGTATCCATTGTTTAATAATATGCCGTTTACATATATTGTTTTCTTAACTGGGTATTGGCCGTGGTCTGATATAAGCATGAATACTGTGTTGGATAAATCAATGTTTTCAATTATCTCGCCGACGAATTCATCGATCATTTTATATGTTCTCTCAATGAGGCTCCAGTAGTATTCTGCTTTGTCGGGGTTGTAGTATGGTGTTGTAGGGTCTGTTAACCCTAGGAATTGGTGGTATACATTGTCTACTACTGGTGTATACGACATTACTAGGTCCCAGTCATAATTCTTGATCATGTATAGTGTGAATTCTTTGAAGAACAGGTTTGTATAGTATACTGTCTCCATGTAGGTTTCCTCGTCAAACCATCTGCGTGATAATCCATAGTAGTCTCCATCTGTAAATGTTCCTGTTTTAACTACTACGTTGTTCCATACTTCTCGAGTAATTGTTTCATTGTTAAACCATGATCCTTCTAGCGGCCGTGTTGTACCACGGTATAGTCTAAAGTCTTCGATTGGGTTTAGTTTTAGTGCTTTAAGTAATGGTGCAATAGTGTAGGTTTTATTTGCATATATCACTGTTGTATTGATTGGTTCGCTCCACTCTCCCTCATTTAGTATTGTATATGCTTTAGCCAGGTCTTTTTCTGGTGTAATTGCTAGTTTATCGTACTTTCCATCACCGTTTAAATCAGCTAGGTATAGATACCATGTTGTATCGCCGATTTTAATAGTGGATTCGAGTGCGCCCGCTACTGATCCAAATACTCTATCTACATTCGTCCAATTCCCTGCTTCTTTGAATTCTATGTATGTTGCTCCCGAGATATTTCTATTTGTTGTATATAGTGTTGAATATGTGAATGGAGCGGATGCATCGTATATATTGAATAGTATTGCTGAAGATACATTCCATGCTGGTGGTGTGCTCTGGGGGAATGATGCAACTATAGATTTCAATCCAGCCTTGTCGACTGTAACCCATATTGGTTCAGCTGTGAGGTAGAATCCACTAAAACCAGACACAGTGGAGGTAATACTAGTATTTGGAAGGTGGATTGAATTGCCAGTAATGCCATTAACACCTGGTGGAACACCAGTAGCAATAGCAGCATGGCTGACAGCTGTAGCAGTAGGATATACAACAATCATTTCTCCGAATAAACCACTAGTAATAATTCTAGAGATATTTGGTAGTTTGCCCTGGGCGACGAGCTCCATCAAGTGATCATATCTCATTGCGTCAACACTCAATACTACAACACGTACACGGCCGCCAACAGGAGTAATAGACAGTATAGGTATTGATGCACTAGTTAATACTAGCAACAACAAGAATACTACATAGAGTCTATTCATACTCCCACAGTAAAAACAATGTAAAAATAGTTTAAAAACACACACCACAAATAACATCAATTCATCGACACGAAATAGATGGGCTAGAAGACATAATTGACGATTACCCAACTGTATCAAATAAAATTCATAACGTTTTTGTACTCTATTTTATTTTCAACTACTGTAGAAATTTTATCGTGTTGGTTTTTCAATTTTTACCATCAATTGTAAGTTTAGAAATATTTATTAGTTAATGGTTTAGTTTATATAAAACGGGGGATGTAATGAAGCTTTGGTATACCCCTATTAGTTCCTACGTAAAGACTTTTGGAGCTCCATCTAGATATATTCAAGGTCCTGGTGTACTCGGCGAATACATGGGTAAAATATTAAAAGAGCTTAAAATACGTAAACCACTTGTATTTGGTGGTACTAGAGCTCTTGGTAGTGTTGAAAAACATGGATTATTTAAATCACTTGAAGCGGAAGGAATAGACTATGTAAAGGAATATTTTGGGCGTACTCCTTGTGGTCCTGAAAGCTGCGATGAAGAAATAAATAGACTCATTGAAATAGCAAGAGCTAATTCATGTGATGCTGTTATAGGAGTTGGTGGTGGTAAAGCTATAGATACAGCTAAAGATTCAGCGTATAAACTAGGTGTACCGGTAATTATTGTACCAACTGTTGCATCTACAGATGCTCCTTGCAGTGCTGTAGCTGTTATCTATACATGTAACCATGTATTTAAGGAGTACAGGTTTTATCCTAAAAACCCGGATGCTGTAATTGTAGATACAAAAGTAATTACAGAGTCGCCTCCACGGTTATTAACGTGTGGTATAGGAGATGCAATGGGTAAGTATACAGAGGTTCCATCTGCTGTAAGAGTGGGTGCAAATAATCTCCTCGTGAAACCTATACTTGGAAAACCAACTTTACTATCTATCAGCAGCACAACAGCTTATGGTAGACATTTTATTTACATATGGTGAACAAGCGATTGAATCTGTAGAGAAAATGGTAGTTACACCAGCTCTTGAAGCCGTTGTTGAAGCTACTACTCTACTAAGTCAAGTAGCTTTTGAATGTGGAGGTTTAGCAGGTGCTCACTCTATATACAATGGGTTTACAGTTTTAGAACCTAAATACCATGCTAGAGGTAGGGAATTTCCATACCATGGTGAACTAGTATTCTTTGGAGTGCTAGCGGAAATGGTTATGGATGGCTATCCACGAGAAGAAATAGTCAGGATAATGGAGTTTGGTCATAGAGTTGGACTACCAATAACCCTCGAGGAACTAGGATTTGGAGATATAGATGATAGTGATTTAATGGAAGTTGCTAAAAGGGCTACAGCCCCCGGTGAAACAATACACAACAAACCCTACAAAGTTACACCTGAACACGTCTTCAACGCTATAAAAGTAGCTAATGAAATCGGCCTCAAAGTAGCATCATACATACCCTTAAGAAAATTCAAGCGTTAGATATATTGAAACACTGCTCTATTTTTTAACTTAGTCTTGCCTTTTCCGCCTATTTTACACTTCGACAGAATTCTCTCCAAGTATTATAACACCAGTAAACACCCAGTATTCTAGATTTACATTTCAATACTTCGTAGTCTTCCTCAGTTAATATAGTAATTCTCTTATACATAGGTGTTTGGAGAATACTCCTCACTACATTTTCCCTCTGGGTATTTTTAGCTTTATTGATAACAGGTATTAATCTACTAATAGGTTCTTTTAGAATAGACTGCTTGTACAATCTGGTCTATGGATTTACTACTTTTACAGCAGTACTTTTATTCTTCGCTACTACAACACCTCGAAGTACTACCTTGGCTACACCCAGAAAGACCTAGAAGAGGAGCTTCGAGAAGTATTCAGGTATTTCTAGAAGTACAAAGTGTGGTTTAAACAAAGTAGGTATTAACATGTAAAAATTTCATTTTCTATTCTGTTTTCATTGTTTTCTCGTTTTCTTTAGACTGTAGTCTTGATAGATATGGCTTGACCACGAAATGCATGTATAGAGCGAGGGCACCATTGAAGAGTAAGACCCATGCAGCTATAATCCAGAGCATGTTCGTGAAGACTGTCCAAGCCCATTGGGCTACTGCTTGGTATTTGGCGTATAACTCTAATAGTGGTATATACGTCTGGATGAACAATAGAGCTAGAAGTATAGGGATAATGACAACTACTAGAAATGGAAAACTTAACACTGCTATCAGTGTGTATATTGGATGTCTTTTCACGAATTCAATTAATCGTTCTATTACATCAACCAGTTCAGACAGCTTCACACCAGCCACCCTCCGCAGAATTGGAAACATAGCCTTCTAAGCATTAAACTGGCTTTTAAGACGGTGATGACAAAGCCCTGGACTCATTCCACTCATCATTCATTGTTTTCTACCCTATTTCTGGATCGTGATTCTAGAAAAAGTGTTTATCACGCTGTCTTAGAACTAGAGGCTTTTCTGTTGGTATGAGATTCCTATTTACGTCTTGAACTTGTCTAGTTGACGGTATTTCATTGTTTTATAACGTTATCTAAACTCTTGATCTTTTTTTGGCTATGGAATAACCGGCTCTGAGCAAACTGGTCTGTGGGGATGTATATTTTGTAAAATTTTCGTGTAATACATTGTTTTGCGATCATGGTGTAAAGGCTTGCAGAGGGTTGCACCCTGATATCAAAATAGTGTATTTTTCAAGATGGTATTTAGCTCCCTTGGTAGGCCTACAAATACTGGGTTGACTTGATGTAGAGTCCTTTAGGGTGTATTTTGTAACTCCAAGTTCTCAAGGCTTTCTGTGAAGTAGGTTAGTTCTGGCTTTATGTATTTCTCATAGCTCTTATCATACAGTTTCACATACAGAGTTTAATCAATGATTTTAGGAAAGAAGTATTGCTAAAGAGACCAGTATATTATGGATTTCTTTCTATCACAGGTATCTTCTATACACCAATAAAAGTTATATTAACAGTGTTGATTCCAAGGGTAGACCAGTTGCTAAAGCTATATCTGAATTCTACTAGTAGACTACACCTAGATTGACTAGGTAGGTAGGCATCAGCGTATATATATCCAGCGACGTTATTTATATACCTCGTCATATTGATAATACTTGTATTTTGAGAAAACATTATTCCTCTATAGATTTCAATAGGTGTTGAAGAGGTATACGATGTGTTCACGAGGTATACGTATATATAGCTACTGCCGCAGTCTACGAATTGTGCAAGAACTAGTTGAGCCTGGAAAGACCGAGTAGCCTCAGAGTCTATTCTGAGAACATAACCACGAAAACCATTGAGTCTATACACATCGCCTCCAACAACATAGTCGAATCGTCTCGAAACAACGAGACTGCCTTTATCATCGTAGACCTCTATAACTCCATTAGTAATTATAAAGCCATCTCTATAGTTAGGGTATAGTGTGAGATCTACTAGGGGAGGAGCAACACTAAGAGATGCAACACCATCACCACTAGCTACAGCTTGTGAAACAATACCTCCAGTAGCATTTTTCAAAACAACCCTCCAGCCCCTTGGAACATTGGTTACATTAACAAACCATGGAGGAGCATCAACTGTAACAACCAGGTTATCGAAATACACTGTTCCAGTAACACTAGTAGTACTAGTAATGTAGCCTACACCAACACGATTAGGAATAAATCTATAAGTGGAGCCAATACTTCCAGTGTTTATCACAGTTTCATTCCAGTGATATGCATACCAAGAAGAAAAATCTATCCATGAAACAATATAACTTAGATATTCATACTCTGTAGTATTACTTATACCGAGAGATCTCCGAGCAATCGATCTCCAACCTGTATTACTAGCCCAGTAAAACACCTTGGACGATATGCTATCACCTGTTCTAGCCATTTGCGGCACGTTTTCATAGCCTATTGTATAGAGCCTAGATAGGGTTGTATTAATATAAACAGCGTCGAAGTAATACGTCCCTGAAGAAGAAAAATCAGATCGCAAAACCAGTGTTGCTACATATATTCTTCTACCCATAGAAGCATATTGACTAACATCTATATTTGCAACAACCATACATTCACCACCATAATATGTAGTAGACGTATTTGCTGTTATAAACAAAGCTTTTCTATTTGGATCCCAGTTCCAACCACTACAGACCTGCCTCCACCCCCACCACCAATCCCATACCCATCTACAGTTCCAGTTACAACTTAAAACGGTGATATTTTTCCCTATTGGGTCTGTATCAAAGGTTTCGTAGAATATAGCGTTTCTCTTGTCTAGAACTATATCTAAACCTGGTGTGTTAACTATTACAGAGGCCCTTGTACCCTGGTTTTCTAGGGATACATTGACACCGGGTGTGCCGGGATCTGCAAACCATACAAGTGGAGGATATACGTTGATGTTTCCACTTATCCATCTATAGGTAAATATAGATGAATAGACGAAGAGTATGAGGCTAGAAACAAGTATGATTGCTAAAACAATGGCGATTTTAAATGGTTTTCCATGTATTTGCATAATCTGCAAACACCCTACAATATCATAGGATCTCTATACATCAACACACACTATTTGGTTATTGGATAATAATGTCTTAAATATTTTATAGTCTAACCTCAATTACCTCACAGAAACAACTCCAAGTACTATACTCGTATTGCTTTAAATAAACCTATCTCGAGGACTTCTACTTCTTGTTGGTGTGATCTAATCACTAGTCTACACTACGTGTAATTTCCATCGTAGTTCTAAGAATAGCTTGTATTAAACACAATGGAACCAAGATATGTTATTTCTCACAGTACTTAACTATATAGCGTGGTTGTAATTAGGGATTATTGTTATTAATTGGTTGCATATGCTAGATCACTTCTAGCTATTCAATATGGTCTTTCTAAAATAACTTAGACGAAGAGACTAGAAAGACATGAAATATCTAGGTGCTAGTAAGAAACGCTTTTGGAGAAATTAAAACTCACGATAATCGAATACGCAGAAACATACCTCAAACAACTACTAGCAAACAACCCATACAACTACTACATAGACCCAAGAAATAGAAAAACTCAAAAACCAACTAGTAACAATACAAGCAAACCAACTACTAAACCACATAAAGACAACGAGCAACAACGACAAAAAGAAGCCAGAATAAACAACACTACTACAAAGTCCCTAGTAATAAGAGGCTTCCATGTTTTCCATCGAGATGTTCTTCCATAAGCTCGAGGCAACCCTCATTGAATTCATACTCGAATATTTCTCTCCATCGAGATTCGACTTTGCAAGATTGACATATCAGCAATCTTTCTAAGAGGTTGATTCCGCCGAGATAATGAATGTGTAGTGTTATTTATGCTCTACGTGTTTCCACTCGTTGAGTAATTTGTAGATTCTAAATTCTGCTGGTGGGTGTGTAGTTGAATGTTTTTCCTCTAAAGATGCTAATATAGTGGATTGGGGATTGAAACAGTGTTTAAATAGTGTTTTCAATATCTTGTTTATACCTGGTTTCTGGTGAGATATTCGTATATGAGCCTTGTGCATAGCGTTTTAGTAGTGGTATAGCAAATTTACTCTGAGCGGAGTTTTGAGCTTCTTCAAGTCCCCTCAATAAGGAAAAATAGAGCGTAAAAGAAGAACAAAAGACGAGTTGTTTTATTATTCTTGTTCTTTTGGGGATGTTTAGGGTTTTGTTTTTTCTTCTAGGCATTGCCAGTAGCACTCGTAGTCCAGTATTAGTTCTCCATAGAGGTTTTCATCTGAACAAATAGTTGTACAATATTTTATTGTTTTTTCCAAGAGATACTTGTCCACTTCTAACTCTCCTCTTGTGTAAATACTACTGTATTGTCTTTAAGTGTTATTAGCTAAATTCTACTTAATATAGGATACTATGGTGGTTTTTATGAGCAACCCGGGAGTTGATATACCAGCATATATTGTTCTTGCTTTTCTAGGAGTCCTTATTGCATTGTGGGGCGTGCAATTGAAGAGAATACTTGTTTCACTCGTGTTTGGCGGTCTTCTCGGCTATCTCGCGTGGAGGTATACATATCTAGCATGGAATAGCATATTGATTTCATTATTCTTCTTTTTCGCAGGGCTATTAGCCGGGTTGATAATAGGGTTTGCGCTATTTAGACTCGTTATCTCACTAACTGCATCGTTTTTCCTAGCTCATATGATCACCAGCGACTCCACACTACAACTGGTATTGCTAGTAGTACTTACACCAGTATTCTACGTGGTCTCTACTATAATTTTACCAGGAGTGTATGCAGTAACCGGTGCTCTAATAATCTATACATCCCTAGTAGTACTTGGATTAAATCCCACACTAGCAATACTAGTAAGCACAGTAGTAGGAACCATAGGATTCTACAATCAATGGAAATCACTTCATAAAAGACACAACTAGCCATTAAACCACAATAAAAACCATCATTCAATACCGGGGGAATTTTCAACGAGAAGGATTTTTAAACCACTACGGGAAAACAATAACCAGTAACAACATAAAGAAACTACAACATTGGCGATTTAATCCCGGTTGCAGGTGTTTAAGACTTTGCGTAACAACTATGAGAAACTATAACATGTATGATTTTAATGCGTTAATTAATTCTAATACGAATTTTCTACATGGTTCTAGTTTATCAAGGCATTCGCCATGGTATTTAAGAATTGTTTTTTCTGGTTTTTCTTCCAGGGTGATTTTCAATGTGAAATTGAATTCTTTTGAAACTCCTAGAATCAATATGTAGGATTCTTCTATTCTAAATGAGAGGTTTATTGTTATTGAGCGGGGTATTATCTTCTTATATATCCATTTCACAGTGTAGACGCTTCCAGTTGTACCCGTGTGTTTTATTATTCCCCGGCCGTGTAGGTATTTAATGAATTCTACTGGTTGTTTTAATACTTGAATAACAGAGCTAGTGTTTACCATGGTTTCTTGACTATCTTCTATGCAGAGCTTGATTTTGGGTGTCAAAAGCAATCCCGCCTAGTAATTAATCACATTGGTAACATCTATAAAAACTCTGTTCTCACATAGAACACTAATTTAAACTCGATAACAATAATATTGTTGAATCAAGGGAGGTATGTTGAAAAACCAAGATGTTCTCAGAGAAGTACTGTCTAGACGGGATCCTAGTGGATACTATGTGTTAATAAGTGTGAAAAACAACGAGGCAGAAAATGTAGTCCTGGAGTTTAAGGAGAAAAGCGGTGTAATAGTAGAGGATTATGGCGGCTCGATTATTATTCGCTGTAAGTCTAGGAGTATTGCTGAGAGTATTGCCAGGAAGCTATTGGCGAGGAATCTCCTGGTTTTTGAAAAATAATACATGTGTCTACTCTACTCCTAGGTATTCTTCGAGTAGTGCTAGTAGCTCGCTTGGTGATCTAGTCTCGTTTATCTTTTTTGCTAGTAGTGTTCCACCGAGTACACTTGAAATCCACGATTGCAAATAGCCTTTTTCCAAGTGGTATTTGAGAATGTTTTCTGGTAGCAACTTATACTTCAATACAATGTAGAGTTTCTCGAGGGAGTCTACTCTGAGCGGTATTGGTACACCGTTTTCATTTGTAAATACGTATGAATACTCTTCTCCAACACTCCTACTAGAAACACTCTCTCCCTCTAGGAGCAACAAGCCCTTCTCTGCAACAATGTATTTACCGCCGCTCTCGACAACATAGCCTCTCCGTATTAATTCATGTAGATACCTCTTAGCAGTGCTTGGTGAAAGCTGGGTTTTAGAAATAAAATCGTTGAGTGTGAATTCTCCCCCGAGGAGTTTTAATAGCCCACGTGTTTTTCTATTAGATAATGGCATTATTCCACCTCTAAACCCTAGTATAGACTTGGAGAATATATAAATATTTCACTGTGTAAATACATGTATATATATTAAACACACGTAAACAGCAACTCTATGATTCAACTAGTTCCTTATAGAGTAGAAATTCAGACTCGTGCATTTTAAACCCTGATTCAACAAGCAACTCCACCAGGCTCTGCTTTGTCGAGTCAACTGGTATTTCAATAGATTTAACTCCACGGGTCAAACCAATATTCTTCAAGCTATGCAGTAGTACTTGTAGTGCTTCAAGTGCGTTAAATGAAGACAGCGATATCGTGTCAACTACCAGCTCATCGTTGACACTATACAGTGCAAATGCTACTCTCTTCCTCCCCTGTTTAACTACTAATGCTCTCTCAGCTCTATACAGCTTCTTCTTGTAGATAGACCTGTCAACATCGTCTACAAAACTACTCCACGTGGAGGCATAATACCTTAACTTAGAGCCGATTTTCGATGCGTTGAGATCTGCTACACTATACTCACTACTATCCATGGAAACTATTTTCTCTGGTGGAGCAGTAAACCATAAAACAACGTTTTTAATGTGGTAGCCGTTTTTCAAGTAGAAGTTTATTGCACCAGTATTCCAGTCTTTAACACTCAAATAAACAGTGTCAACACCGGTTTCTCTAAGCATTCTCTCTGTCTCACTCAGCAATACTCCTCCTACCCCCAAACCCCTCATTGAGCCGTCGACAGCAATGTTTTCAATGTAGGCCTTGTTCTTCTTTCTATATGCAAGGCAGTAGCCCGCTACTCTACCATCAACTAGTGCAACAAGGAATACTATTCTCTTAGACCTAGACTTCAATAGTGCTTCAAACCACCTAGAATCCTCTTTACCAAGCTCTCTCATAGACTGGTCGTGAATATACTGGATTACAGGTAGATCTGTTTTAACAGCCCTTCTAACAACAATATTTTTCTCCAGCGACAACATAGTTATATCTTCAACCCTCACTCTATACGAGTATATGCCCACCTCCCCTTATAAAGACGGGGATTTCAATGTAAATACATTGATAAAAACATCTATATATAATACATAATAGTGAGTGGATGAAGAACCATGCCGGCACTGACGCGTGATGACCCCCTAGCCACAGACACTCCTCTAACACCTCTAGGTGAAACATAGACTTGTCTACAATGGAAATACTAGATATATACTTACACCCACCTAGTTTCCTGGTTAGTGGTGTTGGTTATTGAGTAGAACAAGGAGATATGTCTACAATAGGGAGCTGGAAGAGCTACTGCGAGACATTGTATATACTCTACGAGACTATTTCCCGGGAATAGATGTTGAGAGAGTAAAAATAGTTGTTTGTATTGACTGCAAGTCACGTGCACTAGCGAGAATAAACGCGTTGCCAAGTATTTGGAGAATAGTACTCGGCCTCCAACCAATGTATATTATTGAAGTAATAGATAGAAACTTCAGTAAACTCTCGAGTGAAGACAAAGTAAAAGTATTAATCCACGAGTTGCTCCACATACCCAGAGGCTTTACTGGCGGCCTCAGACCACACGGTAAATACGTTAATAACCACATAGTTGAAAAACTATACAGTGTATACATTGAGAGAAAGAAGAGAATACCCAATACCTCTAGTTAACTAGTTAACTCTTTCTCAGCATAACTCTGATTAATCACCAATTCATTCTTGCCGGGTTCTCATCATCAAATACTAGTTATAGTATTGAGAGCTATTATAACTAGACTAGATTAAACAATAAATCACTCTAGCATCTACTAATAATCATGGAGGGAGCGTGTTTTGAGGTATCTAATAGTAACTTGTAGTAAACAAATAAATCTCTTAATAGAAGCAATTAGAAAACACGATGAAAAATCCATTATAACACTAGTAAGCTTCGTTCAAGTAGAGAAACCAAGTGAACTAGGAGTAGACGAGGTATTAACTGGAAGAGAATCACTGAGAAACATCGACTATAGAAAAATCGATGTTGCAGTAGTTTGGGATTGCATAGATAGTGAAGCATACGAGCTAGGTAAACAGTTTAGACTGGCCGGAATCCCCATGATTATAGGTTTCACAGAGTCTCTTGAAACACGTATTAGTAGAGAGTGTGGTTTTGACGCGGTAATATCGTTTAAACACTATATTGATTGCTCTATTGGAACACTACTAGGATTTGACACGTGGATTGAAATACCAGTTAAAGAATTCATAAACACCCATATCAAAGCATACAGGGTCTACAAGAGAGCACGGCTTGGAATAACACTCGAAGAAATACTAGATGCAACTAGAGATTGTAGTGGTATTATCTATGTATATGATAAAACAGGAAAGTATACAACTACACTAACATATAGATTGGAAGAAGGTAGTTTAATAGTTGTTGTAGCACCCACAGAAAAAGCTTTATCAACCTGTATTGATAGACTAAATAAGCTGTTTACACTAGCTGAAAGAGCATATGCTTCACTAGAAGCTAGAAGGCCGTTTGGAGGGTGTGAATAATGCCAGTATCGTTTGAAGCTGTATTAGGGTATTTAATAAGGGTTTTACAAGCAAGTATAGTTGTTATTGTAACATACCTCGTTGTTAAATACCTAGATAGACTCGCTAGAATATTTGTTAAAACAGAAGAGTATGAATACCTCGAGAGATTTCTATTATTCCTTAAAGCAATAGTTTACACTATGGCAGCGCTAATAGCAATAAGTTTTCTATCAACAGAACCATTTGTCTTCGCCGTTCTATTACTAACAGTTGGAATAGCTATAGTAGTAATGTTTTCAGATGTAATTAGAAACCTTGGTTCAGAACTCTACGTTAGAAATACAAGAGCATTCAAAGTAGGAGATTGGGTTGAAATAGAAGGTGTTCAAGGAAGAGTAACATCAATGAATTCACTAGGTATAACTATAGAGACACTAAGACGAGAGAGAGTTTTCATACCATATGTTAGACTAGCGCACTCGAAAATCATTAATAGATCAGGTGTTTACGGAGTCTCAATTAGACTCGAAGTAAGAATACCTAAAACACACGATGTAGGAAAAGCCAGGGAAATAGTAGCAACAAGCCTCCGGGCAGTTAGAGGAGAATTAATAACAGAACCCACAGTAACACTGAGAGGAGTATCAGAACTCTACTACGTATTCGACGTTGTATTAGACGTGATGAATATAGGTAAAATCGAAGAAGTAGTAGAAAAACTAGTCTCGGAGTTAAAGAAAAACGAGCCCAGTGCAGACGTGGTATTCTAGCAATTAACTCATTAAACGGTGCAAGCTGATTGATAGACAAGCGCTTAGAGAGAATACTGAATATATGGAGGATTGAAGCCTCAACATACACGTATTCTACTAGTATATCTACTACTCTCGCCCAGGCATACGCTATTAAAGTACTTGGTTTCAACGTAGACCTCTTGGGATTAATGGTCTCTTTGCAAATAGGTTCTGTCAGTCTTGGATTTCTAGTAGGCTCTCTACTACTAGTTGTATTTAGGAGAAAGAGGATTCTGTTGTGGAAGCTTTTTGGAGCAGTGAATAGAATATTGTGGGCTATAATAGGATTTACACACTTACTACCCATAGAGGCGAAAACACCGTTTTTCCTGGCGTCAATCGCTACAGCACAGTTTACGGGTTCAATTGCTGGACTGGCATCTGGGGATGTTGGTGCAGACTTGGTTAGTAGAGAAAGAGCTATCAAGTTCTTTAGTTCACTAAACTCTTTAACGCTACTAGCTAGTTGTCTAGGACTGGCTACAGCCACTGTTATCTTTAATTTCCTTTTATTAAACACTGTGGAAGCATATACTATAGCGTATAGTGTAGCACTAGCTTCCTCTATTATATCAACTATTCTACTAGCACTACTAGAAGACTTAAACCCCGTGACAACACGTGTAAAGCCAGTGGATGCACTGAGAGAATACGTATACATCGCGAGAAGCCAAGAAGCCTCTAACTACTTGAAACTAGTAACTATATTTATGGCCATGGTAAACCTCCCGGGTGCACTCTGGAACTACTACTTGCTAACGGTATTCAAGGGTAGTGAGAGCTGGATTACACTTAAAGCAGTAGTAGCTAATTTAAGCCAGGCGGTTGGATTCAGGGTTTGGGGAGAAATATCTAGGAGAATTGGAGTTAAGAAGACTCTGTACACTGGTATTTTCCTCACTGTTCCAGTACCAGTAATCTTTATTTATGCATCTACACTACCAGCTCAACTAGCAATGGAGGCATATTCGGGTTTTATATGGGCCGCCTACAACTTAGCTAATAACATCTACACGCTTTACCTGCCGAGGAGGGAGTCAAGAGTACACTTTATAACACTATTAAACCTATCATTTAACGCAGCAGCTGCTGTAGCTACAAGACTAGGTGCATCAATAGCTTCACTGGGTTTAATGGAGATGAATGCTGTTTTTATTGCTTCGACACTTGGTAGAGTAGTTGCTGGTTTTATAGCTAGGTCTAAAGCACCTAGATTAATAGTGGAGGCTTCTCGAAAGTAAACACTAGTGTTTTTCCAAGCCAGTCTTCTATATTAGTTTCTAATGATTAATTTAATTATTGGGGTTTGATTAATGCCAGATATGCCGCTCCGCATTCTAGTCGAGACAATTGAGAGATTAGAGCTCGTCACTGCTAGAACACAACTAGTTGCATTTCTCGTTAATTTATTCAAGCAGACGCCGCCCGAGATCATTGATAAAGTAGTCTACTTGGTACAGGGTATTCTCTGGCCTGATTGGAAGGGCATGCCCGAACTGGGAGTTGGAGAGAAAATGTTGATTAAAGCAATATCTCTAGCCTGCAATATCTCAGAGAGAGAAGTTGAGAAAACAGCCAAGGAAATAGGTGATATAGGGAAAGCAACCGAGAAACTAAAACAAACCGCTCAATCCAAGCAGACGGGATTAACAATATTTGCATTTACACAGCAGCCAACAGGCCTCACAGTAACAAATACCTATAATACACTCGTTAAAATAGCAATGGCTCAGGGTGAAGGAAGTAAAGACTTGAAGATTAGACTACTAGCCGGCCTACTCAAAGACGCTTCTCCTAAAGAAGCAAAATTCATTGTTAAATTCGTCGAGGGCAAACTAAGAGTTGGTATTGGAGACGCAACGATTATGGATGCACTCGCCGTTACATTTGGAGGCGGGGTTGCAAACAGACCGGTTATTGAGCGCGCATATAACTTGAGATCAGATCTCGGGGAAGTAGCAAAAATACTCGCATCAAAGGGAATAGAGGAATTAAAGAAAATTAAGCCCGAAGTAGGTGTTCCAATAAGACCAATGCTTGCAGAGAGACTAAGCGACCCACGTGAAATACTCGTTAAAACAGGAGGCGAGGCCTTTGTAGAATACAAGTATGATGGTGAAAGAGCACAAATACACAAAAAAGGAGATAAAATCTGGATTTACTCGAGGAGACTAGAAAACATTACTAGTCAGTACCCAGACGTCGTTGAAAGAGCCCTAGAGAAGATTAAAGCAGATGAAGCAATAGTAGAAGGCGAAATAGTAGTGTATGATCCAGATACAGGCGAGTTAAAACCATTCCAGGAGTTAATGCATAGAAAACGCAAACACGACATCCGCCAAGCAATAAAAGAATACCCTGTCAAAGTATTCCTATTCGACCTACTATACTTGAATGGAGAAGACTATACTCTCAAACCACTACCAGTACGTAGAGAGGCACTAGAGAAAATAATAGATAAAACAGAAGACTTCACAATTGCAGAGTATATTAAGACAAGCAACCCAGAAGAACTAGAAAAATTCTTCCTAGAAGCAATAGGCAATGGTGTAGAGGGAGTAATGGCCAAGGCAATACACAAGGATTCAATATACCAAGCAGGTGTGAGGGGGTGGCTGTGGATTAAGTATAAACGAGACTACAAGAGCGAAATGGCAGACACAGTCGACCTAGTTGTCGTTGGAGCATTCTATGGTAAGGGTAGGAGGGGAGGTAAATACGGAGCACTATTAATGGCCGCCTACAATAAAGAAAAAGACGTATTTGAAACAGTCTGCAAGGTTGGATCTGGATTTAAAGACGAAGACCTAGACAAACTACCCGACATGTTAAAACCATATATTCGCGATAGAAAACACCCAAGAGTAGTCGCCGAGATAGAACCAGATGTATGGGTAGATCCTGTACTAGTAGCCGAGATAATAGGTGCAGAACTAACACTCTCACCAATCCACACGTGTGCAAAAGGAGTAATAAAACCAGATGCTGGTATTTCAATTAGATTTCCAAGGTTTATAAGGTGGAGGCCTGACAAGAGACCCGAAGACGCCACTACAAGTAGTGAACTAGTAGAAATGTACCAGAGACAATTAAAGAAGATAACTACAGAGCAAGCTACCCAAGAACAATTATAGTTTAAACCATGAAATAATACTAGTGTACAGCTGATTCAACATAGTTAAACCACTACACGGGTGTCTACTATGCCAGCAGTATTTGTGGTATTCGTCGGGCCAGCTGGATCCGGCAAGAGCACGCTTGTAGCTTCTTACTCCTCATGGGCCCGTAAAAACCTAATATTAAGAGTAGCACCTGTAAACCTAGACCCAGGCGCGGAAGAAGTAAAGTATAAACCAGTATTCGATATTAGAAACTACTTTACACTTAGAGATATAATGGAGAAGTATGGGCTGGGACCAAACGGCGCATTTATTAAAGCATCAGAGTTGATAGCCGAGAAGCTAGACGAGGTATTTAGTCAACCACCTTTTTCCAACCCGGATAAATGGGATTTAGTACTCGTCGACACACCTGGACAAATGGAGGCATTTCTATTCAGGCCTTCAAGCAGTGTTTTTCTTGATTCACTGAGAAAACTAGGTAATACAGTTGTAGCCTATGTTATAGATGCATCTGCTGTTGCAAGAGTAAGTGATGCTGTATTCCTGTGGTTTCTATATGTATTAATACAGGTAAAAACAGGGTTGATATCAGTCCCCGTTATAAACAAGAGCGATATAGCTGTTAATCCACGACTACTCAAACTACTCATAGAAAACCCGTCGGCACTAACAAGCGAGGTAGGTAGTGAAGGGTTTGCAGCAGAGATAATACCCGATTTAATCCAGATAGCAGAGAAGACAAGGGGGCCTCTGAGGCCCGTTATGGTTTCAGCAGTAAACGAGGAAGACATGGAGAAACTACACGTACTGTTACATGAAGCGTTTTGTGCATGTGGAGATCTCACGTAACCCTTTGTTATTTTAAAACACTAATATTATTATAGTGGATACAGGTGTAGACACGGTTTAAACAACGGTGCTTAAGGTGGACGTTTATAAACCACGCACAGTGGTCAGCCGTTATTACACAGTGTTATTCAGTCTCCCCAAGTGGCAGGTACTCACAGCAATACTACTGGCAATAGGTGTATTAGTTGTATTGTTTATGGGTAGTAGAGCAATACCACTCATATTAAACACCGTGTTCGTCCACCTAGTACTATACGCATACTCTCTAGTCAACAACTCAACTGTATTCTATAAAGCAAAGAGGAGGATAGGTTTAGCACTAGCAATACTAGTATATACTGCAGTCTACACGGTTTTAACTAGAGATCCATGGATACCCATAATCTCGTCTACTACAATGCTTGTTGTCGTAATACTAGGATTGGATGGTACTAGTAGACCCCGGTATATAGTTGCAGTTGCTCCACCACTACTAACCCTTTTATCATCCTGGATACTCGGCTACTATAATTATTTGAAACTACTAGTAGGAACTATAGTTGTTTTAACACTAGCATTTATAGACATGGCTATCTATGCATTTATGGCTAGGAGGAAAATCAATGGATATCCACTACCAGACCTGGGCACAATGTTTCTTCAAAACTGGCTTGATAGAAAAACAAGTATTGAAAAAGCATTTGATGAACTAGGTGAAATACAATACGTTTATCCAAGAATCATGGAGTTTAAAGAGCTATTATTAATCTATACTGATGTCCACTACGGGCCGTTTTCAAATATAGGTAGTAGTAGACTACCAATACAACTAAGTGAAACCCTGAAGAAACTAGGTTATAGATACATACTAGCACTACATGGACTCGGCTCACACGATCGAAATATTGCTTCATCTAGACACGTAGAGTTGTTTCTAGATGAAATAGTAGAATCTATTACAAGCAATTCTAGAACACCCATATACTACCATGGAGCATTCAAGAAAACACATGCTTCATGGGAGGCGTTGACAATAGTATTCGACAAGCTATCACTAGTATTAATTAGCAGGCCGGGTAAAGGCATAGACGACCTACCATACAATCTCCAAGTAGAATACGAATTGAAAACTAGAGAGAGGGGTCTTGGAGACCTGGTATTAATAGATACACACAACTGGGAGCTCGAGAGAGAATTCGAAGAAAAAGACATATTGGAGTTGAAGCAACTACTAGACGAAGTAGTAGATACAATAGCCGAGTATAAAAAGAAGCCTCCAACACCCATACAATACAAATACAAGTGTTTCAAGTCGAGTGCTCCAGGCCTCGTGGAGGGAGAATGTTGTATTCTCTGTATGAAAGGAGGGGGTAGAGAGAGTGTTTGCATCCTATACATGAGGGGTAACAACGCGAAACCAGGATTAAGAGACATGTTGATCGAGAAGCTTAGACCTCTAGGTGTGGATTACTACGAGGTATTAACAAACGATGAACACACAGAGACTGGTACGAGGGCTAGAATAACCTATATCCCAGTCCACGAGAGTAGCCAACTACTCGGAGACATCGAGAAAGCGAGCTTCGAGTTGAGTAGAGAGGAGTGGATACAAAACGCGTTTCTATACACTACGCGATTAGAGTTAAAACTCATGGGTAGCGGTATTGATGCTATCAAGAAACAATTAGCATCTAGTTTAAAAGAATCAAGTATTCTCTTACTCCTCTATGTATTTGCTACACCCATACTCTTATATCTCGCTATAAGCATACTCTAGAATTGTCTAGAATCTCATAGTCAATACTCTCACTCTAGGGCTATTTAAGGAACCGGTATGTAGTATAAATGAGTATAAAAAGGTTTAGAATTACTTGGTTTCTCCGTAATCCTATAATGAAGCATTATCGAGGCCGCCGAATCCGCGAGCTCTCACTTCTTCTACGCATCCATTACTATAGTAGATTTCAAACACTATCTCTAGGAAAACTGAGCGATCACGAGACAATAGTATTCCGTCTTTGAGTAAGTCTAGACCATTCTTATTGAGTGTTATTACAATGCTCGGCTCTTTATAAAATTCATCAAGGTTAATGACGAATTCTCCGCTCTCATTTCTAAGTCTCCACACAAGTATTCTGACACGTGTGATTTCATCTACGTGGGAAGTATAGAAAATTATTGGTATCAATCTAATACCGTTTTCAACATCCTCTCTTTTTACAGCCTGCGTCACTATCCTATAAGTATTTGTCTTATTCGTTGATATAATTGCAGTTACAGTCGTTGTCTCGGTCGCGATACTTACTGCTGGTTTGTTGGGCGACATAGACAAATTGATATAGGCGAGTATAATCATAGATGTTAGTTTACTGTAAATAATAGAATTACGAGACCTAAACGTCTTGAATTCGTCATGCCGTCCTACCTTTAATATCTTTCAAAAATTAGGTTAATAAATTTATACATTTAATTCTTTAACTTAAAGTGTTATTACTAGATGTAATCTAAATAGAGGCCCCAATCTACGCTCACAGTGGATTTTATACTAGTTAACTCTACTAGTTTATTCTTGAACTCTATTGATATGTCTTCGCAGTTATCTCTACACAATAGTGTTACTTCTGGTTCGTCGATCACCCTGGTATACAATACCACAACTCTTGAATCAAATCTGCTATCTAGGACGTGTGCTAGTTCTACGAGTAGCTCTTTGTAGCTGGGTTCTTGGATTTCAATGTAGTTTAAAACAATGTTTCTTGTTTCTACTCTGTGGATGTGTAGTAGGGCTTTTAACAACTCGTTTTTTAAATCTACGTCTTCTCTATTGATGACACTATTTAATTCAATTGTAAACTGCAGGACTTTTGAGGCATGTCTATATGCTACAGGGTCGAGTGATTGTATTTCTCTCATTGTTTTAATGTATTTTACTAAGAGGGGTTTATCTACGTGGTTTAATAGTGTTTCAAAGTCTTCTAGTAGCTGGAACTGCCACTTGTTCTCTACTGCGCTAGGTATAATACTCCTCACAGTAGATATTGCTCTATACAAGTCCAGCCCAGTGTATAAGAGGTAGCTGGTTGTCACCTGACCGCTCCGTCCTATACCACCATAGCAGTGTACTAGTACCCGGCCACCCTTACTCAATACTTCATCTATAAATACACTTGCATTTAGTAGGTCTAGTAGTTCTACTGGGTGGAAGTCCGGCGTTGGAATATGTAGTACTTTCAAGCCGTGTTCAACTAGTTTATCAATATATAGTGGGTGGTGTTCACTAGGCATTGTTAAAACTACTACCGCGTCGAATAAACCCGCTATTTTCTCTACATCACTGGGTCTTGGTAGAGGAGACTGTGCCAGCTTCCCTGGTATAATCCACTTATACACGGAGAACACCTCTAGTAGACAACTATTATTTTATCCCCGCCTTTTCTCTTAATACTCTTTAATAATTTAACTGCTCTTCTACGGGCAGGAGTACCATAGTATGCTTCTCGTCTATCCCGAGCTGGACGGCCCGTGACGTAGTCGTATAATACTACACCAGACAATGTAACACCGAGAGAAGAAATCTTCTTCCTGATTTCTTCGAGGTCTCTTACAATACTATCTATATCTATAGGATAAGGTATTTCAACGACTACTTCTTCAGTGCCCCTCTCTCTATCTAATCCATAAACCACTACTCCACGGTGTTTTCTAACAAACTCTTCGACGAGATTAGTTAGTTCACCAGTAATCAAGTTAGGTTTGTATGGATCCAATCCTTTTTCTTCAACATACTCTCCAAATCTATCCAGGTCTAGTATAATCACTAATCCAGGAGCAAACAACTTGTCAGATTGAGCATTGAGATCTTCATTCCCAGTTGTGGTCAAAGTGGCTGCCCGCTTCATCATCAATAAAAAGAATACTTCTTATAGAGTATTATATCTTACCAGTTCACTGGATTTCAAGGAGTTATCAGTGAGGATTGTAGATTCCGGGTTGATTTAATTGTATGATTGATTAGTGGAAGAATAGTACAAATCGGTAAAAACATAGTGTTTAAAAAGAAGTGTGTATTTACCAGTTTGAAACTAGAGCATGCTATTCTAGTTCTTCCTCTTCTTCTCTGGGTCCCACGATGCAACCTGTTTTATAGAGTTTCTCGGCTATTCTATTTACTGCTAGTTCAACTTCTGCTTCTTCTTTTGCACCAGTTATAACCATTTTTCCACTACTAAAGATTAATAGGACTACGCGTGGATCCCGCATTCTATGTATTAATCCGGGGAATTGTTCTGGTTCATACATACAGTCTTCTAGGTAGTATGCTGCTTTCTCCAGGTTTACATATGCGTGTAGGTCTCCACCTGCAACAATGTTTTGTACTTGAACGCGTGGTTTTCCATGTACCCCAGAACCGTATTTACTCAGTATTCTATCTATTGTTCTAATAATTCTCTTAACTGCCTCTATTAATTGACTAATGCTCTTTGTCCCAGTTACAACCATTTTACCAGATCTAAATATAAGCGCTGTAGCCCTTGGCTTGTCGAGGCGGAATATAATTCCTGGAAACTGTTCTGGTTTATATACGTGATTGGGTAGTTCTGCTTCGAGTGCGTCAATATCTATGTCTTGATCTAGGATAACAGTTGCAACAATATTCTCTATTCTAAAAGTTGGACGCGGCAATCCAGCAACCATTTCGCTTCCACCCCTTTAAAAAGCAATTTAAACTCTTATATAAAGGGTTTATAAATCTATAGGCTGGTAAGTCATTAATACATAATTCATTTTCAACAATGTTTTTTCACGTGTGAAAAACTAGCTGGTTGGCATGTCGAGGAATCTTATTCTCTTTGGTATTGCTGGGTGTGTTGAAAAGAACTCGTTTATATCGTTTACTTCTACTCTCTTTAGTTTTTCAACGATTTCATCTATATCTATGTCTCTAAAGTTGATTCCAGAGGGGTATCTACGATAGAATGGGTTAGCGTATGCTTCTGTAAATGCGTATATAAAGAGTGCTTTTAGCTTACTGTTAGCTATTGCTTCTCTAGCTATATCTACACTATTATAGTAGAGGTGGAGTCTAGCTAGTGCTCTCTGCATTGCTCTTCTTCCAGCTGCTTGTGCTCCACTGGTATCGGCATAGTATTCTCTCAGTCTACTAAATGCGAGTACAAGGACTTGTACAATGAAACTCGCTATGACGGCTATTATACCCGCGAGGACTAGTATAAATCCACCATTTCCCTCTCTCCTTCTATCTGAATAAACTGTTCTAGCATACCCACTAATAAACCCGAGTCTAATCAATGTAACACCGAGGAAGTATAGTACGCTTGGAATCAACCCCATAAACAACATTACAGCGTTGTCTCTGTGTTTGTGGTGTCCCAGCTCGTGGCCTATAACGGCTTCCAGTTCTTCTCTACTCATTAATTCGAGGAGTGTATTGGAGACTGCTACATATCTACCAAACAATATGTTTCCATATGCGAAGGCGTTTGGTGGGCCATGGACTATCATTGCTTTTGGAGGCCTTGTAAATCCTAGTCTCATTGCAACACTGTTTACTATTTCTTGTAGCTGGGGACTTGGCTTTGCATTATACATTAAGTTTATTGTAACCGGCGAGATTAGATATGATATAATGTTCATTATGAGCACGAAGATCAATATTGACGCAATAAATCCCGACGTGACTTCTCCACCAAGCAATCCTCCAATTAAGTATGCTGTTAATCCAACTCCAGCAAGACCAGAAATCACTACTAGTAAGCCAATAATCAACATTGAAGTTTGAAGAGTAAATCTACCTGCAAACTTCCTTGCAACTCTAGGTGCTATAATACTAGCTGTAATCATGAGTACTATAAAACCCAATATGTATGCAATGAATAGTGAAATAACTGTAAATGGATCATAAAACAACCACACTAATACACCACCATGGATACTACTTATCTAATTGGAGGTATTTATGTTAACACCTTTTAAAACTAAGTTCCCGATTTACTCACTACGTGTTCTCTCAAGATATATATGATAATAATGAAGACGCTTATAATAAGTGCTAGTTGTATAATTGGTAGAATCCAAGAGTATTCCTTATCGAGACTCGATGTGTTATTAAATGGAGTTGGTGTATTAATAACTGTAGTGGTAGATGTGGTTTCTTGGCTTTTTACTTCTACTATCTCAAACACAATGGATTTTTGAATACATAGTGTTCTCAGTAATTCCAGTGTTCCTATAACAACTAGAAGTGTTTTAACCGCTGTACTATTATCTCCTATGTCAATGGCTTCTCTATACAACCTTGTATAGAAGGATAATACTCCACTGTTTGTATTTAAATTACTGGAATAGAAAGCTTCTAGTGGAACTAGTTTTTCTAGAAGTTGATTTAAATCATTAATTGCTTGGTGTATTTCTAGTGAAACACCTGCTAGTGTAAATATACTAGCTACTATTACAGCTGGTTTACTATTCAAATATGCATAATTCAATACTTCAATATAATCTGAGACATGGTCTTCAATATAACTACTTGTACTTGTTTCTTCTAGTATTCTATTTCCATATGTATACACTGCTAATATGTGTGAGTAGATCTCTGTATACGTAGTTTGAGTACAATTGAATACTATATCACTCCCTGTAATAGACCCTACTAGTCGTATATATTCTAGGTAAGCAATACTGTCTCCTACATAGTCTATAATAGTGGTTGTATCAGTGGAATTAACTGCTTTTAAATAGTTTAACCACGCCATGTATACATAGAATTGAATAAAACTATCCTGGAGAGAACACTCCACTCTCTCATATTTTTCAATGTATTCTTCAAGGGTTTTATTTACATCTCCTAGTATTCTATTAATGTTTTCTCCACTTCCAACACGTAGAAGCCAGTAGAGTTTAAGGGAATAGGTGTATAATTCAATAGCCTTGCTTACAGTGTACACGGGGTGTGATCCAACTAGTTCTTCCAAGTTGTCTAGTGAGCTATTTACGTTTCTAAGATAGTTTTGGAATTGCATACCGTATAATCCAAGACTACGAGTTAGAATTGTAGCATTTTCTACAACTTCCCTGGTTTTACCAATATATTCTCTTGCTAAAACTATTAATTCACTAGTATTTTCTATTTCACTATGCATAGTAGTTTGAATATTGAATTTTAAACCAGTAAAGTATTCTAGTGCTTCAAGAATATTTGATACTTCATATACAGATACATTAAGTGTTTTTCCATATTCTACTAAGTCTATACTTTCATATCTTACTCTTCCAATTACAAGAGGCCCTCTTCTCTCTTCGACGTAGACTGGATAGGAATAAATCCTCTGACCACTTGGAATTAAGAATACTTTGAATCCAGCTGAGGTAGCTGCTTCGAGTTTTTCTTTCAATCCACCTACAGGTCCAATAGTTCCATCGGGGTTTATCATACCAGTCATTGTTATATTGGGGAGTATAGTTGTATTCAATAATAGTGCTGTAAATCCAACCGTTATTAATCCACCAGCACTCGGCCCTCCAATTAATGGAACACTTGATTCTATTAAGACGTAGTAGTCGTATTCTTCATAGTCTACTCCAGCTATTATAGATGCTATAAATGCTGCAACACGTGCAGCACCCTGAGTTTCAACTTCGGAGTATGGAAGAGATGAGAAGAAGAGTCTTCCACTACCTGGATAAGCCACGACTAGTTGAATCTTAGTTAATACTCCTCCACCCCCACTGGATACAGCTGGAGCGTATACAATGAGAGACCTTGTTTCTTTATACTCAAATAACTCAGTTATAACAAGAGAACTGTGTAATACTAGTAGAGTAAGCATGAATAACACGGCGAGACCAGGTTTTAATCTATACTTACCAATCTCCAAGTCTACCACCTATTAAATACTAATATTAAACACTAAATAACTATGTGTTTAATTAAATACTTTGAATACACGGCAATTATTGGTGTAATTAACATTATTGTTATTAATAGAGCTAGTGTTATACTTGCCGCTTTCATTTTTTACACCTATTTGTAAAATAAGGGGGTTGTTTAAAATAAGGGATGTAATGGAACAATCGTTGAAACAACGAGGTTTTTGTTTCTAATTGTTTCAGATCGTTTCAATTAATTGAAATATCTACTTTTCTTTCCTCAAACGAAAATAACGTGTATTAGAGTATTCCTCTATCTTTCACTTTCGTATTAAGCCAATAACTACTCCTAAAATAAATCCTGTAGCTATTGGACCTACTAGTAGAGCTGTAAATGATATCACTATGTTTTTAATTGTCTCTATTGTAGCACCTAGTTTACCGAGGGTTTCTTTTGATAATCCTTCAATAGACCATATAGAGAGCAGTGAGCCCAAAACCAGTATTCCAATCATAGCTAATACATACTTGAAGATCTTGGTTGCAATATATCCGAGTGCTACTCCGAGAAGAAACTGTATAACAACTACCATGCTCACACTAGGAGTAGATAAAACCTCTGATATTAATTCACCAATAGTTATATTCGACAATTCAACCACCCTTGATATATACATAGTTATTAATTGCTTATATAACCCATATAGAAGACAATTCCAAGATCTACAATGTAAATACTATTTTATAAAAACAAAGATTTTTAAACTCGGCTAGTTATTCAAAATATCTTGGTGAAACCATGTACCAATGGAGTTAAATAAAATAAGATCTATTCAAACACCCGAGCTACTACCTAAATCATGGTACAATATACTCCCAGATCTCCCAGAACCCCTTCCTCCAATGTTGAAACCAGATGGCTCTATTGTAAAACCAAGTGACCTGTTAGCTATATTTCCCAAACAACTCGTTGAACAAGAATTCTCTAATAGTAGATTTATAGATATACCTAGCGAGCTCAGAGAACTTTATGTTGAACTGGGAAGACCAACACCGTTAATTAGAGCTAGAAGACTAGAAAAACACCTTGATACACCTGCAAAGATATATTTTAAATACGAAGGAATATTGCCGGCAGGGTCACACAAAGTCAATACAGCGATCGCGCAGGCATACTACAATAAAATAAGTGGAGTTGAAAGACTAGTTACTGAAACAGGAGCAGGACAATGGGGTTCTGCTCTAGCACTCGCCGGAGCATTATTTAATTTGAAGATAAGGGTATACATGGTGAGAGCGAGCTACGAGCAAAAACCCTATAGAAGAACACTTATGCAAGTCTACGGTGCAGAAGTCGTTCCAAGTCCAAGCACTCTTACAAATACAGGCAGAAAGATCCTAGAAGAAAACCCCAGCCATCCTGGATCACTGGGCATAGCTATTAGCGAGGCAATTGAAGACGCTTTAACAAACCCCGGTACGAAATATAGTCTAGGCTCTGTTTTAAACCATGTACTACTACACCAAACAATTATAGGTTTAGAAGCCATTAAACAACTCGAATATGTGGGCGAAGATCTACCCGACTATATAGTTGGATGTGTAGGTGGTGGAAGTAATTTTGCGGGACTAGCATATCCATTCTACTACGAAGCCATTGCGAGGAACAAAAAGAGGGAATTAAAGTTTATCGCTGTAGAACCAAAAGCTATTCCATCTATGACGAAGGGCATTTATACATATGATTATGGAGATACAGCTGGTTTAACACCCCTCCTCAAAATGTACACTGTGGGACATAGATATACACCTCCACCAATCCATGCTGGTGGATTGAGATATCACGGAGTAGCTCCAACGCTCGGAGTATTGATTAAAAACAAGCTCGTAGAGCCAATAGCATATAATCAAACAGAGGTGTTTAGAGCAGCAGAAATATTTGCTAGAGTAGAAGGTATTGTACCAGCACCTGAATCAGCCCATGCTGTAAAAGCCGTTATAGATATAGCTCTAGATGCGAAAAGAAAAAATGAGAAAAAGATAATATTATTCAATATGAGTGGTCACGGACTACTAGACCTCGCTGGATACCAAGAATACCTAAATAGTGGTTTGAAAGACTATGATCCTGGAGATATAGACACCTCGTATCTACCAAAAATATGATTTTTTCTGGGAATACAGGGCTGTTTTATGAAAGTATGAGGAATTCAAGTATTTTCTTGGTTTTTACTGTTATGTCAAACCATGATTTGAGGATAAATGTGTTGAGATTGCGGGTTTCTCCAAACGTGTAGATTAGGTATGCTAGATTAATGTATACTAGTGGTGTTAGTTGTATAGCGTAGAAGCTGTATTGTGTTCTACTTCCAAGTATCCATATAATAATATAGCCCGAGAATACTCCAAGTAGGTATAGGAGTGTTTTTCCATAGTTTCTCTTAATGTATACTAGTGGTAGAGATATTAATCCGAGTACAAGGGATGCAAACCATAGTGGATAGAAGCCCTCTGCGTATAGCGTTCTACCATTGGGGAATACGTATAGTGGGAAGCTATGATATCCTAGAAACCACTCCCATGGATCAGACCATCTTGCACACCTAGCTGGATCAGTACACTTAGCACTTAAATGCCATGAAACACTACCTAAGAGTGCATTGTTTATCCAGTTGGAGACACCCATATAGTGTATTATTGGTAGTGAAACAATAGTTAATAGTGACACGTATAAAACAATTCCCAGCAAGCCAAAGTATACCGTGTTATATAGGAATTCACCGAGATCCCCCCTGGACCTCTTAGTTATATTTCTAGCTAGAAGTAGTACCGAGGGGATTGCTGCAAACAACCCTGTTGCCTTGAATAATCCACCCACTAATGCTACTACTAGTGCTTGTTTATACCTACTCTTTAATGCATAGTATAGAGAGATAACTGTAAAAGCCGCGACAAAGCCGTCGAGTATTGCAATACTAAATATAGCCCGAGTCATAGAGTCGAATAGGAATAGTAGAGTTCCTAGAAATGCGAGTATTCTATTATTTGATAATTCCAATAATACTAGGAACACAAATAGTGTTGTTACAGCTCCTATTATTACAACTGGTATTCTCCAATAGAAGGGACTATCTCCAAAGATAATCATTGATAGAGCGATTAGGTATTTAGCGAGTGGTGGGTGTTCATGGTTTATGTATGTATGTATAACCTCGCTGTCTGGTAGTTGCCAACCGGGGACGATATCTACTACTCTCTGTGTAATATTCATTCTATAGGCGAATTCAAATACGTTTTCCCTCTTGCCCTCAACGTATACAGCGTTGATCTTGCTGTAATCGGTTTTAATACTGAGATTTAAACTACTAGCTATTGATCTAGCCCTTGCAACATCAACACTAGATTGAAAGAGAATTGTTGCACCATATCTACCAGGATCTTGTCTCGGTTCACCACCAAATACTCTAATAAGTATATTTCTCGCTGCTGACACATACCAGACCTCGTCTGTAACATATCCTCTACCACCCCTCTCTCGCTCAGTCTCTGCTAGTTCTAGTGCTGAATACGTGAGTACAATTAGTGATGCTATAACTATAATGGTTGCTAGAATTAAATTGATCTTTGATTCTCTACTCTTAATCCACGCCATGATCTGCACCCACAGAGGTGTTTTCAACTCTTTCTTTAACTATTGAACCAACAATATAGAAGAAGAGTATGAGTAGAATGAGATTTCTCATAGTAGCCATGTATTGCGGAATAGAGCCAAACTCTTGTGGTTTCGAGTATTGGAAGAACGTCAGTATAATTAGCGCATTAGCTGTGTCGCATAATCCATATACTAGGTAAACTCCAGGGTTTAATGCTAGAGCGGCGAAAGGCGATATTAAGAGAATCATTTGCGGTGAAAACACATGGTTAAACAATACTAGTGTTGTTATAGCGGCGAATAAATACTTCCACTCTGTCTCGGTTTTCATAGATCTCCATGGGGGAATTAGTAGTGGAAACGCGATTGCAAACGTAGCGGCTATTGCAAAGTAGAGTCTTCTATGGAGGTCAGACCATATATCTCTAATTAACGGGAGGTATATACAGTTCTCGCAATACCAAGACAAGTGGTGGTTGATAAAGGCAGTGAAGCCCGTTGGAGACAGTAGATACATTGTAATAAATGGTATTAAACCCGTAATTAAAAATCCAAAAACATATTTTCTAAATAATCTCTTTTCCCTCTCTACGAGTAGGTATTTTACTCCGTAGTAGTAGACAATCCCCAGAGTTAACAGTTTAGACGATACTGAAAGACCGTGAAAGACACCAGCTAGAAAACTCTTTTTCTTATTTGCAAATAAAACTCCGAGTAGAGCGAGTGAAACTGCAACTACATCCCAATTATACACTGTGTAGATAAACCAAGAGGGGAGGAGTAGTATTACTAGTCTAATCCAGTCGCGGTCGTATTGTGCAATTAGAGAGTATAGTGTTATAACCAGTAAGATATAGAATACACTTATAATTGCTGACTGGAAATAGTAGTGGACTACACTAGCAGATTCTAAATCACTAGTTACTGTAAACCCAGTACAAGTCGATAAATACCATAACACTCCAATTAAAGGTGGATATTCAAACTTGTAGTCTATGTAGGGTATTGGACACTTATACAAACCATTTTTGAAATCAGAGTAGAGTCTACTATTAAACCAGCGCTCTGGTTTAGTATAGATGTTGTTGAAAACACCGTGGATTATATCAGTATATTTAAACCCAAAGTTATCAACCGGGAGTTTAATACCCGGGGCGTGTATGTATATTGATACAGCGAGCGGTATAAATAGGAGTAGAACAACTACACGTCTTCTATGATTAAACACTTCTCGAAGAGTATCTAGCATTGAAGCAACACCACTATATTTACTAAACTACACATTCGTGGATATATAGTTGTTGTCTAAATCACTGGTGAAACCTTATATGGATGTAAATTAATATCTTCAGTTGTTGATGAAGCCGACATAGACTGAATTGTTGATGATGGGTCGATTGGCTGAATCGTTTACACCTCACACACCAATCTAGCCACCTCGTAGTTTCTAAACTCTATAACAGCATACTCTCTACTCCCCACGACGTGTTTTTCAACAATTGCATCTCCACCTAGATTAAAAGATTCAAAGTATTCTACACTACTGGGAGATATTTCTCCGAGGTCTATCCAGGTGATAATAGACATGTCTTTTAGTGTAGTCAGCTTTCTAATCAAGGGCGATAAATAGTCTACTGGGTTTGGAGTAACAGTTACTCCAGGGTGGTAGGGGCCGGTTGCAGGCATAACTATGAGTGTTTTATTGTTTTCTAATGGTATTTTGAGTATGCAGGGAAAGCGATATACATCAAAACACCTTATACTAGGGTGTTCGTGGCCGATGACTACTACGTCGTATTCGCCGTAATCAACGTCTTCATGGCCGTGGGTAACAAGCACTCTTTTCCCACTACTAGTTGTAACCAGGGAATTTACAAATTCAACACGTAGTTTTCTCAGAACGGGCTTAATGAAGTTGTCGTGGTTTCCACGTACAACCATTACTTCATCTACTCCCATCTCTCTCAAGTAGTTGACTAGTCTTACTACTTCTTCACGCTCTTGCTTCAACAACCTGTCAAATGCGTGTTTTAAATCACCATTAACTACAACTCGTTTAACAACGAGTTTTCCAAGGACGCCTCCAAGCAACTCGATAACTCTTTTTAACTGTATTCTCGGTAGGAACACGGCGTAAAATCCACTTGTTTTTCTAAGAGAGTAGTGTAAACCCATTGAGGCAGCTTCTTCAAAGCCAAGATGGAGATCAGACATAACGAGACTCGCAGATTCTTCAATGTAGAGAAATGGAGTTCCAACAACTAGTTTAATCCCAGCTAGCTCTCTACTCACCGGTCTCAGCATTTCTTAATCCCTAAGAGTAGACGGGAAGAAGGGGTTGCGGGCCCGCCGGGATTTGAACCCGGGACCTACGGGTTAAGAGCCCGCCGCTCTACCAGGCTGAGCTACGGGCCCTCCAATCACATTTATACCAGTGTTAGAGAGCTTTTATATCTTTACTAATTTAATACCACGTGTAGAAACCACTATTGCATTAAGCATTAAAGCCCTCTCAATGTATACTATGAGTGGAGTAAAGGGTTTTCAACGTGCAGAAAAAACAGAAGAAACTAACAGACTTCGTAAAGACTAAAAGCCAGAAGTCCACGCCGAGTAGTAGTACTGAGAGTAGAAGAGTTGAAGCAAGCGAACAACGTGAAAGTAGAGAAGATGTTTTCATAGATATCGATGAACTACTAGCTAGAATACACCAGAGAAAACAATCCAATTCTACAACCAGCATGCAACAGCAAACCCCTCAACAGCAATCCACTACTCCTACAACTACTGTAGAGAGAGAAGTAGTTAAAAAAGAAGAAGTTAAAGTGAAACAAGAAGATACAGCGGTTATTCAAGATAGAATAAGTGAAATAGCTCAGCGCGCACTAGAAAGAGATATAACTATAATAGAATGTGATAAAATGGGTGTTTGCCAAGACAATAGAAGACTAGGCGAGGTATTTGAAGATGAATACGGAGTGAAGTGGCAGAGAACATTTATTAATACAACTAGACTACCCATATTCCTCGACTTTATAGCTGAAGAAGCAGAAATAAAGGGTAGAGTAGGAAAAGCATACGTAGTTGTTACTACGAGTGGAGCACAGGCAATTATACCAGACGAGTTTATTTGTGAAGCAGTAACGAGATATGGAGTTTTACTCAAAATAGATAAGTGTATAAACTACAAGCCTTCACCATGGGCTGAGAAGTCAAGGAGGAAGCAGAAGTAGGAGAATAATAAAAAATGAAAAAGATTGATCTAGGCTACTGGTAGCTCTATTGGACCGAAATCCATTAATCTAGCAACTCTCTTTCTACGTCTCCTCTTTGTACCGGTTGGCTTCCACTCCATGTCTGGTGTTCCAAGGCTTCCATCTGGGAATTCAACTATTTTCTTTAGTGCTAGTAGGTGGCTGACAGCTCTTCTAACTCTGTCTTCTCCAACTATTCCACTAAACTCTTTAACTATTTCCTGGAAGAATACTGGTCTCCCCTTCTTCTTTATATAGTTGTAGACTAATACTGGTAGTTCTGGGTCTCTTGGGGCTATTTCTACCACTACGTCTTTGTCTTCGTATACAACTTTCTTTTTCTCTGGCATAATCAACACCCACTTATATATTTTGAGTGGGCTAGCTTATAAACTTTATCTTTATGCTGTCCCACCGCACTATATATTAATACTCATTTAGAAATCCACGAATAAACCAGTCTCCTTTAATATCCCCGGAGGGTTTAAAAATCTTGGTGTCGCTGTGTCTGAAAACCCGTTGTTAAAGCCTAAAGGAAGCAAGGTGTTGCTTTTAGGCAACGAGGCGATAGCTAGAGCAGCGCTTGAAGCTGGAATATGTGTTGCAACCGCTTATCCTGGAACACCATCAACAGAAATAATGGAGGCTCTTGCTGAAGTAGGAGAACAGTGTGGAGTATATGTTGAGTGGAGTGTAAACGAGAAAACAGCTTTCGAGGTAGCATATGCAGCTGCTATTAGTGGATTAAGGAGTATAACGTCAATGAAGCATGTTGGATTAAATGTAGCAGCAGATATACTAATGAGTTCAGCTTATGCTGGAGTAGAAAACGGGTTTGTAGTTGTATCAGCCGATGATCCATCAATGCATAGTAGTCAAAACGAACAAGACAACAGGTGGTATGGTCTACTCGCACACCTACCAGTAATAGAACCTTCAAACGCTCGAGAAGCATATAAATTCACAAAACTAGCTTTCGAACTAAGTACACAGTATAAAATACCAGTAATATTGAGAACTACAACTAGAATAAGCCACACGAGAATGCCAATCCTCCTAGAAGACGATATTCCAACACAGAGAAACTGCAAAGGACAATTCAAATTCGACACTAGTAGATGGGTATTAGTACCGGGCAATGCTAGAAGAAGAAAACTAGAATTAATGAAAACTTGGAGTGCAATAAGGGAAAACGAGGGTAGAGAACCACTAGTAACAATATTCAATCCAGGCATAGAGAAAGCAATTATAGCAGGTGGTATAGCGTATTCTTATGTTAGAGAAGCACTAGACATATTGGGATATAGAGATAAAGTCACACTGGTAAAAGTCAATCTCCCAGTTCCACTACCACTAAAACCAGTAAAACAAGTATTAGAATACTCCAGCGAGGTATTAGTCGTAGAGGAATTAGACCCCATAGTAGAAATGCAAGTTAAAGACATAGCGTTGACTAGTGGCTTCAAAGGACGCATTATAGGCAAAGAACTCGTCCCAGTAAACTACGAGTTAAACCTAGAAACAATATACAATGCCGTATCTAAGTTTCTAGGTCTAGAGACAACCTCGGAGAAAATATGGAGTAGTGTGGAACAAGTAAGAACAGATCCTCCAATACCACCAAGACCACCTGTTCTATGTGCTGGATGCCCGCACAGAGAGACATTCTACATACTCAAAATAGCAGCTACAAAAGCAGGGTTGAAGACCCCGGTTTACACTGGAGATATTGGTTGCTATACACTGGGCTTCCAAAAACCATTCGAGACACAGTCTACTTGTTTCGAAATGGGTGGAAGTATAGGAGTCGCCAGTGGACTAGCCAAGGTCGTCTCCAACCCGGTAATAGCGGTTATTGGAGACTCTACTTTCTTCCATGCCGGAATACCACCAGCAATAAACGCTGTCTACAATGATTCAAATATTGTAGTAGTAGTATTAGACAATATGACTACAGCAATGACCGGCCACCAACCACACCCTGGTACAGGGGTCTCAGCTACTGGAAAACAAACGACTCGAATACTGCCCGAGAAAGTACTCGAAGCAGTTGGATACAAAGTATATGTGATCAATCCAATGAGAGTTAAAGAATCAATTGAAATAGTTGCCAAGGCTTTCGAGGAATACAGGAAAGGAGTGAAAATAGCTATTGTTTCACGAATGAAGTGTGCACTAGAAGTAGCTAGAATTGCGAGAAGAGCCAAGATTGTTCTACCAGTATATACAATAATACAAGACAAGTGTACTGGTTGCATGGCGTGTATTAATCTAACTGCATGTCCGGCAATCATGGTAGAACCCGGTGCGAAAAAACCTAGAATACTAGGCGAGCTCTGTGTTGGATGTGGACTATGTGCATCTATATGTCCATATAAAGCAATAGAGATTGCAAATACTCCAAGCCCTGATTACGAGAAGATCTGGGTGGAACTATGAAGCGGGTATACAATATAGCTATTGTAGGAGTTGGAGGTCAAGGACTACTAACACTTGGCAGTATACTTGGAGAATCAGCAATACATGCTGGTTTAGATGTTGCAGTAGCCGAAGTACACGGTATGAGCCAGAGAGGAGGAAGCGTCATAGTATATGTTAGAATAGGCGAAGAACCAAGCCCACTTATACCAATAGGAGGAGCCGACCTAATGATCTCCATGGAGCTATTAGAAGCAGCGAGATACACCCAATACTTGAATAAAAACAGTATCCTGGTAACAAACGACTTTATATGGCCACCACCACTCGCAAAATACCCATCTAGAGAAACCATTATAACAGCTCTACGAGAAAAAATACCCGAATTATACATATACGATGCAAACAAAGTAAGCAGTGAAATAACAGGCTCAATAATATCAGCTAATATAGCTCTACTAGGCTTCTCACTCGGAGTAAACGAGGAGTTGAGAAATCTAATTGGACTAGAAAACGTTGTAAAAGCCCTAGAGGAGACATTTAGGGGAAGAGTACTAGAGTTAAACAAGAAACTATTATACAAGTCGTTTGAAGATGGTGTAAAAATTGCAGAAGAAAAACGAAGTACTAGATAAACTAGACGAGGCAATTACACTCATAGATAAAATAGAGAGTTTTTTAGGGAGAGTTAAACCAGGAGACAATGTTCAACCAGGAATACTATACCAAATATACGAGTCTCTAATGCTACTCCGCGAGAAAATAGTTGAAACTAGATTAATGGTTTTACAAGAAGAGAGTGGTTGAGATCAAACTAGTCCATTATTTTATACGAGAAAAACGTTTTTTCAACACGCCCTATTTTCTTAATGTACATGTGTGGATCTGTAAATATTAGTTCACGAGCACTCTCCAGCTCCTCTATTATGCATTGCTCACCTAGAGTTGCAGTATTAACTATGAGTTTTTTAACATATAGTTTCTTTGTGTATAGTCTATCCGTTCTTATAACACCAGCTACAATGGGCTCTTTTAAACCAAGAGCTATTATGCTCCCACAATGTATGTTTGATACTAGGAGCGGGGTTTTCATAGATACAAGGATACACTCATTACCAGATAAAATACCTATTCTACCACCACCAATAACCACCACGCGTTTCTCGCCTATTACAATAGAGGAGTCGATAAATCCAACAACCACTACTTCATTGTCTCTAATGAATTTCTCTTCTATTTTTCCACGTAGAAATACCATTTCATCAACCCTTTTCTAATATTTTTTCAAGTGGTTTTGATTTACCTGGTTGTAGACTACCTAGTTTACTCTTTATTTCCTGGATTATCCAGTCTGAAAGCCTATATACACCATTATTGTAGACTAAAAAGTCTTTTTTGACTAGTGATGCTAGTGCTATATATAGTTCTCTCACGATTACAGCGTCTTCTGCTTCGCTAACTAAGTCTGTTTCACCCATTGAAAGCCTCTTTTTAACTTCTTCTTTCAAGTCTAGTACAGCTATTATTTCACCAGCACTGATGTATTTTATAAAATACTCTACTACTAGTCTTTCGAGTCTACTTAATCCAAGTATTTCTCTGAGGCTTCTTGACTGCTGAGACATATTGTTCACCTAGTAATACCATGTATTGTAAAATACGTGTTCAGAAACCATGAATGCATTGTTTTTTCTAGCTCTACAGAATCCCTTAAAGAAGCATTTATCGCATAGTGGTTTATCGTCTCTTAGACAAATAGTTCTCCCCATTATCCAGAAGTAATCGTCTACATATCTAGCGTTAACACCTGACTTCTGAGAAATTAGTCTATAAGCGCGGCGAATAGTAAATCTTAACAATACGTCTTCTTCTAGTGATACTTCAACTCCTTCTTTGATTTTACTCCATAGGGAACCAGAAACGGCTACAAGGCCAGTTCTATACGCTATTCTAGACAAGTGGTTGTCTACTGCTACATCTAGTTCGTCAACTGGATTGAAGTATCCTCGAGCCACGAGGAATTTCACTAATAGCATGGTTTTCTTTTCTACGGGGTCTTCGTATGCACGGAATACTCTGAGTAGATCGGCGAGGCCTGGTTCAACAATAGATCCATGTATTCTATTCTTCGCTGTATTGAGTAGATTTGAAACACTAGCATTGTATAACTTGACTAGTTTTAACCCTAGGTCTCTTAGAAGAAGCGTTCTCACCTCCGGGTCTGGTGGTGAAGCATTTCCTGCTGAAAATACTTGTTTAACCTCATCTATTGATACACTTGATAAATACTCGGGGTTGAAGAATACTGGTTTTTCATTTAGTAATTTCGCTCCAAGCCGGTATAAGAGGTCTGCCCCCTTATAGCACCCGTCATCAAGACATGCCTCATATTTTCTACCAGGCCTACTCAATCTATGATCCATTGCAACCATTACAATAAAATACCTCAAAGCAGTCTCTAAATCAACGTCTCTTGGTGGATAAAACCTCTCGTCGAATACGTTTAGAGATGGTAGTTCTTGTATATTGTTTCTCAATACTCTGGCAATTCTATCGATTATTGTTTCATCAATGCCTATTACCTCCATTGATAGAAGCACCATTATTTAATAGGAATATAATAGAGTGTAAAAAACACGTTTTACACTTTGTTCACAGAGTTGCCTGTAAAACCTGGTTTACAGTGGACATGGTGTTCAATACAGTAGTCTAATATCTTCTTTGAAACCCTAATCCACCAGTCCCGTGTTTTCCCAGTAATGTAGTTATATAACTGGTGGTTGGGGTTTAATAGAAATGGTTTTACGTGTATTGGGTCGTAGTAGAGAGTAGACTTTGTTTCTCTAGCTAACTCTACTATTTGAATAATGGTTTCTTCGTCATCGTTTAACCCCGGTATTACTGGTCCATAGAAAATCCATGTTTTCACACCGTGTAAACTAAGTTTTCTAAGTGCTTCTACTCTTGCATTGTATGGTGGTGTTTTGGGTTCTATGAAGCGTCTAATGTCTTCGTTTAAACTAGTTATTGTTAATCCAACGTCTACTTGTTCTCTATGTGTTTTAAACAAGTCTAGGTCTCGTAGAACAAGAGGGTTTTTGGTTTGAATACTGGTTGCAAAGTTCTTTTTCAATAAGAGCTCGATACTCCTCCTTGTCAACCTATATATTGCTTCAATTGGCTGATATGGGTCTGTAATTGTCCCAATTCCCACTATCCCCGGCGGATATTTCTGTACTTCTCGTGCTAGAATAGATAGAAGGTTTGTTTTTACTACAACTACTTCTCCCCATTTCTCAGAGACATCTCGGTCTCTAGTGTATAGTCTTGCATAGCAATATATACAGCTATGGTAGCAACCTATGTATGGGTTTAAAGCATAGTCGAGCTCGGGTAGCCCGGTTTTCGACAGTGCTGTTTTTACACTTGTAAATCTTATTTTTACTCCTCGTGGAGTAATCAATTGCTTCATCCTCGTTTGAAAAACTCGCTTATTTTCCTAGTACTAGTTATTCTTCTAAGTAGTCTCGACGATGAAAACCACTTTGTACATCCAAGTTTCGTGGATTTATCAAGGTATTCGCACACCTCTCTTAGACTAAATGTTTTTAGCACTGGGCCTTTTCGATACATTTCTCTACATGATTCTCGTACAAACCATACACCTATTGGTAGATTGAATCCAGGATAGATTTCTCTGAGGAGAATAGCTGTAGCTTGTTTTCTCAGTTTTTTAAGGTGTTCTAGTGTTGCAAGCATACTTGCATAGTAGCATCCACCAATACTTGGATAAGTCGTTCTTCCATGGTAGTCTTCATAATCACCCTCGACAACCACTTGTAAACCAATTGGGTTCCAAGTAGAACCAGGCCACCAAGCCTCCATCCACTCATAACTCCATTTTTCAGGGTATAATATGGCAATGAATAGATTGTCGTGTACTCTATACTCGTATACTTGTATTTCACCAACTACTTCGTATTCTTTTACTTCTTTTATAAGAGACTTTGAAATAATCGAGTCTACAGCTGTAATACTCCACCTTGTAGGTACTAGTCGACGCTGGTTTTTCAATCCAAATGATCCAAGGCTAAAGGCCTTCTGTATGTGTGAAACAGGTATATTGGATTCATAGAGGTATAAAACAGCCTCTGAAGCAGACAGGTCGAAATCGTAATATGTTTTTTCAAGGGGGTGTGGTATACTGGGGTTTCCAAGTATTTTTAGTGATTCAAGAGGGGATCTAGGGCCCTGAGGTGGTTCGTGTTCGTTAAAAGTAATTATGGGACGTGGTGGTTTCTCCAAGACTACTTGTACATCGACTGGTTTTGAGCTGAGGACTAGTAGTCTAGCTTCTTCTAATATTCGATTATCTGGTTTTCTAACATCAAATACTTTAAATCCCGTTACGAGAGACCATCTGTATTCAAGGATTTCCTCTATTCTCCGCTCTCTCCATAGCTCTGGATAGTCAAAAATAGTTGTATCACCAATTAAAGGCGGTGTTGAAGGACCTGCACGTACATATGGGTATCCAGTACGGCCAACAAAAACGGCTGGAGGCGTAGAGCCCTCTATTACTCTAGAATAGGATATTGGTTTGAGGACTTGGGAAACACGTAGTCTCGCCATTACTGGGCAATAAGTTAATCCACAAAGCCCCCTTCCCCTACATAATACACAGAGTGATGGATCTATTCTCAACTCTATACTCCTTGAATTGTTTGCTTCAATAATATTTTTAAATACTAGTCTTTATATTCTAACAATGAAGTCTAAGACTGCTGATCTACAAGTGTACAAATTAATAGAGGCCGTGCTAATATGTCGCGGTGGAAGACAATAATACTTGTTTTAACACTATTGATTTTGTGTTCAATTTGTTTAATGGGTATTATTAATGTCAAAGGCGACTATATTGGTTTAGAAATTGCTAGAGAGTGGTGTTTTGAAAGAGGTATTAACGGTTCTACCCAGTATTGCATTAATGAATTGAATTCACCCATAATGGATATCTATCAGGGTCTTTCTCTAGGATTATTTCTATCAGTAATTGCTTTTACAGTGTTAAAAATGGAGTGGCGTCTTGCAGCCGCCATGATCGCAGTGGCCTTGATAATTATTGTTTGTGTAGTTCCACCACAATACATAGTGAGTGCTGTTTCATGGAATCTAGTCTTATTCCTTATTGGCGCGATGACTCTGGCTGGAGTATTAAGAGAGCTGGGAGTTTTTAGGTATCTAGCTATAAAAATAGTAATGTTGTCTAAGGGAAACCCTACGCTGTTAATTATACTACTAGGGTTTCTCTCTTATGGACTAGCCGCTGTCTTAGATGAAGTAACAAGTATAGTATATGTTGTAATACTAGTACTTGAACTATCTAGAGTTCTAAATACAAATCTAACGCCACTTATAATATTCAGTGTACTAGCTACAAATACTGGTAGCTCGGCTCTACCAATAGGTAACCCTATAGGTGTCTATCTACTCTTTGCTACACATATGGAGATTTCTATGTTTATTAGATACTCTCTACCGCTATCATTGATCAACATTGTTTTACTAATACTAGTATTCATTGTTTTCGAAAAGAGGTGGATTAAATTATTGAAGAAACAATTGATTGAAAACATTGATAGGATCAACGCGTATATTGAAAGACAGAGAATAGAGTTGGAAGAAGAGAGTAAAGCGCTTAGAGTTGGTATTGGATTAATAGTATTATCTGCTTTCGTAGTCACTATAGCTTTAAACGACTATATAACTCATGGATTATCAATTATTACACATACAGATATTGATTCACACGCATTTCTCTCTTTTATACCCTATGTATACCTAGTTATATTGTTGTCTGTTACCCCAATGGAGGAAATTCCAAGATTTGTCGAGAAATCTGTTGAGTGGTCTTCAATACTATTCTTTGTATTTCTATTCATGTTGAGTCATTCGTTAACTTATTCTGGTGCAATGGCTAAACTAGCCTATGTTTTTTCAGCGATCTCGACAAACCCTATGGGTTTAATAACGGTATTATTGCTTTCTTCTACTGGTTTAAGTGCGGTATTAGATAATCTATCAGTTGTTGTAACATATACACCAATCGTAATTATGTTTAACCGATTGGGTATTACTAATATACTGTCTTATTTCGCCCTACTATTTGGAGGAGTATTTGGTGGAAACTATACACCAATTGGTTCAACCGCCAATATAGTAGCACTTGGACTAGCAGAGAAACGCAGAGTTAAAATTACTTGGAGGAAGTGGCTTAAACTAGCAGTTATTCCAACAACACTACAGGTAGTTGTAGCATTACTCTACCTCCTTGCATTAAGTATTTTCTAGACGCTATTCATGCAAAGAATTAAATCTATTATTGATAAAGAGAGAATTGTCTAGAATACAATGGTGTAGATTTAAATATGATTGGTTTATCGTGGAGTATAGAATACAATGTACCGTTAATAGTGAACTCGGAAAAAGCCCCGTGGAAACCCAGAAGAGAAGTATGGCTGGCTGGTTTATGGGAGAGGAAATTACTCTCAGACATAGTTTATGAAGTATTCAATGTAAAAATAGATTTTACAAATAGACACCTGGTTTTCCATAGAGTCCCAGCATGGGTGAAAAACATACATTACGCCATTGAAGTATTTGGTGAGGGGGCTAGACTCGGATTAATATACTACAACGCTAATAATCAATGGAGTATATCTCCTTCAGGAGCACTCGCCAGTATATTGGATTCTCTGGGATTAGAGACAATAGAGCTCAAAACAAGTACAAGATATGTTAAAGGCAAGAAAATAGGGATTGATAGAAGTAGGTGCAAGGAGAGAAAGGAGTATGTACTTGTAGCCCTTAAAGACCATATTGGTGTAGCACGAGTATTAGACCCAGTAGAATGTATTATTAAAGTAAAAGATACTGCTCCAAGAGGATTTAAACTATTGAATACACCAGTAGCAAGCAAGCTAGTTGAATTAAACACGTCTATAATAGAACAATACGCTGGTGAAGCCAAGAAGTTTATAGAGAGAGTATATGGGAAATACGTTGGTTCAGGTAAAATACATGTTTCTTTTAGTGGAGGAGCTGATTCTACAAGTGTATTAGTCCTCGCAGTAGAAGCACTAGGAGCCGAACGCGTAGTTGCAGTTTACAGTGATACAGGCCTTGAATACCCTGAATCAAGAGAATACGTTGAGGATTTGGCGTCGAAACTAGGTGTTGAACTAGTGGTTTTAAAACCAGAGGTTTCATTTATAGATGAAATAACTAAACGTGGATTAATGAGCGTTGAAAACAGGTGGTGTACAGAACTATTAAAACTAAGACCTCTAAGAGAATACTATACTAGGAGAAACGTAAAGATCTATCTAGATGGAGCAAGAGACTATGAAAGCACATTGAGAGCTAAAACACCGAGAATCTCGGAAAACCCTGCCCTTCCGGGAGTGTTGAGAGCACTACCCATAAAGAAGTGGCCTCGGATACTCGTACAATTATACTTGTTGTCGCGTGGAGTAGAGTTAAATCCACTATATGATAAAGGATATAGTAGAATAGGCTGTATAGTGTGCCCCGCTATGCATAAACACGAACTCTTATTATCCTATAACCAGTATAGTGAGATACACGAGGAAATAATGAAGAAAACTGGTTTAACACGCGAAGAATACTTTTCAATGAAGTGGACTAGTAGAAAAATATTCATGGAGTAACCCGTTGTCTTCAGGGTATACGTGGAGTTAAAACGCCATGGTCTGGTACAAGGTATACACCGCTCCCCCTATGCTCTATTCTAGCATTGAATACATAGTACTCGCCGGGTTCGAGTTCAGCGTATACTTCTCTCAGTGTTTCCAATACTACTTCTACTCCATTGTTTAATACTGCAGTATATCTACCTGGCAGTATGTGTAAATTCTCTGCTCTCGCTATTTTCACGGGGCCTGAGTAATACGTATAGTCTTCCACTGGATCTACACACGTATTAAATCCCCTTTCATAACTTAGCAACTTGAAGTTTACGTGTACACCTTCTAAGACACCGTGTAATAATGTATTTTTCTTGTAGTAGAGGTAGTTGAATAGTGATGTATAGTGTGAGTGCTTCTCGATGTATTCTTTTACCAGTATATACTCTGATTTCTTGATTACACCATTATTGAACAACTTGGCGAGTTTATATACTGTATCCTCTGTCGCCCCGTAGACTATGAAGTCGAGGTCGTTGTATTCGCTTGTTATAAGTGCTGATCCCGTGAGGTATAATGGTGTTTCTAGTAGCTCTTCTAGTAGTGTTTTCAAATAGAGGGGTATTTTCGATTCAATAAAGTCTCCGGTGTAGTAAGGTGAAGTAGTGGGTATTACGGGTATTGTTGTCTTTAGGCAATCCCAGTATATTCTACTAGTGGCTATTTCTTTTTCATGGTTTTGAAGCTTTGTTTTTCTAATTATACTATAGCGTGGATATGCTATTAGAAATCCAGGTGGGTGTTGAAATCCCTTGACTAGGTGTACAATACCATTGTATAAATATGCTTCTCCCTCGAGGTAGCGCAATTTACTCTAACCCATAAGAAGTAAATGTATTGAGATATTAAGAAATACTAGTGCCAGTCAATTATGTGTACGTGTTTTTCTATTTCGACAGCGCATTTCTTGTAGAATTTACTGAGAATATCGTATTTCAATATCTCCTCGGGGCTTCCAAACGAGTAGTATCCGTGTCCCAGTATGAGTATTTTCTTGGTGTGCTCGAGGAGTAGTATGGGGTCGTGGCTTGTAACAACTAATAGTTTACTCTTTGCCAGTGTTCCCAGTAGATCAGCTAGATCAACCTTGCCCTCTGGATCAACGTTGGAAAACGGCTCGTCTAACAATAGTATTTGAGGGTCTGCTACGATGGCCCTCGCTAGAAATACTCTTTGTAGAGTACCACCCGATAATCTACTTAGTTTTTCACTCCACAAACTCCTAGGTACGCCCACGAGTTCTAATACTTCTTCAATTCTACGTTGACTTGATTGTTTACTTGTTTGTATACCATGTTTTCGATTTAATAGTTCATAGTAGCTTTCAATAAACTCAATTGTAGTTATTGGTGCATCACGAGGTATTTGGTATTGCTGGGGCATGTAGGAGACAACTAGTGTTCTACCTCCTTCTACTTCAATATTGATTCTTCCAGATTCTGGTTTTATAAATCCAAGTATTGTGAGAAGTAGTGTTGTTTTGCCAGCTCCATTAGGCCCTATAACCTGGTAGAGTCCCGGCCCCTCGAATTCAGCGTCTAAACCATTGAATATCATTCTATTTCTTCTCTTAACAACTAGTTTTTCGACTATTATCTTCATAGTTTATTTCTACACCTCCTTGTGCACAATATTTAAAAGGGGGTTAAATATATTGTGCACAACTGGGATGCACTATGAAGAAGCTAGTAGTCTATGCTATTTTATCAATAGTATTAATAGCTAGTTTAACACCGGTGACAGCACATAGCAAAAACCAAGTGGTAGTTGTAGTAACATTCAGCTATTTAGCTCCCGATGTAGAGAGGTTATTGTGTAATGGAGTAGTCTACGCAATTGTACCAGCCGGTGTAGATCCACACGAATACCAGTTGAAACCAAGTGATATAGATGTTTTGAAGAAAGCAGATATAATTATATCTACTGCCCATACACACTTTGAACTAGATATCAGAGATCATGTTGAAAATGGAGAATTAAATGCAGAGTTAGTTGAAGTAACCGAGATCAATGGATTAGAGATAAAAACAAATCCATCAACAAAACAACTAAACTATCACATGCCTATAAATGACCCATTAAACTATCTATTATTCCTTGAGGAAATAACTAGAAAACTAGCTAGTTTAGACCCAGAGAACAAAGCTTGCTACTATGAGAAATACGTGGAGACTGCTTCAATTATTGTACGTGAAGTACTCGTACATAAAGGAAAATATAGTGGTAAAGTAGTAGTAGATAAACCACACGCTCAATACCTTGTTGAATGGCTTGGATTACAAGTAGTCCAGGTATTGAAAGCCGAGGAAGAATACCAGGTAACTCCGGGCGATATTGAGAAAATACAAGAGCTAGCTCGTAGTGGTGAATTAATTGGAGTAGTTGTAACAGAACCCAGCGTAGATCCCGTCGCGTATAAACTACTAGAAATAGCTAGTCAATACAATGTAACTGTTCTACGAGTCAATAGTCCGAGTAAAACTAGTGGAATACTTGAAAACCTTGAAAAACTAGTTTCCCAATTGAATCAATTAGAAAATAGAGAATTCAAGAGTAAGGTAGAGTCATCTACCAATAAATTATTATCAATTGGAGAGATAATAGGGCTTTCAATACTAGCAATTGGTATTGGATTTACTATCGGCTACTTGTACACTAGTAGAAAACAAAGAAAAAGTGGTGAAGTGTATTGAACATGTTTATTTTTCTTCTTTTACTTATCTTTATATCTTCTCTTGTAGTTGCATTACAATATGATGTTGTACGCGTTGTTGCATTTGTATTAATGGGTATTGCAATGAGTTCAACTAGTTATATTATCTACTATAAGAGACTCGAGTTTCTAGCTGCTGAGAGTGTACATATTAGTTTGTTTTCTATTACACTCGCATATATAATTGTATACTCGTTGACCGGACTACAAAACTATTTGTTATATACTTACTCCGTACTAGTAGTCGCATTTATTAATGGATTGCTTCTAATATACCTGGTTGCATTAATGATCAAGAGGGGTTTATCACAGGAGAAGGCATCAGCTATAGTAGTATCATTGACAACAGCATTCTCGGTTATTGCTATTCAATATGCTTTAACCAATATGCCTATGCAATACTCTCTCTCCTCGATTATACTTGGAGAACCATTATTAATGAGGCGTGAAGAAGCATTAATCGGCGTTATTATCTCGTTAATTATAGTTATAACTACAAGTCTACTACGTAGAGAAATAGTAAATACTAGTATTGACCCCGTATCAGCTTCTCTAGCGGGGGTGAAAATATCATTATACGACTTTATAATATATACATTAATTGGAGTAACATCCATTGGATTACTAAGGTTTGCAGGTTATGTAATGGAACACGTATTAATGCTTCTACCGGCAACAATTACGGTATTCTACTCTAGAAACATGAGGGAACACTATATTGGAACACTAGTACTTGGAGCATCCGCCTCAGCGGCGGGATTCGCCTTATCGATATATCTAGATACACCTCCAGCCGGTCTCACCGGTGTATTAATGATAATCCCCCTTGTAATTGGATTAATTAGGGAGGGGAGGTATGACTAGTAAGCGGAGATTTGGTGTTAGTATACCAGAGAATATAGCTAGACAACTAGAAGAAGCAGCTGTATATACTGGTTCTAATAGATCTCTCGTTGTTGAAAAAGCATTGTCAGAATTCCTCCATGAAGAACTCCACGTAAATAAAGAACACGCGTGCTCCGGGATCATTATTGTTTATAGTGAAACCCCAAGTATAAACCTCGAGAAAACAAGGTATTCCCAGCTAGTAAAAGGGTTGATTAGTGTTAAATTGAGTAGTGGATATGCTGTTATCCTCGTTGTTGAAGGCAACTACCTAGAAATACAATTGTTGAGACGAGAAATAGGTGAAATCGTAGATAAACCAGTTCTCTCTAGGTATATTCCATTAAACTGTACACTAGGGAAGTAGATTTGAGTATTGAAAACTACATGTACAAGTTCACCCCTGTTAAGGGGTTTTGGTTTACTAAGCCACTAGTAGATATGCTGGTTGGAATTAGTGGATGTATAGAGACTACTCTTGATATTGGTTTGACCAAGACACGTGTTTGTATAGAAAACAATACTGTAATACTAGATGATCTAAAAATACCTCTAGTTGAAGTAGAACCCAGTGAGGAAGACAGAGTTGTATTCTACGATATTGAATCAGACGCTATATATGAAGTCCTACGTAGTACTACGAGTGGATACTACAAGTTGAAAGCAGTTGGATTCGATAAAGCACCGACAATAGAAATAAATGGAATACACATGCATAGAATTGCCGGTACCGACCCATGGAGAGATACACTGGAAAAAATCAAAGCTGCATCTATAAGAAGTAATGATGTGGTACTAGATACATGTACGGGTCTTGGCTACACTGCTATTGCATCAGTAATGTATGGAGCTAGAGAAGTATATACTATAGAAATAGATGAAAACGTCTTATGGATTGCACAGCGAAACCCGTGGAGTACTGGATTATCGAGTAATGCTATAAAAGTATTTCACGCAGACTCTACTGAACTAGTACGTAAACTACCAGACTCGTATTTTACAAAGATAATACATGATCCACCTAGATTCACGAAGTCAACGGGCGACCTTTATAGTCTCGAATTCTACTTAGAACTATACAGGGTTTTAAAAAGAGGAGGCGTGTTATTCCACTATACTGGAGAGCCGAGAATACACGGGCCGAGTATATTGAAGGGTGTAAGGGATAGATTGGAAAAAGCTGGTTTTAGAGTATTAAGATTTGATAAAAAAGCACTTGGTTTTATAGCTGTTAAAACAGTGTAGCAATCTCTATTCAAATGCAATTCTATACTTGAATAGCTTTACCAGTGCATAAATATTTAAAACTAGTGAAATACTCGATATAGCGAGTAGTAGTCCTACAATTAGTAATGCTATTGAACTACTAACTTCTAGCTCGGAGGCAATGCTAGCTAATTCCTCTTGTGAAAATATAGATTGTGTAAAATACATTACAGCATTGATCAAGTAGGGTAAGAGGAGGACTAAACTAGTAGCCAATGTTACAAATCCAATAAGCTTCATTCTCACAAAGTAGAAATAAGTCCACATTAATCCAAGAAATATCAATCCAATAGCGAGCACGGGTAGACCAAACAATGCAGCAGTAGGTAGACCGAGAGCCACTGATGCATAAGCCGCCCTTCTAGCTCTTACAAGTTCTCTTATTCTACCAGTTGAAATCATATTTAACAATAGTGAATACCTATAGACCCTCCTCGCCTCTTTAACACACGCCTCGTTGTCTCCCGGTTTAACCATTGAAACACATTTTTTCAACTCCGATATAGAGTCTAAGAGGAAACCATAGATCTTTTTGTAATCAGGGTCTTCACGATCACCTAGAGATACTTCTTTTAGTAGAGTAAGGGCTTTACTAGATAGACTATGAGCTCTAGAAAAACCACGAGAATTGAGTAAAAAAACTATTTTTTCAAGGGATTCTACTGGATTTATACTCAAGGCTTCTTAGCAACCTCGCTTGGTTTTTTACTCCATTTGTATATTGCATAGAATAGTATTGCTAATACTACTAGCCATCCAATAATAGCGAATAGTGTGGCAGATCCCGGCTCGGCCAGTAGTGGTGTTGAAGTGGTAATAGTTTGATTATCTACAACAGTAGTAAATGTATAGTATCCTATGGTCTCCATTCTCCCACCTCTACGGATTCACCTTTGAAAACTTTTCTTCTATTACCTTGGTTGTTACTATGAAGCCAACTATGAATAATACTAGAGTGAATACTGATGAGAGAGTTGCTAGTGTTGGGCCAAGCCACTCTAGTGGTGGTTTCGTTTTGAATATTATCTCTCCTATTCTAGTACTCATTGGCAACCAAACAATCATTGCTAGTAGGTAGATTGGTGCTATAATTGATAACACTACATTCCATACAAATTTAGGAACTTTTATTAATCCACCACGGTTTACTTCTTCGTATCCCTCCTTCCACAGGAATGAACCGGCAAATATTGTCTCTAATAATGCAAGTACGACTAGTAGGAATGATCCCGCCCAGAAGTCAGTGAAGTCAAGGTATGTTGTACTTGGACCCCAGTTGTATGCGCTGGTTATAGCTCCTTCAATAGTTATTGGTAGACCAAATAGGAACATTAAGAATATAGATATAGCTGTTCCAGTAGTGCGTTTAAGTCCTAGGTCTTGGAACCATTCAACCATGGCATTGGTTATTGCAATAGCTGAAGTCACTCCTGCAAACCAGAATAGTAGATACCATAGTGTTCCCAGGAATGCTCCTAAAACTCCTAGTTGACCATAAAATGCTGGATAGACAGCCATTGATAGGAAGAATGGCGATTTACCCTTTATGTAGACCATTCCAATTGGTAGTTCGCCGCCGAATGCATATCCAATTCCAAATGCTAGTGTTCCACCACATATTACCTCAGCGAACTCGTTTAGTGAAGCTGTTGTTAGAGCTGATAGTGCAATGTCATCTTCTCTTCTAACATAACTAGCATATGTTGGAATAATACCAGCTATTCCAAGACTCAAAGAGAAGAATATTTGTCCAGCTCCTTCTAGCCATGTTGCGGGGTCGGCTAGCTTCTCGAATCTAGGTGTCCACAGCCAGTAGAATCCTTTTAGTGAATCCCATTCTGGTTTTACAGGTGTTCTCCATGTAAATGTCATTACTAGTAGTCCTATTGCAAAGAGGAATAGTAGTGGCATCATTATCTTCACCGCTCTCTCTAATCCCTTGCTTACACCTGGTGCTACTATTATACCAATCATTATTAGCGAGAAGGCCCATGGAAGAATATTGTATAGTGGGTCTCCAATTATTTTTAGTAGGTAGCCTACTGAGATGTCAACGCTTGTTACTTCCACTATCTTGCCAGAAATACTCATTCCAGCCCAGAATGCTGTCCAACCAATTAGATTGGTGTAGTATGCATTTAAGAGAACAGCTATACTTAGTGTAAGACCCCCGAATATTCCAGCGATTATTTTCGCTGTTGAATGGCCGAACCGCTTCTTTGTAATGAGGTACATCATTGGACCAAGCCAGTGTGCTCTGTACTGGCCGCCGTATCTTCCAATTGCCCATTCAAGCCACATAATTGGGAATCCAAGTAAGAATAGTGCTATAAAGTATGGTATTAGATATGCTCCTCCACCATATACTGCTACTTTGCCAGGGAATCTCAGGAAGTTTCCTAGTCCAATGGCGTTGCCGGCCATTGCTAGGATCAATCCCATTTTAGTGGCCCAGGTTTCACGTGGTCCAAGGGTTTCTTGGCTTGTCATTTGGTCACCCCACTTTTTTCCTAATATGGGGGTGTGGTTAATATATTTACTATTTACATTGATCAGACCCGTGACCCTCTTCACCAATCCGACTAGGACGCTTTCATCACACAGTCTAATTATTATATATCAAAAATTATTTTTAGTGTTTAAGGGCGCGGGGCAGATGGGTGTATATGTCAATATATTGAGAGCTGGTTACCAGGAAAACCATATTGTACTCAGAGAATCCATGTTTAAAGCTGGTGAGGGAGAAGTAGTATTAATTAGTGGTCCATCTGGATCTGGTAAATCAACACTAATTCTAGCAATAACAGGCATTCTCAAACACGTTCTAGGTGGATTTGTAGAGGGAGTTGTAGATTTAAATGGTTTAAATCCTTTGGAGCCCACGGGCTTTGAAGAAATACCGAGAGAGGTAAGTGTACTGCTACAAGACCCTGAAAGACAATTAGTTTTCCCCACTCCACTCGACGAAGTCGTTGTTTCACTTGAAAGTCTTGGAAGTCCTCGAAGTACAGCTTTCGAGAAAGCACGTGGCATATTGAGCCAGATAGGGCTTGGAGGCAAGGAGAATAGACATGTAGAGGAATTGTCGAGTGGTGAGAGGAGAAGGCTTACACTAGCTCTACTGGAAATAGGGGATCCACGCGTTATTATCCTGGATGAACCATCAGCTAATCTAGACCCGCGTGGAGTGTCACTAATTAGAGAACGGGTTAGAGATTGGAAGAAGCAGGGTAAAACAGTTATAATAGTAGAACACAAAATCCAGTATTTTACGGATTTAGCTGACACGATGTATACTCTTAGATCAAGAAAACTCGTTGAAGACGCTGTTAGAGACGATTTATATGTTAATCTACCAGAATGTAGAAACAACCCGGCTGGCGCGAGTGAACTAGTATTAGAGCTGAGGGGGGATATAGGATATAGAGACTACACTGTTCTCAGAGATGTCGACTTCAAAGTATATAGAGGTGAAATAGTAGCTATTATTGGACCAAATGGTTCTGGTAAAACAACACTACTAAAGACAATAGCTGGTTTAACACCAATACTCAACGGTGAAATAACAACTAGTGTAAAAAAATTGTTTTATGCTCCTCAAAACCCAGACTTGGTATTTGTTTCTTGGAGTGTGAAACGAGAAGTTAAAAATATTGTGAAAAAGACTGGTTTAACAGTCGAGGAGTTGGTTAACATGTTTCCATGGCTTTCAAACGCTCTTGATCAAAGCCCTTTTCTACTGAGTCACGGTCAGAGGAGACTACTAGAATTACTCATAGCACTAGCTCATGGAGGAGACCTGCTTTTACTCGACGAGCCAACAACTGGTTTAGACCCTAGTTTATACCATAGTGTTCTACGGGAATTAAAAAACACGAGGAATAAGGGTAGGAGTATAGTTGTTGCTACACACGATCCCCGCCTTGTCCTAGAAGTAGATAGAGTATACAAGGTTGAAAATGGTTTTCTACGAGAAGTAGATAAGTGTAGAGTTGTAGAAGAAATGATCAGGGAGACCGGTGTATAGAATGACCAAGCCGAGAATACTAACAATACTTATTTATGCATTTACTACTTCTACACTTGCATTTATTTATAGAGATCTATACGACCTCCTAGTACTCCTCGCACCAACAATTATACTTGTATTCATATATGCTAGAAGGGGTTTACACTGGATTATTATTGGTGTATTAATTGGATTACTCGGATTATTTATTAATGCAATAGCTTTCTCTAATACTGGTGAAACAGTATTTAGATTGTTCACTATAGAAGTTAAAACAGGTGCAGTACACGCCTTCCTCGTTGTTTCAATAAGGTTATTTATAATTGCATTTGCAGGTGCATTGCTCGCTTTAACGTATTCACCAATAGAAATCTATAGGAGTTTAATATATGAGTTGAAAACACCAGTAATTATTGCTTTTCCAGTAGCGTATGCATTGAGAATACTACCAGTTGTCAAGCGAGATTACAGTGAAATAGTATTCCAGAGGAAGCAGCGGGGTTTAAAAACAAATCTATTAAATCCACTAGACTTGGCAAGCGTAGTAACACTCCTCATGGTTGTAAACTATGAGAGAGCTAAGTGGAGTGGAATAAGCGCGGAGTTAAGGGGCTTGCGAAGGATTAAACCGGAATTTCAATATAAACCCCGTATAGTCGACTATATTCTACTAACGCTCCTAGTCCTATTAGTCGTTTACACTATTGCTTTTTAAAACACTCATTCTGTATTCTGTGTAAAATATAAAAGATTAATCTTGTTATTGATAAATTGGTGATATATGTGAGTGCTCGTTACACTATGGTCGATATATTAGTGCTGGGAGTAATAACAGCTGTTTTTGGAGTTGTTTTCTACGCTATGTGGAGTGTTTACTATGCTGTAAAAGCAGTTGGTGGACCAATAATTGCGAGATTAGTAACTTATGGAGTATGGTTTATGCCAGCACCACTAGCTGCATCAATAATAAGAAAGAAGGGTAGTGCTTTTCTAGGCGAGTTTCTACCAGCATTTCTCGAAGCAATACTTCCAACTGTTGGTGGAGTTACAAACATCTATTATGGGCTGGGACAGGGATTATTTAGCGAACTAGTATACCTAGCGAGGAGATATAGAAAATATGGATTAATTGAAGCAGGCCTAGCCAGTGCACTACCAGCAATACCAGCCGTAACACTAGACGCCATTTTATTTGGAGATATCTACCCAGTCAATGAAATGCTATTGATTATTATTGCTATAGCAATTAGCGGATTTATCTATGGAGTAATAGCCTACTACATATCAAAAACTATCAGAAAATAGTTTTTCCTTTCCTACAATAACCAATCTCTCCTTGAGTTAAATAGAAGAAAAAAATATAAATCAAAGAAACAATTATGGACTAAACACCGGTATGGTGGTCTTTACGAGTGAAACTGGCGGGTCTAGTGGGTATAAAGATATAGAAAAATACTTGTATTATCCTGAAATAGAAGAACGAAAAGTATACAATGTTGAATTCCTCAAGATTATTGCAGTAGGACTAGTAATAGTGAGTATTATAGCAGTACTTGGAGTAGCGAGAATTACACCAGTAAATGAATTATGCTACATTCTACATTGAGGGATTAATTACAGATCCACCTAGAGTAGACTGGGTTGGAGGCAAGCTGAGAATAACACTATACATAAATGATGGCTCTACAGACTACAATATGGCTGTATATGCATACGACCCGCTAGCTAGTGAAATGATAAGTAAAAACCTTGTTCCAATGATCGGAGATAGAGTTAGACTACTCCTTCAACTAAGAGTTAGAGAAGACTACTTCTACGCTTATCTACAAGACACGCGTGGAATACAAATAATTGAAACACCAGATACCAGGGGAAAAATACGTTGAGTCGCTAGAAGGCCTTCCACAATATGTGTATGTATGTGTAAAAGGCAGTATTAAAACCCGCGAAATGTGTCCTCAAGACTCCTCTTTGATGTAACTACGCAGAAGGGTAGTGTAACCGTTCTACTTCCAAACGCATTGAACTACATATACGCTGGAGTTATAGAGCCGGTAATTGCAAACTTGTCGAGGGGCAGTATACCAGTTGATCTATGTGGAGTAGTATTCTACTATAGGGGTACATCGCCAAAAATCGTTATTAGAAAACCTGAAGACATCAATATAATGACACTTCAACCAGTAGGAGTAGTTAAATTCTCTGAGCTAGCTTCAAATATTGCATTATACGAAGGACAAACAGTTAAAACACAAGCAAGATTTATAGGTGTAATGTGTGAGGCCTTTGACGATCCATGTAGACTTGGATTTGTAGACCCATTGAACGAGTCTATAATACTACCCATAATGATGTCAAAAGACCTAATGGCTACAGTGCTCGATCCATGGACTACAGGCTCGAGAACAATATTGAATTTAACACTTGGCGTAGTAAACAGTACTTATATAATAGCATATGGTGCAACGCCAGTAGAAGTAGTTCCACCAGTTGAAACAACAAGCGTTTCAAGTGTTCTAGGACTAGAGAGGGGTACAATTGTAGTGTTAAAACAAGTAAAGGTCTCGTCTACAAGTGTAACCAGTGGTGGATCATGGAGAGTGTTTGTCGTGGATAATACTGGTAAACAAATACTAGTATTTGTGCCGTCGACTATAGCTAGGCAGATAAGTGATACTCCACCACCTGTGAATACAGTAATCTCTGTTGCCGGGTATAGACACGTATATGCTGGAACAGACGAGATAGTAGTGTATAGTGTTAACGGCTTAAAAACAGAGACTGTGGAGACTACGACGACAACCACGCCTACACCGCCGCCACAACCAGAATTCATATCGATAGATATCAAGGATGTTGGACAATACATTGGTAAAAACGTTTCGATAACGGGATTGTTCTACGCGATATACTATGACAGTGCAAATAGAGTATATAATGTCGAAGTGAGAACTAGTGATGAAAAATACGCTGTAAACGTTACTATGACTAGAGATCAATTAATCAACTTATTAGACCCGGCAATAGTTGGATGGAAGTCTACTGTAACCATTAATGGAACAGTTAAATCAGCAAGTACAATAACATTCATAACTGATAGAGTAGTAGAGAAAAGAGATCCATTAAAGGTAACAGTGGCAGAAGCACTGAAGCAACCTATTGGAAGACCATAAATGATTGTAAATGCCCGTGTCGTCAACTCGTCTATAGCTAGTGGTAATAACTGGAGGGTTTATATAACGGATAACTCAAACGCTACAATTCTAATATTCATACCGGCTTCAACAGTTGCAGATCTAGAACTACAAGAACCACCAAAAGCAGGTACTGTGGTAATAGTTGCTGGTTATAGAGATGTATATAGAACAGACCAGGAAGTAATAGTTGTATCAAAGAATGGATTTGTAATCGTTAAATAGGTGGTTGCAATGGAGGCTTTTATCGACCCAGTAAGCGTTTTAACATGGGGTTTAATGGGTGCGCTAATGGGCCTAGTGTTTTCATGGATGCCTGGTTTACACATATTTAACCTACTAGTACTAGTATTTGCACTAGCACCAGCATTTATAACGGCGAATTCACTCTACGTGCCATACTTCGGCCTTGGTGCTGTAGTTGGTTTTTCGTTTGCTAGTGCTATTTCGTCAACTTATCTAAGTGTATCGGATGAGTCAATGATGTTGATGTTGTTTCCAACACAGAGGTATTTGCTAGCTGGTAAGGGGCAGAAATGTTTATTAGGGTCTGCTAGGGTTTTTTATTGTTGGTTGGGGTGATGGGAGCGTTGCTCCAAGCCCCGCGGGGATAAACGTAGATGGGAGCCCCGTGCCGTTGGGCTCGACCACCACCCATGAACCCACAGTGGTCTCCAAAGCCCTGTGGGCGAGGTGGAAGTCCCTAGAGGCAACCCCCCAAAAAACCCTAAAACAAAAAGAATGACCCTCTAGGGACAAACGGCATAGAGCTATACTACTATACTCTATTGGGGCACTCATTGGAGCATTGTTTCTAGCATTATTTATGACTACTATTGGCGTGTATGCTATGCCAGTAATATACAATCTCTTCAGCCCCTACTACTGGTTTGCACTACTAGCTGTCGTAATATTCATGTTTATGAGTGAATGGCCTAAAGAAGCAGACTTGGGGAGAACGCCAAGAGAGAAATTATGGCTTGCCTGGAGACAAATACTAGGTGGACTTCTAGTCTTCTTTGCATCTGGAATACTAGGATTTGTTGCAACATATTCAGGATTGATTAAACTTGAATCAGCATTTGCTAGGTTGACGCCGCTATTCATTGGATTCTTTGGTGTACCATGGGTTTTGAGAAACATATTGTCAAAAAAGGAAATACCTAGACAAGACACTAGAGACGTTGTTGAAACAGCTCCTTCAGCTATTATCGTTGGTTCGGCATCAGGTATTATTGGTGGTGGAATAGCGGCCTTCTTCCCAATAATAACTGGCGGTATGGGTGCATTGATTGGCGGGCACATGGCGAGTAGTAGAGGAGATGATACATTTATAATTAGTCAGGGTGCTGCTAGACTAGTATACTATACTGGAGCACTATACTTCCTATTCCATCCAACAATGAGGGTTACAAGGGGATCTGTAGCGTGGCTTGTTGGAGGACTATATACACCTAAGACATGGACGGAGTTCTATGCCGGCGCCGCCGTAATAGTATTTGCAGCTGGTCTTTCATTCCTAGTGACACTATACTTGTCTAAAGCTGTTTCAAAACTACTAAGTATTATTAGCTACGAGTATATATCAATAGCTGTACTGGTATTCCTAGTTGGACTAGTACTCTATTTAACGGGTCTTCCAGGCCTATTACTAATGATTGCAGCGACAACAGTCGGATTTACAGCAATGGTGTTTAATACAAGGTTGAGTTACTGCCTTGGATCACTAATACTACCAGTACTAGCTAATACAATGGGCTTTTCAGGATTCTTCTTCTGGCTACTTGGAATAGGGTGGTAGAAGATGAGGGGCTGGACACACTATTTCTCTGGTTTAGCAATGGCAACATTCTTCCCACCACTACTCTCTGACCTAGCAAGAGGAGTAATGTGGCCGGTATTAGCTGGTGTAGCAGGATATCTACCAGACTTCCTAGACTTCAAGTTCAAAAAGTTCCTTTGGAAAATAGATTACGAAGTAGACCCAGCACCGAGAGATCCACTAAAAAAGATCTCACCACGCAGAGTAAAAATAAACGAGTTGCCAGTGGCTGGTAGATGGAGGTTCTACTATCTTGAAGGCTTTATAGAGAGAGTAATCGAGGAAAGCGAAGACTACTTTAAACTAAGAGAAATGTTTGGAGCTAGTATTAGAGAAGTAGCATCTTCTGGCAAGAGGGTAAGGATACCGGGATATCTAGACCAAGATGAACAAGGCAATATATACTGGAATGTAGCTGATGCACCACACCCGCAACTCATAGCTAGTGTGATCGCAGAAGCAATTGATAGAGCATATGAAACGGGTAGAATGGTAACAGTAAAACTGCACAATATAAGAATGCCAGGCGACTTCTACCGTAGATACATGATATACTATAAACCAAGCACTAGGGAAATAATGGTGTTTATGGGTCCACTGGTATCTACTGGTGGTCTGCCATTAGAGGGTACAATGACACCAGAGTATCGAAGAGTAGGAATCGCTAAAACAAAACACCCATTTACCAAAGTATATCCAAGACCAACAATAATAGATGCCTTTTCGGGGCCTGAAATAGGATTTGAAAGAGTGGGAGATACTGTTGAAGAAGTATTTATACCATGGCACAGGGGGTTTAGTCACAGTATAACGGGTGCTATAGTTATAGGTGGATTAATAGGTTTGATATCCCTGCTAGCCGGGTATGCAAACTGGATGTATCTTGCAATAGCATCAATACTTGGATTTTTAATGCATGTAATTGAAGACCAGCTTGGATTAATGGGCTCCGTTCTACTGCCACCACTAACAAAACGTAGAATAAGAGGATTAATGCTTGGTGCAAACAAGCCAGGATTAATGAACTTCGCTACCAATTGGTTGATGATTGCCTTGATGACTTGGAATTTAAACAGGTATATGCCGCTAATAAATCCCACACTACCAAAAATCATAAAGCTATCTACACTAGTTCCAGGTATAACTCCAGACATGGAAGACGCATTATTATTACTACTACTAGCACTACCAACAATAATCGTCTACATATGGGGCATATTTGATAGAAAGAAATACCTAGAGAGAATTAAAGAAGTAGAATTCTTGAAGAAAGAAGAATACAAGGAAGCACTTGAAGAAGCACGAGAAGAAGTTGGTGGATTCTAAAATAAAAAATATAACTCCAATCTTTTTCTACACTAGTTTTGATACAACCGGAGTATGATTTACAAGATTATCTAGTACCGGGCAGCGTTCTTCAACACTCTTCAACCACTTCTCGAGTATTTCTCTTGGAGCACTTGATTTCACTTTGACTTCAACTTCTATTTGTTTAAATCCTGCTCTCTCGCCTCTACCAGTATATAGTTTTTCAGCGTTGAAAACACCTCTCACTGTAATATCTAGTGATTCAATTTCAATATTCAACTCCTTGGCAACTACAAATCCAACAACATTGAAGCATCCGGCTAGCGCGGCCAATACATACTCTATTGGACTGGGCGCTTCTCCCTTTACTTTATCCATATATATTTTGAAAGATCCTGCTTCAATACAATAGAAGGTTTGTGGTTTACCCTCTACACGATATCCTTTAACTTCGAAAACCATATCTTTGTATTGAACAACCATGTCTATACACCCTATTATACATATATATATGGGTCATATATAAATATATGGATTATATAGATGAACATATATGGTAATTCGTTATTTTGAAACATATAACTCCAATTGTATTTTATCATGCTAGTAGAGAGTGTTTTACATGACTCACGCTGTAGAAGTTGAGGGATTGGTTAAAACTTATCGTGTTAGGAGTAGAAGAGGGTTTTTCAAGTATAGTGTAGAGTTGATAGAAGCTGTTAAGGGTATTAGTTTTACAGTGGATTATGGATCTGTTGTATGCTTACTGGGTCCTAATGGTGCTGGTAAGACAACCACGATAAAAATTCTCGCTACACTACTACTACCTGACTCTGGAACAGCGAGAGTTGCTGGCTACGACGTCGTGAAAGAAGCTGGTAAAGTCCGCGAGAATATTGGTTTAATGCTAACGGTGGAGAAGGGTTTTTATGGAAAACTAACTGGTAGAGAAAACCTCGAGTATTTCGCGGCTCTATACGGTATTCCCAGGAGGGAGGCCGAGCGTAGGATAGACTACTTGATAAAACTACTAGAACTAGACAAGCTTGGAGCTGATAGAAAACTATACGAGGAATTCAGTCTTGGAATGAAAGCACGGTTGAGTCTTGCTAGAGCACTATTAAAAGATGCACCTATACTCCTACTAGATGAACCCACACTGGGATTAGACCCGCCGAGTGCGCGTAGAATACGAGAGCTAGTTAGAGATATAGCCCACAAAGAGGGTAAGGCTATCATATACACAACACACAATATGTTTGAAGCTGAATTAGTCTGTGATCGAATATTACTAATCAATAAGGGTGTAATAGTAGCCGAAGGAACAGTAGACGAGTTGAAAGATAAAATCCCTAAACTCAAAGTAATAAATATTACTCTCAAGTCTGGTAGAAACCCAGCCGAGGTAATCGGGGAATACCCATTTAAAAAAGAAGTTGGAGTCGAAGAGAACAATACATTTAGAGTTAAACTATACGTTCAAAAACCAGAAGAAGTACTAGGAGAAGTACTAAAGAAACTCGTAAATAGCGGGGGCGAGGTAGTAGATGTTAAAATTGAGGAACCCACTCTCGAAGACGTATTTATCTACTTTAGCGAGGGATCAGTGTGAGCTTTATTGATATTCTACGAGCTGAATTCAAACTAGAATATAATGATGTATTTAGACGTAAATCAGTACTAGTAATGCTGGTTCTCTACCCATACATATTTACATTGTTTACACTGTTTATTGGTTACGCTGGTGGTTCACCAGAATACTTTACAATGAGGGTTAAAGTAGAACCAGTAGTCTACTTGATCACGGCGAGTTACATGTTAATGTCTATTTTTGCAAGTATAGATGTATTGCTATGGAGACCACTATACGATGAGCGGAATGGAACACTAATATACATTATAGCATCACCAGTAAGTCGCTTGAAATACTACATGGCACTGCCATTTCCTAGATTTACAGAGCTATTACTACTGGGTTCTACTAGTATTTTACCAGTGTACACTTATTACTATGGATTAGACGGGCTTCTACTCGGAATTCTCGTAATGCTTCTTATTTCTATTGGATGTGTAGTTATGATTCCATTTGCAATAGTGATTGTAGGGTTGTCTCATAGAATTGGAGAGTCGTGGAGAGTACTGAATATTGTCAGGCCGTTGATAATGGTTGTAATGGGAATCTATTATCCAAGAGTATACATGCCTCTAGCGGGCTACATTATCGGTGGATTAATCCCCTCATCTCACATTGTTGAGGTTGTTCAAGGATTGCTCATGGGGTTTCATTCAAACTATTTTATGCTACTAGTGCTTGCTTTTACATTGTTTACAATCTATCTACCTCTGGGTTCATGGTCTATTGGATTATGGGAGAAGAAGAAGGTGAGAGAAGGTGTTAAAACTTCCTAGGCGTACAATGGGAGTGTTGAAAGCATATTTTCTCAGCGAGTTTATTAGGTCTCGTGGATTTATATATGGATTAATAAGTATGGGGCTCTGGATCGTCTTGTTTTCAATGCCAATAGCTTTGTTTACTCCTCCAGACGTAGACAAGTCTGTAATGGCTTCGAGAATGTTTGTTGGTCTAATGCTCTTTGTATATTTTAGTGCTGCAACATGGGATTGGGCGGCTGAGCTTAGATGGATGATTATTGAGGGTAGAATCGAGTATTTTATTACGAGTAATGCTGGTTTTCTACCACACTATCTCGCAATATTTCCAGTGACTATTACTTGGTTGTTGATCGCGCTTGGTTTAATGTATTTATTACTATCCATTGTGTGGGCACCGCCAGCCATAGTAGTATATGACTTATTCTCTCTAGTGGTTGGAGTGGTCCTCTACACGATTAGTTTAATGGGTTATGCACTCATACTTGGTAGTTCAATGATATCAACTGGTACTACGGGATTCATAGTGGAAATACTGGGTTTTGTATTGCCAATCGCGACAGGTGGTATTCTACCACTAAGATATTCACCCGAGTTATTGAGAACTATAGCGTTATACACCCCGTTTAGCTATCCAGCAGAGTTAATACGTTATTCACTACTGGGAATCGAGCCGGTTGTACCAGTTGAAAAAGCAGTAGTTACTGGTTTAATTTACGGATTGCTCTTTGTAGCTGTTGGAGTAGTAGTATTTAAAATTCAATTGAAGAAAGCATTGAAAAATGGCTTTCCCACTGCCTCGTTATGGTAGATCAGTTAAGGCCGTGTTCCTCACTCATCGGGCTGATGGCTCTTCATCACCAATTCCATTTTTAGCTTTCTACTTCTTAAATCTTCTAGCTAGATAGATCAAAACTGGAATTGTCACTATTATTAATGTTGCTGATATGACGATGTCGCCTATTCCTCTATTTACTGTTGCAGGAGTAGTTGTGTTTGGAGTAGAAGTATGAGTAGATATAGTGGTGTTTGTTTGCTGGGTTGTAGTTGTTTGATTTACTATTTGTTTTTCGAGTATTACAGCCGTTAATGGTGGTATTGTAACTACTCCTTCATTTACTACTGGTTGTTGTCCTGATGAAGAATATACTAGTCTCCAATTATAGTTTCTTAGCTCGCTTGGTAACGTATAGTTTACTTGTGTTTTTCCATTGTTTGCCAATACTAGGATTTCATCTTGATATCCCCTTGTATAAGCTAATACACCATTACTGGATTCAAATATTCTTATAATACTCGTGTGTAGAGCACTATAGTTGTTTTTAATCTCTCCTAGTTTCTTGTAGTGTTCAAGTACTTCTATATTGACCCATTTATCCCATTGTATAGGGTATCTATGTTCTTCTTTATTCCATTTTGCACCCGGTAATCCAAGCTCGTCTCCCATGTATATAACTGGTAGTCCCGGCTGGGTGAACTGTATTACACTTAGTAGTTTTAATCGATCGATTGCTTCTCGTGGTGGATTAGGGCCTCCTGGAGCTAGGAGTATTCCTCCTCCAAGCATTGTTAAAACCCTGTCTGTGTCGTGTGAGTCTACTAGGTTAAACCCCATTCCAACAGCTGCAACGGAGTACACCGAGTAGTAGTGGGATAAAACGTTGTCAATGTTGTCACTATATCCGCCCTTACTATACTCTATTATAATATTTCCTAGTGCATAGTTCATTAAAGTATCAAATGGACCATTATTAACCCATTCTGGCTTTAACTCCCAGATCTCGCCTACAATGTATGCATCTGGAAATCTCGATTTCACTCTTGTTCTAAATTCTGCAAAGAATTCTCGTGGATTTAAGAGGTCTAGTGGAGTATCTATTCTAACACCATCAAATCCTTGCTCAAGCCAGTATAATACAGCGTTAATCAGGTATTCTTTGACTTCGGGTACAGTTGTATTCAATTGTGGAAGGCTTCCAAAGCCCCACCAGCAACGATAATCATTACCATTACCCGGCGTGAAAGGCCATCTCTTAATTGTAAACCAATTCCAATACCTGCTTTTAGGGCCGTTTACATAGACATCTTGAAACGCGAAGTGCCCTAGGCCCACGTGTCCTGGGACAAAGTCGAATATTACTTTTATACCTCTCTTATGTGCTTCTTCGAGGAATGTTTTTAAATCCTCCATTGTTCCTAGTCTCGGGTGGAGTTTGTAGTGGTCGTATGTATCGTAGCAGTGGGCGCTTCCACATAGGAATATTGGGTTTAAATAAATTACTCTTACACCTAGTTCTTTCAAGTAGTCTAGTTTCATTGTTATTCCACGGAGGTCTCCGCCGAAGTACTGGTGGCAGCAGTGTAGATATTTATCTGGTGGATCACTCCACTTTGATAGAATAGGTTTTGCATTTGTTGTATTATCGTATAGTAGTGCATCATAAATTAGTGCATAGTGGTCGTTGCCAGGGTCTCCATTATAGAATCTATCAGGGAAGATCTGGTATCCAACACCATATTTAAACCATTCTACTTGACTAGGTATATTTAATGCGTTAAATGAAAAGAATGGTTCCACCTGGGACTTGTATATTGTCAACTGGGTATTGTTTTTGAGTGTTATTATAAAGTAGTATTCTCCAGTATTGATAATAGAGTAGTATCCATAGTAGACTACAGTATTAGATAGGTGTAATTGTGGTTTTAACGGTATAGATATCCAGCTCTTCCCCTGGGGATTAGTGTTAAGCATTATAGATAGTGATTCCACTTGACTGGCGAGTGAGCGGTCAATAAAAACCCTCCAAATCAATAAGGTGTCTGCTATTGATAGATAGACGGGGTCGGATGGATTGTGTTGTATGAGAGTATATTTGTCTATATATACTATTTGACTCGATGAATTAAGAGTAATTAGATTGCTGAGTAGTATTATGAGTACTAGTGTAGATAGTACTCTTATATTCACAGTTCCACCCATGTGTAAACCATGTTTAATAGTGTATTAGAGAGACAGGGTTATTAAATAGAAGTGTTTTTGTGTGTTCCATTGGTGTCTTACTTCATATAGTCGAATAGTGTTTTTCTCCGTGGTTTTTGTTTTCCGGTAATTTCCTCGTCTATAACTGGTTTTATAGTGTTTTTAAAGTCTTCTTCGAGCACGCTTCTTAGTGGTGGTTTGTAGAGTGCTGATGCTGGATGATATGTTGGAATAATTTTTACTTCAAAACCCAGTATTTTTGCATTGTATATTCTTCCATGGTTTACACTCATACTAGTCCACTTTAATCCAGCTAGTTGAAAGATTATTCTACCAGCGTGTCTGCCGAGAGCTATTATTACCCGGGGCTTTATGAGTTCTAATTGTCGGAGTAGATATGGGAGGCATGCTGCTATTTCATCTTCCTCCGGGTCTCTATTGTTTGGAGGTCTGCATTTAACTACATTGGTAATATAGAAATCACTGCGCTTATACCCTATAGACTCTATTAGCTCTGTGAGTAGTTTGCCAGCCGCTCCAACAAATGGTCTTCCTTTTTCGTCTTCTTTTTCACCCGGTGCTTCACCAATAAAAACTACGAGTGTTTTTCTATTACCCTCTCCAGGCACGGCTTTTCTTCTATTGAGGTGTAGTCTACACTTTGTACAATTATAGATTTCTTGTTCTAGTCTACTCCATTCCTCATCTATATTCTGACTACTCAACTACTCTCCCCAGATACTCTGGAAAAATGTCTATACACCTAGAAGTATCTTTGAGGAGATAAGTATTAGACTAGATGCTAGTGTTATCAATACATTGTCGTCTATGTATGGGGGAAACTCGTAGTGTTCAACAATACTTGAAACAATAGCTGCTACTACTCCTGGATACCCCGCTAGTATAAATCCTATTGGAATAGTCGTAAAGAGCATACCGAGATTTCCATACCAAGACTTAGTTCTCCTTCCATACAATCCATTTCTAATAATTCCTGTTACAGCATCGCCAAAGGAGATAAATAGCGGGGGTATTACAGCGTAGAAGGGATTGCTAGTTAAAATCCATACAAAGAACAATGAGAGACCCCATGCAATAGCGAAGTTTACCTCGAATGCGTTTTCACTGGTTTGAAACCATCCTAGTAGCTTTCTAGAACGGTGTGGTAGATATAGAATTAACGCTATTGCCAGCGCGAACAGTGTTGGTATAAGCGGCGAGGAAAATATAAATGGTGTGAGTAGTGCAACCACGCCTCCAGCACCCATGTGAATAATCTTTCTATTATAGTATACTGCTACGTTTTCCCGCATTCCCCTGCCCACCATGAATTTAAAGAGTTTTCTTGTAAACCATATGAGGAATACTATGTAGATGAATAATCCAATAGCATATAATACCTCTCTCACCGGGTCGCTTGGTAGAATCAACGTAGCCACCTTCACAATTATCCTTTCTAGTAGTGAAGGAATTTGCCAAGAAATATTTATTTCTTAAATTTATAGAGTAATACAGTAGGCGATTACATTGAAAATAGGCATTATTGGATTAGGAGTAATGGGTTCTAATCTAGCAAGGTGTTTATCGGGAAAGAATGTTGAATTAGGATACTATAATAGAAGTAGAGAAAAAGCAGATAGATTAGCCCGTGAAATAGGTGGATTAGTCTATTCAAACCCCGTGGATTTATTAAGTGAATCTGATTTAACAATACTGTTTCTACCTCGGGACGAAGACGTTCTCGAAGTGGTTGGAGAAATAACTAGAAAAAGCAGTGGTGGTGTTGTAGTTAACGCCTCTACTATTACTCCAAATACAAGTCTTAAAACACAGAGAATACTAGAAGAAAAGGGAGTGAAGTATATTGAAGCACCTGTATATGGAAGCAGTGATGAAGCACGAGAATGCAGACTTATAAGCATTATAGCATCACGTAGAGAGGTATTTGATGAATATAGAGGTGTTTTCGCCCTCTACAGTAGAAAAACATATTATGTTGGTGAACCACCGAAAGCTATTGCTTTAAAACTAGCTTTAAACAATCTAGGTCTTTCAATGCCTGCTTTAATAGCGGAATCACTAATGATCCTGGAGTCGCATGGAGTAGAATTAGAAGTATTCAAAGAGATCTCGCGCGAATTGTGGTTTGGTGGAGTCCTAGATAGATATCTAGACAGAGTAGTCAGTGAGAAACCAGTTAGATTTAAAGCAGAACTAGCTGCTAAAGACTATGCCTATATATCACAATCTCTCCGCGCAAAGGGACTACCATCAATAATATCTAGTGCACTATATGAATTCTACAGTATTGCAAGTAATAATGGATACGCCGAAAAAGACTACCCCTACGCAACAAAATACTTTATAGACATGGCGAAAAAGAAGCAAAGACAGTAGAATACCCCGTGGTACATAATGAATTTAAAATGCATTAATAGAGGAATTAAGAGTGAAATCTGCATTCTCGAAGACTGGCTAGACGTAATACAAGATAAAATAGACAACTACAACTTCAAAGAAGACAGTGTTCTAGCTGTAAAAACACCTTTAATTCATCGAATTGCGTTGAAAATACTTAGATTTAAAACACTTGGTTCAACTAGAAATGGATTTATTATAGGCTATGCCGGGTCGGAAGACACGAGTAAAACAATATTATTGGAATTAACGAGTAGAGACTACTACTCCCTCTACTCTAAGAAACTACCACGTTTAATAGCTCTTCCACTATCAGAACCCGAGAGAACACTAATCTATGTAGGTGTAGGAGCCTCTGGCGTCGTAGTCAATGTATTAGTAGCAGAAATAACGTATCGTGCATTAAAGGAAGCACTTGGCTTAATAGTAAACACTATTGCTTCAGCCACAGGCTTCGAGGTAAGTGTACTATCAAATTTCACATTGAATGAAACAATAACATTTAGAAATACAGGGCTGGAGAAAACCTGGAGAAAAATATTGGAGAGGTTTTTCAAATACCATGTTGCTAGTTTAGCAAGCCTGGCCTGCCAGGTGTCTATGGCTAATATACTACCATTCTTGTTTAAAACACCGTTCTGGCTTGGACAATTCACTGGGGTATTACTAGGTTTTATTGTAAACTTTATTTTGGGATACATATATACGTGGAGTAGGCATAGAATCTAGGTGGTTTCCATGGGCTTGAAGCATGGAAAATACATATATGTTAAGAGAAACGATGGATACTATGTCAAGGTAAGAGTATTAAATATAAGGTTCAAGGGGAAAACAGAAGGCGCAGATATAAACAATCCATCAAAATACATTGCAACAAACTACAAGACAACTAAACCACCATTGACAGCTACAATAATAAGCGAAGAAGTACTACCCGAAGATATTCGAAAAATAATCAATTCAATATAGTGTGAACTAGTCTTGATGAACACGTTTTTCAATATTTTATCTAAAAACCTAGATAGAATTACACGTGAAAACCAGGGATCCTACCTACTAATTCTCGGCGAAGTCAAAGGGAAGAAGATAGCTATATGTACTAAGAAAGGAGAGCACTCCATATACGCGAAAATAACACTTGAAGAACTACTATCATCTCTTGACTGCAGAGAGGTTGAATACAATCCACATGGATTATATGTTTTCGCCGAAACAGAAGAAGAGTTGGCAGAAAAAACAATTAGTAAAATAACTCGAGTAATAGAGGCATCTTTTAAAACTACTTAGTTAATTGTAGTACAACTGGTTTTAAGCCTTCATGGTCTATACCATACAATACATATCCCTGCTTGCTATCCACGCCCTTCATTTTACGAACAGTTATCTGGCGTACAAATATTGGTATTGCCTGTGCGAGCTGTGGGTGGATGTTGCTTGTTTCCAGTATGCCGTCAACAAGGTGTTCTATACTAGCTAAGTATTCTTTAAAACTCTCTGTTGACGTGTGTAGCGTTGCTATTGTAAGAATATTTCTTGATTTTGCAAAAATAGCTCTCAGCGACTTGATAAATAGTATTAGTCGTGTTGGATCCATTTGAATAAAGAGGTCGTTTAGAGAATCAATTACAAGGAGGCCATTCTCACTCAATCCATGTTTTTCAACTACACGTGTAAGTATCGATAGGAATTTATCTGGTTCTTCTACTTGGACTTCCTCTTCGACGCAAAAGTGGGGCTTAGTGGTTTTCAAGATATAGCTAAATCCATCTACCAAGATTAATTGTTTATCACTACATACTTTGTTTGTATCCACACCGAATGATTCTAGTTGCATGAGTACCGTTTGGGGATCGTCGTCTACTGTAACATATACGACTGGCTCACCACTAGATAATGCGTCTTTAACAATGTGTGTAATAATAACAGATTTACCTGAACCTCCCTCACCGGCTAGTATTACAAGGTTGTTTCTTGGTATTCCATGTGGGAGAATGTATTTGAATAAATCTTGTTTTAATACAAAGAACTTTGTAGTCAAGATTCCACGCCTTTAATAGGAAAAGATGTTAGAGTTTAATAAACTAGTTGCTAATAGATCTTCGACTTATTGACAAAAACTCTATATGTATGCTTCGTTTTTAACTACTTCGGATAGAATCATTGGATATACTGAGATTACGCCTTCAATACTCTTTATTTCACTATGTATTCTCTCTAGTTCCTCGCCTGAAGTAGCCCATATTACAGCCAGTATATCGTGGTCTCCAGTTGTTATCGCCAGGTATTTTACATAGTCTTTTTCTTTGAGTTGTTTAACTACATCGAATAGTTTTTCTGGTCTTACATTTATTCCAGTAAAGCTTATTTTAGTGTAGCCTAGTGCTATAGGATCAATTATTGCCGTGTATTTTTTAATTACACCACTACTCTCTAGTTTTCGAACTCTCTTAATAACTGCTACATCTGTGAGATTAACTGTTTTTGCGAGTTCACGATATGTGGTTCTTGCATTTTGCTGAAGTATTGACAAAATCTTTCTATCTATTTCATCAATCAGTCTTGCTGTCATCATAAACACCTTCTTCTCTACTACTTGTATTTAAACCATTGAATTTAAACACACCAATCCTTTTATATTCAGCTTCTTCACCTTCTGGTTCAATCATTTCAACTAGTTTCAAATTATATCCTTTTGACAATGCTAGATATGCATAGTCTTCAAGCCAATCTCTAATTCCACATGTATGGCAAAAAGTACCAGTAAACTCGACTACTATAGTTCCATCATCTCTAACTTCTAATACTTTGGCTTGTGATTCTACTCCATGTAATTTATTATATAGTCCGGTTATTTCTCCAAGAATATATTTAAATTTACCACTAGACATAGTTAGTATCCCCACTAATCTAGTTATATTTTTGTACTGGTTAATAAATTCTATAAAACAACAATAATGACTACAAGTGAAGTTATAAAAAACTATAACTACTTGAATAATCAATTAGCAAAATCTAGGTAATAGGTGTGCTTACATGGAGAAAGATCTACTGGAATTACTAAAGAAAATGTTGTATAGTGATCCAGAGAAGAAAAAGGGTAGAGAAGGCCTGGAAGTAGATCAAATAGAACCAGATTCGCCACATGGAATCTACGTATACGACTTCAACAAGGAAAAATGGATTTTAAGACAGGTTAGCGGCGAACCCCAATTACCATGGGGAGATGGCTACTATGCTATATACTTTGATAATGCAAAGTGTCCTGCTTGTAGATCATATGATAACTACTGGTATCCATTTGTCAAGTTGTTTGGAAAACTATTTTCTAATGTAAACTACGTTGTAGTATTATGTGATTGGTTTTCAAGAGAGTGCTACTCGGAAGCAGCAAGTGGTGCATTCAAGAAATTTGATGTTCACGCGTCTCCAACGACAATATTTCTAAGTGTGAATGGGGGAGAAGTAAAGGGTAAGAACGAGGTTAGCGGGGTAAAAAAGATTGATGAACTACTAAGTTTACTAACTGACTTCATACAGAAACACAGGTAGTTTATCCAATAACAGCTAGTTCTTTTACTAATTTACCAGTCTTAAATCTCTCAAGAGTTAGATTTTCTGCTACTTCAATACCTGGTTTTCCATCAACAACCCAGTTTGCTATTACTACACCGGTCATTGGAGCCATCATTAATCCATGCCCGCTGAAGCCAGCTGCTATATAGAGGTTTTCAAATGGATGGACTGGTCCATATATTGGGTGGTGGTCTGGTGTCATATCATAGTATCCCATCCAATACCTTGTTATATTAATGTATCGTAGAGCAGGGTAGAGCTCACTGAGTGGTTTTACAATTTTATAGATAGCGTCGAGTCTCTGAGAGTTGAGGGGTATCCACGGCTCGTCTTTGACATCTCTTGCGAGTATTATTGAACCATGGCTTGTTTGAGTTATATGTGGAGAACCAGGTGTATCCCAGTCGATTACCAGGCCCGCTTTAATTATTTCACTATATGCTTCTGTTACAATTGGATGTCTTGGAACAGGCTCTATTGGCACGTCTACACCAATAGATTCAAGTATTTTCTTAGACCCTTCAGCTGCCGCTACTATAAATACATCTGCATCTAGCTGTCCGCGTGGAGAAATAGCTGATTTTACTCTTCCACCACTGACTACTAGTTTTTCAATTGGTGTATATGGTATGATCTTAGCGCCCATTTTCTTTACTCTTAGATATAACTCTGTGAAAACCTCCATGAGGTTCATTTTACCCGCTGTTGGATCATATAATGCTCCTTCAACGATATCTATATTCATATATGGTTCTTTTTCTTTCAACTCGTCTTTTCCAATAATTCTCGTTGGTACACCATATGAATTGTGGAATTGTGAGAGCTTTTTGAAAACATCTATTGTCTCGTTTTTTCTAGCAACCCATATATATCCATTTTGATGAATTCCAACACCCCACGAGTCCCTGATCTCAAGCCACTTCTTAATGCTTTCTTTCATTAGTATAACGTGTTCTGGAGATGTAAATGAAGATCTAAAGCAAGCCACGTTTCTCAGTGATGCTCCACTACCAGGTGTTTTAGCATCAACAATTGTTATTTCTCCTACTCCTCTCTTGAGTAGCTCGTATGCTATGAATAAACCAGATACTCCAGCACCAATAATTAATACCTTCATTTCTCGCCACCACGTGTGAAGTATTTAACTGGTATTGGAACGAGGGGTGGTCTAAACGTATAGTTTGATATGATTTCTCCAAGGTTTCTCCCGGTTTTCCTGGCAAACAATCTTCCTGCAATAACTAGACAGCCTCTCCCCTGACAGGGACCAAACCCTATTTTCAGTTTTTTCCTCAATAGTTCAAAGTCGTCTATTCCACTCTCAATGGCTTTAAGGATGTCTTCGAGTGTTACATCGTTACATCTACATATAATTGTTACTTTCTCTCTATCCATATACTCCTCACCTCCATACCGAGTCCTTTTGGAGTTTTAACCGTTACAATAAAGGTCTTGTTTCTCTCCCAGACACGGACTACTTCGCCTTCTCCTACACGCTCGCCTCTTCTATTTAGTAGTATTACTCGGTCTCCCTTTCTAGGTGGTGGTAGTAACTCGTATGGGAGTGTAACATAGTCTGCATCGGGCTTTGAAAGGTCTACTACGAATGCAGCTAGTCCAGGACATACTGCTACACACATACCACAACCAGTGCATTTATCCCATTCTATTCTCGGTAGATCAATTATTCTCTCCATTTTAATGGCTTTTGTAGGACAGAATGCAATGCATATATTACATGGTATTTCCTCTGGGCACTCCAATATTGCCACAGGGCCTTTTACAAGCCTCTCGCTTGGTGGTATTAATCCGAGTTCTTTTAACTCCTCGATTTCAATATAGCCTTTTCTACGGAATTCAAATCTACTCATATTTTTCACCCAAAGGAAACAGGTGGTGGGTATTTACTACGGAGCTCTAGTAGTTCTTCTCGAGAGACAGTTACAGATTCCTTTCCACGTCTAGCTCTAGATAACAGTGGAGACGACCTATACTCCTCCCAGAGGAATTTCAAAGTCTTCTCCATTTCTTCGAGTGCTTGTTGAGCTCTAGAGCCGCTGGTAAACTTGGATATAATGGAATATGCCGCAATTCTCCCTTCAAGTATTGCTGTTGTGGCTTCTTCAACACCAGAAGAGTCTCCTGCTACGTATAGATTGCTAACAGTTGTCTCTAAATCTCGCGTTCTAATTGGTACCAGCCCGCCGAGTTCTGGAACATACTTCATTACTGCACCGGCTTGCGCGTGGAATCTTGTATCTGGTTCTAACCCGACAGCTAGTAGTACGAGGTCTACATTGAATTCCCTCTCAGTGCCTGAAATGGGATTGAATTTATCGTCTACTTCTACAACTACAGTTTTTTCAACTCTACCATTTCCTTCAACGTATTTAATAGTGTGGCTGGTTAGTATTGGAATACCAAGTCTCCTTACTTTTGCAGCGTGTACAAACCATCCTCCGATCTCCTTCATGATTTCAACTATTGCTTTTACTTCTACTCCCGCTTGGACTAGTTGGTATGCGACTATTAATCCAACATTACCAGATCCAACAACTAGTGCTTTCTCACCGGGTTTTACACCAAACTCGTTCATTATTGTCTGTGCGCCGCCAGCACCCATAACGCCTGGGAGGTCGTTGTTTGGGAATTCAATTAGTCTTTCTTGTGCACCCGTAGCGGCTATTACAGCTCTTGGTTTTATAATATAGTGTTTATTTCTACCAGCAGCCGCGACTATTCCTCCCCGGAAAACACCATATACAGATGTCTGTGTTAACAACTTGATGTTTGAATACTCTGCTAGCTTCTTAATGTATAATTCGGCTATTTGAAAACCTCTCTGTCCTCCAAACAATTCTACGTTTCCAAAGAACTTATGGGTTTGTTTTAATAACTGGCCGCCGGGTTTAAAGTGTTCGTCTACTACAACTACTTCTAAACCATTACTTGCTAGTATACTCGCTGCTTCTAGTCCAGATGGCCCGCCTCCCACTATGAGTACGTCGGGGTTTAATTCTACTTCTTCAACTTCTTCTTCTAATGGTTTGGATGGTGGTGTGGCGAGGCCTTTCTGTCTCTCTACTACTAGTCCCTCTTGTACTGGTAGAATACATGTTCTCGTATTTGGAATATTATTTACAATCATAAAGCAACTACTACACTTTCCAATCATACAGAATGGGCCGCGCGGCCTATTTAGTTTTCTACTCCATGAAAACACGTCAATTCCAATTGCATATAGTGCAACTGCTACGCTTTCACCCTCGTATGCTTCTACCTCTCTGCCTTCAAATACAAATTTTATTTTTCTCCCTCTATGGAATGTTATTATTGGGTGTTCGTATATTCTTCTATCGATTGGCGAAGTCAACCACCCCTCTTACAGCCAGTTATGCTCTGTATACATACATAGATTACATACTTAGACATAATTATTAACAAGTATGTATAATAAGTCTTCTATAAGCAAAAAGGGACGTACCATGGAGGCACGTGATAATAAATTAATAATTCTACTACTAGTAGCAATTCTAGCAAGTATATGGATTACAAGTCTATGGAGACCAACAGAGACAGCAACAACAGTAACAATCACTATTACAAATACAAAAACAATAACAACATGCCCACCACTAGATTGGTGGGAAACAATAAGGGCAACAGAAAACCTACAATTATACCCAGACAGCTACATAAATACCACTAGCAAACAGCTCACTCTACACGTTAAGAACACTGGCTCGGTAGTAGCAGTAATATACAAAATAGAAGTAGTAGCTCTCGGGTCCACAGACATCACAGAGACAATAAATCCTGGTGAAGATAAAACTATAACTGTCCGTGTAGCTGGTGCTGTTCCCGATACTAACTATGCTGTAAAAATCTATACGAGAGCAGGTAATGTCTATACAATAACTGTACAGGCTAGATAATTACTGTGGATTTTTAAATAGATATATTGTCTTCTCTGCAACCTCTACTTGAGTGTAAAGTAGTTTGTGTTTTCGTTTAATTGTCTGGTATCAGTGATCGAGGACTTCTTCATCGTTCCGGCAAACCCCTGCCCTCATCACCAGTTATATTGATTGTAATGTAGTTTTTAATACTTGTTTTATGTTATGTACTGTCTACGAGTTAAGTGTATAAATCGTGGAGTAATTGTTATTCATGGTGGTATTTATGTCTAATCAAATAGACTATACTGAGGTATTAGAGAAGACAAAGATATGTGTAGAGAGAATGGGAGTTTCTGGACGTGAAATCTGGATTACTCCTCTCCGTAGTGGCTATAGAGTAGAGTTTATTCCAAATCTCTCCATGGATACTCTAGAATATATTTCTAAGTGTATAGAGAAGGAATTGAATACTAGAGTAGTTATAAGAGAGTCTAGTAGGGGTATGCCCGCCATTATTCTTGAAACTACAAAGTAGAGTTTTAATCCAGCAGAGAACTCGTAAAACGTTTTTTCCAGGTCCATGATTTAAAGATATAACCCAGCTCCTACTATAGAGTAAATTGGTGGTAGATTGAAATTCACACCTAAATCCCGTCCTCTAAGACAAGAACATTATAGGTGGATGAGAGAGGGGACGCCTAACTTCGACGATAGGGTTTTTACGGGTATAAAAGAACTCGAATTAATTGCCAAGAAAGAAGTTAAATGGGTGTTGCCATCTACATCTATACTAAAAGCCCTCGAGGAAATGGCCCACTCCTATAGAAGCCTCATTGTTCAAAACTCAACTGGGTCTTTCAAGGGACTGCTTACAGTTATGAGATTAGTGAATTATCTTGGTGGAGGCGATTTATTCCAAATCGTTGAGAGGAGACATAATTTCAACTTGTTTTCAGCGCTCAGCAAGGAACCCGTTGAATCAATTATGGAGAAAAACCCGGTAGTAGTCTATGTTGATGAAGGAATAAAAGAAGCACTTGCTAGAATGGTCAACTACGGTGCTGGCATACTCCCAGTTTTAAATAGAGAAAACAAAGTAGTTGGTATACTCACCGAGCACGACTTAGTAAAATACCTTGCTGGAGTGGTCTCGCTGGGATTGAAAGTAAGAGATGTTATGTCTTCCCCGGTTGTAACAGTAGGGGAAAACGCCACGTTAAAAGAAGCAATGGAGACAATGGTTAAATACGGATTTAGAAGACTGCCAGTAGTGAACGATGAGGGCGTCGTTGAGGGGATAATTACAGCTGTAGATATAGTGAGAAAGTTTGGAACGCACGAGTTAATAGAGCGTTCAACAGGAGGTGATATAAGAGATATACTAGTAATCCCTGTAACAGAGATAATGGTTCACGATGTTGCAGTAGCACGTGAAGACGATGACTTAGCAAGCGCTATTAACACTATGTTAACTAGAAATATCAGCTCGGTCCTCGTAATAGACGATGAAGGAGTATTAAAGGGTATTGTAACAGAACGCGATGTTTTATACGCTATTCTCGCCCCTAAGTAATCCTCTTCTTTTAAATTTTGTTTTAAAGGGGTTTTCTACTCTATACAATTGGTTTTGCTTATGAGTAGTGAATCCAAATTCATAGTAGACAACATGCTTGGTTCAATTGCAAGATGGTTGAGAATACTAGGCTATGATACAGTATACGATAGAAACGCAGAGGACTGGGCAATAGTGAGAAGAGCACAATTAGAGGAAAGGATAATTATTACAAAAGACAAGGGACTACACAATAGAGCATTGAAAAACGGAGTGCGAAGTATACTAGTTTGGGAAGAGGATATAGCTGATGTACTAGCACACATAGCTGTCGTAGCCGGGATAAAGCTCTCAGTAGACTTTGATAAAACAAGGTGTCCAGAAGACAATACACCACTAATTAAAGTAGCTGGAAAAGAAAAAATAAAAGACAAAGTTCCACCAAGAGTTTTTAGTTTACACGAAGACTTCTGGGAGTGTCCACGCTGCGGCAAGGTATACTGGATTGGCAGACACTGGCGTCAAATAGAAAAAATACTCGGTGAAGCACGTAGTAAACTAGAAGTATACAAGTTGAAAACGAGTTTAAGATAGTTGATTAAACTATCAATATGGGGGTTGTTTTGGAGTATATACATCCATCCGAGTTGACACTAGAAGAAGGAGTCTACCTCGTTAAACTAGCCAGGCAGGCGATTGAAGAATACTTGAAAACAGGTAGAAAAATAAAACCCAGCTCCCCTAACCCTAAGCTCTCAAAGAAGGGTATGACGTTTACTACACTCGAATCACTTGACTCTTCCACGGGGAGAACTAGTCTAAGGGGTTGTATTGGGTTTTTAACACCCGTCTACAGCCTTGTAGACTCGGTTGTAGAATCAGCTATTGAAGCAGCAGTTAACGACCCTAGATTTCCACCAGTTGAAATATGGGAAATGGATAATATAGTTATAGAAGTAACTGTTTTATCATTACCAATTCCGATTAAAGTAGCTGATAGGAGAGAAATACCCAAACAGATCATTATTGGTAGACATGGACTAGTAGTGGAAAAAGGATGGTTTAAAGGAACGCTTCTCCCAGTAGTCCCAGTTGAATACTGCTGGGATGAAGAAACATTTCTCGCCGAGACATGTTTAAAAGCATGGTTGAAACCAGACTGCTGGCTCGACCCAGCTACAAAAATATACTACTATGAAGGAAGAGCGTTCAAAGAAATCAAACCGCGAGGAGAAGTAGTAGAGAGAGATTTAAACAAAGAGTATAGAGAACTCTGTAAACTAGTATAAAACACTGCAAAGAGGACTCTGCAATGAAGATTACTCTAAGAGATGTGTTGAATATAGACTATGAGAGCGCGGTAGAAGCTATAAGACAATACGTTGAAAAATCCATTAGAGAAGCCGGTGCGAGAGAAGTAGTTATGGGATTGAGTGGTGGTGTAGATTCATCAGTACTACTTAGACTGCTCACGGAGATCATAGGCCCCGAGAAGATAGCAGTATTAATAATGCCGGATACAAGGGTTACTCCACAAGAAGATACTTTAGACGCTATTGAACTAGCTGAAAAACTAGGTGTTAAATACTATGTGGTAAACATAGACTCTATAGTCGACTCTTATAGTATAGTGGAATTCTATAGTCCAAACGATAAACTAGCAATTGGGAACCTAAGAGCTAGAATCAGGGCGAACCTGTTATACTACTATGCCAATAAATACAAGGCTATTGTAGCAGGCGCTAGTGATAGAAGCGAGGTGTTAATTGGATACTTTACAAAATACGGTGATGGAGCAGCTGATTTTTACCCACTAGCCTGTCTCTATAAATCACAAGTTAGAGAGCTTGGAAGAAGACTTGGACTACCAAGTAAAATAACAGAGAAACCTAGTGCTCCAAGATTGTGGAGGGATCACACAGCTGAAAGCGAATTAGGAGTACCATATGAAGTAATAGATGTAGTTCTCTACGCTGCTTTTGATAGAAATATTGATCCAGGTGAAATTCCAAGTGTAACCAGTGTTGATCCCGGTGTAGTCGAGAAAATAATTGGTTTACATAGAATGAGCCGTCATAAAAGAAGAGGTATTATAGCCCCAGAGCTACCCTGGTTAAAACAACCTATTAGAGAGCTTTAAGTACGACTTGTAGTAGAAATGGTTTTTCAATGATTTGAATCATAGAGGAGTTGTAGCTAATTAATAGTTTTCTTGGATTAAAGGCTATTGTTAAAGCAACTGGATAGTTGTCAATTACTGCATTAAACTCAGACAACTCCCACTTCTTTGTTTTTGTTTTTGCAATAATGTTTTTTCTAGTATCGACAACTTCTAGTTTTTCACTGTAGCTTTGTGGGGTTTCACTGTTGATTATTAAGATACCGGGATCTTGATAGTAGATATCAGTTGGTCCAGATATCTCCAGTCTTCCCTGTATACCGTGTAGTTTATTGAATACTAGCTTTCCAGTGGTTTTAGCTGTAATGTATACTTCAATCGCACTGTATGGCTGACCGTCAACTACTACAATATTGTCTTTTAAATCTAGTATCATGTATTTCCACCTTGCTCTACCCGGTATAAATCTATGGTTTTCAAGGTGTAAAAGCATGTCTTGCTAGAATTTATCACCCTCTAGTTTGATAAAGCCGTCGGCTTCTGGATTATAGATTAGTGTAATTAACTTGTTATCTCTGAGTATTCTACAACCCCATAGTGTTGTTTCATCCGCTTCTCTACAGATTTCCAAGCCATTATTTAATGATAGTGTTTCACGGTGTAATTCTTCTCTTATTGATTTTACTGTATCTAGTGGCTTCAAACCAATATCTGATAATGCTTCTAAAACCTGCGCGTAGAGTATAATTGCATCAAAGCCGAGGCTGAATAGTGGGGTTATATATTCTCCACGCCAAGTCATAGATATAACGGGTCTTTCTCTCCTGTTAACAAAGTGGAATTTTTCCTCGTCGTCTACAATGGTTATCTTATAACCCTCTTTCTCTAGGTATTCAATAGTCTTTTTGAAAACAGGGTTTAATACTAGTACGCGGCTTCCAGGACCATATTTTTGAATTACATACAATAATAGTTCTTCTGGCAGTAGAAATCCCAGGCCCTCTAGACACAGAGTTAGAGCTGAACCATCATGGCTAAACAATACACCTATATCGCTTTGTAGTGCTCTTCTAACACTCCATATTTTCTTCATTAGAGTTGAAAATGGGTGGATGGGGGGATTAATGTCGCCAATAATTATTTGGCTTACTCCAAGTCCTCTAGCTAGCTCTGTTAATATGGATTCTAGTGGTTCATAGTCTGGTGCTACAACACTAGATATTTTTCTACTTGTAATAATATCTCCTTTTACAAATGAAGATATAGCTGACGTGTATAGTCTATGCACGTATTCAGCGTAGTATACCCAGCCAATTTCACTTCTTGCTTCTCTTTTTTCTTCTTCAGCCTCTCTAATAATTCTCTTCAAGCTCTCTCCTGCCAACTCATAGCCTGGAGACGAGAATATCTTCAATAATACGCCGCCTGTAGAAGGGTCTATTGACACCATAAACCCCATTTTAGCACCGAAACGCTTAATTGCAAATGCTATTTCTCCATTGAGTGATTCGTGGAAGTCCATTACATCGGCTCCAGCAGACATTACACCAGCTGTAATAGCTCTTTTAAGCATTCTTGAAACTCTAAAAGCATCTCTACCACTTACAACTAGATTGCGTGGACCAGCACTCCTTCCAATGACATATCCTAATTTAACGGCTTTCTCGAGAGTTATGTCTTCGTAGAGCTTACCCTTTAACCTCATAAGGAGACACCTTTAAACAAGGCTCAAGGACTGTATTGAATAAATCTCTTTCTACAACACACCCTGTTCCAACAATAGAAGAGACCACTTTAACACCCTCTTTTACTACAGTATTATTCATTAATACAGAGTCGTAAATATACGAGTTTCTCTGGATGACACTATTATGCCATACAACACTATAAGACAATCTAGCACCAGATTCCACTCTAACTCCTTCTTCTAAAACTACATAGGGCCCTATTCTAGCACCTGATTCTACAATTGTATTTCTACCAATATAGACGGGCGGGTATATTTCACCATGTACTTCTGATTCTTCGCCGACAACTACACCTTTCGAGTAGACTACTCCTCTGTGATTCCACCCTAAAACCTTGTTGTCTAGAAAGTCCCAGAGTGCTTCTTTATATACTTCAACTCTACCAATATCATTCCAGTATGTATCAGCCGGGGCGATCCACCCTTTAATTCTATATCCAGCTTCAAGGAGGAATGGAAAAACGTGTCTACCAAAATCCATTAATCCCTGGTTTTCCAAGAGTATGTCTAGGAGTTCTTCTCTAAATGCATATATTCCCGCGTTGACTAGATTACTATAGAATCCCTTTGATTTAATTCCATGAAACGCGAGTGAAATCAAGTAGATTTCAAGAGATGGTGGTTTTTCAGAAAATAATACTATGTTTGAATTGGGATCCATGTAGACTAGTCCATATGGTAGTGGATTATCAACTTCTTTTAATACAATAGAAGCTATTTCTCTATGGCTTAAATGATACTCGAAAAACCTCTTATAGGGGATATTTGTAACTACGTCGCCCATGGATACAATGAAGTCTCCTTTAATAAACCTGGCAACCAATCTAACAGCATCGGCTGTGTCTTTAGAGTCTAATAGGAGTGGAGTAACGTTTCTTCGGCCTTGAAAATACTTGACTATTTGCTCTCCGAGATATCTAGCAGTAATCAATATATTGTCAAATCCATTATTCTCTAGAAACGAAATAATATACTCTAGTAAGGGTGCTCCAGCAAACGGTACGAGGGGTTTGGGTACGATTTTAGTTAGTGGGGAGAGACGAGAACCTACACCACCAGCAAGTACAACGGCTGTGGGCAATCCAATCACAATTATTATTTCTTTGTTCGTGGTAAAAAATCTTTATTTCTAGGTGCTCTACTTAGTAGTCTATAACTACTACTCTTCCAAATCTACCAAGATCTACTGTGTCGCCTGGTTTAGAGGAGACTGGTATTGCTCTAATAGACAATGGCTTTTTCTTCACGTATTTAATGGACATTAAACCAGCTATAATCCTCGCTAGAGACTCCGTGTTTTCTGGTACAACAATCATGTCTACTCCTGCAACACAAGTTGAAGCTAGGAGTAGTAGGTCTCTCGCTCGTATTAGTCCTCTGCGTCCATATTCAAGTAGTATAGAGTCCTCTGCGTAGGGTAGCATTACTTCGTTAAATCCTATTCTAATAGAACTATCACTAGTATCATCTATTACCTTGTTGAGAAGCCATGTATAGTATACTCCACTAGAATCTAGTACACTATATCCTGCTTCAACGTATAGCTGGACCACACTGTTTTCCATCCAGGGGGATAAACTATAGTCGACGAATACTGGTAGCCCAGTAGTATTCCTGGTTATTTCTACTACTCTATTTACTTCTCTAAAAACAGATCTAAACGCTTCCCATATAGTCAAACCCTCTTTGAGTTTTCTAAGTACTAGTTCAGGGTAGAGAAATGCCAGTCCTATTGCCTCACTCCCCCTACTCGATGAGTCAGGGAAGTATGGTGTTTGAAAATACTCGTCGTGGAATCCAATTGCAAATCTAGTTGCGTTTTCCGGGTTTATAGATGCTATTTTATGTATTAGAGACGAGTATTCTCGTGCTTTATCAATACTTGGCTCTTTATTGTATAATACTGGAACAAATAGTCCTTTAGAAGTGAATTCAATAATATCTTCGAAACCGTACTCGCTATTATAGCCAGTACTAACTAACAACCCCCTTTCTAAGTAGTCGACGAGTTTGTAGATTATTTCTCTACGTGGTCCAGGTAGAGATATGCGTTTAGTAAACACGTGGTATCCCTGGTTTTCAAGTGTTTTCTCGAGGACGCTGTGTATTTCACTAGCTCTATGTATAATACTCTCTAGTTCTTCTCTTGTTTCTACACGTGGAGTAAAATAGGTAATAGCTCTAACAATAAGACTATTTTGGGTCAACTGTCTTCCACCATAGTTGATAGTAGGGTTTAGCTGTGTATTAAACTGGAATTATATGATTATTCATAGATATATACTTATACTATCCAATACGTAGAAGTAAAGAGTATATAAACTAGTACACATATTTTAAATGACTGGTGGTCTCTTATTGAAGCCAGTTGTAAATATTAAGCCTGGAAGTGAGGGTTCAAAAGCAAAGTATTGGATTGAAGAACACTATAAATACGTTGCAACAACAACTCACGATCCCCAAGACCTACCACTAGTTATAGAGAGAGGAGAAGGAGTTTGGCTCTACGATGTAGATGGAAATAAATACCTTGATTTCACTAGTGGAATAGGAGTATGTAATATTGGATATCCAACACACCCAGAAGTAAAGAAAGCAGTAATTGAACAACTAGAGAAAATAGCACACGCTGCTGGAACAGACTTCTACAATCCATACCAAGTAATGCTCGCGAAAAAACTAGCTGAAATAGCACCAGGCGACTTTCCAAAGAAAGTCTTCTTCTCAAATAGTGGCACAGAAGCCAATGAAGCAGCTATAAAGATTGTTAGACAGGCAACTGGACGTAAATTCATAATCGCATTCTATGGTGGATTCCACGGTAGAACAATGGGTTCACTAGCACTAACAGCAAGTAAAAACGTACAGAAGAAAGGAGTGTTCCCATGGATGCCGGGTGTTGCACACGTTCCATATCCAAACCCATATAGAAACCCATGGCACATAAATGGATACGAGCAACCAGAAGAACTAGTAAACAGAGTATTAGAGTTTATTGAGGAATACGTATTAGACAAGATTCTACCACCAGATGAAGTAGCAGCAGTAATCTCCGAGCCAATACAGGGAGAGGGTGGATATGTAGTTCCACCAAAAATGTTCTTTGCAGAGTTAAAGAAACTACTAGATAAGTATGGAATACTATTCATAGACGACGAAGTACAAATGGGTATGGGTAGAACAGGTAGAATGTTCGCTATTGAACACTTCAATGTAGCACCGGATATTATATCACTAGCTAAAGCACTGAGTGGTGGAGTAATACCAATAGGTGCAACAATTTATAGAGCTGAATTAGACTTTAAACAATCAGGAATGCACAGTAATACGTTTGGTGGTCATTCACTAGCATGTATGGTTGCACTTAAAACAATAGAGGTTGTTGAAGGACTACTACCACACGTACAAAAACTCGAAAAGATATTCGCTGAGGAGTTAATGCCCTTGAAGGAAAAATACGAGAAGGTAGGTGATGTAAGAGGTATTGGACTAGCATGGGGTGTAGAAATAGTTGTAGATAAAAAATCTAAGAAGCCAGATCCCCAGACGAGAAACAAGATTATAAAAACAGCATTAGAGAGTGGACTAGTACTGCTACCATGTGGAAAGAGCTCTATTAGACTAATACCACCATTAGTTATCAGCGAGGAAGAAGCGAAAACAGGACTAGAAATATTCGCTAAAGCAGTTAAAGAAGCTGTCTCAGCGTAGAAGAATAATCAATGCATATATAATGGCTAGTACAACCAGTGCTACTCCAATCCATAGAAATATCCTGTGGGTTTTTAAACCAGCAATTTTTTCAATTGGTTTTCTAGCAACAACTCTCTCTTCTTCTTGTTCTATTCTAAATGTTGCTTCACGAGTGCTTGTATCTATTGTTCTACTTTCTCTACATGGAGTACTAGATAAAACCTTGAATAATACATCAGAGTAATCTCGTAGTTTACGGATTCTAGGGTCTCTAGCAATACGGGCTTCAATCTCGTCTCTGTGGCAGGAAAGGATAGATATATACTCTGAGAGCAGGCGGTGTTTTAATATCTCTTCGAAAATGGTTTTTGCTTTTAATTGATCACCAAATGCATAGTCTTCTACATCGTATGCTAGAGATGATAGTTTAACGAGAAAGCTATCTAGAGATTTATAGTGTTTAAACTCGCTTGATAAAACAAGTGCTTTTTCATTAATCCACTCCTCCATGCAAAAACCCACCTATCCAGGTATAACTTGTATAATTCTTCTATATATTAGTAAACCGAGAACGACAAATAACGGTATGTATTCAAGTCTTCCAAGATACATGAGAACCATTAATACTAGTTTAACTATGAACGGTGCCTCGGGTGATGCTATTCCAACAGATAATCCAACTGCTCCAGCCGCTGAAGAAGCCTCGAAAAATGCATCTATAAAATCATGGTTTGAAACCGCTGATTTTATAATACCTGCACCAATAAGCACTATGGAGAAGTGTAGGAGAATGTATAGAATCATATTTGAAACTTCTTTTTCATCTAGTACTTTCTCACCCATTGTTATATCTTGTATTATACCACCACCACTTATCAGGCCGAGAACGTAAGTCTTGATTTTTTTGAGAAATACTAGAAATCTAATTGTTTTAATTCCACCGGCAGTCGAGAAACTCATACCTCCTAGAAGCATTGCGAGAATGAGTAGTAGTTTCATTGAGGCGGGCATTGATGCAATATTTCCAATATTAAAGCCTGTTGTAGTTAGAGCTGATATGGCATTGAAAGACCCATATAGTAGACTGATTTCTGGGTTGAAGCTTGTAGCGGGAAGGATTATTGCGAAGGATAATAGAGAGAATACTAGGTTGAGATATAAGAACCCTCTAAACTCCTCGCTATCCCATGCTTTTTTTAGTTCGCCGTCGAGTATGTATGCTAGTACTACGAAGTTGAAGCCTCCAATGATCATTAGTGCAGTAATAGGGTATATGCTTTGAGGAGCATATTGAAAAACTTTTTCATAATTTGCATCATAGGTACTCATACCTCCAGTAGCAATAGCAGTCATAACGTGTACTATAGCGTCAAGGGGTTCCACGCCAGAGTATATACAGACAACTATTCCTGCAACAGTAATTAAGAAATACATGTAGAAAATCTTCACGGCAGACTCTCTTAGAGAGAGGGATATACGAGTAGGGCGCTCTAAACTATAGAGGATATGACCAAACCTCCAGAAGAATGGTAGAAATACAGAAGCGAATACTATTACACCCAGCTCGCCAACCCACTGCATTAAACCTCTCCAAAACAAAACACCTTTCGACATGTAGTCTAATCCTCTTAGAACAGTAAACCCTGTCCCAGTGAAACCAGAGATACTTTCAAACAAAGCGTCAATATAGCTTATTCTAAGCTCTATACTGAGAGGAATAGCCGTCAATACAGGTATGATAATCCAGACTAGTGAGTAAGAAATTAAAGCTTCAAAATAAGAAAACTCGGGTACGCCGTATTTTGATTCTAGGTGTTCATAGAATAGAAAACTGGCGAGTGCGTATAGTGCTCCAAATACGAAGAAAGCTAGACTTGGTTTTGCACCATACAATGCGTCAACAATGGGTACAAGTAACATTAAAGTACCAATAATTATAATTACTGGCAGTATTCCCTGGAGTATTTTTATAATAGACTTCTCTGACTTCTCCGAGTTACCAGGTTCCTCCATACTTTGTTTTTCACCATTAGCGAATAGGCCACTATAACCCATATATGACCACATAAATATTTTTAAACCAGGCTTATTAAGTGAATTTATAAGGCCCTGGTATTAGATTAAAGACAGTGTAGAATTCAACTATATTGAGGGATTTCCAAGTGAGCAAGCCCCAAAAGAATTTGAAACCACCGAGTCCACTAAAGGTATTGAAAACATCTGAAGGAAACATTGTATTGGTTAAAACAAAAGGTGGATACGAATACATTGGAGTATTAGAACTGGCAGATGGAGTAATGAATGTTGTATTAAGAGACTGTATTGAATATACAAACAACAAGCCAACTATGAGGCTTGGAAGAGTGATAATCAGAGGAAGCAATATAGAGTTTGTCAGCGTAGACTATGCTAGAGTAGCACCAGACCAGGTCTCTCTCTAGCAATAATAATATGTGCAAACAAATCTGGAACTAGAAACCAGCATACAGTAGAATTTTAGAGAGTTGAAAATACATCATCAATACAGCTACCAAGGTAGACGTAGTTTTCATCGAGGTCGCTTGGAGAAACACTATATGTTCGTGGATAGCCAGTAATAACAACGCGGCCTCTAGGACCCGCAATAGCTTTGAACTCCTGGAGGACTAGTTTGTCTTTTCTTAGAGCCCCCCACGTAGAAATAGAAACAACTAGTGAATTCAATTCCTCGCGGATAGGTAGCTCCTCTCCATAAGCCTGAATTAATATTGTAAATGGCGTAGTGATCTTTTTTGAAGCTATTTTCAACATTCCATAGTCTGGTTCAATACAGATATACCTGCCGTTAAAACCATGTTTACTCGATATATATTCGTAGAGAAAGCCCGTTCCACAACCAATATCAACTATTTCCCCCTGAAATACTACCCCAAGCTTCTCTAAACACTCGTATTTCCTGTATTGTTCATCTCGAAATAGTTTCTCGTATACTCCTGGTTTAATAAGGTGTTTCATTCCCGTTCACTCTTCAAGTACTTGAAGAGTGATGTTTTTTCTCTTTCCCTCTCTTTCTTAATCAACTCCCATATTTTCTTCAAGTCTACGTGTTTATATTCTAATCCAAGTTTTAGAAGTGTCTCGATACATGTTGGTGCAAATGCTGGTGCTACTAGTATTCCCCTCGGCCTCTCTCTGTATTCTCTAGTATATGATTCTACATACTTGTATAGTTGTAGTGCTGCTTCTTTTGTAGCCGTTATTCTCTTTAACTCTATAATTACTGGTCTTCCATTTTTATCAACAGCGTAGATGTCTATAAAGCCGTCTCCAATGGGTTTTTCTACTTCGCGGACTACCAATCCCTCTTCTATCATTGATGGATTAGAAATCAAAACACTCCGCATTTCATTTTCGTCTACATACATTGTAAATAAACCTGGGTCTACGAGTTTACCTGTGATTAACAAGTCTATTCTATACAAGCTAATAGTGAGGTATTCTCTTGGCTTGTCTCGTATAGCGTGGATTATAAGACCAGTGTCTTCACGGTATATTGTTTCAATTACAGATGTTGATGGCTGCCAGTTTATTGGTGAATAACCTGTTGGACCGTGGACAAGGACGGCACCGTCTTGTTTTATAATGATTACTCTTTCACCTGGTTCTAGTCTAGAAGCAGCTCTACCCTCATAGTCTACTCTACACTCTCCAATAATAATGACTAAGTTTCTCGATGCTAGCGCGGATTTAATAATTGAAACAGCATCTGAGAGTACTGGTTTCTCATAGATAGATATAGTCATTTCTCAACCCATACTATATTAGCACAAGTAGAGTATTAAACAATGGTGTCTACTACGAGAGTGAAACTAGTAGCTTTTGATAGTATGGGAGTTAGAAGTATGGCTACAATTATTGAATCAAGCGCTGGATTAATATTTATTGATCCAGGTGCTGCTCTAGCACCATGGCGCTATAATCTTCCACCTCATGAAGTAGAGTTGAAGACTCTGAGAGAATTCCTCGAAGAGATATATAGGTATATGCGTGAAGCCGATTATGTTGTAATTACTCACTATCATAGAGATCACTATTTGTATAGGAGTGGCGAGGAAGAATACTATAGTGGTAAAACACTGTTTATTAAACACCCTACTAACATGATCAATCGTAGTCAATATGTTAGAGCATATGTATTACTAAAGAAAATGAACGTGGAAAACAAGGCAAAACATGTTTTATACGCTGACAACTCGTCAATCAATATAGATGGAGTTAAAATAGAGTTTTCAAAACCACTACCTCATGGTGAATGCAATTCTAAACTAGGCTGGGTAATTACCGCTAACATTATTGAAAATGGAGAAGTAGTTTCTTTTGCTAGTGATACACAAGGCTGTATGTGTAGAGAGTGCTTGGATTACATCCACAGAGTCAGCCCAGACCTGCTAATTATTAGTGGTCCACCAGTATACCTTGGATTAAAAGACATACCGCTAAATACAGTAAAACTAGTTGAATCAATGAAACCTGGTTCAACCATTATAATAGACCACCACTTCTTGAGAGAGAAAAACTACATAGAATACATGGAGAAATTGAGGAGAATTAGAAGTGATGTTAGAGTAGTAACAGCAGCTGAATACATGCATAGAGAAATCAAGCAGTTAGAAGCCTATAGAGATCAATTGTGGCGCGTGCAGAGCAAGCCCCGTGTACTAGACGAAATCGAAGAAGAATAGTTTGAACCATTAAACTTTAAAAGGAGTTGTTACACAAAAATAATATAGTTTGGTGACTATAGAGAATTGCACCCGGTTTTAATACTATTTATTGCTAACACGGTTTCAGTTATATTTAAATTCGTAAGTGTAATGGGTACAAACGCGACGAGTGTATTCATAGATCTTTTAAATGATGTAGGTGATAGTGTAGGCCTTGGTCTACTCATACTTGGATTAAAGTATACGAGAATAAAGAAGAGTGTATTCTATCCTTTTGGAGGACGTAGAGCACCATATGTTTTGACACTACTCTCTATTATGATCTTTAGTGGTCTATTATTCAGTGTAGCATTATTTAAAGTTATAAGTATACTACGAGAACCCATAGAAATAACCGTTAAAACATACTCTCTAATAGTATACTCTACTGCACTAGTATTCAATATTTCTGGTTTTACATATCTATACATCTATTCCAGGAAAAACAGTGGAAAAGACCCCGTATTAACGGGTAGCGCTGTAGACTCGTTTAGCGATACTTTTGGTAGTATACTAGCACTATTTACACTTGTAACGAAGAGTACACTATTAGACATTATTGGAAGCCTAGTTATCTCTATTGTAATATTGATTTCAGCGATATCAATAGGTTACAAGTATTTCCAAGTATTAATTGGTAGAGCTCCCCCCAGAGAGGTATTAAAGAAAGTAATCAACAAAGTACTAGAGTTTAAAGAAGTAAGAGACGTCAATGTCTTCCAGGCAACAATGATAACAGAAGATGAATACATGCTCATTCTAGAAGTAGAAGTAGACAAGGACATGGAAGTAGAAGACGTGGAAAAACTATCAATGAAAATAGAAGAAGAAATAAAGAAAGTCGAACCGAGATTTAAATATGTAACAATTGAATTTGTTGGTGAGAGGCCAGAACCAAAAACATATAGAGAGATATTGAGTGAAATAGAGAAAGCCGGTGAATAATAAACTTAAGATAAACCATGATTAATTAAACACTAGAAGAAGTAGGAGAAGGGTGTTGTTTTTTGAAGGCGGCTGTATTGAGAGAACACGCAGAAATAAGTATTGAGGGTCTTCCTCGTAGATATCCACACCTGCCACTTAAAGAAAACCCTCTAGAGATAGTGGAAGTAGATATTCCAACACCTACTCGTGGACAGGTACTCTTGAAAATAGAGGCTTGTGGTGTCTGCTATACAGATATAGATATTGTAGAGGGGAGAGTTCACTGTAAACTACCAGTTATACCAGGACACCAAGTAGTAGCACGCGTAGTAGAAGTATACGATGAAACCACTAGTCTGAAACCAGGAGATAGAGTTGGTGTAGCATGGATTGCCCACACGTGTGGCGAGTGTAGTTATTGTAAGAGAGGACTGGAAAACCTATGCGTGGATTTCAAGGCAACTGGTTGCCATATTGATGGTGGATACGCTGAGTACATGGTTGCATATTCTGATTATGTTTATAGATTACCCGGCAATGTAGACCCTGTTAAACTAGCACCATTAATGTGTGCTGGAGCAGTGGGTTATAGAGCTCTACGTCTAACCAGGATGGAGGATGGACTACGCCTTGGACTATTTGGTTTTGGTGCGTCTGCACACTTATTGATACAGGTCGCTCGGAGACTTTACCCCTCTTCTGAAATATATGTTTTTACAAGGTCTCACGAACACCAAGAACTAGCTAGAAAACTAGGAGCAGACTGGGTTGGACATCCAAGCGAGCAACCACCTAGACAGATAGATAGAGCTATAGATTTCACACCAGTAGGTGAAACAATCCAGAGAGCACTCGAGCTACTAGCACCAGGTGGAATACTAGTAGTAAACGTTATTAGAAAACAGACACCAGTAAACCTCATTTATGAAAAACACATGTGGCTCGAAAGAGAAGTTAAAACAGTTGCTAATGTAGCTAGGAGAGATGTTATTGAATTACTTGAAGCAGTGGGAGATAAACCACTCGAAGTACACGTAGAAGAATATCCACTAGATAGAGTTAATGAAGCACTAAGAAAACTCAAAGTAGCGAGGATTAAGGGCTCGGCTGTACTACGTATACAATAGTTTTCTTAGAGTAGAGTTTTTATTGTAGAGAAGCTAGTTCACTCCAAATATCGTCTCGTATTTTCCTATATTTCAAGTAGTATTCTAGTCCATCAGCTAGAAGGGGTTTTCCATTTACAACGGGGTATCTATAGGGTAGGTATACTTCGCCATAATCGGTTTCTATTTTCAAGCCGTCAATGTACTGGTATCCTTCAAGATCCTTGTTCGACCAGAGATAGTGTACATAGTATACTGTACCATCAATACTATACTGGCCTTCCCCTATGTGAAATGCTTTTACAGTAGGTGGCATTTTACTAGTTATAAATTCCCATGTTCTACCCCTGGGTGGGTAGTCGCCTAGTATTCCGCCTACAACTACGTATTTGGCTTCTAGTAGGTGAGTATATTTTAATTCTTCACGTGCTTTTGGATCTAAAATTATGACTTGACTGGCTGGTATTACACCGTTATTAACCAAGTCTATTATGCTCTCTTCTTCTACTCTTCCATACTTAGCTAGTATTTTATGGTATTTACGTGGTATATTAGTAAATAACAGGTTTTCTCTACCATAGATTATAGATGCATGTCTATACTCTAATATAATCCATGGAGACAACCCGTCTTCACAGTGTTCTATTATAATAATGGGTTTTCTACCCGCCTCCATTAATTATTCACCAAGTATCTTCTCGAGTACTGGAATTGCCTCTCTCAGAGAGTAGATAATGGTTAACCCAGGTATTTCCTCGCATGCTCTTATACTTTCAGAGCGGCGGGCGTATAAAATGGGTTTAATCCCAGATACATATGCACCTAGAACATCTCTACTACATGAATCTCCTATGTGTATTGCTTCAAAGGGTTTAACGCCAAGTGCATTCATTGCTATTTCAAATATGCGGGGATGTGGTTTTAAAACCTCGTAGTCAGCTGATGAAACAATAACATCTATATATCTGGATAAGCCAGCGTTTCCAAGTATTATTCTTAGTACACTACTCGAGAAGTGGGTATTTGTTACTAGTGCTGTCTTCAAGCCTCTGTTTTTAATGTATTCGAGGAGTTCGCGGGCGCCTTCTACAACGCGTGGTGTGTACTGGACTGCTCCGAATTCATATTCTACTGCAACTTCTTCGAGGAGGGGGTCGTTTGGATTAAAACCTAGTAGACTAGCAAGTAGTTTAGCGTAAACTCCTGGTTTAATTACACCTCTATAATCAACTAATACTCTATACGCTCTTGTAACTCTATCAATATCGATGTTTTTTACTCTACTCAGTGTTTTTGTAATTGACTCTAATTCCATCCTTGTATATGTCTCTATGGGGCCTGGTTCGGAGTATATGAGTGTATCCCATAAATCCAAGAATACTGCTTTAATCACTCTACAACACCAAGAAATCTAAATAACTCGTGTAGTAGAATAGTTGTTAGTAGCCATGTAGCGTAGAATGTAGCTAGCCCTCTAAAATAAACTTGAAATCTACTTGGAGGTTTATACTTGTAGACAATATATGGAATTGTAAAGTAGTATACGAGGATTGAAGCCGCCCAACCAATTCTAGATGCTTCAAGCGGACCTCTAAGCAAGTAGATAGCGTAGACTACAACTCCATACAGCAAGCCCACAATGAATCTATTCAATACTATTTTGTCTTCTATATTCACTTTTAACACCAAGGTCTATTTGTAGCTATAAAGAGAACTAGTTATTTAAATCTTGGTAGAGAAAACTGGTGACTGGCGATCAGTATTGCTCAAAAAAGCAATGGATATTATTGATCTATATGCATGGATTAAAAACCACCGAGAAGACCTAGTAGGCTGTTTCATTGATAATGCCTATAGAGCGAAATACTACTGGCTTTTAAAACTAAGATGTAGAGGAGAGAGTAGATTATTGAAAATAGAGCCCGGTCAAAGAATACATTTATCCATGGTTGAACCCGGAAGCAAAGACATTGACAATCTAGCTAGATTTCTAAGAGCACATGTAAGAGACACTAGAATTATCGGTATTGAAATGCCCTGGTGGGAGAGAATAATAGTTGTAAAAACCGGCAGGCATGAAAGAGAATTAATACACTACATCGAGCTGATTCCACGAGGACTCTGGGTAATAGCTAGTAGTGATGAAAAAATACTATATGCATCCAGATTTGAAGAATTCAAAGACAGAGTAGTAAAACCGGGCGTAAAATACACGCCACCCCCACTCAAAGGAGTAGGTCCAAGTGATAGAGAAACCCTGGTTACCGCGCTCTCAAAGGGCAAAGACCTTGTTCGAGGATTAGTGTATGGATGGGGCCTTCCCGGATACCTCGCCGAGGAAGTACTCTACAGAGCTGGTTTATACAATAGTAAAAACAAGAAGCCAAGCGAGATACAATTAAGTGACATAGAAAGATTGATTACAGAATACAATGGGTTAATTACAGAGTCAGAGCGGGGTAGAGGCTATATTGTTAAAAACGAAGATAGAATTGAATTTTACTCCCCCTACAAGCCATTATTGTTTAGTGAAGTATACAGCTACGAAGTAAGAGAATATGAAAAACTCGATGAAGCAATAGACTTGTATTTCACAGAATACGAAGCACAACTAGAAGTAGAAGAGAGAAAACGCGAATTAGAAAAACAATCAGAAACCTGGAAGAAGAGAATAGAAGAGCAGAAGAAAATAATTAACGAGTATGAAGTAGAATTAACCAGTATTACAAAACTCCTCGGAGTAATATATGAAAACTATGGATTAATCAACGAGGTATTTGAATGCATTGTTAAAACAAGGCGAGAAAAGGGGTGGGAGTATATAAGTGAATGTGGAGTTTCTAAATACGATGCTCGCAGTGGACTAGTATTTCTCCAGTTGAGCGGCGTTGAAATACCTCTCAGTATTCGTGAACCACTAGATAGACAAATACTTGAACTAGAAAAGAAGAGGGGAGAACTAGAAAAGAAACTAGTAAAAGCAAGACAAGTACTCGTTGAACTAGAACAGCAATCAATGCAGGTAGTACAAGAAGCAAGTAGAGTAGTCTATGCAAAGAATCCTCCGAGATACTGGTATGAAAAATACAGGTGGAGTATAACGAGAAACGGTTTTCTAGTTGTAGCAGGCCGTGATGCATCGCAAAACGAGGTATTGGTAAAGAAGTATCTTGGAGACAACGATATCTTTCTACACGCTGATATTCATGGAGCACCAGCTACAATACTATTTAAACACGGTAGAGAGCCAGGCGAAGAAGACATATTAGATGCAGCGTATATAGCTGGAGCCTACTCGAAAGCTTGGAAAGCAGGATTTAGCTACATAGATGTATTCTGGGTTAAAGGCTCCCAGGTATCTAAAACTCCTCCTTCAGGTGAATACATTGGAAAAGGAGCATTTATGATCTATGGTGAAAAATCATATGTAAAAACACCATTGAAGCTAGGGCTGGGATTGAGGTTTTTCTGTGACTCTATATATGGTGGCTATATAAAGCTATTTGCTGGCTCACCAGACGTCGTTAGAAAAACAAGTATTTCATACGTAGTCCTAGTACCCGGCGATGAAGAACTAAGAGAAGTATCAATCAAGATAAAGAAGCTACTCGTAGAGAAAGCGAGTGAGCGTGCAAACATGTATATAGAGTTGAGTGAGGAACAAATAGAACAGTATTTACCAGGGCCGTCTAGAATTATAGAACATGGTGTGGGAGAAGGCCTTGTAGAGTGTTATGAAACATAGTCGAGTAATACGTGTAGAGAAAAAGAAAAGAACTTTATTTATAAGTGATTATAGATTAATCAAGTATTTTGAATACATAGATTGCAACCCGGAGAATTAATGGTGTTTAGATTGGAGTTTCCCCGAAACATTGAAATAGAACTTCTCAAAATGCAGAGCGTTAGAGAAATGAGAGTAGAACTAGTAGAGAGAAAGGGATTGGGGCATCCAGACTATATAGCTGACTCTGCTAGCGAGGTGGCCTCAAGGGCGTTGTGTAAATACTACTTAAAGGAATTCGGCACTATTCTACACCACAATCTAGATAAAACACTACTAGTTGGAGGTCAGGCAAACCCGAGATTTGGTGGTGGAGAAGTAATAGAGCCAATATACATTATCGTTGCTGGAAGAGCGACAACTGAGGTAAGAACAAGCGATGGAATACACCAAATACCATTTGGAAAACTAGTAGTAGAATCCGTTAGAAACTGGATTAGACAAAACTTTAGATATCTAGACCCTGATTCACATGTAATAGTAGACTACATGATTAGAAAGGGTAGTGCAGACCTGATAACAGTATTCGAAGCTGGAAAACAAAGCTCACCACTAGCAAACGACACGAGTATTGGAGTAGGATTTGCTCCACTAACCACACTAGAACAACTAGTATTAGAAACAGAACGACTACTCAACAATAGAGAGTTTAAAAAGAAGTATCCTGGAGTAGGAGAAGACGTTAAAGTAATGGGTTTGAGAAGAGACAAGAAAATAGTGTTGACTATAGCAGCAGCAATTATAGACAGAGAAGTAGCTGACAAATACGAGTATTTAAAACTAAAAGAAGACGTAGTAGAAGAAGTTAGAAACCTCGCATACAAAATAGCACCTGAATTCAACGTCGAAGTATACATTAATACAGCTGACATACCAGAAAGAGACAGCTTCTACATTACAGTAACAGGTACATCAGCAGAACACGGAGATGACGGGCAAACTGGAAGAGGTAATAGAGCTAATGGATTAATAACTCCCATGAGACCTATAAGCATGGAGGCCACTGCCGGCAAAAACCCTGTTAACCACGTTGGCAAGATATACAATGTACTAGCTAGAATGATAGCTGAAAAAGTATACTCTGAACACAGCGATGTATTTAGTGATGTATATATTGAGCTCCTAAGCCAAATTGGTAAACCAATAGATAGACCATTAATTGCAAGCGTTAAGTTAATACCTAGAAATCCCGCAATAATGGAGATTCCAAGTCACATTAGAGAAGATGTAAGAGGAATAGTTGACGAATACCTTGCAAATATAAGACAAGTTACAGAGTTAATACTCAGTGATAAAGTAACCCTCTACTAGAACTATTCTGTTTTTCTCCTTGATTCCTGGTATTCTCTGATTAATCTACGAATTCTCTCTCTACGCTCTTTGTCTTCTAATTCCTCTATCTTCGCCCACAAACTCTTTATTTCATTTAATAACTCCGATCTAACTAGTACGTAATTGCCCAGGTCTAAAACCACTTCTCCAATTACAATGGGGACTCTAAACTCCTCCCATGATAAACCACTATCTTTGAGAGGTGTAATGATACCTGTCTTCATGTTTTTAGCGTATGTAATCGCCTGGTTTAGATTTAATGGATTGTCTAGGTATACTGGTTGACTACTACATACTTCTATACTACTTGATTTACAGGCGATAGTGTAGTGTCCACTAGCTGTTTCTATTAGTAGTTTTTCTAGTAGGGCTGCTTTATCCCTCAGGTATTCAATTATACGTGTTTTCTCTTCTAGTAGTCTACTCAGTGTTTCAACTTCTAACTGCAACTGGTTTATTTTTCTCTCGCATTCAACGCCGAGAGGCCTCTTTTTAAGGTATGCTAGTTCTAATTGGAGGTTTCTAACTTCCTCGTCTTTACGGGCTAGTTCGGCTTCTAGTTTCTTAACCATTTGTTCTAATTCGACTAGTCTAGTGTGGAGTCTACTGGTAGTGGGAGTTGTTGTTTCCGTGGGTGTGGGTTTTTCTTGTATTGTGTATTTTGGTTTAGTTTCGTTTTTCCACAGGATTTTCATGAATTCTTCTTCTAGGACTTCTGCGAGTGGTTTTCCACGAATAACTTGTGTTATTACTTCTTCTTTGTCGATTTCATCAATACCAGTTATTTTCGATAAAACCTCGTCTATTACTGGTTTGAAGTAGCCATATGCTTTTATAGCGGCTGCTAGTGCGTCTCTAGCGTGTGAGTCATCTACTTCTATATTGTATTTCTCAGTGTATTTTGCTACTATTTTTTGTTTTTCATCTACTGACATGTCTTTTTCAGGAGTGAATAATATTGCATCTAGTAGTGAAGAAATCTTTTTTACGTATTCAGGTGGTTTTTCAACGTCTACAGATACTATTATTGGCTTGCCGATTGCCAGTATTGATTCTATTATCAGCTCTCGATCAGGTGTTTTATAGCTCTTTACGAGAAGGGGCTTTCCCTCGAGGTCTAATACAGCAATACCAACATTTATACCGGGGTCGATGCCTAGAATAACTTTTTTCTTTGACTCTCTAGAGTATGAGACGTGTACACCCGGCTCTATTTTTACTTTGATGTTTTTATGTTCAAATCTAGACACTAGTTCTTGAACTCTCTCTAGTGGAGCGTACACTATGAAAAATCCTCGTTCGAGGCCGCCCTCGCTCTCTTTTACAACTAAATCATAGTCTAATTCGTTTTCGTCGAGTACTTCTTTGATTTCTTTTACTGCTTGTAGTACAGAGGCTCTTATACTCCTCTTAAACCTATCACTGCTTGATCCTCCCTGAACTGGAGTCCTTCCCTTTGAGACAATAATGTAGACTCTATCAGCGTGTAGTTTGATTTCTTTTCCAAACCCCCTCTCTGCAAGTAGTGCATTAACAAGTGCTGTTGTCAAGGGGTCTCCTGGAGCTGGGAGGCTTTGTTCTCTAGCTAAACTCTCTACATCTCTATATCCACTGGGAGTCCAGGTAACCTCGACTATTTTACACCATGATGGTATTAGCTTAGAGAGTTTAGCTATATCTCTCGTGCTTTTAGCTAGCTCGTATATGTTGTCAACTGCTATTATGTCTACATGGTGTTCTATAATCAACCTTATTACTCTATATAAGGGTACACTGTCAAATTTTGCAACTACTTCTCCATTTCGAGTTATTACTACAGCGTATCTTGGTACTCTCTTCGACCTCGGCGAATATCCTGGTATAATGTCGAGGCCCATAGTTGTTACTATGAGCTCACCCCGTGGAGAATTAGTGTTTAAGTGGTTAATTAAATTGTTTCACTACTGGTTCTTTTCGGTTTTCAAGATATTGTTGAGTGCTTCTTCTGGATTAATATTTAACTTGTAGACCTTATTGAAGAATTTTACAATATAGTATACATCTCTCTTCAAGAGATCTGGTGCTGATGGGTCATCGCTGTATACGTATTGAGGCCAGTCTATTATAAATGGCGACTCATCTTCTTTTCTAATGAGTACATTGTACTCGCTGAGATCACCATGTACAATTTTCACTTTGTGGTATGCTATTGAAATAGTCTCTAGGATCTTGGATAAAACAAGCTCGGGGTTTTCTAGTTCTGGTCTTTCATATAATTCTACTCCATCAATAAATTCTGTTACAACGACGTGTCTATTATAGCCAATTGGTTTTGGAACTAGTGCTCCATGAGGGTGGAGTTCTAAGAGTGCTTTGTATTCTCTCTCAGCAGCTATTTTTGATTGTTGATACCAAGATATTGATTTATCACGAGCCCATGCTCTTACACGAGCTGTTTGTCTAAAACTCGTTCTACCAATTCTAATAAATTTAATTGCTACTTGCACGCCGCCTGGTGCTAGCCCGAGATATATCTCGCTTTCTTTACCAGTTCCTACTTTGTCTCCAATAGCCTCGATCACGTTTGCTTTGGCTAGAGCTCTAATTGCGAGTACATCATAGCCCAGTGTTGTCAATCTATACATTTTTTCCCCGGATATCGTCTCGCGTTTAACGAGTTTTAAATCGTGTAGTTTCCTCAATATCAACTGTAATTTCTCTTCGTGTATACCACTTAGTTTTTCAAGTAGCTGTAGTGGAGCATACTCTCTATCAACAAGTGCTTTTTCAAGCGATGCAAGAACTTTAAAGTCTTCGTCTACAAGGCTTTTATATACTTCTCCAATAAGCACTCTCAACACCTTGAAAATAAATCATTATATGGGCTATAATAATCTAAATTGTTCTCGGTGTAGTAGATGAGTGTATTGATAAGCGCTAATCCGAGAGTACAGTGTAAGAAGTGTGGGCGGCCGGCAACTGTAAGAATACGATATGCTAAACTCAATTTGTGTAGTGAACACTTTACAGAGTATATTGAAGAAAGAGTTGCAAAAACTATTGAGAGATATAAAATGCATAGTGATCTAAAAAAACTACTTATAGGTGTATCGGGAGGAAAAGACAGTATGAGTTTACTCTATATTCTATCAAAACTGAAAAGTAGATACAATATTGAAATTGTATGCCTCCACATTGATCTAGGATTAAACAACTACTCGGAAGAATCAAAATCAATAATTATAGAAGCTAGTAGAGAACTGGGAATACCCTGTCTAATAATCTCACTAAAAGACTTAATTGGTTATACTCTACCCGAGCTAGTCGAGAAATCTAAAAGGCCTCCTTGTAGTCTCTGTGGAATGTTAAAACGATATGTATTAAACCTCGTGGGATTGGAAATAGGGGCTGACGCGATAGCTCTGGGACATCATTTAGACGATATTTTATCTTTTGCATTAAAAGACTTTCTACTCCAAGACCTAGTAGACTTCTCGAAAATGACTCCTATAACTCCTGGTATTCCAGGAGTAGCTGCAAAGAGAATTAAACCACTATATGAAGTATATGAAAGCGACTTAGAACTATATGCAAAACTGAAAAATATAAGAGTAGTGGGTGCAAACTGCCCGTTTAAATACAGAGACCCGATTACAACCAGTGCTCGTAAAATGCTAGATGAACTAGAAGAATATGCACCAGGCTTTAAAATATCTCTCTCACGGAAACTCGCGCGTAATGCTAGTAGATATGTTCAGGGAGAGAGCATTATTCTATGTAAATACTGTGGTATGCCGTCTTCTAGTGGAATATGTGGTTTCTGCAAGTTAACTATGAAGGTTATGGGTGAGCCAAAGGGGCGTGAAGCCAGAGAAAAAATAAGAAAACTAGTTGATTCAAGTAGTTTTAATAATTAATAGAAGAGTGGATTAACCAGTCTACTTTAAAAACTTCTCTTCGTATTGTCTAAGATATTCAACACTTGTTGATACATCTATGAATAGTTTAGATGCTTTTTCAATGTCTTCAACATCTATTTTATCTGATCCCCTGGATTCAGCAATTATTCTAGCTGGCTCCATTAACTGCACTGCGTATCTTAGACTCTTCTTTACGCCTAGATCTACTAGTTTCTCGAGTGCCTGCTTGGTTAATTCAACCTCCATTTCTTCAGCTCTAATTTTTATAATTTCACGTATTTCCTCGGCATTGTACGGTCTGGTTGGTATAATTAATAATCTGTCGAGTAGGTCTAGTGGCATTCCATGTGGGGATTCTATATCTGTTCCTCTGATCTTGGCGAATCCCCTATTAGTTGCAAGTATTAGTATTGGCGCGAACTCGGCCTCCATAGCTCTTGTTAGAAAGCTAAAGGCTTCTATATCAAGCATGTGTGCATCGTCAATGAATAAAACACCTGGTACTAGCTCTGCTTTCTTCTCGTCTAGCCACTTCTTTACTGTTTCATCTACTTGTCTTCTAACCTCGCTTGGAATTTCTCTTTCAAATGTCAATCCGAAGAAGCTAACTATGCTTCTCTGAGCTGCAAAGTAAGTGTCTAGTTCGTGGAGTGATACAACTGTTACTATTTCTTTCTCTTTTTTCACGGGGCCTTTGGGTATTTCAACTACCTTTTTTACTTCTATATCATATGTTCTTGCTCCTTCAACCTCTCTTGTTTTTCCAACTCTGTGGACTCTACCTGTCTCAGCGTCTATCCAGATAACGTCGCCTTTACGTATACCTAGTTCGAGGAGTTGTTGTGCTACTTCTTCTGGAACGGTTAGTGTTAACTCTTCGTCTTTTGTTGCAAGTGTTATTCTAGCCTCTACGATCATAGCGTAATATGGCATTAGTGGATGGCGTGCTCTCCTGTACTTTACCTCTTTTACTACTCCTTCATAGACTTTTCTAACCTCTCTAATTCTAACACCAAGTGCTTTTCTAACGGCTTCCATTAAAACCTCTGTCTTTTTACGCTCTGTACTATAGATTTCACTACCACTCATCATAACGAATGGCGTGTCTTCACCCAGCTCTCTAGCAATTGCTACTGCTAGTGCTGTTTTACCTGTTCCAGGTGGTCCAACTAGCAGTATTCCCCTACCGGCGAGCTTGCCCTCTCTAATCATTTTAACAACTATTCCAGCTGCTTCTCTCGCCTCTGTTTGTCCAACCAATCCGTCTGCTACAAATATAGCTTTGCCGTTCTCGTCTAGGCCTAGGCCTCGTATGTGGCTGTGTGCTGATATTCTACGTCTACTAGGGGATTCAACTCTTATACCAATACCACTCATTATAGAACACCATGTTGTTTACGGTGCTTCCACTAATATAATAATACAAAAATAACATGGTGTTTAATAACTTTAATTAACTAGAACCACCTCTACTCGTTTAACCCCGCCATCTACGAGAATCCAAGCCGCGTATTCACCACTACGAGAATCTATTATCAACCATGGATAACGCCATGTCTTCATACCCTCTAGATCCAGGTAGCTGGGTTTGGGGCTTGCTGGGTGAGAGTGTATTAAGACAACTAGTTGTAGCCCTCTTCTCTCACTCCTAGTTAAAACGTTGTATAAGCAGATAGGGTCTGCTTTAAAGGATACATATGGGTTTTCAGCTATATTCGGGCATTCTTCGACTACTTCAACTAGTACTTCACTGTTTCCCTTATATCCAAGTCCAATATAGATTTTTTCTAGAGGCGATGAAATTGATTCCTCGACGGGTCTGTTTAGAATACTCTTTTTAAAAACTATTCTTTCCATAACAGCACCTTTAAAACCCAATTTCACTATATGTAAGTGGAGTGTATTTAGGTCAACAATGAAGGAGTGGTGTATAGTGAAAAAAATAGTTGAAGACTTAATTAAAAGACTTGATTATCTCGCATTGAAGCTACGTGAATCCGGGTTTGATAATTGGGCTCTCTCTTCTATAATGGATATAAAAGAAGAGATTTCACATTCTAAAACCCCTATTGGCTTCTCTAGGAGGATATGGGATAAATACGTATTAATTGTCTTGCTCATTGAGGAAGCAGTGAAAATAGCTGGCAGACGGGACTACGACTACGTTGTATACAATTTAATACCATCGCTTCGAGAGCAAATTAGAGAGTTTAGAGATATGCTTGAAAAAACACATTTAATTGAGAGAATACAACTTGCTCTCCCACTGGTTCTTGGAGTAATATATGGTTTAATCAAGATTGTAGAAGAGGGCTTACTAGAAAACCTCTACTTATTTATTGCTATTGCTCTATCAGCAATTGCTCCAATACTTGGACAAATATATGGTTTAATAGCGACTGGTATTCTCGGAGTAGTATTCATACTACTAGGTGGAGATTTAAGCTCTATTTTAACCGGTGGACTTCTACTCGTTGTTTCAGGTTTATACGTCTACATTATATACTTTACCAGGTCACATAAATTCGCATTGAAAATACAAGAAGCAATTGAAGGCGTTGATAAAGCAGTATCATTTGCACTCGAGAAAACAAGTATTGATGTCAACAAGGCAGCGGGTGAATTAATAAATACCCAAGGGTTTAAAGTAGAACAGGCGGGTATATTTGCATTTATTGATCCAATGGAGTTATTAATGTATAAAGCCAGAATACTACTAGCACACAGACCAGTAATTACCACCCAGCAAAATCAATAATATAAGACCCCTACGTGAAATAGGTATATAGAGCCCCTTGATTAAGAGAGGTGGATTGTATGGGTGGATTAAAGAAACCAAAAGTATCTGGTCAGCAGCAAGCAGGTAGTAGTGAAAAAGGAAAGGAAATACGTATAGTTGCTAAACCAGTAGTAACAGTTAACGATGTAGTGAAAAACCCGAGAGCAATAAAACTCCTCTACATAGTCTCACTAGCGTCAAGTGGTATAAGCGAGAAGGCACTAGCAAACCTAGTCTACTTAATAGACAAAGAGAAGGGGAAGTTATTTGGCTATAACTATACATTGATAGGGGATACGCCAACAAGCAAAGAACTACTAAATGATTTAACATCACTTAAATACACTGGTCTAGTAGAACTATCACTCAAAAACAAAAAGCTATACATTACAAGTAGCGGTAAAGAAGTACTTGAAAAAACAATTGAATCAATAAAGAGCGATGTTGAAGAACTAAGAAAAGCCTATGAAGAGATATGGCCGAGAGTTGCACCAATAGATGTAGAAGCTGGATTGAAAGCATCAAAGCGTTGAAGTAAACACATATTATACGACAACTTGTTTTCCACTATATATTTTGTAGATACATACAATAGTTAGGGAAACCTTGTTTAAAAACAGCTGGCTCTTCTAGATAATTGGTGTAGGCGGCCTCCTCCTACTCTCTTTTTCTTCACGTGTCAGTCTAAGTGTAAACAAAGGGTTTATACCATCTGATTCTTCTAGTTTCTTTAAGTGTTCAGCGAATTTCGACGTGTGCTCGATGTCTAAGTCTATTAGTTTATAGAATATTTCTCTTAGCTGACTCCATAATTCAACCAGCATTTCACGAGGCATGTGTGTGGTTATCATGGGGTCTTTTAACCAATTGTCAAATGCTTCTATTGTTTTCTCCATGTGTTGAAATGCTAGTCTTGATAGAGTGATTAGTGTTAGTCTATCAGCTGTTTCATAGTCTTTTTCAGCCTTCATAAACAAGTCTTTTGTTTCTTTCTGTCTTTTAACCCATGCATCTAGATTATCATAGAAAGACGACATTTCAATCAACCCTAGACTATGTTTACACTTAGATATAGCCTACTATATATTTTATATCTCCATGTACCATAATATTAATTAGGGTTGAATGCGTAATGCACGAAGTAAGATTTAATCCATTAATTAATCAATGGATAATTGTAGCTAAGCATAGAGCGGTTAGACCTTGGAGACCAGAGGAGAAACAAACCTCGTTCCAGTGTCCCTTCTGCCCGGGAGCGCCTGAATTAAAACACTTGGATAAATGGGACGTGGTTGTTTTACCAAATAAATATCCTGCTTTGATTCCCAATCCCCCCAGTGTTGAACAAGAAGAGTTTTCGCTCTATACCAAGAGAGAAGCACGTGGTATTGCAGAAGTAGTCGTTGAAACACCTAGCCACGAGGGTGATTTATACACTCTAAGCCTCGACCATGCAGTTAGAGTTGTAGAAGCCTATAGAAGCGAAGTTTTAAAACTAAGTAGTCTAGACTTCATAGAATACGTAGCTGTATTTAGAAATAAGGGCAAGGAGATAGGAGTATCTCTCACACACCCACACTCACAGATTTACGCTCTGCCCTTTATTCCACCACGTATAAAGCAGGAAATAGAGTCTTTTAGAGAATACCGGGAGAAGACTGGTTCTTGTCTACTATGCGATATTGTAAAATATGAATTAAACTACAAGAAGAGATTGATTTACTCAAACGACGAGTTCATAGTGTTAATTCCACACTATGCAATGTGGCCTTACGAAGTCCACGTTTATCCATTAAAACACATTAAGTCATTGAGAGACTTTAACGAGAGGGAAATTAGAGCGCTAGCAGATGCCTTGCGTGTTGTAACAGCAATGTACACAGTGCTCTTAGAGAGAGATGCTCCATATATAATGGCCTTCCACGACCACCCAGCAAAAGGTAGTTATGAATACCACTTCCACGTAGAGTTCTACCAGCCGTATAGAGATAAAGAGAAGTTAAAATACGCTGCTGGAATCGAGTGGGGCTACTGGGTTTTTACATATGATGGTGTCCCGGAGGAGAGAGCAGTTGAACTGCGAGAGGCATGTAGAAAAACTGTATCATTGTTAGACGATGTCATGGGGAGGTGTTTTGAATGAATATACTTGAATACATAGAAACCAGGTTTCAAGAGTTCTTTAATAGAAAACCGGAAGTTATAGCGTCAGCTCCCGGTAGACTAGACTTTCTCAATACTCATCAAGACTATAAGGGTTTGCCAGTAGTATCGGTTGCTATAAATAAGAGAACATATATTGCTGTCTCCCGCTCTAACACCACTCAAATTGTATCGTTAAACCTCTGCGTGGAAAACCAGCCTTGCATTGATGAATTCAGCGTGGAAAACCCTGTTTTAAAGGGTGGGGGCTGGTTTGGAGACTACATTAGATCAGTTGTATTAGTGTTAAAAAACAAACTTGGAGTAACTGGAGAATTCAATATGTTGATATATAGCGATATACCAGTTGCATCTGGATTGGCTAGTAGTGCAGCACTCCAAGTCTCAGCTGTAAAAGCACTGTCAGAATTGTGGGGATTTAACCTGAGTAGAGGGGAAATTGCAGAGCTGGCATATACTAGTGAACACGATGTTATGGGTATACCTTGTGGTAGACTGGACCAGTATGGATCGGCGTTTGGCTACATCTCGAGAATTGAAACCAAACCACCATATAGAGTATCAACTCTAAAAACACAATTATTTAAATTCGTAGCAGTAAACTCTGGTATAAAACACTCTACTGGAGCAATTCACCCGGTAAGAATATACGAGATTAAAAGAGGAATAGAACAACTATTAAAACAAGAACTGCCAGTGGAAGTAAAGAAACTACTGAGTACAAATATATATGAAGTAAAATGGGAGGAGTTGTCAATTGAAGACATAAAGCCATACATTGAGAAACTAGATGAAACACCGAGAAAGAGAATATTGTTTACACTAAAAATGAATTACAGTACAAGACTAGCACTAGAGTTAATTGAAAATCCAAGCCGTAGTAAACTGAGAGAAGTAGAAGAATACCTTAGTAGAGAGTGTAGTAAATGCCTTGAAGAAGCAGATAGTGCAAGTAGCCATCAACTAAAACTACTCGGAGGACTAGTAAACTATCAACACGTACTACTAAGAGATTTATATGATGTAAGTCTACCACAACTAGAAGAAATAAGGAGAAAAGCACTTGAAGCAGGAGCATTTGCAGTTAAAATAAGTGGTGCTGGACTGGGCGGCGCACTACTAGCAATGGTTGAAGACGGATCTAGAGGCTTAAACGTAGTGAGAGAAACCAGTCGAATAACAAGTGGGTCTTGGCTTGTTGAAATAGATGAGGGGGTAAGAAGGGAAAAATAGAGTATGCAAGAACAAGCAAGATACTATTTTACCCCGGCGCGCTCAGCAAGGATTTTTCTTAGTTTCTCTCTATCTCTCTTATATGTCTTTAGTGCCGGTAGCCATAGTAGAGCACATGGTATCCATAATAGGGTTACAGCTATTAGTCCCTGATACATTCCACCAAGAGCCATTATAAGTGTACCCGCTAGTAGAGGCCCTATTGCAGAACCTATATTATCGGTTATATTGAAGATTCCAAATATTGTACCTCTGTGTTCTGGAAGAGTAATCTCGCTTAGTACAGCCGGTACGTTTGGAGCTGCAAATGTTACAAAGACCATTCCGAGTAGAGATAGTAGAATAACTGGTAGCAATACATTTAAATCTGTAACGCCGTGTGGATATGGATAACTCAGTAGCACAACAGTGGTAGCCGTTCCAATCAATATACCGGTGAATGGAATTAGTAGTCTAGCATTGACATAGCCCTTCTTTAACAAGTGATCTGTTAGTAAACCAGAAATAAAGTATCCAAACATCATGCCGAGACCTGCAGCAAAGACTATTAGTGTTGCAGTAGCTGGGTCAAGGCCCCATTGTTGCTGGAAGTATGTTGGAGCCCAGTATGGTATTGCACCGTTTGTCCCTAGATGCTTGTTGATATGGATTTATTTTTATTGGTTGCATCTAGGGACTTCCACCTTGCCCACAGTGGTTTTTTGACCACTGTGGGGTCATGGGTGGCGGTTGAGCCCAACGGCATGGGGCTCCCATCTACGGGTAAAAGCCCTAGAGGGCTTGGAGCAATGCTCCCATCACCCCCTAGGGCTTTGAAAAACAGATTCCAACATGCAACAACATCTCTATGCCATAGTTCGTTTCCTTTACTACATTTGCCGATTCGAGAGCCATTGTAGGTTATTTCGGCGTTGTGTGTTGGACACAGCTTCGAAGTATACTTGGGGTCTACGTAGAACACGGGAACTCCTAGCTCCCTGGCTTTCTCCTCAATTGCCTTTTGAATTCCTTTAAATGATGCTTGGTATATCCTGTGCCTCAACTGTTTGTCTTTAAACTTCTTAATCATGTTGCCAGGTGGGTTTTTACCGAGCTTCTCGAGGACAATAGTGTAGTGTTTCTCGTAGGCACGAGTCGTCGAAGACAACAATGTCTTCTCTTGGTGAATGCCAGTTCCAGGGGATGTAAGTAGATACACAGTTTCCACCAGCTCTCTTTAATTTGAGTAGTCTATCACGCCAGAGGGGTTTGGGGACTCTAAAGTAGTGTATTTCTCCACATAAATACATAGATAACACCTAGGTAGAGTAATTCTCTTTGAGGTATTAAGGCGTGAAGTGCGTGTTTTACTATGAGCTGATTCAATAGAAATACTATATAGGCTTTATAGTGGAAAATAATGAGTGGTTGTAGAAATGGATAGTGATAACACAGTGATTATTGGAATAGACGAGGCTGGTAGAGGCCCACTCATAGGGGACATGGTTGTATCGGGAGTAGTAGCTAGAGAGAGTGTTCTCAAAGAACTAATTGGTAAGGGACTAGCAGATAGTAAACAATTAACGCCGAGTGATAGATATAGAATCTTTCTTGAAGCACTGAGTAAGGGGGTTGTTGTAGTATCTATCTATATTCCTCCGTGGAGGATAGATAGAGAGAATTTAAACGACCTTGAATTAAAAGCAATGGAGAATATATTGAGGATCCTGGTTAAAATAGTAAAACCCCAACCGAATACACAGGTAAAAATATATGTTGATGAAGTAAAGGGTAGAAGTAGTTTACTGGACAACTACTCAAAGAAGTTATTGAAAAACCAAGTGGAGTTTAAAATGGAGGCTAAAGCAGACGTGCTTTATTCAATTGTATCTCTTGCAAGTATTTTCGCCAAGGTATTTAGAGATGTAAACCTCAATGCACTGAGAAAGCTAGTTGGAGATTTTGGTTCTGGTTATCCAGTGGATCCTCAGACAATAGAGTGGTTTAAAAATACTTATAGAGAGAATAAACCACCACCAGTTTTTCTAAGGAGGTCTTGGAGTAATCTAAAGAATTTAGCCCCTAAATGGTATCAAGAAAAAGGCAGGGAGGGTAAACCGGGATACAAAAGCCTCTTTGACTTTGCTAAACGGTGAAGAATATGCCAACTAATCTACCAGCTGAGGCTAAAGCCAAGTGGATCAAGGTGATGGAGGCTAAAACTCCAGAAGAGAAGATTAGAGCACTAGAAGAGTTTCTATCAGCAGTACCTAAACACAAGGGTACTGAGAGACTACGAGAATGGGCTACGAAGAGACTAGCTGAACTCCGCGAGGAAATAGAAGAGAAGAGAAAAAAGAAGGTTGGTTCACGTATATCGTTTTTTGTAGAGAAAGAAGGAGATGTACAAGTAGTTGTAGCGGGGCCTCCAAACACGGGTAAAAGTCTACTAGTAAACAAGTTAACCGGGGCCAAGACGGTTATTGCAGACTATCCGTTTTCAACCACCTATCCTGTTCCAGGAATGCTTAAATACAATGATGTATACTTCCAACTAATAGATACACCACCACTTGTTTCTGGCGGCTGACTTTAGAAAAGTAGTTGGATTAATGAGAAATGCTGATGGAATAATAATTGTATTAGATGCAACAAGAGACTTCCTTGGTGAATTGCGCGAGCTGGTTGAAACACTAAAACAAGAAGGCGTATTACTCGTTAAACCCGGAGGAAGAGTTGTTATCGATGTTTATAGAACTGGAAAATCAGGTATTCGCGTGACTTTAATGGGTAAGATCACTGATGGAACAATAGATGATGTGAGAAAACTACTAGAAAGCTACAGGATTTTCAATGCACACGTAAAAATATATGGAGAGGTCTCAATAGACGACGTAGAACAATCATTATTCGAGGCAACAGTATACAAGCCAACAATAATATTTATAAACAAAGCAGACTTGGCTAAACCAAACCCGTCTACTATTGAAGAAGTAAAGAAACTACTACCCGGTGTTAGAGTATTGGTGGGTTCAGCTCTAACCGGCGAGGGATTGGGAGATATAGCACCACAATTATACGATGTCTTAGAGATTATAAGGATTTATACAAAAGCCCCGAACGCTCCTCCAGCAGAGAGACCGCTTGTACTAAGGAGAAATGCGACAGTGAGAGATGTTGCTAGAAGCATCCACAGTGAATTGTTAGAAAACTTCCTCTATGCGAGGGTGTGGGGGTCTTCAGTGAAGTATCCTGGTGAAAAAGTAGGTTTAGACCATGTATTAGCTGATGGAGACATCGTGGAAATACATGCTAAAGGCTAGCATTCAACTCTCTTAACAGGAGCTATTCTGAAGAGCTCTACGAGGGGTTTAAGTACATTGTATTTGTCACAAATGTATACTATGTCGGGTGTTGAAATCTTATAGATTTTCAAAGAGAGTTCTTCGGGTCTACGACCAGAGAAAACAATAATTCTATCTGGTTCTAACCGCGAAAAGATGTTTTCACGGGCAAGTAGCTCAGCAGACTTCTGGTCTGTTACCAGCCATGCACTCCGATATTTATTTACTAGTTCTCTAATCCAGTTTAAATCATCTGTTTTCTTTACTGATGCAATAATAAGTACTCTCTCCACGCTCTCCAAGTTATTCCCCGCTATAGGTGTATTAGACATATTAACCTATTACTTTTAATTTATTCCTAAATAATACATAAGTGGGAAGGCTTACTGCTAGCGGTGGTTTATACTTGAGTAAACAATTAGAACTAGCAGAGTATTTGAAGTCTCTTGGCTATAAAGTAGAAGTATTGAATAATACTGTGAGAGTACTACACGATGTTCTACCATTATACCTAGAACTAGAATTCAAAGATAGATTTGTCTATATCTCTATTAAACACACAGATGACTTTAGAGACTACCTTGAAGAAATGCGGGATATGGGAGAAGACATTGAGGAACAAGTAGAAACAGCTATGAGCTATCTAAGTATTGCTGCATTAAAAGCAAGACAGTGGATAGAAGATAAAGAGCTTGTACCAGTATTTAAACTCCGTGAAGGTAGCATAGAGATAAGTGAAACACTCGAAGAACTAGTAGAAGAGGAGGAGGAGAGTGAAGAATAGACTGTTTGGAACTGATGGAGTGAGAGGAGTAATAGGCTCAGAGTTAAACCCGTTATTTGTATCTAAACTAGCAGTAGCTATAGGAACTTTTTTCAGTGAGGGAGCACGAGTACTAGTAGGTGCAGACTACCGTCCAGGCAACGAGGCACTAAAGAGAATAGTAGAGGGCAGTCTTGCATACACCGGATTGAAAGTATATGATGCTGGTTTTCTACCAACACCGGCACTACAATACGTAGTTAAAACACAGGGTTTTGATGGAGGAGTAATGATTACAGCTAGTCATAATCCACCAGAGTATAGTGGTGTAAAAGTTATTGGGCCAACAGGGATTGAAGTAGATAGAGACGAAGAAAGAATTATAGAAGAAATCTTCTGGTCGGAGAAATATAGGTTTGTAAACTGGAAAAACGCCCCGGATAGAATAGAGAGGTTTCCAGATGCAATAGACATATATGTAAACGGCGTAGTGGAAAAAGTCGATGTTGCTAAAATAGCGAGTAGAAACTTCAAGGTACTAGTAGACCCAGCAAACAACGTTGGAGCTCTAACTACTCCTAAACTACTAAAGAAACTAGGTGTTAAGCCAATTGTTGTAAATGGAAATCTGGATTCACACCCAGCTAGACTACCAGAGCCAATACCAGAAAACCTTGTAGATACAGCTAAACTAGTTAAACTATATGGATGCGACATTGGAGTAGCACACGACGGCGACGCTGATAGAGCAATGATTATAGATGACGAGGGCCGGGTTCAATGGGGCGATAGAACAGCGCCGCTTCTAGCTAGACACCTAGTAGTAAATAGAGGCGAGCATGGTAAAGTATACACAGGGGTTTCATCGAGCACTATAATTGAAGACTTGTTGAGACCACTAGGCGTTGAAGTAGTATGGTTGAAAGTAGGAAGTGTTGACATTGCACACGCAATGAGAAGGGGTGGCGACGCTCTATGTGGATTCGAGGAAAACGGTGGATTTATGTATCCAAAACACCAGTTTGTTAGAGATGGTGCAATGACAACAGCGTTATTCTTAGAACTGCTCGCGGTTGAAAACAAAAAAGCATCTGAGTTATTCAATGAACTACCCAGACTACACGTATTGAAAACAAAATATAAAATGCCAAGGGAAACAGCATTGAAAATAATTGAACTAGTAAAAGAAGAGTTCAAAGGAGAAAGAATGATTACAATAGATGGTGTTAAAGTCATTAATCCAGACTACTGGGTTCTAGTTAGACCAAGTGGTACAGAACCACTACTTAGAGTAATGATTGAGGCTAAATCAGAAGAACTAGCAAAACAAATACTAGAGAGGGTAGAGAAATATATTCGTGGAGTGATGAATCTATGATGCGGTATTGGGGATTAGACGTATTAAAGTGTGTTAACTGCAAGTCGTTTCCACTAGAACTACACCCAATAGAACAGGAAAAACAAGAAATAGATACTAGTGGCATTGAAAAACCATTCTGTAAAGTCTACTGTGGATATTTAAAAGAAAATATTCAACCAGGCAAGGAATATCCATGTGATGAATGCATACGTATAGGAATAAAAACAGGTGTATTATACTGCCCTAATTGTAAACACTGGTATCCAATTAAAAATGGAATAGCAGTAATACTAGTAGACAATAAGAGAAAGCTAAACAAAGACTTGGAGTTCTTGAAAACATATAGAGATAGAATACCAGAATACATCTTGAAAGAAGGACAACCCGTAAACCTCGAGTCTGCTTCAAAATAGTTTTCTCTATTCGAGTGAAACTTCGATTTTTATCTTTTTCGGGGCCTCAGGCACTCCCTTTAATGAACGCGTAATTCCAACAACAATATTTCTAACAATGTTTTTTACAAATGGATTTAATGGTATTTCTCTTCCATCAACACTAATTTCTACGTTTGATACAATTGGACACCAATAACTCTCACCTCTTACATATTTATTTATCAACTGGTTACACGTTGAATACCCACACATTTCACAGTTCAATCTAGGTATCTGACTATAGAAGTATTCAATCATCTTCTTTTCTACGAGGTCTGCAAGCAGTTCTTCTTCGCCGCTTCTATAGAGGGGTATTTGTACATCTATTGGTTTAACTACATCATTCATTGTATATACTGCTATCGGATTTACTACTACTCCGAGTAGTTTTCTCAATTCTTCTTCGCTTCTCACTACTAGAATACTGTCGCCTATACTACTAGTTTTAAATCCTTCTACGAGCACCAGGGGTGTCGATGTGTGTTTTAATGCTTCTTCAAGTGTATCTTCGTGGTTTCTATTGTATACAACTACAACACCCTTTGTAGATAGAACAACCTGTAGAGCATTGACATCAAGGTATTTCTTGCTGTCTTTGTCTTCGAGGGTTATGCCTTCAGCACAGTGTTTAATTACTCCTATTTTATACCCTCTCTGAATGAGAATTGATACTAGCTTGCTTCCAAGATGGGTTTTTCCAGCTCCGGAACCGAGGGATACAATTCTGAGAACGTAGGGTTTAGGCATATTGTACACCTCTCTATACTAAATAATACAGTATTGTATAAGTGCTAGTATTAGTGAAGCCAATAATAGTACTAGCGTTGGATAGTAAGACCTCTCCATGGGAATGTATTGAGCGGCAGGGGTTCTTATCTTCCAATAACAGTATTCATCTATAAACCATCCAACCTCGATCATCCCTGCTACAGCGGGCGGTATTCGTTTAGCTATATTTTCTTTTTTCAACGTGCTAATCATGAGTGACTCGAGAAAGTTTTTCACTCCTAGAGGGATTGTTCTAGCTAGAAGTAGTGGTAATACAGCGTATTTTCTTGCTTTGAGAAGGTATAATGTGTTAAATACTTCAATAGGAGATATAATTATAACTGTGAAAATAATACTTACTCCTATTCCAATAGTTCTCCCAGTAATCAATAATATATTGATTAACGGCATTTGGTATAGTCCAAGTAGAGAGAGTATATAGGCTGATACACCCATAGCAAATCCTACGATACCAGTGAGTGAGATAACTGCTATAATCCACTCTATTCCGGGATATATTACTCCAAGAGGTAGGATAATCCATGGTAGTATATAGGTCTTTGAAGGATATCTTGTTATAAGTAGCCATACAGACCATAAAAACACTATTTTTGCAAGTAAGTGGGCTTTTCTAAAACCAGTGTCTTCCGTGAGAAAGAATGACTTGTATACTATACTTACAAACCAGCTTACAAATCTTGATATTGACAGCTTCATCTATGACACCTTGTGCAACTCGATTTTTCTAGTGTTTTCATTTGATACAGAGAGAATTCTTGGATCATGAGTAGCTATTACAACAGATTTTCCTTCATCAACGAGTAATTGGAGAGCACTTACTACTTTACTAGCACTCTCACTATCTAATCCACCAGTTGGCTCGTCAATAAAGTACCCGTCGTATCCAGCTAGATAGGCTGACGCTATAGCTGTTCTACGCCTCTCACCACTACTTAGTCTTGCAAGAGGTCTATCGAGGATTTCTTTTAAACCAAATATTTCAGCTACTTCTAATACTTTGTTTTCATCTCCTCTAGCTGACGCTAAGAGCTCTTCTCGTGGAGTAGGCATTGTAAAGTATAGTAGTGGGTTTTCAGGAATATATGTAAATAGACCACGCCTCTCGACGACTCCTTTAGATGGATTTAAAAGTCCAGCTCCAAGTTTTAAAATTGTTGTCTTACCTGCTCCATTAGGTCCTGTTATAATTGTAATTACGTGTTTTTCAAATTCAGTTGTAAACCCCTTCAATACATAGTCTCCGCCAGGATATTTAAACCACACGTTTTTAAAAGACACTATTGTTTCACCTTCTCTTCCCTTCTTCAAAGAGGGGAGTTTGTGAACTGGTATAACACTATCTCTCCAATCGCCAAAGTATTTTACACGTCCACCTTCAAGAACTAGTAGATGTGATACTAGTGGTTTCCATTCTAGTGGGTCGTGGTCGACGAGTACGACTGCTACGCCCTTGTTTAAAGCTAGGCGGACATAGTGTTTAACTACTCTACGTGCTTCTTCATCTAGGTAGACAAGGGGTTCATCCATTACTAATACTTTTGTACCTAGTAGTATTGATTCAAGCCAGAGTAATCTCTGTGCTTCACCAGCACTTAGAGTATACGTTAATCTATCTATTAGTTTAGTAAAGCTGAGTGGAGCAAAGTCTTCGCTTGTACATATTCTCCCAGCTAGTGATAGCGAATAACATATTTCTGCACGTATACTATGTCCTATTATAGCATACCATGGCTCTTGTGGAATATATGAAATAACCCTGTATACTTCACTGGGGTTGAGACTAGAGATTTCTCTACCACCAATAGTGATACGTCCTTCTATATATCCACCTGAAGCTTCAATTGTTCCAGTTATAGCTCTTATAAGCGTTGTTTTACCACTACCAGATGGACCAGTTATTAAAAGTAGATCTCCCTCACCAATTCTAAACGATATGTTTTTTAATTCAAAGCCATCGCGATATCCACATCGTTTAATGTCTACATCTAAAACAATTCTATTCAATACTCTAGCACCGTATTAATAACCCATTTTAAAAATACTATGTAGTTAAATTTCTTATTTAATATATCCAGCTCTACGTAGCCATGAAACAACTGGTATAGCTATTGAAATACCAACTATTACTTGGCCGATGTTAACAGGGATTTCAAGTACAGCGGCTGCTGGCTCTCTACCAGTTAGTGGGTTACTAATGAAGTATTCGTATAGATAGTATCCTAGAACCATTAATGCTCCTCCAATAGCTAATCCATATACTTCACCCGATGAAACATAGCTTTTTGTAAGAGCAATAATTACTAGACTAGCAAGTGCAATACCCAGTGCAATCCATACCGCTAGAGCAACCTCTACATATGGTGATGGAAGCTCAATTACAAAGCTGGTACCGGGAATCATTAGTGTTGAAGGCCCCAAGTAGACGCCGCCGAGAGTTGCATATACGGAAACTAGTATAATGCTGTAAACACCACCTGTTATCAGGGCTTTTACTGCTCCATGTATAGATTTAAGTTTTCTCACAAAGAACCCGGCTACAAACCCCTCAATAAACTTTATAACTAGTGTTCCAGGAGCAAATATGGCATATCCAGTTGTTAAATCAGCTAGAGCAGCTCCTACACCACCCGCGATACCAGCTACTAGTGGAGAAGTAGTTAAAGCTGCTACATATATCATTGATTCGCCTAGATTAAAATATCCTCCTGTTGGCGGCTGATATATTGGGAGGGCGGTTGTCAGCCGCGTAAACTAGTACTGTAAACACTACTATTTCTATAACTCTATGTGTACGAGTAGACATATTCGTACACCACCTAGAATATATAAATATTCAAAGGGGAGATAAAAACCAGTATAAAAACACTACTTTGAAGCATACAGCCAACAAGCAACAAAACGATCTTTTTCGACCTCTATGAGTGGTGGTTCTTCTCTCCTACACTTATCCATTGCAAAGGGGCATCTCGGGTGGAATCTACAGCCAGGCGGTGGGTTAATTGGTGATGGTGGCTCGCCTTTAATAAGGATTTTCTCTCTCGACCTCGCTATTTTTGGATCAGGTATTGGAACAGCCGCTAATAGAAACTTTGTATATGGGTGTAACGGGTTTTCAAATAATGGATCTGAAGGGCCAAGTTCAACGATTTTACCCAGGTACATGACGGCCATTCTATTACTCATGTATTTTACGACACTAATATCATGTGAGATAAACATGTATGTCAATGAGAATTTTCGTTGTAGATCTTTGAGTAATTCCAGTATTTGTGCTTGAACTGAGACGTCTAGTGCTGAAGTTGGTTCGTCTAGTACAATGAATTTAGGTCTGGTAATAATAGCTCTTAAAATAGCTACCCTTTGTTTTTGACCACCAGACAATTCATGTGGATATCTATATAGGTGTTCTCTACCTAAACCTACAAGCTCCATTTGTTTAGCTAAGAATTCTTCTTCGTCACCAACATCGATTTTATAGAATCTTATTGGTTCGAGTAGTATGCTTGCAATAGTCATTTTAGGGTTTAGGCTTGTATGTGGGTCTTGAAATACCATTTGAGCGTTTCTCCAGTATTCTTTTAACTCTCTTCCTTTAGCTTTGGTGATATCTTTTCCTTCAAAGAATATTTTACCTGAAGTTGGCTCAATGAGTTTTAAAACGAGTCTACCAAGGGTTGTCTTGCCACACCCACTCTCTCCGACAAATCCAAGTGTTTCACCTCTCTTAATGTAGAAGTTTACTCCGTCTACTGCTCTAACCTTCTTGGTGAGAGAGCCTCTTACTCTAAAGTGTTTTTTGAGGTCTTTTACCTCGAGTAGAATATTTTCACTCAATTATCTCACCCCCTTTCACTAGAAGCCAACAAGTAGCTTTATGACCCGGTTCTACTTCTATGAGTGGTGGTTCTTCTCTCCTACACTTATCCATGGCGTATGGACATCTATCGGTAAATCTACAGCCAGGTGGTGGATTTATGAGAGATGGTATTACGCCGGGAATAGATTCTAATTTCTCTATTTTCTTTGTTGGGTCTGGTACTGCCCTCAATAAGAGTTTTGTATATGGGTGTTGTGGATTGTAGAATATTTGCTCTGTTTTTCCTTCTTCTACTATTTTACCAGCATACATTACGTATACTCTATCAGCTACTTCTGCTACTATTCCAAGGTTGTGGGTTATTAGTATCATACCCATTTTGTATTGTTCTTGAAGTTTCTCCAATAGATCTAGGATTTGTGCTTGAACAGTTACATCGAGGTTTGTTGTTGGTTCGTCGGCTATTAAGAGTCTTGGATTATTTGATAAACTAATTGCTATTACACTTCTTTGTCTCATTCCACCAGACATTTCATGAGGGTAGTTTTTAACTCTGACCTCGGGACTCGGTATTAATACTTGACGTAGCAGTTCAATCCCTCTTCTAAGAGTTTCTTTTTTAGGTATTTTGCCCACATGGGCTTCAATGGTTTCATGTATGTGGAATCCTATAGTGTATAAGGGATCTAATGCCGATGTAGGGTCTTGGAATATATATGCTATTTCATTTCCTCTAATTTGCCGTAGTGTTTCAAAGTCTACTTTGAGTAAGTCGACTACTTCTCCGTTTCGTCTTCTAAAGAGTACACGGCCTTCTTCTATTCTTCCTGGTGATTCAATTAATCTCGTTAATGCTCTCGTAGTTACTGATTTACCACATCCTGTTTCTCCTACTAGTGCTACTGTCTCGCCTTCTTTTACATAGAATGAAACCTTGGAGACAGCGTGTACTACGCCGCTGTAAGTATAGAATTTTACAACTAAGTCTTCTACTTTTAGAACCACGCCTTCTGGAAGCTCGAGTTTACCCTCCATGATCCCACCCTACTTCTTCTTTTCCTTTTCCATTCTATACTCGATTGCACGCCTTGTTCTAGGGTCTAGGATATCTCTTAATGCATCGCCCAATAGATTCCACCCTAATGCCATAACTAAGAGGATTATACCGAGGAATGCAACAACATGGCTGCTTCTTTCTGGGAAGTAGTAGCCAGCTTTTGAAATCAAGAATCCTAGTTCGGGAACTGGTTCTTGTGGTCCTAGTCCTAGGAAGGATAGTGAGGCAGCGAATAACGTGGCAGTTGCTATATCAAATGTCATCATAACTAGTACTGGTGAGATAACGTTGGGTAGAACGTGTCTAAACAGTATACTCCATGTTGATAGACCTGATAGTTTGGCTGCTTCGATAAATGGCATCTCTCTAATTGATAAAACGCTTCCACGTACTATTCTAGCATAGCCGGGCCACCACACGAGAACCATTGCTAGCCAAATCGAGAGTAGTGCTGCTATTTGTGCATACTCGGCTTCTCTGAGACCAAATAACCCGGCAAAGAATGCTCTTAGTATACTGTTTGATTCTAGTGCTCCTCTTATTCTCTGGGGTAGTACAGAGGCAAATGCTATTGCTAATACAAGTCCTGGGAATGCAAGAAATATATCTGTAATCCTCATTATAGCCTCGTCTACAACGCCGCCTTTATAGCCGGCTATTAACCCGAGTATTATACCGAGTGGTGCGCCGAGTACTACTACCACTATTGATATTACAAATGATATTCTTATTCCATATAGAGACATTGCAATTATATCCCGACCCCATTCATCTGTACCCAGGAGTGGAGAACCGGTACAAGATGGGGGTAGACACGGGGGCATATATCGATAGCTCTCGTTAATTATTATTTTATACTCCCAATAAGGCTCCCACGATATCATAGGTCCGATGACAGCTAGTATAAATGTTACAAATACTATTAGTCCACCTAGTACTCCTATTGGTGACCTACTATATGCATATGCCATTAACTCCCATTCACGTATTCTAGACGAGTTCTTTTGGATCCAGCCAGGAGATATCTTCTCTCTCAGACCTGCATATTTCCATATGATTTTTTTAAGAAGGATGTATATGAAGTCCATTCTCTCACCCCTCAATACCTGATCCTTGGATCTATAATTGCATACAATATGTCAACTACTAGGTTTATAGTTACATAGACTAATGCTACGAGAAACGTACATGCTATTATTACGGGGAAGTTTAATCGTAGAATCGCTTCATACATGTATCTACCTATACCTGGAATATTGAATACTGTTTCAGCTATAATTGCACCAGACAATAATCCGCCAAAGTTTAAACCTAGAACAGTTACAACTGGCACCATGGCGTTTTTAAGAGCGTGTTTCCAAACACTCAACTTACGTAAACCCCTCGCTTTAGCATAAGTTATGAATTCAGCACTTAAAGCGTCGAGAAGACTGTTTCTAACTATTCTCGCTATAAATCCACCATTTAGTAATCCAAGCGCGAGGCCGGGCAGGTATAGCCTCTTAAATGTCTCGCCTACAACGTCGAATTCTCCACACATTATACCGGCAAACATAGGGACTTTTCCAAGAGCCGCGCCAATATGTCCAAGAACCGGTATGCTCTCTGGCCATGAAGCAATAGATACCCTGCATGTAAGTGAGGGTTCTGGTATACCTGCTAGATAAGTCGTTCTAAACTGTGTAAATAACAATAGTATTAAGAAGTAGTAGAGGACGAATGATGGTAGTGAGCTTCCAACGAGAGCCATTATTCTAACAGCGAAGTCTATCGGGGTGTCTTTATATATTGCTGCAAGTAGTCCCAGTGGTATTCCAATAGCTACTAGGAATAAAAAGCCTACAATAGCTACTTCTACTGTAACACCAAATCTATTTGAGATCTCGTCAAACACATTCCTATGTCTAATAGGGTCTTCTAACTGCCCTGTTAGTAATTGTTGTACGAGAAACGCGAATTGCTCGTACCATGGAGCATTAAACTTATACTTGGCTTTTATCTGCTCGAGGGTTTGAGGATTCATTAATTTCTCGCCGACCCAAGCTCTCACGGGGTCTGTTGGTATAGCATAAGCAATTAGATAAGTTATCAATAATACTCCTATCAAAGTAGGAATGAAGGTCAATATTCTCCTAGCAATGAATGTTCCCAAGCCCACTTTTCATACACCTTTTCAATGATTATGTAGGGGAGGAGTTAATAAAAATATTAGGAAGATAGAGAAGCTATGGTTTATACCCGTATAACTGCTCCCAAAGTGTTGCATTCCAATAGTATGGATTGATCTTTAATATGATATATGCGTCTTCCTTGTAGTCGGCTACATAGTATGGACCGGTGGATACTGGGTAGTCTTTGAGTTTCTTGTATGTTTCATCTTCTTCTCCTTCTATAACGTATTTAGCCCATGCAGATGGGTTCTTACCGTAGTTTGAATCAACTAGTGCAGCTTCGTATTTCTCGCCGAGTGCATATTCCATTGGTATAACGCTAGCTACTCCAGTGGTTAATATGTGGAGTATTGGTGGATATGGGAATTTGAGTTTTAGTTTTACTACGCCGGCCGTTGGTCCATTGTAGTTAAATACTCCTAGTAGTTCTTGGAGTGATCTAACCTCTTTGGACTCGCCGTGGTATACAGCAATTAATCCATTTGATAGTATTTGCTGGAATTCTTCTTCTCTTAATACTTGTGAAGCATTGACGTCAATAAAGCTATCTATCATCCATTGTGGTCCACCTGGTAGGTTTACTCTTACTGCTCTCCACAAGCTGAATAATACATCTGTAGCGTCTATTGGATAGGTCTTGTTGTTCCATGGGTCATATGCTACTACTCCTCCACGTATCACTAGGTATAATTCATCACCGCTTGGTGTAAAGGCCCAAGCAACTGCTAGTTCTGGTTCTGGCTCTGTGTTTTCATAGTAGTAGGTTATGGGCTTGGAGTATATTTGATCAAAGATTTCCCATCCAAAGCTTTCATAGCTCTTAGCTGGGTCGAATGTGTCGGGCCAGCCAATAGTGGCTATTACCATCGTCTTTGGATCGTTTCTTATACCCTTTACACCAGTATCTGCTACTGGCGCATCTGGGTGTTCGTAGACTAAGTCGTATCTCGCAAACTTTGTAAGTGGATAATACATGTTGAGTACCCAGCTACCATACTCTCTACCTGTTACTGCTTGTCCAAGCATTATCATTGGAGCTTCGTTATTGAAGACTATTACAGCGGCGTTGATAATGGCCTCTCTTATCTTGGGGTCTAGAACTCTCTGTGATAGCTTGCAGAGAGCGCTTACTGGTATGTCTTTCCATCCAGGTGATCCAATAGTAACCTGTGCAATCGGGTTCTCCCAGTTCTTCTTTGTTGCTTCTTCATCTAATACATATCCAACAACGAGTAGTGGTTTATGGCTTGGACCAGTATATGTTGCACCAGTGCCCTTTGGACCAATTACAACAATGTAGTTGGGTGTTTCAACAACTCTTTCTACTTTGGATAAGTAGTTGCCAACGTTTCCTGGTTGCACGTTCTCCCAGTATGCTAGCTCGGTGAACTCGGCTCCACCCCAGACAAATGGCATTAAGTAGTTGTCTGGGTCTAAGTAGTCTGGAATCCAGCCTAGTAGTGCAACGTCGAAGTTGAAGTGGTCTACTTTGTCTAGGTATTCGGGCCAGTTCAGCGGCTGTGTTAGAACTTTGAAGCCTAGTCTTGCCCACTCGTTTTGAATTAGTGCAGCTATTTGTGCTCTTGCAGTGTTTCCAATGTTGTAGTATATTGTTATAGTGTATTTTGACGGATCAAACCCTCTCTCCTCTTTTAACTTGTTAATTATTTCTTGTGCTTTTGTTCTATTGTACTCGTATTTTACAATGCCGAACTCGGTATAACCAAACACGCCTTTTGGTACAATAGTATATAGTCTTGTGTATAGACCTCCAAATACTTGTGATATAATTGTATCGTATGGTACAGCCCAGGCAAGTGCTTGTCTAACTTCTGGTATATTGAATGGTTCTCTCATAGTATTCAATATTATGTGTTGGATTGTCAGTCTTGGCTTTGAAGGGTCTGGTTCTAAGACCAGGTAGAAGTTTCCAACAGGGGTTCCATTTAGGTCTTTCCACCTAGCTGGAGTTATAGCTGCGATATCTGCTACTCCAGCTTTAAACAACTGGATTCTCGTCAATTCCTCGTTGGAAATAATATACAACACTGTTTCATGGAGGTATTTCTTGGATGGTGTGGGAGAGGTCTGGGTTGGAGTAGTTTCTGTTGGTGCAGGAGGTCTCAAAAAGACTACTCCGGCAATGACTGCTATAATTACAACTAGAACTCCTATTATGGCTATAGTACGAGTTGTAATTGCTTTCACACAGTTCACCCACTTATAAGTAGAAAGGGGTGTGGTTAATAAATATGTATAGTTATTATCTCTAGACTATCACTCTACAACAATGTTTTCAGTATTAGTTATTGGTATATAGGTTAATCCATATACTTGGATTCTATCTATGAGTAGTTTAACAGTTCTCGATACCTCGGGGTTTTCTCTTAAATCTCGTATTTTAAACCATGATGCTTCAACGGCGTCACTACCTGGTTTTAAATCTCCTTTTATTGTATTTGAATCAAATAATACGTCGATTATTACATAGTGGTATTTTACTCTGCCTTCACGGTCTTTTACAATGTTGTTTAATACCCAGATAATACCTATTGGCTCAGCTTCCAATCCTGTTTCTTCTAGTAGTTCTCGTTTCGCGGCTTCTATTAAGCTCTCACCAGCTTCAACAACTCCCCCGGGTATAGACCACTTGCCCTTACCTGGTGAATAGCCGCGTTTAACGAGTAGTATTTCATCGCCGCGTATTAAAACAGCTCCTACTGCTGTAATAGCGTATTTTGGATAAGTTCTCTCCATGTTAAATCCCTGGTTGGCGACACAATATATAAGCATGTTTCAATTAGATTAAAATCTCTAGGGTTTGCTTAGAGGTGTAATGTATGACTTGGAAGCCACGTGTATTAATAATACATGGTTCGCCGAGAAAATATGGTTCATCAATACAACTAGCTAAAATAGCCGAGAAGGGAGTATTAGATGCTGGTGGTGAAGTAGAAACTATTTTTCTATACGACTACAATATAAAGCCGTGTATAGGCTGTGTTTCAGACGATGTTAAATACTGTAGATTTCCATGTATAATAAGAGACGATGACTTCAATAAAATAGGAGAGAAAATACTACAAGCAGATGGATTAATAATTGCTACACCAGTATACTGGTATGCACCAAGCGGCGTATTAAAGAACTTTATTGATAGACTAACAAGCTTTGAAAACATGATATTCCACGGGCAGAGGAGCCTATTAGAGGGTAAAGTAGCAGGATTTATAGCAACAGGAGCAGATAGCGGTGTAATGATGACTATTTCCTATCTCGCAATAGTATTAAACAGTATGGGTGTAATTATAGCTCCATGGAGTATGGCATACACACACGAAGAAGACGCTGTCAGCGATGAAGGAGCAGTAAGAGACGCATATAACGTTGGATACCTAGTAGTAGAGACAATAAAAGCACTAAAAACATATGGTAAACACATTGGCTACAAACCAGAAGTTGACATAGAAAAACTCGCAGCTCTAGCAAAGAACTATGCAAATAACAATAATGGGAGTAAAGAGGAGAGAATTAAACTACTAGAAGAACTCAATCGTGGTTAATACACAATTGTTTTTTCAATTCACTATATACACTAGTAGAACTCCACAAACCTTCCCTCTTTTCATACTTTAATATCTTGACATTAACTAGTCCTCTCTTCTCTAAGAGCTCTTTGAGTTCACTTGGTTCTATCCATTGATCAGGGCCTAGTAGAATAATATCTGGTTTTAAATCAATAATGGGTTTGAGAAAGTCTTCTTCATCTCCGAGAGACGCCGAAGAAACATACTTTACACTTCTCACGACTTCCAATCTATCGTTTTCACTTAGAACTGGTTTTCTACCCTTGAATTTCTCGAAGTTTCTATCTCTAGATACTACTACGTGTACCCTACCAAGCTCCCAAGCCCGCTTCAATAGTGCAAGGTGGCCTGGGTGGAGGAATTCAAAGCTACCAGCTACTAAAACTAGTGGTCGTTTCAATGCTTCGCTTAGAGGCTTCCAATCAGCTGTTTTAATATGACCTTGGTGTCTTAGCGCGTCTAGTAATCCCTCTGCATATGCAATACACGATAAACTAGTAATGTAGTCTCCTTTCTCCAAGTAGTATTTTGCATCATTGAGGTAGTCTCTTGCAAGTGAAACAATAAAAGAGGCTTCTCTACTCAACTCTCCCTCTTTAACGCTATTTAGAAACTGTTCTACATTGTATATGTAAGCACTTATTCTATCTTTCAAGTCGATGTGCACCACTTCAACCCCCGTTTAAACAAGTATAGTATGATTCAAGGAAAATTAAGTCTTAAGGTTTAACCTTATTAACCAGGACCTGTGTCTATAGACATATCGGATAAGCCTTGTTTTCGAGTGTGGGTTATAATGCAGACGGGATTTAAAGACCCTGGAACAGTTGTTCTCATCATAGGCAACCCAGATGATAAATGCCTAGAGAGATTAACTACACTCTACAGGGTTTATGGCCCACGTGGATTAAAACTCATAGTAATCTCTAATTCTGGTGTTTCTAGAGTATTAGAGTCTATGCGTAGCTTCCTCCAGAAAAACACGTCGTTTACTATTGAATTATACGTAGTAAACCCGGGTGATGCAACGAGATCCGGCGTCGACAAATATACAGATGTAGTTACATGTGATCAAGAGCTCTTAGAAGCCCTACCAAGCAATTTGAAATCCAAGGTGGTTGCACAGTGAAATACGAGGTTATAATAACAAGCGATAGAACAATGATGAGTAATCATCATGGCAAGGAGTTCCTTGGCTTTATCGCCACGGGGCCACCCATAGCGATGAGTGAAAGGTTTTGGCTTTATCTAGCAGCCCCGAAACCAAAAGTAGACGATTTGGGTAGACCGGTTGAAGCACCCTATGGATTGAGGAAAATAGAAGCTGTATTAGTTAATGCTGGATTCAATCCTGCAATAATAGATCCAGACCACCTCGATAAACATGTTGATTCAGCGAAGATCGTTATGATTGGACACCACGACTACTTTGCATATGGTCCTCCAAGTAGTGAGTGGTGGAGTCTAACTGGACTAGAACCAATTAATAGAAGGAGTTTTATTAGGTTAATGGAGAGCCCTGCTATAAGGCGTGCGAAGAAGAATGGTGCAAAGATCATAGTGGGTGGTCCAGCCGCGTGGCAGTGGCTATATGAAACAGAATTCGTAGAGAAGTGGGGTGTAGACACTATAGTTGAAGGAGAGGGTGAGCGGGTAGTTGTAAAACTAGTTGAAAAAGCACTACGTGGAGAACCACTACCGAGATATGTATATGTAGGAGTAGACAACGCTCCCGGAGTTAATGAAATACCAGTAATCAAGGGGGCTAGTGTTAATGGATTAGTAGAGATTATGAGGGGTTGTCCAAGAGGCTGTAAATTCTGTAGTGTAACACTAAGACCGCTTAGATTTATACCACTCGAAAAAATACTAGCAGAAGTCGAGGTAAACCTGAGAGCAGGAGTAAAAAGCACTATACTGCACAGTGAAGACGTATTACTCTACTATGCCGACGGTGTAAAACCGCGTCCAGACCCCTTGATTAAACTCCACAAAGAAGTCTTGGAGAGAATAGGGCCTGATGGAAGCTTTGCATGGTCGCATGCAAGTCTAGCGGCAATAAAATACGCGGAGGAAAACTACAGACTCATATCTAAGTTAATGCATGAATACATATTGAGTGAACACAGGAAGTTTATTGGTGTCGAAGTAGGTATTGAAACAGGTAGTCCAAATCTAGCACGAAAAATAATGGTAGCGAAATCAGCACCATATCCACCAGAAGAATGGCCGAGTATTGTTGAAGACGCTTTTAGAATAATGCATGAAAACAAAATTATACCAGCTGCAACAGTAATTCTCGGAATACCCGAAGAAACACCAGATGATGTTGTTAAAACCATTGAGTTAATAGATAGATTAAAACCCTATAGAAGCATTATTGTTCCAATGTTCTTTGTACCAATGGGCGTATTAAAGAACAATAACAAGTGGTTTTTGAGAGATCAATTAAAACCAGAGCATATTGAAGCAATGAAGAAAATGTATGAACACACTATTTACTGGGCTGAGGACATAATGAAGGTATACATGGACTCACCGCTCTACCTCCCAGTGAAAGCCCTGTTAAAATACTTCTTGTGGTATGTTAAATACAAAGTAAACAAATACATGGTTAAACTCGAAGAAATAGTTAAAAAGTAGTAGTAGATAAACCCTAAATATTGAGTATTGATTGGTGTATAGCATTGGATGTATTTTACATTACAACACCAATATATTACCCCAATGCACCTCCACACATTGGACACGCTTACACCACAGTATTCGCTGATGTACTAGCCAGGTACAAGAAGCTACTTGGCTACAAGACGTTCTTTCTAACTGGAAACGATGAACACGGGTTGAAAATACAGAAAGTAGCTGAGAAACAAGGAAAGAAGCCAAAAGAATTCGTTGATGAAATGGCCGAGGTATTTAAATCCTATTGGAGAAGCCTCGACGTTGAATACGACCATTTTATTAGAACTACTGATGACTACCACGAGAAGGCTGTGAAAGAAGCTTTTAACTACATCTACAAGAAGGGATTGATCTATAAAGCAAAGTATTCTGGATGGTATTGTGTCGACTGTGAGAAATACTATACACCGGGTGAATACATAGAAGTAGATGGAAAACCATACTGTCCACTCCACAATAAACCACTCGAATTCATGGAAGAGGAGACATACTACTTCAAACTAAGCGAGTTTAAAGACTACCTATTAGACGTGTTGAGAAACAAAGACATTGTTTACCCTAGAAGCTATGCCGAGGAAGTAATTGCTAAAATAGAGAAAGAGGGATTACGCGACCTGTCAATAGCAAGACCCGTTGAAAGAGTGTGGTGGGGTATACCAGTACCATTCGACGAGAAATACGTTATATACGTTTGGTTTGATGCACTACTAAACTACATTAGCGCGATTGGTTACAGTGTAGACAACGAGAGATTCAAGTCGTATTGGAGCAATGTCCACCACGTGATAGGTAAAGATATATTGTGGTTCCATACAGCAGTGTGGTTTTCAATACTTAAAGCCCTCGATATTGAACCGCCGAGAAAGCTCTTAGTACACTCATATCTCACTGTAAAAGGGGCAAAAATGAGTAAGAGTGTTGGAAACATAGTGTCAATAGAGGAGTTGCTTGAAAGATATGGTTCACCCGACGCTGTTAGATATGTATTAATGAGAATTTTCAATATGGATAAAGACAGCGAGTTTAACTATGAATTAATAGACAGTATCTATAATAGTGAACTAGCTGATACATATGGAAATCTAGTTAGAAGAGTTGGTGTATTAGCCCTCAAAAAACTACATGGTAAGGTCTACAGGAGGAGTCTTGATTCAAAGTTGAAAGAAGAGTTAAACGAGAAATTAAATGCTTATATAGAAGCAATGGAGTCTTTTGACGTAGCACGCGGTGCCTCTATCGCTATGGATGTAGCGAGAATAGGTAATCAATACCTAAACGAAACAAAACCATGGGAGAAAAGCGATCCAAGCCGTGAACTATACACCACTATAGAAATAATAAAACTAGCAACTACAATGCTAGCTCCATTCACTCCTAGAACAGCGAAAACAATATCTAGTGTATTCGGGTTTACTATTGACAATCCACGTAAATACTCGTTTGAAGCAGTAGAGAGATTCAATGTAACAGATGCACCAATACTATACAAGAAAATAACACCCAAGAAGTAAATTTTTCAGGAGAAGGTGTATTAGATGAACTACTACATTGTAGTCGACTTGGGAGCTACAAAGACAAGAATTGCCCTCTCAAATAGTGAAAAAATCCTCGAGAAAACAGTCTACTCAACTCCCAAGAAGGGAGATGAATACACTATTGCTAAAACCATAATAGAAGCTATAATGAATCAATGGCGTGACTTGATTAGAGATGTAAGGGGTATAGGTATTGCGAGTATAGGGCCACTAGACATACACTCAGGAGTAGTAATTAATACACCAAACCTTGAAATAAAGAGAATAGAGTTGCTTAAACCCCTCGCAGAATACTTTAGAAAACCAGTATACATAGCGAATGATGCTATAGCGGCTGCATGGGGCGAGAAACACTATGGTGATGCCCGTGGAGTAGAAAACTACGTTTACATTACACTCAGCACAGGTGTAGGAGCTGGTGTAATAGTTGATGGAGAATTATTAATTGGAAAAATGGGTAATGCACACGAAGTAGGACACATCGTCATAAACTTTGATTCAAATATAAAGTGTGGATGTGGCGGAGTAGGACACTGGGAGGCCTACGCAGGCGGCAATAACCTACCAAAACTACTTCAATACTTGGTAAAAACCAGGAGATATGATTCAGAACTAGCTAGACTGGCAAATAGTGGAAACCCTGTAGATGCAAAAACTATTTTTGAATACTATAGGAGGAAAGACCCGTTAGCACTGGATATAGTAGACCTCTACATTAAAGCAACGGCTGCGGGCATATCGTCGGTTATAAATGCATACGACCCAGAATTAATAACGATTGGTGGAAGCGTCTTTTTAAACAATGTAGACATTCTATACGAGCCCATACTTAGACTAGTGAGAGAAAACATAGCAACAGGGCTTCCAGAGATAAAGCCAACTAGGCTTGGAGACGATGTAGGACTCTATGGAGCACTAGCACTAATAGTAAATCCACCTGTTAAACTAAAGAAAATACAGAGTAGAATACTAGAGTCTCTTGGAGTTGAATACTAGAGTAGAATGATTGTTGCTACTTCTACTACTCCTGCAAGCAAGAGAACAGAGGCACCAGTGAGTACTGTTTTAACGAATTTCTTGGTGTCGTGGAATAGTAGAGTGGATGAAACAACTAGTATGGCGTAGCCAGTAAACTCTAGTATTGTATGTGGAAGGACAAGTGTTAATAAAGCAACAGTTCTAGATTCGGGTATTGTAGTAAAATAACCCATAATTACTCCGGCATTATAGCCTCCAATAGCAACTGGGATGAGCCCTATATATGGTATTACAGCTAGAATAGATATTATAAAGTTGTTTGTAAATATCATTACAACCTGTAGAACTGGGTCTTCACTGGGTATTCTACTCCCCAGTTCTCTTCTAACAATCTCTGTGTAGCTGGAAACCTCGCTACTTGCAAGTAAACCCGTTGTAAAACCAGCTATCATAATAGAGTAGAGTAGTAGTAGTGCTAAACCAGACTTTCTCCAGGAGTTTTCACTCCTCATAGAAAACAATATACTTGATACTATGAGTGCTGAACCCGCTGGGATAACAGGCATTATTGTAGATCCCAGCTTTGTATAGATAATACTCAAAATAGGAGTCAATAAAAGCAGAATATATGCGTATTTAGAACCTGAATACGTATTTGAAGGTGTACTAGTTGACTGAATTGTTCCTCTTGGCTCTGGTGGATAGGGATGGGTACTATGAATCAACTCATAGTGTTTATTGAAGCTGGTTGTAAACCTCCAAGCTATATACAGCCCGTAAGCTCCAAGTGTTAGTACAATTAATGCAACATCAAGCACTATGTAAACACTTGTTCTCTGCTTGGAGTACTTAGACTTCAATAATAGCTCTTCTTCTAGTATACAGTGTTCTATAAACGCCTTCTCTACTAGTAGTAGAATAATTGGATAGGTTATGCCAGATGAAACAATGTTTAGTAATAGACTTGTAATGGGTGATGGAAGAGAGTGTTTGTTAACCATAGACTCTAAAATACTGAGTAGGCTCTCGACGGATAAACCCTTAGTGAAGTATGTTGTAGCTACAATACTGTCGTGGAGGTGTCTTGAAACCTTTCTAACTAAGTAGTATACTGATATTGTAGATGATAGTAGATAGCCAATTATTAGTAGAGCTCCATATGAAGATAAACTATAATCTATCTGAACACTTTGAATACTGTTTTCTACAATACCTCCCCCGAGAAGGCTCTTTAAAAACCCTGATGATAAGAGTAGCAATATCCCCGAGGAGAGAAATATAAAAGGAAGTAGTATCGGTAGCAGATTTATTTTTTCGAATTTAATACTTGAAACCAGTTTTTGAAACATATCTGATTCAATTGTTGTATTTTGCGTAGATGTCAAGTTCTACACCGTGAAAAAATATTAACTAAGGGGGTTTAATCAAGCTATGGTGGTGTAGTCATGGTTAAAGCTATTATTCTACATGGTGGGGCAGGGGCCTGGCGTGTAAGGCCGGGTGTAGAGAAATCTATTGAAGCAGTTAAAAAATGCACTGAGAGAGGGTGGAGGAAGCTCGTTGAAACAAATAGTTCTCTAGAAGCGGTTGTTGAAGCAGTTAAGTGTATGGAGGACTCTGGACACTTGAATGCTGGATATGGTAGTGTACCCAATCTACTGGGCGAGAGGGAATTAGATGCTGGATTGATGACTTCTACGGGTTTAATGGGTGCGGTAGCCGCTGTCAAGGCAACTCGTAATCCAATACTACTAGCTAGAATTGTAGCCGAGAAAACACCACACGTATTACTCGCCGGTGAAAACGCTGATAAACTCGCTACAATATATGGTCTTCCACCACTACCACCAATGCCTCCAAACCTCGCAGAGAGGTATGTTGAGGTCTTAAAGAAAGTATTTAGTGAAGAACCATCAGACTACTTCTACAAGGCCTTGAAGTCTTTTGTAACAAGCAACAAGACATACTATGAAATAGTTAGAGAAATGATTGGAGTATTCGACACCGTTGGAGCGGTGGCAGTTGACGACAATGGAGTACTAGCGGCGGCTACGAGTACTGGAGGCGTAATTCTAAAACTACCTGGAAGAGTTGGAGATACACCAATACCTGGAGCTGGATTCTACGCCTCACCCAGTGTAGCATGTAGTGCAACTGGTATTGGCGAGTTCATAATTAGATCAATGCCTTGTTTAAAACTAAGTATGGAGTATGAAGCAGGTAAGACACCAGAAGAAGCATTGAGAAATGTTGCCGAATACGTAGAGAAAACAGTGGGCTCTAATACAATGGGGTTTATAGCCGTAGATAAAAACGGCAATATACTATACGCATACAATACAGAAGCAATGCTAATTGGATACATGTACAAAGACGAGGTAGTAGTAGAATTAAAACCAGAACTAAAAATAAACATTGTTAAAACCGTGTAGAAAATGACGTTGAATAACTGTTTAATAGTCGTAGACGTTGATGGAACAATAATACCACTACTTGTAAACTTCGACGAGATTAGAGAGAAAATTAGGAGACTACTCGGTATAAATCATCCATTAAAACCACTGGGAGAAAGCCTGGCCAATCTACCAATAAACGAAGAAGATAAGAGAAAGGCATGGGAGATAATTGAAAACGCCGAGCTAGAATCAATAGAGAAAATAAACCCTGAACTAGTCAGAGAAAACACATTGATTTTAAAACAATTAAGGGAAAACGGCTACAAAGTAATACTAGTAACAATGAGGAGTAGAAAAACACTACTTCCACTACTAGAAAAACTGGGTTTAACAGAGTTTTCCTCGAGCTCGCTAACTAGAGACAACTATCCAAGTAGAAAACAACAATTAGAACATGTAAAGAAGGGTTTCCAGGGTAAAATAGTGTTTATTGGCGATACAATATACGATGAAAAAGTAGCCTTTGAGCTGGGCGTAGACTTCATCAGAGTTGAATCATATATACAGCTACCGGCGGCTATAAACTCAGCTATTGAAATATGTAGAGACCTGTAAGTCTATTTGTTTCAATTTTAAGGATTCAACTCGTTACTATATACGTAAAGGTGGTCTCATTGGTTAAAACCATAGTTGAGAAAATAACTAGAAATGTATACCTTCTTAGATTAGACGATGATCAAACTCGTTACTTTGAAGCCATATGGGAAATACCCGAGGGAGTAACATACAATTCCTACTTGATAACTACTAGTGAAGGCGCAGCGGTTATTGATGGATGGAAGAAGGGGTATGGAGAACTCCACTTGGAAACAATAAGAGGTATTGTAGATCCAGGAGATGTGAGATACATCGTGGTTAACCACACCGAGCCGGATCACAGCGGCTCTATAAAAACACTTGTAGGCTCACTTAAAAACGCCACTATACTAGGACACAATATAGCAATAAGCCTACTCAACGCATTTTATGGAGTAGCAGAGAGAGTAAAACCCGTTAATGATGGAGAAGCAGTGGGGTTGGGTGAAGAAGTGTTAAGGTTTTATCATACTCCATGGCTCCACTGGCCGGACACTATATTCACATATTATGAAAAAGAGAGAATACTATTTACGTGTGATGCATTCGGCTCTTATGGCATACCCTCAAAAATCTTCTATGAAGATCTACCCGTAGCCGAAAAAGAATTGTTTAATAGATATACTAGAAAATACTTTGCAAACATAATTGGTAAACACGCTGAATGGGTTGTTAAAAACCTTGATAAACTATCCAAACTAGGTTTGAAAATAGACGTCATTGCCCCGTCACACGGTCCATTACATAGAGAGCCAAATAGAATTATTGAATTATACAGAGAGCTAGGCGAGAGGAGAGTTGTAAAAGGCAAAGTAGTAGTGGTCTATACTTCAATGTATGGATTTATAAATGAAGCAGTAGAAATCCTCGTAGACGAACTTAGAAAGAGGGGTGTTGAACCGGTAATACATAGATTCGACGATAAAGAACACTCGTTAATAAGTGAGGTAATAACAGATCTTTATGATGCTGAGACCATAGTGTTCGGGGCGGCAACCTATGACGCTGATTTATACCCAATTGGAAAATACATCCTAGAGATTATGAAAGCTAAAACAAAGGGTGTTGGTAAACGACTAGTAGTAATATCCTCGTATGGATGGGGCCCTGTCGCCGCGAAGAAAATAAAGGATTTAACTTCGGACATGGGGTTTGAAATAGTAGACACAGTGGAATTCAAGGGTAGAACTAGTGAGGCTAGAATAAGGGAATTGGCTTCTAAGATAACTAGTTGATTTTTTATTAATTCATAACATGGGGTTTGGTTCTTCTGTATAGTAGTCTTCACCGCCAGCTACTATTCTCTGTATTGCAGCATATAAATCATCAAATCCCTCGCCTGTAACATTTGAAACCGGTATTGTCTCGAAGACTGCTAGTTTCTCCACTATACTCGATACTTCCTCTTGATCCCACATTAACACAGCATCTTTCTCCATTGAAATCTCTGCTGCTAAAACATCGGGGTTTTCAATCATGTCAATAATCCTCTGTAACTGGGTGTCGTCGAGAAGGTCTGTTTTTGTCAATGCGTTTACTAGTGGTATTTTGAGTCTGACATAAGTAGATGCTACTAGTAGTAGTGCTGAGAGTAGGTTTGACGCCTGCTGTGCATAGGACGAGTCTATTAGGAATACACCAGCTGATTTAGCGTCTCCAATCAATGCTTTCAATACTAGTGGACCTGTTTGTCTAAATGCAAATAACTCCATTTGACCAGGGGTATCAATAATGACATAGTTTGATTTATAACTCCATACTTCTTCTTTTAAGTCCTCAATATTCATTAACAACATGTCTATCGAGGCTATTAGTGCGCCGTTTGGTCCAAGCCCTGTTTTCCTCATTACTTCACGTGTATCTACATAGTCTCTTACATCTACGTGTGGTTCATAGGGTAGTTCTTCTACGGCGGGGTCTAGATTAACAATTATTGAGTCTAATTGGTGGTCTTCGAGATACGTCTGTAATACACTAGTCAACGATGTTTTTCCACTACCCGCAGTACCCAAAACCACTATGAAATACGGCATTTCTACCACCATAGACTTCTAAATCTAACTCCATGGAATACTCCTTTGAAGTTTAATCTATAACCGCATACAGGGCATTTAAAGTCTTCTTTAAGCTTCCACTTTGTTATAAAAAAGCCTTTTCTCTCTACTACGAGTGCTCCACAGTTGGGGCAATACGTGTTTTCTAATGGATGTCCCCACACGTTTCCAATATATACGTGTTTCAATCCTTCCTCCATTGCTGTCTTGGCTAGTTTTTCGAGTGTTTCTACTGGTGTAGGTGGTATTTCTTGTAGTAGGTAGTCTGGGTGGAATCTCAAAAGGTGAAACGGTGTTTCAGGCCCTATGTTTTCAACAATCCACTTGGCTAGTCTTCGTATATCTTCTTCTTTATCACCTATTCTTGGTACTACGAGGTTTGTTATTTCAATCCACCATCCATTCTTCTTCATTTCGAGGAGTGCACTATATATTGGTGTTGGATCGGGTACGCCCATGTAGTTCCTGTAGAATTCAGGGTTTCCACCTCCTTTAAAATCGACTGTTGCAGCGTCTATTAATCCACTTAGTTCTCTCACACCCTCGGGTGTAATATATCCATTTGTAACCATGGTGTTAAACAATCCTTTTTGCTTAGCTAGTTTTGCAGTGTCAGCCATGAATTCAAAGAATATTGTTGGCTCATTATAGGTGTAACTTATACCTTGACACCCGGATTTCAATGCCGCTTCTACAACGTCTTCTGGATCGTATATATTCCCGAAGACTCTATCCCACCTGCTCTGGCTGAGAATCCAGTTGTCGCAGAATTTACAGTAGAAGTTACAGCCAGATGTTGAAATCGAGAATACACATGCACCTGGATGGAAGTGCATTAGGGGTTTTTTCTCTATCGGGTCTTCGTTTGCAGCTGTTAAAACCCCGTATACGAGAGTGTAGAGTTTACCCTCATAGTTGTATCTAACACCACAAGCTCCAAAAGCGCCTGGTACAATAATACATCTACGACTACATAGATTACACTTTACTCTATTTTCACTAAGAGACTCCCACAACCTAGCTGGTTTTACACCAGGATCTTCTGGGTTGAATTTTCTAAGTTTAAACATGTTGAGAGATCCACCTCTCTATAATTTAATATCTAGTATAACCCAATATATCCATGGGTGTGGATACTTGCTCGTTGTAACCGGGTTTCCCTACTACGAGTTAACTAGAGAAATCGCTTCAATACTTGGAGGAGTAGAAGTAGGAGTGGCTGAAAAGGTCTTCCCGGATGGAGAATTCTATGTGAGAATACTTGAACCAGATAAAATACCATCTAATGATGTAGTTGTTGTTTCAACTACTTATCCAAAACAAGAGAGCTCGTTATTGAAAACAATGCTTTTAATAGATGCTGTTAAACAAAACAACCCTAAGAGAATCATAGCGGTAATACCCTACATAGCCTACTCGAGACAAGACAAGGTGTTCCTCCCGGGAGAGCCTGTATCGGCTTGTATGGTGTTAAAAACACTGAAGACTATTGGATTGGATGTACTAGTAGTGGTCGACATTCACAGTCCAAAAACACTAGAGTGTTTCGGGGGTCCGGCATACAATGTACTAGTATCAGACCTACTGGTCAAGGCAGCATTGAAATACCTTGAAAACCCAATTGTTCTAGCACCAGATCAAGGCGCTCTTGAAAGAGCCTCTTATGCAGCTAGAACTCTAGGTTTAAACTATGACTTTCTAGTTAAAAGTAGAGATAGAGTTACGGGTGCTATTACATATAAACCAAAAGAACTCAGCGTTAAAGGTAGAGATGTAGTATTAGTAGACGATATAATTAGCACTGGTGGTACAATAGCAGAAGCATCTAGAATACTACTACAACAAGGAGCTAGAAGAGTAGTTGTTGCTGCAACTCATGGACTACTAGTGGGAGATGCATTGAAGAAGCTGAAAGAAGCAGGAGTAGAAAAACTAATTCTCGCAAATACTCTACTAGTAAAACACGAACACGAGTTAATAGAATACGTTAATATTACAGAGGCATTGAAACCAGTACTGGAGAAAATAACCTCCTAGGTATTTTTATACTAATACGGTTTAAGAACATGGAGGAGCATGTTGAAAACAGCTACTATTTTCTACTAAGAGGGAATAATGAATACCTAGCACTAGGAGAGCTAAAAGCACTACTAGAAGTCTATACTGGTGGAAACAGAGTAAACTGTTTTACAATGCTGTGTATAGCTAGAACTAAGAGTGAAGTAGTAGTAGAAATTATCGAGAGATCTGGGTTTTTAAAAGAAGCTGGAGTAGTAATAGGCGTATTCGACGCTTATTCAGAACAAGACGCTAGAGAAACAGGTAGACTAGTAGGTAAAAACCCGGTACACGTCTCTATTTTGAAATCCACTATTAGCGAGGAATCGGTAAATAGATTCATAGAAGTAGGGGGAATAGAAGTTGGTTTTAGAGGGCGCGGAGAATACAGGTTGTTTTTTACTGATGGACGCGCGGTTCTAGCTAGGAAGCTATTCGAGAAGGATTATGGTGTATTATTGAAGAAAGCTCGGAGCAGACCGTTTCAGAGGAGTATTGCTTTAAAACCCGATATTGCAAGAGCACTAGTCAATCTAACAAGAGCTAAAAGAGGAGATCTACTAATCGACCCGTTTACAGGTACGGGAACTATACTCTTAGAAGCCTGGGATATGGGGGTTTTAGGTCTAGGTGTTGAAATAGACTATGAACTAGTGGTTGGCTTTAAAGCCAATGTACTATATTCAAAAGCTCCAATTATACCAGTAATTAGTGATTCAAGCGAAATAGTGTTTAGAGAGGTAGATAGAATAGCCACTGATCTCCCATATGGAAGAGGAGCTAGCACACATGGAGTTGAAATAAAAAAACTATATGAATCCTTTACTCAGAGACTACAAGAATACTTGTCGAGAAATGGATATGCTTGTTTTATGACTCCACTATGGCTAGAAGACTACGTAGACGAATTAATTAGTCAATACGGGTTTAAACTAACAGAGAGATACTATGACTACGTCCATGGACAATTAACAAGAGTAATAAACGTGGTGAGAAAACAGTGAATGCCCGAATACACTTTCTAGGTACAGGTGCAGCAATGCCCGTAACGCGTTCACTACCATGTATAGCGTTGAAAGTAGACTCGGAAATATACTTATTCGACCCTGGAGAGGGATGCCAGTCAAAAATGTTTAAATACGGCCTCAGCCCGCTAAAGGTGAGAACAATATTTGTAACACACGCACACGGAGACCACTACCTGGGACTACCAGGCTTAATACAGACAATGACTCTTTCAAACCGGAAAGAGCCACTCGTGATCGCCGGGCCCCGTCAATTCATAGATACAATCAGATACATGTTTGAATCAAGTCTTATTAAACCAGGATTCAAAGTAGAACTACAAGTAGTAGATTCAAACTATTCATATAGTGACTCAAAGATAACAGTCAGCGCATTCCCAGTAAACCATAGTATTGAATCATACGGGTATCGTGTAACAATAGGAAAGAAGACCGTGTGTTATACGGGTGATACAGCACCCTCTAAGACTATAATAGAGGCATGTAGAGGAGTAGACGTGTTAATCCACGAGGCAACGTTTACAAGCCTCTACGAAGAAGAAGCACACGAGCAAAAACACTCGACTGCAAAAGATGCTGCTTTAACAGCTAGTGAAGCAGGTGTAGGACTACTGGTATTATTCCACATAAGTGCTAGACACAGCGAGGAAGAAGCACTCGTGGATGCAATAAGAGTATTCATGAAGACAATAGTGGCAAGAGAAGGCATGGTGTTATATCTATGATTCAATTACTTCATAGAAAAAAGTAGGGGGGATTTTATAGTTATTCAATCCCAAACATTACTTCATAAGTGAATGGATCATCGTCTTTATACCACCAGTAATACCAGCCGGCCCCCTACCACTTAAATCAATTACTTTGACATAGGAATCTACGATACAATGTGGTAGGCTTTCAAAGTAGTCTCTAATGACTTCAGGTGGTACTCCTAATTCAAAGACTCCATGAAACTCTTTGTTAAATAGGATTATGCTGTGACCAGCGTAGGGTCCAAGAGCATGCCACGGTCGGGAGGGTGGTTGATACGGCTGGACTGGCTCTTTAATATCTGATATTTCATATATAGCTCTTGGATACAGAGTTATATCTACTATGCAGTGTCCTGAATACTGACTACACCACCACTTCTCTTCATATACGTATTTAACATAAAAGTATATTCTAACCTTGCTGTTGCCTGTAAGTCCTCCTCTACATGCACCCACGGAGGAATATGTCAATACCTTACCACTACTCGTTAATACAGGCTTTATTTCTCCACATGTATGTGGAGAACAGAATACTCTACTCTTAAAGCTATCAAGGTATATTTTAGAGTGAGCGGTGATACAGAAGTGTGTTTCAAGGCCTTCTATACTGTATAAATAGGGGCCTTTAACCCATGCTTGACACCAACCCTGTTTTACATAGTATCCATTACTAACCTCTTGCTTCTCTATGTAGACTTTACAATCTTCGAGGACATCACTATCACTAATTACTACTTCCATTGTAGGTAGTCTACTAGCACCAATACTACTTTTATTTGAATTACTACTCTCCGAGAAAGCAAAGAATACAATGAAAAAGACTAAAACAGCGACGAGGATATATCGTACACTGAGAACTATATCTCTTTTCATTGATATATACCTCTACATTACCATGATTACACTTTCTCCCACTATATTATAAACTTTCCTTCATCATGGTTTCTTTGAGTAGCCACTATACTCTCTACTCCTATAGGGTTTACAGGGGAGAGCCGCCTAGATAACAAATCGTTTTAGCCAAACGGGGAAACGGAGACAAGTATTAGTTGCGATTATAAAACCTATTGAGCTTTCTTCTTTCTCAATATATATTCTCATCTCAGTAGAAATCCCGTTTGAATCCCATTTGGAATCAACAAGTGGGGTGTGGAAGTGAGTTGTTAATACTATTCGCTTGTTAGGTATTCGATGATCTTTTCTAATTCCTCTTCTGTTCCTTTTATTGTGAGTTTTATTGGTCCTAGTGGTGATTCTCTATAGCTGTCTATGAGGGATATTTTTCCCACGTAGCATGCTTGTTTATGGAGGAGTATGGTTATAGTGTCTCCCTCCCAGTATTTTTCTAGGTGGGCTCTAAATGCTGGTTCTATTTGCTGGGATTTAATCATGTTTCTCAGTGGTTCTAGACACTCTATTCTACTACATTTAATCCTCATTACTCTAAAACCCGTTGTTACTTCTTCTACTTCTAGGTCTTCGGGTCTAGCTATGTTTAATAGTGCTGTTTTTACTTTTTCAATGTCTTCTGTTGGTCTTACTTCTGCTTCAACAGTGATTTCAACCATGGGTTTCAACCAGTTTAAATAATATTTCACGGGCTTTTCTTTTTGCTTCTTCTATAGAGGTCTCGTTTATTATTACATAGTCTGCTAGTGCTATAACGCTCCCGATTCCAAATCCTAGTTCTGTATAGTCTCTCTTCTGGAATTCCTCGTATGTAGAGGGGTCTCCAGGCCTCTTTCTCTCAACTAGTCTCTTAAACCTTGTTTTTGGCGAGGCGTGTACAGCTATGATTACTACTTCGCCGTGTTTCTTGAATACTTCTACTTCTCTCAGGCTTCGAACCCCGTCGATTAATACTATTTTGTATTCGCTGGGTATTTTCTCAATGGTTTTAACTGCTACTATTTCATCACCGTATTCCTCTCTAAGCCTCTTTGATGTTTCAACCATGAGTTCTGGTGTTACAACACCGTGTCTTCTAAGTGTTTCTTCTCTAATTACATCGCCCATTGTGTATACTGGAATACCTATTTCTCTTGCAACTTCTGCTACAATGCTTTTACCAGAGCCGGGCATTCCAGTTAGTAATATGTATAAGCGCTTCAATAGACTACACCAATGGGTAGTCTAAGTGGTTTAGAGATTAATTATTTCTCTAGGGTTTATGAGTTTTATAGCATAATGCTTTCAATTATATAATTAAGCCTTGAGAGTTAATTACTATTGGATAGAGTGTATTGCTGATAATGGTGGTTTAATGAGCGAGATGATTAGAACATTTATAGCGATTGAAATAGAAAACAGCGATGTACTCAAAAAACTAGTAGAAGCGAGAAATAAACTAGTTGAAACAGGTGCTGATTTAAAACCTGTAGAAGACGAGAATATACATTTAACACTGAGGTTTATAGGTGAAATACCAGCCGGCCTAGTCAAGGTACTGTGTAGTGATATCTCTACATTGAAGTACAGTAGATTTGAAATGCATGTAAAAGGCCTTGGCGTCTTCCCCAATCTAGCGAGGCCGAGAGTTGTATGGGCTGGTGTAGCCGAGGGGTCTGATAAACTAGTAGAGCTGGCTAGAATAGTAGAGAGAATAGTGAGAAGACTTGGTGTTCCACCAGAGAGAGAAGAGTTTGTACCACACATTACACTTGCAAGAGTGAAAAGTGGACGTGGAGTCGACAAACTAGTTAAAACAATACAGTCTATGCAAGACATGGATTTTGGAGTTTCAAGTGTAACTAGGATTCACGTAAAAAAGAGTGTATTGACTCCAAGCGGCCCCATATACAGCGATCTCTGCACTGTTGAATTACAATAGTTGAATAGTGGTGGTCGATGGAAAACCTGGGCGAAGTAGAATTAAAAATACTAGAAGAAATCAAGCCAAAACCCAGTGAATACGAATTGTTATTGAAGACATATGAGAAAGTAAAGCATGCTATAGAAGAAACACTGAGTAAACACAGCATACGGGCTGAAGTAACACTTCAAGGGAGTGTAGCACATGATACATGGCTGAGTGGAGATAGAGATCTAGACGTATTCGTCTTATTCCCCAGTGATTGGAGTAGAGAAGACCTCGAGAAAAAAGCACTTCCAATACTGATAGAAGCAGCAAGAGAGATTGGAGAATACGAATTGAGATATGCTGAACACCCATATGTAAGAGTAAGACTAGGCGAGGTAGAAGCAGATATCGTAGCTGGTTTGAAACTAGATACACCTACACTTGCAAAAACAGCTGTTGATAGAACACCATTCCACACATTATTCATTAATAAAACACTGAGTAGCGAGCAAAGAGATCATGTTAGACTACTCAAGAAATTCATGAAGTCTATTGGTGTATATGGAGCAGAAGTTAAAACACGTGGTTTTAGCGGATATGCCGTTGAACTACTAATAGTTGCATATGGAGGTTTTAGAGAGGTTTTAAAAGCAGCTAGTGAATGGAGGCCTCCCGTAGTAGTTAATACCATTGGAGACAAGTTGACGAGAGAATTGCTGAAGAAACTACGAGATAAATACCCTGATTCACTTGTATATATGCCAGACCCAGTAGACTACTTGAGAAATGTAACAGCTAGTGTAAATGCTCGCAGTCTCTTCACGTTTATAATTGCATCACAATGCTACTTGTCTAATCCAAGTGTTTCCTTCTTTAGAGAACCAGTAGCTCCACGAGTAGAAGAATTACTAGAGAAAACTAGAAATAGGTGTATTGTATTCCTGGAATACTATTTAAAAGAACCACTACCACCAGACGTTGTATGGGGCGAGGCGTGGAGGGTTGCATCTACTGCTCCACGGGTTCTAGGCGGATTTGATATAAGGGTTTTAGACTATTCAGCTTGGAGTAATGAAAAAGATATTGTTGTAATAGCACTTGAATTAGAAAGTTGCCAGCTACCACTCTTCAAACTGTACAGTGGACCCTGTCTCGGCCATGAAGGAGATAGAATACACGGATTTATCAAGAAACACCTTGGTAGAGGATTCGGCCCATGGATAGACTATAAGGGGTGTATGGAGTCTCTAGACCCGAGGAGAGAAGTCAATGTACTAGAAGTAATCTCGGAGAGATGGAGCGAGTTTACTGTATCACCACATTTAAAGACTATTAAACCCGTAGTCGAGCTTCTCAATGAAGAAGTATTCAAGAAACTCAGCGATCTAGGTGCTACCAGGTGGCTACGAGACTTTATATTGAAGAAGCCGAGTTGGATGGAGTACTGCACTTCCTAGATAAACCAGACACGTATATTGAGCGAGTACTCTGCTTTCCCCGAGAGAATTGTAGTGAGCTCGAAGAGAGATTAGAACTCCTTAAACTAGATGGTTTCACCTATTTATTGGAAACAGGTGGTAAATTTCTCGACTTGAGAATACTTGGTAAGGGCTACTCTGCAATAGTAGTAGTTGCATACAATAAATTCAATGGAATTGGATCGCTGAAGATAAAAAGACTAGATAGTAGAAGAGAGAGTTTTACAAGAGAAGCATTATTAATGAGCGAGGCCTATCCATCTAGTTTACCACCAAAACTCCTAGCCTACCGCGACTTCTATGTTTTCTACGAGCTACTCCCGCCTGGGAAGTGTAGAGATTACACTATTGTACTAGAAGAATACTTGAATTCGAATAGATTGAATGAATTGAAAACACTATTATTAAATACCATGATTAAACTGAGAAAACTAGACTTGCTTGGTATAGACCACACAGAGATCAATAGACCAAGTGGACACGTATTTGTATGCAGAGAACAAGATGTTAAAATACTGGACTGGGAGAGCGCTAGAAAAACGCGTAGACCAGTAAATACTACATCATTTACGTCGTTTCTACTATATAGATATAGAAATAGCAGTAAACTCATAGAAACACTAGGTATTGATAGAAACAGAGTTCTAGATGCACTGAGAAAATACAAAGAATCCTATCTAGATGAAGACTTTGAAAAACTACTTGAAGCTATGCAGTTGAAGTAATAGTGGTTCTCGACGAATCAAATAGTGGTAGCGAGTCTCTTGTAAACGGCACTGCTGGTCTAATATACATATACTTGCGTACATCTCCCTCAGGCTCTTTTAAGGGGGCTTTGCAGTATGGACAGTGATAGCCAACTAGTTTTACGAATTCACGTGGAGAGATCAAACCTGTATAACTCTGGCCAACACCTTTAAACTCGTAGATTACATTTCCACAGTGGCTACATCTATATCTAACAGGCATTACTATTCACCAAAGCCAATTGGGAATATTCTATTCATTAATAGTAAAGGTAAGGGTTCACAATACAATTAATTAACATGATTAAAAATCTCATTGAGTGGGCATTTTGCGATATGCATTTTTTTAAATAAACGTGTAATGTGTTATAAAGGCTAGGTGTTTTAAAAGAAGAGAGGTGGCCGAAAGTATTGGATAGATAATGAAGTATTGTTCTACCATGGATATTCTTTTATAATCCCCTAGAGTATATCTAATGAGACTTGAAAGAGGGGCCGTCGTCTAGCCTGGCTAGGATGCCGGCCTGGGGGGATGTCCCCCGTGGCCTGGGACTCCCGGAGCGCCGGTGGTCCCGGGTTCAAATCCCGGCGGCCCCACTACGCAATATTTTTAAGGTTTTATACAATGGTTTGTCTCAATGGGTGGTTATGGGTTGAGTGAAGTAAAAGAAATATTGTTTGTTGTAAAAGTAGGAGAGAAAGAAATACCGATAACAGAAGACTTACTTAAAATTATTCGTGAATATATTAGAACACCTATGAGTCTCGAAGAACTAGCTGAGAGACTTGGTCTTGAAGGCTGGGAGGAAGCCTACGAGTTTATTAAAGCACTGCCATTATGGGTAATGTGGACTCCTCCATCTCTATGGGAGTATAGAAGACAGTGGATTGCAGAGAAAAAAGCTGTGGGTAAGTAGTGAATTCAAAAATTATTTTTATAGTGTTACGAGTAGTGTTTTGCCATTTCTTCGTTTCCTGGTAGTTTGAGTATATCGTCTATTACATTGTTTACTTGTTCTGTACTCTTTGTTCTAGGGTCTACTATTAGCCAGTTGAACAAGTGGTCTCTACCACCTTCTAGAAATGCTTCTATTGCCCACTCTGCCCTCATTAGTCTTGGTAGTAGTACTTGGTTGAGTATTTTTCTGGGTATACTACTCGTTACTATTGGCTCTACACCTCTACCACTTACTCTCGCTGGTACTTCAACAGCTACATTGCTTGGTAGACTACTTATTGCACCATTATTCAATGTGTTTACCTGTATTGGTACAGGTATTTTCACCCCCATTGGAAGGTGGAGGTAGTACCATGATTTCTCGATGTTGTTTGCAAGAGAATCTATAATTTCAACAAGTGACTCGCCGCTTGGTCTTGGTGGATACTTCGATGTAATGGGTGTTGTTAAATCATAGACGGCGTTTGCTAGTTCTCGCATTTTTCCTCTCAGGTGGGCTATATACATTGCCCAACCTATCTCTGAGTCTGGCCCGCCGTATGGTCCATACCAATACTGTTTTGTTTTTAGATTCCAGTGGTATTTCCATGTACCTCCACGTACAGTGTCTCCTATTGGTAGGAGTCCATAGGTTTTATACATGTCTATTGCTGCTGGTGATAAATCAACTTCGAATGGGTTGTGATAGTATTCCCTCCATGTCTTCCAGTATTTCTCGGCGTCTTCTTTTATCCATTCATCTAGGTATTTATAGGCGTCTTCACCCCTATACTTGAATTTTGTCAGCCATATTACGTGGTTGAAGCCGAGCATTTCTACTTCTACTTCGCGTGGGTCGACTACTTGTATGGTGTTGAAATAGCATTCTGGCTCCTCCATAGCGCATTTAACGACCATGTCGTATCCATGTTCTTTCATTAAACGCATACCTAGTACTAGTATAGCTGATTTCAAGTAGCCTAGATGTCCATGGCATAAACCAATGTATTTAACCCTGGATTCTCTAAAAGCCAGTGTTGAAAGCTCGAATACTGGGTTTGCTACATTTATCATCCAAGCGTTGGGTGCATACTCTTCGATGTCTCTTAGTATATTCATGAATAGTTTGAATTGATAGTAGCCCCATATAGTGTGGTAGTCGCTCACGTAATTCCATTCAACACTGTTAATCCCCCTGTAATACCCATGTTTCTCCGAGATTTCTCTTAGTAGTTCATAGTACGAGTGTCCTCCAGCCATTGCAGAGTTTACTACGAAATCTGCTTCTCTAATGGCTTCGACTCTACTTGTTGTCTTGTATACCCGGGCTTTAACACCTAGTTCATCAATGTATCGCTTGGTAAATCCATATATTACATCCAGCCTCCATTCATCAATATCCATGAGCCAAATGTCAATTCTATCTCTAAGCCTCTCGTTTATCAATAAGTCGACAACTATTGTACTAGACCATACAGCACTACCAGCACCAATAAAAGCTATTTTCAATCTATCCAACTAAACCCCCACTATAAACTAGCATCTTAATTAGTATAAAAAGAGAGCGGTAGATAATAGTTCATGGAGGATAAACCTTGAAACAAGAATGGCTTGAAATATACTCCTCACTAGTTAAACAAATAGAACCTGATTACAAGAGACCACTTGAAGTATCAAGAAAAGTACTATGTGTATCACCACACCCAGACGACTGTGAAATAGGTGCGGGTGGTACAATAGCTAGAGCTACTAAGAGCGGGGTAAAAGTAGACTTGGTTGTCGTAACAGATGGATCAAAGGGAACACTCAACCCTCATGCAAGAGAAGAAGAAGTAGCATCAACTAGGAGGAGGGAGCAAGAAGAGAGCGCTAAAGTCCTCGGAGTAGAAAACATATATTTTCTTGGAGTACGAGATGGAGAATTAACATTTAACTATGATGTACTAAATAAACTGATAACCATTATTAGAATAACGCGTCCAGACCTTGTATTAACACCAGACCCATACCTCCCATATGAAGCACACCCAGACCACTACTACACTGGTAGACTAGTATCAGCCGCTGTATTGTTTTCTGGTATGCCATTGTTTAACAAACAAGACCTTGAGAAAGGACTAACTCCACATTCGCCTAGATTTATTGGCTACTACTATACGAGTAGACCGAACACCATTGTTGATGTTTCAAACTATGTAGAATACAAGATAAGCGCGCTGAGAAAACATAGGTCTCAATTTGAAAACGAAGACTTCTTACTCTTCATTTTAAAATACATGGAGTTATCTGGTAGTAAAATAGGTGTTAAATATGCAGAGGAATTCAAAATACTCCCAGTAAAACTACTCCATATAACTCCGTTTATAGAATACCTCTAATTTATTTGATGACTATACTTTTCTGATTTTTCCTAGTCTTGGATATGTTATTTCTCCACTCTGCCATAATTCATCTATGACTTCTTTTGCAAAGTCTACTTCAAATCCTTCTCTACGTGCGAGTTCAAGTAGCTGTGCAAGCTCCATTTCTCCACCGACTTCTTTTAGTTTCTCGAATAACCATTTAGTAAACTTCTTTTTCTTTTCTCTTCGTGAGGCTGATTCTCCTGTTTCAATTATATCTATATCTAGTTTACCTGTTTCCACGTCTAATCCTACTTTTGCTAGTGTAGCCATCATTATACGAATTGCTTCTTCAGCGTCTTCAACTGTAGCCTTGCTTCTCAAAGCCATTTTTGCATGTGCTTCTGTGAGCCTTATTAGTGCTTCTAGCTGTCTCGGAGTTATAGCTATAGCGGAGACTCCCTCCTCGCCTGTTGTTAGAGAGGCTTGTCTTAATCCAACATAGAATTCTTCTATTAATCTTGCTGCTTCGGGTGTGAGTTGTGGTCTTATATACCTCCTCGCGTAGCTAATGTATTTCTTTAGTAGTTGTGGATCTATAAATCCACGTGCTTTATCTGCTTCTGTGTGAATACCGAGTATGTGTCTTGCTAGTTTTCTATCTTGATCTTTGTGTGGAATATCTCTTATAATAAATATCAAGTCGAATCTCGAGAGGATTGTGGGGGGTAAGTCGATGTTTTTACTTATTGAGAGGGTTGAATCATATCTTCCATGTTTTGGATTACCAGCAGCTAGTACAGATGCTCTCGCGTTTAGTCTTGCTACTATACCTGCTTTTGCAATACTAACTGTTTGTTGCTCGAGTGCTTCGTGTATTGCACTTCTATCTTCTTCCCTCATTTTGTCTATTTCGTCTATACAGGCTACTCCACCATCAGCTAGAACTAGTGCTCCTGCTTCTAAGTAGTATTCTCCAGTTGTCTTGTCTCGGAGTACTGTGGCTGTTAAACCAGCAGCTGTTGAGCCCTTACCACTAGTGTATAATCCACGTGGGGCTATTTTAGCAGTGAATTGTAGTAGTTGTGATTTAGCTGTACCGGGATCGCCGGTTAATAATACGTGTATGTCTCCCCTGATTCTAGTGCCGTCGGGTAGGATTTTGGGTGTTCCACCAAACAGCATTAGAGCTATTGCTTCCTTTATATCCCAGTTTCCATATATACCCGGTGCTATACTAGCAATTATTTTTTCTCTGATCCACGGGTCTCTCGACAACTCTAAAATAGCTTCTTCGTCTTCTTTTGTAATAACTATTTCCTCTAATACTTTCTCCTGGACTTCTACGTGGTTGACATCTATGTAGAAGTAGTATAGACTCCTAGAGCTCCTTGCTTCTGGAGTACCCGCAATTGGTGCTACACGGAGAATACCTGTGATTACTACTCTATCTCCTGGTCTAACAGAGTCTACGAGGTCTGCTGTTAAAATGGCTTCAATAGACCTGGGTATTTGGCCGCCTGGTACTTCTTCTGGTTTTTCTTGGACTACTATTTTCTGCCAGTCGATGAACTCTGATTTCTCTATTATTAACTCGAATTTCCCTCCTGATTTACGGCATATGGGGCAGTATGGGGGTTTCTCTATTCGATCAGTGAAGTATCCTTCTTCTGGATAGTCGAATTCGTGGTCTTCTTGTTCTCCTGGTTTTTGTTCTTCTTTCTCCTCTCTGGCAACTATGATGTGTTTGAATCTTGCTCTAACCATTTTGGCATCGATTCTTGTGACTCTTGTAACTATTCCCTCGATTGCAATTAGTTTTCCAAGGTAGTCTGTGTTTAGATTTCTTATTTTGAGTATTTGTGGTGGATTGCGTATTCTCACATAGAATCTCTTTGTTTGATTAGCGTATTCGGGGTTTTCGGTTTTAACAATGTCTTTTAGAGCTAGTGAGAACTCTTCAAGGGCTTTTTCTGGATTGTCTAGTATGTAGTTTGCTAGTGATGGGTCGTATAGGATTAAGTCGTCGAAGTCTACTATTAGACTCTTCTGGTTTAATCTAATCAACTGTCTAATTCTCTCAACGTATTTAGCAATGCCTTCACTAGACCTGAACTCTAGTAGAAATACCTTGAATCTCTGGACGTAGTCTTCAACTACCAGTGTACTCGTAGCTGTCACCTTTTCTCTCTAAAATCGAATACTCTTGAATTATATGTATCAATAACTGTTTTTAGTGAGTGGTATAATTGTTTTTCTTCTTCGCTTAGATTGCTCAGTATTTCTGGTGAAACCTCGCTTGTAAGAATATTGAGTATTTTACTTAAACGAGTTCTATAGAGTTCTCTCGTCATACTCTCCATTCTTGAATACGATTGTAGTACTTGTTGTACTCTACTGATATCGCTTATTTCCTTGAATAGTGTTTTAATAGTTTCTATTATTTGCTCTTTGATCCTCGTGTAGAAGTATCCTTGTAGCTTCTCGAATTTTAATTGTCCTTTTGAACGGGATTCATTGAATTGAAGTCTAGCAACAATGTTTTCCTCGATTGGTGCTTCGGAAATCTTTGCCAGTCCTTTTTCAGCTAGGTATTTGGCAAGCCACCGTGGAAGCGTGTATTCAGATCCCTTTATGAGTTCAATATATCCATCTTCCAAGAAAACCTTCATGTTCTGTCCAATATAGACTATTTTAACTTCTTCCTCCTCGTACTCTCTCTGTACTAGCTCAGTGTTTAAAACAAGTGATAGTTCTAGGAGTCCAGTCAAAAAGCACCCCCTATTCATATTGAAAACACACTCCCTTTTATTACCCTTTCCTTTAATCATAGTTTTAATGGGGTATTACTGGTGGTATGTTTTGAGTGAGCTTCTCTGGGCTGAGAAGTATAGACCTAAAACACTAGACGAGGTAATTAACCAGAAAGAAATAGTTGAAAGACTCAAGAAGTTTGTAGCTGAGAGAAATATTCCCCACATGTTGTTTGCCGGTCCACCAGGGACCGGAAAAACCACTGTTGCTCACGCTCTCGCACATGATCTTTATGGTGAAAACTACAGGCAGTATATGTTGGAGTTAAACGCTTCAGACGAGAGGAAAATAGAAGTTATTAGAACAAAAGTAAAAGAGTTTGCCAGGTCGAAGGTTGTAGGAGAGGTGGGCTTTAAAATAGTGTTATTGGATGAAGCAGACAATATGACTTCTGATGCGCAACAAGCTCTTAGAAGACTCATGGAGCTTTATTCTGCAAATACAAGGTTTATTCTTACAGCTAACTATCCAAGCAAGATCATCGAGCCAATTCAAAGTAGGTGTGCAGTCTTTAGGTTTACAGCGCTGAAGAAAGAAGATGTTGTACCAAGACTACAATATATTTGTCAAAACGAGAACTTGAAATGCCGTGAACGAGCACTAGAAGTAATCTACGAGTTATCAGAGGGAGATATGAGGAGGGCAATAAACATACTACAATCAGCTGCTGCACTTGGTGAAGTAACCGAGGAAGTAGTCTACAAAGTTGTTGGATTAGCTCATCCAAGAGAAATAAGAGAAATGATCCAGTTGGCACTAGCAGGAAACTTCCTTGAAGCTAGAAAGAAACTAAGGGATTTAATGATCACGTATGGATTGAGTGGACTAGACGTTATTAAACAAGTACATAGAGAGATATTTTCCTCTGATTTAAAGATTCCAGAAGACCTCCGCGTAATGATCGCCGACTATGCTGGTGAAATACAGTTTAGACTGGTTGAGGGAGCAGATGATGAAATACAGTTAAACGCGTTTCTAGCGAGACTAGCACTACTAGGTAGAAAGTTCAAGGTGTAGTAGTTTTTGAGTATGCGAAACCTACCCTGGATAATAAAGTATAGGCCGAAACACATAGACGAAGTAGTAAACCAGGAAGAAGCAAAACAAAAACTAATTGCATGGTTAAAATCATGGGAGACCGGGAAACCACAGAAGAAAGCAGTTCTACTACACGGGCCGGCGGGTTGCGGTAAAACAAGCCTGGTGGAGGCGATCGCCAAGACCTATGGCTATGAAATATTCGAGATGAATGCTAGTGATAGTAGGAGGAAAGAAGACATTGAAAGACTGGCAAAAACAGCATCTCAAACCTCTGCGCTAAGAGGTAAAAAGAAAATTATACTACTAGATGAAGTAGATGGCTTAGACCCAAGAGCAGATATGGGAGGTGTTGAAGCACTAGTCGAGGTTATTAAAAACACTAGAAACCCAATTATAATGACTGCGAACAACCCGTATAGAGAACACTTAAAGCCCCTTAGAGACCTCGCAGAAGTAATAGCAATGAATAGACTGAAAGAAACAGACGTGGTTAAAGTACTCCAGAAGATATGTTCAGCTGAGAAAATAGAGTGTGAACAAGAAGCACTACGTGAAATAGCAAAGAGGAGCGAGGGTGATTTGAGAAGTGCAATAAACGATCTCCAGGCAGCTGTTATAGATGGAAGAGTTACTCTTCAATCAGTTAAAGCAGTATCAACATATAGAGATAGAGTGTATGCTCCATGGGAGGCGCTACGAAAGCTCTTTTCAGCACAGTATGTTTTTCAAGCAAAAGACGCTGTTACATCGACTGATCTAGACCCGGAGGAAATGAAGACCTGGATAAATGAACACATTCCAACATGGTACGACAACCCCGAAGAAGTCTGGAGGGCTTATGAAGCACTTAGTAGAGCAGACGTCTATTTTGGTAGAATAGTTAAAACACAAAACTGGGATCTACTATCATACGCACTCGACATGATGGGCCCTGGCGTGGCATTTGCTAGAAAACAGTATAAAGGTAAATTCGTAGCATTCAAAATGCCGGAGAGAATAAGAATACTGTCCGAGACCAAGAAGTCTAGGGAATACAGGGAGGCACTGGCAGAATACTTTGCTTCTAGACTCCTCACTAGTAAGGCAACTGTGAAAGCAGAGTTTATACCATACTTGAGAGTAATATTTACAAATAATCCAAAATACGCTGCTGCAATAGCGAGAGAATACAAGCTCCCCGAGGAGTTGATAACTTGGCTTGCTGGTCCAAGAGCAAAAGAAGTACTCTCCTACTTGAAGAAGCCGGTTAAATAACCTGTTTTTAATCAATAGTTTCCCTATTTATTCCCTAGTAGACTTTTTACTATGGATTCTACTTGTCTATGGAAACCAATAGACAAAACACTACATAATAATTTAAATCCCCAGCGTGGTTTAAACTATAATTAGTTGACAAGCAAAGAGTGGATTTGATGAGTAAATACGGGTTTTTAACTAGAAAACAAGTTGTTGTATTGAAATACTGGTTGAATGGATATACCACTAGAGAAATAGCTGGGAGACTGGGTGTTTCACACCAAGATGTAGCGTTGACTATTAAACGAGCAGTTAGAAACATTGAGAAGGCAGAGTCTACACTCTTGGTTTACAGATTACTCTCTGCAAAGTCGAAAATAGTGTTGAGAGAGGGTACTAGGCTCGTAGACGTCCCCGGTATTATATTTGAAGAAGCAGATAGAATTGGAGTGAGGGTTAACGCTGACTTCACATTGATTTTTAAATTATTGAGGTTTAAAGCAAGGGGTTGTATTGGAGACAAGGTCGTCAAGAAACCAGTGCTCGTACTGCTCTATGGAGATGGAGAAGTAGACGTGTTGCCCTTGGAGAGGGTTTCAAGTCTACTCATCGAACTAGATTCTATAGGGGTGGCTTAGTAGTGATTGTTGCTGTTAGAGCACGTGAAGCAATAGGTATGAAGCTAGCTCAAGACTATACCTGTGTAACACCTAGCTACAAGGGAGCAGTGAAGAAGAAGGGAGATGTTGTACGAGAAGAAGACGTGGAGTTACTAGAGAAGTGTGGGCACTTCGTTGTATACGTCTACGATGAAGACCCTGGTAAACCAGGATATATACATGAAGACGAAGCAGTAGATATGCTGGCTAGTGTAATAACCGGGCCCTATTTGAGAATAGAACACCGTGAAGAAGCAAAGGCATTTATATACAGTGAGGAGAGGGGTTTAGTAACGATAAACACTACTGGTTTAAAAATAATAAATGAGAGCGGGGTCTTCGTTGTTGTAACGAGAAAGACTGGTTGCTTCCTAGATAGAAATGAGTTGGTTGGTGTAGTAGAGTTAATTCCAATGTATATATCACAAAGTGAATTCAATGAAATAGTAGAGAAGGTAAAACCACATCTACCAATTATTAATCTACACCCTGCCCGCACAGTGAGAATAGGGGTTGTGGTTACTGGTACAGAGGTTGCTTCTGGACTAGTTAGAGATGAGGCTTCACCCGTTGTAGTAGAGAAGATTAAGAGGTATGGCGGGGTACCAGGCGACATAGTATACGCTGTAGACGACGAGGATGAAATAGCTGGAAGAATACTACAACTACTTGAAACACACGATGCTGTTATCGCCACGGGTGGTATGAGTGTTGATCCAACCGACTACACACCACACGCTATTAGGAAAATAGCTGATGAAGTAGTAGTGTATGGATTGCCAATCAAGCCGACAACTATGACTATGCTTGCTTATAGGAGTGGTAAGCCTATAATCGGGGTTTCAGCTGGAATAATATACTTTAGAGAAGAGAATGCACTAGACGTTCTACTACCCTGGATCGTGGCTGGTGTTAAAATTCCACGCGAGTATCTCGTATCGCTTGGTGAGGGAGGCCTCTTCAAATCCTTCCTAGACAAGGCGGGAAGGAGGACTGGTTGAAATGGATAAATACATAGTTGTACTACTCAGTATTATACTACCCGGTGCAATCGGGTTTTTTGGTTTAATAGGTTTAACTCACGGTTTATACTCGAGTAGTAGTGGAGTTAATGGAGAATTAATTGTTTATACTCCTCCAGTACTAGCTAAAATAGTCGAGGAGTTCTCTGGTTTCTTCGAGGAGAGGTATGGTGTGAGAGTCAATGTCGTCGTGGATAGTACTGGTAGATTGCTCACGAGACTTGAGACGACTATGCAGGGTGATATACTTGTCACAGCTGACCACTACTTCATGGAGGAGGCTGTTAAAAGAGGGCTCGTTAACCCCGAGTCTACTAGGAGGATAAGTATTATTGTACCAGTAGTATTGTTTCACAGGGATTCTAGTTTTAAACCACTAGATATACGTGATCTACCAAGGCTCTCCATGGAGGGAGCGAAAATCGCTATTGCAGACCCGAAGGCTTCTCCTTTTGGTAGAATGGCTTATAATCTACTCGTGAAGACAAGTGTTTACAGTGTATTGGAGAATAGACTGTGTGTATATTCTGATGTAGGAGTTGTAGCGAGGTATTTATCACTCGGGGAAGTCGATATTGCTATTCTCCCCCATATTGTTAAATACTGGTATCCCAGCGAGTTGGAAATTGTGTGGTTGAAACCAGAAGATATTAGTGGTATTGCTAGTTGCCAGTTAATTGGTATTACACGATACGCTGTTAACAAGGGTTTAGCTGGGTTGTTTATTGAGGAGTTTACTCGTTATGCTTCATCACTTGATCCTGTGAGGACGGGGTTTGTATATAATATTAGTGATTTATCAAAGATTGCACCTTACGACTATAGAGGTATTGAGTTGCCGGTGGTGTGCAGTCTTTGAATGACGGGTTTTTCTTTAAGGCTGTGATGGTATTTATTATTCTATTAATTGCTTTATTGTTGACCACGCCATTCATGGTTTTGTTTTCTAGTGTGGTGTTTATTGAAGAAGAGTTTATTAGTGATTTTACCTGGGCGTTTCTACTCTCGTTGTTTTCTTCTCTGCTCTCTGCTTCTATATCTGTAATGCTTGTACTACCTGTTTCCTACTATACTTCTAGGTTTCTACGTGGTTGGAGGCGTAGAATTGTCTATTCATTGTTGATGGTTACAGCTGTTATTACTCCTTCTGCTACTGGTGTTCTCCTCTTGGAGTTTTTCACGTTGAATCCTCTTGGTGGTTATTTAAACAGGGTTTTCGGTGTTGTCGGCGATGTAGAGGGTGTTGTTGTAGCCCAGTTGTTTGTATCTATACCTATTGCTTTCAGCTACTATGCTGCTTTATTTGCGAGTGTTTCAAGGGTTTACGAAGAGCTGGCTTTGGAGTCTGGTTTGACTAGGATTGGCTATTTATACCGTGTTCTCCTCCCTATGCTTAGGGGTAGAGTGCTGGCTGGGTATGTACTCGTATTCTCCAGGGCTTTTAGTGATTTTGGTGCTTCATTGATACTTGGTGGTGGTATTAGGGGTAGGACTTGGACTCTCCCAATACTAGTGTACTCGGCGACCTATATGGGTGGATTGGTTACTGTTTCAACTGTTCTCGCGTTTTACCTGGTTTTCGCTGTTTTACTATACTACTTTCTATCTGGCCTCGAGGAGAGAGGGGTGGGTGGGGTTGAAGAGGTGGAGTAGGCTTTTTGATACACATGGTTTAATATTGTATCTTGGAGAGTGGTCGCCTTGAATGAATACGATGTTTTGAACTGGGTTCTCGGAGAACTGTCGAGGGGGAGGAGGGTTGCACTAGTGGCTATTACTGGGAAGGAGGGCAGCGGCCCCAGAGACCCCGGGGCAATGATGGCTGTTTCAAGTAGTGGTGAGAGAATGGGGACTATTGGCGGTGGAGACGTCGAGAAAATCATTGTCGAAGAGGCATTGAAGGCGCTGGGAGAGGACAAGCCGAGGAAACTGAGAATATCTCTTGGAGCCGAGAATCCACCACCAGACGCTAAACAAGCTCATGCTCTATGTGGCGGTGTAATAGAAGTATTTATCAATGTACTACACCCGAAGCCGCGTTTAATACTAGTGGGGGGAGGTCATGTTGGTAAACCAATAGGGGATATAGGTAATCTACTAGGATACCGGGTAGTAGTACTCGATACAAAACCAGAACTAGCAAACACTGAGAGATATCCCTACGCAGAGAGAATTATTGTTGGAGACATACCCCTAGAACTAGGCAAACTAGAACTAGGCGTAGAAGACATTGTTGTAATAGCGTATGGAGACCCAGAAGTAGACTATAAATCACTAAAAACACTACTGGAAAAAGACTTCAAAGGCCACGCATGGATACTATGTAGTAGGAAGAGAGCATCATGGATGCTAGAGAGACTAGCAAGAGAAGGCTTCAATATAGAAGAATACAAGAGTAGAATACACATGCCAGCCGGACTAGACATAAAATCAGACACACCAGGAGAAATAGCAGTCAGTATATGGGCAGAAATAATCTGCGAGAAGAAAAAATGTGAAAAACCAGTGAAAACACTAAGTATAATCTAATACAATAAACCAACACTAGCAAAGACTTCAAGTACTCGTGGTAGTTGTAGTTTCAGAGTTGTCGGGAGAGGCCTAGTAAGCGTGGAATCACTATTCACCAAGTGACTCGGGGGCATCAAGGAAACCATAAGACTAATCCTAGCAATAACAGTAGTAAACCACGAGAACTCCACATATCTTAGAAGAGAAAGCTACTACGAGTACTAGGCTTGACTAGAGAAACCAGTGAGATGTAATGTAGAAAAAAATCCAAGTAGAAGGGGTGTTCATAGATTAAACGTATTGAAATACCTGGTCTTCTATGTGTTCTCCTACTCTAATACCCCTGTTGCCGTGTAGTCTGGTATTTTAATTATTATAATAGAGGCTCTTGCCAACATGGATTATAAGCGCTAATGAGGCGATTTCACTGAAGAATACTACAACTACTATAACGCGTGGACCTACTTGTTTATTACTAGTGCTCGCTATATCCAGTATATAGCTCGATATTCAATTCTATTAGAGTAGCTATATATGTAGCACTCTTTATTCCAAGTGTGGATAATTTCTCATCGTATCGCTATACTTGGAGTTGTCATTGTGTATAGACTTACAATTACTGCTACATATAAATTAATAGGGCTCTGCTAGTAGTTTAACATGGAGTTCGGTGTCTTAGTGTTAGAGAGTGTACTTGAGAATTTACCATTGGCGATTGCAGGGGGTATTGGAGGAGTTATAGGTATTATTATCTCCGAGATTGTTCTTGCGAAGTTAAAATGGGCTGGGAGACAGTGGCCACCGAGTATAAGGAGAGTTACTATACTTGCTTTAATATACTTCCCAATAACTCTATTATACGTCTTATTTGTTTTAACTGTACTCTACCCTCTCGGATTAAAACCCAGCCCTAGAGATATCCTCTATATTACAATCACGATTATAGTAACACTAGCTGTTTTAAAAGTAACTGGAAAAATCAAAAAACACACTAGGAAGCAAAGAGTTGGAGTAACACCGAGTTAATTCCAACCCATTTTTCTCCAAATACATAGTTTACATATACTTTCTACTCCTCAGAGTAATCACGTAGAGGACTATAAGTGAATTAAATCTCTATATTTCCAAACAATTCCCATCTCTTATATTTGCTCTTAAAGCAATAAACAGACCCTCTCACTACTGATGCATAAGTAGTCCATTGTATGTAGGGAGAGTTCTACGGGTGTTTTCACGTGATATAAGGCCGTAAGAATATTTTCACTTACTCCTTATGAGACTTATCAAGGAGGACTCAGAAGCCTACTCACCACGTTACAAAAGACTTTAACAGTAGATGGCCCAGCCTAAATTAAACGCTCGCGAAATAATTCTTAAACTTGGCGATCACACGTTTTTGAACCATGGAACATAATTAGGACTTCGCCGAAGTCTCTATTTTTAGTTGTATAGATTATAGACTAGGAGTATTGTGTTTAATACTACAATAATTCAACTATAGGAAACATGGGATAGACAAGTATATTTAAATATGGGTTGCCTGGAATTACTTGAGGTTTAATTAAGCATTTTGTATTAAAGGCATAAATAGAAATCATAGAAATCGAAAATACATTGATGTATAAGTGCGAGGTGGTTTCTCTATTACTGAGTATGTAGGGAGTGTCGAGTTTCAACTCGAAAACGCAGTGAAAAGAGCTACGGATGTTATACGATTGGTCTTAATAGCTTATTTGAATTAGCAACGAGAAATCCTAGTTGCTGTATTGAAAGACTATGTGGGTTCTAGTCCATACATTCATGGTGTTAGAGGTATTTCCGTGAGTAAGAGGTTAAATATTCAGTCTCTTGAACGCCACTTCCTAGTTTTAAGAGATATACCACTAGCTAATGTGTGCTTTGATAAGGCATTGATAGAGTAGCTGGTTTGAATTAGTGAGAAGTGTATACAAGCTATTGAGAATTCCCCGATTCTATCAATACTAGTGAATCTAGCTGTATTCTTCGATTTTCTCGGAACTGGTGAATACCAACTGGGTGACTTGAAGAATAAAGTTTCGAGTGTGCTTAGCTTTGGAGTCGATGTTCTCCGGAATATTGCTTATCTAGTTATATTGTTTCCAGTAGTAGTTAGAGTAGTCTGTAGAGACGTAGACATTTACAGCTACTTGGTATTGAATTTCGATAGTATAAAGTCGAAGAGGCCTAGAGGTAAGAGACGAGATGTAGCTGAACTCTTCACAACTTCTTTGATGTCTATTTGTCCAGATATTGATGAAGCTAGAGTAATTCTACTATCACACATAGTAAAGAAATCCTCGATATGGTTTCCTAGACGCCTAGAGACCCGAGAGTATATTTCTCTACCTCTACACTTAGAAAAATACATCTATGCAACTCCTACACGTGAAATTCTAGACGGTATCATAGCAGAAGTTCTCGGAGACCTAGGATTCGACGTGAAAATCAATGCTAGAATGGAGTCTAGAGTTGGAGAGCCTATAGAGGTGGATGTCTACGCCACTAGGTATGCGGGAGATACAAAGTTCTCAGTATGTGTTTCCTGCAAGAACTGGAATAGGATAATTGGAGGGAAAATAGTGGATGAAGAAATAGGTAGAGTAAGCAACTTGAAGGACGTATCTCAACTCAAAGTAATTGTAGTTAGGGAGCTAGCAGAGCTCGCTAGAAAATCAGCTTTAGCTAATGGATTCATGGTGATAGAGCTCGAGGAGAAAGTAGATACTCAAAGTGCTTTAGAGATATATAAGCAAATCTATAAAGTATTCCATGAGTTATTCCATAAATAGTGATTAGTCTAGTCTACTCTCTACCTTCCCGGCTTGTAGTGGTTTTATTTCTATGTGTCCGAAGCCTGTTGCTCGCCCCGTTCCTACTCCGAGTGTTATTGCGTGTGTGAAGATTTCTATGAGCCATTTTTTAACGTCTACTCCGTGTGTTTCTAGTTGTTTCATGTAGTTTTCGTCTATTCTATAATTTGCAAAGCCCGCTAATGCGGGTATCGGTTTGTCTGTGTAGTAGACCCATTTTACCCTCACGGTGTTCAGTATACTGTATGTCTCGTTGAATAAACGGTGTATTCTTAGTAGTTGTCTTCTAAATACTGCTTTTCTATATGTTCCCGTAGTGTGTAGTTGTAGATAGATTGGTGTTGCAAAGACGTTTATTGGTGTTGGCAGTAGTGTTTTATGCTTTCGCATTGTCTTCAATGGGTCTCTGAGGAGCGTTGGGGACGAGAATATTATTTTCACGCCCTTGTTTTTCAATGCTTCTTCTACTATCTTCTCCGCGATGTGGTGTGGATTTAAAACCTCTATTCCCATTGTTTCAACGCATACTCTCTGCTTTATGAATTCAAAGCACTCGTTGTAGTTTACTAGTGCTGATACAATATCACTGTGTTTAACTAGTGACTCGTGGAGTCCAAGGTAGAAGTAGTAGTTGGAATTCAACTCTATTATCCTCGGTGGACCAGTACACTTCGCCATCCACGCACTAGGACTGCAATTAGCATAACTATAAATACACTTAACACCCCGAGAAGTATTCTCGTAGAGCGGTGTTATATGAATCAATTTTGGAATAGATCCCCTTACAGGTTTAAAATGCTCTTCTAGCGGGGGATAAGCCCTCACAAGAATAGTCTTAACCAGCTTACTCGTATATAGATAACCATAAAAACCAGAGACTCCAACGTCAACTCTTACAAGTACAAGTTTATTAAGCATGAATAAACACCGCACCATTATAAAATCGCAAGGCATATAAATAAACATAATTAATACAAGAACACCTTGTTTGCTTCTAGGTGCTTGTCGAGATAGATTTATTTTCACTTATTGCATCAAGAGATTCTACACTGCATGCATGGATTTAGATATCAGTGTAGAGTCGTGGATGCCCCCAAATACAAGCCTCTAGATCTCTACTTATTAAACTCTCAAACCATTAAGTAACAACTTCTTTTTGCAAACACAAAGACCACTGTTTATAAAAGCAATTAAAACTCGTTCAATTCTTTCTATTGTATTCTCCGATCGCTAAATTCTTACATTTTCCTTTGTTTGCTGTTTATCTTTCAATTCTTTCTATTGTATTCTGAACTAATATATTAAATAAATGACGCGTAACTCATAAAGCTCTTTCAATTCTTTCTATTGTATTCAGGGAGAGACAGCTCGAAGCATGGGCCCAGGGGAAGCAGAACTTTCAATTCTTTCTATTGTATTCAATTTCCACGGGGGGTTTATAAACTTTATAATTATAAACTTTCAATTCTTTCTATTGTATTCTGGAGGCTATTACGATGAAAGGGAGGCCGAGAGGCTAACTTTCAATTCTTTCTATTGTATTCAGGAGCAGTGGTTAGGAGCATGGACGTCTCGATAAACCAGACTTTCAATTCTTTCTATTGTATTCGTATTCGATCACCGCATCAGCTACCTGATATGAGTCAAGCGCCTTTCAATTCTTTCTATTGTATTCTCTGGAAATCAATAGCGTTGAGGACTTATTTATTAGATGATAGAATGCTTTCAATTCTTTCTATTGTATTCCTCGAGGTCGGGAAAGTTAGCGAACGTGCTAACAATTGCTATCCTTTCAATTCTTTCTATTGTATTCTAATAGACTACATTCAAGACGCGGTAGAAGCAATAAAGACCTTTCAATTCTTTCTATTGTATTCTGTTCTTGATCTTTGATGTATTCATGTTTATTCTTTTAGCGTCTGAGTTTTTAAATATTTTGTGCTGGTGTGGGTTCATGGCTGTGATATGGGGTTGATCAGTGATCGCACCGCTAACGTAGTCTAGTATTGTTCCCTTTGGATCCTGGGATTACCCTGCCTGGCTTTATTGACTATGCTTCAATGTCTGGACTCTGTAATGGCTTGACTGACAGGTGTGATCAGGCCTGTGGCGTAGGGTGGAACCCGTTGTCTCCCATGCTCGCCGTGGGACTTGGACTAGCTATTTCTACTTGTGTCTTGTTGAGCTTAAGAAGTGATTCAATGCACTTAGTTTCGCTTTCATCAACTCGTGGCGCAAAACCACCGTGTTTCAAGCTAGATGGGGGAATCCTCAATTGTAAAGGTTGATGCTAATCATTGTTATCTTATTTTAAAGATAGCGCTCCAGTGTTTTAGAGTCTTCTTAGTATGGATAAGCCGGGTATTATGTTGCTGGCTCTAATGATTCTATTCAGTATTTTACATAAGTATTAAAATATAGATATATCCCAAGGCATGAAGTTTTAACTAAAAAATATTAATTTAAATATATATGCCAAGGAATTCCGTTTTTAACCGGAAATAAAGGTAACAGGCTATGAACTTGTCAAAGTATCTGTTCGCTGGAATGGTAACACTAGTGATAGTAGTCTCCGTAGCAGAAATAATAGCTTCAGCATTAACATTTGAGAGCTTCTATGTAGTTTCAACTGGTTTACCACTACTGCAAGAGAGGGTTGAAACACCCCAGTATATTTCTGCTGCAGCAACAACAGGGTATATCATATATTCATACCTACCAGGCCAACCAAACTACAACAACTTCATCATGCAACCACCTGTGGCCTCATACATAGATAAGGTTGGACACTGGGAAGGATCGACTTATTGGTATGCTAGAAGTCCTATGACGTCTCCATGGCTGTCACCTAATGAAGTATCGGTTTATGTAAAATGGAATTATAGAGATATGAGCAACTCGGATATCCAAAACATTGACTACCATGGATGGCTCATTGACGCCGACGCGTCATCTCAGAGTGCCAGTTTTTCACTATCCGTTAGTGGTGGAACGAATTACGCGCAAGACGGAATTACGGTTACATTCTATGATGTAACAGAAACAAGCACAACAACAGATAAGAAGATTGAAAACGGATGGCTGCGAATATCAACAGCCAGGGCAGACTATAGATCGTGGTTTAGATGGGAATGGGGAGGTGAATGGAAGATGACTGCCGCAATAGTTCCATTAATGAAGAACTCTTATCTATATGATAACAGGGCTTCCAGGATACAGTATATGATACGTCACGATATAAGTTATTGGACAGATATGACGTTATTGTGGATAACTATAAAGCATGTGAAGATACAATACATTCTAGGTGACAATATCGCAGACGGAGATGGCGTAATCACTATCACACCGGGAGTTTGGAGGGGTTCACAATGAATATTGAAAAATATAACTACTTCTTCCCCGCTTTACCGCTAGTTCTTATCATTTTATTGCATGTAGGCGTTTTCTATCTTTGTAATAGTTTTATTATAGATTACAATAGCTTGTTTTCTTCGCGAAAAATACATTTGATAATAGGTTATTCTGGTGATATAGAGAAAAACATGTTCACTAATTTGTCTAAGGATATCGTTTTTCTGGCAAGCGAATATGGTAATAAAGGAATGTTGTTCTTCGGCTACGTAGGCTGGCTTGTAGGCGTTGAAGCGGAGGTAAATGATTCGCGCTCACTCGTACTCTTCCCAGACCAGTTCTTCCATTTATGGCTAGGTAACTTTGGAAAGCCCTCGTGGCTAGACTATATAGAGAAACACTATGGATATGAAAATACATCCTACTTGATCTACTTATCCGAATCTGAGAATAGAACTGAAGTCTATAGAGCTTTGCTCTCGATACCTGGGAGTGTTTCTAATCAGAGCGTTATGGTTGTGAAAACAAACGTTGATGATTTAAAGGAGATGTTCTCGAGTATTTTGTATGGACGTAGGGATGTCTACTTGTTTCTACCAGTTTCAGCGCCTGCTACAGAGCTGTATCGGCAAATAATGCTAGATGTATCCGCTGTAAATAGTGGGGAACCTAAACCCGTGCTTTACTTGTCCATGTTTGCGTTCTCAACGTATACGAATAATGGGCAAATACTAATCGATCCTGAAGCCATAAGATCATTCCTTAGTAACGCATCACGTATAATAGCCGGGTACGGATATAGCCCTGTGATAATCGACCGTGTATCGCAAAAGCTACAGTCTTATATATTATCTCTTCAGACCATGCTTACTGTCTACACCATCGTGTTTTTAGCGTTTTCTGTAGCTGTACTCGCATATACGTACCTGGTTTACCGCTCAAAGTGGCTGCCAAGCTACTACAAGTACATACGGTTGATTTCAAGTATGGGATATTCTCCAAAACACATTAAGAAGAAGGCATTGCTTTCTACGATAACAGTGTTGACAGCCACTATCTTATCGATTTTCGCCACGTATAACACGTTGCTTAGAACAATCGTGTTCTACGGATACGACTCTGCTATCCTGCCCATATTAATAGCAATATCCTTGACAATTATACTATACAATTTATTCCTCTATAAAGCATTAGTTGACACAATAAAGTATGGAGCAACTGGTTCTTCAACTAAAATTAAGTTCCTTCTGTTTACAGTACCACTTTTCCTAGTGTTCTTACTAAGATCATACCATATAACCGGTGTTTTTGGAAGGATATTCGGCGCCGCTATTCTATTAAATCTCGCTTTACTGTTCATCCTGCTACTGGTATACGACAATAGATTCTTCAGTAGACTCATATACAGGACTGCCAGGGTTTCAAGCACTGCGAGCGCAACATTCTTAACCACGATAATATTTTTCTCTGTCCTGTCCCCTGTTATCGGTACATATACGCTCACAATCGGTTCGGAAGAGTTGATCAGGTTTTACTTTCCTTTAGACAAAGGTATCGACAGGGTACTGATTATACCAAGCCATACGAGTCTGAGAGATCTTGCTAGTTTAGAGGAGAAGTTGGAGTCTAGTAAATGGTACCTCACAACAGAGTTGCATATACAAAGAATTGATGATAAAGAGTTTATACAGGTAAAAACAGAGAAAGGTACTGGTCAATTCATTGCTGAAACGACCTTTATGATGAAGATTCCACTAATCATTGTTTCCGATGAGTTAATGGATTCGCTTGGCTATAAGGACTACAATTACCTTTTATTCGTATCCCAGTACTCGCCATATGTTGACGAGCTATCCAAGCTTATAAACGGCAGAGATTATGTAAATGTCTCGCTGATTCCCGTTGAATCTCTACTGTGGGAATACCCGGTAATCAACATGGTTGTTGAGAGAGGAACTCTTGTTAACACCGGTTTTCCGCTATGGATAATAGGATACAACCCCGAGGGAGAATCGATAGAGTCATACACTACTCTAATGGATTACTTTAATAATGCTTTCGTTGTTAGAGATAGCTACTTCAAAGAAAAGCTGGGTGCGAATTCATCTTCGTGGTATGTAGATATTATAGGTGTAGTTAACCCCCGTCATATTCCTGAGGGGGGTTTCGTGGTTGACTATAGGGCTTTGGCGAAGAGTTTTGCAGAGGAGCTTGGTGGCGTAACACCCAGCATTATACCCCTACTCTTCATATTGAGTTTTCTGTTGATGATGCTTGCCAGCTACCTTTACTATCACGATATAAATATGGTTATTCAGAAGAAAGTAAAACTCTTGATATCGCATGGGGTTACTGGTAGGGATATTGTTAGAGGAGAGCTTCTAGGCAATATAGTTGGTGCTGTCATAGCGTTCTCCATTGTGGTTGGGTATATGTATAGTGTTGGGAGAGCAGTATTGTTCCCCGTATTGAATACCTTTACCTTGCTTTTAATCATATCTATTGCTCTATCCATTTTTGTCCTTGGTGTAGCATTCTGTTTGAAAACAACCACTAGGCTGATTAAGACCGTGTCGGGTGGTTAGGTATGGGTGAAAAGGAGTCGCCTATAGCTAGAATCGCCAGCATAAAGCTCGAGAATGTAACTGTAAGGTACCCTGGAAATGTTGATGCATTAAAGTCGCTGTCACTCGTCTTCGAGCCAGGGATATACATATTAGTAGGGCCTAATGGTAGCGGGAAGACTACATTACTGGATGTCGCTGCCGGTATCCGGAAGCCTTCTACGGGGAGAGTGGTCGTCAATGACGCAATCAATCTTTATGGACTGGATGAAGAGACTCGGGCGAGTATAAGGAGAGAAACAATAGCATATATGCTCCAGGAAGATATTTTCCTCGACCACCTGAACGTAGTTGAGAACTTGAAATTCTTTTTCAAGACCATAGATGAGAGTGAAGTAGTGGCACTCATGAAGAAACTAGGGGTAGGGTCGCTTGCCAGCCGCTGATCCGGCCGCCTTAAGTGGTGGTGAGAAACGAAAAATCAGCTTCATAAGAACCTACCTAAAGGCTGTTAATTCATCGCTGGTATTGTTAGATGAACCAACTTCTCACATGGATGCAGATAGTGTTAATGTAGTCAAAGATATGATACTTGAGCTCTGGGAACGCGATAAAAAGAAAATTATTATAATAGCCACACACGATCTTGAACTAAAGAGCATTGCACACGTACATATAGAGTTGAGGGCTGGCCGCCTCGAAAAAGTAGAAAAACAGCTGACATAACCTAACATCACCCTCTTTTAGCCCCTGCCCCACATAGGGCAGGTCCAAAGCTATGGATGCCTTCTTTGGGAGCGTGATGGGTGTTTCTACAAGGGCCTGCATCAAGTATTTCACCACGCCTGCGATGCTTCGACAATCCTTAAACACTTTCTCCCGCTCTACATGTGCTCTACGTGCTGTGCATGTCCTCGACTTGCTTGCCTCGTCTGCATATATGAGCTTGAGGTATATTGGGAGAACGCTCATAGCCATAGGTATAGCTGTTTTCGCCCTACTCGCAGCTAAGCCGGCTGAGATGCTGTAGCTAAGCAACGCAAGCACTATAATCTTGTTACCTCCTCCCCGCTCTGAAATGCGGGGCTTTCAGTTGTAAAAAGTATAATAAGTTGGTGTTGCCATAATATTCCGCGGGAGTAACCTGTGAAGAAGGGTATAATTCCTTTACTAATTATTGCAGCCATATTATTGGTTCCAGCATTAACTGCCAGCTCAAACTATACATGCATTGCTTCGGTGATTAATAAGTACGGCCCCGTTGTTATTTACTCCGAGAATAGTGTGATAATATACGCGTTCGACGAAGGCTTCTTCAACTACACTTATAGAAACGTGTATGTCTACATCACAAGTAACTATATTATCGAGGGTGAAGATAGAATCCCCGAACTATACAATATAACCTATAAGTATCTACCAGTAAACCCGTATGAATTAAACTTAAGCACTGCAAAAGCAGATACTTGGAGAGAAGAGCAAATCGCTAACCTCTTCAACGAGAAAACAGGTTATCCAATAGTTAAAGGAGTAGGGGAATACGACGGCACGATTCTAATAGTTATAGCGAATACAAATGCGGGGCTTGACGAACTCGTCGCCATTGGTAGGGAGGTATCGGGGAAGTATAATGGGAAAGTAGAGATCATTGAGATGAGCCCCTTTGAAGGGTTCTTTAACGGGGAATATAATGAATCACTGATAGCTTCAGAAGCCAAGAAGATTGTTGAGGAAAACGGTTTGACAAGTGTTGTGACCGGCATAGGTGGATGGATTCCAGCGTTTAGAATATATGCTATCTTAGAGCTTGACTCAGACGCGTTAAAGGCCATCGCAGAAAGCAAGCATGTTAATGCAACTAAGCTGATCCAAGATATTATAGACAAATTGAGAGAAAGAATACCTGAGGAAATACCATTATCCATTATCGTTAAGAAGAAAGGCGAAGTAAAGTTCCTAGAAAATTATGGGAAGAACGAGATCGATATCACTCCCCCTAACTATGGAGCACTACAGTGGATTATCGTTACTGTCCCAGTAATCGCATTGCCACCAGCCGTGTACTGGTGGTTTTCAAAAAGATGGTAATTTCTACCCCGCAACCTTGTATATAAGCTGACCCCCGGCCCCCACTATGCCCTGGCACGCTGTATGGGGCTGGGCGTCTGGTGGTGATGTGTCTTATGTAATCCCCCTGTGTTTTCATTGGGCTTCTTGGTGGATTTCATGCCGGAGACCAGACTCTCCAGCGGGTTTCTTAGGGGTCTCCGCCAGATTTCTTAAGAGTCTCCGCTGGATTTCCCCGGGGTTTCAATGAAATAATACCGTGCGATTCCATGCTGGAATCCCCTAGGAGCCCGCCAGAAATCCTAGACCACATCGCCAGGGGCCTCCGACACGGACCAGGGGTTTCCGGGAGTCTCAGGTATAAAAAGTATACGCCTCCAGGGATTATTTGATGATATCCCCCGGGATTTATAGGCGGTTTCCCCAGGGAAGCCCGCCCGGCATCTAAGGGGTCTCCAGCATGGAATCCCTTTTGCAGCCGGCATGATAGGGAGCCCTCCTGGCTGGCCAAGGGGACAACGCGAAGTCCTTGCTAAGCTACCTAGGTATGATTACCACTGTAGCGTAGACTTCGAGAACCCGGTAATCGGAGAGAGGAGGAAGTATATCGACAGTGGTACTGTAAACCGTGAAGCACGGGTTTAAGGTAACGTTAACCAACATGAGTGATACAAACAGCCTTGAAAGGAGTTGATTACCCCGACACGGTGTGAAAGCAGTGTTTGTGGAGAGCGTGGAGTGCTGTCTACCGCCCTGCTATATATCCTGCTACTGCTTGAACTTGAAGAGCTTCTTCAGGCGCTCCCTAACTTTTGCTCTAAGCCTAGGAGAATCTACTGCCAAGATGATAGGGCTTACGTAAAGACGGTTGAGGAATAGAGTCCTGACGAGGATATTAAATTACTAGGGGCAGTTGTAGTTTCTTTTAGTTGTTACCATCGCTGACATATCCAAGTAGTTTACCGAACCCCAATTTTTAGTTGTAGTTTCTTTTAGTTGTTACAGAGTAAGAGATCACACCAGGCAAATAGCAGGCATTACAACGTTGTAGTTTCTTTTAGTTGTTACATATTGTATCCCTGCTGTACCAGCTTCTCCCATGTCTTCTTTATTGTTGTAGTTTCTTTTAGTTGTTACTTCAACCAGCCTAGACGAAGTGATATACTGGTTCTCAAGTTGTAGTTTCTTTTAGTTGTTACACGGGTGGAAGAAACATGTCCCAAGCACAAATCCCCAAATCCCAGTTGTAGTTTCTTTTAGTTGTTACCTTGTAGCGTTGATGCTTAATTCACTCATATTCTTCGTTGTAGTTTCTTTTAGTTGTTACAAGTCCCCGTGATAATTAATATCTGCACCAGGTTTTTAAGTTGTAGTTTCTTTTAGTTGTTACAAGTCCCCGTGATAATTAATATCTGCACCAGGTTTTTAAGTTGTAGTTTCTTTTAGTTGTTACGATGTCTGGTGGAGAGTAGATGTGTATTCGGGGGCGACTGTTGTAGTTTCTTTTAGTTGTTACGGTATCTCAATCCTGGTGACCTCTATGCCGTCTGGAGATATAGTTGTAGTTTCTTTTAGTTGTTACCTTGACAACCCGTAGAGCAGTAGCATCCCGTTCACATAGGTGAAGCTCACCGGGTTGTAGTTTCTTTTAGTTGTTACTGGTTATTGATTTCTCGTGGAGGGTTTTAAAGGTTTTCTATTGGAGTCTATTCCCCGCCATACCCCCAATAGAAACCAGGGAAACATTGAAAAATCAATAATAAACAACATTTACTTTATATTGTGTCCATAGTGGCTTTTAGTATTAACTGGTATTTCTTCACTCATATAATTCCCTGTCATAGCTCCAATAAAGATCAGGGAAACATGGAATACCATGAAGTATTTAAAATTAAAAATAGTATTGATAGGTTACTGTTGGTTTATGGAGATAGTTGTGTGGCCAAAACCTGTTGCTCGCCCATCTCCTACTCCGTAGACTTGTGCTAGTATTATTGATTTAGCGAGGAGGTTTGTGAAGTCCAGGTTGTGTTTTAATTCTAGTGATTTTTTGATGTGGTTTAGTAATTGTGTATCTATGTAGTACTTGGTATAGCCTATAAGTGCTGGTAGGGGTTTCGCATCGTATATATACCATACTAGGTTAATCGTTTTGAGTGCTGTGTAGGGTATGTCGAATGCTGATTTTACATAAACCATGCACTTCTTGAAGAGACTGGTTTTATATCTACCAGTGTCTAGTAAAGCCATGTAGAAGGGTGTGGAAAAAACTGCTTCTGGTAGAGGGAAGAACAGTTTCTTCTTCTTCCATCGAGCGATTGCAAGAGGGTCTTTTAACAGGGTTGGTGATTCAAAAACTATTTTTAGATACCCATTACTTGATGATTCCAAAATACTCTCTATTCTTTCAGCTTCCCTCTCAATATCTATGTATTTTACCTCGAAGTCCAACCGGTTAATAGCTACTGTTTCACTGCCAAAATCAAAACGGTCTACATTAGATAAACCAAGTAAAACAAGGTTTAGTAGAGATGCATTTGTACCAATATAGAAGAAGTATTCTCTGCCAGCTTTTAATTCAATTGGCTTGATTCTATTTATACCTGGAGGTTTACTTGTTGAACCAGTAGGTATGTATCTAGTGTAAACGGGTTCCATCTGCTTTTCTCCAGTCTTCTCATTCTGCTTATAAGTGTAGAGAGGTGTTATATGAATAGGTTTCGGCCCCTCTCTTCTAGTAAATATCTCTTCTAGTAGTGGATTAGAGTTTATGAGGAGTGATTTAACGAGTTTAGCAGTATAGTCTTTCACTACTAGATTCTGCTCGAAAACTATGGTAGCTCTAATTAAAACTGGGTTTTCCATGTGCAAATGTGATCACTCTTGAATCTCTAATAAGAGCTCTCCTAGAGGAGTTAGTCTATAGATTTGTTTTTTACCCTTTAAGGTATAGGTTACAAGCCCCCTTTCTCTTAGTTTACCCAGGAGTTTTCTCACTGTCACCTCGCTTCTTCCAATAGCTAGTTCTTCAAATCCTGCTTCACCACGAGCTTTGAGTTCTCTAAGTAATTCTCTCTGTATTTCTGTAATTGCTTTTAGATCTATTTTTAAAACCTCTATTGGAACAGTGTAGAAAACAGGTCTATCTTCTCTCGAGAGCTTTATTTCTACTTGAATACCAAGTGAGCTCAAAAGCTTTGCAATTACTAGTGTGGCGATAATTAAAACTCTCATACCGCCGGTAAGGTAAAATTTATATCTCTCCCCACGGAATTCTTCTAGTGTTTTTGCTATGTCTCTGCAGATATGTATAAAGTCTCGCTCTGTATCAACCTCTCTATAGTATATACTTGATACTCCAGCCATACCTAGAAAACTCTCTACTTGTCTCAGAGCCTCGCTCACCCTTTTAGCAACATATTCTGTCTCGGGTTTACCAGCTATGAGGAGAACAATGTCTGATTCAGAAACACCTTCTTCGACGAGTGGTCTTATTACAAACTCGGGACTCCAGCCAAATGTGAACACTAATATCCTTCTATCCTTGCTATCAGTCATTTCATCATGACTCTCAATCATAAATCCTACCCAGGTAAAAATATATAAACCCGGGGGTAATATTTTTTAGTAGGGCGACCCCGATGAGTAATTATAGCTATGTAGACATGCTCATTGAGGAACTATATGGACTTCTAGAACCAGAACACCTCTTCTCAAGGGCGAAGGAGTATAGTTGGCAAACATTCTTTCACCACTGTGTTTCAACAGCTCTCATATCATATAGACTGGGTTTAATAATCAAGAAAAACGCATACTCTACAATTAAATTAGCTATTGAATCCATGGAGAGAAGTCTTGGAATAGAATATGAAAAACTACTCTTTCTAGCCGGAGTAGCACACGACTATGTGAAGCTATTCGGTAAAGAGGAGAAAACAGGTGAAGAAGTAATAAGAAACATTCTTTCAGAGCTACTCGACAAATGGTTTGTATCTAAAAAAGAAGCCATCATATCAAAAATACTATTAATTGCAAAAGCCGTTGAGGGGCGAAGTGTACCCGAGTTAGAGGAAGAATACATCATATATGTAGCACCTATAGTCGAAATTGCGGATAAGTTAATGAGTATAGACTCCGTGGACGAAGCCATTCTATACCTTTACAGGTCTATTGAAGAGTTAAAACTAAAAGATTACGGAGTGAGATTCGGCTATATAAAAACATCTACTTCTTCCATTCTCCTAGCAAAAATCTCCGAGAAAATAATAGATATTATTAGTAGTCATGGATGGATACCACTAGTTACATACTACAATGGAGTAGTCTTCGTTGGAGATAGAAGTGCTACAAATATTCCGGGAAGAGAGATCCAAGAGGTTGTTGAAAAAGAAGTAATAAGTGTCTTCGAACCGGAAACTCAAATCCGGGAATTAATAACACTTCTTCAAAAGAAGCAAATAAAAAAGTTGTATGGACTATTAGAACAGACAGGTGCTAGTAAAATCCTATCTATTGACAAAGAAGAATATACAGACCCTATACAAGTATACCACGACTTCATCGTCAAATACATAAAGGGAGTTTCAATCCAAGAGCTAAATTCGAGTTTCTCTAAAGTCAAAAATAAACTGGGTCAAACAAGAGGATCCCTTATCGACCCTCGAAGCCTTGCAACGGGTCTTGGCAGGGGCTCGGTTTGGTTTAGTGACAAACTAAGATCAATGATCGTCTCTAAAGATGTCTTAGTTAACATAATCCTCACACAAGATAAAGAGAACAGATTTCTCCTACTTTCATATATAATTGCATTCTCTTCAAAAGAAGAAGAGGTAGTAGGGAATATTCTTAGAAGAGTTTTCGGTGTATTCCTTCCACCTAAACTCGATCCAGAACTACTACGTATTATAGCCATTGCAGAGGTTTATAGAAACCTCGAGAGAGAAGATGTTATTAGAAAACTCGTTGAATCCGTTTTAGATGAACTTAAGGCCTCTCAAGATATTGGCTATTACGTCTCACGATTCATTGCTTCTACATTGAAGAGTGATATAATTGATATGAGTTCTCTAAATTCGCTTGAGACGCTATTGGAGGGGGCTAGGAAAGCAGTTAACTACTGTAGAATCTGTAATGAGCCTTTGTTGTCTAATTCAATAAGGTTTATAGAGTATACACGGGTAATAGGAAGGGGTGGTGGTGGATCCGAGATATGGCTTCATGATGATCCACCCCTTGTATCTCTTGAAGATATCGCTACAAATAAGCCTATTAGGTATATATGTCCACTTTGCTATTATGAAGCTATTCAGTTAAGAGAGGGGTGCATTCCCTCTTTCTTTGTTGTTGCATTGCACCCAGTTGTATCTTATGATTTATGGCTGTATGTAAAGAATAAACTGGTTACTCTTCAATACCTTTATAGCTTCATCAATAGAGATCCGTTCAAGATAGCAGAAGTATATAAAAGTGTTGTAGAGACTATGAAGGTTACCCAAGATGTAATTAGTGCGTTGACAGCTAAAAAGCCCGGAGAAGGTAAATTAACAACTCTCTTCGACCATCTCGGTGCCAAAGTGATAATACCTCTAGGTACTAATATGTCTGTAAGAAAGCGCGATGTAGCCATGGCACTTGCACTAGCTCCATTTGTCATGTCTGCTGCAGGCGGTGGACAAGTAGCCTTAGTGAGTAATATCACCGGATTGTATAGTATGGGTCAAGAATACACACCGGTTATAATGCCGCATAATCCACCAATAGTACTATCTATAGTAGAGTGTTTCGAGAAGATAAAGATAAAAGCTAGGATAGATAAAAGACCAATGAAGCTAAGTGAGTATAAAGTCTACAATACTTCATATATAGCACTATTAGAAACCCTGTTTATATATGGATTAAAACTATTTGGCTGGTATGCTAGGTGGAAGAAGACTGGACGGGGGAAGATAGACGATTACGCATTGGACTTATATGAATACACTTCATCTATACCCTATACTCCACTAGCTCTGGTTGCTCCTCCACCCATGAGACTTGATCCCAGGTCGGGGGATGAGCCCCTTCCATATTACAGTTTAATCTCTTCAATGTCTCGAAAGGTGGAGTCCTATATGGCCCAGGTATATAAATCCATAGAGGGTAAAGAGCCCACATTAAACAAAGCGTTATACATATATGCAAAGTCTTTAAAAGAGATAAGAGATAACTTGTCAAAACACACAGTGCAAAAACCCTTGAGAAAGGCTATTAATTTCATTGTTGAGTACGCGTCTGTTATAGGGAGCGAAGACGCTAAAAAACTAGCTGGAGACAATTTCATTAGTGTCTTAGAGATTAGTCTAGGAGTAAATCTAAGCAATGTGAAAAAGAAGATCGAAGATAAAGAGGTTTCATATGCCCAAATACTCAGAAAAACCTTTGAAGATATAGCAGATGTAATCATCAACCTCATGGATAAACTACCACCAGGAAAACTCTCAAAGTTCATAGAGGTTTTACTAGACGTTGCATACGAGAAATATAAGAGTATTCAAAAAGAGCAGTAGCGGTGAAACTCGTGTTTAAAACTAGTTTTTATTTACTTGCCTCCACCCCGCCCACCTTCCATGTATTGGCATGGAGGGTGGGTAAGGGGGTGAGAGGTTGTCGATCCCCCAGTCGAAATTTAATTTAGATAGTATAGGTAGAAGTATCTTTGAGCAAGAATACGAGAAGATAGTAAATTGGTGTATTAAGCGAGATGAAGTTAATAAACTAAACGCATTGCCGAAGGGAAGAGTAGCAAATGTATTCATAGTGATAGAACCAGTATCGAGACTAATTATAAGACACGAACAGGAGACAACAGACGTAACAACTATACCTACATATGTAGGTGCAATAGTTCCCGCAATACTTAATACAAAGCTACAATCCGGCTCGATGAGAAGGCAGTTATTGACTATTCTACATGAATGGTTTGAAAGAAACAAGACTATAGCTGGAAAAGAACTTGGAATAACCAGTTACACATGCGCAATGAGACCACATTTAAAACAAGCAAGAGAAAAACAAGCTCCAGAAGAGTTTGAGGGATATTGTGGCGAATGTCCAAACTGCTTGATATTTGGCTATGCTGTACAAGAGGGCGGCGGCTACAATGTTAAATCACGGGTTGAAGGAGACATATATGTAGGTGTAGTGCCCCAGGAGCAGAGTATTGTAAGTGTAACGTTTAACGCTGTAGACGATATTGCCAAGACGACTTATAGACCCGAAGCGACGGGAGAAGCTAGAACAGGAGCACTCTACGAATTTAGAATGATCGAGGTTGGCACCCCCTTTGTGGGTAAGCTATCTTTGAAAGACATGACATTTGCAGAGCTCTTGTTGACACTGGTGGCACTTGCGAGAACGACTAGAATAGGAGGTAGAAAAACACACTTTGGAGAGATAAAAATACATATTCCAGCCATACTCTTCAGTAAATACGAAATTGGAAGCGGATATGAAATAGCCAATAGAATACTCCTTAGACATTCTGGTAAACGAGTAACTATTGAAGAAACAATAAATGAAGTAGTAGAATACGTTAGTAGATTCAAAGACCATGGTATTCTAGTACTCGACAGAGAACTAGGAGACAAGCTCAGATCACTAGGTGAACGAGAACTAGACACTGTAGTTCTACAAGCTTGGAAAGACGTGTTGATATTGAAGAAGAGCCTCGACGAATTCGTAGGCAAGAAATAACTCTACTAAATTAACAGAGGATCTAGCAATGCTGAGAGTATATGTTGCAGATATGGAGTTGCACGGAGTACTACTATTCGCGTCAGAGCAGAGACCATCTCTTGCAGAAGAAGGAGGCCCCGTGATTGTAACTGGGCATTTTATCCATAACTACCCCTTAATCTATGGGTTGATTGGTAAAAACGTAGAAGCCTATGCGGTCATCCCCTCGCTTCACTTTTTAACATACAAAGACCTCAAGGAATCACCCTTTACCTCCGAGCTGGCGCGAGAACCATTACGCTATTCTACTGTTGAAGAGCAACTTGAAAACCTCCGTACAGGCAAACAAGCCATATACGCATTCCCCGCGTTTCCATTGAAAGCAACGCCAAAAAAGTTTTTTATGCAAGCTCAGGGCTCAGGCTATGTAGAAGTTCGTGGTGCATTGAAAACAGTGTACCCTAGGCTTGAACACTACATAGCACTAATCCCTCCTTCAAAGTTCAGAACAGTAATACTAACAAACGACTTCGAGCTACCGAGAACTATGTATATTAGAATCGGTATGAAGAGAATGGGTTTATTCAAAATAGAACTGAGAGAAGCCGAAATATATAGTAGAATCGAAGAGCCTAGATGGACTAATATACCTGTAAATCTCTACGATGTATCCCTCTTCGGCTATGATCCACTAGATGTAATGAAGATAATGGAAACACGGTCTAAACCACCAAATAAGTTCTCAGCGTCTGTTATAGGTTATATTCGATCAAGAAACCTCTATTCAATACTTGATCAACGGGATGAATATTATATTCCACTGCCACAAAAACTCGTAGGTAAGGGCAGATGAATAGCACATTGAATAACGATATCTCATTTTATGTATCACCATTATTCATAAAACTCTCCAAGGAGGAGATTGCTCTAAAAGAAGGCTTTAAAATAAGACTTAGGGATTTTCAATATGAGCTTTTAAAGAGGTTTTACAACCGCGAGGAGAGAGAGGTAATCATTGTAAAAGCACCGACAGGGAGTGGGAAAACATTATCGCTATTAATACCCCTTATTGCAAACATAAAATCATCTAATTGGATGTATCATGGCTCAGTCGGTATTTATCCATCGAGAGAACTGGCTAGAGATCAGTTTATCTCGATCTACAATCTGCTACTAAAAATAGGGGCTGAGCCCGTAGATATTAGAGATTTCTACAGTGAACTCAAGTCTATCATGGAAGAAGAGAGGGGATTGCTCAATGAGTACATAAGAATAGTAAAGATTTATCTCGGGAGCGATGAACCAGTCTATATAACTCTTCTATTGATTTCATCAGAGTCTCTAAAAGATATTAGAGGAGTTCTCTCTAGACACGTTGAATGTATGAATAGCAATAAGGAGATCTTAGACTACTTATACAGGAAGACTATTCGAAAGGCTTTTAGAGTAATATTTACTGTTCCAGAATATCCATACCTACTTTCAACAAGTGTCTACAGGGATTTCCATAATGCTGGTATATGGCTACACGCAGTGCTCATTGAATTAAAACGATTTTTAAAAATACTTGATTCAAGAGATAGAGAAGTATTTAAAAAATGGCTTGAAGAGATAGAAGTCGATATTGACCGTGGAAGGCTGTTTGAATCATATTATACTAGTAGAGAGTTCTTGAAGGATTTAGCAGACCTATTCCTTCTCTTCCGTTTACCAGTATTCTTCGACGAATTCCATCTCTACACCGGGTTTTCACTAGCCTCATTTATGGCACTACTTTATATTTATCTAGTAGAGAGAGGTATAGGGAAGATTATAATATCTTCTGCTACTCCAGAGAAGACTATTCTAGTTAAGGGTAAGAGAAAAGACTTTCTCGACTTAGTGAAGAAATTGGCATTGCTAATGAAGTATAATGTAGTAGAAGTGACAGCTGATACCTCTACTGAGCCTGGCGAAGACTACGATCAAGTCCGCAAGAAAACCATGGTGGTAATAAAACCAATTGTTTTAAGAGGAAGACAAGTAACGGGAGCTCCCGCCTTTGGAGCTATTCAACGAGAAATACCCTCGCTCATCGGGGAGAGTGATTGGATCGAGAAATTTAAATCTATTGGTAGATCTATGATCATTGTTGACAGAGTAGCTTCTGTTCTTGAAATAGGAGATAAAATTGAAAAATTAATTGGTGAAAAACCTGTTCTTATATGCTCTATAAAGAGGCTAATACATGAAAACACCGAAGAGAGAAGAGTTGATTTGAGACAAGCTAGAATAGTCGTTGGCAACATGGCTATAGCGTTTGGTATCGACATAGAGGGCATGGATCTAGGCGTTATAGTCGCTAAAGACTATCCATCAGCACTTCAAAAAATTGGAAGAATAGGTAGGGGTAGAGGAGATAATATAGCAATAGTTTACCTACCAATACCCTTCTATAAATACCGAGATCTAGAAAAGGATAACTATTTTGAAAAACTAAATGGTAGAGAAATACCATATGTTTCGAGTCTTTCTGAAGTAGACTTCCTACGTGTTTTAAAGAAGGTATATCCGCGGCAGAGATCAGATATACTTGTAAGACATAAAGCAAGTATTTTGAGAATAGCGTTGTCTACGTGGGCTTATACACTTACAAATATTATTAGGTTGAGAACAGAGATACGTGAAGTCCTAGAAACAAGTGAAAAACTAGAAGATGTACCATATATACGTGAATACACGTTATTACTTCGAGAACTAGAAGCATTCTTTGAAATAGAAAACCTAGCAAGAAAACTAAGAAAATATGTAAAACACGGCTTATACCTGACACCACTAGGACTCTTTTATTTCTACTCGTATAGAACTATCTCCGGCGTAGTTGTTAAAAGAGAAACTAGGAATGGCGAGATTATAGAAGAAGTGATAGATCTCGTCACAGCGGGTAGAAACATTCCACTTGAATATAGACAAGGCGAGTTCTATGTGAAACCTGGAGGCAAGTTATACGAGTATACTATACTAGAAATAGAAGTAGAAGAGCAAAATAGAGAACACGTCAAGAAACCTCTTAAAATCCTAGATGGTAAAATAGTATGTTTTAAATATCTTGCGAGAACACTTGGAGGATATGCCTTTCTCTGTCAAAGCAGTAGATGCCAAGACAGCAGGGATCGCTGGCCCCTGATAATTCTCGCTGATAACTCTACTCTACAAGATCTTCCAGTGCTAGTCATAGACGCAGAGGGAGATAAAAAGAAAATTAATTTGATCGAATATTTATCTGCAACGGAGTCTGTAATACCAATTAAAATCTGTCGTGGAACAAGTGGTGGAAGCAGACAATGTGAAATCATAGGTGGTATATACCTGCTTTAGAGGGGTTGAGATTGTATGTCATCATCGCCTACGACATCCAGAGAAACGATGTTCGTGAAAAAGTTAGGCGTTTACTATGGCGTTACGGTTTATGCCCTATATCCAAGTCGGTCTATGCTGGAAGACTCACTTGGTCTAGAGCAACAATTCTATGTGAACAACTTAGCAGATTGGTTGGCGAAGGGGATTCTATCGTCGCAATCCCTGTACAAGACTCTGATTTCCGCAGAGCCCTTGCTGTTACCAGGGGTAAGATCTGGAACAGGTCGGAAAGGATGGAAGTACTCGTTGCCGGCCCGGATACTTGACGACTACATGGTGTGCAGGACCAGGGCCTGGTATACAGCTCACCCAATAGGGTCTAAGCCAAGGAGGATACAGGATATGGAAGATAGTGAGAAGCGGGGCAGTGCATTTATAGGTCACTATTTAATTCCAAAACTAGAAGAACACTTTAGATCTACTGATAGAGGATATATTGACATAGTAGACAAAGTGGATTGTAATAAAGAGAATAGAATATACTATTTAGAAATAAGTGGTTTAGAAAGAGAAGTTGGATGTAAACCAGACTCGTTACTAGTGCTCTCATTACATGGTATACTAAGGTTATTAGTAATTGAAGTAGCTGATACTAATGTGCAAACCATCCTCTCCAAAAAACACGTAATACCAAGGCTTGTATTATACATGGCAGCAACCTATCTCCACTATGGAATCCCCTCTGCAGGATTGTATGTGTCTTTATCTCCTTCATCTAATCCACCAGTACTATTATTTATATCAAAGGGAAGACTCAGCAGGAAAATACTTGATTTGCTCGAAGAGATTAAAAAGATTGTTCAAATAGACAATCCCCCACCTCCATCAAAACATCCCATCTGTTCACACTGTGTATATACACATATATGTCCATATGCAAAGTGAAAAACATGATTTTAATCGTAAAAGGAGTTGCCAAGATAAGTAAGAGAGGATCTACACTCATCGTTTCTACACCTAGAAAAGATGAAAAGGGGGTTATCACGTGGGAGACACAGAGTATACCACTACTCGACTTAGAACTACTTGTCGTAGTTGGATCGAGTGTTAGGATCTCATCTGGTGTTTTCGTAATGCTTTCCGAAGCTAGTATCCCAGTGGTTGTTCATAGTAGGAGAAGTGATAGTGTACTTGTTAATCCATTTAATGTTAGAATGGCTGATGTTAGACGGAGACTGTATTTTATCACCGAGGACCCTGTTTGGACAGTTTCCACAGGATTAAGGTTCATCGAGGGCAAACTCTATGGATTGATCAACCTATTGAGATATTTAACATATAAAGACGTGGAAAAAGGAAGGGATATCAAGTGGGTTTTGAGTGAACTAGATGAAATCGAGAAACATATGAGAGATGAGAAAACAAGTATTAAAAACACTGAGACACTGCGTATCTACGAAGCAAAGTGGAGTAAGAAACTCTGGGAGTTAATTACACAGTTTATACCAAGCGACTATGGTTTCACTGGTAGAGACCCGAAAAGCAAAGACCCGGTAAACTCTGCTATAAGTTATAGCTACGCTATACTCTACGGACTGTGTACACATGCATTAATAGCTGCTGGATTAGATCCCTATCTAGGCGTAATCCACTCGGAAAGAGCAGGTAAAACATCTCTAGTATACGACTTCTCCGAAATGTTTAAACCAATAGCTATACACGCGGTGGTAATTACATCTAGAACAACAACGTTAAATACAGATACAAGCGGATATTTGACAAAAAACTCTCTAGAAACCCTGACAAAACACCTATATAGAATACTAAAGAAAAGACACTACAAGTGGAAATACACAATTAGAGGTGAAATATATGCAAAAGCATGGGAACTAAGACAAAACATAGAAAAAGGAGTAAAATTTGAACCATTCATATACACAATCAAATAACCCTCCCACAACAATTAAAGCCGCCTATAGACTTCACCATGCTTCCCCAGCTTCCATCAAACTCATAGCAGGGAAAAATCTCTAATAGAAAAACCCAATCCCACACGATGACATAGTGCGATGAACATAGTAAAAATCCCATTAGTTTTTCAATGTTTCCCTGGTTTCTATTGGGGGTATGGCGGGGAATAGACTCCAATAGAAAACCTTTAAAACCCTCCACGAGAAATCAATAACTAGTAACAACTAAAAGAAACTACAACTCCAATATGATAACACAATGGTCTACATAACCCCGCAACAACAGTAACAACTAAAAGAAACTACAACATCCTGTGCCTCTATGGTTAGCAAGCCATTGCTCACATGTAACAACTAAAAGAAACTACAACCACGATTCACGAAGCATTACAATAACATCATATAGACGTAAGTAACAACTAAAAGAAACTACAACATAATAAAGGGGCTTGTATCGTTTTACTTACGCTTACTTTTAGAGTAACAACTAAAAGAAACTACAACAGCAGTGACGCCTGCCTCTTAGTCTCCCTGGCAAGAGACCTAGTAACAACTAAAAGAAACTACAACTCCTGTAGGCATTACGTACGATGTAAGTGTCACTGTGCTCGTGTAACAACTAAAAGAAACTACAACTTCTACCCAGACATTGTTGCAATGTATAAGAGGAGCAGTAACAACTAAAAGAAACTACAACTATATAATACCTTGAAATCTCTTTCTACATCACTCTCTAGTTGTAACAACTAAAAGAAACTACAACCCCAATCAGGCTCATTGGTTGGGCCCAATCAGTCATGAGGTAACAACTAAAAGAAACTACAACTATAATGAATTGTGTTAATATGTGTTCTTTCTGTGTTATTATATGTAACAACTAAAAGAAACTACAACGCTCTACTCGGCTGGAGTACTCCGTGGTCTTGTCGACCCCGGTGTAACAACTAAAAGAAACTACAACAACCCAGAACCCCGTGTAGTAGTCGAAGTCATCGTAGACGAGTAACAACTAAAAGAAACTACAACATAGGCCCGCTTATGGCGGGTAAACCGAAGCCTACGTTAGTAACAACTAAAAGAAACTACAACAACTTAGAAGGAATAAAGAGCTATTTAGGAGGCTCTATTAGTAACAACTAAAAGAAACTACAACTAGCAATGAGACCTGTGTGAACTTTGCTGGGTCGCCCCATTGTAACAACTAAAAGAAACTACAACTTATTCTCAACCAACCCAGTAGACCTAGCAGAGAAGATCAAGTAACAACTAAAAGAAACTACAACCTTGAGGTGTTGGTAGTAGAGCTTCTAGCTCTGGATATTTCTCTGTAACAACTAAAAGAAACTACAACATTACTTGTTCTTCCGTTGTGGGTGCTGTTAAGAGGGCTATTGAGTCTCTTAGAGCAATGTGTCTCCGTCAGGGTTTTGCCGAGCCCGTTGTAGTCGAGTTGAATTGTCATGATCATCATGAAAAACTTAAATACCCCAGCCCTCAATAAAAATACATGAATACAATAGAAAGAATTGAAAGTCGGTTTCGTGTAGATTTAGTCCCTTGGTTGCTTCTACTAGTGCTTCAATGCGAATACAATAAAAAGAATTGAAAGTTATGTCTAAGTGTAAAATCCCAAGAATGAGTTACACGGATTCAATGAAAAGAATTGAAGGCCTCTTAGTAAGATGATTTTGAACAGGGAGTATTTTATATCGCCTATTACTAGATCAAATACCCGTAGGACACGAAAGTATAGGTTATCTCTATTTAGCTCTAGGTTAATAGAATGTGCTGTGGGAATTGTAAACATGTGTGATGGACATATCGCGTCAAAAAATAGAAGTTTAAAGGGTGCGAAAAACACCTCACTTAAGTTGATGTAGAAGTAACCTCAATGAAGTAATGTCACATTAAAAGTTAAGCTATTAGTAGTGTAGAATTCGAGTACTATTTCTGCATCCATATTGTCCCGCTTCTTTGATTTGTTTAGTTGTCTTTGTAATCTATGTCTTCTCCTCTATGATCGGAAGAAGGTGTCGTGTAGAGATGAGCTTATATATACTAAGTGGATATATTAAGGTGTAGATGCCACTGAGACTTACAGTTTATTTCAACCCCGACTACTCGATTCACTAGTTTGTTTTCAATTCTTCTCTGTAATATATTAACTCTAGTATTCATGTATACTTTTGTGGAGTTGTTAGATTGCTTGGTCGGGTGGTTGGTTGTTGTGGAAGTCAAAGAGAGCGTTCTTGTTGGGGTTTTCTATGCTGGTATTAGGTGGTGTCGGAGTGTTGGTGAATATCGCTCTTTGGAGGCCTATAGGTGTTCTCCTATTTGCGTGTATGGCTTGCCTCGGTGTTATTGTTTTAGCTCTCTATAAGTGATTGATACAAAAGCCTCGGAGATATTTAAATTGTTTCAGTGGGGAGTAGGCCTCTATAGTACCTCGAGGTGAAAACCCCCTCTGTTTCAGCTATGGCTTCATAGTCTACTGAGTAGTAGTGACACGCCTAGACAATAGAGTAACTCTAACATCCAGTATTGGGAAGCAGTCTAGCGAAGACGTTGAAGGACTAGTAAGTCTACCTAGTAGACTGCTTCTTCCAGTGGATACACCTGTACTACTGCTTCTTGAATACTATAGTGATGGATTCTAGGAGTAGCTCTTGGTGGAGGGTTTCACTCCCTGGGACTAGATATATACTACTGGATGTTGTGCGAGAGCTGAGCGCTGAGTCACCGGTGCTGAATCCCCTGGTACTGAACACGCAGGCTTCTGAATATACTCTCCACACCACTAGTAGATAGTGTTTATTAAAGCCATAGAGACTCTACGCACTCTAGAGACAGGGGCCTTGTCGAAGGCTGTGTCTTTCACCAAGATTAGGGTGGTTTGTAAAAACTATTGTGGTGTGGTTTAGTCTATTCTCTTCTGTATGGTGTTCCTACGCTTCTTGGTGGTCTTGATTTTCCTATTACTCCTGCGACGACCATTAGTGTTGCTATGTATGGTATTGTGTTGATTAGTGGCATTGGGATTACTTGGACTATGCTTGATATGTTTTTCATGTATTCGCTTGCTGTCCACAGGAATCCAAAGATGAAGCTTCCTAGTAGTGCGTATAGTGGGTTCCAGTTGGCGAAGTTTACTAGTGCGAGTGCTATGAATCCCCTTCCGGCTGGTAGCTGCTTTGTTATCGAGGCCAGCCAGTCTATGCTGAGTGAGGCCCCGGCGAGGCCTGTTAGTGCTCCTCCAATAACAGTAGCAATGAATTGCGTTAACTCAACATTGACGCCGACAACATCTGCTGCTTCTGGGTTTTCACCGCATGCACGTAGTCTTAGACCACTGTGTGTTCTATATAGGTAGAAGTAGAGTAGTACTGCAACACCAAGGGTTACTAGGAATAATGGTGATACTCCAAGCCCAGGTATTCTGGGTACTTTAGCCTCTGGTCTAGGCGTGTAGTAGCCTCTAACACCCCAGAAAACCTCAATACTATACGCTACAAAACCCATTGCGAAAGTATTTATACCTAGACCACTGATTATTTGGTTTCCCTTCAAGTAGACTGCTATAAATCCATGTATTGCACCTATTAATGCGCCAACAGCGATCGCAGTGAGCACTCCAAGCCAGGGATTTAGTGTTTTGTCTGCTACGTATACTGCGAACAGAGCAGAGATCAGCATTATTCCCTCTAATCCAATGTTTACTACACCACTTCTCTCAGTTAAAATCTCGCCTAGTGCAGCAAGCAGTATTGGCATCATAGCCCATGACGTATAGAATAATATACTACCTAGTAAGTCAAGTTCAGGCATGCTCTCCACCCCTAAGCGCCTTTTTAATCTTCCACCTCCTATACAGGAATGTCAATCCAGGAACTGAGAGTGCAATAATAATCAATCCCTGAACAGCCATAACCATTTCAAGTGGTACTTTAGCTCTAATCTGCATTCCACGCGCACCAGCCGTCAACCCACCAATAATGATTGCTGCCGGTATTATCAATAATGGATGATTCAACCCGAGTAGAGATACAGAAATACCTGTAAATCCAAATCCAGCAATATTCGAAGCACCAGTTGTAATAGCATAAGTTGGTGGTCTTCCACAGATTTCTAGTGCTCCAGCAAGTCCAGATAGCGCGCCTCCAATTATAAAGACGTAGAGTGTAGTCTTCGTGGGGTTTATTCCAGCGTATTTCGCTGATTTTACACCTGCTCCAAGTACTCTAATGTAGTATCCTATTTTAGACCTCCACATTACAAAGTAAATCAATATAGCTACTAGTATAGCGATTATAAATGCTGTTGACAACTCCGTTCCCTTGACTAGTAGGGGTAGTCTTGCCGAGGGAGGCATACTTATAGTTTTCTCTTGTCTTCTAGGGTCGCCGAGTCCATATGTTCTAGCATATTCAACTATCCAGAAGGCTATCCAATTCAACATAATTGTAACTACTACTTCATTAACATTTCTCAGCGCTCTAAATAAACCAGCTATAAGCCCCCACAACGCACCCATTAATAAACCAGTAATTAATGCTAGTGGTAGCGCTATTAGTGGTGGTGGATTAAATGCTGCAATTAATACTGCTCCTAGTGCTCCCATGTATAACTGGCCTTCTGCACCAATATTGAATATACCAGCTCTCGCTGAAATAGCAAATGTTAAACCAGTGAGTATAATTGGTGTTGCATAACTTAGTGTTGACGATATATAGTATGGATCTTGAAGGTTAAAAGATGTTTCAAATAATCCTATATATGCTTCGATGGGATCATATCCACCCATCCATATAATGAGTGCGCCGAGCGCTAGTCCTATGAGTATTGCTATAACAACGTTTCCAAGGTATATAAAGTATTCTATTGTCCTTGGATTCATAGCTCACACCCTTTGAGCTTTAATTTCTTCATATGTATAACCACCCATCATTAAACCAAGCTCTTCATCAGTAATCCTACTCGGGTCTACTATACCCATAAATCTACCATTATACATAACTGCTAGTCTATCGCTAAGAGATAATACTTCATCTAAATCAGATGAAATCAATATGACAGCCTTACCCTTACTCCTCATTTCAACAAGTAGGTTTCTAACGTATTCAGTAGCAGCTACATCTAATCCACGTGTTGGTTGAGCTACTATTATTACCTTTGGGTCTTTTGACAATTCTCTCCCTACGATAAATCTCTGTTGGTTTCCACCACTAAGAGCTCTCGCCGAGGTGTAGATAGAAGGTGTAATTACATTGTATTCTCTAACTATTTTTGTAGTTTTCTCAATTAATTGCTTCATTCTAACAAACCCCATTTCACCCACTATTTCACGAGAATATGTGATTTCTGTGAGAGGTGTGTTTTCTACGAGTGAAAACTCCATAATTAACGATGTCTTTCTATCTTCTGGAACATATGCTATTCCTCGTTTATACCTCTCAGATGTATCGAGAACAGTTATTTCCTCGTCGTCTAGTATTATTCTACCACGTACCGGCTTTCTCATACCTACAATTGCTTCTGCTAGTTCTATTTGGCCATTCCCCTCTACACCAGCTATTCCAAAGATCTCTCCATATCTAACCTCGAATGAAACACCTCTTACAGCTGGGACTCCGAGATCTCCAAGTACTTCTAAATCCTCTACTTTCAAGGCTGTTTCACCTGGTTTACTTGGTGGTTTGTTAATAGATAACTCTACTTCGCGTCCAACCATCATTTTAGCGAGGTCTCTAGGAGTTACTTTTGATGTTTCAACTGTTCCAATCAATCTTCCCTTTCTAAGCACTGTGACTCTATCAGTTGCCTCGTAGATTTCTCGTATTTTGTGAGTTATTAATACAATTGATTTACCCTGTTCTTTCAGCTTTAATAGTGTTTTAAATAGATCCCGGGTCTCTGTTGGAGATAGATTTGTTGTTGGCTCGTCGAGAATTAATATGTCTACGTTTAAAGCAAGCATTTTTAAAATCTCGATTTTCTGTCTTACACCAAACGAGAGGTTTTCTACGGGGGTGTCAAGTGGCACTATTAAACCTGTTTCCTGCATTAACTTCTCTATTTCTCCTCTACTTGGTTTAACCCGTCTAGCACCGAGGATTATATTTTCATATGCTGTGAATACTGGTACTAGAGATAAACCCTGCATTACTATACCAATACCTTGTTTTAAAGCATCTGCTGGACTATGGAATTTTACTGGTCGACCTCTAACTACCACCTCGCCCTTAGTGGGTTTTATCAATCCAGCAAGGATTTTCATTAGTGTTGATTTACCAGCACCGTTTTCTCCAAGGAGACCGTGTATCTCCCCTCTACACAACTCGAAGTCTACGCCTTGCAGTGCCACTGTACCGTCAGGGTAGACTTTTACAATATTCTTCATTACCACTACTGGATCACTATTGGGGCATTGGCTGTTCAATGTTATCCCCACGTCTTTAGAGTATTTAATGAAGAGCAAGGATTAAAAAAGCGTTATGAGAAAAAAGAAATCACTGTATTCTACTTCTTTCTCTTAGTTGTAAATAATACTGCTACTATGATTAATACTAGTATTACTACACCTAAAACAATGTACATTGTATAGTCTTGTTGCTGTGCCGGTGTCTCTGTTCCAACTGTTACAGTTTGTGTTGTAGCTATTTCAACACCTACTTTAAGAGTGCTTCTAACCTGCCCTATTGTTTCAGCAGTATATGGTACTTTATCGGCTATGTCTTTAAATGACAAGCCATATATGCTTACACCGGCTGGATTCGTCTTTATTAATTCTGCTAGTTTATTGACTTCTTCCCAAATCCATGATGGTATGGATTCTCTCATCGCCTTTACTTTATTGTATATTTCATCTCTATTGACTTGTCTACCAGCCTGTATTGCTATTTGGAGGAAGGTGTCTAGGTCTTCTAGTGTGCTGACGCTAATGCCTCCTTCTGCTAGTCCTAGTTCTAGTATGCCTCCATACTTGGTTATTTTACCTGCATAATAGTCTAGTGCTCTCTTTACAGCTGTATAAACGCCCACGTCGACTCTCTTCATCATTGATGCTATGATGTAGCCTGGTTTAATCCAGTCTTGATCAGCGTCAACACCTATAGCGAAGGGTGGGCCTTGATCCCTGCCTCTACTCTTACAGTATTCCTCTATGGCTTCAAATATACCTAGACCGGTAGCACCCGCTACATTGTATACTAATCCAGCACCCATTTCTAATTGTGATTGAGTGGCTGTTTTACCTTTCGCTGGATCATTGAATGCACCGGTGTATGTGTATAGTATTCTAAGTGGAGTGATTTCTTTACCTGTTTTCTCCTGGTATACTTTCTCACCGTATCTTATACCCCAGTAGTATCCAGCTTCAAACTTGTATAGTACTGGTATCTCCATACCCAATACTACGCCTACAGCTTTGTATCCATAGTGGTGGGCTATCATTGCAGCCAGTGCTCCTACTAGCGCGCTACCCTCGTGTTCCTTGAAGAGAACACTCAATACATTTGGTTTATCGACATACCCGTCGATTATTGCAAAGAATTGATCAGGGTATTCATCAGCAACGGTTTCAACAGCGTCTGTCATTAAAAATCCAACTGCCACGATCACCAAGTATTCTCCTGTCTTAGCCAGGTTCCTCAGGTTTGGCAGGTAGTCTGCCTCGGTTGTACTTTGTACTTCAACTAGCTCAAGGCCGAATTCTTCCGCAGCTCTCTTACCTCCAAGATACGCCATGTCGTTGAAGCTAAGGTCTCCTCTTCCACCAACATCGTAGACAACAGCTATCTTTTTCCTCGTGGTCTGCGTTTTAATTGGTGATTCAAGAGCTGTTACTACCGGCGGCATTATAGAGACTAGTAGAGTTAATACGAGTAGAGATACTACAATATATCTTGCAAAACTGTATTTCATGGTATTCCCCCATACAATACTAATATATAGTGGAGGCTTAGTATTTAACCATCACATTTAACTATTTGTGTTTAAATCTCGTGTTAACCTCTTCAACAATACACTAGTTATATTTACAGAACTACATCAATAAAACGAGAGGAGTTTGTAGTCAGCGATATATTTATAATTCTAGAGGAGTATAGAGTAGAGAGATTGGTGTATTTAACTTGAATAAACCATGTCTTGCACTAGTCACTTCTACTATGGGCAAGAATATTGGATTGAAATTATGGAGTTCTATAGTGGAGAGACTAGATAGTAGTATGGTTAAACTAGAAGGCATCGTGGTTCCAGAAGAAGCCAACCAGCTGTCTCATTGTAGTCAACGAATAGTAATAGTAGCCACGGGTGGAACAGAACAGGGGATTATTAAGCTCGCAGAGAGATCAAATAGCCTAGTACTCATTGCACATAAATACTATAATAGCCTACCCGCCACGTTGGAAGCAATATCTCTTATCTCTAATAATATAGGAAACATTGTGAGCATTGAAATCGCCGATGATGAGACAGCGATTACAAGTATTGTTTCTAAAACCCTCAGAGTCTATAGTGCAATAGAGAAACTCAGAAACGCGAGGTTTGGATTGATTGGTGGTGTTAGCGAGTGGCTGGTCTATAGTAGACTAGAACCCGGCTACTTAGAGTCCAAGCTCGGAGCCAAACTAATCTATGTCCCACTAGAAGAATTAGTTGAAGAATACCAAGGTGTAAAGGTAGAAGATGACCTCCCCTTGAAGATAGCTGGCTCCGCGAAGAGTATTTACGTAGACGTAGGTAGCATTCGAGATGCTTTAAAAATATATAAAGCCATAGAAGCAATTATCGAGAATTATTCTCTAGACGGGGTTTCAATAAAGTGTTTTGATCTAATAAAGTCTACGGGGATAACAGCTTGTCTAGCACTATCACTATTGAATACAAGGGGATTTCCAGCCTCTTGTGAAGGAGATATACCATTATTAATCTCTATGGCTATGGGTACATGGCTAACAAGTAAACCAGTATTCATGGGCAATATAGCCTTTATCGACGAAGACAGCATCCATATTGCCCACTGTACAGCACCGCTCATAGGGCCCTACACTCTCAACACGCATTTCGAGTCGGATTTAAGTGTTGGAGTTAGAGTGGATTATCCAGTTGGAGAAAAAGCAACTTTATTCAGAGTAGACCCGGGATTAAACAAACTACGAGTAATTAGTGGAGTAATAGGGGAAGCCGAGTATAGTGGAAAATGGTGTAGAACACAAATTAGAGTAAAAACGGGGAATCCATGGGAGTTAATTAAAAAACCCATGGGTAATCACTATGCTCTACTTATTGGAGACTATACTAGTGAATTAACAATTATGGGTAGAATACTGGGCTTGGAAGTAGAAGAAGTGTAGGTTTCTATCTAGGCGGTGCAAAAACACCTTCTTCTCTTGGATCATACCTGTAAACTCCTTTTCCACCGAGAAACCTAGAGAGAAACACGTATAAACCTCCACTATACGCCAATACGCCCATTAACAAGGGGTTTTGTAATACAAGGCCGTAGAATGTAGAGATCGCTCGTGCAAATAAACCAGACAAGACTGCCCCAATGACCGTTTGTCCCTAGAGGGTCATTCTTTTTGTTTTAGGGTTTTTTGGGGTTGCCTCTAGGGACTTCCACCTCGCCCACAGGGCTTTGGAGACCGCTGTGGGTTCATGGGTGGCGGTCGAGCCCAACGGCACGGGGCTCCCATCTACGTTTATCCCCGCGGGGCTTGGAGCAACGCTCCCATCACCCCAACCAACAATAAAAAACCCTAGCAGACCCTAATAAACATTTCTGCCCCTACTGCCAAGTACTTTACTCTCTTACCCTTGGCGAGAGGGTATTCAAGGTAAACTATTGTTCCATCAGCCCCGTCAACCACGCCCTTAAAAGTCTCTCCATTATACTCGTATTCTACCAGCCAGAAGGGGTAGTGGGCAACACCCTTAAAACTCGATTTATTAACAACTTCATAGTTTCCAGGACAGGCTAGTTCAGCCTCGCTTATAGCTCTATTAAGATATGGTTTTACAATTGTTTTCAATAATTCATATGGATTTAACTCGGGCTGGAGGTAGACGGCCTCCTTCATTATTTTTGGCTTGAAATACTCTCTTGTCTGGGCTGGAAATGAATAGTCTCTCGGTATTGGAAAAGGATAGTTGTTTACACCTGGTATTACTTCAAAGCCTGTTTCCTGGCCTCCGAGGACGTCTGCTTCTAGGTGTTCTTGGCCATCTAATATCCTAGAGGTCAAACACGGAGTTTCCACTACGACCTCGTATATATACATGGGAACATAGTACAATGTGCTCTTGAGATAACTCATTGCATATTTCACGTCTATAGGTACTCCGGGTTGAATCGATACAAACCTCTTTAAATACTCGAATACCTGGTTTGAATCATACTTCAACTTGAAGACATAGTGTTCAATGGACTCGAGTGGTTTACCTAGTTTAAACGTTGTACCACAATATGGACACGTAGTAAAAACAAGTATACTGGGAACTTCGAATTCAGCCGAGCAATATGGACACTTAGCCCTAGTGGTTTCCCCACTCATTTAACTCGCCTCTAGCCTGGTCTCCTAGGGGCCTTAGAAAGAATTGTTTTAACAATAGTCTTCATGGGAGTAATGGCTTTACGGGCTGTATAGTAAGACACATATATAGCTAAACCAATAGCCCCCACCAATATGAGTAATCCATATGGATTCAAGGGATCTGTAATCGAGGCCAGCCAGCCGAGCAACCCTGACGCAGTGATTCCACTAGTAAACCACAACCCTCTCTCTAATTTAGTGGCTGGTTTCTCCATTACCAATACCTTCCCACTCCAACCAGCCATGTAGACTCTGTAGAAGCCATTCTCGTCTTTGAAGACGGCATAGTATAATGGTACAGCAATAGGGTCTGAAACCCGTGCTTCTACATCCACGGGTGTTAAAACCAACCATGTAATTCTAGACCCGGTGACTACTCTACCCCGCATTGCAACTCTAGACTCTGCTTCTCTCTTAATAAAGTTTTTTACATTTTCTCTTTCTTCATCTAGAAACTCATCTACTGCAATACTAATAGCAGTCTTACTATCTACATCTAATGCGAGTAGGTCTCTCCAATACCCTTTAGGTATACTGGCCTCGTTTAAAGGCTGGTCTCTAGGTCTCTCCGCGATAAATTCACCTGTAAGTGCACGTATAGAGTAGATTGAAACACCGCGTCTCGCAGTCACGGGTATTTCATTGTATACAGGGCCATACACCCCGTTAACTCTAACATTAATGGATTCAATCCAGCATTCTTCTCGATTTTCCCTTGTACGCCTGCACTTTTTATAGTAGACTTCGACTATCGCGTTATATATAAGCGAGGCCTTGATGCCCACTATGTATATTGGGACAATTACACGTTCAAACCAGTCTAGATTAGAGCGTTGAAAAACATTGTTTAACTCATTCCTATTCGACTCTTCAAGCCTCCTCAATACTTCTTCTTCACTCAATGGAAAAACAATTCTCAGTTTACCCATTAATTCAGGCTTTATAATATTGAGTTCTCCACAATAAGGGCATCCTACAGCTATAGTATCAGCAGTCACTGGTAGAGCAGCACTACAGTTTCTACAGCGATAACCCTGTATACCACTCTCCATTAAAGCACCTATTGAACTCTAACTCCACAGGCTGGGCAGTAATTTGCTTCTACTGGGACAACATGGTTGTTTACACACCACTTTACCTGTTTACCACAGAACGGACAGAACTTTGCCCCTGTGGGAATAGGGCCTTGACCACAATAGGGACATCTAGCTACGTATCCAGCGAGAGAGGGTTGCCCGATCTGGGCCTGCCCCATTTGAGCACCTGGTGGAGGTGGTTGGAGAGCGTATGGTATAGCAACCATTCCAGCACCTAGTACAGCTCCACCTGCTTGTGTTTCTTTTATTGCCTCGGCGAATTTACGTGCTGTTTCTTGTTGTACTAGGTATGCAGGTGCTGTTCCCTGTAGTATCCAGAAGACTCTCTCCCTGTATTCCGGTGGAACATCAATACCTTCAAACACCACGTCTTCAAGCATTAATCCAATCTCCTCGAATGCTTTTCTCAAAACCATTGTTGCCTTCTTACTTGCCTCGCTTGCTTTTTGATACAGGTCTCTAATACTAGACTCGTTTATAAAAGACATGATTTTCGTCGAGAAGTATCCTCTAATATACTCGTCTAGCTCACTCCTCGTAAACCTATTATCCGGCCCTACAACCTTGTTGACGAATAGTACCGGGTCTGCAACTCTATAATAGTATATACCGTGGAAACTCACAGGGATAACTTCTACGGTTTGACTTCTACCTCCAAATCTACCCTGTAGACGATTCATATTGACAAATATTAATATAGCTCTAAACACGCTTTCTCCATAAATCCCCTCTACTAGTCCCTGGAGAAACGGAATGTTTTGAGTGTCTAGGACGTGTCTACCCGGCCCTAGTAACCCATATACTTTTCCATCTCTATAGAATACAACTCTCTCCCATTCTTTAACTAATACTATACTACCCCATGGTATAACCTCGTCTGGATATCTCCAAACAATGTCTTCGGGTGTTGCATCTTTCCACTCAATGAATTTTGGTTGAAAACCACTTATTTTACTAGTTCCCTTACCAATACCTCTACCTATTTTATCTAGGACCATGAATACTCACACTTAACCTCTATATATGCTTGTAGACCAATAAATACTACTGCATCCAATTCCTCAATACTTTCTCTCTTTCTCCCAGTTGCTTTTTGAATTCATTTATCAACTCGAATAGTTCAACTGCTCTGTCTCTAACTGGGTTTTTCAATAATACATCTTTCTTCAAGTTCTCGGTGAAACCACGTATCTTCTCAGCGTATTCAACTAGTCCACCGTCGACTTCTCTTAGTTTCTCGAGGTCTTCTTCAAGTATCTTGGTAATATAGAAGTGTGGTGTATAACCGTGTTCGGCCCATCTAATCTTGTCTGTTACTAGCCTTAAATCTCTGAGGATTTCATCGTATATTTCTGCTGTTTTATAATCATATTCTACTAGTTTTGAAACAATGTCCTCTATGTTTCTCACTGCATCACTCAGTATTTTTGTAATGTATTCTCTAATCAATCTATCATCTTCGCGCAAATACTCTTTTTGCCTATATCCCTTAAACCCCGGGAGAACATCTAGTAGTCTCTCTAAAACTGCTTTCTTTCTAGTCATGACTCTACACGCAAAACTCTCTACTTAGACTATTGTATTGAAGGGTATATTAACGCCTACTATAATAACAGTGTTATAGAGGTGGTTAAAGTGAAAGAAGAAGATAACGATTCAAATAGCAATAACGAGGAAGTAAATGAAGAATTATTAATTATGGAAATGCTTGGTGGAAAGTGTAGTAAGTGTCCATTGAGAGGTATTTGTGGTTAAATACTGTTTTTAGAGTAGTTTAATTATTGATTCTATTATTATTCTGAGTGTTGCAATAATCATTACTCCACCAATAATCTCCACTAGTTTTTCTCTCCTCGTACGTAGAGCTATTCTTGGACCCGTCCACCCCCCGATCAATGCACCAATACTGAGGGGTATTCCAATACTCCAATCGATTAATCCGTCTTCAAAGTGTCTAATTACTGATGATAGTGATGAAGGTATCATACAAGCCATAGACAATGAAACTGCGAGGTGTGGGTCTAAACCAAGTACGTATATAAAGACTGGTACATTGACTACGCCTCCGCCAAGACCCGAAATACCTGCAACAAGGCCTGCAAGTGCTCCTGAGAAGGCACTGTGTATATACATAGGTAAACCCTGTCTTAGACTGGTTGATCTACTCGTATTATTTCTCTGGAATAGCATTCTAAGAGCAGCTACAAACAGTATTAAACCTATAATAGTAGACAATGTGTTTACCGGTAGAATGGCGACTAGGAAAGCACCCAGATACGCTGTTATAATCATTGGTGTAACCACGGCTATGTATAGGTTTAAAGGGAGCTTTATTTTCTCAATGTATCGATAAGTACTAATAATAGAGTTAATGAAAACCATGAATTTAGATGTCGCTACAGCCACCGGCATCGACACTCCTATATAATATAATAACGGGACGCTGAGAAAACCACCACCAAGTCCACTCATAGACCCCAAAAGCGTGGCAACTACACCAATAAACCAGTATACTAGTGTACTCAATCCGTCAACCACTACTCTCACCATTTTAAATTTAAACACATTGGTTATACTAGAAATCAATAGATATTGTTAAGACTAATAAAAGTGGTTTGAAATGAACGAGACGCAGAGAGAAATCACTGTATGCATTGGATCTCAAAACCCAGCTAAAATACGTGGTGTAATAGAAGCGTTTTCAAAGTATTATAGAGTAGTAGAAATTAAAGCAAAAAGAGTTAATACTGGTCTACCACTCCAGCCAATCTGTCTACATGAAATAATAGAGGGTGCTAGGAAGAGAGCATTGCTAAGCATGGATGGAGAATGCGATTTTGGCGTTGGCATAGAAGCGGGTTTTGTATTAATAGACAACGAGCCATTCGATGTTGAAGCCGCCTATATCGTCTCGAAAAACGGAGATCACTCTCTAGGGTTTTCACCATCATTCCCAATACCGAAAAGTATGTATAAAGGAATAGTTAACGGCGTCTATAGAGAACTAGAAGAAGCAGTTGAAGCATTGTTTAATGTTAGAGGAATTGGTGATAGAGAGGGGTTTATAGGACTACTCACAAAGAGGGTTTGTGATCGCTGGGTACTTAGCTACTATGCCACATTAATGGCACTGGTTAAATTCATAAATAGAGAACTATACTAACCTCCCTCTCAATTGACACGTTTTGTTTTTCAACATCAAAGTATATATATTCTAGACTCTCTATTATAATAGGGTATAAACCATGAGCGTCAATAAAACCCGCTATTTGAAAATACTCGTAGTAGCAATAATTCTATTAATTGGATTAATGGCATACGATGTAGAGAGATTTGGATACTATACATTCCCACTACTACCACCATTAATAGCAATAACACTATCAATGATTACAGACCAGGTTCTCCCCTCACTATTCCTAGGTGTATGGATAGCTGCATTAATGTACACAGCATACAACCCCATAGCTGGTACAATAAAGACTTTTGAGTGGATTGTTGGAAACATTACTGATTCATGGAATGCCACAATACTATTATTCGACTTCGTAATAGGAGCTTTTGTGGGAGTACTATATGTCTCGGGTGCAATGCATAGTATAGCAGAAGTATTGATTAAGAAGGTGAAGTCTTCTAGAGGAGCATCGCTCATAGCATCAATTCTCGGTGTATTAGTTTTCTTTGACGACTATTCCAATACTGTAATAGTTGGAAACACTATGAGAACTCTCACAGACAAAGCTAGAGTTAGTAGAGAATTACTTAGTTATATCGTAGACTCAACAGCTGCACCAGTAGCAGGAATAATGTTTGTATCAACATGGATTGGAATGGAGGTAAGTACTATCCAAGACGCTCTGGAAGCAATCAATGCCAAAGTAGAAGAGGGAGTAATAAGTACTGCACCAGAAATAGGACCCTATGGATTGTGGTTTAGAGGACTACCATACCACTTCTACTCCTTCCTAGCATTACTACTAGTCTTCCTCGTGGTTATAACAAGGAGGCATTTTGGTCCAATGCTAGAGGCTGAACTACGAGCTGTGAAAACCGGGAAGGTCTTGAGAGATGGAGCAGTTCCACTAATGCCAACAGAGACTATTATTGGAGAACCAAAGACAGAGAAGAGAGCTCCATGGTGGTTGTTTGCTCTCTCTGTCTTTGCACTAATAGCTGTAACCCTCATTGGTTTATGGTATACAGGTGGACAAGCACTAGTTGAAAATAAAGTGGTTTCTGAGTGGTATCAGGCGAGTTTAATAGACGCGTTATCCCATGCAGATCCATCGACTCCTCTACTATGGGGTAGTTTCATAGCCTATCTCATAGCTTTAATTGGAGCATTAGGGACCAGGGCCCTCCGCTTTAAAGAAGCTATGGATGCTACTATAAAAGGCTTTTACTTAATGACTCTTGCAAACGCTATTCTACTCCTAGCCTGGACTATTAAAACAGCTGTTAGTGAAGTAGGAACTGCCGACTATATAATAGCGAGAACTGTTACAATGATACCAGTATACTGGATTCCACTAGTAGTCTTCCTTGTATCAATGTTTATAGCTTATACAACTGGTACTAGTTGGGGTACTTTTGGAATAATGATGCCGCTATCTGTACCCCTAGCGTGGATTGCTGCACTGGTTCAAACCGGTAGTGTTGAACTAGCATATATAGTTACAGCTGCTAGTATTGGAGCGGTTTTCGGTGGTGGTATATACGGCGACCACGTGTCACCAATAAGCGATACAACTATTATGTCCTCGATGTTTAGTGGTTGTGACCACATAGACCACGTAAAGACACAAATACCATATGGAACACTAGCCGCGTTTGTTTCATTAATACTATACGTTACACTAGCAATTTGGCTGTCAATAACACCTACTCCATATGCTGGAATAATACTAGTATTGATAGGTGCTGTTCTTCTAATAGTACTACATAGACTACTAAACAAATGGTATACAAAGAAGAAAGGATTACCAGAAGTACTTGAAGACTATAAAATAGAATAGATTGTTTCTGTAAAACAAATACACAATACTCTTTTCTCTTTTAATTATTTCCCTCCTCTGAAATAATCTATCTACGTGTTTTTAATTGAATATTTTTCATTGTTTAAAACATGGTGTTAACTTCTTTCCAATTAGCACCCCGGTCACCAATATGATTGTTGAAGACACTAGAACTAGTAGTGAGATTGGTAGGTCAAATACTCGTTCTATAAATGCTCTTCTTGGTCCAAGTGTATAGGCGTAGTAGGTTGCAATAGATACTCCGATAACTATACCTATTATTGCAGAGGTTTTAGCGTACTTGTTTTTCACGTTAAAGTATAATCCCGCTATTGTTACAGGTGCTAATGGGAGGAGTATAACACTAGTAAGTACTGATAAGTCAACTATAAACCCTATATTTGCTCTAGCTATAAGGGTTGCCGCTACTACTAGCATGGCGTCTATTATTCTCGCTATTGTCAAACCATTTTGTTTATTAGTAGAAGCCAGTATACTGCCAGATATTGCTAATACAATACTGTTTGCTGTTGAAATAGCAGCTGCAATTACAGATATAGCTATTAGTGAACCAAGCAGTGGATGTATTCTATTAATTAACCATGGGGTTACAGAGTCTCTCGGTAGATCGCCTGGTATAAAACCAAGTATTGCCAGCCCTCTTGCAATTAAACCCACCACTACAACTATTAATGTATAGAGGAAGCCATAGACAAAGAAGTAGAATACACCCCTCCTATATGCTTTTTCATCTCTAGGCATATAGAGTCTAACAACAACTTGTGGATTTGTCACGGCGAAGAACATCCATGGTATAGTATAGGCTAGAAATACTGGTAGAGACCAGAAACCCGTTAATCCAAGATATCCTTTTTCACCGAGCACCCTGAAGACCTCGTTTAGAGAAAAACCTGTTGATGGAGTAAACACCAGTATGATCCATGCGAAATAGGCGAGTCCACTAATAAGCATTATTAAACCCTGGTATACATCGGTTAAAGCCACACTCCACAATCCAGCTATTACAATCCATAGGTATACCAGTATAGAAGAAATTAGCAGAGCCAATTCTTCGCTTAAACCACCATAATTAAACATTGCTTTCAATCCTTGAATCTGCGCGGCGAGATATGGAAGCATTGCAAACAAGTATATAATAGAGACTAGTATACTGAGGCTTCTACTACCATATAGATCACCCAGCATTTGCGAGGGAGCTATCCAATTATACTTCTTTGACATTCTCCATGCTTCATACCCTATAGTAGACAATAGAAATACTGTTGCAGCCAGATATAGTAGTTCAAACCCTAAAGCTCCAACACCAGTTGCATACGTTAATCCAACAAGACCAATCATCATAAATGCACTATAAGTAGTTGCAGCATAAGTACCAGCCGTTAATAATGGGCCTAGCCTACTACCTCCCACATAGTAGTCGCGTATGTTTTTCTGGAAAAACCTCTTTGAAAATACTGCTAGTATTGTTCCTCCAAATACATAGAGAGCTAGAATAGCGAGAAACTCTATTTTCACTCTTTCTCACCTCTTTTAGCTAGATATAGAATAGCGATAACACCAGAGAGTAGAGTAGTTAGAGTCCAATATGTAAACAACTCTATTCCACTTGTTCCAGCAAGTAGAGTATATGGTACTATATACATAGACGCCAATAAACATAGCTGTATAAGCGTATATATTCTCTTCATTTTGAACACCGAACACTTGTTCGGTAATCCATAAATGTTTAATAATCCGTAAACTTTAAAAATATTTCACAGTGAGCTAGATGAAGAGTAAACTAAGAGAAAAAATTCTCGAGCTACTTAGTTTACATCAGGGCTCGTATATTCCACAGTCTTACATACATAGAGCACTAGGCGTATCTAAGAGTAGAGTATCCGAAATCCTCTCCGAGCTTGAAAAAGAGGGATTGATTAATAGAGTTGTTGTTGGCAGGAACAAGCTGATTTATATACCCCCAGGTATTACAGAAAAGAATATAGTCTTCAATGAAAAGATATTGAGGCTAGGCATAGTTTACTCTAGTGAATATTTATTCCTACAAAGCCTCGTTAAAAAACTAGAGAGAAAGGGTTTTAGAGTAGAAATCACTCCATTTAGAGACGGATTAAAACTTACAAGAGCTCTTGGAGAAGGATTAATAGATATTGCATTATCACCACTACCAAGCCAGCTATACCTATACCCTGCATATAGAAACTACACCATTATACTAGCCGGGTTAAAGGGGGGATTTAGAGTGCTATCTCTCGGCGGTGAAGGCCCCATATACTCGAGTATGATTACAACAATGGATTACACAAGACACTTATTGATTACAGAGGAGTTAATTCCAGCTAGTAAAACAGTCTACTATGACGACCCCTATGCATTGTTGAAAAAGAAGAATAATAGAGGCTATGTTGTTACATGGCACCCAGTATACCTAGAACTAGAATCCAAGGGGTTTAAACCCATTATTACACCAAGCGATATCGACATTCACTTTTGTTGCACTCTAGCTATTTCAAATAAACTAGATGAGAGAACAAGACACACCATTGCATCAATTTATCTCAGTTCAATCGAAGAATACAGGAGAAACCCCGAGAAAGGCCTCGAATACTATTCACTAGTAACTGGTATACACTCTAGTATTTTGAAGTCAGCTGTAGAGGAATATCGTGTTGCAGAAGACCTGGACTTAAAAACAGTAGATGAAATAACCGGTAACTTTGCTCCATTAATCCCGTATAAGAAAGTATATAGAGAGGGAGTAGTTGAAAAAGAAAAGATCTAGCCTCGTAGAGCTTTAACTATTTCTTCAACATTGTCAGTAATAATTCCATCTACACTACTACTCCATTCTTTAGCGTCACGTGGGTCGTTTACAGTCCACAGGTAGATCTTTAAACCAGCGTTTCTAGCTTGTTTCAAATACATCCCGGCGAAGAATCTAAACATTTTTAATCCTTCAATAGGCGGGTTGATAGAGTATAGTTTTAACTCTCCATGTTTACTCCAACCCCACTGCGCCTTCTCCATGCTGTCAATATTTAATCCTATTTTTAACTCGCTGGATAATCCGCGTGCTTTAACCAATACTTCTGGTATAAAGCTTATGAGTACTGTGGATTCTAGTCTATTATACTTCTTAATTAATTCAACAATGCTTTCAACCGCGTCTAAGTCTTTTACTTCAACTAGTACTAGTTTATTTCTCGGTAGAGCTGTAAATACTTCTTCAAGTGTCGGTATAACCTGGCCCATTCCAAGATATGCTTTTCTAAGTTCTAAGAGACTATTCTTTTTAACGAGTAAGTCTACACCTGAAACCCTCTTCGTTGATTCATCGTGTATAACTACTGGAATACCGTCGCTACTCAACCAGACGTCTAGTTCTACACCGTCTGCTCCATGGTATAGTGCCGCTAGGAATGATACTATCGTGTTTTCAGGGTATTTAGCTGAATAGCCTCTATGTCCAATTATTAGTGGTTGACTAGTACTCGTATACCTCACCCCTTAGACTCTACAATACGGCTTTTCAGATATAGTTTCAATAATAATATCCATATAACTAGTGGTATCAGCCACAATAATACAATAGTTGTAATCGAGTATTTGGAGGCAGTCGCTATGGCTTCTTGGTGGGCAAGACCCGGAGACAATGATGTATAGTAATAGTCTTTTAGTAGTCCATATAGTGTTGGGCCAAGACCCCATCCAAGATTGTTGAGTATGTTGAATACGGCGAATACTGTTGATCTATACTCTGGTCTCGTTACCTCGCTGAGTACACTACTAATATTAGGGTATGCTAGAGTAGTAAACATCATTCCAGCTAGTGCGAGTATTGCTGGTGGCAATAATACTGCTAGTTCTTCTCTTCCAAATGGATATGGATATAGAACAAATGATAGCATTACCAAGATACCGATGGTAACACCCAGTATACTGATTTTTACTCTTCCAAGTATATCTCCCTTTTTCACTCTACGATCTGCGAGTATTCCACCCATAATATGGCCAATTATTATCGATATAGAAGACAGCGTCAGTATTATTGTCGCCGTTCCCTTGCTAACGCCCCATGCATCCATTAAGAAGTTAACTGCATATCTTGTAATTGCCCCCCATGGTATTCCCCAGAAGAAGATCAATACAAATAGCGCTACAATAGCAGGTGTAGTAATAGTCTTTAAAGCCACTTTTGCCTTATACTCTCCACCCTCTACTCTCTTACTTGGTAGAGTCTTGTAGATTTTTTCAAGTGGTGTAAATACTAGAAATGTAAAGACTAATACGAGGGCACCTAGTCCAGTATACCCCGTTCTCCAAGCTAGTAGTAAGCCTACTATTAATCCTAGTGGATAACCTATTACTGTACAAGCATAGTATATGGCGTATCCAGTACCTCTACGTTCTTCGGGTGTAGTATCTGCTATTATACCCATTACAGCTGGATATATGCCCTGCATTCCAATAGCGAATAATGCAAAACCTAGGCTCAGCATGGCTAATCCTTGCGAGGCACCAACTAGGAATAATCCAATAGACATTAACAATCCTGTTACAACTAGGATTTTTGTTTTTCCAAGTTTATCTGCAAGTACACCCATTGGTATAGAGAGAATTATAGCTATAATACTCGGTATTGTGACAAACCATAATCCGGCAATAGCTTCGTATTCGTGTTCGGCGCCCGGTATAACTCCCTCTTGCCACATTGATTTAACAACAGCTGCATACATGTAATTCGCTGTGAAATAAAATAGAACTAGTAGTCCAATTAAAACTAGGTGTTTCATTTAAACCACCCCTCTACATATACTTAGATAGGAAGTCTATGAGTCTCGTTTTGTATTCTACACTGTAATCCTTCCAAGCACCCACGTGTCTTGTGTCAACAAACCATGCTTCTACGCTTAGTGAAGACTTCTTTAATGCTTCATATAGTGCTTTATATTCTTCGAGAGATATTAAGTCGTCTTTGGTTGGCGCTATGAGTAGTACAGGTGCTTTAACTTTCTCTGCATACTTATACATTACGAGATCATCGGGGTTAACACGTGTTTTAGACGCTGTAAACTTCATTATCAATGGATAGCTAATTCTCAGAAGGGCCCCCCATTGGGCCTCTTACTCTATTAATCCATCTTCTACCAGAAGCTTTTACATCTACATATGGACTATCAAGTATTACAGCATCAACGCTTGTTTTACTAGCAGTCATAATTGAAATAGCTCCACCCATAGAGAAACCGTAGACAGCTATTTTTCTAAACCCCTTTTCTCTGAGAAGGTTTACCATGTCTACAACGTCATCAGACTCTTTATAACCAAGTGTTGTAACACTACCACTACTCTCACCATGAGCCCTCATATCCACCGCCAATACTGTAAAACCAGCTTTTCCAAGTGTTTCGAGAGCGGGCTTCATATAGTCTTCATCCCACTTGCTAGAAGTATACCCGTGTATTAATACTACTGCTTTATCACCACCCTTAACCAACCAGCCCTTTAATTCAACTCCATCACGTGTCTTAAATGTAAAATCTTCGTATTCTAATCCAAGGTCTTTTGGAGTCCACTTAAGGATCTTTCTTGGAGGGCTCGCTAATCTACCAGCAGCCATAAATGAAATTACCAGTATTAAAACGAGTAGTACTATTATTACTCCAAGGATTACAGAGGCAACGAGTAATAAGGGATCCATTAAACCCCCAATTAAAATACATAGGCATTGATATAAATACTTTTTTAATTATAAAATCTATTTTTATACTACTCTAGATAATAAATAATCAACAAGTCATGGTGTATTAGTTATGAATAAAACTACAGTTATATCCATACTAATACTGGTTTTCACAATAATAGCCTCTATGGCGATTCAAACCTCCACAGCTCAAACCACGATAGGAGTACACAGTGACTTCCCACATGCAAGAGTAGTTGTAACCGAGGTAATAGATGGAGACACTATACGTATATCGCCACCAGTACTTGTTAATGGCTCATATAGAAGTATTGTTAGACTAGCAGATATAGAAGCACCACCAGTTAACACCACTGAGGGCGAAGAAGCAAAACAAGCACTAACATATATAATAGCACAGCATGGAGGAGTAGTCTACTTAGACATTGATAAATCCAGGGGAGTAGACCCCTATGGCAGAGTAATAGCAGTAGTATATGTAAGACTCGACGCAACAAACCTACTAAATATAAACAAGTGGATGGTTGAAAATGGATATGCAAATATAAAAGACTACACAGACAACGACTTCGACCCTGAAAAATGGAGTCTATACATTGAATACCCCGTTGAAAGAGAAAAACCACCTATTTTAAAGAGAGTAGTAGTAGCAAGTACACCAATAGCATACGATACCTCGTGGGGTGTTAAAATAGCTGTAACTCCAGATGGAAACTACGTTGGAGTGGCGTTTTCAGAGCACAATACCTACCACTTATGGGTTGTAATACTAGATAAATACGGTAATATTGTGAGAAGAGTTAATCTTAGTGATGTAGCAGTTCAATACAATCTAGTTAATAGAACCAATGTATTCCGTGGAATGCTATCACTAGCAGCAAACAACACGGGCTTCCTAGTAACATGGACACAGTATAGCACAGTAATAGGTGCTGGCTCACCACGCTCCAGTATAGTATTATATACTTACATCCCTATAGACCCCAATCAATCAATACCATACAATGAGAGTATAAGGCAGTTCTACTACTTATTTAATGGAACATTTCAATACCATCCACATACAACTTGGTATTGTGAAACTAGTGATTGCTATTGGATTGTTGTCTACCACCGCAACCAGTTGACTTACACTTATGCTATTGCCTCCAACCTCACAACTAGAATACCGAGTAGTGGATACCCATTGAATTTAAGTACAAAAGCTCCATCATCTGATCATATTGGCATTGCTGTCGGAATAGATGTATTGAGTGGTGTGCTATTTGATCCGGTTACAAAGAAGTTTATAGTGGTAGCAAGAAATTACACTGATACAACTGGATACGACATTGAATTATGGATGGGTAGTGTAGCAGGGGGTAGTATATCAATTAATAGGATGCCAGTGGATAATAGAACTGGTGATCAAGGTCCATCACCAACAACTTACGTCTCTAATAATACTTACTACTCTTATAACAACGTGTATCCAATGCATTCTAGTCTACTAGCTAGTGGTGGTAGAGCACTCATAGTTTACAACGACACGGCTTCTTCAATAGCATATGCAGTCGTAGACCTCTCCACAGGCGATGTATCAAGGAATACACTGTTTGATTATGGTAATGACACTACTTATTATTCATGGATTGCTGGTGGTAGTAGTAAGTGGTTGCTTGCTTATAGTGCGCGTGGCTATGTAAACACTACTCTTATTGGTATTGATGGAGTCAATACTGGGCTAGTACCAGTAGCCGATAAAAACTCTGCTTATGTCAGAGTAGCATACGACTCTAGTAGTAGATTATTCCCCATAGTCTACGGTGTGAAAGACCTTTCAACAGGCAACTATAATATCCACCTAGTTTTCTACAATGAGACGAGTAGTCTACTTGGAAAATACGTAATACCTATTTACAAAAGCGGAGTTAGTGTAATACCAGTAAACATAGTTGTTCTCCCTAGTGGTAGCCCTGGTAGAATAGTGATATTAACTGTTGAAGGCGACAATCTAGTTGCATATTATCTATCAGGCAACTATCCGGAGAGCCAGAACCCAGAGCCTATTCCACCTCCACCAGAGACTACTACTCCAACTACACCTACAACTCCTACTACTCCAACCACCATACCTGGAACAACTGTTCCGACTACTCCAACAACTGTTACAGTTACTACTACTGAAACCAAGACATTAACAACAACTGTTACTGTTACTCAGCCTCCGACAACAACGACTATTACATCAACTACAACTCAGACTACAACGGTAACCACTACTGAAACCAAGACATTAACAGCGACAACTACGCAATTAGTAGAGAAGACGGTATCATTGACAGAGACGATTACGTTGATTCAAACCAGTATTGAAACAAAAACAACTATACAAACCATTGTATCCACGGCGAGAGAGACTCTGTACTCATTAATACCAGTAACTATAAATCAAACTGAAACAGAGACGAAAACGTTACTAGTGCCCGATTATACCACGACTGGCATAGTAGGAGTAGTAGCACTCGTTTTAGCAATAGCACTGTTACTGCAACTCACAAGAAAAAAGTAGATAGCTAGGAATTAATCTAGAATCTATTTTTCCCGTATTTTACCCCTCTAACTTCTTTAATTGACACTAAGGATTAGGTGTTGTTTTTGAGTGTATTGAAAATAGTGATTATTGGTAGTGGAGTTGTAGGGGCTTCTATAGCACGCGTGTTGTCAAGGTATCAGGGGCTAGAAGTCATAGTCCTAGAGAGAGAACCTGATGTTGGCTGGGGTGTAAGTAAAGCAAATACCTCAATAATACATCCAGGTCATGAAGAAGACCCCGATCAACATCCATTAAGAGCAAAGCTCTGTGTTAGAGGAAATATGCTTTGGAGGCAATGGGTAAGAGAATTATCAATACTGTCAACATGGCCGGGCGAGTTAATGCTCTATACGAACACCGCTGAGGAAAAAGAAGCACGTAAATACCTTGAATACGCTTCGAGAAATGGCGTTCCAGGTGTGAGAATACTAGATAAAAACGAAGTACAAGTAATTGAGCCAGCTGTAAATCCAGGTGTAGAGGGAGCACTATATGCTCCAACAGCAGGATTGATCTCTCCATTCGAAGCAGTACCAGCAATAATCGAGAACGCTGTTGACAACGGTGTAAAACTACTTGTTGAAACAGAAGTTAGAAATATAAGGATTTCGAGTGGGAGAGTTCTAGGTGTTGAAACAAACAAGGGGTTTATACAAGCAGATATTGTAGTGAACGCGGCCGGCCTCCATGCAGACACTATATCACATATGGCGGGGGTTGAGCCAGAATTCAAAATCACTCCTAGAAAAGGAGAATACATATTATTCGATGAAACAGTAGAATCAAAACCCCGAATAATCCTCCATACAACTCCAACACCCAAGACGAAAGGTGTATATGCTATTACTACTGTTCACGGAAATCTAATGATAGGGCCAACAGCCGAAGACATGCCATACGAATTCAAAGAAGACACCTCGACTAGTAGAGAGGGTATTGAATACATATATAGAGAAGCCGCGAGAATACTGAAAAACCCGCCTCCTAAAAACCGTGTAATTAGGGTTTTCGCGGGTGTTAGACCAGAACCCCCGGGTGGGCACTGGTTGATCAAGGCATATAGTGATCCATGGGGATTTGTAAACGTTGCTGGAATAAGATCACCTGGATTAACAGCAGCACCAGCCATAGCGGAATACGTATTAGACTTGATTAGAGAAACATACGATGTAAAACTCGTTGAGAAACAAAAATGGAATCCATATAGAAGAGATATCACTAGAATTAAAAACAAAAGACTTGATGAAATAGACGAACTGGTTAAATCCAATCCTAATTACGGAGAGATAATATGTTATTGTAAAATGGTTTCTAAAGCAGAGGTTTTGGAAGCTATTGAGAGAATAAAGAAAATTGGAGCGAGAGTTACAGTTGACGGTGTAAAATTCAGAGTATACACTGGTTTCGGCAGGTGTCAGGGTTCATTTTGCAGGTGGCGGGTTGCAAACATTATATCCATGGAGTTAGGCATACCGCTACAAGAAGTAGTAGTTAAACACTCACCATATGGTATTGGAGATGTTAAAAAACTATGGAGGGAAAAGGTGAGTGTGCATTGAAAACTCTCTACTATGATACAGTAGTTATTGGTGGAGGACCAGCTGGAATAGCAGGAGCTATAAAAACAAGAGAGAAAGGATTGAAAACACTCCTCATTGAAAACCGCGATGTACTTGGCGGTATTCCACTACAATGCATCCACCCGGGATTTGGAATACACTATTATAAACAAGATTTAACTGGTACAGAGTTTATTACAAGGCTTTTAGACAAGCTAGTAGAGTCGAAAACAGAGTATTTGACGAAAACGTATGTACACAGTATTGAATACATTGACTACAATGACAAAGTAGTAAACGTCATATCGCCAAGTGGAGTCTTAGAAGTACACGCAGAGACAATTATCTATGCTACTGGCGCACGGGAAAGACACATATTTGAAATAGGTGTTTATGGAGACCGAGTAGACGGTGTATATACAGCTGGCGAGGCCCAGACACTAATGGATATATTTGGAGTTCTCCCGGGTAGAGAAGTAGTAGTAATTGGATCTGGAGATGTAGGATTAATTATGGCTAGAAGGTTTGCACTAGAAGGAGCTAGAGTTAAAGCAGTAGTAGAAATACTACCATATCCAGGTGGATTAATGAGAAATGTAGTACAGTGTCTAAGAGACTACGATATACCCCTCCTCCTAGGACACACAGTTGTAAAAATTATTGGTAAAAAGAGAGTAGAGAAAGTCATTGTTGCAAAAGTAGACGAGAACTTGAAGATCATACCGGGGACAGAGTTTGAAATACCATGTGACACTGTTATCGTGTCAGCTGGTTTAAGACCAAACATAGACCTACTCGAGAAAATAGGTGTTGTCATAGACCCGGCAACAGGGGGTCCTGTAGTAAACGAATACTTAGAGACTAGTAAACCAGGTATATTTGTTGCTGGAAACGCCCTTGTAATAAACGATTTAGTCGACTATGCTGTTGAACAAGGTGAGAGAGCCGGAGAAGGTGCACACAAATTCGTCGAGAATAATGGATTACCAAGTGAGAAGTGGATTAGAGTTGTTAAGGGGAGGAATATACGTCTCATCGTACCACACTACATCAGTGGAAAGAGAGAAGTAGTATTATATGCTAGAGTTTCACAACCCGAGAAAAACGTGTATATAGAAATACCAGAGGTAAACTATAGAGTATTCAGTTATGGTGTAAGACCATCTGAAATGATTAGAATAAAGCTTAAACCAGAACACTTCAAGAAAATGAGCAGTGATGATAAAATAACAATACAGGTGACTCCTAGACAATGAAGGAGCTTGAACTCTACTGTATAATGTGTCCAGCTAGTTGTACACTGAGAGTTATTGTGAAAGATAGAGAGATACAAGTATATGGAAATCAGTGTCCAAGAGGAGTAGAATATGCTAAACAAGAAGTACTAGAACCACGCAGACACGTAATGAGTGTTGTAAGAGTAAAAAACGGTGATATGCCAACAGTATCGGTTGTTACACGGAGCCCAGTACCAAAGGACTGTATATGGAGGATAATGGAGCAACTAGCAAAAATAGAACTAGAGGCCCCGGTTGAAATAGGAGACGTTGTAATTAGAGATATCTGTGGAACAGATATTATTGCAACACGGCGTGTTAAGAGAATTGAATTACTTTGAAGTTGTTTCAAGAGACGAGACGAGGAAGGGTCTAACTAGTTTTACTCCACGTACTCTCTCTAATCTTCCAACAAACTGTTTAATTGAATCAACACTGCCTTTTACCACTATAACCAACATACAGTTTCTTTCATCTAGGTGAATATGTATTGATGCAGATATAACATCTAGAAAACCATGTTGTATATCGGTTAGTTCTTCATCTACGTGTCCAATTTCATGATCATATAGTACTACAACAACACCTGTTGCAAAACCCCCTGTTCTCCAGGCATGCTCAGAGATATATAGTCTCAACGCTTCTTGGACAATTCTCGAGAAATTATCAATTTCTAGTTCTTTCATCAACTCGTGGAGCTTCTCGGCTAGCTCGCTAGGCAGATATACACCAACACGTAGTGGTTTATTCTCCTGCAAGTAAACACCCACTATAATTATTTCTATTTGAAGCTAATAAGGAGCGGACCAGTATCTACGTGGTTAGAAACAGTTATTCCAGTGATTAAAATCAAGGGTTTAGTATTGCAGTGGAACTCTATACTTTGTTTTATCTATTAAACCAGCTTCTTTAAAACTCCTTGCTCTATTACGACAGCTCTCGCATTGACCACAGTGGACGTCTCCTTCTTGGTAGCAACTCCACGTGTCATATATAAGGTCGCCTATTAACTCATAGCATTTCGCTAAGAGCTCGGGTTTAGTGAGAGACTCTCGAGACGGCGACCATAATTCCAAGTCTCGCATATTTCTAAAGTGACACATTCTAACAGCTGTTTCAATAGATAAAACGCATTCTGGAGTGCAATCTGGGTAGTTGAAGTCTCTTATTTCTGGATTGTATACAGCATCATTTAGTTGTGCTCCATATATAACAAATGTTTTTGTATTAGTTAATTCTCTAATAGTGTATGCATAGGCAGATGCAATAGTAAGCATAACAATGTTTCTAATCGGGACAACAACACTTGGCGTGTATTTTTCTTCGATTTTCACAGTGCTATCTGTTAACTGTGTCCCCCTCCACAATTCCCGCATAAACTCCATGTTGACAACTCTGTGTTCAATAATCCTACCCCATCCTTTCTCTCTCGCCAACTCATCTAGTTTTACTACTAGTTGTTTAGCAATCTCTATTTCCTTCTGTGCTTTTTGACCATAGTTAAAAGTTAATACGTGTGCATTACAGCCTCTACTAAGCCATAGAGCTAGGTAGCAAATGCTATCCGGGCCCCCGCTGACTACTGCAATTACTCTACATGGTTCATTCGTAACTGGCGTTAATCCATTCATATCTATCGCCTATTAGCAATTCTATTATTATCTAAGAGAATTATGTTTTGCTTTATATTTCAACTAAAAAGGTTTATATGTGTGGATTGAATTTCTTGTTAAACACCCTGTCTCCCACTATAGATACATATGTGTATTCTAGGGGAAAATCTAACACCATACTTTTTAGATAACTCTATAACTAGTGGTGCTCGTTCAATGTATTCTTCTCTAGTAGATGCAAGCGGCATAAACAACACTCTATCTCTATGTTTACTAATAATCTCTGCGAGTAGTGGGTGACCAAGTATTTCTTCAACGTCTTTTTCATTTAAAACAACGAATTTAAAGTATGCTTTTCCACTCTTTTTAAACCACTCTATAGCTTCTGGTATGAGCCTCTCGCGTTCAGGTATCATGGAATTACCTAGTTTTAATGATACATTGTATTGGGAGACGTAATTGTCAAACTCTATTGTTGGTTTTATTGTGCCATTTGTTTCTACTTCTACGAATAAATCAGTGTATTTGGATTTTAGAATACCTAGTAGTATTGACAGCTCTTTCTGCCATAGTAGTGGTTCTCCACCAGTAATAACCAAGTGTCTTCGCCTAGTTAAAAACTCGTTGAATTCCTGGATTAAATTAATCAATTCCTCTACTGTATACAATTCACCATTACTCCACGCGTACTTGGTATCACACCATACACACTTGAGGTTGCAACCAGATACCCTTATGAAGAGAGCTGGTACTCCACTATTAACTCCTTCCCCCTGAATAGAGTAGAATATTTCACTTATTGGAATTACTATTTTAGAATCCACTTTTCAACCCCTAAATCCCGAGTTGAAGCGTCAAAGTAGGAGCTAGGTGTTTAAGTATTTTACAAGTATTTCTTCTAGTTTCTTCATCCAGAGTGGTTTAGTTCTAGCAATATATACAGCTCCTTTATCTACTCCTTCACGTAGAATTACTCCGACTGATGTTACGTTTCCTGGCATCCTCTTCAGGATCTCCTCGGCAATGTATTTTGTAATGTTTTCAATAGTTGGTTCTTCATCTAGTATTTTGACTTCTGATATTGGGAGTGTATAGTCGTGTATTCCCTCCACTGTTTCATAGTATATTCTTACATGTCTATCCTTTACTGCAACAACATACTTCTTGTTAACAACTAGTTTATGGTCAAATTCGTTTACAACATCTTTTACAATTCGCTTAACAATATTGAAGTCTACAACCATGCCGTCGGGCGCTTTAAATCCACCTATAACTACATCTACGTAGTAAGATGAGTGTGCATGAGTTGCTCTACACTTCCCTGGATAGTCGGCCATGAAGTGTGCATAATCAATATTGGTAATGTTCTCTATGAATATAACCATGTATTCAGATGTGTCTACGGGGATAACATCAATTAAAATCCCTTGACCTGTAATGTAGTGTTTAATACATGTTTCTATTGATGGAGCCATGGATTTATCAATTACTAATATATTTGGGGTTTCTTGGTCAATAATACTCATTATTGAACTGCATAAATCAGTGGAGTCTAGTAGACTACTATCTACCACTAATAGTTTTACTTTGTTTTCAATTGTGAAAATAGAAATACAGGATTCGCTTCTTCCACAGTTGACACTGTGATATATGTATTGTTTGTTTTTACCTACTAGAAACCATGCAATCAATTGATCTAATCTCCCAGTATAGTAGTTAAAACCGCTACTTAATAGTAACTCGGGGGTTAGTAGTGTTTTTCTCGTGTAGTACTCGGAAATCCCAGACTCTCTATCCTCCATAATTACACCTCGAATTTCACTCTGTATTAATATAGCAAGTATAACTCCTACTTTGCTAGATTAGACTCATAGAGTGAAAGACTAATTAATGTAAAGAGTATAGGTAGATGGTGGGTAAAGAAAGTTGGAGATGGAATTCGAGATTCTACTCTACGCATCCTTCTTGTATTAAATTCAATACTCTTTCTCTTATTGAGGTTGCAATGATATATCTTTCTAGTAATGATGCATTGTTATTCATTAGCTCTCTTCCTTTTTTAATCCAAGTAGTTATCTCTGCGTGACTGCATTTTGCTAGTAGACGTAACAATAGTGGTAGATAGTATTCTTTAACGTTTTCTATTTCTCTTTCGAAATACGAGTTCAATGCATTAATAGATGGCGTTGTGTTTTCAGCCATTACATGCACCGTTGGTGAAATCGCCGTAGTTGACTTAAAAAAGGGGTTTTTGGGGAATACTTCACACTATGGATTTAACAAGTGATCTTCTGCAAGGTATTACAATTGTAATACCATATCCCAGTGTTTAAAAACGGTTTCATCTAATCATTGCGGAAGTATTCAGGAGCGAGGCCTCTTCATCACTATTTCAGAGAATCGAGTGTTCTTCATCGAGAATAAATATGTGTTTGCAGGGTATTCAAAACTATCCAAACCACTGGTTATAAACCAATGGTTTTGGGTTCAATCACGGTATTACCAAGTAGAAGAAAAACTAGATAGGTATACTATGCTTTAATGATTCTGCAACCGCGTATCCCATATCATAGGCTTTAATAGATGTATCAACGGCTTTTCTTGGTAGTACTCTCTTTATAGCTTCGTAGACTACGTTCTGGTCAAATAATCCAGCAATAGAGTTGAATGCTCCCAATAATACAATGTTTAGTGCACGTGGATTACCGGCTTCAACAGCTATTTTTCTCGCTGGTATAATCATGGCTGAGGGGAGTATGGACTTCAACCGCGCTATTAAATCATTGCGTGTTGCTTTCGGGTTTTCAAAACTCATAGTGTATGGAGGCCTGTATTCATCTGCTACAATTGCGACTCCTCTACTAGACAAGTAGTGTATATTTCTAAGTGTTTCTACGAGTTCCAAGCCGATTAAGTAGTCTGCCTCACCAGGCAGGAATTTTGGTGTATAGACTCTACTACCTATTTGCACATAGCTTACAACACTACCATACCTCTGAGCCATACCAAGTGTTTCACCAGTTCTAACCGAGAGCCCTGATAAAACAGCCACTTCAGCTATAACTCTAGCTAGTGTTAAACCACCCTGTCCGCCAACGGACGCAATGAGTATTCTTTTAACCTCCATTCTACTCCACCTCTTTTATAGCATTAAATGTACAGAATCTACTACAAAGCCCGCATCCATTACAGTCTTCGAGTATTATGTGAGCCTTACCTTCTTCAAATATTATTGCTGGACACCCCGTGGTTACAAGACATGCTTTACAACCAGTACACGCGTTGGGATCAACATAATACCTCTTTGAAACACCCTTCTTTCTTGCTTCTAGTAGAGCACAGGGATGTCTAGCAATAACTACTTTAACGCCTGGTTTATCGAGGAGTTCTTCTATGGTCTTCATGGTTTCTTCAAAGTTGTAAGGGTCTACTATAGCTAAGTAGTCGGGATTTAATGATTCAACTAGTTTATCGAGGTTTATTGGTTTTAGCAATCTTCCAGTTTCACTCGTCTGCCACGCCGGCGTCGACTGGTGTCCCGTCATAGCAACTACTTCATTGTCTACTACTAGGACAAGTAGGTCTACGCGTTTATTAATAGCTTCTATAAGCGACTGTATTCCAGCGTGGAATAGTGTTGAATCACCTATAACAGCTACAACTGGCTTGTTGAAACCAGCTATTTTCATGCCCATAGCCATTGAAATACTAGCTCCCATACTGTGCTCGGTCCACAACATATCTATTGGTTGGTAAACAGCTAGAGCATAACACCCAATATCTCCAATTACGGGGACTTCGCTTAGTTTAAACCCTTTCTTTATAATAGCGCGTTTCAATGCGAGAAATGTAAATCTATGAGGACACCCGGGACACAGTGGTGGAGGCCTCTTCGCCACGTTTTCTTGTTTAATCCATTGACGTGGTTTTTCATAGCCTAGAGCTTCCAGTACAACGCCTTTATCTAGTTCGCCTTCTAGTGGTATGTGTCCCGTGCTCTTCCCCTTCACTGGTATTGAATACCCTGATTCATATAGAAGTGTTTTCAACTTCTCTTCTATGTATGGGTCTAGTTCTTCAACAACAAGGATTTCTCTGCATTCTCTAATGTTGTTTAATAGAAATCTACGTGGGAATGGGTAGAGTAGACCTAATTTAACTATTTTTGCAGGTATATTCTTCTCAGCCACCGCCTCGGCGACATAGTTGTATACAGCGCCCTCTGTTACAATACAGAGGTCTCCACCCCCCTCAACTCTATTTAACCTGTATTTCTCTGAGACTTCTTCAACCATCGATAACTGTTTATTCAACCACTTATGCCTCTCTAAATTCCACAACATACCAGCTCTTACAAATCTCTCTGGGTTTTTCTTAAACCACCGGGCCCTTCTGGGCTGTTCGATTTCCCCGAATACTACGTCTCCAACTGCATGGCTGACTCTAGTAGTAGTTCTCAGTATAACAGGGAGGTTTAATGCCTCACTTAATTCAACAGCTATTTTCACGTAGTCTTTTGCTTCTTGTGGATTAGAAGGCGATATAACTGGTAGCTTTGCGAGGTCTCCAAACCACCTGCTATCTTGTTCAGTCTGGGTTGTATGGGGGCCTGGATCGTCTGCAACGTAGACTACTAGTCCGCCATCTACACCTGAATAGGCAGCTGAGAGCAGTGGGTCGGATGCAACGTTTAATCCAGGAGCTTTCATTGTAGCCATTGCTCTAGCGCCTGTAATAGCTGCTCCAATAGCGATTTCTAGTGCAACACGCTCGTTTACAGCCCATTCAACATATATGTCTACTTCTCCCGCGTATTCTTGTAGAGTCATAATAACCTCGCTTGAAGGAGTACCAGGATAGCCTGTTACAACGCTTATCCCCGACTCTAAAACACCTCTTGCAATAGCTTCATTACCCATTAGAGGAAGCTTTGTACCTGGGGGTGAGAGCAACACCAATTCTCTAATCACCTGTTTAATATCAGAGGTGTAAAGTTAAAATATGTATTAGAGTAGAGAATGCTATCCACAAATTTCATTTAGAATGCTATCTAAAACACTAGTAGTTAACTCTATTCTCCCTACTTCAATTAAAATCCACTCTTCTACATGTACATGTATTCCTCCTGGTTTAACTAGTTTGAGAGGTGCTAGTGTTTCGAGTTCAAGGTATTTACTCGACACGTATACTTCAACACTAGATCCAAGGTCTGGGTATTCACCCTGCTCGAACACAGTCTTTTTAATAAACAAGTATTTGTCAATGTAATATGCAATAATTGGTGGATTAGCACTAGCCCCGATTTTCAGTGGATTGTAATTGCCCAGGTCTTGGTGTACGAGGATATAGTTGTCTATAAATTTTAATCTAGGGTCGCTCAACGTTGTATATGGCCATAGAGATATAACTCTATCTGCTTGTAGACCGTGTTTATCTCTCTTCAAGGGTTTAACTGGTATAATAGCTACACCTCCTGGTTTAACAACCGTTATAGCCCAGGGAGCATACTTCACTTCCCATCTACCAATGTTTACTACTTCATGGATAACTCGTAGAGAATTACTGGTAGCGCCAGGCGTTATCTTAATTCTCTTCAATACGTTGTTTTCACGTTCTGGTTGTCCTTCAACTACTATTGAGTTTTCTTCAATCGAGATTTTTACTGGTTTATCATCTATTGAATATGTTCGAGGATATTCTTCTGGTGCAATCCATAATCTATGCCCGCCTATCAACCTCCAATATCCATCTGGTGTTTCCATTCCGGTTTCCGGGTCTACCTCGAGTATATTTTCTCCTCTACCTACTAGTCCAAGGTATAGTATTCGAGGCCCTACATCTATTGCTATACCTACCTCTAGACCGCCTAGTTTAAACAATTTTACTTTAAATCCCTTGATTGAAACTATACTTTTGTCTTCCATGTAGATTTCCTCGTTATATCTTCTCTAAGATCTTCTTGACCTTCTCCCTATATTCGTCCTCTGTGAGAACACCTTTATTTCTTAGTTCTTCTAGTTGCTTCAATAACGATTCTATTTCTAATGTTTGTAATTGGCGTTGCTGACCTATTGATCTGACGAGTAGTTCTTTTGATTTGTGTAAAATCCAGTCTTCGCCTACAACACCCTTTTTCTTTTCGAGGACTGGTGGTTCTACAGCCAGTGATTTTAATGCATTGTAAATAGCGTTTACTGCTTCTCTAGATTCTTCTCTATTCATCCATGTAAGTATTATCTTCTCGCCTTTTTCTAATTCTATTATAAACTCTGATGCCATTGCCCCTATGTGTAGGTGTATTTTTTCTACTCTCTCGTATGGAATCGCTTTCATTTCATATCTTCCAAGTATTTTCTCGTCAAAGACTATAAGTCTTCTATTTGTTACTACAAGCCATTTTGGTTTTTCAAGCCCGATTTTCTTTTTAACAGCGTATAGGATTTTCTCGTCGGGGTCTAAGTTTTCAATTAGTTTTTCAGGTAGTTTCTCTTCCATTAATACCAGCCACTATACTGATAATTATAATGTAGGATAGTGTAATTAGTTTTCTCAGTGGTTTTTAAAAGCTATCTTCTACAATATCCTCCTTTAAAACTATAAGCTTTCAATCCGTGTTCACGTAGTGTACGTGCTATTAAAAGGCTTTTTACACCTGTTTCACAGACTATGATTACGGGTTTTTCTCTTGGTAGTTCTTCGATTTTCAATTCTTCTAATCCTATTGCTCCATGAATTGGGTTTTTCACGCGGTTTTCTGGGTTTCTAGCGTCAACTACTATTGCTTCTACTGGTATAAAGTCTATTTCTAGATCACTACTTGGAATTACATCTAGTGGGTTACTAGATAGTAAGTCTAGTGTTTTTGCTTCTCTCACTGCTTTCTCCACTAGCTCCATGTTTATTTTCTCTAGTTCCCTTGTTAGTTCATCTGGTTCTGCAGCTGTAACTACTCTACTTGGAGCAATACTACATGCTTCTACAACCATAGATGACAACTCATAGAGCCCTATTCTCCTAGAGTATTCAATAATTTCTTCTTTGTCAAAGCCTACAAGAGGCCTCATAATGGGCTTTAATGGCTTTGAAACTAGCTCTATTGCTTCAAGGTTTCTAAGTGTCTGACTTGATGCTTGGCCTATTGACTCGCCAGTTACTATAACATCGTATCCCTGGTTTACAGCTATTTTAGATCCAACAATATACATTAGTGCTCTTAAAACTACTTGTCGATAACTCCACTCAACTTTCTTTGTAATCTCGTATAGTAGGTCGCGGAAGTCAACTATTATAAATACTGGTCTATAGCCATAAAGCCATTTACGAGCTAGTTCCTGGGCAACTCTAAACGCGTTGTAACTAGACTGTGTTGAACCCATTACATAGTGGAGAAAATCTACTCTCACACCCCTCTTCGCTGTAAACCATGCTGCTACTGGTGAGTCGAATCCACCGGAAAACAATACTAGTCCCCGTCCTTCAACACCTATCGGTAGGCCGCCGGGGCCTCTAGCTGTATCTAGGTATAGAAATACCCTGCTACCTCTTACTTCAAGAGAGACTTCTACCTCGGGGTTTTCCAAGTCTACGCCTTTAGAGAATGGTTTTAATAGTGCGCCTACTTCTCTAGCAACGTCGAGAGATGTAAAATCGTGTTGACCGCTCCTCTTTACTCTAACAGCAAACTTCTTTCCCTGGACATAGCCTGTTGCTTTACTTGCAACCCATTCAGCTAGGTCTTTTAAATCTCTGAATTCGTATTCCAATACTCTTCCAACTCTATACACGCCGAATACTCGTGTTAATACTTCTTCTACTTCACGGTCTACGTCGAGTAGTATTTTTGCTTCGAGTATTTCAATAGTGTTTACTCTACCTCCAACTCGCTCTACGGCGTCTCTAATATTGTCAATTAATACTTTGTAAAACCTTGGCCTTGTCCTCGAAGACCTTAATGGTATTTCACCCGTCACTGTAACCAGGTATTTGGGCAATGGAGTCGACCTCTACTAGTGTTTACCACTCATATATCTAACAATGTGTTTTGAAACCTATTGTATTTAAAAACCCTAGACGTAATTAAATTGAACCGGGCACCTTGTTAGTTTTAGCGCTTGATCCACCATTTGGATTAAAAGGAGATAAGTCAACACGAGAAATAATTGAAGAAACCAAACACGTTGTTTCAGCCTACAAGATTGGACTGCCACTCGTCCTCAAAGAAGGCGTTGGAGTTATAAGAGAAGTCAAAGAATCATCTGGTAGGAGAGTAATTGTTGATTTTAAACTCGCAGAAATTGGAGATGTAATGAAAGAAACTATTTCAATTCTAGCTAGAAACGGCGCGGATGCTGTAATAGTACATGGATTTATAGGAGTTGAAGGCGCGCTAGATGTTCTCGTCGAGGAGTCGAGAAAGCTGGGACTAGACGTTATAATAGTTGTATCAATGACTCACAAGGGAGCTACTAGATTTCTTGATATCCACTTTGAAGAATTGTTAAAGCAGGTGGTAGATCTCAACGTGCATGGTGTTGTACTACCGGCTACACGATTACACTTGATTAAAAAAGCACGTGGAGTATTAGGCGGGTCAATAAAGATATATTCACCGGGCATTGGGGTTCAAGGAGCCGAGCCGGGTAGTGCTATATGTGCTGGGGCAGACTATGAAATTATTGGTAGATTGATTACTAGGTCTGAAAACCCCCGTGTAGTGGCTGAGAGAGTATATAGTGCTCAGTTAGAGGCGTGGAGGAGATGTCGTGGCTACCAGTAGAACTCTATAAACACGGCATGGTTAAAATAGGAGAGTTTAAACTGTCTTCAGGGCTGACTAGTCCGTTCTACATCGACATTAGAAAACTATATAGCTACCCAGACCTAGCTAGGAGAGTAGTAATCGAGCTAGCATCTAGAATACCACTCGACAATATAGATGTAATAGCAGGAGTGGAAACAGCTGGTATACCACTAGCAACATATCTCTCATGTATAACTGGAAAACCACTTGTATACGTGAGAAAAGAAAAGAAGCAACATGGTACTAAATCAGCTGTAGAGGGAGATGTAAATGGTAAAAGAGTTGTAGTGGTTGACGATGTTGTAACAACTGGAGCTTCTCTTCTACGAGCAATACAAAATGTTAGAGAAGAAGGCGGTATCCCGGTTTACGCAGTAGTAGTAGTTGATAGAAACCAGGGTGCACGTGAATTATTAAAATCCAATGGTGTAGAGTTAATCTCGTTGACTACAGCACTAGATATATTTAGAGAACTATACTTAAAGGGATTCATTGACGTTGAAACCTATCTAAACATTACCAACTACATAAAGAGCTTTACCAAGGTGTAGAAATGTTTAAACCAGCATTGAAAACAAAAACCGAGCAGTTGAGTTCTGCACTATACCTAGCAGAGTTCAAACTAGTAGAGCCAGTACACTCAAAGCCACTACCACTACAATTCACTAATATCTGGATACCAGGTGTAGACGAAATACCAATGTCTATAGCTGACTATGAAGAAGAAAAACAAGTACTTAGAATAATATTTAAAGTCGTAGGAGAGGGCACTAGAAGTCTTAGAGATAGAAGTGGCTTCTTCGGGGTAAAAGGCTTTCTAGGAAACGGGTTTAAAACGAGAGGTCACGATAGAATACTGTTCGTTGCCGGCGGCTCTGGAATAGCGCCACTACCACTACTAACTAGGTATTGTACAATAGATAATTGTATAGTAGACGTTGTCTGGGGTGTTAAATCAAGTGATATGTTGTTTAATATTGAGAAAGTAGCGTTAAACCCGGGTAGTGTATACTATGCTACAGAAGACTGTTCATATGGTTTTTGTGGCATGGTTCCCCAAGTACTACAGTATATAATAGAGAAAGAAGGTGTTAAGTGGAGTACTATTATAGCTGTTGGTCCAAAACCCATGTTGAAAAGTATTTGTAGTACTATAGACCCCTCGATTGAAGTATATGTATCTCTAGAAACGATGGTTAAATGTGGTCTAGGAGCTTGTGGTAGCTGTGTATTAAAACCACTACCCAAACTCCTCTGTATCCACGGGCCAGTATTCAAGTGCAACGAGGTGAACGAGTTTCTTGAATCGACTCATGATTGAACTAAATGGATTAAAACTAGAACACCCAGTTATGAATGCTAGTGGAATACTAGGCTCAGAGCCCGAACACGTAGACATACTAGTAAACGCCGGGTTTTCAGGTATAGTAACAAAAACCTTTACTAAAAACCCGAGAAACGGGTATCCACCACCAATAATTGTGGAGTTGGATAACGGGGGGTATTTAAACGCAGTGGGACTCGCCAACCCTGGAATTAATGGAATCTGCCCCGTTGTAGAAAGAGCTAGAAGACATGGAAAACCAGTAATTGTAAGTATTGGTGGAAGCAGTCTAAGTGAATTCATTGAAGTCTCTATTAAAGCAGAAGAGTGTAGAGCAACAGCCATTGAATTAAATATGAGTTGTCCACACGTAAAAGGACATGGTTTAGACTTGGGTTCAGATCCCAGCATGGTCTATACACTAGTAAAAGAAGTAGTCTCTACTATAAACACCCCTGTCTTCGTTAAACTGGGATTATGTGATAAAATCATTGAATCAGCTGGTAAAGCACTAGAAGCTGGAGCTAGCGGGGTAGTATTAATAAATACTATTAGAGCAATGGCTATAGATGTATACACTGGTAAACCAGTATTATCAAATAAATACGGGGGTTTATCGGGGCCTCCAATAAAACCCATAGCTATTAGAGCAGTATACGAGGTATACAGAGAGTACAATGCCCCAATAATTGGTGTAGGCGGTATTAGTAGTTGGCGCGATGTCGCCGAGTTTATTCTAGCTGGTGCTAGAGCAGTACAAGTTGGTAGTGTATTCATGAAAAATAGGAGGATTGTCTATGAAATACTTGAGGGATTGGAGAAGTGGATTGAAATTCATGGTGTTTCATCAATAATGGATCTCGTGGGGTTAGCTCATAGAGTTTAATTCTAATTAAACGGTCCCCTAGGGGTGGAGTATCCGCACCGATCGGTATTGGAGTCTTCGGTCATCCCATTAAATATTATTGTATGAAGCCCCGTTATATATGAGTTAAAAGGAGAACAAGGTAAGCGTGAAAAACAATCTACGTGAATGGATTTACGGGTCTACTCTAGTATTCTACGAGGTTTACTTTCTTCATTTCTTCTAATACTATTACTAGAGGCTCTATTACTCTGTTAAACTCTACTTGAGCGTTTTCAGATATATCATTGGCTATAGATTCAACTGTGTGTTCTCCATCGCAGAGGGCCCATATATAGTAGGCTAGAGGAGACAACTCATATACTTCCTCTTCGCTTACAGCTACATAGAACTTGTCTTGTTCAGCGCCTAGAAACTCGCCTTTTCTCATTGGTTTTAAATCCTTCATTGAATTGTATTTTTCTTGTACTTCTCTACTTAGTTCTACGTGTTCGTGTTCATGTTCGTGTGGGTGTTCTTCGTTACTCATTGAATTCACCTCCTCTCCTACCTCTCCCTTTAAACCCCCTTCTCTGGGGTCTGAAAGGTCTTGAACCACTGGGTCTGCCAGTGGCTTTTGGTTCTTCTTCGGGTATTTCCTCCGGTACGCTTTCTTGTGGTGCTTCTGTTATACTGGTGTTTTTACCTATGTTTAACTGTAGTTTGCCTCTGTATTCTGTTACCCATGCTCCCTGTATGCTGACCACTTGTCCTTCTTTGAGAGCTGTTGTTTTTTCTCCCCATAGAACAGCTTCTACTCGTCCTGTTGCGTCTCCTACGACTGCGTTGCTTATTGTTCTTGTTCCCTTCTTTGTCTCAATTGTTCTTGGTGGTGTTGTGCTTATTACTCTTACTACTACATTTACGTTTTCCATTCCTGATTTCAAATCTATTATATTTGTAGGAGCTGTGCTCCCACTTTGTTTTCTACTTGATTCCATTTGACCCAACTCGAATACGGTTACGTCGTGTTTAGTCACGTTTGTAAAGGTTAATAAATCTTATTTTTCTATTCTAGATCGCTTAAATCACTGGTTTGATCACAATAATCGTGTATTAAACCAACTAGTTTTTCCACGTATTCCAAAACAAGTGTTTTACGTGCTCTTCTAGCTATTTGAGAGTATTCTGGACAATACTCGACTATTAATCTCAACGCGTTATTTAATAGTTTAACTCCCTCACTATTTAAATATCCATTACTAGTGTAGAAGTCTATATTTCTCATTAATTCATAGAGGTAATCTAGTGAACTACAACACTTTAATTGTTTTTCACGTTCTCTTTCATAGTGTTTAAAATACATTATTAACCCACCTGGTTTTCAATGTATACTACATCTTCAACGCAACTACTCTCTTCAACTATATTGAAGACTAGAGAAGTACAATCTGTATAGTCACTACTACATTTAAACAAGTGGGATATATCTCTTGGTTTATCACTCTGCCCAAACCTTGGAATTGCTTCTAAAACCATGTTTAATCTACTTGCAAGTTCTGATTCGCAATCTCCATTACTTGATTTAACTAGAATAAACCCGAGTATTTTTGATGCATTGTGAGTTGTTAAGTAGTCTATGTGCCACCACTTCTTTTTACTTTTAGATAAGTGTCTAGTAATTCTCTGTATTATTCTCTTTCTCGCTGATCCAACATAGAAGTAGATTCCAGGTTGTAATTTAAGCCTTCTACGACGTATCTCTATGTTAACCACTCTATCCAGCTCTAATACGAGTATATAAGCACTCCAGTTTTCAACGTCCACAAACCCTTACCAGGAATAAATAAGTGTGTTTTGAAATTAATAATATGTGTGATGACACCCGGTTTCAACTGATTAGATATGACGAGGAGTTGCCTCGCTGAATAATGGTGGTTTAATTGCTGGAGAGTGTTCTACAGAAATACATGGCTTTAATTAATACGTTTAAAACAGAGCTTGAAAAACCATTTATTGGTAGAGAAGAAGAAGCACTCGTTATAACACTCGCTCTAACTACAATGGAGCACGTTGTATTGATTGGAGAACCCGGTACAGCGAAGTCGGCGATGGCTAGAAGGGCTGCCGACCTACTCAAAGCAAGGTTTTTCAAATACCTTCTCACCAAGTACACCGAGCCAGATGAGCTACTGGGACCAATTGACATTGTAGCATTTAAAGAAGGCAGGTATGCAAGAGTTACAAAGGGTAAACTACCAGAAGCTGAAATAGCATTTCTAGACGAGATCTTCAATGCGAGCTCTGCAATACTAAATACACTTCTCACTCTTCTAAACGAGCGGGTTATATATGATGGATACAATGAAATAATAGCACCATTATGGACGTTGATCGCAGCGAGTAACAATGTCCCAGACGAGCCAGAATATCAAGCACTATACGACAGGTTTTTAGTAAGACACTTTGTAAAACCCGTTGGCGAAGACAAGTGGAGTAAACTACTAGATGCAGCTTGGAGAATCGAGAAAGAAGGGTATAGAGCACCACAACCAGTAATTTCTATGAGTGAATTAAAACAAATCTACAACTTTATACTAGATGTTGACTTATCAAGTATTAAACAATCACTGCTAAGAATATACGCTGTTCTCGAAGACCATGGAATACACTTAACTGATAGAAGAAAGGGTAAAACCCTCAAATTAATAGCTGCACACGCGTTTTTAAAGGGGAGAATGATAGCTGTTGAAGAAGACTTATTTGTATTAAAATACACTGTTCCATCAACAAGAGAAGAAGCAGATAAAGTATTTGCTATACTCCTCGAAGAACTAGGATCAAGAGAAAGATTAATCTATGAACTAGGCGAAATAGAATCTAATCTCGTTGAAGTGAAAAACTATCTTGCTAAGACAGCTTCATTCGACCCTAAACTACTAGAATACCTGAGGGGACTAGAGAAAACACGTGAAAGACTAGAGAGAATAGCGCGTGAAACGAGCGATGACAAAGTAGCTGGAAAAACAAGAAAACTACTAGTAGAAATAGAAGAACTAATAGAATTGATCAAAGAGAGGATTATTTCATGAACAATAACTCTATCAGTGGTGTCCTCGAGGGAGTAGACTACTCTTCACCCCTAGTTAAATATAGAGGTGAAAAAGTAGTTAGACTACTCTATGCACTGTACGGCTCAGATCTGGTTAAAATAGACCCTGCACTCGCAGTCGACATCTATTATACACTCTATCTACCAGCCCCAGTCCCGAGGGAGGATGGGCCCGAAGTAAATAAAGCCATGGTTTCTACACTATTGACTTCACCCAGTGGTATAAAACTAAGATCTAAAACAATACTAGATGGATTAATGAGTGGACTGGCCTCAGCAATACTACTTGGAAAAATACATGAAGAGCTATCTGGAGTAAAAAACCGGCAAGAAGACAATCAATTAACAAGTAGCTCTACAGATAGGAGAATACATGAAAAAATAGTTGAAGATACACTGAGAGAGGTTAGCGAAGTATATCAATTAAGAGTTTTACTAGAGGGGTCTGAACCAGGCTCATTTAGTATTGAATCAATTGAAGAATACAGTCTCGAATTAATTAGACTAGCACGACAAGCAGATATCCAATTATTGTTGAAGTCACTAAGTGGAATTTCAATTCCAGGTTATACTAGGTCTACGAGGAAAATTAGATCTAGACGTGGAGAGAAAATAGGTTTTGAAATCGGTAGAGACCTTGAGAGAATTGCAACGAGAGAACTACTAGTAGACGAAGACTTATTTCTATATAGACTACTACAAGGTCAACTACTACTATACAGTAAATACATAGAGGAATCTAGTGGCCCAGTATACGTCTTAGTTGATAAAAGCGGTAGTATGGAGGGCGAGAAGATAAAATGGGCGAAAATACTCATTTTAGCATTATTAAACAAGTCTTTAAAGGAGAAGAGAGAGTTCTATATAAGGTTTTTCGATAGCCAACCCCACGGTCTTAGATACCTCTCGAAGAAGCCTAAAATGAAGGATGTTACTAGTTTATTCGAGTATATAGCTAGAATGAAAAATGCTGGTGGAACAGATATTAGTAGAGCGCTGGTTACAGCACTACGAGATCTAATTGAAAAAAGAATCCAGCACGCATCTATAGTTTTAGTTACAGATGGTATAGATAGAATTACTGAGAGAACACTTAGAGAAGCATTGAAAAAGACTTCTTCAAGACTAATCACTGTTATGATCAAGGGTGATAACGAAAGCCTCAAGAGAATTTCAACAATATATCTCAAAGCAGTCGAGCTATCTCAAAGCGAGGTAATCAGAGTGGTTAAAGCTATAGATTAACACAATATATAATCCATAATAACAATATCACCAATTCGAAGAGAGGTTGTAAAACATGAGCTTCAACATAGTAATTACCCACGAGCAGGGACTAGACAACTATAGATTTATTATGAGTAGATTGAGGCGTACAGGCATAGACTACGTAGTAGTCGATAAGGGCCCCTCAGTGATATTGTTGAGAGTAGATGATCCATACAGTGCAATCAATCAATTCAGAGAACACGTTAAAGAAATACCTGTTATCTACAGGGTTATACCAGTAGACCTGGTCGTAGACCCCTACGTTGAAATAGTGGCTGAAAAAGCACGAGAACTAGCAGAGCAGAAAATACCAGTAGATAAAACATTTAGAGTTACACTTCATGGTAGACTCTACTGGGCTGAAACCAGACTACCGGCTCACACAATGGACGCCATTAAAGTAATAGCTAATGGAATAAATAGACAAGTATCACTAACACACCCAGACTACATTGTCTACATTAGAAGTATAAAGCTATACCATAGAAAGAGGTATGCAACAATAACTGTTACAACACCAGACAATATTATAACGTTGAAGTCTGACAAACCGTGAATTTACGAGCACAACTTGTAGAGCACTATTTTACGCCTACCTCTACTCGCCGGTTCTTCACAAACCAATCCGTCTTCAACGAGAGATTTAATTGTCTTGTAGACACCTCTCAGAGAATACTCGTTATTATACCTCCAGATTTCATATGCTGATGCCTTACCTAGTTTTTCAAGTGTTTTCAATACCTGTTCTGCTAGTTTACTCCTCCTCTTTCTTGTTCTCGGCTTGTAGCCTATAGTTAATACTGCAATAGAATTACCTAGCGATCTCGCTACTTGAAAACCTATTGCTGAGAGTGGTGCGGTGTGAATACCTTTTTTGAGTAGGTAGTTAAATGATTCAAGTACTTCGCTATTCGTGGTTTTAAGGATTTTCACTCTTGGTGTATTCTTTATAAAATCAGGGACAATGTAGTCTTCTGGAAATACTGCAACTACTTCGAAGCCGGTATCTAGCCCGCTTTCTTCTAGTTCTCTAAGGCCTTTTACAAGCGAGTATGCTAATACACCTGTTTTTGCTGGTACGACAATATAGTCTCCTTTTACCTTCTTTTCATATATTTCAAACACAATAGTTTTCAATCCCTCTATTGTCAATGCACTAGTATACTCTACTAGTACTCCATCAATGTTCCTACAAGTAGCGAGTTCTCCTTTCTTAGCTAGTGTAAATAATTCTTCAACGTCTACTTCAAGTGGTTTTTCAATACAATAATACACTTTCAAACCCGAGGGGAGGTAGTGTGAAAGAGACTTTGTAAAACCCGGCTCATACCTCACCCATATCTTCTTGAATCCACGTGATAAAATATAACTAGTAATAAGTGCTGATGCTCTATCGGCATAACTCCCCGTTGGATTAAAACGCTCGTTTTTCACGTAGACTCCATCTATTTCTATAATTGGCGTTAAACCCTCTCCTCTAGTGTATTTAACGGGGAATTCAGGGAGGAGTGTTGAATACCTGGTTATCCCGGGTTTTAACTGCTCTATTTTAAAAACATGGTTTTTGTATTCTATGATGGGAAGGCCTCCGCAAAAAGGACACTTCTTTAAAAACCCTTCTTCTCCTAGTTCTCTACCGCAAACACTGCATTTTACATGGTAATTCAACAATAAACTATCCCGTTTACTCCATTATTTCTTGGCGATGCTTATAAGGTATTCGTATACTTTTTTGTCTCCAGTGATTTCTGGGTGGAACGAAATAGCTAGTAGATTGCCTTGTTGTGCTGCTGATTCCTACTTTTCCAATAACTGGGTGTTCTATATACCCTGTGATCCTGGCTGGACTCCAAGCACTCGATATAATTGGTGCACGAATAAACGCGGCTTTTACTTCACCTATCCCTTCAATCCACACATTTGTCTCAAATGAATCGTTTTGTCTTCCAAAAGCGTTTCTAGTCATTGATATATTCATTAATCCAAGTGTAAACTGGTTGGTTTCACCAACTACTCTATCTACGACTTTCTTGGCTAGTAGTATTGCTCCAGCACATGTACCCAGTATTGGGTTGCCTTCTTCGGCGAATCTCGTTATTGCTTGTGCTAGACCTCTATAGACTATTAGGTTGCCAATAGTGGTTGATTCTCCACCGGGGATTATCAAGGCATTTATTTCATTTAAGTGTTCTTGTTTCTTTACGTATACTGGTTCAACACCTAGTTCTCTTAGTAGTTGTGCGTGTTCTAAGAAGTCTCCTTGTAGAGCTAGTACACCGATCTTCACTGCTACTCACCTCTTACCTGCATTAATTGTTCTGGTTTCAGAGTTCTAATGTCTATACCCATCATTGCATTCTTTTCAGACACCATTTTCTGTGCTTCAACAACTGTTTCTGGATCGTCGTAGAAGGCCGTGGCTAACACTATAGCTCTAGCTCTCGCAGCTGGATCACTACTCTTAAAGATACCAGAACCCACGAACACGCCGTCTGCACCAAGCCACATCATGAGTGCTGCGTCAGCTGGTGTAGCTATTCCACCAGCCGCGAAGTTTACAACTGGTAGTCTGCCGAGTTTAGCTGTGAGGAGTGCTAGTTCGTATGGTACTTTGTTTTCTTTTGCATAAACCCATATTGCTTCATAGTCTCCTGCGAGATAGTATCCCCTTAAAACAGCTATTTCTCTATTAACAATTTTCATGTGTCTAACGGCCTCTGCAACGTTTCCAGTACCTGGTTCTCCCTTTGTTCTAATCATTGAAGCTCCTTCATAGATTCTTCTAAGGGCCTCGGGGAGGTTTCTAGCTCCATTAACAAATGGTGTTTTAAACTTCCACTTGTCTATATGGGCTTTCTCGTCTACAGGGGTTAAAACCTCGCTTTCATCGATTAAATCAACACCTATTTCTTCGAGTAATTTTGCTTCTTCTTCGTGTCCAATTCTACACTTTGCTGATACAGGGATTGTTATAGCCTCCATTACGCTCTCAATCACTTTTAAATCTGCTGTTCTAGCAACACCACCAGCCATTCTAACATCATATGGGAGTTTATCTAAAACCATTACTCCAACAGCACCGCTCTCCTCCGCGATTCTAGCCTGTTCGGGATTAGTAACATCCATTATTACTCCTCCCTTGAACATAGAGATAAAACCGTATTTGACTAGTGGAGTTGCTTGTTTAACAATTAATCCTGCTTCAATTGCTCTATCTCTTGCTTCTAGCAATGAGTAGATGAGGTCTCTTAGTTTTTCTAGATATGCATATCCATCAATTAGTTTCACGTAGTACCACCAGTTATAATTGTCTAATAGAAAGGATTGTTAAAACTTGTGGAACGTTCAATAAAAACTATAGTGGTTTGCCAATAGGGAAAACATAAAGAGCTATATATTCCTCACCAAGACCGAGAAGCCCTAGTACTTCATCGTCGTTAAAAGCACCAACGGCAACAGTACCCAGCCCCATTTCAGCCGCTGCCAAGTATATGTTTTGACCTATATGCCCGGCCTCCATGTATATATATCTAAACCCCCTCTCACCATACCATCCAGTTGTTTTTTCATATCTTGCAACTAATACTATGTTTAAAACAGCGTTTCTAACCCATGATTGATCGAGGCATGCACGTGCTAGTTCTCTAGAGTAGTCTCCTTGTTTAACTAGTTCTAGTGTGTGATTGTATTCATTGTACTTGTAGATCCCTGGTTCCAGGCCAACTACGTTTTTTACAACTACATATACTTCTACGGGATATGTTGCACCAGCAGAGGGTACAACTCTTCTCTTTCCATCTATTAATCCATATGTATACCATAAGAGTTGTGATAGAGTGGTTAAATCCACGCTGTCTTTTCCATATTTTCTAATACTCTTTCTCTTAACTAGTAAGTGGGCAAGGAGTTTATTCATGTCTGGACTGGGGAGCTTTACAGTACTCAATTCAATCACACATGTAGTAATACTCTATGATTTCCAATATATAAATCCTTGCTTTAATCTTAACTAATAAGGGAGTGTAATTGAAGCTACTACTATCTGATGTTTTATCAGATAAAGCAATGAAAGCACTAGAGAAGTATATAGAGTTGATTACAAGCGCTTCAGATAAGTTTACACAAGCTGTTAAATTACTAAACGATGTAAAAATCAGTGAGTCGAGATCTACTTTTATACAAGTTGTCAAGCTACTCAATGAGAGTAGTAGAGTTAAATCAATTATAGAAGATGAAATAGCAAATACAAGTCTTGATCCGGGTTTAAAAGAAGAATTATTGACAATGATAAACCTAGTAGATGACGTTGGTGATTTAGTTAAAGAGTCTGCGAGAGAATTCACTATTCTACCCTTTCTAGAAGTACCAGTTCAATTAAGAACAGGATTATTAAAACTAACTAATACTGTCTCAGAAATGGTTAGTAGCCTCTCTAATCTTATAAAAATATTAATAACTGGTAACTATGAGAAAATAGATGAAGTACTATCTAGAATTATCGAGTTAGAAGAAAAAGCAGATGAATTAGAATTAGAAAATAGAGGATTAATCCTCTCATTCAGCGAGAAGTTAAAGCCATTTGCACTACAATTACTAATACATGATTTAAACGCACTACTCGAAAACACAGCAGACTCCTGTGCTAGAGCGAGCCGTAGAATAAAACTCCTAGTTATTGCATGGTTAACCCCGGTAACATAGTGCTTCCACATTTATACTAGGGTCTTAGAAACAATCAAGAATAAGCCGACTCATCAACACAGATACTCCTCGCATAAAACTGTTAGATAAAGCTTAACTCTCCCCCTAGTATTAATAGAAACCTTGGTGGTCTATAGTGTATAGACTACTCTACCCATTGAGAACGTATTTAATAGTATCTGGTAGACTAGGCGAAGAAGTAGACGTAATGGCTGCAGACTGGGTAACTATTGTCTCTGCTAATCCATTTATTGTAGCGGTTGCAATAGCTCCTTCAAGATATACATTTAAACTAGTCGAGAAGTATGGAGAGTTTGTTATTAGTGTTCCAAGTGTTGAGCTACTTAGAGACGTGTGGATTGCTGGCACAGAACACGGCCCGAGTAAACTATCAAAAACAGGATTTGTATTTAAACCTGGTAGTAGTGTAAAAACACCTATTATTGAAAACGCATTGGCAAACCTAGAGTGTAGAGTAATTGGTAAACACCCCTATGGAGACCACGTATTATTTATTGGCGAAGTAGTAGGATATCACTATAAAGAAACAGCATTTAAAAACAATGAACCAGTTCCAGAAGCAGGCTTTCTAGCCCACCTAGCATGGAATAAATTTACAACGTTTAATAAAGAGGTATTAAAACCACAATAACACCGCTATGGCTAATATCCTTCGTTATCTAATTATGGATGCTTGCAAGGGGGGCACATGTAAAATACAAGGGTTAAATAATAAGCATTTTCACACCGAAATCCTTTCTGCCGGGTTGAATCTCCTATTCTACCCTCGATTACTCAGCAGACTGTTTACTCATCATTAATCTCAGCTACTGGCGGTTTCAGCATCTAAGAATAGAATTCTACTACGAGTATAAAAATACAATAAATATTTATATCAGAATATATGATAAATATCAATCCGGTGTATTAGAGTGCCCAAACCCGATTACTCTAAGTTTGAATCAAGTCGTGTAAACCTCGTAGAGCCAAGTCCTATAAGAGTAATGGTTTCAAAAATCGCGCAGAAGTCGAGAGAAACCAGAGTTATAAGTTTCGCGGCTGGAGACCCCGACCCTGATGTAATACCACGTGAACTATATGGAGAACTAGCTAAAAGCGTATTTGAAGAACGCAAATCCGTTATTTACTCTCCAACAGAGGGACTACCAGAACTAAGAGAGGAAATAGCGTCTTTTATGAGGGGGTATGAGGGGGTAGATGCTAGGAGTGAAGATATAATTGTTACACTCGGCGGGTCGCAAGCACTTGATTTAATAGGAAAACTAATGTTTGATCCCGGAGACATCGTCATAGTAGAAAATCCATCATACGTTAACACACTCCTCGTTTGGAAACAATATGGTGTTAAATTAATAGGCGTATCAATGGACGATGAGGGAATGAAAACAAGCGAGCTCGAAGCAGTATTAAAGAAGTTGAAAGCCGAGAAGAAAACACCAAAACTAATCTATACAATTCCAACAGGTCAAAACCCAACTGGGCTAACAATGAGCATGGATAGAAGAAAACACCTTTTAGAAATAGCTAGTCAATACGACTTGCTAATAGTAGAAGACACTGCATACAACCACCTCGTATACGAGCCAGTCAATGTAAAACCAATTAAATCACTAGATAGAGAAGACAGAGTAATATACGTGGGCAGTTTTAGTAAAGTACTTGGAACAGGACTTAGAATCGGCTGGCTTCATCTCCCAAGTGAACTAGTAGAAGTATTCAAGGCCGCGAAAGGCCCATCAGACATGTGTGCTCCAGTACCCTCACAGCTACTAGTTTATAAGATATTGAAGCAGGGATTGTTCAAGGAAATTAGAGATAGAGCGGTTAGAACCTACAAGGAGAAAAGAGACTTAATGTTGCAGGCAATAGAGAAATACCTACCTGGAATAAAACACACACATCCAATAGCAGGTATGTTTGTATTTCTATGGCTACCACCAAACATTAGTGGATGGAAGCTTGCAGAGGAACTACTAGAGAAACGAGGAGTTGCGGCAATACCTGGCGCGCCATTCTTTACAGATGAAAGTGGATTAAACACTTTGAGATTGAATTTCTCAATGGCGCCGAAAGACTTGATTGAAGAGGGTGTAAAAGCAATAGCAGAACTTCTTGCTTAATTTTTTAATACTATAATCCACTACACACGGGGCATTTTGGATTCCGTGATAATTGTAGAGTAGTGAATTCACCGTTTACTCCATCATATACTATTAACTTGTTGAGTGCTGGTTTTCCATACCCTGTTAAAATCTTGATCGCCTCTACTGCTTGTAGTGCTCCGAGAACACCTGGAGTTGGACCTAGGACGGGTATTCCAGTTGTTTCAGCTGGTTTTCGTGGTAGAAGGCATTGAAGACATGGTGTTATACCTGGTATTACTACTAGTAGTTGCCCATATAACCCGTATACACCGGCATGAATTAATGGTTTCCGGTGTTTAACACATATCTCGTTTAGTATAAACCTGGTTTCCCAGTTGTCTAGTGCGTCTATTACTAGGTCTACACTGGGGACTAGTTCTTCTAGTAGCTGTTTATCAGCACGTTTATGTATTGGTGTAATTTTAACATGGGGGTTTAACTCGCGTAGTCTCTCAAAGGCGATATCTACTTTTGGTTTTCCAATATCACTTGTACGATATAGTATTTGACGATTTAGATTGCTTAATTCTACTAGTCCATCATCTACAACTACTAGTTCTCCAACTCCAGCCGCCGCGAGATACAATAGTACTGGTGAACCAAGCCCTCCAGCACCAACTACTAATACCCTGGATTTCTTTAGTTTTTCCTGTCCCTCAACACCAATGATTTTTAATTGTCGATCATATCTTTCTAGTTCAAGTTGAGATAAAGACATTATACAACCCTGTTTTCTTTATATCCTAGTTGAAACGATAATATATATTGGATGATGAAGCCCTGCCGCTAGTGATCAATGAGCCCTGGACCCCTGTCTGACCATTACTTAATTAAGCCAACCGTGAAGACACCGAGTAGAATAATAATTGAAGCAGTATAGAGATATACATCTTTGGATTTCCAAGTAGTAAGTTTTGTTTCACTCATTACACCAAATAGCGTGTATGACTCTGCTAGGCTTCTAGATACGAAAAACGTGTAGAGAACCAGTGGTATTATAACTCTATGCAGACCTCTATTTCCATACTTTAATTTAATAGCAGTAAACGCTTCTGAAGTATAAACCAATACTGTGGGGACCAACAATACTGTTAGAGATAATAGTAGTGAAATAGACTTCAATCCAAGCAGGTCAAGTATTCTCCTCCACTCTCTAAGAGATATTAATTGGAAGAGGCATGAAAATGATAGAAATAGTGCGAGGGTTAACAGCGAACCAGTAACAACCTCTAGTGGTGTAGGCCTACTCCAACCCATAAAGTAGCTAATGATATAGATTGACGATCCAATCATCAAGAAGAAGCCAACTAGGGATATAGCATTCAGTAACACCCTCCACCCTCTGAAACTCGCTATTACATAGAGGGCAATTGAAACAACATAGACTAGTCCGAGTAGCATGCTCAAAATGCTATTATTGCGAGCGGCGAGTATACTGGCTGTAACCAGAGTCGATGTAAAAACTATTCTGGCTAGTGTACTATATTCTTCTAGTTTCTTAGAGTAAATGAATAAATATGAGAAATCTCTAATCGCCGACGCCATTCTTGATCGCCTCGTAAACTAGAGAAGCCCATTTTAAACTAGTTTTAGACTCGAAGTCGAATGGGTAGAGAGCACCATCTTCGAGTTTATAAGCTTGTGTCCAGTTAACTCTTCCAATGCCCTGTATTGTACTCGTAGCTAGAATAAATGCTTTATCACGCATTGACAACATGTATTCTAGTAGGCTCAGTCTATCACTATATGTTAAACCCGCAAAGGGCTCATCCAGTAAAACCAGGTCTGCCCCTGCAAGCCCGGATATTATAATAGCTAGTTTAACCATTTGACCATGACTAAGTGTAAATGGAGATCTATTGAGTGGGATACCCTGTTTACTAACTAGTTCTAAGCCTTTTTCAATGCAATTAGTATTCTTTTTCCACGTCTTACAGATCATTTCAATTTCCTTTCTCACAGTTTCCTCTGTGAAAAACAAGAGTGTGTTTTGTGGAATATACAGTATCCTCCCCTTCCGCTCTACACGGCCTTTCTTCGGCTTTAAATACCCCGCAAGGATTTTTAGAAGAGTAGTTTTACCTGTTCCATTCAATCCATATATTAAAACCAGGTCGCCTTGCTTAATAGATAAATTAATGTTTTTCAACACTATTCGTCCATTATAACCGTGTTCAATATTAACGGTTTTCACTATTTCTCTACCAGTCGTCCTGGAATCCAGCGTAGAGCTTGAATTATCCGGATCAGGTGTTTCTTTTAACACGTTTAATGCGTGCGTTGATACATCATAGATTCTACCATTCTTTAACAAGAATACACGGTCGAACTCTCTTATAATAGGTAGAAATCTATGTTCAAATACAAGTACTGTTCTACCTAGATATCTCAATAGTTTAAGAAGGTCTAGAAAGTCCGAGACGCCCCTGTCGTCTAGCCACATTAATGGCTCGTCAAATAAGAGTATTTCTGGCTCTGCAATTAGTGCTCTTGCTACTATAACTCTTTTTGCTTCTCCACCAGACAACTCGTAAAAATACTTGTCGACGAGATTGTATATGTGGGTTGCTTCAACGACTTTTCTAACAGCTCTCTCAGCTTTTTCACTGGTTTTATATATTTTCAATGCGTAACTATATAATTCATCTCTAACAACGTGTTCTGTAAAGTATAGATATGGGTTTTGACCAATAACATGTACTAGTCTTTGTAGTTCTTCAAAACCTATTTCTCCTATGTTTTTACCGAGAATTCTAATTTCACCGGATAACTCTCCTCTATAAATGAATTCTGCTGTTCTAGACAGTATTCTAACAAGTGTTGACTTGCCGGAGCCAGTATCACCTATTACTAAGACGTGCTCGCCTCTTAATACCTCGAAGTAAGCACCTCTGAAAATATAGTCTCCACCAGGGTATTTGTAAAAAAGATTTTTGACTTCTATAGCGGGCTCTCTATTCATCTATATCATACCTGAACTCTTCAATCTCTTTAGTGTTAATACTGTGAAAAACGCTACTATTAATGCTAGTGTTGCATTAAATACCACTATATGGGGTATTAAGAGCAATGTGTATTGATATGCTTGTTCATATGTCTTCGTCCACCTAGCCATTACCAACCAGTAGGGCCCTACAAGTAGATTCATTAGAGTCATTAGTGCAACTCTTGAGACAACAGCTCCAATCGTGGCCAATACCACTCCGGTTTTACCCAGCTCCTTCTTCTTGAGGGCTATTGCTATTGGCACACTCGTAGATAACTCTGCAAGCGCCTTCACTGCCATACCTATTGGTAGCCCAGCTGGATCAGCCGTCATTAATGCATGTACTAAGAAGTATACAAATAGAGATGCTGGATAGGCTTTCAGCGACATAAATGCAATTATTGCTAGTGGAATTCCAGATAGATCGTATTTTAGAAATGGTGCTGGTGGATATGGTATTTCAAATACTTTTAGTTTTAATACTATTGCTAGAGCTGTTAATCCAACTATATTGAAAAACAACGGCATATATCCTGGTTTAAAACTCTGTGTTTTAGACATGTATAACCACCCGTAGAAAAATATGGAGTGGAAGCAAAGACTTTAAAATATCGCTTTGCATTAAATTTAAAACCCCCCTTTTCAACTGGAAAAATATATTCTCTACTAACATAATAGCCTTAAAGAGGTGTCTATGTGGAAGACCACCTCGAATTCTTAAAGTCTAGACGTAGCATTAGAAGATTCAAAGAAGAAAAACCACCATTAGAACTAATACTTAAAGCAATTGATGTAGCAAGATACGCCCCCAGCGCCAAGAATAGCCAGCCCTGGAGATTTATTATAATAGACGACCCGGAAGTGAAAACCAAACTGGCTGAAATACACTTGTGGACTAGACCACTGAAAAACGCCCCACTCGGCGTAGTAGTTGCTTGTCACATTGATGAATCACCTACATCATACATGCTGGATTGTGCTAATGCCACCCTATACTTCCTCCTTGCACTACACGCCCTTGGCCTTGGAGCAACATGGATTCAATCACTTAGAAACGTCGAGGAGTTAAAAGAACTGCTCGGCCTTCCAAACCATGTGGTTCCAGTTGCAATAATAGCTATTGGATACCCAGATGAAAACCCACCACCAAGACCACGTAAACCACTAGAAGAAATAGTATTCTATAATAAATACGGTGTAAAATCAAAAAACAAGTAGCCTATATGTATGGATAGGCGCCGGGAAGCTCTAGTGAACTAAAAACACTGGTTTCATCGCTTTTCAGTATCGATGAAATAGCAAAAACAGATAATGAAGCTGCAAGTAGACACAGTGGCACCATTAAATCAAGGTTTACATCGTATGCATTGTAATTAAATGAAATAGTTGTTTTACTACCCAGTTTATTGTCGACTACTACATATGTATCTAAAACGCCCCTTGAGTAAACCATTACTCCTTTTTCATTGTATTTTGCATAAAAGTCTCTTAGTACAACTTCTACATCTACACCTCTAATTCTCACTGTGTAGAGGTAGTATTGGTATTCTACTTCTCCACCTTTACCTTCATATGTTGAGTTATAGAGTAGTGGTTGTAGACGATTCAATGTTATTCTAACACTGTCTATATAAGACAATGTAAAATCTATTGGAGTAGGAGACCCGGGCATAAAGTAGAGTAGTATAGTGTCTTCTACAGCACCTTCCACGAGAGTGGTTTTCACATTTACAATATAGGTGTTAAAGGGTGCATTGGTAGAAGAATACGCCGCATACATAAAGCCAGTTGCAACAAGTAGTAGTAGAATAACTAGTATTGTTTTCGCGGTTCTCCCGAGGCCTCGTGGCCTGACTACTTGTATGCCGAGGTATTCATAGAGGTATTTTAATACATAGTCTAAATAGACTGGATACCTCCTACGCGGCTTGTAGAGATGGGGTATTAGAAATAAACCCATTACAAATCCTCCAATGTGTGCAAAGTAAGCTACTCCCCCTAGTTGTAGATATCCATAGAGTACTTGCTCGGCAAACCAAAATAGGAGGAATGCATAGGCTGGTAGATTAAAACAAAATGGTATGAAGAAGTAGAAGAAGCATAGTGAGAGCCTCGTGTGTGGAAATAGTAGTAGGTATGCTCCGAGCACGCCACTAATAGCTCCAGAAGCACCAACAGCTGGAATTAAAAGTGATTCGTAGCCTCCAATGGGTATAAAGCCAATGTGGAATAGAATAGCTGCTGAGTCCAGATAGAAAGTAGAGCAGTAGCGTCTTTAAGTGTCCAATAGTCCTCTCTATTCGCGAGCCAAACAACCAGAGGAAATACATATTGAAGAATATATGTAGTAGGTCAGCGTGAACAAACATACTAGTAAACATTGTTACTATTGCTCTCTGGGGATTATAAAAGATATAGCCTGGTTTAAAACCAAATTCGTTCACTGCTTGTTGTGAAGAGGCATATAGCGGGATACCACTACTAGTAGTGTAGATAAAGACAATGATGTTGATTACCACGAGAAACACTATTACTACTGGTCTGTGTCTCCCTATAACTGGTTCTGCTCCACCAGGTATCATAGCCACATACTCCACCATTTAACTACAGAGTCTAATAGAGATTAATGGGATATAAATAACTGTCTTCATATATCTAAATAGGTCTTTTAAACCACTATATAGATTATTACTCGTGGTGAGAGATTGAAGAGGTATATTAGAAGACTGCAGTTCACGGGGAAATCAACTTACATAGTATCCCTCCCCAAGTCGTGGGTTTTAAACCAGGGCTTGAACGCTAAAAGCCAAGTTGTAATCGAAGAAAAAGGTGGTCAATTAATTATCAAGCCAACTGTCATCTCCCAAGAGAAAAAAGAGAAAACAGCGGTTATTCAACTAGATAACGAGTCTCCAGAAGCAATTAGCAGGAGGATTATTTCGGCTTATGTTATGGGTTTTGATAGAATAATATTGAAGTTTAGTAAACCAATAACCCCTCTAATTAGAAACTCTATTAGAGAATTAATAGTCAATAAAACACCAGGTGTAGAAGTAATAAGTGAAGACGAGAGAGAAATACATCTCTTCGTTTTACTAAACCCATTAAATACACCACTACAAGACACAATAAAGAGACTAGTGAGAGTAGTTAGATCTATTATTCAAGATGCATGTAGCTATATTAGAGAAACTATTGAAATACCAATGGATCAATTAGTTAGAGAAGACGATAGTGTTGATAGAGTCTACTTTTACACTATAAGAGTACTAAACAAGATAGCTGAGGGGTATATGGAGGTCGAAGACGAAAAAATAGATATTAAAACACTTCTAGCCTATAGATCTCTGAGTAAACTACTAGAGAGAATTGGAGACCACGCAGTCAATATAGCGTTAAATACAAGTAAGTTAAAGGGTAGAGAAGATATTGCAAGAGAAGTGAGCGAACTGTGTATAGAAGCACGAGATATCTATATCGAATCCACCGAGTCTTTTCTCAATGCAAAACCAGGCGTTATCGATGAAATAGCAATGAAAACATCTTTGCTGAGAGAGAAGGAAAGAAAGTTGTCTACAAGCTATGTTGGAAGCCTGGATCCCCAAGTCCTCGCCTCGCTACAATTAGTACTTGAAAGTATTAGGAGAATTGCAGAGTACTCTAAAGATATCGCGGAATTAGCCCTAGACCTGGCTATCGATAAAATCCTTGTGAAAAATCAAGGAGGTGTCACCGAGGATATAGAAAGCTAGATTCGTGTTTTCTCCTGAGTACTCTGAATTTCCTCATTGTGGCTACTAGTGTTAATCCAAGTGTATAGGTGGCAAGGGAAATTATAATTGGGTCTAGTCTAATCCCCCATGGTGTATAATTGAGTATTAAGCCGATGAGAGGGACGACTGCGAGAGATAAACCAATTGATAATGCAAGTCTCTCGAGTGGTTTTAACTCTCTTTCTTCGGGGTATAGTGCTTCAACTAATACATATCCTGGTAGAAACAACACGTATATTGTTCCAAACACGTATCTCAACGGCATTATAAATGGTAGACTGCTACTCGTATAGACAATTATTATTGTAGCTATAGTGAAAGCTACTATACTCCAAAACCATAGCGAGTATTCTAGTCTAACAATGTATTCAGCTATTGTTTTAGGCGGGTTTGGATCAATTAGTTTTATACTACCACGTGAAACCTCCTCGTAGACAGCTCTAATGACACTCCATTTACTACCCTTATTCCTCCTAGCAATGTATTCTTCGAGTGTTACATCGCGCTTCATAGCTACCACGATGTTATATTTATATATAAGTGGACCCATCTCCCAGTATACATCCAGGTCTTCTCTTCAATATTATACTCCCAGAGTTCAAAAACCAACGCCATTCTACAGGGTGGACTTGGACAGTATACGGGTACCTCTACTGATGTTTCGATAGATTCATTACTAGCTAGTACAAACCTCCACTCTTTTACAATTGGTGTAGGTGATGGAGTAGTATTTGTTGGTAGACTAGTATTAGAGGCGATTTTATAGACTACTTTGAAGTAGCCAGTATAGCCTAGCTGATTCTCAACGTATATACATAGTCTGAGATTAGACTCGTTAAATGCTTTCTCGGGGTATTCTCCTATTTTACAGTTTTCATTTAGTAGTCCAATTGCTGTAAACGGCTCTATATTACCTGGTCTTAAAACAAGTGCTATTCCAAGTGTTGATGCAATTATTGATACTGCGAGTATTACTGCAAATACTTCTTCATCGAGGATCATGGCTAGTACTCCCTCACAATCCACCTCTTCCTAGTCTTAAACCAGAGGTAGAGGTATACACGGGGTAGTAGTGTATAGACTAGAATAGGTATTAATGCAAGTACAATAACAGTAATAGCTTTTGTAAACACGTATTGGTAGTAGACTTGATCAACACTCCTTTCAAGAGAATCAAGTAGAAAATCTACTTCTCCAAGTATTTGAAGAGCTCTGGTTTCATCCTCCTCCTGGTATTTTTCAACGGCTTCATTAATCAATTCTACAACTTGAGTTGTATCTACGTTTTTAGCTTCAAGTCTTCTCACTCTAGCAATATACTCGGCTATTACTGAGTCGAAGTCTTGGGTAGATGCAATTATTGGTGTTAACAATATGTAAACTAATAACAGCGTTGTAATCATTAATCTTGTATTCATCTATACACCGTTAAACATGTATATCTCCCAAGTCTATAAACCTATTTCTTCAAGGAGACAACGTAAAAACCACTATCTTTTAATACACTACTAATTACTCCATACTTGTATGCTAGAGCATTTGAGTGAATCAATGATACGTTTTTTACTCTACTAGCATGGGATTTAAAGAGTTCTATTAAACCTAGTCCAAGACCTCTATAGTAGTCTTCGAGTTCTCTTATAAACCCTCTAGCCTCGCCGATCTTCATAATTCTCGTCCTGCCGTGTGTTTGATAGTCAAATAAAGATCTAATACTATGCTTCTGCACAATTGTATTTAGCGCGGCGAGAACATCTATGGTTTTACCATTGATATAGTAGAACTCTTTCCCTGGTATTTTAATAAATAAGTGGGTTGTTGTGAGTCCAGTGCCCTCTTTTACTCTAGTGATTAAATCGCTGTAAACAGTAGTTATTAATAAGTCGAGTTCTTGTGGGCTAGTAGTTGTTAAATCAACGAGTATTATTTTCTCTCCACGCCCACTACTCTTCTTTGAACTCCCTTTTCCATATAGTTTAATATATAATTCGTCTTGGTTTTCCAATCTAGAGATCTTTTTCCAGTGGATGAAGCGTGGATTATCTCCTGGTGTGTATTCGCGTATGCCTATATATTCTCCTGTATAAGATCTCTCAATTAGTTTAGTAATATATTCTTCAACTTCTCTTATAATTTGCATTGCGACGTGTGTTCTACTAGTAGTCTGCTTTTCTAATGTAGGTGTTTCGCTGGGTGTCTTATGAGGTGGTACTCCAACGCCTGGCACGCTTTTCTCTCCACTTGATACACTTAAACCACTACCTGGTTGTTCAATCCATACTTGTACCCTATCTTGAAGTGTAGAGCTTTCACGTAGAACGCTTCCACCGATGCCTATATCTCCAAATCCCCCTATTCCTACTTCTACTTTTAGGATTCTCGGTATTGAAATATACTTAGTGTATTCCATTAGAATTTTCTCGGCTAGTCTAATTACATAAGTCGACTTGACGAGAACAGTATATGTAATTCTATAGGGGCCGTGAACGGTTTTTGCAAGTCCTCGAATATCGCTTACTTCTACTTTTACTTGTGATTCATTAAATCCAATATTTCCTGGTTTTAACGATAATTCTAGTTCTATGTCGTTTACGCCTTCGTCTTTTAATACTTCTTTTTCACCATGTATAATAGTGTATTTGTAGTTGCCGGGGCATTTTATTGAAACAATGTATTTAACGTTTTCTCCGATATATACTGTTTTATCTAGTTGTTTTACTTCAACACTTGATCTCCCAATTCTCATGTTTTCTCTAAATACAGCGAGAGTAAAGCTCAGTACTACAGTTGATACTGGTATTAGTGAATACGGGTTGATAATACATAGTGGAGAATAAGCAAATAAAGTAACAAGAAGGGTTTTTACAATATCAACTCTACTAAAACGATATAGGATTATAAAACCCCACAGCGCTGTAATCAAAGCAAGGAGGACTACTAGTGGATTACCACTGAGAGAAGTGATTATACTCGCACCAGTTGTAGCTATAAACACGTATTCATAATCTCCTATAAACACCATAGAGCTGAAAATGACGAGGGCAAGGAGGATCCATGCGTTTTCGGGGTTAATACCAGTAAAGACTGTTTCTACTAGTATTAGAGTTGCAAGTAGTAGTATAGTGGTGTATTTGTAAGGGTTTCTACTGTGAGTAGAGGTGTTTAATTGCATATACTACCACCAAGGCTGCTAAAATAGCTGTGATAGATGCGTAAGCCGGTGAGATACCTCTCTGCGAGTAAACTAGTGATTTAAAGTATAGTATTGGATTGGATTTAACCCATGATTGATCTATTATAATACAACGCCCCTCACTTAGATGTGTAAGCCACTCTATATTGTACTTGTAAACTCTATTTGCCATAATACTTCTAGCTAGTACAATTACGAGTCTGCCGTTACCTATTTTTACTTCGTAGGCTACTGGTATTTTACCAATATATTCGCCGACAGTATAGTGTTTATCATTGTTTTGATCAATAAATGAGAAATCACTTGTATAGAATATCCTTGTGACTTCTACTCCTGGATTATTCGTGATTACAACGTGGTATGGTGTATCCAATACTATTGTCTTATTGTAGACTACATCGTTAACAAATACCAACTCGGATGTATTAGCGCTGAATACAGGATCGTATACAAACCCGTAAAACTCTACTTTCAATCCATTATACTCTAACATCTGTATAGTAGTATTTGGTAAACCACTGGCAACTACAATACCACCTTTTTCTACAAAGTCTAAGATGTAATCTAGTTCGTCTTGTCTAAACAAGGCTCCTCTTTCAACTACCAAGAGGTTTTTCTCTGCCTCTATATTCTCCAGGTCTTTCAAGTTATAGAGAATTAGACATGTATTACCAGACAACATGGTGTATCCATTATCTCCACTATTCAATATAGAGTAGGCTTGATTAACAGGTATAATTAAGACTAGAGTAACAGCTAGAATAACACCTATTACCAGTGAATACATTATTACATAGTTACTCTTCTTCCACTTCACTGAAAACACGCTCATATATATTCTTTGCTTCTTCTACACTGGGTTTTTCACGTGAATACATATCTCTCTCTGCAAGTAATAATAGCTTCCACACGAGTTCTTTTACACGTGTATTCTTAATGGAATCCTTGAGTACAAGGTAGTAGTGTTCACGCAGTGTTTCATAAGCGTGGGGAAGCCTCTGTGTAAACCTCCTCAGTAGTTTATAGTATATTAGAGCAATTGCTGAACCAAGACCTGTAATATATGGTTTTAGCAACTCCTCTAGTATGCCGTGACTAGTTTTTCCAGGTTTTTCAATTCTTCCACCCAATCCTGTTTTTAATAGCAACAAAAATGATTTTTCATGGTTTTTCAATACTATACTCGATAAAACTCCAAACAAAGTAAAACCCATTAAAGACCCTATATTTAACACTATAATCCGCTCTGTGTATTTGTATGGGTCGTAGTAGCCATTTAAATCCCTTATAGAAACATTTACGTCAACAATGGATATCGGGAGAATACTAGTAAATAATTGTAGCGATAGATCTCCATTGAGAACACGAGAAACACTATTTTTAATTAAATCCCCCGCTACAACTTCTACTGTGTAGTTTCCACTACCAATAATTAAAACAGGTATTCTACCATCAAGTGTAAGAGCTACTTGTGGAGTTTTCACTTCGACTGGTGGGTGTCTCAGCTCGAAGAATACGGGTTTTTCAAAGCAGTAGGATAGCGTTGTATCAGACGCATTGAGACATAGTTTTATAGTGTTGTAGCCAGGGGTGAATACTGGTGGTTCACCACGTGCTTTCACTATTAACTTGTTTGGAGAAATAGTTAGGTTTTCAATGACGATCTCGTTATAACTATTCTTTATAATCAATACACCTTGCACAATAGTTTTTTCTGAGTAGAGTGTAATAGTGACTTCGTCGCCCCTAGTAATCCTCGATGGTGTTTCAATAAAAATTCTGGGCTGAGAGTATTTCACAGAGATCTTTCTATATGTCTTTAAGACAGTATTATTGCAGTTGGTTCTCGCTACGAGTAGAACATCAAGTATTCCATTACTACTAATGTATTTTTCTATACTATAAGCTGGAGGAGTAGAAATAACTAGAGTACAGAATCCACCAGTGCACACTGGCTCTTTGCTCTCTAATATCTCAAAACCTGCTACTATGTTTAAATCCATTATTTTACAAGACGTGTTCTTCAATGTAATAGTAATGGGTATTTCCTCGCCGGCATTGTATAGATTGCGGGGTGTATGTATTGTAATATAGTAGTCTTCACTTGTAAATAATACTTCTAACTCTCTAATTCTCTCTCTCAACTCATTGATCATTAAATCTATTCTTGTTTTTAATGCAACAGCGGGCTCTCGATCAATACTGCAAGAAACCAGTTTACCAGCGTATTGGGATATAGAGTTTAAACCCTCATCTACACTACTAAGTTTTACTTGCTTCTCTTCTTTCGATGTGTTACCTGATAGTAGTTCGTAGTATTCAATTATTGTTTTATATGTTGCTTCATGTAGTCTAGATAGATCCGGGGTTACTGGTGTATTCAATAATACCTCTGCATAGTATTTACCACTCGGAGCCTCAGACAAGGTATAACTAAGTGTTTTCTCGAGTACAGCGAGCAAATACGTGCAATCAGTAATAGATTGACGGCTTTCTAAGTGTATAATTGTAGTAAACAGTGGAATTAATAGTAAAAGTAGTAATGGGGATATTACTTTATTCATGATATAAACACCTCGTATACTCTATATGCTACTATTACAGCAAATAATACAAAGAGAGCAATGTTCAGAATTCTAACTGGTTTATACGTTGTACTAGGCCTGGATAACGCGTGTGAAACATAGTATGCTAGTATACTGAGTGAAATATATACATCTATTCTCGACTCGTTTAAGAATACAAGTGTAATATTTGAAATAACTACTAGTGATGTAAACATTAATGTAAATAACACGATCCTACTCTGCAATCTCTCCAGCCCTCAAAGCAATTACTACTCCATCAGGAGTGGTAGTTTTCTCAACTACTCTAATACTACTAGCCGAAGTTGTATATGCTATTATTGCTGCAGTTACAATGACATAGGGGTCTACCGGGTACTTCGAGTAGTCCTTCAACACCTCTATTAAACCATGGATATACACGTGATAAGTATTCCCCGTAATTGTAAGACCTAGTTCTCTAGCCATACCTAGTTCATCTACTATTATTGTACGTAGCATCCTCTCTAATGTAGCTTGATCCACTGTACCAGTAGCTTCAAACCCCTCTACTAAGGGGATTTCAATTGGTATTGCAAGATATGGAGAGCCACCTGTAAAGCCGACACCGGGATCTACTTGAATAGGACAAGGTATTTTAGAGTAGACAGCCAGCAATTCATTTCCTTTTCTAACAATACATAGATTTGAATCCAATAAATCAAGGTCTTCAATAATACTCGTAGTTGATTCAAGAAGTATTTTTGAATAGTTTACTAGCGCTGTAATAGTGGGGTCTCGTGGAATTCTACTGTAAACTATAAAAACACCTCCTAGTACTCCAAGTGAAGATGCAACACCTATTAAACTATTAACTCCACTCATCAACCCGTATAATGCGAGAAACAATGATATAACAATTATATTCAATCCAAATATGAATAATTGTGGAGTCATACCACGGTCACCACTACTGGTCTAAGTAAAACATCAACTACTACGAGTAAACCTGTATAATGTTTATTTCCAACTATAATAAGTAAATCTCTAGCTATATGTAGTCCTAAAAGAAAGATTATTGTAGATAGATTTAACTCGAGTATGGGTTGTGAATAGATAATTGTAAAAACAAGTAGACTACAAGTCAATTTATATAGTGTTGACTTCTTTAATTTAAATACTGGTATACTAGAAAAAGCATCTATTAATCCAGTAGTAACTAGTAGAACCGTGTATTTCACACCGAGAAACACTCCTAGAACAATACTTGCAAAAATACCAACTGGTATTAGTGGAGTTGTAAAGCCGTATTGTGGTATTTCAACGTGGAGATGGGAAGTAATAACTAGAAATACTAGTATGTAAACCACTACTAAGCCTACTTCAAGCCCTAATAGTGAATAGTATTCTATTAACAAGTAAAACATACTCGATGAGAGAAGCATTATTGAATATACAACTAGTAAACCACGTAGATTTATGTTTCTAAAAAACAAGTAGACTGTGTTTAAAACAACTATAGATACAGTAAACCCTAAAATAACAGCTACCAACCCCATTTTAAACTTGAATAAAATACTTGAAAAAGCGAGAAGGAGTAGAAATACAAGGTCGCCTTCTAAGAGTCTACTTTGGTACCGGGACATTTCTTAATGCCTCTTCAGCAATAGCTTGAGGTGTTAAACCCTCTAGTTCAAACTCCTCTCTTAGTTTAAATCTGTGAGAGACAACAGGGATAAAGACTTTTTTCACATCGTCGGGTATTACATAGTTTCTCTTGTCTAAAAGCGCTACTATCCTGCTGACATTGAGGAGGTTTATTGTTGCACGGTGTGATGGCCCATAGAGGACGGCCCTGTGGTTTCTAACATAGTTGACTAGTCTGACAATATAGTCTAGTATTTCGTCACTAGCGTAGACTAGTTCTGGTAGTCTCCTCGAGATTTCATAGACTCTACGTGGAGTTGTTACTTGTTCTATGGGGAGGTTTGTGATATAATCAGACTTCTTCAATACCTCCAGTTCTTCTTCTGGTGGATTATAGTAGCTTGGTGCTGTCAGTGTAAATCTATCTAGTAGTGTCTCTAATACCTCAAAGGCACCTCTCGCTGCTTTCTCGGGTACTTGTGTAGCAATTACCATGAATGGTCGCTCGAGTGGAAACGTTACTCCATCTATTGTCACCTGGTATTCCTGCATTGCTTCTAGTAAAGCTGCCTGAGACCTCGTTGGGGTTCTATTGAGCTCGTCAAACATTAAGATATTGGTGAAGACTGGTCCTTTAACTAGTATTCTCTCACCGGTAACTCTATATATGTGGAATCCCAGGATGTCGCTGGGTAGTATGTCTGGGTGTCCTTGTATACGGTTATATGTTCCTCCAATAGCTCTAGCTAGGGTTTTTGCAAGTAGTGTTTTACCGGTACCAGGATATCCCTCGATTAACAAGTGTCCACCGGAATACAATGCGGCAATAGATAATTCAACTAGTTCTTTTTTACCAACATATACTTTTGATATCTCTGAGAACAGTGCTTCTAATTCGCCCACGACATCGTCGAATTCTAGTTTCAATGTTTCACTCATGATACTCCACCATGCTTTAAGCGTAGTTTACTCCACGCTAATAGCACTCCCATGTATACGACAAACAATACGAGTATTATATATACAGATTGAAAAAATATATGTAGTAGATTATTGTCTGATTCAATGCTTACTCCTGCAATAGAGTTTAGAATAGAAGCTGTTTTTGGAGCTATATTTCTCGGATCCCCAGTATTCATAATTGATACACGTACGTATATAGTGTATTCATCTCTTCCAACACTTATTTTCACGGGGAACAATGTATATGCGAGTAGACCCCTCCAGCCTTGTTTCTCTAGAGCTATAAATCCTATTTTAGTGTTGTTTACTTGTTCGTACCATGATGCAGTTATGTTGTAGCCTTGTAGTGTTAAACACAATTGCCACGTGTGGATTCTTGCAGGTGTATCTACGACTTCTATGTAGCCTGTATAATATTCGTTAAAATACCTGAGTGATACTCTATAAACTGCTAGTGCACCCAGTACTCTTGTGAGGAATGCATCATAATACCTAGTGGTGAATTCAATTCCTTCTCTTGACAAGTATTTTTCCGGGTTTTCAATGAACTCGTATATGCTTCCTACTTGTATTGGAATTGACTGGTAGATTACAGTGGATTGAGATGCGTAAATAGTCGTTGCTGTAAATATACTTGTAAAAACAAGTGATACTAGTAATACTCCAATAATATAACTCCATGTAATTCTCGGTACTTCGCCTTTAGAGAGAACTCTTGAAAACACTGATTTAAACTTAGCGTATTTAGTGATTATTTTAAATGCTGCTATAACCGAGATGGCAGAATACAAGAGGGAGGGAGAGTAGTGGAATAAATTATATGCTTGCTCAACGCCAATCCACATAGTACTATAAACCATTATCAAAGCTCTAACTATATTACCTATAATTCCAATAATCAAGGCGGTTAAAAGCGATGCGGTGGCAATAGCTATTTTTCTACGTGGTTTATCAATACTAAATGTAAGCATGTATATTATTATTGGTAGTGAGGCAATAATAGAACTAACAGTTACAATACCAGTACATGCTACTTCAACACTTAAATAAATAGTACTACCCGTGGGCGTGGCGACTTCTAGTTGTGTAAAACCAGGTGTTTCAACTACTCTTACACCAGTTATAAATCCAACTAGTCTCCCAATATACCTTGATAAAACCGGTGTTAGAGAATCTAGAAATCTAGCTGGTAGTGGTGTGAGGAGAAAGGGGGTTAGTAGTGGAATTGATTCTCCAATAGTGTTTGGCTCGTAGACCAATAGTATTAATCCAATGAAAAACAGTGAGAAACTAAGTGATTGTAGTTGTATTTTGTGTTCAAGGTCTATTAGGGATAACTCGTAAATCGATAATGCAAGAGTGGCTAGTAGAATAGATGCTAATATCTTACTAGTTCTTACTCCATACGAGAAGCCGGTATATCTAAGTGAGAGGTATATAACTATTAGAATAGAGAATAGAGAGGCGAGAATATAACTATACTCCTCGGTCAAAGCTAGTTTTGTAAGTGATTCAAAGAGTTCTCTGTAGACTACTTCAATAGTTAATCCAAGTAAGAGAGAGATAAATGTAAAACCAAGTATTATTTTCGACGTGTAGTCTCTATATAATACATTAATCTCCAATCTCCAGACACCGCCTTAGACAATTTGTTTTTATAGAGTGTTCTCTGTGTTTAAAACATTATTGTTTCCTATTAGTTTTTTAATTCGTTTTCTTCCATCCTCTCTTACTTTCAATAGTAGCTCACCAGTCAATTCTCCTGGTTTTACCCCCATTGCTGCAAGGTCTTCTTCAAGGTCTAGCTCTGTATATATACCCATAGAGTTCAATAATCGCCGTGCTTCATCTAGACTCGTAGTGTACAATATATGTTTTACTGGTTTAGTGTTTTCTACGAGTATTTGTGAATCAAGGTAGAATGTAAATGTATTGAATACCGTGACGTCTGCTCTTCGAGATCCTCTTCTAACTTCAATACTGCCTCTATGACCATTATAGGCTAATAGGGGGATACGTGAGGCCTCGCTTTCTACGTATTTCAATACTTCACTTAGTAGTTCAGCGTCTTCTCTACACATACTGGATACTCCGAGCAACCCGTTTTTCACTGAGAGCTCATCTATTCTTTCAATAATGTATTTTTGTGGTAGTTCTCCATCACTACCCGGTGAGTGGACTGCGATAACTCCATTTACTCTTGATACTGTTGCTAAACCCATCCAGTCTGCAAGCGGACTCCACAATTCATCCTCGAAACCAGTTGCAACTACATCTCCACCTACATCCACGCCTATAACAATATTTATTGATTCTCTATTCATAATTGACTTCAAGGCTTTATAGTATCCTTCTACACCATTATACAAGTCGACGATATATACTGGTTTACCTAGAAATCTAGAGGCTTTTACAACTTGTGGGATTATTTTTCTATTGCTTCTCACAGCGTATGATTCTCCTGTAATTAACACGTAGTGTGGATTAGCCTCTATAGTATTATAGAATTCACTTAGTCTTATTGGTCCTGGGACAGGATCGTAGATGTATCTCTCCCATGCAATTGAAGCAAGTACTGTCTCTACACCATATTTCTCTAGTCTACGAGCTAATACAATAGTCGAGGCAATATCTCCTCCACCACCAATCGCTATTAAAAGAGCTTTTTTCACACCGTTTAGAAAACAGAGCATTAACACACCCTTCAAGCCACAAGATATATTTGAATATAATTTCCAGTTTTAATTTACAATAGATCAGTGGGAGGAAATTCAATCACCAGTCATTGCGACCGAAAGTTCATCATCAATTATTAAATACTTAATTCAAAGTGTTTTAATTCTGGATTATTCACATGGATTGAAAATATAATTATGTCCCCATGGATCAATTTAAATAATGGTGTCTCTTTGTGTCTAATCGCTACGTGTTGTCTATAGATCAAGGTACTACTGGTACAAGAGCAATTATATTTGATGAAAACGGTCTACCAGTGAAAAATGGAGTAGCGTATCTTGAACACAGACAAATTTATCCCCGCCCTGGATGGGTTGAGCATGATCCAATAGAGATATGGGAGAATACAAAACTCGTTATTAAAAAAGCACTGGAGGGCTCTGGCGTCGATCCACGTAGTATTAAAGCAATTGGTGTAACTAATCAAAGAGAGACGATTGTAGTGTGGAATGTAAAAACCGGGAGGCCGGTCTACAACGCTATTGTATGGCAGCATCGTAGAACAGCACCGTTAATCGACTATTTAAAACAACACTATTTTGAATCTATAAAGAAGAAGACGGGTCTTATACCAGACTGTTACTTCTCTAGTACAAAGATATGGTGGCTTCTCCAACAAGATAAATCACTAAGAGAGCGTATGGAGAGCGGTGAAGTAGTAATTGGAACCATTGATACCTGGTTGATATGGAATTTAACAAGGGGGTCGCGAGACAATTTAACACCCGAGAGAAACGGGGCACATGTAACAGATTATAGTAATGCATCTAGGACAATGTTGTTCAATATATACAAGTTAGACTGGGATGACGAGCTACTGGAAATCCAAGGTAAAATACCACGTGAAACACTACCACTACCACGGCCCAGTAGTGAAATCTATGGTTTTACAGGGCCAGAAGTATCTCGTGAATTATTCAATGGAGTTGAGATACCAGTTGCAGGTGATGCAGGCGACCAGCAAGCCGCACTCTTCGGCCAGGCCGGGTTTGAAGTAGGGAGTACTAAGTGTACCTATGGAACAGGCAACTTTATATTAATGAATACTGGTTCAAACCCAGTGGAATCCAAGCACGGATTGCTGACAACTATATATTATAGTCTACAACCAGGGAGAGCAGAGTATGCACTAGAAGGCAGCATATTCATTACTGGAGCGGCTATCCAGTGGTTGAGAGACGGGCTCAAAATAATCGAGGTTTCAGCGGAGGTAAATCCACTAGCAGAGGCGGCACCAGACACGGGTGGCGTATACTTTGTACCCGCATTTGTAGGTCTTGGAGCGCCATACTGGGACCCATACGCCAGAGGCTTAATAATAGGAATCACTAGGGGAATAGAGAGAAAACACATCGCTAGAGCCGTCTTAGAATCAATAGCTTATTTGACAAGAGACGTAGTTGAAGCAATGAAGTCTGATACGGGAATAAATATCAGTGTATTAAAAGCTGATGGTGGAGTAGCTAAAAGCGACTTTCTACTACAATTCCAGGCAGATATATTAAATGTAAGAGTTGTAAGACCAGTAGTATATGAGACAACTAGTCTTGGAGTAGCATATCTAGCCGGCATAGCCGTTGGAGTATGGATTAGTATTGATGAAATTAAAAAGAACTGGAGGGCCGAAAAGATGTTTGAACCGAGAATGAATGAGGAAACAAGAGAAAGACTATACAGGGGTTGGAAGTCGGCAGTACAGAGAGCTCTTGGATGGGCTCGTGAAGTACCATGGGCTTACGGATATGATAAACAATAAATCCCCTTTAATAGTAATTCAATAATGGAGTGATGAGAACGGCGAGCAATGAGAACTCGTGATCGATGCGGCCGTATCTGACGGCTTTTCCTCCACTATTAATTTCATTTAGTATTGATTGTTAAGAGTAGATCGGATCCGCCGGAAGTCATCACATATCAGTCTGCAGTAACCTCCTCATCCATAGTTAAATTAGAGTAGAAAGCTCTCAAAAACACTGTATACTCGTGGAATACGTAGATATTTACTCTTCTATTTTTTCAACGTATAGTTTCAAGCCCTCTACTCTTACAACTCTTACTTTACTACCAGCTGGTATTGTACCATTAATGGAAAACGCCGTCCAATCCTCGTTTAACACGTATACTGTTCCAGGAGTGGTTTCACCAACTTCTGTTTTTGCATATCCCACAGCATTTAATAATTGCTCGCTAAGGGGTTTTCTCTTAATTCTCATTGTCGAGGCTGCCTTATACCCTATAAATACAAATAATCCACCAATAGCTACGAGACCCATAGTTGTAGTTAATACTACTCCTGTAAGGGTCTCGGGGGGTGTTGAGAGTATTGTTAGTGTAAAGCCGATTGCAGTTAATATCACGCCTGATAGCCCGAATACGCCGAAGCCTGGTGTAAACAACTCTATTATTATTAATACCGCTCCAGCTAGTATTAGTGCAATATGTAGTATTTCAACGGGTATTATTGTTAAACCATAAAGTGCAAGTATTACTAGTAGAATACCTGCTAATCCATAACCCTGGAATCCAGTTGTAAACACCTCTATTAATATGAGTAACACGCCGACAAACAATAGTATTTCTGAGATTAGTGGATGAGATATTAATGAGATCATTTTATCCCATAAAGAGGGAGTTAGCTTCCCAGTTAATTCGAGGTTTTCACTCGACAATACTTCTGATAACTCTATAGCTGGTTTTGCAATTCCTAGTGCAACGGCTTCTTCATATGTAAAGGTTTTTGCTTCTTCAACTAGTTGTCTAGCGATGAGAGAAGAGTTTTCAATGTTTTTCTCTTCGAGGAATGACCTCAATCTAGCCTTTATGTATTCAACTATTTTTTCATCGTATGGTGATGGTTTGATAGCTCCAATCACAGATCCGGGGGCCATGTATACTTCTCTACATGATAGAGCTATTAGTGCGGCTGCTGAGACGGCGTATGAGTCAGGGGGGATCCATGCAATACAGTGTGATCCAGAAGAAGCAATTATATTGATTATTCTATCAGCCGAAGACAAATATCCTCCATAACTATTGATTTCCAATATATATACTACACCAGGATGTGATTTCACAGAGGACTCAATAAATGATACAGCACCACCATCAATATTCATGTCTAAAACCAATACAATAGCTCTTCTAGTTTCACTCTGCGAGTGTATTGTTGATATGTAGATAGAAGCCAGTAGTATTAAAACCAGTAATAGGAAATATGGGGTTTTCTCGTAGTGGAACACCATGTATTCTAACACCCATTCTACAATAGTATTAAGAGCACACTCGGTGTTTAAATTTTACCCGCATAGATAAATTACTTATTAATTCCTTGATTACTTATTTATTACTGGTGGAGCAATTTGAGTTTAATTATACAGGCTAGATCAGAGGGCCATGTAGACACGATAATAGAAGTAGCAAGACGAGAAAGACTGGACCCCGAGGTATTAAAGAAGAAAGTAGCGGCAGGAAGGGTTGTAATCCCCAGGAATACCCGTAAGAAAAAAGCTCGATTAATTGGTATTGGCGAGGGACTTACTACTAAAGTAAATGTCAACGTGGGGACTAGTGGTGTATACGTAGACCCTGACCTAGAAGAGGCCAAGGTTAAACTCGCACTTGAATACGGTGCAGATACAGTAATGGATTTGAGTACTGGTGGAGACCTAGATGCAATACGTAGGAGGCTCATCGAGGCGGCTGAGGGACTACCATTTGGCACTGTTCCAGTCTATCAAGCCTGGATAGAGGGGGTTAGGAAATACGGGAGTATAGCTAGTATTCCACGTGAATGGTTTCTAGAAGTAGTAGAGAGGCATTTACGTGATGGAGTAGACTTTATGACAATCCACGCTGGAATTACTAGAGACCTGGGATTAAGAGTATTAAAGAGTAGGCGAGTAATGCCAATTGTAAGCCGTGGCGGTTCAATGATTGCTGCATGGATGGCCGAGACCAATAATGAAAACCCATTTTTATCGCAATGGGGCCAATTACTCGAATTGTTCAGGGATTACGATGCCGTTATCAGCCTGGGAGACGCGTTAAGACCTGGTTGCATAGTAGATGCACACGACGAGTTCCAAGTATCCGAGTTGATATTGAATTCTAAGCTAGCTCGAGACGCTGTTGAAAAAGGAGTGCAAGTCATGATTGAAGGCCCTGGACACATGAGAATGGATAAGATCGCATCGGACATTAAACTAATGAAGAGCTTGTCTGGTGGTGTTCCATACTATGTACTGGGACCACTAGTTACAGATATAGCTGCTGGATACGACCACATAGCGGCAGCAATAGGTGCAGCTATAGCATCAGCAACTGGAGCGGATTTAATATGCTACCTCACACCAGCAGAACACCTTGGACTACCAAACCTCGAACAAGTCAAAGAGGGGTTAATAGCCGCTAAAATAGCTGCTCACGCTGGTGACCTAGTAAAACTCGGTAGTAGAGTAGTAGAACAAGACGTCTATATGAGTATAGCGAGGGCTGGACTAGACTGGGAAACCCAGTTAAAGTATACACTAGACCGGAGGAAAGCCGAGGAAATAAGAAGACAGTTTAGTGGTGCTGGATTGAAATCTTGTACTATGTGCGGACAATACTGTGTATTCCTCGTTTTAGACAAATATACTCGTGGCAAGCCAAGCATTGATCCAAGCGAGTTAATACAGAGATTCGAGGTGGGTGTAAATGTCATGTAATCCAAGTGAAAAACCATGGATTTGGAGTACATGGGCTAAAGCACCATTTATGGAAAACCAAGAAGTATTAATAGCCTCAGCCTGTCTACCACTTGTAAACCCAGAACTATTTAAAAAACTATCTGAAAACAGAGTAGTACTACTAGCGTGTCCTGAAAGAGAGAGCGCGGCCTATTATGGTAAAATAGCGAGTATGGTGAGATCCACTAGACCCAGGAGGATAATAGTGGCAACTATTGATGGTAGTCCACATTGTTTTACACTACAAGCATCTGTAAACGAAGCAGAATACATACTAGGCGAGAAACTCGAGAGAGAACACTACGTTGTAGTAGATGGAAGAGACTTGGTGAAAATAGATCCCAATGCTGTGAGAGTAGCTAGATATCTAAGTATTGTAGACAATATATTGAAATCCAATCCTGAAATACTAGAGAAACTTAGAAAACACAGTAAAGAATACAATGCTGTATTTAAATTTGAAAAATAGATATCTATGTCGATAAAAACACTTTTTAAACAGGGCCTTCCATTATATCTAAGTAAAGAGGGGGTTTAATTGACTCTAGAGTTCATTATTGCACTACTATTCATCATCATTATCCTAGTAATAATTATACAACATGTAAAAGTAATACCAGAATACAAGAGGCTTGTTGTATTTAGACTCGGTAAACTAATGGGTGTTAGAGGACCTGGACTAGTATTCCTCGTTCCAATCATCGATAGAGGCATAGAAGTAGACCTACGTGAATTCGTATTGGATATTCCACCACAAACATGTATTACAAAGGATAACGCGCCAGTAGATGTAGACTTATTAGTCTACATGAAGATATTCGACCCCAACCTCGCTGTTACAGCAGTACAAAACTATGTTACTGCAGCCACTGGTATAGCTGTTACCACTCTAAGAGCTATTGTTGGAGACATGCCTCTCGACGATGTATTGGCAAAGAGAGAATACATAAACTCTACTCTCAGGGCCAAACTAGACGAGGTAACAGATAGATGGGGTATAAAGGTAACGAGTGTCGAGATAAAGGAGATCAAGCCGCCACGAGACGTCCAGGAAGCAATGATCAAGCAAATGGCCGCTGAGAGAACAAAGAGAGCAATGATCCTAGAGGCCGAGGGCAAGAAAACAGCTGCTATACTAGAAGCAGAAGGACAGAGAGAAGCAATGATCAAGAAGGGAGAGGGTGAAATGCAATACGAGGTACTAGTAGCAGAGGGTAAAAAGAGAGCACTAGAACTAATACAAGAAGCAGCAATGAAGCTGGGACCAAACGCTCTACTCCTCCAATACATGGAGACATTGAAATCCATTGCTCAAAGCCCCGCTACAAAAATCGTAATACCACTAGAGCTACTGGGAGCATTTAGTAAAATACTCGGTGGTGAAAAAGAAGAGAAGAAATTCTACTAGTTTTTATACTTACCCTAAATAAACCCATCTTGGTGGCTTAATTGAAGGCACTTGTAACCGGTGCATCCTCTGGTATAGGTAGAGAACTAGTTAAACTACTATGTAGTGAAAAAGACAACAGGGTTATGGGTGTAGCTAGAAACGAAAAAGCATTAATCGAGCTCAGAGAGAATTTCAAAGAGTGTTTTATACCAGTTCAAGCCGATTTATCAACTAAGAGTGGAGTAGACCTTGTTGTTAAAGAGGCGGTTGAGAAACTAGGAGAAATAGAGTTACTCGTTAACAACGCTGGTTTTGGATTATACAAGAGGATACTCGACCACACAGATGAAGAACTAGTATCAATGACCATGGTTAACTTCATATCGCCAATACTACTAACAAAGAAACTAGTAGACGCTATGAAGCCGGGTTCTACAGTAGTATATGTAATTACAGCTGGTGTATACGTAATACTAGACGATCTACCAATATACGGGCTGCTTTATTTTTAATTAGTGGTTGTTTTGTTTATAGGTTTTTATTTCATTTATTGTCGTTGGTTGTGGAGTACCTTTCACTCGCTCTTACCTGTTTTATGTGTTTTGACGCCGTGGTAAGGGTTTATAAGGAGGGTTATGCTGATGTAATAATAGTGGATATGCACTTATAATATATGGTGATATACGACGTGTCATCTGAGCGTGTGTTTAAACAGGTATCGTTTGGCCCCGTGAAAGTCGCAAAGATGGGAGATAGAGCCGTAATATTCATTCCACGGAAGCTAAGAGACCACGTACTAGGAAAACACGTACTAGTAACACTAACAATACTCGACTAGAAAGAGGCCCCGAGACATTGTCCAGTGTAACCAGAACAGTTGTTGTCGAGAGCGTTCAACTACCTAGAAAGGTATTCGACGCCCTCGTTGAATTAGAGGGTATGTACCGAAACATCGTCGAGCAGTTAACAATGTACGCTGTTAGAAGTAATACTACTAGTTTTACTAGGCTCAAGGCATTGAAGTATCGTGAATTGAGGAATCAATACCCCCATCTACCTTCACACTATGTCTACACAGCGTGCCAAGACGCTTCTACTAGAGCCAAGAGCTTCCTGAAATTGAAAAAGCAGGGTTTAACAAGTAGAGAATACCCAGAGGTCAGGAGTATCAGTATCTGGCTAGACGACCACTTGTGGAAACCCAACGGACTAACCTCTATCAGTATCGCTACCCATAAGGGCTGGGTAGCAGTAGAACTCGAGCCACACAAACAGTATTGGAGATACATCAATAGAGGCTGGAGGCTAGCCTCCGAAGCAAAGATAAAACTCGACGGGAAAAACAAGCGGTTAATCATCTACATGGTCTTCAAGAGGGAGGTTAAAGATTACAAGGCCAAAGGATATCTCTCTGTTGATGTTAATGAAAACAATGTCACTATACTCGTTGATGGCGTGGCTTATCTCTTCGAGACTGATATGGAGAAACTGGTGTTGGGATACTACTACCGCAGAAAGAAGATACAGGAGAAATATGATAAACTCTACGGTGTTAATTCACGTGTTAAGAGAAAGATAATCAGGAAGCTCAAAGAGAAAAAGAAGAAGCAGGACGTAAAGTGGAAGCTGGCAAATATAATCGTTAGAACTGCTTATGAGAAGCGATATGCCATAATTCTCGAAAAGCTTGGTAAGAAGCCAGTTGAAAACATGATTAAGAGATTTAGAGACGATCAATTAAGACACAGAATATACCAGGCATCATTCAGGGGGATCCAGAGGGCAATCGAGGAGAAAGCAAGAGAATACAGTGTACCAGTAATCTATGTTGATCCAAAGAACACCTCGAAGACATGCCCACTGCACAACGCCCTCATAAACTACGACAACGGCTCCAGAATTGGCAGGTGTAGTATTGGTGGTGAATTATGGCATCGTGACGTCAGCTGCTTGTTGGAACCTCCTCTTCAAAGCCCCGAGGGGCGATGGGAGCAGTGCTCCAAGCCCTGCGGGGCCATACGTAGATGGGAGCCCCGTGCCGTTGGGCTCGACAGCCACCCATGACCCCACAGTGGTCGGGAAACCCCTGTGGGCGAGGTGGAAGTCCCTTGATGCAATGAGTAATCATAAACCCATATCAACAAGCATCAAGGGACAAACGGAAAGAGGAATACATGTTTTAAACGTATACCCTGGTGTAGTAGTAACACCATTCCACGAGAAAGCAGGATATAAAATCGAAAAGGGAGTTAAACCAGAAGAGGCGGCTAGAGCAATAATAGACGGTGTAAGGAAAAAGAAGAAAGAAGTTTTCATACCGTTCTATCTATCTACGGCGAAAATACTAGAGGCATTTACAATCCATGTTAAAGGACCAGCTGGAAAAAACAATCCACGTGTAGACAAATAGTTCAATGAGATAATGGAGTCCGTTATAGACGTATTTGAATGTATGGTGGGCCTATAACTAGGTTTATAGACATGTCTCCTTTAGAATATGGTTTAACATATACTTCGACAATGTATTTTAAGACTACTGTGTCTTTGAACTCCATTAATGGCTTATAGCTCTCATTGTAGAGGTCTTCTTCAACTAGGTTATTGAAGACCTCCCATACTTGGTCAAAGCAGAACTCTCCGAGATTAAAGCGCATTCGTAGTGGAGTTTCTGGATTAAAGGGTTTATTGTTAATCCAGATATACGTGTGGACTATAACGTCGAAGTTTAAATCACTCGTATTGGTTTTTATACACATAGGGAGACCTGGGGTTATCTTGAAGAAATACGATTTTACCTTGAAGAATGCTGGCTCAATTGGCCTCGGGGCTTCGTAGACTCCTTGAGTAATACCTTTTGGTATAGTGAAGTTTACCTCTATTGTTTTATTCCATACAAGTATGTAATCTAGTGATGCTTCCCCAAATGATAGAGTAGTATTCTCTTCTATTTTTTCATCGCATTTAATAATACCCATGGAGTTACCATCGCTTATATTTGATTCATGAATGTTTTTGAAAGAGGTTATAATACAGTAACTCCGCCCTCTAGTTATATCGATAACAGAATTGGAAATACCCATATCGCAGTTTCTCACTCCTAGATAGGGAATAAACCGATTTGCCTGGGAGCTACATAGTCGTAGTAGACTACGACTAGAAGGAGGGTTGCTATAACGACCGATATAAATACGTAGAAAGCGATTTTTGATTTAAAGAGAAGTGTAAGTCTCATGGAGTTCACCCTCTACACGCTACTAGGTTTAATATTACATCCTTCAATGCACTGTAGGGCCTCTTTGACTACATCGCCGCTTGGAGTAAGTATTACTGTGTATAACCATTTTCCATGGTATTCAAGTGGATCATGGTAGCACCTTGGACACGACGTATTAAATGCCCATATCATGGGGAAACTGGGGTTAAAGTAGTCGTTGGAGTATGGACCCTTGAAGTCAATGTAGTGACCGACATCTATATCTCTATAGAATGTATAGTTGACTCCTTGTGTAGCAGATTGTGATGGCTTGGTTTTGAATTCACCATTCATAGCTATACTTATTATTTCACCCTTTATACTAGTGTTCAATGGCAACTCTGTGTCTGCAATGGAATTGAATACACTAATACTATACTGACCGGCGGTTTCAAACACAGTTTCCCGGGCTTCGTATATTGCACACGTAGTTTGATTTCCTATTACCCTACTACTAGTAGGATCTTTTGTTACAACACTAATACAAGTGTTGTCAACAAGGTCGCCGGGGCGTTCATATTGACGGATTACTCCATTTGGATACACTTTTGTTACAACTGGTATATAGAAGGATATTGTCGGCGGCCATGATGGTCGTAAACAGGTTACTTCGTATATTGTTACATCGGCTTCTCTAATTAATGCAATACTTGAGCCATTACGTGGAATCGCGTTCTCCAATATTCTCAGTTCTTGAATAAATGCTTTTTGAGGACCACTACTCCAAGAGAAGTAAATACCATCCATGTAATGTGGTGTTTCACCATTGAAGGGGGAGTTAATAATCCCCACTATAATAAACATTTTAACTCTCTCTATCGGTGTTCTCTTTAACACCCAGAGACACTTTGGATATGGAGATACTGCTTGGTCTATTTGTACATGGCTAGAATCCTCTGTGTATACTATGGAGGAGTATATAATTAATGGAAGTACTAGTAAACCTAGGATTAATATAACAATGGCTCTCCGCGACTTCATGTTTTTAAATCCCCTACCATGTATTTCAAGGGTGAGAACTTAAATACATTGAGAATAGAGGGCTCAACATCCTTTAATACACTTAGTTGTCTCATTGATTATTTCGCCTCTTATATCGAATATTATTGTGTGTAGGTATAGTCTATTGTATTCGTATGGATCACACGTTGGACACTGTGTTTTAAACGCCCATATTACCGGATATACACGGAGGGTGTGATCGTAGGGTCCTTTGTAGTCAATATTGTAGACGATACTGGGTCTTCCTGGATAGAATGTATATTTAACTATTTGATTACCTATTGCAAATACACCGTTTATTACTACTTCACCTAAAATACTACTTTTTACTCTAACCTCCATTGGTAACTCGGAAATAGATACATTAATACGAGTTGTTTCAGTGATTCTCCCAGTCAAGGTTGAAAAGCCAGGTTCATCTACATCTTCAAATACAGCACACACTGTTTGTTCTCCTATTACTCTGCCAGTAGATGAATCCATTGTTACAACGCGAATACATGTATTGTCGAAGTGATCGCCCTCAGAGTCAATAGGGTGAACTCCGAGATAACCTGCAAGACCACCTACGTGGTTTATGCGTATTATATGGAATTTCTCTAATATTTTTCCCATAGTTAGTGATCGCGGATTAAATACTAGGCAATTCTTCTCTACCTCGTAGATTGTTAAATTAGCTGTTCCAATCGCGGCACCACTCGAACCATTACGGGCATAGAATGTCAATTCAAGTGGTTTAAAAGTCTGGATTATTGGAGGGTCTAGAGTTACATTGCCATAAATTGGTGAATATGCGTGTTTTATAATCCAAGAGTTACTAGTTGTAGTTGTATAAGCTGCTTCGCCATTAAAGGGGGAGTTAACTATTCCCAGAATAATATACATTTCAATTGTTTCTATTGGTGTTTCTATTGGTTTCTCGTGGAGACTACAATGCACTAGTTGATCTGGCATTATATAACCCACTATAAATAGTGTTGCTATAAATGAACACATTAGTAAAATCACTACTAATAAAACAATGGTTTTCGAAAACTTCATAACCCCCACATACACATATCAGAGTAGAGTTTAAAAAACCAATAGTTTCTAAGTCATCTACTTTATAGAAAGACAACTATTTTTTACTCAATGAGCTAATTGTAGAATAGTATCGTGTGGAAAACAATACTAGGTGGCATAGAAGAGATCTTCTAGGTCTCTACGTGTAGGTAGTTCTCTCTTTGCTTTTTCTAGTAGTTCAATGTATTTGTCAACATCGTAGTTTCTATTTAGTGTTTTTTCTAGTGGAACTAGTCTTCCATCAATGTAGACTAGTCTATATGGTGGTTTTGAATTGAAGATGTATAATGGTGGTTTTACATACTCTTCTCTCGTTCTACCATTTCTACTCACTACTAGTTCACGTATTTCCACTTCCCGTTTTCTAAGTAGCTCTATGTATTTATCTATTATACTGTGGGCTTCTTCTAGTTTAATACTTAGCTCCCATGGTGTTTGTGCTTCAAATAACTTAGAGAGTGCTTCTAATTCTGCTTTTCTCACTATTAGTGGAGTATCTCTCCGTACTGCTAGTATTCCCTTTATTTTCGGCTCTCCACTGCTCGTTAATCCATAATACTTGTTTGCAGTGCTTTCATCGCTGTTTAGACTTCGTGGTATATAGAGCCATGTATAGTGTGCTTCTATTTTTACTTGGAAACCAGTTGCCTCCTCTATAGTGTTTTTTAAATATATGCATTCATCGAGTGTTTTAGTGCCCTCTATAAACAAGCTGTCTATTATTGCATGTATTATCCTATAGCCTTTTTTCTCAACGGCTATTCTTGCTTTCTTCAATACTTCTCTACTAGTACTTGTAACTACTTCGTGAGCCATTACAGAGCCGAAGAAGCTGTTTCTATAGCCTAGATACCCGAAACTAGCTACTAAAATCCATTTAACAGCATTCTTTCTCTCTTTGTATAGTTCATCCATGGTTTCTCTGTATAGTGTGTCGTAGAGATCTTTTAATTCAATCAACCTCTTTATACTGCCTGGTACTACGCCCTCACTATCTAGGCATATTCTGTGTGGTGTCCATGGGAGTATTAGAGTATTCCTACATCCTGGTTTATCTACTGTTTCTCCCGATACATTGTATTTAACCATTATGCTCGGATAGAGGCTTTTGAAGTCTGCTTGACACACACTCCAGTAGAGGCCTGGTTTCGGCTGGTAGACTACACCGCCACGATCATACACTAGTAGTTCACTTATACTCCTCCAAGACTCTCTTCTACTCCTAGATTTATCTATAAGCATTCTCCTATCTCTCGCGTAGAGGGCTTCAATGGTTGATAGTATTTTACCAATAGAGGTATTGTTCATTAAACTAAGTGGTGTATAAGCTAGTCTACACCACTCAAAGTATTCGTGTGGAGAAAACCCACCACTATAAATCCACTTGTATACCGATGTCTTAATGCCTAGGTCTTCTTCTACTAGTCTCATATATATGTATGGATCAGTAAATCCAAGGTGGAACTTATCTGATTTAATGTATTCTACGAGGTCTCCTAGCTCCCAAAAACCAATTGTCTCCTCGGGGGTTTCTACTACGTAGTATCCACTTGAAAACTCGACTACAATATACTTTAACTCTGGATCTCTACTTCTAGGATTCCATTCACTGGTTTCAATTCTTCCTTTTATAGAGTGGTTTATAGGTGTTAATGGTTGTATACCCGTTCTATAGAGGGCCTCGATTAATGGATGTGGAAAAGTATTCACCACTCTAAGATTTTTTAATTTTGCAAGCCAGAGTATGTATTTAAGCAACTGGTAGCTCTTTGTCGTGAAAACCACTACTGGCTCGATTAAATCATAGAATGGAGGTATAAGCCAGCTTTCAATCCAAGCGTCTTCTACTCCATCAGCTTTTCTCAACTCGTCTACGAGGTGTTCGGGATTACTAGTTTTAATGTATCCATAAAAGTAGAGGTCTACGATTTGTTTTTCAATAGAGTTTGTTGAATCATCATATATATCTAGATACACTCTGTCTCCGAATATATAAGCATCTAAAATCCACTTAGTCAAACTTTAACCCATTCTACACTCTACTTTATTAAAATAGAGGCGGCCGAAACTATTTCTATAAAACCCCTGGTTTAACAATCCTGGATTACAAATACTCTATTTGGAAAAGGTGGTTTTATGGGTAGAACTACTCCACCACTTAGAACTATTGTGAGAGAGTACACTGAGAGGTTTAGAAGAGTAGCCGAGCTTCTACCACCTGAAGACAGGGTTCTCATTGAGAAATACCTAGAGGACTTGGATTCAACGCTCTCAATATATATGCATGTTGGCTCGGTAGATCCACTGGAAGTCTTTCTATTACACCTTGTTAGAAAGGCCAAAGACCTCTGTAGCTGCAGTAGTAAATAGTTTCAACCATCTCTCTTTGTATTAAAATCACTGTTTATATCAAGGGAGTAAATTAATGCTTACTGGTTTAAAACACGTTGATGAATTACTGAGCCCCATTAGCAAAGAGTGGATTGTAGAGTTTTATGGCGATCCATACCTAGTATCTAGGTTAATGCACTATGTAATGGCTTATAGGAGTAGAAATGACGTAGTCTATGTATTGTTTAACCAGGAGTTTGGCGGGCTGGATACACTATACTTTGTTAAACTCTGTAGAATGCTTGATTGTAGACTAGAAAACATTGTGGTTTCAAGGTCTTTCCGGTTAAACGACACAATTAGTGCTCTTGAATCTCTTTTAAAAGTAGAAAACACGGTTATTCTACTCTTATATCCATATAACTATCTACCAAAAGACCCTGTATTCTATACCGAGGCAACGAGGATTACTGGGTTGATCTCTAAGTTGGCATTGTCAAACCAGGTGTTATTATTCAACACTGTATCCAAGTATGGTAGGAAAATGCCCGAGGGCGGTAGTTTACACCATCACCTAGTAAAAGTCATTGTTCGAGTAGAGAGGAGTGGTAGAACAATGCATTTTAAACTAGTTAAACACCCGGTTAAACCAGGTGGTTGGAGGAGTATCCCCCTGGTTTTACTCGAGGAACCAGTAGTGGATTATAGACGTGGAAAAACAATAATGGATTGGATTACGAGTACTAGGAGAGCTTTTCCCATATAAATCTAACTACTTCTTCGTGTGATGGTACATTGTGGCTTCCAAGTCTCTGTATTTTAAGTGCGGCTACGGCATTGCCGTATACGAGTGCTTTTCTAGTATCATATCCTCTAACTAATCCTAGGATAAACCCTGCTGCAAACGCGTCTCCAGCACCAGTTGTATCTACTGGTTTATCGACTTTGAATGCTGGGATATCGTATTCTACTCCTTCAACTAGTGCATATACTCCCTCACCGCCTCGTTTCACTATTACTATTCGTGGGCCAGTAGAAGCAATTAATTTAGCTGCTTCTCTATAGTCTTCGAGGCCCGTTAAGTATTTTGCTTCTTTTCTATTTACGAGTACTATGTCTACGTGTTTCAATAGTTCTTTGAAGTAGTCTAGTCCCTTCTGCGACATTCTTCTACCGGGGTCCCAGGATACTATTGCACCGTATTGCTTAGCTAGTGTTGCAGCTCTTATTGAAGAATCTACTCGTAGACTAGCTATGTGTAGTGCCTTGGCTTTCTTTATAATGTTTGCGTCGATGTCGTCTGGTTCCAGCTCTTCTCCCGCTCCTTTAAACCCGTACATTGCAATATTTCCTTCATTGTCTATTATTACAACGCTGAAACCAGTGTCTTTAAATGATACTCTTATACCTGATACATCAACGTTTTCCTTCATTAACTCTTCTATTGCTATTCTACCGAAACTGTCGAGTCCTATTTTCGCTATTACAGCGCTTCTACCTCCTAGTCTCGATACTCCTATTGCTACGTTTGCAGCTGATCCACCAGTACCCCTTGTCTGTGATAGTATTGATGCTTCTTCATCGGGGCCTGCAAACCTGTTTACTATGAACCTTATGTCTACGAGTATGTGTCCAACTGTTACTACATCACATGTTTTCTCGTTCATAGCTTGTCTATCCCACTACTCGATTAGTTTAACTGCTTCTTCTGGTGTTTTATCTTCGTGTACAATGGCATTTATTGCTTTTAGCATTCCACGTGGGTTTCTATGCTGGAAGACGTTTCTACCAACTACTACTCCTTTACCACCAGCTTTAATCACATTGTAGACGTCTACTAGGAACTCTAAGTCGCTACTTCTCTTTGGCCCACCACTCATTAATACTGGTACACCACTCGCCGCTTCAACTACTTGTCTAAATGTCTCGGCGCTACCGGTATAATATGTTTTAATCAAGTCTGCACCTGACTCAGCAGCCGCTCTCGCACCATATTTTACTATTTCGACATCATACATGTTTATAATTGCTGGTCCTCTTGGATACGCTAGTTGTAGTGCTGGTAGTCCATATGAATCAGCTGCGCTTCTAATTGAAACCCATTCTCTAAGCATTTCGTCTTCGTACTGGCTACCCCAGTAGACGGTGGCGGCCACTCCATCTGCACCTAGAGCTACTGCTTCTTCTACTAGTCCAAACGGTGATTGTAGTAGTCTTTCTTCGTCTGGTCTTAGATTAGTTTTACTTGTTACTTTAACAATAAGTCCTGTTTTACCAGCCCATAAATCCCATGTTAACCTTGCAATACCAGGTAATACCATTATCGCGTCTACGTATCCAACAACTTTCTCTATTACTGTTCTAGCGTTCAATGTCTCTAGAGTAAAGTCTTTGGGGCCGTGTTCCACGCCGTGGTCGAATGCAAATATTACACTTCTACCTCTCCCAATAATTCTACTCAATCTAACTCTTTTACCAACCGTATTGTATGTTAAATCAATCATTTAAACCACCAAGCACCACACTAGAAAACAATCCATAAAGAGATTTAAAAGTATTTTGCAACTCTCTGTCACCAACAAGGATTAAAATGCTCATTTAAACTCTTAGTCTCCATGGGTTTGTCTATGAGTGCTTATGATGAATTAATAAGAGAAATAAATGAACTCTACGAGAAGACACCTAGACACATAGATGGAGGCATACTCGGCTCAATGACTACTTGGCCTCATCAAATAGGAGTATATGCCTTTATGAAGTTTATACATGTTAACGGTAACGACCCAGTATTATTCCCCATTGTAAAAGAATGCGAGGAAAAACTAGTTAGAGAACTCGGCTCTCTCTACAATGCAGAATACGGGTTATACACGTCTGGTGGAACAGAGTCAAATATACTCGCCGTGCTGGCGGCTATTAGAGCAACAGGTAATAGAGTTGTAGTAGCCCCCTCTACAGTCCATAAATCTATTGATAAAGCATGTATATTACTAAATTGTAAACTAGTGAAAATACCAACTAATCCATTGAAACCAGTAGACCCAGTACTCCTCGAGAAATACATTCGTGAATACAATCCAAGCCTAGTAGTAGTAACAGCTGGCACTACGGAGACGGGAGTAGTCGACCCGGTTGAAGAAGTAGCAGAGATAGCATTGAAATACAATGTATACCTCCATGTAGATGCAGCGTATGGAGGACTACTAATACCATTTCTCAACAAACACGGATTGATAAAAACAAGTTTAAAGATCGGCAGAGGAGTGACAAGTATAAGTGTAGATATGCATAAAAACGGTGTTGCACCAATTCCATCAAGCATACTCTTCTTTAGTAATAGTGAACTACTTGAAAATACTTGTTTTGAAATGGAGTATATGCCAGCTGGAAGATCATGCGGACTACTAGGTACAAGACCAGGCGGAGCAGTAATAGCATCATACTATACATGGAGAGCCATTGGCTTAAAGGGATACGAAGAAAACGCTCTTAGAATGATGAATTACACTAAATACCTATATGAAGAGCTATCGAAAATACGAGATGTAGAAGTATACCCATACACACTGCCAATAATAGTGTTTAAATCCAAGAGGTATGGGTTAGAACTATATAAAATACTGTGGAGCAAGGGATTCTACTTGTATAAAGCACCATCACTTAATGCTTTGAGAATAGTGTTAATGCCTCATCATAGACGTGAACACCTAGATCGACTACTAGGAGTATTAAGAGAACTACACTCGTAGAGCCGGGTTTTCAAAATACAATATATAAGTTCTAGAGTATAGTCAAAAACAGAGGTGTTGATTATGCCTAGTAGAAGTGACGTGGCGTGGAGTCTCATAATAGTATTCATTGCTGGACTAGTAATAGGCTTTTTTGCATCAATGGAGTTACTCCAGCAAACACCTCAAGAACAAGCAATTCCAGCAATAAATACTACTATTGGTGTACAACTAGGAGAGAACAGTGTATTATTCCTACCAGACAAGGCATACTTTGGTAATCTAACCAATTATCTTGAAAGCGCCAATACTAGTGTATATGTTGTAATGTATGTAATGAAGTATGATCCAAAGGAGTATAATGACCCGGTAAACATCCTACTTAGAAAACTAGTAGAGTTGAAAAACATGGGTATAGATGTAAAAGTAATCGTCGACGACGAAACATATGACAGCTACCCGGAAACAATAGAATTCCTAGTGAGAAACGGTGTACCAGTAAAACTAGATGAATCCAATGGTAGAACCACACACTCAAAAATAGTTGTAATAGACGGGAAATACGTGTTTATAGGTAGCCACAACTGGACGGAAAGCGCTTTAACGAGAAACCATGAAACAACACTATTAGTAAACTCCCCTGAACTCGCAAGGCAAGTAGTAGAATACATAGAGTCTATTTGGAGCAATGGAAGGACTATATCAGCCTAGTATATTTAGTAATTTATAGTTTTAAACCTCTATGAAAAACACGATTTTTATTGAAGACAAGTGTTTACAGTGGTGTTTATGAATAGACAAATAGATAAAGAGAAGATAATGAAGGGTGTTAGATTAATACTTGAAGGACTGGGTTTAAACCCAGAAGATGAAAACTACAAGGAAACACCACAGAGAGTCGCCGACTTCTACGAAGAGTTATTATCACCCAAGATCACGGAAGACGACTACAAGTATTTTACAAGTAGTGGAGACCTCGTAGTAGTAAGAGATATTCTCGCGTATTCTCTATGTCCACACCACCTCCTACCAGTAGTCTACAGAGTATACATTGCATATATTCCACGTGGAAAAGTAGTAGGAATCAGTAAACTAGCACGTGTAGCACTAGATGAAGCGGGAAGAATAACTCTCCAAGAACAATACACCGAGAACATTGCGAGTAGAATACAAGAGTTAACAGGGAGCAACGATGTAATGGTAGTAGTACGCGGAGAACACTTCTGTATGAGAATGAGGGGTGTTAAAACACAAGACGCCGAGGTTGTAACATCGGCCATAAGAGGCAAATTCAGAGATTTCGCTTTGAGAATGGAGACTATGAGGCTCATGGGCTTCACTGAATAATACAGTTAATTTAAATGGTGTAATATTGAATAGTGAATTCAATAAGAGGAGGAGGGCGGGTTACCAAGAAGGATTTATCTCTATAGTGGTCAACACGTTGTTGTTTATAATCAAGTATTATGTAGGAGTGATTTCTAATTCAATAGCTGTAATAGCGGATTCAATACATACACTAAGCGATACTGCAACATCTCTAATACTAATTATTAGTTACCGCTATGCAAGTAAACCAGCGGATGAAGAACACCCATTTGGACACGGGAGATTCGAGTTACTTGGAAGCCTCGTAATAGGTGTACTTCTTGGAGTAGCTGGTTTCGAGTTTGGATTTTCTAGTATTGAAAAATTACTATCTAAAGAAACACTCGTATACTCTGATCTACTAGTACTAGTTTTAATTACTTCAACTCTTACAAAGGGATTACTGACTCTATGGGCCTGGCGGCTCGGAGTTAAAACAGAGTCGGAACTTGTGAAGGCAGACGCCTGGCATCATTTAACAGATACATTTGCAACTGGTCTACTAGCAATAACTATATTTATCGGTAGAGACTACTGGTGGATCGATGGTGTTCTCGGATTACTTGTTTCAGCTATAATAATTTATACAGCGTGGGAGATATCAAGTAGAACAGGCATGGAGCTTCTTGGAAGGGGGCCAACCCCTAGTGAAATAGCAGAATTGAAACAAGTAATTCAGAGTGAGTTCCCCATGGTGTCAAATATACATCATATTCACTTCCACAGGTATGGAGACCACGTCGAGGTTACACTACACGTAGAACTACCCGGTGAGATGTCTTTAAAAGAGGCACACGATATAGCGTCGAAAATAGAGTCTACTATTAGAGAGAAATTCAAATACGAGCCAACTGTTCACGTAGAGCCGAGTGGAGATAGCAGTGGTGAAGACGAGTAGACGTGGAGTATTTATTGTTGCTGTGTAGTCTGCTGTGTTGCTTGTTGTATTGATTGCCTGGTTTCACCTATACTCTGTGTTTTTACTTCTAGTTTAACTATTAAGTCTTGTAGTTTCTTCAACTGCTGGTTTAATGTACTTATACTACCCTGTATTGTTTTTAATTGTTCTTCTACTTGCTTCAGGTTTTCTATTAGTTTCCGGGTTTCTTCCAGTGCACTCATCATGCTTTGTTTTTGAATAACTACTTGTGCTATTCTCTTAACGCTATTGTATTTCGTTGCCCACTTGGGGATAACTCCTATTCTCTTTAATTCATCTATTTTTCTAGCTAGTCCAGCAGGGTCTAATCCTAGTTTACTAGCTGCTTCATCTATAGTTGTAGAGTTGTGTATAGCGTATAGGATTTCAAGGTGTTCTGGTTTTAACTGGGGGTTGAATCCATAGAAGACTTCTAAGTAGTCTGTTAGTGTCTCCTCTATTACTTCGCGTACTATAGTGTACAATTCCTCTGATTCAACTAGGAATACATCAGACAACTGGATAACTCTTACTCCCAGGTGCTCGGCTAGTTCTCTCGCGGCGTCGTCTGCAAACCCTTTGCATACAACGAGTGGTTTTGCATTTATTAATAAGGCGTTTACATATGCTTGTCTAATACCACTGACATCTATTCTACCAGCTTTTACTTCGACTGCATATATTTCTCCCTGCTGGTCGCTTGCAACTACATCTACTTCTCCTACTTCAACACCATTGATCTCTATTCTCTTACTCGTCTCGATGATTTTATAACCCAGTTCTTCGAGTACACCTATAGCTATTTTCTCACTAGCCATCCATCTTCGACGCGCAGACAGGTTACTAGTAGAATTCATTTACAACCATTCCCTTGACTACAATTAAAAATACCCATTGCGAGTTATTTAAGTTTAAATAGTTAAAGACAGCTCTAAGTCTCCAGGTGTATTAATTGACGTGGTTTAAACTAGAATTAACACTATTGATTCTAGTAGTATTAACCCCTATACTAGTAGATGCAAATACTATTTCACCAGTTGAGAGTATTAGATATGAATTACTATACGAACCTCTAGAAAACACTGGACTACTTGTTTTAAAAACCAGTATTTCACTCGGTGATTGTAGTAGTCTCTACATACCTGTTAAAGTAGTAGAAGCATACTTTGGCATGTATGAATACATAGACTACACTGTTGAAGGAAACTTGCATATTCTAGGATCGTACTTCAACGAGTCTACTGGAATACTAGAAGTAGTCGCGTGTGGATCAGGAGTTTTCGAAGCATATTTCGCTGTAAACGATTTGTTCTTTGAGTATGGTCCCGGTGTATATAGTGTAATCGTTGATACAAGTGATACCGGCTTGTTGACGAGAAATAATGAAGTCTACTTAAACCTGTTAAATCCATACAATATTTCATACAATGTATTCTCAAATGGAATTATAGTTGAAGTGGATCAAACAGGTAGTAGAGTATTGATAAGAGGAGTTGGCTCACTAGAACTCGTTTTAACAAGTGAACTCGGCGAAGAAGAGCCAGGAATAACTACTACTCCTCAACCACCAACTACAACCACACCGAGACTGGATACAACTCCTACACGTCCAGCTACAGAGACTACAAATACTCCTAAATCAACTACGACAACACCTTTGAATGAAACGCATACTATAAAACCATTGGTGTCGAATAGAGAGAGTGGAAATAGTGGTCTCTTAATACTCGGTATTGTATTGATTATAGGTGTAGTTGTATTCTTCCTGGTTAAAAAGAAGAGTGTGTAGAAAAGAAAACTACCATGTAACATATGTTATTTTAATAGACTTGCTTATTTCGTCTAGTAGTCTCCAGTCGTCGTATGAAAGCTCCCATCCAACTGCTCCAGCGTTTTCTTCTACTTGTTTGGGTGTTTTAGCACCTGGTATTGGAACAATAACGGGGCTATACTTTAACAACCAGTTTAATGCTATTTGAGCTGGTGTTTTATTGTATTTTTCTGCTAGTTGCTTCAATGTGTTTATTAATTCACTCATTTTCTTGAAGTTTTCTGGGTGGAATACTGCTTCATTGCTTCTCACGTCTTTGAATTCTGGTGGGTTTTCCGGCGTGTATTTTCCTGACAATAAGCCTTTTGCAAGTGGGCTCCATGGTATAAAGGTTAAATCGTTTGCTTCTGCGTAAGGTATTAACTCGTATTCAGCCCATCTCTCAACGAGGTTGAATCTGTATTGCATACTAACAATGTCTGTAAATGAGAAGTATGATCTCAACTCTTCTATTAGTGCAACGGGGTAGTTGCTAACACCTAGATGGACTACCTTACCCATTGCTACTAGTCTCTCTAGTGCTCTCGCATACGCACCTGTTGGATAATTATGCCAGCATGGAGGCCAGTGTAGTTGTAGCAAGTCTATTTCGTTTACTCCAAGTCTCTTTAACGACTTGTCTACTGCGCGGAACACGTCGTCTGGATTTAGGAATTCACCTGGTATCTTAGTAGCGATTACAACTTCTTCTCTTGGAATACCAAGTTCTCTGAGTGCTCTACCAATAAACTCCTCGCTTAGTCCCCGGCCATAAACCATAGCAGTGTCAATAAAGTTTATTCCCAACTCGTGTGCTTTAGCTATAACGGCCTTGGCGGCTTCGTAGTCCACTACTCCCCACGCCTCGCTAAACTGCCATGCTCCAAGCCCTATTCTAGAAATCTTTAAGTCACTCCATCCTAGATTTGTATACTCCATAGTTTACACCAAGAATACTGATTAAAACCGTGGATAATTAATGTTTCACTCTACTTGTTTTTAAATCTCTCCTCGAGGTCTACCCGGCCTCTTGGATGATATCCAAGGGCCTCCCAGTATCCATCAATATATCTATTAGTAAAGTGTATTCTCTTAACCCACTTTGCACTCTTCCAGCCGTAGAGGCTCGGTATTATTAGTCTCGCTGGGTAACCGTGGAGTATGTCTAGTGGTTTACCATTCATTTCCAGGGCTACTAGGTTTTCTCTCCGTGTAAACTCCTCTATTGGAATAATAGTTGAATACCCGTCGAGGGATTCAATATACACCCATTTAGCCTCGTTTAGTGGCCTGGCAAGGTCTATTATTCTAGTAACCGGTACACCCGTGAACTCTAAGTCTCTTACACTCCAGCCGGTTACACAGTGGAAGTCTGTTTTTATCCTTGTTAATCCGAGTTCGTATAGGCCTGGTAGTCCTATTTCAATCGGGTTTTCAACTAGTCCATCAACACGTAGGCTCCAAGTGGAGAAGTCTATTTTGGGGACTCCTAGAATAGCGTAGACTATTGGTATATCAATGTAGACTTGTCCCGGTGGGGGTTTTACTTCTCCTTGACTATTAATAAACTTGTCTTGTTCTGGGTCGTATATTCCTCTATTATACTTCACCTCTACACTCGTAGATTTCGGTATTGTAAATAGTATTCTAATAACTTCACGTCTTCTAACGACTACTCTAACTCCAATGTATTTACTATTTGACACGTGTATTCTAAACCTGTGGAGTGTATGGGTGTATCCAATACTCTCATTCGACTCGAATACAGGAGTTGCTTCTAGACCTGGAAACACTTGTTTCACAGTCTCCTTTAAGAGTTCTTCAATATCAGGTATTCCACCCACGTGTTTTGCAATAGGGCAGTCTACGACTAGCTCGACTCCTTTCGAGTCTAATCCTGGTGAACTGGTTTCATAACACTTGGATATCAAGGCTTATCACTAGATTAATGTATTTAGCAAACAGTATTTTATCCATGACTAGATTTTCCATTGATGAGACTAGACTGGTGTACTCGATGAAGAGAGTTGAAGAATTGAAACAATGTGAAACAGGTGTTTTACCCAGTGGTATTGTAGACTATGCATTAACTAGTAGTGTTTACAATTTGTGTTTCTGGATTTTGAAAGATAAGTCAATAGTGTTTCTACCCGGAGCAATCACGACTGTAGCAATTATATATCATAATGGGAGATTTGAAGTTTATTCATCAGAGTGTAATACTCGCTATACTCCAATTGTTAAAATGGTTCTCGGCGTTGAAGACGACTATACTGGATTCTATGATCTAGCACTACGAGACCCCCTACTCCGAGACTTCGCGACAATGTATCGAGGGTGGAGGCTACGACAGAGTGATTTGTGGTGGAGTCTTGTAACAGGGATTTGCCAGCAAAATGCTAGTTTTAAACAAGGCTGGAGTATGCTCCACAAAATAGTCTTGAATTATGGTAGACATGTATCACTAGATAACCTCGTAGTTCCAAGGCCTCCTAAACCAATCGAGGTACTAGAGAAACCAGAGGTTTTATTAGAGTCTGGTGTTGGCTACAGGGCAAAAACTATTTTAAACACGGCCAGGGCAATTGTCTCTGGTTTAATAGACGAGTTGGAAAACACGAGTGGTGTCTGCGAAGCAGAGAGATCGCTGAAGAGAATTGATGGAATTGGACCCTACACGGCGAGACTAGCAATAGTGTTATCAATGAATAATTATACTCTACCACCAGTCGACAGGTGGTTGAAGAAGATCATTAGTGTGGTATACAGTGTAGACGAGAAGTATGCCGAGGAATTCTGGGTTTCAAAGTGGGGGGGAGTGGTCTGGACTAGCCTCTATTGCCACGACAATAGCACTAGATGCAGAGCCATTATCGAGAGCACTAGAGCGTATTAGACGTGGAGAACTACTACCAAACCCCAGTGTAAACCCCTCGCCAGTAAATATGAGTGGATTTTGTAGTTTGCTCATGGCCCGCTGAGGACTACTCCCCTACCGGGTTGTACTTCTAGTTTAAACGCTGTTCTCTTGTGGTAGGTCATTCTCATCTTCTTTATTATCAAGTATCTCCTTACCTCTCTGGCTGATTCCACGTCATCCATCCACAAGTGGAATACTCCATCAGCAATGTGTTCTAGTCCAAAGCCAAATGTAGACTTCGTGGTCATTGCATACTGTGATACAAGGTATGCTGTTACGTTTTCTCTATGAGTAGCTATTTTCAAGTCGTAGCTGTACTTCCTCGCCATTGCTGGCTTGTCAGCCCAGAATGCACTTAGAGAGTCTATTACTAGACGCACGTGTTTAAATGGAGACTTTGATTTCTCGTCTCTTAAAACACCAAGTATTCTATATGCCTCGTGTATTGCCGCTATAAGGGTTTCAATATCCAGTGCGGCATACCATTTTCTCCTCGTTGTTTCTGTATCTACTTGTATCTGTGTACTCATCTGTCTCGCTATTTTTAGTAGTCCAAAAATATCTATTACGACGATATCTGGTGGTTCACTCGGTGTCTCTTTACTCGAGATGTCGTGTATTCTATACAATTCAAAATTCATTCCAAACATTTTTGCCTGTCTAACTACGTCTCGGAATTCAGCTTCTGTTGTAACATAAACTACTGGGTCTCCACCCAGTAGCCCAGCCCAGGCGTAGTGCATACATAGAATGGATTTACCAGTTCCCGGTTCACCGGTTATTGCTATCCAGCTTCCTTTGGGTATGCCTCCTTCTAGTGCTTCATCTAGTTCTTTAATCCCCGTTGATATTCTCACGATGTCTTGGTGCATGTAGACAACCATTGTATTAACAATATTTACTATTTACTACTGTGTTTATTTTTTCTTTCTAGCTAGTTGTTTCAATGGAAATATCTTTATGTCTATGTGGTAGATTAAACTAGATTCTTCGAATATACTGCTAATTATCTTTTTTCTCAATCTATAGATGTCTCCTATTCTCTCTCTTGGGTCTACTCCTATTTTTGCCTCGACGATATAGAATGACCCTATTCTACGTGCTACTACGTCTTCTACTTGTAGATTATCGTATTCATTTATTAGTTTCTTGTATATCTTGATGCTTAATGCATGATCTATATTTGTACCAGTTATTGTTTTAACAATGTCTTTCAGTATTTCGAGGAGGCTGTGTATTATAAACATTGAGGAGATCACTACAAACAATAATTCTAGACTACTGCTCTGTGTATAGTACACTAGGATTACACCAATTGTGGCCGCGCCAGCCGCGATCATGTCTAGTAGTGCGTGTGTATAGTCTACTTTTAGTATTTCTAGTTTATACTTTTCATAGTTTCTCCTCTGTATTACGAGTGTTAGAGCTGTGAAAACACCTCCCAGTATTGTTGCAACCGCTGGTACTAGACTAGTTGTTGTCGCTGTATTCTGAGAATAGTTTGTTGTTAAATAACTAGAAAATGATACAATGTAGATTCCAAGTGCGAGAGTAATAGATAATAGCATTGCCTGGCTCTCTAAAACCATTACACTCCATGGAAACCTTTTACCAATTCTAATAGCATAGTACAATGCGAGAAGCCCAAAGAACTCTACTGTTGTATCAATAGCCCAGTGCACTATATCAGTAAGCAATATAATACTACCACAAAGAGAAAACACTACAAGCTCTACTATGAGTCCAACTAGTGAAAACAACGCTGAATACACAAACCCCTTGTAAGCACCAGTGAGCTTGGTTTCAACAATATCTCTCATAAACACCACCACAAATAAAGCGGTAGGTATGTAAAACCAGTGAGTTGCAAGATCAAGGGGCCGGGTAAAACAGGGAAGCCCGAAACAATTATTATTTGTAAACACGCTTAAATATAAAACCAGTAGTGACAACAATTAAATCAATGGAGACAGGGCCCGTAGCCTAGCCAGGACAGGGCGCCGGCCTTCGGAGCCGGAGGACCCGGGTTCAAATCCCGGCGGGCCCGCATACTCATAAATACTTTTCTTCCAAGCTACTTCAGCAAGGCATTTTTAAAGGTTTATTTTTAACACTCTCAAAGTAAATTCTTGGTTGTTGAGGCTACATGGTCATTGTTTGCTATGACTACGTATGGGCTGGAATAGCATGAGTGGGATAGTAGATTATATTTGCAGAGATGAATTGTTCTCCTACAACCTCTACAAGTCACTAGCGAAAAAACCATTTATTACAAGAGAATTAAAGAATATATTACTTAGAGCGGCTGAAGACGAATACAAACACTATCTCTTCTGGAAGAGTATTAGTAGTAATTGTAAAACCCGCTTCTCGACTTTGAAAATCCTTGTTTACACTGTTTTCTTCTATCTCTTTGGTTTAACAATTCTATTGAAATACCTTGAGTCAAAAGAGAAAACAGCTATTGAAATGTATAAAAAGGTTGTTGAGTCTAGGCCGGAGCTAGCTGGAATAGTTGAGAAAATAATTGATGAAGAATTAAAACACGAAGAGGAGTTTATATCCGGGGTAGATGAAGCTAGAGTTAGATATATTGGCGCAATAACACTTGGTATATCTGACGCCCTCGTGGAGTTAACGGGTATTTATACTGGTTCTCTAGGTGCATTTGAAAACACGTTGAGTGCTGGGTTAACAGGTATACTAGCTGGTATTGCAGCATCTATCTCGATGGGTGTTGCATCATATACACAGGCTAAAAACGAGGGTAGAGTGAAACCATGGCGTGCAGCACTCTACACGTTTACTTCATATATAACTGTAGCACTACTACTAGCTCTCCCATACCTATTATCAAATAGTATACTATTAGCGTTTATAATAATGCTGATTATAGCTATTGGTATAGTTGCATACATGTCGTTCTACACAGCTGTATTATACAGTAGAAACTATGTGAGAGAGCTCGCCGAGACAACACTACTCTTACTCGGTGTATCAATAATACTATACGTTTTGGGATCAATACTTGGAGAAACACTTAGAGCAATATAATACCTCAATACAAAACCCGTAAAACAATACATGTAGAATACGTAGTCTATCAATTTTCAAGTCTAGCCCAGTAGTATAGAGAGGCAATAGAATTTAGAGTTAAATGGAGTACTATTGGAGGCCCACCAAGCGGAGGTAGTTTCTTCCTAAGAATCTCATTGATAACTGGTAGAGGATGGTCTAGTTACGATGAAAATAAGGGTGGTGCATGGGATATAGGAGGTTACTCGGATGCCTTAGATGCAATTACTAATGTAACGGGTAATACATGGGATGAAGTCCAGGATGGTGATGTAGACTACTACATAGACTTGTATTTTGCAACTCAACCGCCATACTATCCGATACCTGAACCATATGTTGTTGGCTTGGTTGTTACTGTTGTTGCTAGTGTATTGATTGTTTTCTTTACGAGGAGGTTTAGGAGGTTTTAATCTCCCTTTATTACTTTTTAATACCTGGTTTTTCTAATTCTCTTGTTTTTCCGCCTACTTCTCGTTGTGTTTTAATGTGTTGTTTCTGGTTTGTTTGGTAGATGTATTTCTATTGATGTAGCTTCACCGTTTCTTATTTTCAATGCTAGTTCTCCCCGTATCTTGTTGCCTTTGACTTCTATTTTCTCATTGTTTCTCAAGTATACTATTATTCTTGCTTCTTCGAGGTTTAACCTCCACGTGTCTATTCTACTCGGGTTGTAGTATGTCACTATGCACTTACCTAGTAGTTTGAAACTGGCTTTTCCTTCATTGTCGAATAGCCATCCTGGTAGTGCTGGCTTGAATTCTAAGACTAACTCTCCGTTTTCTAGTTTGAATGGCTTGTCTCCTATGAACATGTTTTTCCATATACTGAGGAATTCTGCGTTTGCACCTGTCAGCCTGGCTACGAAGCCCGCTCCGTGTAGTGTTTCATCGGGGTATGCGCTACTAACAATAAATGATGAGTTTTCTAGTGGGCTTCTACCGTAGACGCCGGGGTCTAGGAATGCAACTATGACTTTTTTAAAGTCTTGGTAGAACTCTTCGTATAACCCCTTCTTTACTAGTTCAAGCATGTATTTGTACTCCATGTGTAGCCATATAGACTCGTTTTCCAACCAGCCGGGTGGGAAGGCCCTCGCGCGTCCAATCTCTATTGGCTGGTCTCTAAGTGGAGCATTAACCTTATACATCCCTAGTTTTCTATCATATAACTCGCTCTCTTTTACCTTTCTATAGATTTCTTTCAGGGCTTCTCTATTCCTTGTAATCCTGAATTGCTTGACAACTCCCTCTAGGAACAGGGGCGTTTTCTTCCTTTCGAATCTATGGATTATTATTTCCCCGTTTTCTCCCACCTGGTATTCTACTGGCTCGTAGTAATAGTACATTGGTAGTAATCCATTATTTTCTTCTATTGCTCTATTAATACCGCTCCATAATTTCTCCCTCATTGCTTCTAGTCCAGTAATAACATCTCTTGTTTTAACTACTACCTCGCTACCCATAAAGCCTAGTTTGGTTTTCTCTCTGTATTCCTCGCGTAGTCTAGACAGGTTGTCCCATAACCAGTGGTCTCTCCTCTCATCGTTTATTCTCTTATTGTATTCTTCTAGTAGTTTGAGTATACTGGTGTACAACTCCCAGACTTCTACTGGTATTTTCAATTCTTCATCAGGGTATTCCTCGAAAGACTCTATGAGGAAGTCTATTAGCCTTATTAACTCGGCTGTCTCGCCGACCGAGGAGCCGAAGAGTCCTGGTAGTCCATTGAGTGCATCATACCATCCTGGTTTACCAGCCTCCATCTCAATACCCATTCCATCAGGGTCTAGCGTGGCGAATTTAACAAGGGCTAGATTGAAGAGTTTTACTGCTAGCGTGGTCTTGTATACTTCGCCCCGGCCTCTATTTGTTCTAACAAGGTGTTTATACTCTCTCCTGGATTCAATGAGCTTCTTTTTCTCCGGGTCTTCTAATAGCGAGTTGTATTGTCTAACCCTGCCTTTATCTAAGACGTACCTTTTACTCCTTGGTAGTACTATGAATGGATTGTCGTAGTAGGTGTAGCTGGGGTCTTTAAATAACAATTCTCTCTTTTTCTCCGGGTATACTCCAAGATAGCTCTCTATTAAATCTAAATTGTATGTCCAGTGGTCTATCCAAAAGCCCTCTCCGTGGACAGCATCTACTTCCTCCTCACAGTATTTAATGATTTCCTCTAGGAATACTTCCTCGGATACTTTGAGCTTTATTCCCTTTTCCTCTAGATACATTAATAGTCTTCCAGGTGTAACTGGTTGCTTCAGGTATTCTAGGAGTTCTCCTGGTCTATCTACGAGTTCTCGCAGTGTTTCTAGACCTATGTTTCTACAGTGGTATTTCACGCCATTTATTACTAGTGGATTATAGCCATCTACTTGTATGAGGTTAACAAAGAATTTAATATCGTAGTCTCTTATCTCAGGGTGTAGGAATACGTATTCACGTCTATTCTGGTTTACATCACGGTAGTTTGCATTACCAGTCGAATAATACTCTGGAGTCAATACGAAGTAGTTGTAATCTCTCTCCTGGTCGCCGTGTTTCCTCATGTAGAGGTAGTAGACCAGCGGCCTCTCCTTGTCTAGTATTATCGGGTAGCCGCCTCTCAACACGTTGTCTAAATAGCATTGTTTAACGTATTCATCAAATAGTTGAGATGAAGTCTTGGTGTAGACGTCGCCCACGATCTCCTCTATTATAGCATTGTTTTCTCTGCGCTTCTCCTCCAGGTATTCCTCGCTGGCGAATTTCGCGATGTATTCTTCTAGAACATGCATGCTTGGCGCGTATCCTATTACACTATATATCTTTATGCTCTCGCCTGGCATTAACTCTATTTCTACTGGTGTAAACGCTGATGGTAGCTTGTTGAAAATTACTTGTTTTGTATTCATTATTTCTCTTAGTGGTTTACTAGCGAAGTTCTCTGGGTGTATGAGCGAGGTGTCACTACCAAACACTAGGTCTGGGTCTACTATTGGTTTAACGAGTTTCTTCTCTCCCCTGGCAACCAGGAAGGAGAGGTAGAAGTTGCCCTGTGCCAGCTCTTCTACTCTTGGAACATCCTCGGTTGAGGATTTGAGTTTAAAGAATGGTATTCCCCTGTCTAAATTGTAGACCTCGATCCACGCTTTCAGTGTTGTAAGCATGTGTTTTAAAACCCAGTCGTTTAATCCATAGGGGACTATAAAGGATAATCCATCTAGTAGTTCAATCCTCCTCTTTCTACTACTAGTATTCTCTATTGTTACCCTTCGTACAAGTGCAGGTATTTTCTCTTGTGGAATAGTGTAATACAAGACATTTATTTTCAATCCTAGTTCTTCGTTGATTTCTTCTATTTCCAGCTCGCTCCGCCCAATATACATTCTCTGCACAGTGTTTCTCGAGGGGGCAGAAATGTTTATTAGGGTCTGCTAGGGTTTTTTATTGTTGGTTGGGGTGATGGGAGCGTTGCTCCAAGCCCTCTAGGGCTTTTACCCGTAGATGGGAGCCCCGTGCCGTTGGGCTCGACCGCCACCCATGACCCCATAGAGATACAAAGGTCTCTATGGGCGAGGTGGAAGTCCCTAGAGGCAACCCCAAAACAATAAAGAATGACCCTCTAGGGACAAACGGTAGGTAAAAGGCTCGTATAATACGTTTTCTCCTGGTATCTTGATAAATGTTCTAAAACCATGAGTTCTAATCCTCTGGTAAGCTCTGACAGCTGAGTCAAACTCCATTATTGGGTGGTCTTTGTCCTGTACGCCGAAAGAACTAATACATTGAACCCTGTTAACGTAGAAAACCCAGAGAGGAATACCCTTTCTACCAGCAATTCCGGGTAGAAAGCTGGCGAAAGGCCTTGATTTATTATAATCCTCGATGAAAAACCTACCTTTACCGTCAAATCCATATCTATTCATATATTTCAACCAGTAAAAACAAACCAAGAATCTCTTTAAAAACACGTATCGTGTACTACAGCTAGAGTTATTGATTTAATAAAGTAAACTAGTCTCTGTATAACTACTAGTTGTCTTCTATTGAGGAAGTTTTTGCTTATATCTAGTATTTCTTCCACTCGATGTATCTGCCTCTTATTGGTATTTCTCTACTGCATCTTGGGCATTTGTATTTGTCTCCCGAGTGGTCTAGTTTGAAGTATGTTACTCTATAATGGCTTCTTGCTATTAGTAGTTTGTTGCAGTTTGGACAGTATGTTGATTCATAAATGCTTGATCCAATGTTGCCTATGTATACGTATTGTATTCCTAGCTCTCTTGCTTTATCTCTAATTTCTAGTAGTTTCTCTATTGGTGTTGGGGGCTCGCTCCACCTGTGTGCAGGGTAGTATCTGTTAATGTGTAGTGGTACTTCTGACCCGAGAGTGTCAACGTGGTTTCTAAGTATCCACTCATAGCACTCCTTGCTGTCGTTAGTGTTTGTTACTACGAGGTAAACCATTTCAACGTGTGCACCAAGGTCTAGTGCTAGCTTGGCGTTTCTAAACACCTTGTAGTGGTCTATACCCACAAGAGCCCTTTTCAATCCCGGGCAACCCTTGATGTCGGCTGAGAAGCCGTCGACGCCGGCCTCTATAAGGGTTTTCAGCACCCTCTCAGACATATACATATTTGTAACGATCATAGAGTATAGATTTCTCTTTCTAGCCTCTAGTGTTGCATCTATGATGTAGTCGAAGTTTGTTGTTGGCTCGTTGAAGCTAGCCGATAAACCCTCATCGCCATACTTTAATGCCAACTCGACGAGTTCAAACGGCTCTACTACTGGTTCAGAGCCGCTGGGGCGAGTAAAACTCAAATAGTGGTTTTGACACCATGGACAGTAGAAGTTGCAGCCATAATTAGAATATGTTAATGCAGTACTATTAGGCCAGTAGTGAAACAATGGCTTGATCTCAATAGGCCTGCTCTCAACAGCACTTAGTCTACCATAACCCGAGTGGTATAGTCTACCCTCGATATTAACATAGTTTCCACAAACACCCCTACCACTAGGAGGAACACTGCAAAACCTCTCACAAACCAAACACTTAACCCAGCCATCCCCTAAGACTTCGTATAACCTAGCCTCTCTCACGTAGCCCACATAAAACACTAAGTACAAAACCCTCTATATACCTACATCCACTATTACACATTGAATTATAATGAGGAGTACTGTTTAAACCAGTCTTCTTGTTTCTAGTGGAAGGTGTTTATATTGTAGAGATTTGTATTGTCAATACCAGGGGTGTTATGTATTCATGGTTATTAAACAGGTATTGAAGTACTCTATTGCATTATTAATCCTCATTTATGTTTCAACCATCCCGATAACTATTACTGGTGATATTCAACCAATATATAGACCAGGCGACTACTTCATATATAGACTCGTCGTTGAAGAAATAGAGGGAGGTTTTTCTTGTAGAGCAGAAGCCAAGATCAAAATAAATATTGCAAGGATTGACCACCCGGTAGTAGTATACAATGCAACGTTTTTCGGGGTTAATGGAACTGGTAAGTGTACTAGTTATATTCCACCATTAAATTATAGTACAATAGAAGAACACGAAGTAAACGTATATCCCAATTCCACAATGGGGATTTTATATCTAGTACACTCCTCTTATAGTGGAGAATACACTAATACAGTTGTGAGTGAACAGTATAATGTGACAATATCTTCTAAGTATAAAAACGGTGTTTTAACACGTGGATATATGGCTTTGAGTTATTGGCATGGAGCAGTAATGCTAATAGAAGTAGAATTAATAGATACAAGTGTAAAAGAACTACTTGGAGTAGAAACAAGTATAAATGAATCAACCGGTAGAGGTGAACTCGATATTCCATCAATTATTATCATTACATTACTAGTATTCGTGGCTGGCATAGTAGTGTATAACTTAATCCATGTAAAACACGTAAAGAAGCAACCAGTATTACAGAGTTTAGAAACAATACACACTGCTACAAGTAGTCTAGGCATCTCCTAGGACTTCAATACGTTAATTCAATATTTATCAATAGCCCATGCATCCAAGTCTCGCTTAATAACATTTGTATACCCCGTGGCACAGTAGTATTATATTGTGGGATTTATGAAGATAGATATTAAGCCTCTACCAGTATTTAAAACATCTGATCGTAGATTAGTGAGAGTAGTCTTGGATCCCAGACTTGGAAACTATGAGAAAACCACATTCTATCAACCATTATAGAACCCGGGGGGAATTATACCACTACACCAACACTCATCCGATGAAATAGCATTTATTGTCTCGGGGAGAGGCAGGATCACCATAGTGGAAAACAATATAAAACAAGAAGAAGACATAGGAGAAGACACTGTTTTAGTAATTAAAGCAGGAATTGTACATGGAGTAGAAAACACTAGCAGAGAACCATTAAAAATATTCAGTGTCTTCATACCACCGTTTGTCCCTAGAGGCAACCCCAAAAACCCTAAAAAACTTTTCAGCCCTACCCGAAGAAGGATGGATTGCAGAAGCCCTTAAACAAATAAAAACTAGTCAAACCATGTCGCTATAAAATACTAGGTAACACTCTAGATACTACGGGACTCATAGATAGACCTTGAGACGAAATAAACAATCAAGAACTAGTATTTAAAAACGTGTTGAAGCGTGAATTTACAATTCCATGGGGTCCAATGACTTCTATTGAAATAAGTGACTAGTTGCCGTCTTGGTTGAAGATTCAACCTGGAACTCCAATGGCGAAGAAAACCACAGTGTTTACCCGCGAAAAAAATTTTTAAACACACCCTAGATGAGGAGACCCTTGGGGGTGACCCCTATGAGTCAGAAGAAAGAAGAGAAGAAACAAGAAACTAAGAAAGAAGAAAAGAAGAAGAAGTAGCCCAGTACTCCTCAAAAACCCTACCTGAAATCACACTTATTTTTTTTCTCTCTCTCATCACAACCTTGAATAAAGTAGTTTTGTGTTGAATTAGTGTATTATATGAGTTGTTGATGGGGCTTCACGTATTTTTATTCTTCAGTAGATCCAGTTTTTGAATTCTGGGTGTTCTTTTAAATCCTCGAATAACCATACCATTCTATCTACAAACCATAGTTTACCAAGGTAGGTGATGGTACAGTCTGTTATTGTTGATATGGGTTCTAGTTTGACTAATCCGTATAGTAGGATGATAGCTCCCATCATGCTCAGTATTGTTAGTGCAAATGTTGCTTTAACATGGTGTTCTGGTATTTCAATACAATACTTTTTTTCTATTCACGAGTCACGAGAATTCTCTCGCCGAAAACACCCTTACTGATCCAGTTACGAGTTGAACGGGGCTTGGGGAAGACTCTTGGATTTAGATAGGTCCACGCGATGATCACACCTAGTGGAATTAGAGAGAACCAGCCAATCCACACGCGAGACCAGCAGGTAATAGTGATGAGTAGTAAGAGTGGAAGCCTAGTTGCAAAACTCCATGGATTTGCATGTCTCAACCATGTTTCATCACTCATTTTCATTACAGTTGCCGTTTTACCAAGGATTACTCCAAGTATTCTATCGATCAAAGACTCTCTATACTCAGTGCAATCAGTGTTTGTATTAGAAACACTTGTCGACGGGTTTATACCAGGAGAACCGGGCTCCCCCATTTACCCACCAAGTATTCATCTATTTACTTCCAACTATACTCTTAGTACACGTGTTATCCAATATGGTTTTCCTTATTAAAAAGCTCTATATATCTATGTTGTAGAGGGGTTTTCACCGGATGAAAACACACCGATGCCCCGTGGTTTTAGGAGTTGTAGTTGTTGTCTTGCAGGCTCTACTGTATACTCTGTTTGGATATCTCGTAATGGGTTTTCACAGTACTGGACGTTTTGAATACGTAGAGAATACTACACTAGGTGAAATCTGCTTGTTTATTGAGGGTCTTTATAGAGAACTCGGCCCCGGCTACGGCTGTCTCGTGGAGAGCCCCGTGGTGGAGTCTGATACCTGCTATACTAGTACTAACATGCTCGCCGTGTATGTGTTGCGAAGTATATGTGGAAACAGTGTTCTCGCCGAGAATGTAGAGAGATTCCTGGAATTATACAAGACTGGTTTCTACGACTACTACCAGGTGCTCCTTGGTCTACCCATCCAGCTACCCTTCAATGCGACAAGCCATGTTGTAGCGGGCCGTGTAGGAGAGATCACGGTTAAACACGTTATAGTCTTAGATAGAGTAATGTAGGACTATGATGAATACGCTAACCTAGTAGCTATAAAGGCAATAAACCACGCTAAGAGAGGCGAGAGAGAAGAAGCCGCTAGGGAACTAGAAAAACTACGCAGGCTCTACAATGGAGTAGGATTTAGAGACAAGGCATTTAATGGATACTACGAGACATATAAACTAGCCCTGGCGGCCACAGCATATAGTATGGTAGGATATGATGAAGAGGCACTAAGACTCCTCGAGGCGATACGAGAAGTAAAGCCGTTAACAACACTCTACACGGAAAACAAGACTGGAGTCGGAGACCTCAACTTGGAAACAGCGTGTCTAGTGGCAATAGCGATTAATCAATCAATTCATACTCGAAACAAACACTATGATGCATTGTTAAACCAGGGACGAGTAGAAGCCAAGCTACTCATATTAATTACACTACTAGTATTAATCACTATACTCCTACTCAGACACCACTCAGGCAAACACTAAACTACACTATTCCATCCAAGACTATGGGTTGATCCAATTATTGTATACTGAGTATTCTAAGTGTAAGTCTTCTAAGACCCTCTATACCATGGTTCCTCCGCGACTACTACGCCGCCCCATGGACAGTATCGTTTCACTGTGTTTAGCCAGTAGTCTAGCTCGCTCTCTATAAATGATGGTGTTCCATCGCATAATTCAATTGTTATTTCTGCGATTTCTATTGTCTCCGGGTCTAGGTGCCAACTCCACGGCTTGTTGAATCCACCGTCACCCCTCCTAAGCTCGCCCACTATGATCCCCTGTCTCTCACCACGCATCATTTCTCTCAGCAACTTCGCTGTCTCTGGATTAGTTACGAGGACTTTGAATTTCTCGCCGTTGACGTCCACGGTGAAAAGCCATCCATCTGGCTCCCTCTGAGGCCTCAACGTGGCTAGTATATACATGAGTATTAATGTAGCCACCACCAGTAAAGCTATAACTACATATTTCCTCTCCAATACAATACACCACACATCATAAATTATAAGTAAATACAATCCCCCTGCATTTATAAATATATCCTATTAAAACATCCAGAGTAGAATCCAGTATTTTCCATTGTTTCAACTAGGATGATATGAATATAGACTAGTGGGTATTCTACACGCCACTCCCTCGTGTTGTTTACAACGAGAGGACCAGTGGAGATTACGTGTTTCGTAGTGTTTTCTGTTTGGGTTTATAGTTTAAGTACTTGTATGGCGATATATAGCGTAATGTTGATTGTGTAGCCGGGTATTCTGAAATGGTTGAATGTTGTGGCTTTCATAATGGCTGTCGTTGTCAACTAATTGGCTGGTAGTACAGCAATTATTGGCGGTGAAACCACTGGTCAAGTATCAGATGCTATTCGACTCTAGTGACTCCGGCGGGATATGTGTTTTCTATATGGTGGTTATCTATGTATTACTCGGAGTGTTTATTTACTACCAGTCTACTCGGGGAGAGGAGTATGTATTGAAAATAGGTTGATTATTCATTGCGAGCTGTATATTGAATATTGCCTGGTTGTTTCTTTGGCAACTAGAATACCTTGTCTTCTCAGTAGTCGTCATATTTCTACTCTTGGCTAGTCTAGTAGCAATATATCTCCGTCTAGGTATTGGAGAGCGTAGACTACCACTACGAGAGAAAATAGCCTTCCACCTACAATTCAGCGTCTACCCCGGGTGGATAGTATTGCCTCTATAGCCAACGTAGCCGCCACACTGGTTTCACTCGATTGGGACGGGTTTGGATTGACACAGGAGACCTGGGCCACTATAATCATATCTATCGCGCTACCAACCACATTGCTGGTCTAATTGAGAAGACGGAATATTGCTTTTACACTAGTATTTATATGGGCCCTACTAGGTATACCTGTAAAGCAAAGTACGATTCAAAGCATTGTATTAACAGTAGCATTAAGCATTACTGTCTTAACTGCCACACTAACCATACTGTTTTATCAAAGGATCAAACACTACGAGTAACCACTACTAGAATAGATATTTGTCGATGTAAATGAATTACAATCCCTCCCTGTAAACCATGGATTATAGATATAATCATGGAATTAAACCACTATAGAGACTAGTGAGATAAAAACGGCTCAATAGACTTCCATATGTTTTCATCACGCTTATCACTACTCATCCTGGGATCCAACGGGTATACATAAACCTCTATTTTAACAGGTATTTCAGTGTTTCTGATTCCGGAGCGCGGTCTACCAGGCTTCTCGGGGTTACTGGCTAGTTTATAGAATACTCCGAGTAGTTTCTTCTCTCCTTTTATTTCTACGGGTTTAGCGTATTCCACTATATAAGTCAACATTGTTTGTATGTCGCCTCTGTAGATTCTTGATTTGTATTTTGCATCGTATACTATTGAACCCTTACTCCCTTGTAGAATGTAGTCTGGTCTTAAATGGATTTTCCTCCCCGATAGCTTCTCAAAGAATGACCATCCACGGGGGATATTATAGTCTAGTGCTATACCTCCCACGTTGAATTTAACATAGAGGTCTCGGTATTCTGAAACACTAATTTTCACACCGTATTTTCTAGCTAGGAAGTTAAGTATACTTGTCAAAACCCAGAGTTCGTAGATTTTACTAGAGGCACTTGGTATAATGACTCCTCTCTCAATGTACTCGTGGATTAAACCAATATTACTAATATACATTTCATAGAGGTCTGCTAGTATAGTGAAATAGGGGTTTATTCTACTAGCCCTTCTAGTCTCTCCTACTAGGTCTTGAACGTCGACTTCTTCTTTTGACAATATATTGAAGTAGTTGTTTAATGGAGGTGTTGTGAGGTAAAACCAGTGGAGTCTTTGTAGCCACTCGATACCACTAGCTATAAACTCGTTGTAAGCACTCTTCATGTTTTCTAAGAGTATCTCTATTGAATTATTCAATGTATGAGTTAGGTCGTAGTGGAATTTAGCTAGAAGCATGTATGGATAATCATGTATTTCAATTCTAACTCTCTCGTATACACCGAGCGGGTAGCCCTGCCAAATATACTTCAGTGTATCTGGTAAAACGGGATGTCCAACAATATCCTCTGAGACTGTTTTTACACTATTGGTTTTTCTCGGCGGGCTTGAAGACAGTATTAGATTTGTGAGGCGTAGTAGTAGTATACTGTAAGATACTGGTGAAGACAGTGTTGGATAGTGGAGATTTCCAAGTAGTGGTTCTAGTACACCGGTCTCTGCTACTAATACATCGATCGAACGCTTGGTGTCTCGGAGCATTCTATTATATCCACTCCACCCTATCTTGGGCTCTACATGCAACACAATTTTTAAATCACTACTATCGTCGAGCAAGTAGTTACCGGGGAACTCACCTGGATCAACTTTGTCTTCTTTGATTTTTGGTAGCGATATATCTATTATGTCTTCTCCGAGTAGGTTTTTAATGGATTTTTTAATCGAGTCTCTGAGTTCATATAGAAAACCAGCTACTTTATTATCCACTATGTCTCCGGGGTTTAAACCATATTCTCTGATACCCTGTTTTAATTCACTAACTACTACAGATTTGTCTTCTCTTAGACATATGTATAGTGTTTTATCCCTACTTGAAAAGTAAACTGGTTTCTCGTTTAAACATGGTTTTTCAATGGTGTAGTCCTGGCTAGAAGACATGATATCCGTCCACTAGTTTTCCAATTAGTTCAGCTGAGTAAACCAGGCCAGTACTCTCAAACACTTTTTCTTTGATTTCCCTCAGTATATCCACTATGCTCTTCTTCTCCCGTCGTTCTACTACTCCTGGCCTGCCGCGATAGAGTCTCTCTCTATTGGCGTAGTCAGCCAGTATGTCTAGCTGTGGAAGAACATAGATTGAAAACGCAGTATCTAGTAGTAGAAGCGTATATGCTATTGATAGAGTATTTTCATCGGTGTTTGCCAGGCATTCTAGTTTAGTAGCATATCCATGATTATATGCGTAGACGCCAATAGCCAGGTATTTCAATGCATCCGCTACGAGACCAGGTGTTATTTGAACAGGGCATATCTCGCAATCCCTATACTCCCTGAGCATCATGTTGATTTCTCCTACGAGTTTAAGTAGGATTTTATCGAGTCTAATCTCTGTGTTTTTGAGGGAGTATACTTCTTCATACCATTTATCGCCGTATTCTTTTATCATCCCGGCGAAGTCGACTGGTGATACACAATCATTTAAAATGTCCTTTTCACGTTTAACTTCTCTACACGTGGCTAGTCCATCTTTTACTTTATTATAGTCTATGTTCTTGAACTCCTCTGAGCCTCTAGTCGCCTCGGTTATTTTCTTCTTGGTGTTTTCATCGAGGGCTTTATCAACATAGTGTTTACAATAGCTAGATAGGTTTTCAAGGTAGTTGTGGTTTATAACGGCGAATCTCCTTGTCAACGCGTATCCTAGTTTGAATAGTAGTGCACGATCATAATTGTTCATGGTAGCTAATACCCTGAAGGAGAAGGGTACTATTACACTATTACTCTCCTTGTTTACATCGTCGCACTTTATGTACGGTATCTCTTGGTCTTCTGCCTTTTCGCCTTTAACACTGGGTATTTCCAGTTTTTCTATCTTTCTGTATACAGGGTCTAGTAGAGTAAAGAATTTGCCGAAAGCCAAGTCTACATTGGCACGGTTAATCTCGTCGATAATAAGCCAGTGTAAACCACCATTTCCGCATAGTGCTTGCACACTCTTCTCAACTACACTAAATATAAACCCCTTTCTTACACTACCATCAACTAGAACACCACCAATAGTATCAAATGGAGTCCACTCGGGATTACCAGTCACAAGCATACTACGTATACCAAGCCCCTCGAGTAAATCCCTCAATAAACTGGTTTTACCAGAACCAGGAGGACCAACCAACAACACATTCTTCCCACTAAGCAAATTCAATAGAATGATATATGTTTCACTCCTCTGAGACTCTCGCTTCCCAAGAAGATTCTCCATAGTGTAGACTACCGGGCGGGCCACTTCTAACTTCACTACCTCTCTACCCAAACCACGCTTCAATACCTCTAACGCTACTTCCCTATTCAATTCTACTAAATACCTCCCTTGAAGTCTTGCTAATTCCTCGTATTCAGCCTTATTTGGAAACTCGATGAAATCTGACAATTTAACGAAATAGAATGAATTATGCTTTTTAAGTAGATTCTCTGCGTAATCTCTATACTTCTTATACCAAATACACATTGATCTTAGTTTCTCCTCTAGTTCCTTTCTAGTGAGTGCGTGTTTTTCGACTTCAATTACACGTGATACCCCTACTACTTTTGGTGATTCTGATGTGAGATAGTGTATTATACAGTCTCCTTTTTGGAGTTTTTCTACTATATCTTTGTATTCGGAATTAACCCATAAACACTTACCGATATGCCCTGGATACGGTGCATTTGTGACCTCTAGATAGAAGTTTCCACACTCGGTAAGGGGGTCCCAACTAAATTCCTCTACTTTCTCGCTAAGTGGTTTAAAGTCGTTGAATTCAGGGTAGTTCTCCAAGTATTCTAGGAGTTTACTGGCTATACACTCTTCATTTACAACAGTAACTACTTGACCCCCAGGAATTTTAACATCCTTTTCATCTATGCGGCATTCACGAGCAATATACCTACGAACTTCGTCTAATTTAATAAAGTCCTCACTTGATGGAAGAGCTCCATTTTCGCAAATATCACGGAGTTTCCTTAGAACCTTTAATGGCTTCAAATAAAATCTACATCGATATATTACTTCATTCTTTTCAATTTCATCTGGCCAAAACGGTTTATCGTTCTCTACCGGTTTAACCACTAATTTAGCGATCATAGCCAAACCATGCTTGGCAACGTAAAAGACAACCAGCCAATCTTTACGTTCAAGTATAATGCTAAAAGGACTCAGATTCGGAAAACCCCATAGAAACAAACCCGACTCGTATGCTTTACACAGAGATGTCTTGAAATTCTCGTAAGGTCCATTGATAACTAAAACCAAGTTACTAGAAGATCCTAGACCAGTCATTACAGACCCTCTCGAAATTATATTATCTTGCAATCCATAAATAAAACTAGAAACGAGGGAATATTAGACCAACAAGAGAGAACAATAAATACATTTCGAGGATACAAGGATATTTATACTTAATTTATATTCTTAGACCGAACTACATAATCTTTGTCCATCATGGATTACAATAACATCTCGTATATTCACCACAGTACATTTAGAAACAGCCTCACTAGCATTACTTCAATATACTTGATAAAAACTTAGGACTCTTTCTTCGAACTTTCCCTAACACCAACTCTTATAATGTAGCTCTTGTATTTACCTCTCGGATCAACTTGATACCTGAACCTACCCTTACATTTAGGACACTCGTAGAAGTATACATCCCACCACTTATACCTCCACGTCTTCAGCATACGCGAGGAGGAAGTCGAAGAACTCATAAAGAAAATGAAGGTAAAGATACTTGATTTTACAAAGAGCTTGGAATCAATAGATAAGGTTAGAGGAGGAGTCATCCGCGAAAAGATATACGATATACTCTACAAGCTATATGGTCTATCCATAGCTGAGAAAAAAGACCCTGAGGTAGTCTTCGGGCAAACCGCTCTATCCATAATCCTATCATCAGTATTCTATGAACACATTAGCAACGGGCATTCCCACCTACGTTCACTAAGCGATTACATTAGAGAGTCTGGGTACATCGAGGGGCTTAGGAGGGCCCTTGAAGACCTCTTAAGAATAGACTATAGAGAAGCAATTGGAGTTACATTAGAAATACTTGATGTGATTCCACGAGACATCGAGTACAGGGTTAAAGACCTCGTAGATATAGCATTGAAAATTACTTCTAAGAGGAGCTTGTTAAAGAGAGACTTTGCTGGTAGAGTATACCATGAAATCACTGGTGATATAGCACTTAGAAAAGGCTTTGCCACATTCTACACTGAGATACCAGCTGCATACCTGCTTGCAACACTAGCAATTTATAGCCTTCTAGGACTAGACGAGAAAAACATACTGGAGATCACAGATGAAGAGGCATACAAAATCATAGAGAGAATAAAGAACTCTAGGTATGGAGACTTTGCTTGTGGTAGTGGGACACTACTCACAGCTGTACACAATACATGTACAAGGATTGCTTCTGCACTCAAATACTATTATGACTTAGACGATGTAAACCCAGATGAAATCGCTAGAAAACTAGTCGAAGAAAACATCTATGGCATTGACGCATTGAAATACGCTTCCCAGATCACAGCTATAAACCTTGCTCTACTAGTACCAACCACAATAACCAAGGAGAATGTTTACACAATATATCTAGGATACCTAGACTACATACCAGTAAAAGGAGCCTGGCTGGGTAGTCTAGAACTCTTGGTTGGTAGTCAGAGGGTAGGAGGTATCCTAGGATACTTGGAAAGAGGCCTTCAAGATGTAGCTGGAAAGGTCACTATTGAAGGTCATTTTGGCAGAGTTGAAATACCTGATAAGTTCGATGTTATTATAATGAATCCGCCATTTGCGAGGCCCACTCTTAGGAGCAAGGAGGTTCCCGAGGAGGAGCGTTCGTTCTTTGGTTTCATAACAGAAGAACAACCCAGAAAGGAGTTAAAAGAAAAATATAGCGAGATACTCGAGCAAGTGACAGAGAAGCTAAGGAATATAGCCAAGGAGAATATAGAACGCCTTCAGGGTTTGCCAGAGGAATTAAAGAATATTATTGAGGGAGTTAGCGATGAAAAGTTGAGGCAGTATCTCAACATAGGCTTAGCGGGTGAAGCATTACCCTTCCTCTACTTAGCCTACAAATATATAAACGAGGAAGGAGGTGTAATAGCATTTGTACTACCTCGAGCTGTACTTTCAGGAGTTCAGTGGTTCTTAGCTAGAGTACTTCTCGCCTCAGAGTTTCACGTTAAATACGTTATAGTCAGCTCAGACCCTGAAAGAGGCTATAACTTCTCTGAGGGTTCATCACTCAGCGAGGTTCTATTAGTGGCTAAGAGGGTTAGAGAACACAAACCTGATGAAGAAACAGTGTTCGTAATTCTAACAAAGAAACCTAGAATATCACTTGAGGGTATGCTTACCGCTGAGAGAATAATTGAAGCTGTTAAAAGAGGTGAGATATCAGCCTCGCTTGGCAACGTTAGCTTCATAATCAAAAGGGTTAAGAGAGAAGAACTACTTAAATATATTGACAACTGGTACAGGTTTGCATCTATACCTGAGCCTCTACTTAGCGATTACATGTTTAAATTCCTTGAAAGTAAAACCATTCCTATAAGTGATCTGAAGGTCAAAATTCCCCTGGTTAGATTGCACAAGCTCTTAAAGACCGTTAATGTGAGGAGAAAACGAGGAAAAAGAGAAGTATATGTATCAGTAAAAGCTATTGGTATAGATGCTAAAGAATTCTACACATTATACAATTGCAGTACTGCTACCATTACACCTTATCCAGCTCTAAAAGGAACGGAAGAGAGATTCAGATCTTCCATGAAGATAAGACCAAACGCATATCTAATACCAAAGAACGAGGAAGTTAAAGAGAAAGCCATTGAGAAATTTAACATATATGCTGGTAGGATCCTTCTTCCTGGTGTAAATATATGGTATGTTACTTCTCGCGTCATAGTTCTCTATTCCGATCAGAAAATGCTATCTAATACACACTATGCTATAAAGCTAAATGTAGACCCCTCTACAGAGCCATATGCAGAGAAAGCACTAGTCCTATGGTTTAACACCACGTGGGGGCTACTTACAATACTTATCAATAGAGAAGAGACAAGAGGTGGCTGGGCCCAGGTTAAAATGGGACAGTGGCTCTTAATGCCTGTTCTAGACGTTGCATCCCTAGACTCGGAAACAATAAAACGACTAGCGGGAGTCTTCGATAGATATGCTGAGAAACAACCTAGGAGAATACCAGAGCAATTCAATCCGAGAGACCCAGACCCGATTAGGCTAGGTATAGACATTGAGTTCCTCGAAGCATTAAACCCCGAGTTGAAGAACAAACATGACTACGTAAAAGAGAAACTACTGGAACTCTACAAACACATAGACATAGCGTTAAAACAATGGATCGGATAAACAAAATATCTATCCAGAGTTTTATATACAATACCTGTCACGATGTTCAAATCTAAATTAAACCCATTAAATCAAAAGTATTTTTAGAATTTAACCCCTACAAGACACAGGTTTTTTCTTTTCCTCTTTCTTCTCTCCCTTCTTTTCCTCCTTCTTCGATTGGCTCATAGAGCGAGTTCACCTCTCCTCTACTATCTTGTTATATCGAAGCGTGTTTAAAGCCTTTCCGCAGGCGTTATTAATGAGCGTTCTCTCTTGACCTCGAAGATTGTCTTCTGGTATTTGGAACCAAATGTTGATTTTTAACTTGTAACACGAAACTGCCTAGATATAACGGGGATTTTTACATACGCTTTCTATGGATCAATTTCACCTTTATGTCTATTCATTCATGGCAGGCAATTATTAAAGTGACCATATGCATTGTCTCCTGGTATTTCCAATATCTATATCTCTATGTAGATATACTGCAATAGAACCCAGACATACTTGTTTTAAATATTCGAAATTAGCTGTAATATTGTTTGTCTCTAAAAGTCTAAGGTCTTTACCTTCTCTACTATAAATTCTCATTATTTCCACTGCACATGTTTCAGCTAAATCATTTAGACTATCTATGTAATCCTCTAATTGTAGATTTGCCTTCTTATATAGTTCAGCGAACTCTCTTATTACCCTGCTTCCATTCTTCTTTAATTCTTCATATACAGCTCTGACATTTGTAAGACCGTATTGTCTTGCTACTTTAACCTCATTTATAAGCAATGAATAAAACAACCAGACGTCATCTGCTATCACATCGCTGTGAAGAGCAAGTGTTTCAAAATCTAATCCTACATAATCTGTAAAGAATTCGTTTCCAAAGAGAATTTTCAACCAGACTTTGAATCCAGACTTAGTGTTTTGAATACATACCTGTCTATTAGCAATATCAGAAATACGCTTGTAGACAACATCCTTGTTTAAAACCAGGCCGTCACATAGTTTATAATCACCGCTTAGTTTTTCTAGAGCTCCCCATACATGTCTATCTTCCATAATATAGTTAACTAAGGAGGTGAATCTACCTACGCTAGCATTTTCTTTTGTTAGGAGTTCATGGTTTTCATTAAATAATATAGCTATTGAGAGATCTACTTCACGTATACCAATACTTTCTAGTTTTTCTCTGAGTTTTACTTTGGAATCCTCGAGAAAATAGAGAATTAAAACAATCTTGTCTAAGAGGGACTCCTGTGCCGTCCTACCACCTGTATGCTCACTTGTTCTAATTTCTATAAATGCAATTCTCTCTTTACTTTTCAATACGAAATCTATTTTATTTCTTCCTTGAATATAGACATTGGCTATTTTTCGAAGAGCCTCGGCGAGAGATATGTTTCGTCCTATGACACTATAATTTCCACTATTATTAATCCAGTAAGTTAAGAGTTCTTCCGCGAAGTTTCCTACTCGGGGGCCCATTGATTGATGGAATATTCTTGTCAGGTAGAACCACAATGATGCTGTTCTACCTAGAATATTATTATGTGCTATATTTTCCAATTTTATAATACCTGTGAAGATTTTGTCTAAATCATGCATTTTTACTTTGACTTCACCACTGTACAGGCTTTCAATCAAGCATGGTATAAGAGTTTTGAGATTATTCCATTGTAATTGTAGGAGCTTACTTTGATTGATTATTTTATCAGGTGTTAGGTAGAGTACTACGTAGCGATAGTTTTGCCCACTAGAAGAGTTACTCGAGGGATTCATATTCTTCTCCTCATTATTAACAAGTGTTCTGTAGGTATTCTATCATCTACTATGCCTGTTGCTGGGTTTACCTGGGTTTTGAATAGTCTTCTAGCTACGATTGTGTCTACTAGTGTTTCTTCGTGTTTCCACCCGAGATACTCGAGGTGTTCTCTTATTATTGTGTCTATTGGCACTCTGATATTTCTTATTTTAGCGGGCCCTACAAAAAACGCGATTATGCTTGCTACCTTCTCGTGGTTGTTGTTTAGAAATCTAGCTAGTGAATTAAAGTAGACAGTGTACAACTCTAAGAGCTTGTCGTGGTTTAACCTGGCTACTTCTTTCTTTAACTCCTCGTATGTTCTACTCGATATTTCTCCCTCTCCGATTTCATTGTATGGTATTTCGTGTTTGGATAGCTGTGTTATGAAGTCGTCTGGGTATCCGAGCCACGCTAGTTCTAGCTTGAAAGACCTGATGTATTCCTGGGCTTGTAGGTATGGCGGCGACGTGACTAACACATGGACTTCTCTATCTAGCTTCTCGTTTATGCTATCCACGATTCGCTTTTCACTGGTGAATACTCCCCAATCACTTGCTTTAACAACACAGTTGATCTTATATGGTTTTAACCTTTGATACTCGCGTATTTTTTCCAGGGTTTCCCTTGTGTAATCCCAATACATCTTCTGCATCTTAGACTTCCAATCAGTACTGAGTAGTTTCTTCACCTTCTCCTCGGCATACTTGGATTTGTATAGTTTTGCTATTTTTTCATCCGAGTAGCTGAAGTACCTGGTTATCTTCAATAGTGGTATAGCCACTACTGGTTTGAGCTTGTCGTCTAGTGCTCTATGCCAATAGCCCCAAACACGCGTTAATACCCTGAGGAATTCTGGTGGGTGCCAGTAGCCAATATTATTCCATCTGGGGTAGAATGTCTCAGAGTATTCAAAGTCTACTTCGAGGTCTCTAAGCGTCAATGGCTCTGTATACAGCGAGGCCCTCACCAAGAGGTGTAGTATCGGGTTTAAATCCCACAAGACGCAATTCCTATTCGTGAGAGAGGCTTCAATAGCAAGGGTTCCATAACCAGCAAAGGGATCAAAGAGCATATCGCCGGGCTGTGTATACTTCTTAATAACATACCTGACAACCTGTGGAATAAACTTAGCAGGATACATATAGAGACCATGAGTAGCATAAGTAGTCGACGGTATCTCGCCAACAAGCTCTCTAAATAAGACATAACGTATGTTCTGGGTCATAACGCTCCCTTATCTTGCTAATACAGTACGCTCTAACTCTATACCACCCAAAATAAATAGCTCCAATAACAATTAATATTCCTCCTTCTAAGCTTTGATAAATAAGAAGTATAGAACAAATTTAACCTTAGTAATTAAAAAACTTATAATTAATGTTTCATAGATATATGAATGTAAACCATAAAAACTGGTTTGAATAAGTATGACTCCCCAGGAGTCGAGGTCATCGTCACAAATTGGCGTTAAAAGACTCCTTAGTGAGAATTTTAGTTGTACTTTCTTCAATTCTAATCCTCAAGTCTGGGATTCCTCGTTTAAGAAACATGAAAAACTAGTAGGAGAAGTTATGGAATTATTTGAGAAATCGTTGAAAAAACCTAAATGTATCACTGAATATCCTCTTACCCTTGACGATACTATTAAGGGTAAAGCCGACATTGTATGTGAAGATGCAGATGGATACGTCTACATAGTTGAAGTTAAATCAACACAAATTCACCGAGTTAGATTTCAAGACTTACTTCAGCTCATGCTATATGTATATATGTATTCTATGAACAAAGGAGTACCACTTGATCGTATTAAGGCATATCTGGTTTATAGATATGTAAATATAAGAGAACTTAAAGTATCGCCATATATTATCCATATAACTGGTGATATCAAGAGAACATTACTTAATATTGTTCAATACATTGCAGACAGACAGAAAACCGTTTCTAGTGGAATCAACAAGACTGGAAATAGAAGTTTGTACATAGTAACCGATTTATGCAAGATATGCATCAATAACAATTGTCCGTTTAAAGCTTCCTAGGTGATGTTATGAGTGATAGGAGGAGGGATGCTGTAGAAGATATAATTAATATTTATCATGAAATTCTATTGAATGAAATAGCTATTATGAGGTTTAATACAATAGTCGAGGAAGGAGTAAATATCGGTGATTCCATAGCATATTACCATAATATGCACCCATTACAAAGCAGCGTTAAACCTAATACTAGTAGAGGATTAGACTATATAGTCCTAGCATATGCCGTATTTAATGGTGTTAGAAGAATCGTTTGTGGATACAATATATTGAAGCCTATAGATCCAGAACCCAAATGTGATGTAAATGAAATCAGGAGTAAAATCCAAGAGATTTTGAGAGAGTTAAGTAAGACACCCATTGAAAACAATTATAGTTTAGAACAACTTATAGCAAAATTAGTTATTGTAATGATAAATCATGGTCTACTTTTCATCGTTCCTAAATGGTCTCAAGACAATCTAAGTATCATTACTACCATGGAAAAGACGTCTATGTCTAAACAATCCAAACACGTCATAGAAGTAGGGAGCTTCCAAGACTTCCACTCTCTTATAATAATGGAAAAATTGGAGAGGTTCTTTGGAGTATACGGTATAGAACTCTCTAGACTTATCAATGCTTTGCCGTGGAGTTTTTTAAAGAACTTGAATTAAAAGAGGTTAGCCTAGAAGATTTTAGTTTTGTCGAGAATACATATTTTAAGACGCTGCATGGGATGCTCTATCGCTATGCAAGCACGGCATCATCATTACCATTTAATCCAGCAACTCTGGAATCCAATATACTTCCATTCATGTTAGAACCACCACTACCAAAAAGTTACTTGGCGATGTTGTCTAAAAATACACAAAGTAATCTAAGAGTTTTAACACTACAAAGTAAAGAACTCCAAGACACTATAAAAGAGTGTATTGTTAAAACCGCTCATAAACTCGGTGTGTATGACAATACTAAGATTAACGAAGTTGTAGATATTGTTTTTAAGATTTTAAGCGAGCTGCAGAATAACTATAAATACCTCACTTATTACCAATACACCTATCTACTAGAAATGTTTAAGGCGTGGAAGGATGATCGTGACACGTTAACTATAATATCTTCTCCTACAGGTAGTGGTAAAACACTGATATTTCTTTTCTATGTATTGATAAAAGTATTAGTAAATAAGCTACTGGGTTCAAAACTTAAAGCAATAATAATTTATCCGCGAAAAGCACTAGCGAGAGACCAGCTCGAAAGAATTATTGAAGCTTGCTACATTGTCAATAGAGTTCTCATAGAAAAAGGTGTTGGTCTACAACTTGTCGTTGGTATTAGAGATGGAGATAGCCTCAATATTGATTCATCAAAGCTAAAGCCTCAGAAATTCAAGAGTCTTCGAGAAATATTTGTTAAAAAAGAGGGTAAACAATACAAGCTATACCATGGTATTGACGAGTATAGAAACTACAGAGTATTTCTAGCCGATGAGAAATATGAAAATATATATGTCGAGGAAGTAACATGGCTAAAAGATATGAAAAAATCTGGAGATGAATGGAGTTATTTAGCAGAGTATGATATAGTTATAACAAATCACTCAATACTTCATAAACTTTCTAATTCAGCTCTGCTCAATCCTCAGACCTTTATCAACATTGTAAGTAGCATGGGTATTATTGTAATTGATGAGGCTCACGTATATGCCAGGGAAGACCTCGAAATTCTAGCAACATCGCTTCTAAAACTATTTTATACAAGGGCACGGCTGCGTAAGAACTCTGAACCTACTTCGCCCGTTGATTTAGTATCTGGACTCGACATTATAATGTCTAGTGCTACACTAACAGATCAGCAAATCATTAGTAAGAATAATGCAAAGATATTTACAGGTAATATAATAGGTTTCTTTAAATTAAAAACTACATGTATAGACAAACATTCACCATCATCTACACTATCGGAATTCTTAGCAAGCATTCTTTCGGAGAAAATACTAGATGTCTATAGATCCCAGGGTAAATTGGTATATCTAGATTATGATTGCGCAGTAAACGATGACTTGGGTATAAGGAAGGATGATACGGGTCAAATCATATGGCGTTATCCCTATCGAGTTAAAACAGGTCTTGTTATAATTCCATATCCACATAGAAAGTCCTGGACAACACTATTGGAGGTTCTAATTACGTTAATGCATTGGCTGAATAGTGCTAGAACACGACTTGAAAAATTCCATAATGGTTTCTCGAAAATTTCATCCCTCGTATTCGTTGATAGTAGAGCTACTCTAAAAGACCTATATGAGATAATCATTAAAAGATTTATACTCGAAGCACAGGATCATGTTGATAGAGTTCTATTTACGGGAGACTACCGTTATGATCAATACGCAGAAATAAGGGAGGGTAAACGTGTCGAGAGAGAACGAGCATTAAAACAAATAGTTGAATTCATCAACAAGTTAACAGAGCGAAATAGAATCCCTGCTTATCAATTAATTTATGGTGAAACAGATATAACAGAGGAGACTAGGATTTTAGGAGATTTCAATGTAGTTCCATTATATGTTACATTAAAAGACATAGTTTTACTCAGAAAAACTACCGTTGAAAACTATGTTAACCTCCTTGATAAGGTTTTAAAGAATCTTTCACATAAGGATAATATCATAAACTTTATTAAAAGTTCAAACGAGTTTGCCAGGCAGATCCGAACTACTCATTTAACTAACCCCGTTTTCACTAGAATACTAATAATGGTTAAATAAGAATATATTATAGAAAACAATCATCAGAGGATTCAAACTCTGAAATTAATAACCATTAAGACAAAAATAAAGACCTTTAGTACTTCAATTATCAATACTAGTATTTAGGGTATTTCAATACAGATGTAGTTATTGAAACTCAAAATAAAAGGATAATATCTGTTGGAGAAAAGACCGTAGACATTCATACAGTGAAACAAAAGGTATTTAGAAAAACCCACCATTGTGAATATGGTTGATCTACTAGTGTAATTCACGTATTCGATTTAGAGCAGAAATATACATTACCATTTATGTTTAAATGGAATATGAGAAAGTGGTTTTACCACTGGATTATACTTTTCTTGGTCGTAGAATAAATCTTTTTTCCATACGTCTTTTTTCAATTATTTCTATGTTCATGGTTTCTAGGGGGTTTTGGAATCTCAGTATTTTGGGGGTTCTGGTTTTAATATCGTAGACTATGTATAGCCAGTACCTGTCTTTTTCTCTCTCTGCTACTTTATACTCGTTTTCAGTTAGTTCTGCGTGTACTTGTGTACTACTATGGCCTTTTACCTCTATAATTCTTATTTCGCCTGTATTAGGATCAATGCTTTCAATATCATATGGCATGTATTCTGGCATACGGCGGGGTATACGGCCCTCTTCTCTCTCAACCTTCATTACTATCTCAACTGCTATTTCCTCAACTTTTCTCTTGATGTCCTCGGGCGGTTCCTCTAATCTCTTTTCATATTCTGCTGCCACTTCTAGTATTTCTCTAGCTTTTTCAATTTCACCTAGAATTGGGATATTAGCAATTGATTGAGTAAAAATTATTGCTCCGAGGTATTCAGACTTCTCGCTGTATTGAGTTGTATCTCTGGGTTCCCAGTTGTCGTGTTTTCTCGCAAAGCCCCGGTTTTCGGTATGAGTGATATACGTGATTAACTCGTAAACAGCTTCTCTAACAATAGTATTTATAACGTTTGTTTTAGCCTTTAACATGAGGTATTGCAGATCTCGCGTGTTATATGTTTTTGCAACACCTAGAATATGGTTTGGCGATAAGGCTCTAATGATTATATATTGCACTGGCGAATATAGGGATAATGTCTCTATTGTTTCTAGCTGGTTTAGAAAGCGATCTTAGACAATTCACCGAAAACATGAAGAGTGTTGGTATTGTAGCACTTGGAGGAGTTGTAGGAGCAGTAGCTACTAGTTTACTCGTATTTACATTGATTGGTAGGAGTTTCAATGAGAGCTTGGCAATGGGGATTATACTATCTGCTACATCGATTTCTATTACAGTAAAGACATTTGAAGAACTAGGTGCCCTCAATACTCTAGAAGCACAGCTCGTAATTGGAGCAGCAGTAGTAGACGACGTAATTGGTTTAGCACTGTTGAGTCTCCTACACGGTTTCACAGTGAAATCTACAGATGTAATACACGTAGTTGTAATACCAATACTAGCATTTGTAGCATGGTTTGGAACAGCATATCTAGCAAACATGTTGACTCCTAGACTATTCAGTATGGTTTCAAGATTGGGACATGAAGCAAGCGTGGTGTCAATAGCCTTCGCACTACTACTACTCTTCGCATACATGGGTTCTACAATGGGTTTAAGCCCAATACTCCTAGCCTACGCTCTTGGATTGGGAATAGCGGGCTCTGGATACTTCGCCCAGAGAATAAGGGAGTCTAAGTGGATTATATCTTCAATATTTACACCACTATTCTTCATATACGCTGGATCTAGACTAGAAATAGGAGAACTCTCGAGAGAGCTCCCAGCAGAGCTAACTACCATAATACTAGTTGTAGCTGTAGCACTGACTTCAAAGGTTATTGGATGCTACGTGGCCTCTAGAGCAATAGGTTTAGATAATATAAGGTCTTTGATTATAGGAGTAGGCATGGTCCCCAGAGCAGAAGTCGTACTTACAGCAGCTACACTAAGTCTTGGAATAGGAGCTATAAAACAAGACATGTTTGCAGGTACACTATTAAGCATCCCAATAACCCAGATTCTAACACCCATAGTGATAAAATCACTCTACACCAGAATAACTCCACCCTCACAAATCCAGACATTCCCAACCCCATTCCCCATACAGAAACCCATACAAACACCCAGTAGAGCTAAACAATCTCCTCCATCAAAACCCTGACTCACTCTACAAGTGATGTAAAAGTACTACTCCTCCAACAATTACTCGACTACACTCTATATCTTGATTATACCCTACAATACAATCAAACCATTGGAAACTATGTTGTAGCCTGAAACATGGAAAAGTGAACGCCGTTTTGAAACAGTATTGATGAGTAAGTATATTTATTGCTAGGTTGACTAGTAGTGGTAGGAATAGTGTCGAACATGTTATTAGAGAGAGTGTAAACACCAGTAGAATTACTCTTAATAGAAATAACAAGTTGAATCAATGTATTCAACCCTATAGAAATATACCTCAAGAACCGCTGTGATCAAAACAACAAGCTCTCAGAGAGTTATCTTTAGGGATTTACAACACCCCGCTCTTAATCTCTGGAATGCTTTAATGGAGTCTACGTTAAATCGTAGCAAGGAGTTATTTCATCTTCATAGTTCTTTAATATCTCTTTTCTAACACTACTTACAAGCTCCTTTCCACTCAACTCGCGTAGTTTACCCAGTACCCACATGAGTTTAACGATAGTAGCTTCCTTACTCATATCACAGGCAGGTATAACCCCGCTTTCTAGGAGTTTTAAGCCAACTTCGTATTTTCTAAGGTCAACTCCTCCATATATTGGTTGAGAGGTTATTACTACTGGTAACCTATCGGATATCTCTGAGAGCTTTACGATCAACCATTCTGGAAGTCCTCCCAGCCCAAATGATTCAATTATAATACCTCGTACTCCAGCTGATAGAATAGACTCTACTATGCTAGCCTTAATCCCTGGAAACGCCTTCACCACCACTATAGAATCATCGAAAGAGGTTTCAAGCTTTAGAGATCCTTCTACTCGTCTTGATGGTATATGATTTACAATTACATTCTCGCCCTGTATGTAGGCTATATAGGGGTAATTTACTGAAGCAAACGCGTCTAAATCTATGGAGCTCACCTTGCTGGCTCTGACCCCTAATATAGCTTTACCATGAAATACTACGTAAACCCCAGAGAGGTTGAGTTTAAATGCCTCTCTAGAGAATATTAGTGAGTCCCATAGATTTCTAGGGACATCCGAGTCTATATCATCTGAGATTTTCATAGATCCCGTCAGTACAACCGGCTTATCAAGTCCTCTAAGTGAGAATGCCAGAGCAGCTGTGTAGGACATAGTATCGGTACCGTGGAGTATTAGGAAAACATCATAACTCCAGTAATTCTCGAATATCGTACTAGCTATTCTAACCCAGTCCTCTGGATACATTAGCGAACTATCAACCCTCATTAAATCTAGAAAGTCTACCTTGAGATTCCCAGGGAGCTTACCTCTAAGTGCTTTTCTAAAAATTTCCTCGACACTCATTCCCGGAGCTATTCCTCTACTGGTTTTAACGCTTGCTATTGTACCTCCAACACCTACTACTAGAATTCTCACGGGTTCATTCAAGTTCTATCACCTTGATGGGGTCTACATATCTATTCCTAAGCACATTCATGACCTCCTCATAGTTAGCTATTATTTCCTCTATACATATTAGAGCTATCTTAGCAAGAGTGTCAGCGTCTTCTCTAGTAGCATATGGTATACCAACTTGGTTCATATAGTCTTCACCTACTACAATAGAAACTACCACGCCAGTCCCTGGTACTAATCCTGCTGAGCCTACTACTTCGGCTAGATCTTCGCTCATAAAGAAGACGCCTCCGAGGTCCTCGCAGACTATCTCGGCTAGTTTTGAAGCAGCCAGCACTTTATCCATGGATTTCTTAGAATTGCTTAAAGTAGAAGCAAGCACGTGGATCTTAGAGACTATTTCAGCTTTAGGTTTCCCAATGGAGTTAAAATACCGTGGAAAGGCGCCATCTAACTCTATGTAATTCACTCCAAGTCTGGATAGCACTCTCGAGACAGCTCTAGCTACGACTACGTTATCATAGTCTTTATTGTATCTCAAGAGAATGGCAGAGCCGTGAACTCTACTAGCTAGGTTTGGTATGAAAGCCTTACTTTCAAGGATGATTGATGGAACTGTAATACTACCAAGTGTCTCCATAACCTGGCGCTTAGGTCCTACCGGTATATTTCCCTCGAGGTCTTCTATAGGCCCTATACCACTACCTGAGCCGTTTACCGTTATAACTACTGAGAGAGAGGCTTCGGGAAGTTCAATATTAAGACCTCCAATAACACCGCTTTCATTGCCTATTTGACTGAAAATAAAATTCTCTACCTTTTTTGTAACGGTATTAAGAGCTGCTACGGAGAGAGCATACTCCACTGATGTAGGGACTTCATCACATCCTCCTCGTACTTTACCAAAGAGTTTAAGGGTTGCGAGATGAGGTAGTGTTGCATCCGCGCCTTCAAGATTCTTTAGAATCTCTATTTCAAATATATTAAGGCCTCTTCTAGGAGTAGCACAACCTATTCCTCCATCAACTGTTTCGACGCAGATTTTTCTAGGGGTTTCTATGTAGACTCTTCTAATAGTTGTATCAAAATCGTAGAATTTACGTAGTAAAGCTAATGCAGAAGAAAATCCTAGGGAGTCGTCTTGGATGAAGCCGCTATGACTGTATGTATGACCTACTCCTATATGTCCAGCTACTAAGACCTTACGCAAGAAACCACCTCTAAACACTAAAAAAGAAAAAAGCATTGTTTTACCTAGATTTAAACTTCTGCTCGTCGAAGTCTTTTAGTACTAGCTTACTCACTACTAGAACTCCTAGCGGGTCTCCAGTTACGTTTAACATGGTATTCGGCATGTCTATTAAGGTGTATACACCGGCAATCCAACCAACTGGCTCCATTGGAAGACCTAAGATCGACATAGTCATAGCAGCTATCATTATACCACCACCTGGTATGCCAGCACAGGCTGCTGAACCTAGTACACCCATTAATAGAGCAAGAAGTGTTTCAAGACCTCCGAGAGATACACCGTACATTTGAGACACCCATACAGCATAAATAGGCATTTCAGCGGCAACTGCTTGCATGTTAATTGTTGCTGCTATTGGTAGTATGAGGTTTGCTACATCGGCTGGTACACCAAGTTCTCTGGTAACCCTCATAGTAACTGGTAGTGTAGCTGAACTACTACATGTAGTAAAAGCTGTTATCATAGCTGGATACATCTTCCTCCAGAACTGGAGTGGGTTGAGTCTGAGTACTACAGCTAGTATTATTGGATGATACACGAAGAGGATTATAGCATAGCTAATCCACTGTGTTGCGATCATGGCACCTACTGCAGTAAGCCCCATAGTCCCAACAGTAGCTACTAAGTTAGCCATTAGAGCAAATACACCTATTGGAGCATACCACAATATGAGGTCTATTATCTTATAAACCACTGCTAGAACAGCTGAAATAAACTTTACGAGAAAGTCTCTAGTCTCCGGGGAGACTTTACCTGTTAAAGCTATTCCAAAGCCTGTTAGAATAGACATAACTATTATTTGAAGAGCGTTTAACTCTAAGAATGGCTGAATGGGGTTTCTAGGTATGAGCCCTAATATAACGTCAATAGGCGAAGCAGGCTTTGGAGCCGTCCAGCCTTCAGGTGGAGGTAGTTGAAGACCCACACCGGGTTTAAGTATTGTAGCCATAACATAGCCGGTAACAGCTGCTATAATCCCCATTATAAACCAGTAGGCAAAGAAGCCACCGAAAGTCTTGCCAAGCCTAGTATATTCTTTAACTGTTGCAATAGCCCAAGCTATTGAGAAGAAGATTAAGGGGCCCACAATAAAATTCAGTAGGTAGATGAAGATATCGCCCAGGAACTTTATACCGGTAATAGGCTGGCCCAGTACTAGTCCGGCAATTACACCTAGTAGTGTTGCAACAAGCATTAGTAGAGGTCTTCTTCCTGGCCTTAGGACGAGCTCAAATGCTTCCGCTTCTCTAGAACCTCTACTAGAGGCCATTACAGACACCAACAAAATTTTTCTTCTACGCTGAATTTTATAAATTTTACTGGAATTTCTTAGATAGGTTTTTATCAACCTGAGAATCAAGGGCGTCTGCAGAGTCATCTAAAAACCATATTTCACTACACGAGATAAAATTATTTACTATTGTTAGATCTCTGTAATACCTGGACTACTCGTAATGGATTTGTAATGGTGCATTATCTTGAAGATCATTGTTGTTTTTCCTCGTGGTTCTATAGTTACCTCTAATATTGTAGTGTTAAAATACAATATCTCCTACTAAGTTATCATAATCTCCATGTATCCCACATAATTTTCCTCCCACTTCTAGAAACCTTTATAATCTCTCCCCTTTACAATTAATTTAGTAGGGGTGATATGCATTACAATAGAGGAATTACTAGAGTTTATAGCCTATGAAATAATATGGAATCCCTACATGCCATTCCTCTTCTTTGGTGCTGGAGCAATCATAACTATTTTAATGGGCTTCTTCCAGTTTAGACATTTTGGCTATATAGTTAAAAACACAATTGGTAAAATTTCTGAAGCTAGAAAGGGTAAGGGCCCAGGAATAGTCTCGCAGTTTGCAGCGTGGGCTACAGCTACTGGTGCTACAATAGGTATGGGCAATATAGCTGGTGTTGCAAGCGCTATAGCTCTAGGCGGACCAGGTGCAGTATTCTGGATGTGGATGGCTGCCCTATTTGGAATGGCTATTAAAATGGCCGAAATAATCTTGGGTATTAAATATAGAGAGGTATTACCGGATGGAAGAGCCTATGGTGGGCCACCATACTATATAAAGAAAGGGCTTGGTGAAGAACGAGGATGGCCAGCGTGGGCTTGGAAAACCCTGGCTTTTCTGTTCACTATAACATTCTGTAGTACAGCAATAGTGTCTATGGCTAATTACACTATAATGGAAGGAGCTATGACGTGTTTCAACTTGACAAAAGAACAAGCAATTATAGTAGGTTTTATTTACGCGTTACTCGTAGCTCTAATATGTATCGGCTTTATACCTAGAGTGGCAAGAGTTGCCGAGTTTCTGATACCCCTCATGGTCATTATCTATATTGGTGGAGGACTTGGAGTTATCATAGCTAATTATGATAAAATACCTCGAGCAATAGCTGATATATTTACTTATGCTTTTACCCCACTAGCCCCCATAGGAGGATTTGCTGGTGCAACTATTGCTAAAGCTATACAAGTAGGTGTAGCGAGAGCTGTATATAGCAATGAAGCTGGATGGGGCTCAGCACCACACATACACGCTACAGCAAAAGTAGAGTATCCAATGCAACAAGCAATATGGGGTGCTATGGAGGTTTTTGTAGATACAATAATAGTTTGTACTATAACAGCTCTCATTGTTACAACAACACGTGTATGGGAAACCGGGTATGGAGGAGTAACAGCTGTCTTAACAGCGTTTAGATCTGTGTATGGTCCAATCGCTCCAATCATCCTATACATAACTCTATTTATATTTGTACTAACTACAAGTATAGGATGGTATACATACTACGAGGTAGAAGCCAGGTTCTGGCTTGAGAATAAGCCGAAAGCTAGAGACATAGTAATTAGATTCTTCCAGGTAGGAAGCCCCTTCATAATATGGATTGTATGTGCTCTAGGTATCTATGCTGGCATAGTCCCAGCAGTCTTCTGGATCATAGGCGATATAACATCTGGAATACCCGTATATATAAACTTAATAGTACTCCTACTTCTATCACCAGTAATCTATAGAGAAGTAAAAGAGTTTAGAGAAAAAATCCTCAAGACTGGTAAATGAAGTCAGCGGAGAGTATTCTTCATTGAAACTAATTTTATTTTCATCCATTTCTTAGTTTTTAGAACAGATAATTCTATCCTGGATTATACATATTGCGTATTGTGAATGAGGATTTGTGGTTTTGATATGTGGGTTGAAAGAATGTATAAGATATTTAAAAAAGTTTTGTGTACTACTTCCATTTGAGTAGTTTTGCTAGGGTTTCTTCGGGTTGTGTTGGTTTTGTAATTAGACTTACTACTATCATTACTATTAGTGAAACTAGTGCTCCCCATACATAGATCATTTCATATATTTCTACTGGTATATAGCCCATTATACCCATTAATGACGCTATAAAGCCCGCTATCATACCAGCCAATGCTCCTTCTTTTGATGCTCGTTTCCATAGGAGGCCTAGTACAAAGGGTATGAAGACACCAGAGGTGTAGAGGTCGTAGGAGTATATGAGTAGCTCGATTATTCCTCTAACAGTCAACGCGGTTATTAATGAGAATACACCGACTACAATTGTAACTAGTATAGAGAGTTTTAGCATTTGTCTATCAGTGATTTTCGGGTTTAACTTGTAGCAGAAGTCTCTAACAATGTGTGATGTAGCTGCAAGTAGAAGAGAGTCTGCTGTTGACATTATAGCTGCAAGTACTGCTGCTATAAACAATGCTCCAAAAACTGGTCCAAGCACTACTAGAATTAAATGGGGTACTGCCACTCTTGGTGATGCAATAACTTTTTCTGGTTCTGGTGAAAATGCTAGTGTAGCCATACCAGCTATTGGTGGTATAAACGAGACTATTACGAGGAGTATTCCCGAGAGAAGCGAGGCCTTTACAGCTGTCTTCTCGTCTTTTGTTGCAAATAACCTCTGGTAGAAGTCTTGTCCTATCAATGTATACATAACAGTAGCGGCAACTGTGAGAACTATAATAGAAGTTCCCGGTGAAAACACATTAAAGTATTCACTGGGTGGACTACTAATTACCCCACTATTATATAGTTCTCCGAGTTTACTCTCTATACCAGTGAAACCACCTATATTAACCAATGCAAGTCCGGTAGCTATTATAACACCCAGAGTACCCAGGATTAACTGGACAAAGTCTGTTAGTGTAACTGCCCATAGACCTGAAATAGCTGTATATGCTATAAAGATCACTGTAGCGAGAATTGAACCCCAAAGTCCAGGAAGCCCCATTGATTCAAATATAGCTCCAGCAGCCCACACCTGTGCACCCGTTATACCTATTAACGCTAAGAGCGATAGTAGAGCAGATAGTGTTTGAACACTGCTACTACGATACCTTAAATACATTATTTCGGGAACAGTATATAGTGAAAGAGCCCTCGAGAGCTTTGCAAAAGTAATACCTAGTAATGCCAATCCCAAACCACAAGCTGCACCATACCAGAAGCCACCCAGACCATATTTTACACCCCACGATGCACCACCAAGAACAAATCCACCACCATAGTGAGTAGCAGCAAGCGTGGCAGCAGCTAGTAGTACTCCAAGTCTTCTACCAGCGAGAAGATAGTCATCTGATGACTTAATGAATTTCTTAGCCCACACTCCTATACCAAGCATAGCTAGGAGGTAGATTACAACGGCAATCCACAAAATTAACTCCATAGACACCCCAATATAAATTCGTCACTTATATTTAAATAAATTAACTTCAAGTATAATTCTAGATCTTACACATCAATAAAGATACTAACTTCGATTGTCATAGAGAAATTAATGTAATACTTCTAGCTCTCACCGATATATACAATAATGGTTTCCAAAGTAAACAATTTTATCCCGTGTAGAAAAATATGGTATTTAGAAGACCCTGCAGACGCCCTCGATTCTCGGGGGAGCGTGAAGCAGGGTAACCGCGGGGTTTTCCACATTTTTACTCCACAGTAAATCCTGGTTTAAACCAGGATCTTCTAGTCTATTCAGTATTGTTCAGTAAGGACCCATTTTATACATCATTCTTTCAGTCGAAACCTCCATCATCACTATGGAAACTATATTTTTAGAGCCTATATAAAGCTACATTGTAGATGCTAGGTTTTTACTAGTGTGCTGTATTTGTGTTTTTCCCGGTCTTTGTCTCCTAGTGGTTTTCTAAATATGTATAGTTTCTCGTGTTTTATTAGTAGAAAGTCTCTTTTTCCAATCTTGCTCCATACTTCCCTCGTGGTTTTCATATTGTGTTGTATCTTGACTACTTCTTCTTTTAGTATGAAGCCTTCTTCGAGGAATACTCTTAGTACATAGTGTGATATTGGAACATGGTGTTTGTGTATTCTCGTATCTCCAATTAATACAGCGCAATACCTGCCGGGCTTTAATACTCTATAGAATTCTCTGGCGCAACTACGTATCCATTCAAGGTATTTTTCAAGGCTACGAGCTCGCGATAAATCACCTTCAACGTATTCACTGCTATTGTACTCTATGATGTTGTAGTATGGTGGATGTGTTGCTATTAAGTCAATGCTTTCATCTTGTATTAAATCTAGTTTTCTAGCGTCGCCATGGTAGATTTTAATCCATGCTTTTCTCACTTCTTCTACTAAATCGCTTGGTATTTCCTTCAACAACTCTTGCCTCTCCTCGAACGCTCTTAGTAAATAGTATAATCTGTGTAGTGTTAGCATCACGGCATTGTAGTTTATATCTATACCTATACAGTTTCTACCTAGTAGTTTTGCTTCTATACATGTTGTTCCACTACCGATCATTGGGTCTAACACTATGTCTCCCGGCTTAGTATACATGAACATTAGTGCTCTCGGTATTTGTGGAGCCCAATTGCCTCGATAATCTCCTTTGTGCGTAGCCCAAGATCCCCTCTTTGGGAAACTCCAAACAGTTGTAGATATATTTGTTAACTCCTTGCCAGTAGGATTTAACCTAGTAATCTCGACGGGTTTTAGTTCTATAACCTGATCCTCAACAATAATTTTCTTATTGTTTTTAGTGAATTCCAGGTATTCCTCGAATGATACTTCGTGCATTTGAATACTCATATTTAACAATCCTCCTAGATGGTATTTCTAAAAGCTTACTTCAACTCTCTGTGTTAAATCAGATATTTTAACCCTCGCTATTTATTCCAATTTAATTGTAGTAGTTATTTAGAAGTATGGGTTGATGCATTATGAAGAGAGGTTTTAATTCTGGTTTAATAGGTGTTATTGTCTTATTGCTGGGTTTAATAATCGTGTTAATAGGAGCTTACTTAGCGTATGAAGCATACCAGACATATAAACCAGTTTTACCCAAAGGATCATCCTTAGATGAAGCAATAACTAATACCGCGTATGAACTAGTAAACCTAGTGTTAAAACTGGGATTCCTCGGCGTAATGGTTTGGGGTGGTAGTATACTCTTGAAAAACGGGTTAAACGCCGTTGTAGAAGTATATAGGATCGATAAGGGTAGTAGGGAATGTTCACCCCAGCAAAAACAGGAATCGCAGTAGTATTAACACTAATAGTTCTAGCAACAATCTCACCACTAGCAATATTTCTCATCGAGATTTCTCAAGACCCCAATATACTCTCAATTACAGATTTCAATATTAAGCAATTAGAAGGAAACCAGTTGGAATTAACGATAACAATTAGCTATAGTGGGAGTGTTCCACTAAAAGACTTTACTCTGAGAATTCTCAATGAAACCATTAAATACGGAGATATTGCAAGGGGAAATTATACTGGGCGTATCATAATTAGTAGTGATAGATTACATGGACAGGAATTAAAAATTGAAGAATACTCATTTAAGATCGCTGGATTATACAGATTAAGTATTAGAGAGTGGTAGGAAATGTCTAGAAAAACCATTAAATTCATTATTAAAGAAGTAATTGCTGGAATTATCCTGGGATTAATATACTATACAATCTATGTTCTACTACTCCCAAAAATACTCTCGTCTCTACTCCAAACTCCAATGCTCATGGTAGAAAAAGATCTTCCATTCTTTCTTTTCTTCTTTATAGCACTAGGTACAGCTGAAAGTATATTGAGAAACAATGTTGTTTCAATACCTCTACGTATACTATCAAAGCTTTTTGGTGCACTAATACTCTACATAGTACTAAACGGTGGAATAATAGAGACAAGTATAACAATGGGAGATGCTGTTCTCAGAGTAGAATTCGATTTGAGTATACTACTCTATACAATAATACTTGTAAGCTTGATTTATGGATTTATAGATGCATTTACTTTCTACACATCAAATGAAGAGATAGGTAGATGAAAACTTCTATTCAATAATATTTTGGGGTTTTTAGATAAACATTATTATTGAAATTGAACGTGGGTGTAACACGTTGAAAGTAACAGTTGTATTCCTTGGAAGAGCTAGTGATATATCAGGTATAAATGTTCTAGAAGTCGAGTTATCAGAGGGAGCAAGATTAAAAGACTTGATTAAAGCAATTGGTGAAAAAGTAAATTCTGAACTAGCAAAAAGGTATTTCCAAGGACACTATATTTTCATTACACATATAAATGGTATAGCGGTAGACAATCTAGAATACGAGTTACACAATGGAGACCGTGTAACACTTATAACACCAGAGATGGGTGGGTGAAAAAACTATTTAATAAAGTCTATTTGTGGAACACCCTCACTCATTAATTTATCCCATAACTTCTCGACTACTTTGTGTATGTATTCAATGGCTTCTTCCTCGTCTATGTTTACCAGTCTACCCTCTTTCAACACATATTTTCCATCGACTATTACTGTATCAACGTCTCTACTACTGAAAGTATTTACTAAGTGTCCATATATGGTCTTAGAGTTTACTGGTGTATTTGGTGTTTTTGGCTTGAGTATGGTTAAATCGGCTTTTTTACCCGGCTCGATCGAGCCCAGCTGTTTCTCTTGGTGGAACATTCTCGCAACGTTTACAGTAGTCATTTCGAATACTTCTATTGGAGTCATTACTCTCGGGTCTCTACGTGAAACCTTGTGTAGTAGGTATGCTGCACGCATATTCTCGTATTGGTCGAAGATATAGCCGTCGTTTCCAAGCCCGACATTAATACCCATTTTAGTCATTTCTGGTATTTTAGCTACTCCCACGGCATTTAACATATTGCTCATTGGATTATGAGCTACATGGCTTCCACTCTTTTTAACCAGTAATAATTCATCATCAGTTGCTTGAACCAAGTGAACTAGGTGTGTTCTAGGCCCTAGGAATCCTAGTTTAAATAGTCTCTCTATTGGCCTCATTCCATAGTGCTCTATATTGTGGTAGACGTCTACGAGGCCCTCCTCGGCGTGAATGGCGAGTAGTGCATTGTATTTATCCGAGAGCTCTCTGGCTTTTACTAGCAACTCGTCTTTTACTGTAAAACTAGCGTGGACGTATATCGCTCCCTTAACGAGTTTGGATTCATCACTATTGTTTTTCTTGATAAACCTCTCGTTTTCAAAGAGGCCTCTAAACCCCTCTTCATCACTACGCCTCTGTGTTGCCTCGAAGGAGATAAATCCACGTAGTCCAACCTCGCTGACTGCTTTTTCAATGGAGTCTAGAACACCATTAATGGTGTTCGGACTACTAATATTGTCGAAGAAATTAGTTACACCCGAGTGAGCGAAGAGTATAGATCCCATTAATGCAGAAGCATATGCTTCTTCATAACCTAGTACTACGTCTAGTGCCCACCATATCCTCTGAAGGTTTTGTTGGAAGTCTGTGGGTGGCTCTATTTTTCCAAACCATGGACTCCCAGTCAACAGTAATCCATAGAAGTGAGTGTGTGCACATTGCAAACCCGGTATAACGACGCTCTTCTTTCCATCTACTACTTCTTCAGCTGTATACTTATCTAAACCATCTCCTACACCAATATCCACTATAATGCCTTCTCTAATCGCTATAAAACCCCTATCTAGAACTCTACGCTCACTATTCATTGTTACAATGAGGGATTCTTTGATGAGGACGTCTACTTTTTCTCTCAAAATACTCCCCTATCAATTTTATAATTTGGTATGAGTGTAAGATAAAAGTTACTCTGCTATCAAGGGGATTATACGCCCCTTTCTAACATCAATTAAACCTCTATCTGTAATTCTAATCTCGGGTATTACTGGTAGAGATACGAGGGAGAGAGTCATAAAGATGTATTCGAATACAGCGTCTCTTTCTTCTAGTTTTTTTACAATCGACTTGTATTTCTCGTATACTACTTCTGGTTCTTCAATACTCATTAAACCCGCTAGTCTCAATGGTAGTTCAACTACGACTTCTCCATTGTCGACTATGACTATACCGCCCTGTATCTCTTTGATTCTCTTAATGGCTCTCTTGATATCGTTGATGCTCCAACCAGCATAGATAATATTGTGTGTGTCGTGTGCTATTGTTTGAGCTACAGCTCCATATTTAAATCCAAGGTTTTGAATAAACCCAGTACTGTATCCACCACTAGAAGAGTGTCTATATACAACACCCACATGCATTGTGTCTCTCTCGGGTGATGGCTGTATTCTACCATCTACTACTCTTAATTCTTCGACAATGTGTTTTGTTAGTGCTGAGCCAGGTTCTACTCTAATAACATTGACTCTAACTACTCCTCTACTCCCCGCTACTACTGCTCCAATATCTATTTTATCTATTAATTCATCGCTAATTCTAACAGTGTTTAATGCATAATCTGGATACTGTGGCCGCTTAAACTCTCTAACTAGTTTGCCATTATAATACACTATTTCTCCATTAGCTAGAATAGTGGTTGGTTGAATATACTCTATTCTCGACGAGAAGACAATATCGCCCAGTCTCCCCGGGGCAATTAATCCAATATGGTCTTCTAAGTGTAGTCTCATTGCAGGGTTAATAGTTGCTAGTTGAATTGCTTTAACAGGGTCTAATCCCAGTTGAATAGCCTTATTTACAATTCTATCCATAGCACCCTTCTCAATTAAATCAACAACGTTGACGTCGTCGCTTGTAAAAGCACATAGTTTACAGTCTGATCCTCTCAATATTTTTACTAGTGCTTCTAGATCTCGCCAAGCACTACCCTCTCTAATATAGAGATACATTCCCCTCCAAGCCTTTTCATAGGCCTCATTAATATTTGTTGATTCATGGTCGCTTAGTATACCGGCTGATATATATGCATTTAACTCCTCGGGGAGTAAGAGTGGTGCATGCCCATCAACGACGAGGTTGTTTTCAATTGAATACTTTATTTTCTCTAGTAGTTTTTCATCGGCATTTAAAACACTGAGAAAATCCATTACTTCTCCTAGTCCAACCACATTGCCTGTATTGATCATTGAATCTAAATCCTCTGTTGTAAGTGTATTTGGAGGTGTTTCAAGCCCCATTGATGGATTAGTTGGTGGAATACAACTCGGTATTTCCAATAGTATTTTAAGAGGCGCGTATTTAGATGCCTCGACGAATAACTCAAAGCCTCTAATACCCAGTACATTTACTATTTCATGAGGATCTGCAACAACAGTTGTAGTACCGTGTTTTAATACTATTTTTGAAAAGCCAATCGGGTCTAGCATACTGGACTCTATGTGTATATGGGAGTCTATGAATCCAGGCATTACATACTGGTTTCTACCATCTAAAACCAGCGTGTTGTCTCCGCGAGACCTACCTATCTCTCTTGTTTTAAGAATACCGGCTATCCTCCTACCCTTTAATAAAATAGCGGTATCTTCGAGAATACTCCCCGTATTGACTTCTACAAGGTTTACACTCGTCACTATTATATCAGCAGGTGTAAGCCCAAGAGCTGTTTTAATGAGGCTTACTCTCTCTTCTAGACTATACCTTGCAAAATCAGGTTTCAAGGATTCCACACTTTTGTTTTAAAATAGATTTTCAAAATATCCTTTAAAAACATTTAATCATTTATTGTTTACTTACTCTATTGGCCAGCGTAGATCGGGATTTATACATACACCTGCTCTTTCATAGAGGCTAATTGCCGATCTCTCTGCTTCCTCTATTACTTCTTCTTCGTTGAGCGTTAGTACCCTTCTATTAAACATTACTAGTTTTCCATCAATTATACTGTGTTTAACATCGTGCCCGCTTGCAACATATACAAGGTGTGATACTGGATTATTAAGTGGGTGGAGGTGTGGTTGCCAATAGTCTACAATAATGATATCCGCTCTCTTACCCTTCTCAATACTTCCAACTAAGTGGTCTATCATGAGTGCTCTAGCTCCTCTAATAGTAGCCATTTCCAATACGTCTTCTGCTCTAATAGCCTTGGGGTTTAGTGTCCTCAAAGGCTGAAGGAGCGCAGCGTGCTTCATTTCACGGATTAAGTCGTAGGTGTTATTACTCGGCCCTCCATCCGTCCCTAGTGTTACATTGACTCCCTGGCTAAGCATGTCGGATACACGTGCTACTCCACTGGCAAGCTTCATATTGCTTGAGGGATTGTGGCTTACATTGGTTTCTGTTTCACTTAGTAGTTTTATCTCGTCGTCGTCAACCCATACAACGTGTACTAATACAACGTTTCTCCCTGTTAATCCAAGCCAGTGGGCGAATTCAACTGGTTTCTTACCAAAGTTTCTAATTGTGTATTCAACGTCTTCGCGTACCTCGGCGAGATGCATTGTTATACCAGTATTCAATTCTCGGGCTTTAGCTGAGATCTCTCTATATAGTTCAAGGCTGACGGCTCCAGGAGTTCTGGGGCCAAACCAAACCCATATCTTGTTGTCCCAACCGTGGTATCTATAGATTAGTCTAATAGTGTCTTTAAAGCTATAATCTCCTGGTTCAACTAGTCCCTCGTGTAATATGTTTTCTTTGGTTGCATACCCCTTTAAATCCATTACGTGTCTAGCTATTGCTGCCCTCAGCCCAGTCGAGTATATTGCCTCTATGATCTCGTCTAGTCCGTATCGTCCAACAAGGCCTGTTTCGAGAAAAGTAGTTGTACCAGACTTGATCATTTCAAGAGCAACTAGTTTTGCAGAGGCCAGTGCTTCGTGACTAGTATAGTTTCCCTGTAGAGGCCAAACCCTGTCTTTCAACCAGTCAATAAGCGACAAATAGTCTGCGCATGCTCTAAGTAATCCCTGTGCGAGGTGTACATGTGTATTTATTAGGCCTGGTAGTACAATATCTCTTTCTGCATTGATCAATATATCAGCGTAGACTTTGTATTCGTTGTCTAGTTTTTCTCTCTTGCCAACATCTATAATGAAGCCATCTTCAATTGCGACAGCCCCGTTTTTAATAATCCTCCTTTCTCTATCCATAGTTATAATCCATCCACCACGAATATAGATGTCTACCATGAACTCCAACCCTTAAACCACAAATTTCCCACTATTGAATACTAGAAAACTCAAAAATATACAATCTCAATCAATTGTTCTCTAATAACTCTCTAATCCTATCTAGTAGACTCCTGTCTTCTCCAAGTTTTTTAATTAGTGATCCCACTACTTCGCCTACTTCACTGTTTTCCAGTATGAGAGAGATCATGTTTTTCAAGGACTCGACATCTGGATAAAACATCTTTACTGTTACACCACCATCTATAATTATATTTACACCAGTAATCCACTCGGCTTCATCAGACGCTAGAAAAGCTACTAGTGCAGCGACATCCTCGGGCCTACCCACGCGTCCAGCTGGGTGCCACGCATGGTCGAGTAGTGACAACTCTGATTTTCTCGGTGGCACCTGCCACTCACTAGTATCTATCCAGCCCGGTGAAACAGCGACTACTCTAATTCTATATTTAGCCAGAGACATTGCTAGTGCGTGTGTTAAAGCTAGTATTCCACCCTTAGACGCTGAATAAGGCTCTGTATTTGGCTCTGACTGTATTGCACGGGTAGAGGCAATATTGACTATTACTCCACCAGTATTCTTCATGTATTTAGCAACGTGTTTACTACACAGCCATACACTAGTCAAGTTTACACTTATTATTCTCATCCACTCCTCGAGTGTTTGCTCCTCGAGACTCCTACCCGAAAACCCTATTCCAGCGTTGTTGACTAGCACATCTATTCTACCGTATTTAGAGTATACACTGTCTACTGCTCTAGATACATCTTCTTCTCGTGAAACATCTACTCTATAGAAATCCACAGATATACCCTTGCTTTCAAGGTCTTTAACTCTATACCCGCCGGCTTTTTCATCAATGTCAAATATTACTACACTACAACCCTCGACGCCGAGACGAGTAGCTATAGCAGCGCCTATACCCCGTGCACCACCTGTAACTATACATACCTTGTCTTTGAATCTATCTCTATAAAACTTCATGGTTACACCTGGGATCAAGGATTAATGAATAGTTTAAAAATAGATTAGACTATATGCTCTTTTCTTCTTTATAGTATGGTTTTCCAATACTAGAGGGCGATGCAAATATCTTTCTCAACCCTGTTGAACTATAAACTAGCATTAGTATTAAAGCTGCTAGAAATGGAATCAACTTTGCTACATCAGTTGGTACTTTTAATGATGCACTAATATCTGTTTGTGTTGATGCTAATCCGCCAAATAATAGTGATACAGGAATTAACATTATTGGGTGTCTACCAGCAGCTAGAGCTGTCGCGAAGGCTAGCCATCCATATCCCTGAGAGTATTGTCTAAAATCCCATGTTCTCTGCCATGATAGTATAAATAGTGAGGCTCCAAGCCCCATTAATGCAAAGCCAATAATAGCGGCAATAATTCTAATATGCATTACTTTTACTCCGAGTGCTGATGCAGAATGCGGGTTTTCACCTACAGCTCTTATTGCCACGCCGAGTTTCGTCTTTTCTATTAATACATGTAGTGTTAAACCAATAACTATACTTATAACTAGTAGTTCTAATACGTCTTCTCTAGTATATGCTATCTGGTATACTGTACCATACCTCATTCTGACAGAGTAGCCGAGTATTATTCCAACACCATAACTAAAGAATTGGAGTGAGAGTCCGACTGCTCCGTGGCTAATGGGTAGAAATGTCAATACAGTAGACATGAATAATCCTAGTAGTATACTCACTAGTACAGCCAATACAGAGCCAGCTATTGGCGGGTAGGGTATTATGGGTAGTAGTAGATATGCTCCCAGTATAGCTGCGCCTGTTGCCGCAAAGAATATTCCGTCTATGGCTAGATTTAGTATTCCCGACTTCTCGAATATACTGTGTCCTAGTGACACCAGGTAGAATGTAATGAATGCTGGTAGTATTTTATCTATGAGTAAATCTACTGGGATCAAGACTTCACCACCCTGATCTCATAGTCCTGGATAAATCTCAATATACTATACGAGAGGAGTACAGATCCAAACATTAATAATCTAAATGCTATTTCAGCACCTCCCAAACCAATTACTGCAAACGCCTCTCTAACAACAGGGAGCGAGCTTACACGTTGAGAACCCATTATCAACGCTGAAACAATGTAGGCTGAAATAGGTATGAATTTCATGTCGAGCATTGAAAGCCAGGTAACTAGTATAGCGAGGTATCCATAACCCATAGTTTGATATTCTAATGGGTATTCTAGTCTCCAGAGAGCTCCATGATAATAGAGTGCACCAGTTAAACCCGCTATTGCGCCAGACAGCATAAATGCTGTAACAGTTGTCTTCTTTACGTTGACACCGAGAGTTACAAGGTAGTCGGGGTTAGAACCCAGTATTTTTATCTTCAAGCCCAGAGAAGACTTGTTAAACAACCAGTATGTAAATATCGCAACTATTATTAGAGCAGTTATCCATGAAGAATAAATTATAGCTTCTACTAGATAACCATTTAAAGTGTCTACTATTGGATCACCCGTAATAGTCTTCTTTACAGATATAGAGAGCTTATAAGGAGCTGGTAGTAAATCTGTTCTAACATATCCCCATACATATTTCCCTCTAAATGGACCATACACTAATATGTTTCCAATAAAATACGCTATGTAATTCAATATTAGTGTGACTGGGACCTCGTCTACTCCAGTATATGCTTTAATAGCCCCGGCTAGTCCGCCCCATAATGCGCCAGCAATCGTAGCCAAGACTATGGAGAGTAATACAACACCTATTGATACATGTATTGGTAGAGACTTCTCTGTTGTAAAGAAGAGTATTAGTGTAACATAGACGGATGCTATAATTGCCATGTGCATTTGTCCTTCTGCACCAATATTCCATAGAGATCCCTTAAACGCTATTAGTAACGCGTATCCAAGGAGAGATAGTATTAAGAAGTCTTTGACAATACCTGGAAATATAAATGTAGTGAGAATTGATTCTATAACATAGTATGGGTTTATACCTATACTCCACGAGAATAATGCAAATATACCGATACCTGTCAATAACGAGAGAGTTACTACTATTAATCCACCATACTTCAAAGGTTTCTTTCTCTTAATTAAAACCAGTCGCACTCTACATCACCATTAACTCTTCTATTTTAGAACGTGGAGTTGAAACGGGGTCGAAAGGTCCATATAAAACACCTCTATTCATCACAAATACTGCATCGCTGAGCTGGAGTACTTCATCTAGGTCTTCACTTGCAAATACAATAGATACCTTGTCTCCCACTGCTTTTTCCTTTATTTTCCTTCTAACAAATGTAGCTGTCGCCTCGTCTAGTCCACGAGTAGGGTTGTAGGCGAGTAGTGCTCTAGTAGCGTATTCAAGCTCTCTACTTACAACGACTTTCATGATGTTTCCTCCAGACAATAGTTTCACGTGTATATTGGGGTTTGGAGGATAAATTGAATACTCTTTGATCAATTTATTAGTTACTTCCACCATGTTATTCCAGTCTATGAGTACTTGCCGCCTCGCGAAGAGAGTAGCAATGTTTTCAACTATTGTATTATCGGCTGAAACAGCGTATCTAAGCGGTTGATCAGGAATAAATCCAACACCCTTCTCTCTAATAATACCTACTCCCTTATTTGACACGTCAATGCCGTCTATTAATACCCGGCCGCTTTTAATTCTCCTCAATCCCACGAGGGCTTCTAGTAGTTCTCTCTGTCCATTACCCACGATTCCAGCAATACCTATTATCTCGCCTGCTCTTGCCTTAAATGATACTTTATTTACAGCTGTTTCACCATAATCTCCCTCTACAACTAGGTCTTCGACTTGAATAACTGGATCTCCCACTTGGGTTTCATAGGGGTTGGAAAACCTCTCGTAAGTTATTAGTTTCGCTGCTTCACCAAACATTAATTCACGTATTCGATCTAATGTCGCGTTTTCTTTTACTAGTGAGCCAGCGACTTTCCCTCTTCTCAATATGTATATGCGATCAGAGATCTCGAGGGCCTCTGGTATTTTATGTGTTATTAGCAATATAGAGCGGCCTTCTTCTTTGAATTGTTGTAGATAGACATAGAACTTCCTCCTCTCTTCTAGTGGTAGATATGTTAGTGCTTCATCGAGAATAAATACTTTTGCATCGAGGAGTACTGCTCTAGCTATTTCAACTAATTGCTTCTGTGTATAATTCAAAGACCAGACTTTGGCATCGGGGTTTATTTTAATACCGATCTTCTCGCTTATCTCTCTAAATACTCTACGAACGTTTTTCATTGATTCAAATAATCCAATACTAGTTAAACTAAGTGAGAGGTTTTCAGCCACTGATAATCTATCAATTAACTGCGGAATCTGAGAAACCATTACAATACCTTTTTTAATAGCGTCTATTGGGCTACCAATAACAATTCTCTTACCCTGGAAGAAGATCTCTCCTTTATCGGGACTGTATATTCCATAGAGGATCTTGACAAGCGTCGACTTTCCAGCACCGTTTTCACCGAGTATTGCAACAATCTCGCCCGGGTAAAACTCCATAGAGACGTCGTCCAGGGCGATAACTCCTCCAGGAAAGCTCTTAGTTACCTCCACAACCGATAAGAGTGGAGATGTCACTGTCCCACGCCCTAAGCACTCATCGGTATTTACGTAAACTACTTGTCGTATAAGAAAAAACATTTGGGAATTCAAGAGGGGGTTTTAGTGTTTGACAACTATGTCTAGTAGATAATCCATATTCCACAAGTCGGCATGGCCTAGTCTTACACCAGCAGGTATTATCACTATGTCGCCGGGGTTCTTGCCTTTACAGTAGTCGGATGTTGCTTTTTCACTTGGATATAGACACCAGCCTCTTAGTGGTCCTATGAACGGGTCGAATGCGGGGGCTATTGGATACGGTTTTGTACCTATGAGTCCTCCCCAAGGCATCGTTATTTTCTCTATGTGTTCGTATTTATGAGTTAGTGCGCTGAATTGTAGTGGTAGAACTGTTACCCCGGCCTTCATTTGCCAATATCTCTCCATTACTAAGTCGTAGACGCTTAGCTTTCTACCTGTGAGCTTGTCTGTAACTTCGATTCTCTTTAACATGTCTATGTATAAGGGGTTGATGAGTACTGGGTTGCCATCGTCACCTATGTCTGCACCTAGGTCTACTGCTCCAGAGCTCAGTAGATACCAGTAGTCGACGTGTTCGAGGTTGTATGGTGTTAGTACACCGGATTTAATCTTTATCAATATATCAGCATATATTATCTCCCATCTAACTAATTGGCCACTAACAGTCATTGTTGGAGCATACTTCAACATTGGACCATAGTGGCTAAACACGTATATCTTATTCTCCTCGGCATACTCTGGAATAGCAGTAGAGTCTTCAGTGAAAGCCAATACGTCTACATTGTATTGTTTAACTAGTGTATCAGCGGCTTGTCTAGCCTTTGTTGGATCATACCATGCACCTATTTCAATAACGTGGATTGTAATATTCTTTCCAAGAGCCTCTCCCACTTCTTTTGCACCAATAGCAAATGCATTTATGTGTCTAACTACTTCGGGTATCAAGTAGGCTGCTACATAGCCTATATGCCCGGTTTTAGTTAGTGCTCCAGCCATTAAACCATTGAGGTAGTATACTTGGTAGAGGTCTGCGAAGTATGTACCCATGTTTTCTCTTCTACGATAACCAGAGCAGTGGAAGAAGATTACATTTGGATACTTCTCAGCCGCTTCATAGGTTGCATCCATAAAGTCGAAGCTCGTAGTGAATACTACATTATATCCTTTAGCAACATATTCATCAACAAATCTAACTACTTCATCTGGTTTAACGCTTTCAACATAGGCTGTTTCCAACCAGTCTTTAAACAATTCCTGGACGAATTTCCTTCCAATATCGTGCATGTATGTCCATCCAGCGTCTCCAATAGGACCAACATATATGAATAATGCCTTTACTTTTTCTGGGGTAGTATACGTGGGTGATGTAGGCGTTGTGGATGGCATGGGTGTTGTTGGTGTGGGAGCCGTTGTGGTTCCTATATAGTATCCTGCTACACCAGCTATAATAGCTATTAGTAGGGTTATTCCAATCCAAGTAGTTGGTTTCATATATAAGTCCACCCCAAGTATATACTAGAACAGCCTGGGTTTTTATATGGAACTTAAATACCTAGTATTACATTATTTTAAAATTTTGGATGATTTCTAAAGCCTGTACAAATATCTAACAAAGTAAAAACTAGCAATGTGAAAAAGTGGTCGGTGTGTTTACACGTGGTTTTTACATGTAGACGCGGGTTCTCATTGGGGTGTGAACTAGTTCTCCAGCAGAGCTTTCAGCGAATTTAATAACCTGGCTTGTTATAGAGAATATATGAGAGGGGTTTTTGTGCCCGCTCTAAGACACCTCATTAGAGAACTCAGTGGCAGAGACCTTATTTCTACTCTCGACTGGAGTGACGAGGAAATAGAAGTCACCTTGAAGCTCGCCAAGGAGTTTAAAGAAATAGCTCACTACTATGGCACAGAGGCTATTCCAAAAGTACTTGCTGGTAAAGTATTCTTTATGTTGTTCTTTGCACCATCAACAAGGACAAGGGCAGCTTTTGAAGCAGGAATGTTTTTCCTTGGAGGCCACGCTGCATACATCGACGCCACGACTACAAGGCTAGCATATGGCAAGGAAGAGAAGGCTGGAGAAGCAATTAAAGACGTAGCTGCAATGTATGATGTCTACGGGCATGGACTAGGTATTAGAGTACTAGATAAGGCAATTGACTATAGGTATGGAGTTGGAAACGCCTATATACGCGAAATGGTCAATGTAGCCAACATACCAGTTATAAACATGGCCGACGACATGTTCCACCCAACACAGGGACTAGCAGACATATTCACGTTTAGAGAGAGATTTCAGAATCCACAGGGTAAGAAATACGTTATAATGTGGGCGTATAGCCCAGAGATCAGGGGATGGTGTAGTGTACAAGAAGACATGGTATTATTCCCGAGATTCGGCGTCGACGTTGTAGTAGCTAGACCACCAGGCTTCGACCTAGACCCCAAACTCGTAGAGAAAGCCAAGCAGTTGGCAAGAGAACACGGTGCAACACTAGAAGTAACAGACAACCTCCAAGAAGCCCTACGAGGAGCACACGCGGTATTCCCACGAAACTGGGCCTCGCCAACACTAGTCCAACTAGGCTACAGTAAATTCAAAGACGAAGAGTTAAAGATCTACGAGAAATACAAGCATTGGAAGGTAACAAGAGAACTAATGGACCTAATGGACAAACACGCTGTATTAATGCACGTACTACCAATATTTAGAGGCTACGAAGCAGACGACGAAGTAATAGACGACCCCAAACACTCAGTGATCTACGAGCAAGCCGAAAACGGCCTCTGGACAAAAATGGCCGTACTAGCACTAACAATGTATGGCGTTAAATAAACAACTTCTCTCTAGAATCGAATAAAACACAATATTTTTTCCACGTACAATTCCTCATTCTTTTAATCTTGACACAGAGAAGAGTAAGAAGTAAAAAACTAGCCTTCTACGAAGTGAATTGCTCTAGTTGGACACACCGATGTACAAACACCGCATCCATAGCATTTCGTTACATCTACCCTCGCCTTCCTCTTACCTTCTACTACTACGACTTTTACAGCGTGGTATGTACACGTCTGCTTGCAGAAACCACAGCCAATACACTTTTTATCATCTACTACTGGTGGCTTGGCCCATACTCGTCTCGGCTCTGGTTTAATGTATTTAAGTGCTCTTCTTTTGAAGTCATATATTGATTCATATCCATGTCGTTTCATCCATTCTTCTAGCTCGCTGAGTATTCTCTTGAAGACTCCAAAACCCTCTACAATGGCCGCTGTACATATTTGTACAGCTGTAGCACCAGCCATTATATACTCGACTACGTCTACGCCTCGGCTAATACCTCCCACTCCTATAATTGGTAGTTTTGTATTGAGTGCTGCTTGTGCTACTACTGCTAGTGCAAGGGGTTTTAGTGCTGGGCCACTCATCCATCCAAATCCATATGGTCCTCCAACAACGGGCATACCGGTTTCAACATCTATGTGTAGTGCTGGCCCAATAGTATTAGTTGCTACTAATCCATTAACACCTACTTTTTCGAGTTCTCTAACTAACTCGGGTATACTGGGTGTGAAGGGGCTTAGCTTGGCGAATATGGGTATACCTACAGATTCTCTCAGTGCCTTCGCGGCTTCAACTATTGGTCTATAGTCTCTTCCAATATAGTGTGTAGAAAACTCTATTGCTTGAACGCCCGTCTTCTCAACCTTGGGGCCTAGGAGCGAGAGTTCTTCTGGTGTATATCCAATACTAGCAATGAATACTACTCCCTTCTCCTCGCAGTGCTTCTTGACAATGGGGTATTCACGCTCCAAGTAGTGTTCGGCTGGTATATCACTCCATAGCTCTGCGTTTAGAAATGCGAATATAGACCTGTAGTTTCCAGAGTCTACTGGGACCGCTCTTACATCGCCTGGACCAAGAGTCTTTAATACTACTCCTCTAAATAACCCCCTATCTACAGCACTCATACTTGGACGGGGGACTATTGCTGGTTTAACACTTATTGTCTTAGCTACTACAGCTCCAACTCCAGCTTCAATCAACTCTATCATTGACTCAGCATCTCTAGATATAGGACAAGCAGCGTTCATTAAAGGATTTTTCAATCTAAGTCCAGCTATCTCTACAGATAGATCTACCAAGAAAGACACCTAGGCTTACAAGTAATTATTGTTACTAGGGGATATAAAGCGTGATTATACTTATAATTCACCATAATGAGTCTTTATAGCTTCGACTAGTTCTGATTCAACGGGGTTGATTACTGGTGGTTCACTAGTGATTTTTGTAACAATATCGATGTCTTTTAATCCATGACCAGTAACTAATACAACAACTACTTCGTCTCTATCGACTTGTTTATTCTCTACTGCCTTTACGAGTCCAGCTAGACCAGCCGCACCGCTTGGCTCGGCGAATACTCCTTCAAGGCTTGCAAGCAACTTCATTACATATACTATTTCATCGTCTGAAACAACCACTCCATATCCATTTGTTTCATAGAGGGCCTTCAACCCCATGTCTCCATCCCATGGATAAGTGTCTTCTAACCCGGTTGCAACGGTTTCTGGTGGCTTCTCCCATGGCTTGATATTGAATGGGTCTGCTCTCTGCATCCACGCTCTCACTAGTGGATGGTTTCCCTCTGGTTGAACAGCTACTAGTCTAGGAATACCATTTGTAAATCCGAGTTTTTCAAAGTCTCGAAAGCCCTTGTATACACCTGTCAGTAGACTCGCTGCCCCCGTGGGTACGAATACCTGGTCTGGTATACTCCAATCTAGTTGCTCGACAACCTCCATTGATATAGTCTTAGGCCCTTCAACCTGGTATGGATTAAACACTCCGAAACTAGGACTCGGGTAGAACCCGTGTTTCTCGTATAGAATCCTCATCATTTTAACAGTCGGGTCTTCCGCTTCAACCCAGCGAACCCTTATTACTTTAGCACCATACATGAGCAACTGTGATATTTTTCCACGCGATGCGAAATGAGGGACTAGTGCGTATACTTCTATACCTGCCTTGGCTCCATACGCGGCTGAGTGAGGCAGCAGCATTTCCACTACTCGCTATTACTGCTTTTTTGAAACCGAAATACCTAGCCATTGAAACAGATACACTCATAGCGCGGTCTTTAAAACTACCAGTTGGATTCCTCGTTTCATCTTTCAAGTATAGGTTTTTCAATCCAAGCCTCTCTCCTAGTCTACTTGCTTTTAATAGTGGTGTTCCCCCCTCGCCCAGGGATACAATGTATTCGGGGCCTGGTACTGGTAGGAGTTCGCGGTATCTCCACATGTTAAATGCTCTCTTAGATAGTGTTTCCTTTGTTAGTTTTTTACTTACTTCTTCGTAATTGTAGTATATGTCGAGTCTACCTAGATCATTGTTTACACAGAGAAGGGGTTTTTCTTCTAGACGATATCTCCTACCACATCTACTACACTCTATTTTCTCTATATACATAGTCTCACGGTTTAGGATCAACTGAAGAGTTATTCACGTAGTAAAAAAGAAAAATAATTATGGTTTTATTCACCCATTACCATAGCCATAACTGCTTTTTGCACGTGGAGTCTGTTTTCTGCTTCTTCGAAGTATAGGCTTTTCTCGTAGGAGTCTAGTACTTCATCTGTTACCTCTTGACCTCTATCAGCTGGTCCACAATGCATGTAGAATGGTTTTCCAGCCTTTTCAAGCCTCTCCATTGTTACAATCCAGTCTTTGAATTTCTCTTGGTATGCCTTTGCACCTTCTTTATCTACTACTGTATTGTATGGTGGGAAGAACTTCTTGGGACTCCATGCCTTTGGGTATACTATTGTAGCCCCCTCGAAGGCCTCATCCATATTGTATACTATTTTGAACTCGCTACCCCAGTGCTCAGTGTACTTCTTGGCAATGGCTAGTGCTTCATCCATTAACTCGAATCCGGGTGGGTGTGCAATATATACGTCTGCACCCATCATTGCAAACATTGCTACCACGTCTTGTGGTACTGCTAGTGGTTTTAATCCACCACTATACGCGTAGCTCACTACTACTTTCTTGCCGCGCAGGTCTCTTGGCCAGCCGAGTGCTTCAAACGCTGCTTGTGCATCCGCGAGTGCTTGGAATGGATGCCATACATCGTCTTCCATGTTTAATACTGGGATATCAGCCCACTTCGCGAACTCCTGTATTATCCTGTGGCCTCTACCAATAATCCACTTGGCTGCATCGCCATATATCCTTATTGCTATTGCATCACCATATCTACTAAGTACTCTTGCCACGTCGCTAATGGCCTCTGTTTGATATGGAATCATGTCTTCGGGGAGGGTTGGAGCATACACCTGGTCTGGACTAATATAGATGCCGTGTCCTCCAAGCTGGTATATACCGGTTTGAAAACTATTTCTTGTTCTAAGACTCTTATTGTAGAATATCATGTAGAGTGTTCTCCCATGGAGCCAGTTAACTCTTCTAACACCGCTATGAAACAATTGCTTTAACTCTCTAGCGGCCTTGAGGACGAGCATTATGGTGTCAATGTCATAGTCGTAGTTAGAAAGCCAGTCTCTGCCTTTAAGGTAGCCTACAAACCAGGGCTTATGACGGCCCATTCAGTACACCTAGTCAATAAGTAATTATATATTGAAGTAGTATATAATTATTTATTACAGCATCACTAATCCATAGGTGATAAGAGATTCGTGGTCAGCGCCTTGAAGTGTATTTTATCTAGTAGTAGAAAGGAAATCACTATTAGAGAAGTTGTAAACCACGTCTACGTTGAAAAAGCAATTTATGAAATCAACCCGGTTTTACTATCTAAGAAGTATAATCCAAAATACTTCTTTGAGGGAACACCTATACTGAGCGAGAGAGGTATGATTGTAACAATTAAACTAGATAAACCAATCTCACAAGACGACTGGTTGTTTATTAAACGATTACTGCAACTATATGGATTTACAATAGTAGAAGAGTAGTAGAGAAAAAGACTATATGTCTAGTTCTTCTAGTATAGTTCTACGTGAAGCAATTTCACGTTTCTTCTTAAACAACCTTGTACTAAAGTATCTTCCTGCATAGTCTGGTAGAATAGTAACTACTCTATCTCCTTTTTTCAGTCCGTGTTTCCTTGCGAGTTTAATGGCTGCGGCAACGTTTGCACCCGAGCTTATTCCAACTGGTAGTCCTTCAAGCCTAGCTATTTCTCTAGCCATAGTTATTGCTTCGTCACTAGTTACTGTTACAAAATCATCTAGTAGGTGTCTATATCTCGCTACGATATCTGGGATAAAACCGTCTCCTACACCTTCTATTTCGTGTCTTCCATAGGGGCCTGGCTTACCTGTTCTAAACCATTCTGTTGCAACTGGGCATTCAGCTGGTTCGGCACCGGCAACAATTACATTACTACATTCTTCTTTGAGTCTCTTGGCTACACCAATCAATGTTCCCCCAGTACCGATTTCTGCTATGAATGCTCTTGGACAGCCGATTTGCTCTATTATTTCTCTACCTGTTGTCTCATAGTGTGCTTGTACATTGGCTTCATCACTCCACTGGTCAAATAAGTAGTATTTATCTGGGTTTTCAGCTACTATCTTCTTTGCTATTTCTAGTGCCTGGCCAGCATCTGCTTCTCCACCAGGCGTAAAGTAGAATTCGGCGCCGAAAAGCCTCATTAACATAAATCTCTCAGCACTCATTTCCTCGGGTATAACTATTAGTACTTTAAAGCCCAAGACGCTTGCAAGAGCTGAAAATGCAATACCAGTGTTTCCAGTTGTAGGGACAACAATCGTCATACCGGGTTTCAACTCTCCTTTTTCCATTGCTTTTTTCAACATATAGAGAGCCATTCTATCCTTGACGCTACCTGTTGGATTAGTAAACTCCATTTTAGCCCAGATCTCTGCTTCAACATCTACTGGTTTAACCCTGTTTAAGAGAATTATAGGAGTTCCACCAATACACTCAGTTATATCTCTACAAACCTTCATAGTATACGCCTAAACCCCCGGTAAAACTATGCTTCTTTTGAGTTAATAAATTTAGTGATAAAGATATAAAATCTAGCTGTATAAAATATAGTTTTGAGTACTGTGTGGGGGTGTTACTAATTTTTGAATTATATATTCCAACCAGCCTAGGTGATGCTCTCGAATTCCTAGCTAAATATCATCCTGATGCAATGCCTATTGCGGGGGGAACAGAGTTATTAATACTAATTAGAGATAAGAAGATAAGGCCCAAATACCTGGTTGACTTATCTCCTCTACGAAGACAATTCAGTTATGTAAGACTCGAAAATGGAGTAGTAAAAATAGGAGCATTAACTACTCTCTGGGAGCTTTCAAACTCGTTTCTCCACAGTGATGTTAGATATGCTGGATTCCAAGATGTATGGCATAAATTTGGAACTATGTCACTCCGCTTCATGGCCACTATAGGTGGAAACATCGCGACGGCAACTGATTTTAGTGATTACCTTGTCCTACTCTTAGCCTACGATGCAAAAGTCAAAGTGAGTGGAGTAAATGGAGAGCGCGTTGTTCCACTCGGAGAATTCATTGTCGAGAGGAGAAAACCAGATTTAAAACCCGGAGAGATTATAACAGAAGTATTCTTCACAGAACCACCATTAAACACGAGTAGTGCCTTCGAGAAATTCGATAGGAGGAGTATTTTAATAGCTGGACTAGCCAACTCAGCTGTATACCTCCACATTGATAATGGTAGAATAAGTGATGCTAAAATATCTCTCGACATGATCAAAGAAAAGAGAATACCTGGAAGACTAAGGGTACTCGAAGAATCCCTGAAGGGCAGAGAGTTTTCAATCGAGTTTATTGAAAAAACAATTGAAGAAACTATACCAAAACACGTTGAAAAATACACTGACTGGTGGACTACAGGAGACTACAGACTTGAAATGACGAAGACTTCTATTAAAAAAGCTCTTCTAAGAGCAGCCAAGAGGATCGGGGTGGTTTAAATGCCCGGCCTCCACAGAGTTAGATTCAAAGTTAATGGTAGAGAATACGAGTTGGAAGTACCAGGCCACGAGAGACTACTGGATACATTGAGGTATAGACTTGGATTCGTGGGGGTAAAAGAGGGTTGTGGTAGAGGAGAATGTGGTTCATGCATAGTCCTCGTCAATGGAGAACCAAGAAACTCTTGTCTAACACTAACAGCTAGATTAAACAATGCCGAGGTAACCACTATAGAGGGTATTGCACCACCCGGAAAACTCCACGCTATACAAGTAGCATTTATCGAGACAGGAGGGGTACAATGCGGCTTTTGCACTCCTGGTTTTATAATGATGGCTAAAGCGCTACTAGATAGAAACCCTGATCCAAGCGATGAAGAGATCAGAGAATGGTTTACCTCGAATATCTGTAGGTGTGGTAGCTACAACCACTATGTTGAAGCAGTTAAAAAAGCAGTTGAATACTTGAGAAAAGGCATTGTTTTCTTCGACGAGAGGGAAGTACGCGAGAAACTCCACTTGAAGCCCCTGGGGTGATCCTGGTTGAGTAAGCCCGAATACGTTGAAATAGTAGAATCCATCTTCCAAAAGACAAAACACGTAAAGACAAGCGAGTTCAAATACGTGGGTAAGAGAATAGTTAGATGGGACGCTATAGCGAAAGTCAAGGGTAGCCCTGTCTTCACAGCAGACTTATTCAACTTGGTTAAAAACCCAGTGTTTGTCTACAGCGTTAGATCAAAGTATGCACACGCGAGAATAAAGAAACTAGATGTATCAGACGCCGAGAAATACCCAGGTGTAATCAAGGTATTTACAGCTAGAGACATACCCGGTATAAACGATGTAGGATACGTTATACCAGACCAACCATTAATAGCAGAGAGGAAAGTACGCTACATAGGAGACACCCTTGCATTAATCGTTGCTGAATCACTGGGAAACGCGTGGGATGCCGGAGAACTTGTCAGCGTCGAATACGAGCCACTCCCAGTATACCTAGACCCGCTTGAAATAGTCGACTTTGAAACCCTACAAGAGAAACCACACGAGTTAATACATGATGAACGAGGAACAGACATATTGACAAGGTATAGAATTAGAGTTGGAAACGTAGAGAAAGCATTTAGAGAAGCAGACGTAGTAGTCGAAAACACTTATAGAACGCCAGGTCAAGACCACGCATACCTAGAGCCAGAAGCATCAATAGCTATACCCGAGCCAGATGGCAGTGTAACACTCTATGTTAAAACACAGTGCCCATTCGACGTGAGGAGAGCAGTAAGCAATGTTCTAGGACTACCCTTCAGCATGGTGCGTGTAATAGCTCCCGCACTGGGAGGAGGGTTTGGTGGAGCAGAAGACGTAGGAAATGAAATAGCTGCGAAAACAGCTCTTGTAGCACTGGCATTGAAGCGGCCAGCTATACTAATACATACAAAAGAAGAATCCTCTATTGCACACACTCGTAGACACCCAATGATAGCACACTATAGACACGCCGCGAGTAGAGATGGTAGACTACTAGCTGTAGAAGCCCGCGTAGTCTTAGACACTGGTGCATACGCGAGTCTAGGTCCATTTGTAGCCTGGAGAGCAACAGTTCACAGCACAGGACCATACAGGGTTGAGAATGCAAAAATAGACGTTGTAAACGTCTATACTAATAAGATACCAGCAGGAGCATTTAGAGGATTTGGTAATCCACAAGTACACTTTGCAATAGAGAGACAAATGGATCTACTGGCCGAAGAACTCGGAATAGACCCAGTAGAATTTAGATTAAAGAACATATTGAGAAACGGGGACAGAACAGTCCACGGTCAACTACTCGACCACGGCGTAGGATTAGAAGAAGCAATAAAGAGAGCAGTAGAGTTAAGCAACTACTATGAGAAGAAGAAACAATATGAGTCTATGACTGGAACAGTGAGGAGGGGTATTGGAATAGCAGTTATGTATCATGGAAACAGTATTGGAGCTGAGGGAGCAGACTACTCAGCAGTATCTATAATTATAAATAGAGATGGAAGCATCACATTTAGATCTGGCACTACAGATATGGGTCAGGGCTCATTACAGAGCTTGTTAAACATTGCCTCTGAGATACTGGGTGTACCACCAAGCTACTTCAAAGTAGAAATGCCTGATACAGCCTCTGTTCCAGACTCAGGCCCCACAGTAGCTTCTAGAGTAACAGTTATGACTGGCAACGCCACACTTGTTGCCTCATACAAGTTGAGACAGAGACTCAACACTCTAGCAAGTGAAATGCTCAAGTGTAGTTCTCCAGGCGAAGTCGTCATAGATGCTCCAAGAGTATACTGTAGAGACAGCCCCGAGAAGTATATAACTTGGCGAGAACTCGTAGAACAAGCATTCTGGAAGGGAATACCACTCCAGGAATACGGCTACTTTAGAGCACCATTTGCAGAGTGGCATGATGAAACCGGTACTGGACAACCATACTTTACATACACATTTGGCGTAATAGTGAGCGAGGTAGAAGTAGACCTTGAAACAGGAATAACGAGAGTAGTAGAGGCGACTACAGTCTACGATATTGGAAGAGTAATCAATAGAATAGGGGCTGAACTACACGCGATAGGAGGCTATATCCAGGGAATGGGCTATGCACTAACCGAGGAAACATACTATACAAGCGATGGTAAACTATTAACTCCAAGCTATTCAACTTACCATGTTCCAACAACTCTCGACACACCGAGAAAAATCAACGTGGACTTTGTTGAAGCAGGATTTATTAGAGGGCCCTTCGGCGCCAAAGGACTAGGCGAGCCTTCAATAGTAGCAATAGCGCCATCTATAGCAAACGCTGTTGCACACGCACTAAGAGAGAAACAAGCAAAATACGATGTTAATAGAATACCCTTAACACCCGACTACCTCTACAGCGTTATTAAAAAACACGGTCTCTTAAAATAATCTTTTTCCCTACTCCACTCCTCCTTTTTGAATAACTAATTCTCCAATGTATAATCCACTACCCGGTTTCCCCACTAATTCTCCTTTTTCAATAATTATTCTTCCACCTACAATCAAGTAGTGGGAGAACCCATAGAACTCCATACCCTCCCATGGAGTCCAATCTACTTTGTGGTGGTGGCTACTACCAGTAATCTTCCTGGGCGTTTTTGTTTCAAGAATGTAGAGATCTGCTCTCGACCCAATGTTTAATTCCCCGATGTACGGGTATACACCGAGTATTTTTGCAGGGTTTCTCGAGAATACATCTATAAACCTCTCAATACTAATCCTTCTTCCTAGAACTCCATGAGTGTATAGGAAGGGCCCCATTATCTCCAAGTTGGGGATACCACCCCAGGCACTCCAAACATCTACTTCCTTCATGTTTCTAGGTGCTGGTGCATTATCGCTTACATATGCTTCTATCCATCCACTAGATAATCCATTCCACAGTGCTTCCACGTCTTCTCTTGATTTAAGAGTCGGCGCGAGCTTCAAGTAGTTTCCATGTATCTTAGAGTCTTCTCTTGTAAAATACAAGTGGTGTGGGCACACCTCACTAGTTACTTTTACTCCTTGTTGTCTAAGCCACTTAATAGATTCTAATCCAAGTCTACTCGACAAGTGAGCTATGTGTACGTGTACTCCAATATCGAGTGCATACATTCCAATTCTAAGTATTGCCGCAGCCTCCGTTGCACTTGTCCTACTAGAGTGGTATGAAACAATGTCATCACGCCCTCTGTACACAGTCTCCCAGTAGTTGATTAAACCATCTTCTTCAGCGTGGAATACTCCCACTGCATCATTACTTCTTATTTCACGTAGTGCTAGTCCAATAGCTTCATCTTCGATTTTAAATGGCCTACACGTAAAGAACTTAAATGTCTTTACACCCCGTTTCCTCAATTCTCTTATTGAACCAATATTCTCCCTCTTTACAAATCCACCTGTTACTCCATAGTTGACATATGATTTAACACGGGCCTCACTTATCTTCCTCTCTAACACTTCGACTTTATCAACATGAATTCTCAATGGCATGTCTATTAGAGTCGTTATTCCTCCATAAGCAGCCGCGAGCGAACCAGTCTCCCAGTCTTCGTTTTCTACGTATTCAGGGTCGTATACATGAGCGTGTAGATCTATCCCCCCGGGTAGAACTAAGCGTCCTTCTACATCAATAACTTCGCTTGCATCTTGTCTTGGTATACGTGTAATAGACTGTATCAATCCATTTTCAATGTAAATCGATCCCTCAACAATACCTCCATAGAGAGGAATTCTAGCGTTTTTCAATAGTAGATCACTAGTCAAATCACACACCTAAATAGAGTAATTGAAAACCATGATTAAAAATAATGTTATCATAGTGGAATTAGTGAGTAGTTATACTGGCGGTGGTGGTTGTTTTAATGGTATTTTATTTAATGCTGATCTTGAAGCAATAAATACTAGTATCCAGCCAATAGGTGATATATAATTCGATATGAAACGCCCTAGTATCAATATTATAGCAGCCACTATGAAAATCCGTTCATCCGTGGTTTTCTCGAGTTTGAAGAGACCTATCCATAAACCTATTTCACCTATGAGTGATAATATACCAGCAATACCGAATATGAATCCACCTAATACGAGTATTAGTAGATTCATTGATAAACCTCCAATAACTATTAATACAATTCCAATTAAACCCAGTGGTATACTAGAAATATATCCAATTTTAACCAGAGTTGTAGAAATACTGAATTCACGGGCATTATAGTCTTTGAAAAACGTGAAGGATGGAATAATAAAACCATAAACAGCTATTATTAAAACAACTGCTATGACTAGTGCAATAGCGATTACTGGTGGGGAGATTAGGCCTGAAATAACTTCTCGTATAAGTGAGAGAATGAATTGTAGATTAAATCCTTTTCTACCTATCTCTTCAAGCAGTGAAAATACATCAATTGCAACTCTAGTAAAAATAAGTGAAATAATGTAATTCACTAGAATTAATAAAATAGATACTACTATCATTAAAATAGCACTAGTCTTTAATTTCTTCAAGCCTTTAACAAAGCTCTCTATGCTTTGTTGAGAAGGAGTTCCAGGTGGTAGAGGCAAGGACAACTCACACCCCCGTGTTTAAGTTTATATTTCCATATCATTTAAATATTTGTATTTAATTATAGAGAGCACTTATGAGTGAAAAGACTATAATTTATTTCCATGTCTCTATTAGTTAACACGGGTTTAAGAGAAACTTGTAAAAACATATAGAGACTCTACTACGTTGACACTATGAGTTCCAAGACGAGTATTAATACAGCTATTGCTATAAATAACCCTGTAACAATGCCTTCTATTATTAATCTCAGAGTATTATTTCTAATCCTTCTTTCTAATAAGAGGATTAATCCTGAATACCCGTGGATTAAACCCATTGTAGCAAATATTATTCTCAAAACAAGATCTGTGTGTATTTGTTGTGGTCTTGGAAAGAGTTTTACACTTGGAACTAGCATTTGATAGCCTGTTAACAAGTAGACTAGGCCGAGAACTAGTAGTGGAATAGAAGTAGCTTCAACTAGGAGGAGTGCAATTCTCAGGAGTCTAGGTTTAACCACTCCTCTTCACCTCGATATAACTCCATATATCAGTGAAGTCAATACGCCGTGGCTCTCTAGGAACACCTATTGGTATAATATATAATGGTATTTCATCTAGTCTAGCCCCGATAACACTTTGTACTCGGTCATCAAAAAAAGCACCTATTACAACAGTACCGTAGCCTAGTGCAGTAGACATTAAATACACGTTTTGACCTAAATGACCAGCCTCCATTGGAACATATCTCACTCTCCCGCGTTCACCATATCGCTGTGTAGTTCTCTCGAATACAGCACATACAACTAGGGATATAGGTGCATCTCTAACCCATTTCTGTCCTAGAGCCGCTTCTGCGAGTTCACTTCTCACATCTCCTGGTTTTACAAGGAGTAGTAGGTGTTTATGTACATCGTATTTATATACACCTGGTGCCATATACCCCTCTCCTCTAATCATCACTCCTCCTTCACCTATAACTACGTAGACTTCTAGAGGATAGGTTGCACCAGCACTTGGAGATGCTCTAAGACCCCATATAGGGTCTGTTACACCATAAGCACTCCATAAAATCAGTGCTAGGTGTTCTAGTTCAACTGGGTCGCTTGTATACTCTCTAATACTCCTTCTATAGAGAATAGCTTCTTCTACACTCATATTAGTGAGTTTTCTAGGTAGTGGTAGGAATATAATGGAATCTCTAACTACCACGCGTTCTAGTGGAAGAGTAGTATCTGTTTTATAGACAATCCACGCTATATAGGAGACTAGTAGTAGGGTTATAACAAGTGAAGCCAGTAAACCTATATGGCTTGCAAGACGCAAGGAAACCCCCTCAAATATTGATTAACAAGTGAGACTTATAATATAAATTCCTATTCTATGCATATATAAAACAACCTCTATTCATATCATTGAATACTCGTCTGAGCTTTCATTTTGGATATAAATGCCCCTCTACCCTTGACTAGTTTTTTATTTTCTTCTTTATCTCTACTCGGGAAATCCTTGAATTTAATATATTGTCTTCGCAGTTGAATTGAGCAATAGGAGTGTAGATGGCATTATATAGTTAATACATTGCCGAGTTAATAGTGATAAAAACAAGATAATCTTTAGAACACGGGAGTTGAAAGATAATACTGGATTTAATTAAGTTCTAATACTATGAGCTCGTACTCTCCTATTTTCATGTTTATTTTGATTTCTCCACCTGTTTTCTCCAACTCGTATTTTCTATTGGTGATCGGCGACCATGCTTGTTTAACCTCGTAGCCTCTAAGTGTTAATGTAGCTTCAACTGGTATGATGTTTCCTGGTGGCCAAATAGACTCTGCCGTGGAATGCCATATTAATGGGTCATCGGTATTACCACGCACTATTACTCGTTTATTAAATGTTAGATTTACTAGGTGCACTATTAACTGTCCACTCCGTTTATATGGCTCCATTAGTATTAAACCCGGTGTATTGAGTCTTATTGGTGGTTTACCAGCCATCCAGAGTATACTATTTAATATCAATTCTTCATATTCGGGTAGTCCGAGTCTCCAGTATAGTCTTCCAAGTTGTCCAGTAAAGTATATTGTTTTATAGTCTTCTCCTACAACTATTGCCGGTGCCTTTGTATCACAACCAGTTATTGGCGGGGATCTACCGTTTTCATATTCATAACCAAAGAGGCTTTGTGGTTCAACAACGTGTGCTAGTATTCTAGCTCTATCTCTAACATCTACGTGTACATGCCAGGATATTTCTGGTGGATTCCTCCGATCTCTAAATACCCTGTCGTAATCACCCCATAAAACAAGTCTATCTAATAAACTATTTGTAACTGGGTGTTCTCTGTCGTCAATTGATATATAACTCCATTGATACTTTAACAAGCCTCTATAAGATACTCTTAGAATATCTGCTAGTTGAAACTCCTCGAGGAAATCACCATGTTCATTCATAAGCGATGATATATATGTTGCAAGTAATCCACTACTACGTTCAACAAAGTCTTCTATGTATTTAACACCTAGACTTGATATTGAAGCAGTACTACCCAGTAAAAGTCCTTTGAATTCCATGAAATCTCCACTATCGAGTTGGGAGTCTACAATGAAGTCTACTGGGAGTCCATTATATGTCAATGCATAGTAAAATCCTCTAACATCGTCTGTAATATGCCTTGGATCACTTCTACCGGCCCAATCCCTACTTCTATTAGAGTAGACAACTCCAACATATCTAATTCTTTCAACTCCATTCATGAATTCCTCGAGGCGTTCTACTTCCTCGAAGACTTCTTTAACAACTTGTTTATACCTAGTTGACTGCATATACGTTGAACTAAATACTAGTATCATTGGATCTCCTCCAGCAGCGAAAATCTCTCTAATACCCTGTTTAATAGCTATTGGAGTTGTAGATGTAGTTGTTAACGCCATGTGAAATACGTTTCGAGTAGTCCAAACTCTTTTTCCACCTGAGAGTGCTTTGGTTAACTTAACTATTTCAGCTAGAAACCCTGGTGGTTGATAGTCTACTTCAGAGGCCTCGGCAAATACTACGTCTAGTGAATCCCTTGTAAGCTCTACTATTGTATTAGCCCGTCCCTTCCAACCGGCTGGATGGCTATTATAAACCAGTATAGCTCTAGGATTGATCTTTTTAATTACCTCGTTGATTTCTCGTATAGCTCTAACATTAACCATATACCTCCATTTAAATGTCTCTCTATAAGCTCTACTTTCAAAGTCTTCTATTCTCGGCATGTCTCTACCAAGTTCTCGTATATGCTTCTCTCTGCAGTATTGACAGTAACATGCCCTCTCGAGATCTGGCATATATCTAAACGAGTCTAGAAATACTCCGTCAACACCGTATTCTAAGACTTCACGGGCTTCTTCTACAACGATGTCTAAGAAGGGGCTATTTAAACACATAAGTGGCCATCTTAATGGTGGGTTTTTCTCAAGTAGAGGATTTGTATCCATGTGTATTACTTGTCCATTAATATCTCTCTGAGCCCACTCGGGGTGTCTACTATACAATTCAGGATTTGTTGTATGACCAATCATAACAACTACTCTAAGTCCTAGTTTTTTCGCCTCGTTAACTAGTTCTCTTAGAAAATCTCTACCACCTAGTCTCGAAGCCTTTCTAGCTACTTTACTATTATAGTATGCACGGCCCCATGCATCTCTAGCAAAAACAACAATTGTATCACAATGTAGTTCCCTAGCTAGTTTTGCTATATCTCCACCGTGAATTCTATCTAAATATACTAAGTCTCTATCTTCAAAGTTAAATTGGAGGATTCGAGACATCTAACAGACACCTCTAAATTCAACCCTACTTGCTGCTATATCTTCTAGAACCGCGTCTTGTGCTCCCACTGTGTAGATTGTACCATTAACTTCCACTACGAGCTGAGCAATTCCCCTATTACCATCTATCTTTGTATCTACGAGATCTCCCTCTACTATGCAGCTCTCAGAGCTCTTTGTATACCTTCCGTATACTATAACCTTTATATTACACTTTCTCTCAATTAACCTTTGTACCTCGTATATTGCTAACCTGAGGATTGTGAATGATGAAGGAGGCTTAATGAGTTCATCACGTATAATATTACTTCTAATCCACTTATTGAAGAAGTCTTGTAAGATGTGGTCTATTATTATGGGCTCTTCAATGATCAATCCGTAAACAGGGTTCTCTGCGATAGAACCTCTCCTCTGTGTAAGAGCAGCTGAGGCGGGAATCTGAGACAACGAGAATATCTCCTGATACACACTTTCTAATTTTACCGACGCGGGGGAGATTAGAGTAGTTTATAGGAATACCAGGAACCTCGTAGAGGAGGACGTATACCATGACTCCTTCATTATACTTCCTCTCTAGAACACTCGACATGTAATTCACAAACAAGTAATCTCCGCCAATCACGAGATCAGTGGTTGCCTTCTCTGCTATCTCCCTTGCTCTAACTAGGAATGAACGCCAATTCCTATTGACATATATAGCTGGCTCTTCAATAAGAGGCATTCCTCTAGAAGATTCTATTTTACCTAGTTCTTCTATAGCAGTCTTTTTAAGCTCGCTGACTCTTTCCAAGAACATTCCATCTATGACATTGACTGAAACAGCTCTAAACACACTTGGTCTACCTCTAGCCGCTTCTACAAGTCCTCTAGATACAAGCTCGTTGATGTAGTAGTATAGTTGAGAAGCTTTAACACCCATTATTTCACTAAGAGTTTTTAGAGGCATTGGACCGTGAGCTAGAAGTCTGAGGTACACTTCACATCCAAATCTACTAACTCCTAGAACAGAAAAGAACTTCGCCAGTTCTTCACTGCAAAGTCTTTCATTCACATCATCCAATTTTAACACCTATATGTATTTACATAAGAACTTTTATAAAGATTTTTATTAATTTCTAAATTTTACAAGGCATCTTTTTGTATCTATACGTGGATTCATAGATCTTACTTAATTTTTATTATAAAGTTTATAAGTTTGCGCGTTAAATAAAATACTGGTGGATGGTGTGTCTCGTGGCATAGCCCCTAGAATTCTCGCCGTTATTGTAGCTGTTATTGTGATCGTGGCTATTCTTGGAATAATCTTATACTATACCACTATTCCACCCGCCCCACCTATTAGTCCAACACCCTCACCTACTAGGCCACTTACAAAGATTATCTTTGCATCTACTCAACTAGCACCACCAGCTGAGCAGTCATTTATGAAAGGACTTCTATCTCAGTTACTTCACGAAGAGAATATCCAGGTAGAGTTTATTCCTCTTCCTCTTGGTTACTCTGACATGGTTTCTAAGCTCGAAGCTGAGATCTCTGCTGGTAGAGTTTCAGTTAGTGTTATTGGAGGCTTAGCTACTGAAATCGACTATTTCACGAGTAAGGGCTGGCTTGAAGACCTGGCTAGGTTTGGAAAGTTACCTAATAGAACTTTTCTCGACACAGCTGTAAAGGTAGTTGAAGATCTCAAGAGTACGTATAATATCACGGCTTTTATTCCATGGATGACAGCGACATTTGTAGTTGTTGTACACAATAATGCATGGAACTATCTTCCAACAGGACTTACAAAAGACGATGTTATAAAAGGCACTGATAAGTGGACATGGGATGCCCTGGTCTCATGGGCTCGTAATATCTATGAAAAGACTGGAGAGAAGAAAGTAGGTCTACCAGCTGGTGAAGGAGGCCTATTACACAGACTTCTACACGGATATCTCTACGTCTCCTATACTGGTTATCAATCAAAATACTTCAACTCACCAAATGCTGTTAAAATGTGGGAGATGTTAAAAGAGCTTTGGAAATACTGCCACCCAGAGAGTACTACATGGACTGCCATGGCAGAGCCCTTACTTAGAGGAGATGTTTGGCTTGCATGGGATCACACTGCAAGGATAACAGCTGCTGTAAAAACTAAGCCCGAAGAATTCACAGTTGTACCAGTTCCCAGAGGACCTATTAACAGGGGTTACATTATAGTTCTAGCTGGACTTGCAATTCCAAAGAATGCTCCAAACCAAGAAGAGGCGTGGATGCTAATAGAGTTCTTAACAAAACCCGAAGTCCAGGCGAGAGTAGCTGAAAACGTAGGCTTCTTCCCAACAGTCAAAGAAGCTACTCCTGCAATACTCGATCCCGGGGTTAAAAAGATCTCCGAAGGTGTTACAATACAACTTGGAACACTAGATGGTAAACCCGTATTTATTCCACCACTTGGTGGTAAAGCAGGCGACTTCGCAGCTATATATAGAAAAGCATTTGAGAGAATAGTACTCAAAGGCGAGGATATATCCAGTGTACTTGCAGAACTAGAACCAGCGTTAAAAGCAATATTCACAGAGCTGGGTATTCCAGAACCTTAAACACCTGGGGGGTTGATGTGGCATCTAAGAATAGAAGTTTTTTCACACCCTATCTCTTACTTCTCCCAACCTTTGTATATCTTGCTTTTTTCACTGGATACCCGATTATTTATGCAATAATTCTAGGAGTCTCTGGAGATCCCCCGCCTATCACTAGGATTTTCGAAGATATTGAAAGACTTAAAGACGTTGTTTTCTATACTTTTATCATAGCTCTCGTAGTCCCATTACAATTAGTGGTCTCTATTTTCACCTCTATATTCTTCCTCAATAGGTTTAAAGGACGTGAGTTTATATTGTACCTCTTTGTCCTACCACTAGCTATTAGTGAAGTAGCAGCTGCACTACTATGGTATACAATGTTATCGTCTCATGGCTTTTTAAACAAATTACTAAAAAGCCTTGGATTTATAAATACCCCTATTTACTTCTTTGGCTACGAGTTTAGAGATAGAACGCTACTCGCCATAGTATTAACTGAGATTTGGAGAGCTACTGCTATAGTATTTGTAATAATATATGCAGGACTCCAGATGGTTAATAGAGACTATCTTGAAGCAGCTGATGTATTCGGTTTAAACTTCTGGCAAAAACTCAGATACGTGATCCTACCACTCCTAAAGCCATCTATACAAACAGCACTCATAATTAGGACGATATTTGCTTTTCAAATAGTGGGACCTATAATGGTGCTTGGTGGAGGCTATATTAGGACCATGGCGACCGAGGTCGTTTACTGGTATTCTATGAGGTTAAATCCACAAGTAGCAAGTGCTTGGGGTGTTTTAATAGGCCTCATTATACTAGCTCTGGGAGCTCTCTACATAAAGTTTATAAAACCAATCGAGGTGTGAGATGTGAAGAGAATACTCGTATATTTTGTAGCCGTGATTATTGCTCTCTGGATTATAATGCCAATTATGTATACTATTATCGCTTCTTTCGCAGATCTCTTAGATTACTATCAACACATTATTCCCAGGAAATACACATTTAGATACTACGAGGAGTATCTAAGACTTGGTATTGGAGAAGCTTTAATAAGAAGTGTACAAGCGGGTTTTATGACCGTGGCATTTAGTTTTGCAATTGGACTTCCAGCAGGATATGCAATTGGAAGACTTAAATTCAAAGGGAAAGATGTAGTTAGAATGAGTATACTCTTCTTCAGAGTCATTCCAATAGTGTTAATGGCTGTACCACTCGCCATACTCTTTATTAAAATTGGACTTTACGACACTCTACTTGGAATTGCACTTGCCCATACTGCAATAGCCCTACCCTTCGTAGTGTTAATTACTTCAAGTATTTTCATAAGTATACCGAGAGAGCTAGAAGAAGCTGGAGCTATATTTGGGCTTTCATCACTCCAGGTTTTTATACGGATTACACTTCCACTAGCTCTACCAGGCCTAGCAGCTGCTGCTTTATTTGCATTTCTAATCTCGTGGAATGAAGTAGTAGCTGCAACAATACTAAGCTATCTCAATAGGACTCTCCCAGCGTCTGTTCTAACTCCATATGTTATGGGAACTGGTGGAGAACTCCCAGACCCCTATAAATTCGCCGCTGCAACTTTAATGATTGTCCCTGCCTTCATCTTCATTGCATACATTAGAAGGTATTTAACAGTTATGTGGGGTGCTGCAGGGGTGAAATAGACTTGGTTCTAGTTGAATTAGAAAACATAGTCAAGAAGTTTGGAGCTGTAGTAGCAGTAGATAATGTTAGTTTCTCAGTGAATCACGGAGAGTTCTTTGTACTACTAGGTCCATCCGGCTGTGGTAAAACCACAACACTGAGGATCATAGCCGGCCTTGAAATCCCCGATTCAGGCAGGGTTTTATTTGATAAGAGAGATGTTACAAATATACCACCTAGACTTAGAAATGTTGCAATGGTCTTTCAGAGTTATGCTGTATGGCCTCACATGAAAGTCTACGAAAACATAGCACTACCACTAAAGATCAAGAAATTGCCCAGAGAAGAGATCGATCGTAGAGTAAAACAAGTCGCCGAGATGCTCAATATAACACACTTACTCGAGAAATACCCATTTCAACTATCTGGTGGCGAGAGACAGAGAGTAGCCGTGGCTAGAGCACTAGCAGCACAACCCGATGTATTATTAATGGATGAACCACTCAGTAATATAGATGCACTTCTTAGAGTCCAGGCGAGAGCTGAACTTAAAAGATTGCAGAGGAATCTCAAGATCACCACTATATACGTAACCCACGACCAGATAGAAGCCATGGTTTTAGCAGATAGAATAGCTGTAATGAACAAAGGGCGAGTAATGCAGATTGGAACACCCGACGACGTCTACAAGAGACCTCAGAACAAGTTCGTAGCTCATTTCATTGGAACCCCACCAATGAATTTCTTCGAGGGATTTGTAATAGATGAAGGCGTAGATGTCGGTTTTACTAAGATACCATTTAGAAGTGTTCCAATAGAGCTTCTAGGAAGACGAGTCACTATAGGTGTAAGACCAAGCGATATTGAAATCAAACCAGTTGAAAATGGAATTCCATTGAAAGGAACTATTATATTAATTGAAAATCTTGGAGATGAATATATATCCCACATAGATGTAGGAGGTGTAATCTTAAGAGTCCAGTCAAGAACTAGGTTTCACGAGGGAGAAGAGATCACGATATATCTAAGTAGAGATAAACTCCACATATTTGATGAAAGTGAAAAAAGAATCGAGCTATTTTACTAAGACATTACTGAGTTTAATAGCAGTTTAATCATTAATCACTATGAGTGATAACACGTAGGGTGAATGTATTAAAATGATCTCTCTCCCCCGCGTCAACTATATCGATGAAGAAGCTACTAGAGACATCGAGGTATTATTGAGAGAGGGGTTTAAAACAGCTGATCCTACTCTAGCTGTTAAACGAGTTGTCAAACTCATAGATGACGTCGTGGTTGTTGATTCATTGAAGTTTAAACCGCGTAGAATACACGTTGTTGGTTTTGGAAAGGCATCTCTAAAAATGCTCATGGGTCTCCTCGAAGCACTAGACAACCGCGTAGAAGGTGGTATAGTAATAACTCCTGAATTCCAGGGACGTATAGGGCCAGTAGAAGTTTTACGTGGAGATCACCCGTATCCAGGCGAGAACACATTAACTGCTTCGAAGAAACTACTAGAATACTTGTCTAACAATGTTAGCATAGAAGACCTTGTCTTTGTATTGATTAGTGGTGGGGGTTCTGCTCTCTTTGAAATACCAGAAAAAGAACTCACACTCGGAGATATAGCAGAGGTTACTAAGAAACTCATGCTTGCTGGTGCAGATATATATGAATTAAACACTGTGAGAAAACACCTTTCAAGAGTTAAAGGAGGTAAGTTTGCTCGATATATAAGGGGTGATATAGTAGCTCTCATAGTGAGTGACGTTGTAGGCGATGACTTGGGAACTATAGCATCTGGACCACTAGCTCCAGATCCAACGAGTTTTCAAGATGTCTATAGAATCCTCGTTAAACGTGGAGTTTGGAATCAATTATCGAGTAGGATAAGAGAATTCATTGAAAAAGGATTGAAAGGACTTGTTGAAGAAACTATAAAACCAGGAGATCCATTGTTAAACAAAGTACATAGTTTTATTGTAGCGAGTAATACAGAGTCACTACTCGCCATGGAAAACAAGGCTAGGGAAATGGGGTATAACACTCTTCTACTAACTCCTTATCTAACAGGTGAAGCACGTGAAGTAGCAGGATTTCTCGCTAGTATTATAAAGTCTATTGCGAGAATAAATAAACCCATACATAAACCAGCTGTTCTCATTGCTGGTGGAGAAACAACTGTAACTGTCCGTGGTCGTGGGGTTGGTGGTAGAAACCAAGAACTATGTCTGGCATTAACAATCGAGATTAGAGATGTAGAAGGTGTAATAGCTACGTGTATTGCAAGTGATGGTATTGATGGAAATAGCCCTGCTGCAGGTGCTCTAACTGGAAGTAGTGTTTATAGAGTTGCAGTTGAATCTGGATTAAAGCCCGAAGAATACCTAGATGAAAACAATAGCTATAGCTTCTTTGATAAAATGAAGCTCTCAATAAAAACAGGTTACACAGGGACAAATGTAAATGATTTCTTTATAGCTATAATTAAGTGAGTATATGATATATTTTAACCACTATGGTTTTAAGTAGTAGTCTAATAATAACTATTAAAAATCTAGTAAATCATAGAGAGAAATATTCAGATTTAATAATTGCAAAAAGACCCATCCTATATTTACTTACATAAATCCATAAAATAAAGGGGTCTCTAGTGGCAAAAATAGATGTTGAATGGAGTAAAGCTACTGGATACAATGAAGCATCTAAAATAAGGACTTTTGAAACCCGGGATATTGTGAAGAGACTTGGAGCTATCGCGCCTTTTAGAGTATTTATCAATAATCATCCAATTGCAAATCCAATAGCTATTTTCAATCCATCTTTTATAATTAGAGATGGATACTTAGCAGAAGTATACGCCAGGATTATCGTAGGCTACTATCTCTATGTCTCAGCTATTATTAGAATGGAAGTCCCTGTTTCAGACATACTTGAAGGCAGTGTTAACATTAACTATTATTCATCTGAAATCGTTGTCTATCCCTCTACAAAGTATGATATATGGGGTTGTGAAGATCCTCGTGTCTACTTCATTAACTACTCTCTCTATATGACATATGCTGGTAGAAGTGTAAACTATATACACCAACCAACAGCTATTGAAAGTGTTTTACCAATTACAGCTATAGGATCAGCTGGAGGGAGGAGGTGGAGTAAGCTATATGTCCATGTATTGAATAAAGGAGTTAGACAAAGACTTATACATGATAAAGACGCTTTTATATTGAAACTAGGAGGTGAATACTACTTCTTCCACAGACCAAGATTAATTGGAGATACATACTATCTCGTTATAAGCAAGATAAATCTACCTACTACTTGTGAAACCAAGCCCTGTGAAGTTACACCTATTGAAACTTACGATATAATACCACCTGCTAGTTTTGAATTAAAAATAGGCTGGGCATGCCCCGTACTAGTAGAGGGTAGTAGAGTTGTATTACTAGTTCACGGTGTTGACAGAGAGATCCAGGCTTATAGAGTATTCGCTGTCGAAGTAGAACTAGGTAGAGAAGTAGTAGTTAAAGCTATAACCCCCTTCTACATAATGGAGCCTAAAACCCCCTATGAACTCTATGGAGATAGACCACTCACTATTTTCCCATCTGGATCCCAGGTAGTAGATGGAAAATTAATTGTCTCTTATGGTGCAGCAGATTACATGATTGGATTTGGAGTAATAGAACTCTCAGATTTATTTACAGCTCTAGACAAGGGGAGATTATACTAGGTATGTATAGTGGTACTTGAATAAACACTATTTATTCTCGACGTCTACGTGGTTAATTGATTATATAGTTCTAAGTGTTTCTCAGCTATAACCTCCCATTTAGTCTCCTGTGCATACTTCCATAGTCTATCCACGGCTTTTACAACTCTCTCATTGTTTTCAAATACTTTGCTTAGTTTCTCTATTAACTCGTTTACTGTGAGATTGTGTAGTGTTAATTCTGGAGCTAGTAGATTGCATTCTACGAGTTTATGTGTCCTTGTGCAAATAACTGGTTTTCTACTTCCAATAGCTAGGTGGAATACTCCACTAATACTTATAGGGTATTTACGTTTTTCAATAATGGGTATTACTACAACATCTGAAACTGCTAGAAGCTTTAATAATACATTTCTCTCTAGAAACCCCTCGATAAAACGCATTACTCCTTTTTCACGTGCAAGCCGCTCTATTTTTGCTTCTAAGACTATGTCTTCTTCGTTTTTCCTCCTCGGCATTCCCGCAACTACTAGTTTTACATCGTATTTCCTCGATAATCTATCCACTGCTTCTACAACGGGAATATAGTCTTTATCTCTACTCCGTATAAATCCAACAACAGTCACGATTTTTGAATTCTCCCATTCCCCTGGTAGTGGTAGTTCATTAAACAACTGTGAGCGTGGGGTTTCAATATATGGGTTTATTAGTGTTCCATGTGGTATTCTATAGATTTTCTCAACTGGAAAACCCTGTCTCAACAACTCTTGCTCCTGTAGTACACTATGAACGATTACAACGTCACTACTATCTACGAGTAATTTCTGAACACCTAAAAGGCCTTCACCTCCAAGCACGTGGATTACAGTGTGGAGTGTAGTAGCGACTTTGATACCCCTGCTTCTAGCGTGATTCATAAAAGATGATAATGCAGATACATCTGGGAAAATACCTAGTTCGTGTTGTAAATGGAGGATTTCTCCTAGAGTTATTTTTCCAAGACAATCTAGTAGGTGTGTTAAATCACTGTTTTTAAAGCAATTATAGACTTCTACTCCTGAGTATGGATCTCTATAACGCTCTCCAATAGAGACTATGTCTACGTCTCCACCGAGGACGAGTATATCGACTCCACTTAGTCTAGTTAAATACGTTGTCAACATGCTTGTATATTCTGCAATACCACACGTTGCCGGTGGCATTCTAGAAACAAATACTATGTGCATTACTCTCTCCTAAACCCTATTTAATTAGTAAAACTAGGTGTGTATAAAACAATTACTACAAATATGGAAAGCCATAGTAGTAATCACATATTTCTCCTATTTTGTTTTTACGCGTTAATCCTTGTATAGTAGACTTTAATTCTATGTATTACCCGATTCTATTTTCACTGGTGTTTTAACCCATAGTACTCTTTGTGGGAATGGTATTTCTATACCCTCTTTTTCTAGTGCTTCCTTGATTTCTCTTATTATTTCACGTCTTATACTCCAATACTCCTGGCTTGGCGTCCAATAGAGTACTTTGAGTACGACCGCGCTGTCTCCTAGGTTGTCTACTATGATTGTAGGAGGTGGTACTGCTAGAACTAATTCTTTTTCCTCCAAGACTCTTTTAATTACCTGTATAGCTTTGTTTATATCTGAGTTATACGAGATTCCAACAACTACTTCTGCACGTCTCGCTATTGATACAGAGTAATTATATATATTGGAATTCATTACATTGCTATTTGGAATTGTTAATACCTCGCCGCTCCAAAGCCGTATTCTAGTAGAGAGTAGTCCAACGTATTCGACAATGCCCCAGTCATTGCCGATTTTAACCGAGTCTCCGATTTTAATCCTCCCTTCTAGTATCAAGGCTATTCCAGCGAAGAGCTGGCCGAGTGTTTGCTGTCCTGCTAAACCCACGACTAGTCCTGCGAAACCAGCCGCTATTAGTATTCCACTTAGATTTACTTCTAGTATAGATAGCGCTACTAGGATACCAATAACTATAACTACTACTCTTGTTACACGAGCGATATTATAGATTATTTCTGGTGGTGCTTCAATCCTTGATTTTTTAATCTGGGATTCAATTATTTTTCCAATATAGTAGAATACAGCTACAACTATTATTGCCCCGATGATTTTAACGAGGAATTCAAGCGTGAGGAGTTTATCAATCACCATTATTTAACACCATGTTTCATTATGTATATTGCTCCAGCACCCTTGAAAAGCGTTAATAATAGTCCAAGTAGTGGTAGAGTCGATTCTCCTTTAACTTCTACTTCAATGTGTAGTGGACTGCGAACTCTAACGACTACGTCGCTAAAGTAGAGTTTATCCATTGTTGTTGAATACATAGTTGTATTCTTCAATGGAAGGACTAGGCGAGAGATCTCCACTGTATCAGGGCTCTCTGATTTAAACAGTGTTTTAGCGCTTGCAACATGGTTTCCATAAGAGGCGAGTATATCGCTATCTACGTATCTACATATATCTCCCATGTCTGGAGGCCCGTATAGAGCATACTTCACTTTTCCCAAGGCTATTACATCTATTAATGTATCGCCAATGAAAACTCCAAGATCAACTGGAATTTTAATCTCGTATTCAAGTGTTGAACCTCCTGGTAAAACTATTGGTTCGGGAGGCACAATATATAAACACGTGGTGTTTAATGGACCGGAGAGTGGCGGTATAGCTTTTAAATCTATTTGGGAAGTGTGTGGAGTAGAGATTATTTTAGAGGATTCAATACCTTTGACAATCTTTTTAACCCGGATCATATTGCCGTCGAGTTTTTCAAGTATTAAGAGACCTCCTGGTATTTGAATTTCTATTTTATCTATTATCTGGTATTTTCCAAATATCAATTTACAATACCTCTCATATTTCAATAATGTACCTAGTTAATAAGACTGTAGAGTCTAGTGTCAAATCCTCGAGCTCTCCGAGTTGATCACAACTAAACTTTTTTAGCTCGACACTACCCTATTTCATTACAGCTATGAATAAATCATTTACATTTGTTCCCGTATAGCCTGTTATAATAGCTCTCTTTAACTGTGAAAAGAACGTATAGCTATCATTGTTTTTAAGGTATTCTATTGGGTTTAATCCCATTGCTAGTGCTTCTTGAATTGTATTATCATCGATTATTGCACCGGCCGCTGGGCTCATACCATCAATACCATCTGTACCCATACAAACTGCCACAGTATCCTTTAATCCCTTTATTGTTAATGCTAGTGATAAGCAGAGTTCTTGATTTCTCCCACCAATTCCACTACCCTTCACTGTTACAGTTGTTTCTCCACCAGCTAGTAATAATGCTGGCCTCGCTATTGGAAGAGAGTATGAATGTATACTCTTTATAATAGATCCTAATACCCGTCCTACTTCTCTTGCTTCTCCTTCAAGCATTGAAGTAAGTATTAGGGTATTGTATCCAGAGCTTCTAGCTTTACTTGCTACTGCTTCTAGTACATTATTGTTGCTTGCAATAATAATGTTTCGTGTTTTACTAAATAATGAATTCCAAGGCTTCAATGTATCTTCAATTTCGCCTCTCAAACCCTTTTCTATTAGTTTCTTCATGTTTTCGGGTAGTATATTCCACAATCCATACTTCAATAGTATACCATATACATCTCTAAATGTCGTTTCATCTGGAGCTGTTGGGCCAGAAGCAATAGTATCTAATCTATCACCAATTACATCGCTGATTATCAGGGAAACCACCGTTCTAGCATTAATAAACCTTAAGAGTTTTCCTCCTTTAACCTTTGAAAACCTCTTTCTCACAGTGTTTAATTCGATTATATCAGCCCCTCTCTTCATTAACTCCCTTGAAATCCAAGCTATATCCCCTAGTGAAACACCTTCTTCGGGGATTTCGAATAATGCTGAACCACCACCCGATATTAGTACTATGACGATGTCGTTAGAATCAATGTTTTCGACAAGATAGTTTAATAATAACTGAGAAGATTTCAACGTGTTCTCGCGTGGTATTGGATGATCCCCCCTAGTCAAAACTATACTTCCAATACGTCCTTCTTCGCTTGGCGTTATTACTACTCCGCCCTTGATCCTATCTCCCAGAACACTGTAAACAGCTTCAACCATGCGTTTAGATGCTTTTCCAAAACCAACAACATGTATGTCTCCATCCAACTCTAGTTTTAAATCACGAATAACAAGTATATTGTCATTTACTACAAGGCTTCTCAATACCGCATTATACGGATCAGCGGTGTATAAAGCATATTCTACTAGTTCGAGGAGAAACCCATGAAGCTGGTTTTTAAATAGTTCTTGAGCGTTCTTTATATACGTAAAAATCACCTATTGAAATCTAAATGTTCAAGAGCAAAATATTTATATCCCTCCCTTAATAATGTATTATTCACTAGGTGTATGGGATCTATGGATGGAGCAATGGTCTTGATCGTCCTAGCTATTAGCATAGCTATCCTAATGTATCTAACAGGAAAAGTAAAAGTAAACGCCTTCCTTGTACTATTAGCTGTAGCATACCTTATGGGCATAGCATCTGGATTAGGGCCCCTTAAAACAGTACAATCCATCGCTGAGGGCTTTGGAGCAACCCTACGCGCAATTGGTATAGTAATAGCATTTGGTACAATAATAGGGTTCATACTTGAAAAGACTGGTGGAGCATTATCCATGGCTGAAGCCGTATTGAAAATCGTGGGACGCAAAAGAGTTCCAGAGGCTATGAGTATTACTGGCTACATAGTATCAATCCCTGTATTCTGTGACTCTGGATTTGTAATCTTAAATCCATTGAATAAAGCACTATCTAAAATGTCTGGTCTCTCTGCTACTATTGGAGCAATAGCTTTAAGTACTGGACTGTACGCTACCCACTGCTTGGTACCACCAACACCGGGCCCCATAGCCGCAGCTGGTAATCTGGGTGCAGACCTCGGGCTAGTTATATTGTTTGGATTGATTGTAGCAGCCCCTGCGGCGATTGCTGGATTAGTATATGCGAAATACATTGGCTCTAAAATATATGTAGAGCCAAAAGTAGAAGCCGACTACGATGAATTGAAGAAGCAATTTGGCAAACTCCCACCTGCAAGCCTTGCATTTGCATCTCTAATAGTACCCATTATCCTCATAGTATTAAAGTCAATTGCAGAATTCCCCTCTAAACCATTTGGGGCAGGCCTACATGTCGATGTAATTAGAGCCATTGGCGATCCGATCACAGCGCTATTTATTGGTACATTGATATCTCTCACACTAGTACCAAAACTAAATGAAACCGTATATGGACCTCAGGGATGGATTGGAAAAGCACTTGAACAAGCATCAATCATTATATTGATTACGGGGGCTGGAGGATCATTTGGATACGTAATAAGAGCCACTGGTATAGGCGACTACATAGGTCAAACACTATCTGGAGTAGCATCTGGTAAAATAGGCGGGTTACTAATAGCCTTCTTGATTGCCGCATTAATAAAGACTGCACAGGGATCCTCCACTGTATCCCTGCTAACAACATCCGCTGTCATGGCTCCACTACTACCCGTGTTTGGACTAGACAGCGTCATGGGTCGTGTATTCACTACACTAGCCATCGGTGCTGGAGCAATGGTTGTAAGCCATGCAAACGACAGCTACTTCTGGGTTGTAACACTATTTACAGGCTTGTCTCCAACACAAGGATATAAAACACAAACTGTTGCAACATTAATCCAGGGACTAGTAGGAGTAACTATAGTGGTACTACTAGCCATATTCTTTGTCTAGTAAATAATATATCTTTTTATCTACAATTTCCTCTCCATAAATTTCTACAGATATTTGCACCAGTCCCATTGTGGTCTATTAAATCCCCGTCTTGCACGGCTCAATTGAAAGCTGGCTAAATAAACATATATTGGAAAACTCGTTGACCAACCTCAAATAAAATATCGATTCTAGGAAAGCAATTTGTAATATACATAGAGGGCCGACTAAAGATCTTCAATCAAACATAGATATTTACCAAAGTGTTTTATTAAATAATGTAGAGGTGAAAAACTTGGTTAAATGTCCGTATTGTGGGTACGAGGGTGAGTTTAAACTTCATAAGACCTGGAAGTTTAGATTCTATGACGTGTCGAGATTTGAATGTCAAAAATGCCACGGTGTCTTCAACTACTACCGTGGCGTTAGCCCTACTGGCAAGAAATCCGAGTTTGTAATTAGAGTTAAACCAAGAGTTAAGAGTAAGCAATAAGTGTTCAAATGCTCCTTGGAATACTAGAACACACTTGTTTTTACAATCTCCTCTTCTATACACTTTGATTAAAGTGGTGTTAAGGTTTATTAGTAGAGATAAGAGTATTAGTCAAGTGGAGGTTTAAGTGAAACATAATTCTCTATTGTTTATAGTGGCCTCAATACCCATCCTGGTTTCACTAGTAGTCGGTTTACATCAATATACAATACAAGAAGGATTGAAGAACTCTGCAACACCCAATACATTGAATCCGCCTCCGCTACCAGTGGATATAGTGGTTTCTCATACTAGTCGAATAAATTGTTCGATTAGTACTTCGCCTCCACCTCTCTATACAAGTATTGACTCAAATCCATCTGTTACAATTATTGATTTGAATTATAGTTCGCCCACTACAACTACTCAACCAATATATACATCTCCCCCTCCACTAAGTAATATCGAGGAGTCTCATATGGCATCAATAAACTGTAGTATACAAGGGATTCCAATAGAACTCAGAGTGTATATTAGAGTAATTAGAGACAGAGAGCTACTAGAGGGTTTAAAGGATTCGGTAGAAAAATACGCGAAGTCGATATTAGAGAAGGGGTATAACGTCCCCGATGAAACACTCAGACTACTCGACCTACTCGGTAAACCCATAGATAAAATCGGGCTACTTGAAGTAACAGTTGAATTAGTGAATAGAGGCGATAAATCCATTCGAATCGAAGCTGGCCCAATATGTGGCTCAATACTCGACAAAATAGTAGAAGATATAACTGGTAGAAGAGAACCCCATAAAGTAGGATTTGCACGTCTATCTCTAACACCCATAAAGGGAGCTGTTTCATCCGGGGAGGGACTCTACTGTATCACCATAGTGTATACAGAGACCCTCCAGCCGGGGGAGTCAATGCACAATATTTACTACTACGTCATTGAAAAACCAAGTGTAAATGAATACTTCGAAGCAGTGGGAGAAGTCTCAGTAGTGGGATTCGGTGAGTGTAGCTTAATCTTCAAAGTTACATACTAGGAGGAACTGTGTTTTCCAATATATCCCAACGGTTTACCTCTATACTCTTAATCACGCATACTATGTTGCTTTAACTATAAGTCTACGTGTAGCCTCTCTATACACTTGATCTAAGAATTCATAGTTCTTTACTACTCCTAGTTTTTCTAGTTTATCTATGAGTCTACTAAGTGTTGATTTAGGGAGAGCCAGTCCATACTTCTCGAGTATAAAGTCTCTAACTTGACTCCATGAACGAGCACCAAATGCTATTGCTTTCAAAACTAGTTTCTCTCTTTCACCTAGTTTTTCTAGTTCACTCAACGCTAAAGCTATGGCTTCCTCCTTTATACTATTGATGTCTCTCACGCCCTCGATATATCTACGACCAAATAGAGTGAGCCAACCTGGTATTCCATCAAAGAAGCTCACAGCTTCTTCTATTACATTCAATGATGGTTCTAAACCCTCTTCTCTAAAACCCCTTACAAGGAATTCCCTTGATAATTCAGGTGTAAATCTTTCAACGACTATTTCATATACTCCACGCCCATAAAGAGGAGACGATGGATCTTCATATCCGAGAAAGTCTCTTAGTAGTCCTATCTCGGACCCAGATAGTATGAAAACAATGTTTTCAAGGTTATCGTATGAATAAGCTATAATATTCTTCAACTCGTATGATAATGGAGGCCTAGTTGATTGAACTTCGTCTAGTACAATTACAAATCTCTCATTTTTCTTGTTGATTTCTTCTAGAAGGCCTCTTAGACTTATAGAATCACGGCCTTTCCACTTGATTCCAATAGAATACCCTGATATCTCCACTCCTCTAATACCCTCTAGAAACCTCTTGATCTTGGTCAAGGAGGATTCAAGTGCTTCTGTTACCTCTGCTTCTAAATCACTTCTCTTAACAACACCTCTCATATCAATGTATAATCCATTTACTTCATTCAAGAAGACTCTAAGTAAACTAGTTTTCCCAATACGTCTAATATCGTTTGTCCCTTGATGCTTGTTGATATGGGTTTATGATTACTTATTGCATCAAGGGACTTCCACCTCGCCCATAGAGACCTTTGTATCTCTATGGGGTCATGGGTGGCTGTCGAGCCCAACGGCATGGGGCTCCCATCTACGTTTATCCCCGCGGGGCTTGGAGCGTTGCTCCCATCACCCCTCGGGGTTTTGAAGAGAAGGTTCCAACAAGCAACAATATCTCTATGCCATAATTCACCACCAATACTACACTTGCCTATTCGAGAACCATTATCATATACAATGTGTGCTTTATGTACTGGGCATGTCTTAGAGGTGTACTTGGGGTCTACGTAGACCACGGGTACACCGTATTCTCCTGCTTTCTCCTCGATTGCCTTCTGTATTCCCCTGAATGATGCCTGGTAAATCCTGTGTCGCAACTGGTCGTCTCTAATCCTCTTAACCATGTTCTCAGCTGGCTTCTTGCCAAGCTTTTCGAGGACAATGGCATACTGTTTCTCGTAGGCTGTTCTAACGATTATGTTTGCCAGCTTCCACTTTACGTCTTGTTTCCTATTTCTCTCTGAGTTTTCTAAGTATCTTTCTCTTAGTTCTGGATTTAACACCGTAGAGTTTGTCGTATTTCTCCTGTATTCTCTTTCTACGATAATAATATCCCAGCACAAGCTTCTCCATATTTGTCTCGAAGAGATAAGCTACACCGTCAACCAGTACAGCAACACTATTCTCATTAACATCAACTGGTAGATAGCCTCTAGGCTCGTACTCCTCTACATTCTTCTTGAAGACCAAGTAGATGATTAACCGCCGGTTTCTCTTGTCGAGTTTTATCTTGGCTTCAGATGCTAGCTTCCAACCCCTATTGAGATACCTCCAGTACCATTTGTGTGGCTCGAATCCTACTGTCACCCATTCCTTGTGTGTAGCTATTTCAATAGAGGTTAAACCATTAAGCCTCCACAAGCTGTCGTCTAGCCAGATACTGATACTCCTGACTTCTGGGTATTCTCTACTTGTTAAACTCTGCTTTTTCAATTTTAGGAAGCTCTTTGCCCTCGTGGATGCGTCTTGGCATGCAGTGTAAGCATAGTGTGAAGGTAGTTGGGGGTATTGGTTTCTTAGCTCACGGTACTTATCTGCTTTTAACCTAGTGAAACTAGTGGTATTGCTTCTAACAGCGTACATAACTAGCTGTTCAACTATGTTTCGATACATACCCTCTAATTCAACGAAGACATTGAATACCTTCCTGGAGAGCTGGATACTTTTAACGATAACAGTTCTCGTTACACTAGTCACTCTTTTTCAACCTCTTCTATGACTCTATTGACTTCACTCTCTGGTATCCTATATCTACCACTTGCAATTCTAACAGCTTTAACTCTACCACTTATAATCCAACAGTAGAGAATAGTATAACCAACACCAAGCCCCTCACAAACCCCCCTAGACCCCAACAACCACTCAAAAACCCCACCACCAATCAATAACAAACAACAATCAAAAAAGAAGCAGCCAATACTGCTATTAATGGATAACCACGATCGAGTCCTTTATATAGAAGTTCTAATTCACGTTCTCTATCAAATAACTCCTCGCGTTTAGTCTTTGGTCTGAGATCAAGTAATCCCATGGTTTTACCCTGGAACTAAGTTCCACACCGGAACTAATAAATCTTTTAATTAACGATCACTAGGCGGTATATATTGCAAAGTAACAACGTCTAGTTTAAAATCCCAGGAAAAACAATTAGAATCCTATTGTATTGCATACTAGTCTAAACACGTATTGTTTATTAACTATAATGATAAATCACTATACAGCGGTGTTATCAACGCCTAGTAGGATCAATAAGCTATTTAAAAACACTATTGGTAGAATAGTAGTCTACTTGGCTCTTAGCGTTTTCTACCTCTATGGTTTCCCCTGGACTTTGAAGCCAAAGAGAGTTTAAACTGCTAGTGGAGTCCTCGGGGTTCTCTACTGTGGTTTTCTACGTTTACGTAGAGAAGACGTCGAGGTAGTTAGGAGTTTCAGACCGTGAGTTAATTATTATATCGAGAAACCTCTGCCCAATACTCAGACTAGCCCTTTGTTTCAACATGGATACTAGGTGTGTCTGTAGAGTTGTATCAGAGACTGTTTGTAAATACGTACTTAGAAAACTAAATCCACAATTGGTCTTTGAGAGAGAATATGAGTACATAAGACCATACAGAGATGGTTGTTTAGAGAGAATCTACATTAGTGAATAACCACCCCCTTAAAAAACAATGTCGAAGTAGCGAGAAGTAAATGGGTAGACTAATCAATACCATCATCCCTATTTTTAACATTTATATATTCAACCCGCTTCTTAGTTTATAACCAGGTGTTCGCTTATGGGGTCTAAGAAGGGTGGATTAACACTAGCTATTACAGTATTAGCAATAGTGTTGATTGCCAGTGTGCTACCACCACCCAGTGGACTAAACGTTAGCCAGTGGCGTATGTTGTGGATTATAGTATTAGCAGTTGTATACTGGGCTTCAGAGTGCGTGCCAATACCATTAACTGGTATCATTATAATATTGCTATTGGTTGTACTGGGTATTCTCCCATTTGACAAGGCATATGGCTATGTAGCAGACAAAGTAATAGCGTTAATAGTGGCTGGCGAAGTACTCTCAATAGCCCTTGCAAAGCACGGTGTTGATAGATATCTTAGCTTGAAAATACTGGGGGTTACAGGCGAGAGAGCTGAAAGAGTAATTCTAGGTATGATGTTGTCGACAGCGTTTATATCAATGTGGATTCCAAATACAGCTGCAGCTGCGATAATGGCTCCAATAGCATTTGGAATGCTTGGTTTATTCGGAGCTGAGAAGGGAAAGAGTAATCTAGGGAAAGCAATGATGATTGGAGTAGCATACGCTGCAAGTATTGGTGGACTCGGTACACCAGTAGGGACTCCACCAGTACCAATAACGATAAGTAATATTGAGAAAACAACAGGGTTATACATAGGATTTACAACATGGATGATGTGGGGTGTACCACTAGCACTACTACTAGTATTTATTGCCTGGCTGGAGCTAATAATATTGTTCAAGCCAGAGATAAGAGAGATTAAAGGTGGCCGGAGAGTAATAGAGGAAGAAATGAAAAAGATTGGTGGACTAGTAGGAGAGAGAAAGAAGGCATTGATATTATTCCTCGTAGTCGCCGCACTCTGGATCAGCGACCCAATAGCAAACCAGTTTATTAAAGACTGGACATACGTTGTCTCACTAATAGCTATAATAACACTAGTATTTCCAAAAATAGGTGTTTTAGAGTGGAGAGATGTCTCCGAGAAAACAGATTGGGGAGTGGTTTTCCTAGTGGCGGGTGGACTAGCACTCGGCGGTGGATTAAAAGAATCGGGACTAGTAGAACTAATCGGTGATTTCGTTACAGGATATTTGAGTGGATTACACCCTGTTCTAATGATTACTGGAATAAGCTTGCTATCAGCACTATTGATCACAGTATTCTGTAGTATAACAGCAACATCATCTTTTGCTGTACCACTGGGAATAGCTATTGCAAAAGGACTGGGAATAAACCCGGTTGTAGCAGCTATAGCTGCTGGTATGTCGTCAGCATTCGCCTTCCTCCTACCAGCAAATACACCGCCAAACGCTATAACCTACTCATATGGCTACTTTAAAAACTATGAAATGGCTAAAGCAGGAATTATATTGATGATCATATCTTCGTTGATTGCAACACTATTCGCAGTGTTTGTTGCACCGGTAATACTCGGAGTATCAATAGTTTAAGCAATATAGACTATTCATAATTCTCATTTTTCAACTAAGATTTCTCACTACAACAAGTATTTTTAACATTACCCTTGTATATTGTATGAGTGGTTGAGAGGCCTTGATACACATAGATCCAGACTACTTGTTGAAACTAGGTGAACAGCTAGGTGTAGACTTCCTCGATGCTAGAATACAGAGATATCATAGTGAACTAGTAGTATTAGACAACGGTGTTGTTAGAGAGTTAACGGTAAATGAATACCAGGGTGTTGGAGTAAGAGTAGTGGTAAACGGCTTGGTGGGTTACTCGTCTACTAATAGCCTGGATAAAGAGTCTATTAGAGAAGCAGTAGAGAGAGCTTTAAAACTAGCCAAGGCTGTTTCAAAACACACTTTTAGAGTGGAGTTATATGAAAGACCAGTATCAAAGGCGAGCATGTCATCTAGTTTCCAAGTAGACCCTGGTGTAATAGATATATCCGAGAAAATCGAGTTACTGCGTGGGATGTATACGACTACAAGAGAAATACAGGGTGTTGCTAGTAGCCTCTTGAGATTCGGGTATGAAGACGACTACAGGCTCTACGTGTCGAGTCGGGGAGACTACGTGGAAACACACCGTAAAATGATTGGAGCTGGAGCTAGACTCATAGCCCATGTAGAGGGAGTATATGAATCACTAAACGATGCTGAATCAGCAGTTGCAGGCTGGGAGTTTATTAAGTCTATTGATTGGAGCGAGTGGATTAGAGAGAAATGTAGGCTAGTAGTAGAAACAGCTAGAGCAAGACACGTCAAACCAGGTAGATACGACATTGTATTAGACAACGACATGGTTGGATTAATGCTACACGAAGCATTCGGCCACGCTAGCGAGGGAGATATTGTAATGGCTGGTGGAAGCGTACTCGGCGGTAGAATAGGAGAAAAAGTAGCTAGTGAACTAGTATCGATAATAGATGACGGACTAGTACCCGGCGGGGCATGGGTTCCATTCGACGATGAGGGAACACCCAAGAGGAAAATATACACTGTTAAAAACGGTGTACTACAAGGATTCCTCCAGAGCCTAGCAACCGCTAAGACACTAAATCAAGAGCCAACTGGTAACGCTAGAGTCATGAACTACAAGTATCCACTACTCGTTAGACAAACAAACACCTATATGGAGCCACGAGACTGGAACCCCGAAGAAATGATTAGAGACATGAAAAATGGTCTCTATATAAGAGGCCGTGGAGCGCTCGGAGGCGAAGTAAACCCGTTAACAGGAGCATTTACATTTACAAGCGGTCCAAGCTACATAGTAGAAAACGGCGAGTTAAAACAACTAGTAAAAGGTGTAATGCTCTCAGGCTTGATACTCGAAACACTTAGAAACGTAGACGCGGTTGGAAAAGACCTTGTTGTAAGAACAAGTGTTTTCGGCGGTTGTGGCAAGTCTGGTCAAACAGTTAGAGTTGGAGATGGAGGCCCACATGTACGTGTAAGAGGATTTACCATTGGAGGTGGTTGAAGTGATAGAATACCTAGTAGATAAATTAATAGAGAAAGCAAAAAGCAGAGTAGACGAGTTAGAAGTATACCTTGCCAAATCAAAAACAAGGAGTTTTACAATAGCAAACGATAGAATAATCGAGTCTTCAAGCACTGTAGACATGGATGTAGGTATAAGGGGATCAATTGGAAGAAAGACAGGAGCCATTAGACTCAACAACCTCCCCGAAAACCCTGATAGAATACTAAGCCTACTCGTTTCAATTATAAAGTCTTCACCAGAAGACCCGCACTACCCAGGTCTACCAGTAGACACTAAACCCGTGAAAACAAGAGTAGCATGCGACGAGAAAATAGCTTCTATGAGCGAGGAGGAAATCGTAGAATTCCTAGAATACACAATAAACAAACTCAAAGAACCAGCATTAAAACACGGTGTAGACAGCGTCGTGGTAACAGAAGGTATGCTCTACACAGCTACTGGAGAAGTATTATTTGCTAATTCAAAAGGAGTATTTAGAAGAGACGAGAAAACTGGTTTAATGACATGGCTCGTAGTAAATACTTCAAAAGCAGGTAGTAGCTCAGACTATTCGTTTACCTATGCAAAAAGCGTGTTTGACGCTAGAGAAGCAGAGAAAGAAGCTCTTGAATCGGGTGAGAGAGCACTATTATTCTTTAATTCAACACCTGTAGAATCAGGCGAATACGACATTGTATTCGAGCCCTCTATTACTGGTTTAATACTAAGTTACAGTCTCGCACCGGCATTCTCGGGATTAAACATACTGGAAAATAGAAGTCCACTAAAGAATAAAATAAGGGAGAAAGTCTTCAGCGAAGAAGTATCAATAATAGACGATCCACTACTACATGGAGGAACAGGCTCTAGAGGCTTTGACGATGAGGGAATAGCTACTTATACAAAGAGAGTTGTAGACAAGGGAGTATTCAGTATAGTACTCCACAGCTACTATACAGCTAGAAGAATGAACACCGAGTCCACTGGAAACGGGTTAAGAGGCCACCCAGCCGCACAGCCCCTACCAGGATTTACTAATCTCGTGTTAGAACCACGTAGTGGAGAGCTCGAAGACTTTATAAGAGATGTAAAGAAGGGTATTGTAGTATACGAGGTTATTGGCTACTGGATGAGCGACCCCTTCACTGGAAACGTAAAAGCAACAGTTACACATGGATTACTCGTTGAAAACGGAGAAATAGTTAAACCAGTAAAAGGAGTGGTTATCGGCGGCAATATATACGAGTGGCTATCGCAAAACCTTGGAGGTATTGGTAGAGACAACGTTACAGTAATGAATACTTCAACACCCACGTTATGGATCAAAAACGTGAGAGTAGCTGGTAAATAATTCTTTTTTCAATATGTTGACTCAATATATTCTATTATCTCCTCTAGTGTGCCCATGGCATCTATATAGTATACCCTGCTTACAACGTCTACTCGGTAGAGAGTAATGGTTTTTATACCTCCACGAGCCTCCCACCACTTCGAGTAGTTTTCTAGTTCCTCTCTAACGGGTTTTGCTACAAGCAAGCCGTGTATATCCATAGTCATATATCTTCCAGCAGGGTCTAGTACTCCTATTTTTCCACCGACAGCTGGTATTATAATTGCAGTATGTCCCGTGTAGTCTTCAAACACTATTGAAGCAATCCAGACAATGTATTCCGACTTGTGAATAAATAACTCGTAGTATTTTATCATAGCGTATAATAATATGGCCATGTCTTCGCAGTCACCCTGTCTATATAGCAGTGTATAAGATGGTGGTTGCACGTAGTCGTCTACTATGTTGTAGCGTAGTATACAACTAGAATTTGCCAGGAACTCGCAGTATGGAACAGGAATTAATGGGTCATAGGTGTATCTAATACTCGAAGATACCCATATATAGAGGTTTCTATAAGAGTCCCATGGACTAGTCTCAATAACGCCAGCTGCTTCGACATACCATTTAGTAGCGAGGACTTCATCTAGTGTTAAAACTCTTTTAAATGAGAGAGGTAGTGAAGTATATTCTGAGAGAGTAATAGTTATATTATTCAGTGTACTAGTCAAGTTTTCTATTACTTTATCCAAGTAGTATATGTGTTCTAATTGCATTTTGTTTTCTACTGCTAGCTTAGTGTAATTAACCCATAATTCATACATATATCTCTCTGTTTCATTCAGTTGTTTTTTCAATAAATTATTCTCTGCTTCTAGTGATCTCTTCTCAATCCATAATTCAATTACTAGTACTATTGAAACAAGAAGCGCGAGAAAAAGAATCGCCACTAATACATAAACAAATCTCTCCAAGCATAGCACCTCTAGTGTAATTTAGTATTTAAGTATTTAAATACAAGAAGTATATGAGACATCACAGATCAGGGCCTAGCCAGTTCTTCACCAATCCGTCAATAATAAAAGAAAAGTATCATCCTAATAAATCTAAAAGTCTATCTACATTGAGTTAATGGATTTATTTGCTATGTTTTCAGAGTGGTCAACTATTCTCTCTATGTGTCTTAAAACTAGTGTTTTAGCGACTATTTTATTACTCACTACTTGCATGCTACCTACTTCTCTGAGGAAATCAAGGTAGGTCTTATCTATTTTCTCGTCGATTTCTTTGACGACGTTGACGCATGGTCTGCATTCATTGAAGAATGCCTTGTATGCATTCTCATAGGCTGTAATAGCAAGCTCTATTAGCCCCTCTAAATCCCTGAGGGATTCATCACTGAGTTTTGAAATGTATTTATCTGTTAATGCTATTTCTCTACAATACCTACCAATTCTGTACATATCGTAGACTACATCTAAGAGTGCATGGATTCTTTTGAAGTCTCTGCCAAGTGGTTGATATCTAATAGAGTATTCAAGTAGAGCCTTTGTAACGGCTTCTTTGAGAAACTCTAGTAGGGTTGCTTCCTCTTCCAACTCTCTGATTAGCTCTTCACGTATATTACTACTCCCTGGATTAGTTAGTCTATGTGTTTTCCTAAGCATTTCCAGTGTTATCTCGTGGATTTTTCTTACTCTCTCTTCGAGTCCTATGAGACTATGTATTCTATCATCTATCATTAGAGTGCACCCCTTAAGAACCTACTAGTCACCTCGCTCTTGGGATTCATAAAAACATCTACTGCTGGCCCATCTTCAACTATGACGCCACTGTGGAGGAGTGCTACGTAGTCTGCTACTCTGGCTGCTTGATGTGGCATGTGTGTAACCATGATAATTGTAACCTCGTCTTTCAGGCTCTTTAACGACTCTTCTATTTTCACTGTGTTAACGGGGTCTATGTTGGCTGTTGGCTCGTCGAGTAGTAGTATTTCGGGTTTAGCCGCTAAAGCTCTAGCTAGACAAAGCCTCTGTCTCTGGCCACCACTCAATGCGTGGGGATAGCTCTTGAGTCTGTCTTTGACTTCATCCCAGAGCATTACTTTTTCTAGGGCCCATTTAACCAATTCATCTAGTTCGCGTTTGTTTCTAACAACTTTGTTTAGTCTAGCTGGTAGTGCAACGTTGTCGTATATAGTTAGATGGGGGAATGGATTTGGCTCTTGAGACACCATTACGACTCTCCTTCTAAGCTCGTATGGATCAGTGTCATAGACGTCTCTTCCTAGGACTCTGACCGAGCCCTTTAATTCAACTCCGTCTATATAGTCTATTAGTCTATTGAGTACTCTTAGAAAAGTGGATTTTCCCGATCCGCTGGGACCCATTAAAACAAATATACTATTACGTCTCACTTGTAGAGATACCCCGCGCAGTATTTCAACGCCTTTAATCTTTAAGTAGAGGTTTTCTACTTCTACTGCATAGACACTCATAGTTTAACACCTCTCACGAGAATCCTGGATACTGTAAACGAGACTAGGTATATCATTAAGAGGACGAGTGTAGCACCCCACGCCACTCTGTGAAAGTTCTCGTAGGGTGATAAAGCATACACGAATATCATTAACGGTATAGCATTGCTCTGTTGTAGTAGTCCAGCGTAGACGTCGTTTATTAAAAAGCCCATTGTAAACAATAGTGGGGCAGTATCTCCAAATGCCCTTATATAAGACATTAAAAGCCCAGTAGTCAAACTCCTCCTCGAAACACCGATATATACGTGTATTAATGCTTTTACTCTATTCATTCCAAGAGACATCAGCAGCCTCTCTCAGACTGCTAGGTATAGACTTAAACGCCGAGGTAAAGTAGACATAGGCGTATGGTAGAGTCACAATTGCAAGAGAAAGAGCACCTGCAAGGAGCGACTGTTTTCCCATACCTATAACTATCGTAGTATATATAAACATAGAAACAACTATCGATGGTACTCCAGAAAACGCTCTCACTACAACCTCACACATCTTGCTAAATGGGTGTTTGGGAAACTCAACGACGTAAAAAGCCATTAGAAACGCTATAGGGGCTGATATCGCTATTGCCAGTGTTGATGCTAGAAGAGACCCTACTAGTGCGGGCCCTATGCCCCCGACACGTGTACTGAGAGGTGTTGGTGGTAGATCAACGAGGAAGTTAAATCCAGCTTCTAATAATACAGGGCCGCCTTTTTCAATCGCTGTATATATTATTGAAAACAAGGGAATCGCGTAGAGAATGGATATTATAGTCATTATGGATATTGCAACATAGTTCTTGATTTTCCTCGTAGGAAGAGATCTATACATATATCCTCTCCCTCCACCAGTAGACTAGTCTAATCCCAATGTAAGCAGCTATTAAACCAGTAATCAATAGTATCAAGGCCCCAGCATACAAAGCCGACAAGGCGTACTCGTAGAGCCTAGCACTTTCAAACTGGCTTACTATGAGCGAGGGTATTGTGTAGGTTGGATTGAAAAGACATAGACTAAGCCTCATAGAATTACCTACCGTTAATGCAACAATAGTTGTCTCACCTAGAATCCTACTGAAACCCAGGAGAGAAGCTGCAACTACATATGGCTTTAATATACCAATCATTAGTTTAAAGGCTTCGTAGTCAGTGGCTCCCAGGCTATAAGCACCCTCTTTATACTTACTAGGTATTAAATAATACCCCTCTATGAGGAGCGCTGTCATATATGGAGTTGTAGCAATAGCTAGTGTTATACTAGCAGTTAGTATAGAGTGCCCGGTGAGGGGTTTACAAGAAAACAATGGAATAAAACCTAGATAGCTATATAGCGGCTTCATAACGTGATCTCTTAAAATAGGAGCGAGTGTAGTTGAACCCCACAATCCATAAATCACTGTTGGAAGTCCACCCATTATTTCAACGATAAATCTAAGCGGTGTGCCTAGATACCTAGGTAGTATCTCGATAATTGTAAAGAGTAAACAAATCGAAATGGGCACTGAGATCAGGGTTGAAAGTATTGAAACATACAAAGAACCCATTATCGGGGTAAAGAGGCCATACAACTCTCTCTGGGGATCATCCGAGGGCCTCCAAACACTATCTGTAAAGAGTGATAAACCAAAGCGCTGGAGTGAAGGCCACGATTGAGTTAAAATCATAGAAAAGAGGACTACTAGGAGGCCTAGCACGCCTCCCATTAAGGGAAGAGTCAAGTAAAAAAGGTATTTATCTGACTTGGAGAAAAACATATTTACTCACCTAGCCGACTTCAAGTAACTCGACTGCCTTCAAACCTATCTCGGCGACTTCGCGTGGTAGTGGTAGATAGCCTGGAACCATGTGTTTCTGGCCATCGGTTAATATCCACTTTATAAACTCCTTCAATGCCTGGACTACTTGTGCGTCTGGATACTTTCTATATACGAATATATATGAGAAGCTTATTATGGGATATGAATTCCTGCCCTCAGCGTTTAACATAGTGTATAATACGTCACTCCAATCATCTAGTGGTGATTGAGGGAGTTGTCTAGCTGTATTGACAAGTGTGCTTTGAACAGTTTCTACTGTGGGTTTAACACACACTCCCTCCGAGTTTCTAATGGCGGCTATAGGTAGGTTTTGAGTTACAGCATAGCTTAGTTCAACATATCCAATAGAGTACGGAGTAGTCTTTACAACCTGAGTTACTCCTTCATTGCCTTTTCCACCCACACCTCTACCAACCCTATCGACGGGCCAGTCAACCGTGAATCCCACTAGTTCTCTACTCCACATACTAGGGGCTACTTTATTGAGATATGTAGTGAATACTGAAGTTGTACCGCTTGAATCAGATCTGTGGACTGCAATGATCTCTTCTCTTGGGAGAACGTTTTTGAGCTCTGGGTTAATAGCTATTATTCTATCGTCATTCCAATACTTGATTTCTCCCTTGTAGATCAATGCTAATACCTCGCCACTTAGACACAACGTGGCTTCTCTTGGTAGATCGGGTATATTGTATACTATTGCCACGGCACCTACAACAACCGGGATCTGCATTACCTCGCCCTTGTACTTATTGTAGAGCTCCTTGGAGAGGGGCGGGTCGCTCCCAGCGAAGTGGACTACTTTATTAAAGAACATATCTCTACCAGCACCACTACCCACACTCTGATATTCAACCTTGATACCACTTACATCTTTGAATAACCTAGCCCACTCAAACATCTGGGGCGCTAGAAAAGATGCACCTGCACCCGAGAGAATTACCTGGGGTCTAGGCGTCGTAGTCGTAGTAGTGGATGTAGTAGTTGTTGGAGTTGAAAGTGGAGTAGTGGGTGTTGTAGCTGTTGACTGTGGAGATGGATTTACAAAGTTGTAGAATAATACGCCGAGTATAGCTACTACCACGAGGGATAAAACCAGTATTACAGTGGTTTTACTTATAGCTCCTACGTGTCTTTTCATTCTACTCCCCGTTTAATAGTAGAATTGGTACTTGGTCTATATATTTCACCTATATCAACTATATAATGTCTACATTCACTATATAGGGACTATATAGATTACAATAATTCATTGTTGTCAAATACTTGGTTTGTATTTATCAACTACTACGTGGATCAAACTGGGTTAGATGGGCGTGGAGTATGGACAAGACAATATATACTATTGGCTATGGTGGATGGGGTGTAGGTGATTTTAAAAGGGTACTCATCGATCTCGGAGTCAGTGTTCTCATAGATGTCCGCAGGTGGAATAAGTCTAGGACTCTACCTGAATATAGTGGTTTAAACCTTGCAAGTCTACTGAGAGAAGCAGGGATTGAATACATATGGCTCCCCGAGCTGGGTGGCTATAGAAAGTTCGGAGTAGACGTAGAAAATTATGGTATAGCGGGTTGTTTCGAGTCAACTGGTTTTAGAGCCTACGCTACATATATAGCTAGACGTAGTGATTTAAAGCCCTTATTGAGTAGACTCGTTGAAATAGCCTCTGTGAAAACCACTGTATTAATGTGTAGTGAGAGGTCTCCATGGGCTTGCCACAGGAAGATACTCTCGGACTACTTCGTTGTAAAGGGGTTTAGAGTACTACATATTCTAGACTTGGATAGAATAGTAGAGCATTCTCTAAGTAAGTGTGCAGTGGTAAAAAACGGAGAGTTGGATTATATATAGCTACTTTAATACTCTACCCTTTACTTCTCTAAGCCACTCGGTTGTTACTTCTTCTGCGAAGTACTTTGCTAGTAGTGCAGTGTTGTATACATCGTCTAAGTCTATTACTTCGACTGGGCTGTGAATGTATCTCGCTGGTATTGAGAGAGTGCCAGCTGGAACACCCTCTTTGTTTAGTGCTATTGCACTGGCATCAGTGGTTCCACCAGCTGCTACTTCTACCTGGTATGGAATCTTGTACTTGTCTGCTAGTGAAACCAGGAAGTCTATTACTTTCGGGTGTGCTATTAAACCAGTCGCGCTTCTACCATCAGCGATCTTGATTGCCGGGCCCTTACCGAGTCTCGTATACCACTCCGCCTTTGCTACGCCTGGTACATCACTCGCTATTGTTACATCTATTGCTAGTGCAACATCTGGCGATATGGAGAATGCCGTCATTCTCGCTCCTTTCAATCCAACTTCTTCTTGGACTGTTGCAACGAAGTAGACGTCTACTTTGGGGTTCTCGATGAGCTGGGCTGCTTTGAGCATTGCTACTACTCCAACACGGTCGTCTATTGCTTTACCAGTAACTCTAGAGCCTAGTAGTGGTGCTAAATCACGCTCGTAGACTAGTATGTCTCCTACACGTATACCTTGTTTTTCAACTTCTTCTCTACTCGACGCGCCAATATCTACAAATAACTCTTTGATCTCCGGTACTTTTTGTAGTTCTTCTGGCTTAGCAACGTGTGGTGGTTTGAGTCCAATAACACCTCTTATTATTCTCCCATCACGTGTCTTCAATAATACACGCTGGTAGAGTAGAGCTCTCTCTATAACTCCTCCAATGGGTAGTATTCTAATGTATCCATCGTCTTCTATGTGGGATACAAACAACCCTATTTCATCCATGTGTGCAGCAATCATTATTTTTCCTTCGCCACCACCCTTCTTTAAACCAATCAAGTTACCCCAGGAGTCAATCCACAACTTGTCTACATATGGCTTTAACAACTCTGCTACTACTTCTCTAACACCATCTTCTCTACCACTAGGGCCGGGTATCTCAGTTATCTTCTTTAACCACTCAAACAACTCGTTTCTCCAATTCAAAACCTAATCACCCTTCATAAATATATAGGTGTAGATAAAATACTTTATCTACATGGTGTGGACAATATATTACTTACAAGACATTTAGGTTTATTTAGCCAGGCATGTTTTACTTAAGGGGGGTGACTCTTGGAGCAGATCTTTTTGTTTCTCTTCGTTATGGGTTTGGGTTACGCTTCAAGAATTATACTAGAAGGCTTGTTAAAGAAGACTGGTCTCTACAAGCTGATGATTGGATTACTCGTTAAGTCCATCTACTATTTTATAATGCCATTAGCGTTTTTCACTGTTTTCCTAAATAGAGGAGTTAAAGACAAAGACCACTTCATCCTACTTTACTTTCTACTATTCATACTCCTAGTATACTTTACACTACTCAAAGGAAGATTTAATGAGAGAATAAACCTCTTCCTTGTTTCAACGTTTCCAAATAGTGTATTTCTCGGCTACCCATTATGCCAAGCCGTCTTGGGGAGAGTGGAAGTAGCGGCTGTCTTCGGTGTAATAACAGTTGTATTGAATGTTTTGCTCCCAGAACTCACAGTTAGAAATAAAAGAGTCATCACAAGGAACATTCTGGGTTCTACTGCATTAATAGGTTTTCTCGCCGGGATAATTACACATTATACTCTTCCAGACTACATCGGCATACTATCCTCACACTTATGGTGGAGTAGTACGCTTTTAAGCTACACTGCAACCTATGTAATGGGTTTACGTATACCAGTTGGATTGAGAGGGGTTAGTAGAGTTAAAACAGAATTATTAGTTACAGGGTTGTATAGGTTTATAACTGCCCCTATACTAGCACTTGCTATAGCTTTTCTAGGAGGATTTAATAAAATAGATACTTTTGAATTAGTATTGGTTTCTATGACGCCGCCTGCAGTTATGAACGCTGTTGTCGCTGAGAAACACGGGTGGCGTCCCGAGGATACAGCGTTAATTATTGCTGTTTTAACAGTGTTCTTTATTATAGTAGTATTTCCAGTAATTTTGCTTGTTGAATTCTAGAAGGAGAAAAAATTATTGGATAATTATTCCTGTTTTCAATTTAAACCGCTTGGAGCCCCTTACTACTTCTAACTCGACGTGACTTTTATCGATGCTGTCTTCAATAACGCTTCTAAGATCACTTGTTTTCTTTGTTGGTTTATCGTTTGCTGATACAATTATATCTCCTTCTAAGAGGCCGCTTCTCTCGGCTGGAGACCCGGGTATAACCCTCACTACTAGTAGGCCCTCGGATACCGGTATATTATATAGTGCTGAGAGAGTGGGGTTAACTGGCATTACATATACTCCTATCCATGCGTGGACTGGTCTTCCATATCTTTCAATCATTTTTATAAATCTCTTAACGGTGTTTATTGGAATTGCAAATCCTATTCCCTGAGCAAAGGGTATAATTGCCGTTGTCACGCCAATGGCTTCTCCTTCGAGGTTTATTAGTGGTCCACCACTATTACCCGGGTTTATTGCTGCATCTGTCTGGATTAAGTCTTCTAGGAATACTTGCTGAGTTGATAGTGTTCTTCCAACAGCGCTTACAACACCC